>NZ_ATZI01000004.1 GCF_000428125.1 Bacteroides graminisolvens DSM 19988 = JCM 15093
AGGATAAAATACTTGTTGCTGCACTTATAGACAGAATTACGCAAAAAGCTTATCTGGTAAATATGAACGGGGATTCTTACAGACTGAAGCAGACGAAATTATTAAACAAAAAATAAATGATTTATTATGTGTATAGAAGTTTATCTAAACAGAAAACGGGAAAAGGGAAAATATCCTTTGCCACGTTCCAACATTTTAATATTTTTGCAAGTGGCAGTGGTCCATTTTTTAATTATTATATGGTACCTTTTCTGATTATTATTTACATCCGGTCTTGCGGATGATTTTTTGCAATACATTCTCTGCCATCTTACCGCTTCTTAGAATATAACTCCGGGTGTTGTTCACGCCACATCTCAATGATATACTCACGTCCGGCCTGCGTCCATCGTTTGACCGAACCTGTCGGGTAAATCTTGCCATCCTGTTTTTCCCACATATAGGGAACATCACATTGAAGAGCCTGATAGGGAGTGTGAACGACCCAGCGATAACCCTCAAACTTGATGATGTTATTCTCCGCCAAGAACCGATGTAGTTGTACGGTGCTGATTTCTAGTTCGTCCGCTATCCGGGAACTCTTGAAATGATCGCGTTCTTCGACATACTCTTCGTAAAAAGTGACTTTGGGTTCATCTTCCCGTATCTTCCGGGCTTGGTCGGCAGCCAGCATCAACGCCTCTTCAAAGTTTTGAGGGACAGGAAAATTACCAACGGCTTCGCTGAATGAGTTCCGATGTTCCCGTTTGGCAGGAACAAGTGTTACATATCCCTTTGTACCAAGTTCCTTAATGCGCTCGTTGCACCAATCGGAAAACTCAGGAGAGAGCCAACGGGCAAACTCCATCGCTAAAGGTTCTTCAATCCATGTTGCACCGTAATGACCGCGAGTAGTCATTACCTGGCTTTCCATCGAGAGCGATTTGCCGTCCCGGACCAGGGCAGATCTGAACTCTGTCGTGGAAGACTGCGTAAGCCATGTCGAAGGTAATTTATCAAATCCTTTGGCCATCTGAGTGGCATTGACATATATTCGTCCACTGTCGGCCTTGAACGTGTTGGGAAATTTATCCTGATAGGTAAACACCACGGGCTCTCCAGTCGGGATTGACAAGGATTTCCGTTTACTCTGTACCATTGAGGTAGGCAGGTCATTGACCCATTGTTGCATCCGTTCGCATAACTTCCCGACAATCGCATTTTCTGGTTGCACCACACGCAACAAGTTATGTACATCGTGGGGCTTTACACCCCAGCGGTTCCGCCCTCCATCTTTGAAGGGGATTCGAAAGGAAGTACGACAAAGTTTCATTGCCGTACCATTGTCCATCATACAAGTGCGGTCAAGAACCTTAAGTAAGTCATTTAGGCAAAGCCACTCGACCGCTTCTTGTGAACTGTATATCACTCTGATCGGCGCATCCTCAAAACGGATAACACCCATACTACTATTTGTTTTCATCCGCGTCATCGTTTAAATTGTTTTTTCTTTTATCATCTGCTATTTTCCTGCGTCGGGCCATTTCCCGCACAGAATGGTATCGCCGCTCTACATTACACATTTTATCGTATTCCTGTAACTTGAGCGTATCCAAATCCGTAATCTCTATTTCGATGTCGGGATGGATATGGCGATAATAAAAATTACCCGCAGAAATGGCTCGCCCCGTGCAGGCGAACGAGATGGCTTGCGGGTTGCCTCCGGAAATCTCGGAGGCACTACGAATGGAGCGCGTTATGCCTACCAGAACATAGGCTCCATTAAAAATTAAAACCGGCTTCGGTTTGTGAAATGGACTTCGTTTCATAAATCTTCAATTAAATTAGATAATGTTTCTTTCGTTAATCTATCTCTGATCATTTGCATGATTCGGGTGTCCGAAAGTGCTACACCATCCAGAAGCATCTCTGAAACTCGTTCAAGCATATATACCCCGAAAGCAGGGTCAATATATGCCACAAAGAGTAAAGCCAGCGACTCATCAATTAATACGTGTCCGGTTGCCTCATCCGTTATCACAACCTCATTGTCAGGTATCTCATAAGCCGCTTTTACACTTTCAAACCAGTGTGTAAACTTGCGAATGAAATCTACTGGTGAATGCTTCTGTGAATCTCCTTTCTGAAGAACATAAAGGGTGGCATCAAAATATACAGTGCCACTTTCGGACTTCCCAAACAGCAATTCCGGGAATTCCCTATACTTCAAAGTAAAGGAAGTCACGGTTTTAAGTTTCATTCATACTCATTTTTGTTTTTACAGTTAATAATTACGCTGCAAAGATAGATAATTCACTCAAAAAAAACGCTTTTTTATTTAGCTAAATACCTATTGTACAGCGTGTTAGATGCAAGAAAGTAGCTATTTTTGATATACTTTAATGTCGTATAAATCACTGACTAAGTAACTGTTTATGATATAATTACATTTGCATTGTTTAGATACTCTGATTTTACTTTCAACTTTTTTATGTGCGTAAGGCTATTCTGCTAGAAAATCAGATACATGCAGGTAGTTACAGCCCAAAATTCTTTCAATGGTGAGTTACTTGAGAGTATATTTCGCACCTCTAAAAAGACCATCACGGAATACGTTCGAGAGATTGAACGTAATAACCGATATAAATCCGTCCGGCAGGATATAACACTCGGAACCATACTTGATGACCGTTCAAGACTTGTAGATTTATACGAAGCTTGTCTGGAGCAGGATGCCCATATCCGGGCCGTTATTGAAACACTTGAAAGCCAGATTCTCGGTGACAGGTATATGCTTGCCCGGATGAATGACAAGGGTAAGTATGTTAAGGATATCCAATATACACAGAGGGTTCAAGGTTCCCAATTTGATAAAATCATAAAAGGAATCGTAGAGTCAAAGCTCTATGGTTTTTCCTTGATTGAGATAATGCCACACATTGACCCCAAGACCGGAAAACTGGCAGAGGTCAATCTCATCGAAAGACGTAACGTTCTGCCAGACCAGCACACAGTAGTGAAGCGGCAGGGCATTTGGCTTCCGAATTGGAATGTCAGTTCCAAAGCCTATCGTTCCAACTATGTATTGGTAAACTCCGGCGGCATCGGCCTTTTCTCCGCCACAACCCCTTTGATTCTGGCTAAGAAATTTACGGTTGCGAACTACGTGAACTTTAGCCATACTTATGGACAACCTATCATTCATGGGAAGACTGTCAGTGAGAGCAACGCTGACCGCAAACGTCTTGCCAATGAAATCGCAAATGCCGCTCAAAACAAAGTGGTGATCACGGGCATAGAAGATGAGGTGGATATCAAGACTTTCACCATGTCCAATTCGGAGAAGATATACACCAGCTTAATCGAGTTCGTCAATCGTGAAGTTTCCAATTTGATTTTGGGCTCTGAGTCAATGGCGGGTGCAACCCAGTCTTATGTAGGTTCCACCAAAGCACATCAAGATATTTTCAGGGAACGTATTGAGGTCTATCGTCGATACATCGAAAACATTATGAATGAGGAGGTGATGCCTCGTCTGGTCGCAATGGGTTACATCCCGGAAGGATTAGAGTTCAAATACTCTAACCGCATTGAGATGAACAACGAAGACCGGATCAAACTCTACCAACTTATCACTGATAAATACGAGGTCTCAGCCGATGAGATCGAGAAAGAGTTCGGTATCAACGTGGGTAAACAGCTAAACGCTGTCCCGATGACAAGTGGTGGAGTCAGCTCCGGTATTGGATCAAAGTCAAACAATGACCGTCGAGTGATGAGTGACGAAGAATATTATAAACGCTACGGCCATTCCAGAAGCAGCCAAATTGCCAACTTCCTAAAACAGTAACAAATGGCAGAGAGAGTTGAAATAAAATCAGGCGACAAAGCGCATCAAGAATACCTGCTGATTCTGGATGCCTTTCGCCGTATGGTGTATAACTACGAAAACAGTGCCCAGCGGCTTGAAGTATTCGATGACATCATATCTCTTCGAGCTTCGTTCTTGATAGGCCGGGCACTTACCGGACTACGCATTGACTTTGACAGGGCATTGGAGATTCTGCAAAGCAAGAACATTCACCTCACCGAGCGGGAGGAACTGGAACGCGATACATTGGTTGCAGCCATCGACAACTTGGTCGATTTCGCAGCAGTCGAAGAGGTCGCTATGATGCAAGAACTACCTGACACGTTAAGCCTTGCTGAGATGGAAACATACGAGTTGGTGTGCCAGAAGTATAACGAAACTTATGCGGAAACTGAAAATGCTCAGGTACTACATTCGGCAACCATAGCAGCATGGTGGATGGGCATATCGATGGACAGCATAGTTACTTTCAACACCCAGAACGATGAGCGGGTTCGGGCATGGCACCAGTCGTTTGATGGCATATCATACCTCAAGAGTGAATTTCCGCCGGAACTGATACCACCGATTGAATGGGCGTGCCGCTGTTATCTGACCTCGGATGGTTACGGTTCTGTTTTTGGCTCTATCTTAAAACCCGATTTTAAAGGAAAGGTAAATCCGGTGTTCTCGGAAAGTCTTGCCACTGGTGGCCGGATATTCTCAAAGGCGCATGTGTACTTTGCCATCTCTGTCCCCGTTGAAGTTGAAGCAATAAAATTGCGTATCAAACGTAAATTCGGTATCGCATGAGCAAGTTAACCTTAGAACAGTTCTGTAATCTCTGGGCCAAGGATATAAGATCAAAGCAGTGGCACAGCATACTGGCTAAGAATGCTGAGGACTTTGCGACAGAGGCGGGTGAATATGCTTTAAGTTGTTTTAGAGAATCATTTACCCAAGGTGGCTTCTACGGCAGTGGGACAAAATGGGCTCCTCGTGAGTCGAAATGGGGAAAGAAATTCACTCATCCGGTTCTAATTGATCAGGAAGAACTGAAAAGTAAGATTAAAGGAGAAAAAGGGCAGTACGGTTCATACAGTGCTTTCGGGAAACGGGATTACCGTCGTCGTTATAGTTATGACATTTGGACGAGTGAAGAGAGCAAGGCCATTAAAGGTAAACGAGGCAAGAAACGGGGACGCAATCAAAGTTATGCAGCAGTACACAACACCGACCCCAAATTTGGACTATATACCGTGAACCAATACTCATCACGCCGTCCCGTACAGAGGCAGTTTATCGGTCATAGCCTCAAAGTCTTAGAACATATAAATTCAGTATTAACACCAATAATTTTTAAAGGATTCCCACATACATGATAAAAGATAAGCAACAAGCCATCACAGCAACACCTCCGGTTAGCACTGAGAATAGGAAAGTTACCACACCAGAGGAAGTGGTAAAGAACCCGTTTGCTGAAATGTATTATGCCGTCAAACGGGCACTGCTCACCATTCGCGAGAATCCTGAAGTTCCGACTTCACCACCGTTCTTCAAAACTATTGCTATTGATAACGGACAGTACCTGCGCATCATTCGTGACACAAACATGGAGATGGAGGTCGCTTTCCCGGCTATTTTTATCCATTTTGTCAACGTCCGCTATCTGGTGCAGCAGCAACGCATCGGCGAAGGTCGGGCCACCATGCGGGTACGATTCATTCTGAACAACCTGAACAATAGCGATCCGGACAAGGAGTGTGAACCCTTCGAGGTCTTCCAGCGCATCAATGTTGCCATTCAGAATGCAAAAGGTAAGGAACCGGCACTTAACGAACGCTGCAACCTGACCTACTTCGATATGCCGCAAACCACCAATATGCTACAAGCTTACTGGATAGACTATGAAGTATGGTTCCGGGAAATCTCCGCATGGAAGTACAAAGACTGGATAGAGCGTTATCTCGTCATGCCACCGTTCACAAATCATAGCGATGCACCCCTGCACGACACAGAGAATCACGGGAACCATCCTCGCCCTATTTACAAAGAAGCAACAGGGCTGGTTCCTTCAGTTGAGGAACCGGGAACTCCCGAAGAACCGGAACAACCTGATGAGTAAAAACAGAAAAGCGAAGTGAGATTTTCCCGCTTCGCTTTTTTCATTGTAAAAATATCAAATAAGTAGCGGAAATCAACCAGGCGAAAAAACGTCAATTGTAATATATACACCTCGACAATAAAGATTCCCTATCCAACATATACAGTTGATGAAATAAATTGGGCTGGCTATTAAGCTCTTGTGTATTCCATTGTTACTTACCTCATGCTTATTCATATATACATAGAAGCAAAGCATCCTATTCTCTGTATAAGTCAAAACCCATCATTAAGGAGCTGAGAACGGTGTCTTTGGAACTCCGTTTACTTACTTACGATAAGTAAGTAAATCCTAAAACGAGACTTGAAAAATTACCCCCATCTCACGTATACACCTCGCACCGGCAGGCACACCCTCCCTCATCTTTTTATTTTTATCACACCATTGTATTTCAATTAGTTAGACGGTTTACTTTGTACAAAAGTAAACCTCTTTTCTCTGTATATTCAAAATTTGAAAGTAAAAAATAATTTTCTTATTCAATTGTCGTTTCTTAACAATTCTAATACATTGATAATCAGATAGTTGAATAATCTTTCATTTTTTCATACACTCATAATCATACCCAAAACCAAAAAACAGAAAGAAAAATATTTTTTCAAAAATCAATCTTTTTCTTTTTAAGTTGATATTCAACTACTTACAGCCTCCCCCTCGCGTGCGTGTGTGTTCAAGTCTATTTTTGACGTATGCAAAGAGCCACACCGAAAAAAAAATATTCAAAAAGTTTGGAGATTGAAAAAACGGTGTTATACTTAATCATGTCGAACGGCAAACGAAACAAGCCGAACGGCAAACAAAAAACAATATCAAAAAACGAATTAAAAAATAGTTTTAGGAAAAAAAGAAAAACAGACCGCAAAAGCGAGAAACAAAAGAGTTTTTTTATTGGAAACATTTTTTTGCACTCTGGAAAAGCAAAAAACGTCCGTTCGCTTTGGAGCGATTAAAGAGGGTGTTAAACAACCACACCGCACGGAACTACAAACCAATGTAGCAAGTAGGAACGGCAAAGTACGTGTACTTTGACCGCATACACAAAACGCAATAATTTGGGAGCGTGAGTTGTATGGAAACAAGGTAGTGAAAAAATAGTGCCATAAGTCTGCCCAGTTGCAGCCGGAGTAAAGTTCACAATGCGGGAAAAACAATCCGCACGGAGCTTGAGAAAGAGTGTATGCCAATGTTATGCACTGAAATCACCAGCCGCCCACCGCCTTGCTGTTAGCTGCCGCACTGGAAAAGGTGCGGGACGTGCCAAAGAAACACCTTTGCGAAATTGGAGTACCAAAGGGTTTGCCACGATGCAGAATAGTATCTATTTGCTGTCTGAACACTGCAAATATAACGCTTTATTCTTGTGGAGCAAACTATGTGGCACGTTTTTGAGTGAGGCATATTGAAAAAATTGCACGCATTTCAGGTGAATGAATTGCGTGCATTTTTTATGGGCTGACGGTAAGGTTGCCGTGTTTTGCTATACTCTGGCAAAATGTGGGGTTCGAGTCCCTGCCTGCCCTCAATATGCACTATTGCATAGGTTCAAACAATTCATTAACAATCTAAAAATTAAAAGATTATGGCAACTTGTAAGTTAAATGCAGAACAATTGGCAAATTTGGCAACAAACTTTGCAGGTGTGGTATTGGTGTACAAATCAACCAACAAAGATGGAGTAGAAACACGTACCGCACAACATTTTTTCGGGGCTGAATATGAACCTGCCGACAAATCGCAGGACGAAGTATTCCGTGTATGGAAAAATGTAGTGGCTACTTTCTGGGCTGTAAAACAGAAAGAAACAGACCTACGTGCCGACAATGACGGTATCCGGTCAAAACTTCGTGCCTCAACTCCGACTGAAATCATTTTCCAGACAAAAAATGGCGAACGTATTAAACGCTATGAACTGGAGGAATCCGTGTGGCAAAAAATCGGTCTTGTTCCTACTAAAAAGGATTTAGAACGTACCGCAAGGGACTACAAAAAAGCAATTCACGCCGCAACAAAGGCAAGTTTCGACGCACTCGGTTTCCGTGTGGAATTGCCGAAAGAAGCTGAAAAGCCTATTGAAAAAGTTACTGAAACAGAAGCGAAAAAACCAGCGACCAAGCACCAGCAAGCAACTCAAGCCGCTGCGTAACTGCGTGGTAACAGTTAGTTTGGTTTGGGGAGTATGCAGATAGCGGGTTGAAATAGACCTGCTGTCTGCTACTTTTTTATGTATGCCGTACCTATGTGGTAACGTGTAATCCATTCAGATTTTTCCACGAGTTTAGTGGGAAAGTTCTGCCCGAATTATCTATGACTATGTACAGACTAATAGCTTTTAACGAAGTATCTGCCAACTTTACGGCTCATTTTGAAGTAAGTATATCGCCGTATTTTAACAGGCAAGCAAGTAACAGGTCAGGCAAATTAGAGTTTATTACCCACAAATTTGTCCGATACCTAATGAACCGATACGGATATGCAGGAAGCAAAGGAGAATCTTTGCGGTCTTTTATATGCCGGAAATTCGGTGAATCTGCGTGGAATCTCCTTAAACGATTGATGTAAGGATATGGAAACGTCTCTATAAATGCTCAATGCCCAGTATCAAATGTGGTGCAAAGAGTGGACTACGTGAAGAAAGTAACAACAAATAAATATGCCGGTAATATGATAGAATTACACGATGTTAAGGGAACCAAAAGTTTTGGCTGCTTTAAGAACTTCAAAGCGTGCAAGAGTACGCTCCAGCGACTGAAAGAGAGTGGCGAATTGCAAGAGAATCGCGACACGGTAACTGTGTGTAGCTTCAAAAACGAGGTATTGCAACGGGTGTATAATGTGCGGTTTCTCCGAAATAAGTGGAGACCATTGCCACCAACACCAGCCGCGTAACGCTTCACACGTCTGGTAATTTGCCGGACTTTTCAGAAACAATTTTGTCTCGAAAGAGCATAGAACCAGCGTCTTATGCTCTTTTTTGTTTTTACCAGCCTCTAAATAAACTCAATATGAAAAAAATATATTCCCTGATCCAGAAGCACGAAGATCTGATTGCCAATACTGTATTTATTACCGGTTTGGTACTGATGGGAATTATAGCCTATGCTGTATTGTCTTGTCCCCGTGTCCCATGCTTCGGGTTCTAACACCTAAAGCGACTCAATATTTCCCGCCGGAATCCTGCAAAGTGTTCCGGCTTTTTTGTGCCCTACAAAAAAATGTTGCCGATAAAATAACCAAAAAAGTAATCGGGCAACTACTCTGAATGAAACCAATAAAATCATAAGATATGAAGCAAAGAACCTTTCACGGTGGCGACCTCAACAAAGCCACCAGCCTGTTTGAATATGGTCTGCTTGTCAGATATGTGCCCAACGTAAAAAGCTGGCAATGTGTCTATAAATCCGGCACGAACAGATACAGCTATGGTTGGATTAGCGAAATTGCTCTCAACGAAATCTTCACGAAAGACTGGGGCAAAAAACATCTCAAAGTCTTTATGGAAAACTGTTGCAGCTATTGGGACGAATGGGTATTGTTCCCGATGCAGCACAAGATAGATGATTTCATCGCCTATTTCGGTAGCCTTGAATTGTTCGGCGAGGATTATAGCGGAGGATATACCGCAAAAGAGATTTGCCGGAAGTTACACCTCAAATTCGACATCGACTATGAGCAGGCTTAATTACTACTACCTCGACTACTTGCATAAGGAAGTCGGGCTGACTCGGAAAGATGTTGATTCAGTCCCCGAATCCGGTAGAGCTGATGATGCGTGTTCTGTTATTGCCGACAAAAAGTATGTGCAAAAACAACTGGCAGAAGTTTCTGACGAGCAGTTATTCAAGGCTGTAAAAAGCCTCTGTGATGATCCGGAATTACCAACTCGAAAAGATGCTATCATGTACATTGTCTGGATGGTAGCTCTATCAATTAAGGAGGAAATAATATGAAAACACGGAAATTCTGCCCTAAATGCGGACAAGCATTAACCAAGTCTTCCACTGAAGGCTATGCCTTTCAATGCCTTACATGCGACGAAGATTTCTATGAGATTGAAGCTATATGTAAAGAAGAAAAACTGACACTTGATGATGTGAAAGAGGAATATCACAAAAGTGATGTCTGTATGGGCGAAACACTCGCTTTGATTCCCGCCGATTCACTTTCATTGGAAGAAGCCTTTCAACTTTACATTGAAGCGATGAAATGGGCTGAAGGTGACCGATTTTATAAATCAGAGAACGACGAACCCCCACAGGAGATTTAACATACTCCAATCAACTAAATATTAACTGACAAATAGATTAAAGATTATGCAAGGAAAATATGCAACCCTGATAACCCCATACAAAGGCTATCGAAACATTCTAATCCTCAGCCAAGAAGGTAACCGCTGGACTGTAGAAATCTGTGGTAGCGGTGCGATTATCGAAGTCTATGAGGATGAATTTATTATTGATTCTTAAAATGTTACGAATATGAGCGAAGAAAAATTACTGGAACTTGCCGAGAGTGGCGAGTGGAAAGATAGAGCGATTGAATTACTCCAGCAGAAAACAAATGCCTGCTTGGATGTGATTCAATCGTTTGTTTGTGACCATTGGCAAAACCTTGCCAGTGACGAAGAGAACCTATATAATTTCGAGATATATGAATCGGAATATCAAGAAGTCTATGCGTACTAACGATGAGGCTGAGACTGCAACAGTCCGCCAGCTCAAAAAGGGTGATTTTTTCCGACTGAATGACTCTGAAACTGCTCCTGTGTGGGTTCGGGATGAGTATATCCCATCAGCAAAAAAGTTTAGCACCCATCTGTACGACGATGTGAACCATGAACGGCTCCGCAAAGGTGAAACTACGGTTTATGTGGAATTTACCTTTTAAGAATCCGATTATGGCATATCCTATTATATACCTTCTCCCTGTTTATTGGGCTTGTGCCCTTGTCAACGATGACTATACAGGTCTTAGTGAGGAGGAGCAAAAGCAAATAAAGGACTTTCTGGAAACATCAGAAGGTCACCCGGTTGATGTAGATTTTGAAACTGAAGGGTTTTATCGGCATAATGATGCCGGTACTTTGCCTGGAAACTGTGCAAAATTCATCTTCCTAATAGATGAACCGATACAAAATTAACATAGTGAATAATCCATAAAAAATAAAACGATGAAAATATTCTGCCAAGAGCGGTATGACGAAGCAATGAAACATGCCGCAGAAACAAACGACCCGACATTGCAACAATGTTTGGATAGATTAAAAAGTTGGGAAACCAGCAATCCTGACCGCCCGTGTGAAATCGAACTGCATTATGACTTCGCTCCGCTCTCATTCCTTTTCGTACAACGCTACCCGGACGGACGTGAAGGTCTTGTGGGTGGCTTGGTATATCATGGTTCACCCGACCAGTCAATGTGTGTACAATTAGTACCGACAAAAGGCTGGCAAACACACACCTAATAATATGGAGCGAGACTATTTGTGTAAATGCAATAATTGCGATACGATTCTAATAGACAGGAATCCGCAATTTGATGCTCCAGAACTGCCACTACAAGGCAATGAGGAGCAAATGGAATGGCTGGAAGATGAAGATGGTCAGTTCTGGGGGTGTCCTCATTGTAAAACGGATGACTACCTGGTGGATTTACCAACATTATAAAAACGTGCGAGGCTTAGTTTTCGGTGCCAACCCTTTGAGAATGTGCCATCCGATAAAGGAGAATCTGAAAGAGGTTATGGAGGTTCGACGGACCTTAATCGCCGCAAGACAGCGATATGTCTGGGTTCAGTATGGTTTTGAAACAAGAATCTATCTGCGAAAGAGTACTGAATCACTAACAACCAATAAAAATATAAACTTATGGGAATAATAGACAGGATCTGTAACACATGCAGTTGCGACAAGAAACAAGCGGAAGAATATCTGGAAGACGAACTGCGTCATCTCAGAGATATGCAAAATTTAGGCGACCTAAGAGACCGAGACTTTGAGGATGCTTGCTCTAACTTGGGGCTTGAATCCGATTATATTATGTATTTCGTCACTCAGCTTGCCTGCTAAGTATAAACTCTAATAACTAAAACGATGATTGAACAAATAAAAGCCGGTGACAAGCTCACCGTGATAAAAGTAAACTCACTTGCTGCAACCTCCATCAACGAGATAACAATCGATTCAATACAGGAGGGCAAAGCCATATTTGCAGCAAAACGCAAAAGGTATTATCTCTCTATTGACAATAGTGTACTGGTACTCAAAGGTCACAACCTCGGCATCACACAGGGTAGTTGGAACAATGGTGCCACCTGCTTTCTAATGAGCGGTAACTGCAATTTAGGAGGACTGGACAGAGAGTCAATGATTGCGTTACTCAAAACCAACATCAATCCAGAGTTTAACCAGTGGCATAAAATCTACTGGTTTGATGGAACAAGCGATAAAGGCGATCCTATATTCGTTCCACGCCCTGTATCTGAGAACTATCTTCGCTATCAAGAACAAGCAGAAGCAAACAATGCCAAAACCGCCGGAGAAATCAATATTGGCGATTTCATATATAGCTATCAGAAAGGTTCAAAATTTAACGACCTGACGGATATGCTAAAATACCACTTGAGTA
Source organism: Bacteroides graminisolvens DSM 19988 = JCM 15093 (assembly GCF_000428125.1). Taxonomy (GTDB): domain Bacteria; phylum Bacteroidota; class Bacteroidia; order Bacteroidales; family Bacteroidaceae; genus Bacteroides; species Bacteroides graminisolvens. The sequence continues at coordinate 12,618 of NZ_ATZI01000004.1, forward strand.
CTCACAAAAGCTTCAGCGAAAAACTCGAACTGGGTAAAATCGTGGATATTGTCGAAATGAGCGAAGACAATTTTACAGCACTTGATTATCAGAACAGAGGTCATATTGTAAAAGATAATGGAGGAAGTGCCTCTGATGATATAGAAGAAGGACGGGATTCTGACAATCTCTCAGAGTTTGAACGTGAAACTATATATTTTCTCTTTACACTTATCCGTACCCCATCTGGTCGGGCAATTACAGTTGATGCTCAGGGTTTCGATTATATGAGATATACTGGATTGTTGTCACACTACAAAACCTCTATGGTTACTGATTGTGAAAAAGTTCAGAAACTCCTACAAAAAGATAGTGAGGAGATTCTACAAGAAGAGCAGGCAAAGAACGCAGAATTAGAGCAGGAAAAAATACGCATCGAAAAAGAATATGGCTTTCTCACCATTGTAACAAAGAACGATGGACAAAAAACCGCAGCCAATAATCTTCGTAGTCTTCTCAAGCATAAGTTCCCAGCTACAAAGTTTTCTGTCAGAAAGCATTATTATGACTCTTACATTGTTGAGTGGAATGAGGGACCATCAGAGCCACAAGTCAAAGAAATCACCCGATTGTTTGTAGATAAGGGATTCGATGGAATGACAGATTCTTCATTCTCTATTACCAGCCCTTTTATCAAACGCTACGGAGGCATTGGTCATATCTCAATCGACAGAAATATAAGCGATGAGAGAAGGAACGAAGAACTTGTCTCGCTAAATTCAGAGCTCGGTAAGTCATACGAAATGGAAGATTATGTAGCAGAAAGATGTGAGATAGCCAGAACGCTGATTCACCAACGTATTTACGAGAAAGATTTTTCACCTGTTATTGAATCAAGTCCGAAGGATAAATCAACCGCTACAAAACCAGACTCCAAATCCATGAACGTGCAAGGTGTCGAGATTATTGACTACTCCGAAAAATCCTTCGCCGTTATTGGAGACACCAAGCCCATCAAAGGGCTATTGAGTGATTTAGGTGGCAGTTTTAATGCCCGTCTCAAATGTGGAGCAGGCTGGATCTTCTCTAAAACCAAGCTAAACACCGTGAAGCAAACCCTTTCAATCACTTAAACATGAGCAATCTGGACAACATACTCTCATTTGCTACCCAAGTTGCGGAAGAATCCGACAGGCAGATGCAGAGGTTAGAACTTTGGGAAACACACATGACCCCAATGCTTCAACAGAAATTTGGTGTGAAGTATGATATTTCACTTGACGGGATGTATCGCAAAGACACACAGGAATTTATAAACAAACAGCGTGTAGAATTCAATAAACAAAATCCATTATGAATGCACAAATTCAAACATACTTACCAAGCTACGTGAATCTATACTTTGTGGATTACCGAGACAACTTATGTGAGAGTAAAGACCTACTTCAAAAATCCGTCAGTTCGAACTCACTGGATTCAATACATGAAAAGGTGTTGGAATGGTGGGATTATCCGGAAGGCGAATACCTCAAAGAGATACGTCAAAAGATGGAGCAAGATGGAACCGAAGAGCTATACGAAGAAACTGAGGAAGAGATTCGGGACTGGCTCTGTGAAAATGATAAATCGACACCTGTTGAAGAATTGTTACGTAACACCGGCAATATCTCCATGTTCTATTCACTCGGACTTGAAATTGACGGCTGGCACTCCGCTTTCATGTGTAATCCGTGGAGAGATGGAAGCTATGCAATGGACGCATATAAAATCAGACAAAAGTTAGGTGTCAAAAAAGGAACTCCCGAAGCTGAGAAAATTGACTCCATTGTAAGAAACGCATCGGGAGGCGGCGAACTAAGGCTCTATTTCGGTAATGAACTTACAGCCGTTCTTTCTTCTGACTCAGAAAACGATTTTAAACAGATTCACTTTAAGGGAGAGATTGCTGTCGCACTGTATAACGCTGGAGAAGGTTCCGGGGATTTCGAGTATTTAAAAATCGACAAGTCATTCCCATTTGTCAGAGAAAACCTTTACACATCAGAGTCAGACAAATATAGCCTTGAGAACTGCTTTGGAATGTGCAGCGATTGGTTGGATAAATCAGACTCCCCTGTATTCTCTATGGATAAGCCACGAAAGCCTCAAACTATTGCCAAATCAAAAAATGCCGACCAAATTGCTCGTGAAGCAGAACTGAATCGGGTATTCAAAGCCGGAGGATGCACTTTTGGCGATATGGACTACAACCGACACCGAGGGGTGTACTATGATAACAACGTTCCCTGTGGAAGCCACTGCCCACACTGCGGAACTTTCTGGATTGATTAGCTCAAAATCAAATTAATAAATACCAGAAAATGACAAGAAAACAAATTGAAGAGGCTAAAAATTCATTGCCTCGTTTTAACAACAGAACATACGAAGAGAAACATATTGCTGACGAACTAAGTTGCCGAGAGATGATTAACAGTTGCTTAATCTATTGTAATCCAACTGCATTTTACGATGAAACAACGCATGAGTTTCAATATTATGCTCTGAGATATGTAAAGGACTTGGGTGAAGAAACCGTCAAAAGATTGTGGGACGAACAACTTACAGACTTCGGCAAAGCAACTGTGCAATTTGGTGTTCACACGGATAGTGAGGGGTGCTGCTATAATAATTGTATCTGGGCTGACGAAAGAAATTAATCACCCTGAAATAAACAAAAAAGTAATTCACTAGCTACTCTGAATAAAACCAATAAAATGAAGATTATGGCAGATAAAATTTTGCATATGTTTTTCGACATCGACAGATGGACGAAAGCAATTGAGAAAGGAGTGTTCAAAGACATTCGCAAAGACCAACTCATACGGCTGACTGATGAGCATACCAGACTGGCGATTGCCGATGCAATGCTGAAAGGCAAGTATGAAATCTCTCCACCCCATACTGCACTGATACCAAAAGATAATGGCGAGTTCCGCACGGTTTACGTCAATGAACCTATGGATCGTGTAATACTGAGTATCGCCAACGATTTGCTGTTCGACCTGATGCCAGAAATGCTTCATAAGTCTTGTAAATCATATCAAACAGGTATTGGATGCGGCAAGGTTGTAAAAGAGGTAAGTCTTCAAATCACGAATGCTCCCAGTGGTGACTGTCTGGGTTGGAAGTCCGACCTGAGCAAATACTTCGACAGTGTGCCGCTTCGATATATCGACGAGGCATTTGACAATGTGGAAACAAAATATGGCCATTCAGCCCTGATTGACGTATTGAGAAAATATTACCACTGCGACTTATACTTCGATGAAGAGAACAATTTCAAAAGTAAGTTCCAGTCGCTGAAACAAGGTTGCGCCGTGGCAAGTTGGCTGGCAGATGTTCTCTTATACGACCTCGATGATGAGTTGTCTCAACTGAATGGCTTCTATGTACGCTACTCAGACGATATGCTTTTTATCGGAGATGATTACGAGAAAGCAATGACCGTACTTCAACAACGACTTAGTGAGATGTCAATGGCTCTCAACCCTAAAAAAGTGGAATATCTAACGGCTGACAAGTGGTTCAAATTTCTGGGGTTTAGCATCAAAGGCAATATGATTTCTCTATCGTCCAGCCGCATCAAAACATTCCAGAAAGAAATTGAGTCACGAACTATCCGTAAGCCTGGTATCACTCTGGCAAAAGCTATTAACTCCGTGAATCGGTATCTCTATAAAGGTAACGGTGAATTTAGCTGGGCAACACAAATACTACCTGTATGCAACGTCAGAAAAGATATAGATGAACTAAACAAGTTTGTGATGGATTGCCTAAGAGCCATCGAGACAAGAAAACGCAAGATAGGCGGTCTGGGATATATCAAGACAAAGGGCGATGGCTGTATTGTCCGAGGTTTGGGGCGGAATGTAAAAGCAAACCGCAATAAGACCAACAATAACATATCAGGCTATCTGACAATTGGTTGTATGCAGAATGCCATACTTACAAGCCATACTGTGTATAACACATTGGTTTCATCATTATAGGAATGCCGAGCACACGGTTAATGAATGAAGAGCGAGAATTTAATGTTACAGGTATGTATACCAGAACCCATATTACGATTCACCGGTCTAGCAACCGGTGAATCCCATCTTGGTTCTGGAATTACCTGTAAATATCAAGAGATTAAAGAGATGTGTCGCTTGCTTGACATTCACACAGAGATACTGAAACACATCAGTGAAGTTCAAGGAACAACAATTTACCAACCCGCGTACGGAACCAGCTCCTACAGAGTCTTGAAGGCCGTTCATAAACCGCCTTCAGACTCTTCTGAGCTGGAAACGCGGGTAACATCAAGAGTATAAAGCAATGTGTCGTTGTTATGAGAACTTTCTTATTCTTAGCACAAAACGTGATTCAAGGGAATAATATTTAGTGTATCGTGCTCAATAAGCCTCCGCTGCGGCGTCGTGATCCCTACCGTTATACGACGCCGCTGCTTAGGCTTCCAGCCACGCTAAACATCAAATTCATAGAGGAATGTGCCAATATTCTGAGAATCACAACAAAAAGAACTTAGCACAAAGTGAAAGCCCAGATTAGGAAATTTAATGGTGCAGCTCTGCAACTGCTGGAACCATACGTCATCTCCGTATATCTTCCGATATGACGTGATGGGGCCAGCAGAATAGCTGCTCATATCAAAAACAGTAAAGTTATGTGCCATCCTAATTGAGACTTTCTTTTAAAAGAGAAATGGTAACGCAACCGATTAATGCACAAGGAGTCGAATTTAACATACAGTATTATACCTGGTCCCTGAACCTGGTTATAACCGAGGTTCAGGACCAGGAGAAACTGTATTTATCAGAATGATAAAGTAATGCGTCAGCGATTTGAATGCATCTAATTTATAATTGAGGAAACATGAATAATATCTATCAAGCATCTATCCAAGCTGTCGAGGACGGTGCAAACTTCAGAATTGATTTCCAGTCCCGAAGTCTAAAACTGAACGGCAAGTTTATCATACAAGACGGCAGATATGAAGGTGAATTGGGGGTGACGGATTGCAACGAAGATGAGTTTTTCGCAAATGTGGAAGAACTGTATTCTCGGTATAAAAACTCAGTTCCATCAGAGCGCAGCGAAAGCAAGCCGCACCAATATTTCATGGCAGTGCCCGAAAGGAGTTTAAGTGATGATGCTATGTTGTATGGTGAACGTCGGGATAAAGCACAAATTGAACTCGAATTATATGTTCTCTGCCAGATTATCAACGGGTTTAAATGGAACCCAGAAAAGATGGGCAAATGGTTCTGGAAAAGTAAGGTCGATAAAGATTTGGTGATACTCAAAAACTGGATAGAGACTAACTGTAATTAATCACAATAATAAAAAGAAGAAAATGAAAAAAGAGACAAAAATGTTGTGTCCCAAGTGCGGCGCAAAGCCCGAAATTGCAAAGGGCGACTTTACTGCTGTAATCGCAATTGTAGGCAAGGGTTTAGGTTTGGAGGTAACAGCAACGGAACATAGCCCCTCAACGAAACTGCCCAAAACAGCACAGGAACGTATTGATGCACTTCGCAGTGCCGGCGTGGATGTAAATAATCTATTTGCCATGAAGGGGGCCAACGGTGGCGAGTATATCGGTTCAAACAAGGATGGTGTACTTTCCATGCTTGATGACAACGATCCTATTTTCAGTCACATCATTGAACAAGGAACAGTCCCTAACCGCCGTCTGTTCAGACGCTGGGTTATGGCTCAAATGTTTCACATGATGTCTTATACACCTCATCGTTCAAAAGAACCGGTAGGTGTGACGAACATGATTCATCGTTTGGGTTATGATTATCAGTGGAAAATGTTAATGGATGAGTTATACGCTCAGATGAAAATGTCGGAAAGGGATGCCGTAAATTTCACAGATCGTAATCGTTGGTTTAACACTGACGTTGTTATGGCTATGGCGAATGATTATATTGTACAGCTAAAAGAGCGTGTGAATAACCTGAATGTGAAAAAATGTAAGGGAGTACCTTACAAGCGCATTAATAGCCAGAATATTTTCGTGTCAGATTTGCAAAGTAAATTGTATAACCCGTTATACGCAGCAATAACACATATCAAACAAGCAAAGAACGCTTCCCAACTATACACTGCGGCTAAAAAGTTTAATGAAATGCGTATCAATATGCGATGTGACACACCCCAGAGCAAAGCATGGGTAGATGCCTACAAAGGTTCTGGTGCATTCTTTACAATGCAGAACCTCGTTCGTTTCCATAACTGTGTTGCCATTGATGATGCAGGAAATCGTCTGGACAAATTTCAGTCTCTTGCATTTCTATCACCCAAAGCAGAAATGTACAAGAATGGTGAAGGATGGCGACTGTTTGCTGTCTTGAAAAAGATGCTGGCGGACAACAATATTGATATCAAGAAAAAGGTCTCAGAGTGGCGTAAGAGAAAGTAAACAATTTAATTGCTTGGCAGGCACGATGTGGTGGATCAGTAAATTTAGTTGTCGCCCCTACATTGATGAGGAGCCCACTGCAAATGCCAGGGCTCCTCTATCAAGTAGGTGGCCTCACATCAAACAAGTAAAGAAATGCCCCTATTGGTAATCACATCATTATTAAACAGAATCAATACATGAGTATCAATTTACATATAGCAAAAAAATATCAAGTGCAGTACACTTCCACAGTTATATGTGGCTACCAATCACAAGAGGTGTTGGACTTAATCTTTATGGAGTTCGAAATCACCACTAACAAGGGAGATGAGTATGATAACGAATACGACCTGCCGAGAAGTGAACTGGTACGGTTAAAAGACGAAATTATCAATCAAACTGACTACTTCAAGGAACGAGAGGGGTTCCTTACTAAGGAGTTGGCAAAAATCGGATTGACCATTGACGAATTTGTGTCAGCTCTCGACAATTTAATCACAACCAGCGACCAGAACAATGATGACGTTCTGCTGAGTTGGTACTAAGCGGCTAAATCAAATAATATGTCAAAAATAGTATGTTCGGTTTGTGGGTCTGATGACGTGCAGGCCAAAGTTTGGGTGAAACTAAACGAGAATTACGAAACCACCACTGAATTTATCGATGAGATGATTCGAGAGCCTGCCGACTGTTGGTGCTGCAACTGCGAGGAAAATCAAAAGCTGATTATTATCGAGGAAGAGAAAAAACAACCTAACAATACATCAAAAAATAATATACACATGTTCATAGACGAAAAAACTCAAAATACTATCCACGCCACACTTGACAAAAGCGTGTCGCATGGGACGATGCGATATCAGGAACTTATTCCTGCTTTTATGAATGTCATTCGCGATACCCCTGAGTATGTGCAACTGATGGATCAACTTCCCGCTTATGCACAAGAAGATAAAACCTCTAATTGGTGGGAAAGCGAGGATGCCTCATGGCTATTTACAGAGCTGTTGGAAACGCTTGAGCAATACGCACCGGAAGGCTATACATTTGGAACCCACCCCGGAGATGGTTCAGATTATGGCTATTGGAAAGTCGATAGTTCAGAAGAGGATAACGGAGACACCCTTGAATCCATACTTGAAGACACGGATAAGTGCGAAAGGTTTGCCGAAGTTGTATTAGACGAAATTAATAGTGACGAAGAACAGCCGCATCACATTGGCTCCAATATTATCAAAGCATATCAGAATGGCGATTGTGATGCACTTCTGATAGCTCTGTGTGGTTGGTCTATGGATTCTCTGCTCGGCAAATTCAACGACAATAAGCCCAATGAGCCTAAAATTTGTCCTGATTGTCAGGAAGAAGCATTGAAATATGCAATGATTGACGTAGATGACACCAACCTCGAAGAGGGGTACTCTTGCTCAGAGTGTGGGGCAAATTTTATCGGACTCGATAATGAACAGGTAATCAAAGCAAACACCTAAATAGTAAATTATATGAATCGAAAATTAGTAGAAGATCTCCACCAATACTTCGAGAAAAAAGATAATAAGAATGCCTCAGAGGTGAGTTTTCTCAATCAGCTCACCGAAGAGTTGCCATACTTTCAGATTACCGCAATAAGCCGAGAAGATTTAACACACCGAGGTTTTGATGTCGATGATGTCGATGATGAAGATATGCGAGAGCTTGCACAAAAGATGGAAAGTGATTACTGCGAACAACTATTCTGGCAGAGCATGGAAATCATTGCCAGTGAAGGTTTAGAAATCCCTAAATTTATTTGTCCTAAGTGCGGTAAAGGTGCCAGCACATTTGATTCTCAAAGTGAAATGTACGATTGTCACTCTTGCGATCACAGTTGGAAGTTTACAGAACCGACCGGACGATATGTGTTGGTCAAATATCCTGAAGATAGCAAGTTTTTCTCTGACTGTGAAGTTGGGTACGACAGTTACAACTCGGAGGACAACGGAGCGATGTATGTGCCAGAACACTTCTATACAGCCCACACCGGCACTGAGCCAGATGCTAACAAACTCTTTATTCCGGTTACATGGCCTGAATCCCAGGAATATTTCGAACTGCAATACGAAAAGAAGTCCATCTTTGAACTGTGCGAATCTATTGAGTACGGCAAGGCATTCGATGATTTCAGTTCTCAGGCCATTTGGGTTCCATTATCAGTGATTAATAAGCAATAATATGGATGAGTTAAATCAAAACTATCTTGCCAGAGTTTGCCTATGGGTCAATAACTACGGTGATGGCGAAGGACTCACCCGCGAACTTTTTGCCGAAACGTACGGCAAGGTTATGGGCGATCATTACGCTATCAAATGGGAGAGCGAGTATCGTCACAATATTATGGCAATGGTTAACTACTTCGGTCTCGGCAGTGAAGATGGTCAAAAGTTCTGTGATATGATTATGAAGCAAATGGCAAAGTACGAACAACGAGTAGGTCACAAAAGATGAAACTGAGTGAATACATAGATAAAACCAACAAAGCCCCTATGGAAGGAGGCTTGAGTTTTTCGAGTGTCCCATCGAAGCGGCAGTTGATTACGACAAAAAGAGGACGTGAATCACTACCATATTGGTATGGCATAAAACCAATAAGGTTTATCTGGAGAGGTAGTTGGTCAGATCCTGAAATATGTTACAATCGGATGGTAGTGAACTCTCATTCCGTTGAAGATGCCATGTTTGAGCGGTATCACGAGTATTGTAAAGAAGAGGGCTTGGAATCTACTGACGATGGATTTGCTGAATTTATGAGAAACAACAAAGCTGAAATTGTGGAGCTAATCTATTTGGTTCACAATGCTGAAAAGAATAATTAAAAATGTAATATAATGGATGACGAACTTAGAATAACTGAAGACGAGGGCGATGTGGTTGATATTTACCTATCCCCAGACAAAACACCGGTAGCATATCAACGAAAGAAAAAGGAATTGATGGAGCATTGCGGAATGACGGAGGACGAAGCCGAAAACTGTTTGCTCAGGCCAATTCCGATAGAGATATTTTATAGTTATGACCAAGGGTTATGGGGGATTGAATCCGAATGTCTTTCGTCTTGTGAGGTTTATGACCCTTACACCGGAAAAGAGATCCCAAACGACAATTTACCGTAAAAAACCATGAGCAGAGACAAAGGAAAACTAACAACAGCAGACTACTTGTCGATAGAAGACTTCAATCGATTGGTAGATGGACTGCATAATGATGGACTATATATGTGGGAGCTCTATTGCAGGTTATCCTTTTGTACTGCTTTACGAGCCTCAGATGTATTAACCCTCACATGGCAGGATATACTTAACCGAGAATTTCTCGATAAGACTGAGAAGAAAACCCAGAAAGGAAGACGGATCACATTTAACTCCTCCGTCCAACAAAAGATCAAAGAGCTATACACTCTACAAGGCGAACCCGATAAAAAAGGTTCGCCTTTTTTAAACCCAAAAACTCAAACAGTCTATTCTTTGGAGCATATCAACCGATTGCTCAAAAAGTTTAGGGTGAGATACAGATTACCGATCAAGGCATTCTCCACACACACTTTTCGAAAGACTTTCGGACGATATGTATACGAAAGCAATGGTCGAAGTGCCGAGTCTCTAATATTGCTCAACTCAATATTCAGGCACTCAAGCATAGATATTACAAAGGTCTACATCGGACTTCGACAGGCTGAGATAGACAAAGTTTTTAACTCAATCAAATTTTAGAATATGAGACGAGTACAAACCTTAGAAGGTATAGCTCGCATACTTGGAGCCGAGGGCTTTAAGAAGTATGCAAAAGATTATGGCAATAGTCGTGTGAACCTTGATGGTGATGTGGTCGATGCTATCAATATTCTCGACATCTATCAGGGTAGTGACATGCTTATAGAGCACTTTAACTACTTCAAGCGCGAGATGACAGAGAAATACGCATCGAACACAGTGCCTTTTTATAAAACAGATGCTTTCAAAGAGCAGTGTGAGCAGGAACGCAGAGAGTTCGGCTATTTAGTATCAATGTAATAAACCAGAAGATAATGTATCAAATAACTCCACAACAAATATCACAGAGTGCCAGAAAAACGCTCAACGCAAAAATACTTTCAACAATAGGGACTGGCAACTCCATGTCTGCCGAAGAAATCTATAACGGATACACCGGTATCGGAGGTCTACACGAACTAAAACAAGCGGATTTCTCATCGTATCACGACTTTGCTCAAGCAAAACGAGAGGCCGAAATGGGACAGTTTTTTACTCCGCATGAAATATGCCGCAAGATGGTTGAGGCAATTCAACCACAGCCGAATGAGATGGTACTGGATATGTGTTGTGGGATGGGCAACTTCTTTAACTTCCTACCAAATGAGCACAATGCCTATGGGTTCGACATTGACCCGGATGCCATAAAAGTAGCCAAACACCTATATCCCAACGCAAACATAGAACTAGCCAATATATGTACTCACAATCCGGAGGAACGTTTCGATATAGTGATTGGTAACCCGCCGTTCAATCTTGACTTCGATGGTGTTCAATCGCAGTATTACTATTGCAATAAGGCGTACTGGATGCTCAAACCGTCGGGATTGATGATGATGGTCGTCCCAGTGTCATTTCTGCAAAACGAGTTCTGGGAACGCTCCAAGGTCAATGCGATAAACCGGGACTTCTCATTCATCGGACAGACCAAACTCTCCGCTGATGCTTTCAAAAGCGTGGGTGTTGACAAGTTCGATACCAAGATTATGGTCTTTATGCGGGAGTCGAAAAACATTGATATGAAACCGTACAACGCCGAGGAGTTTGTCTCAATGGAGGAGCTGGCCGAACGAATTGCGGAAGCTAAAGGCATCACGGCAGAATCGAAATTGCAGATCCAACAGGAAGCCAAAGAGGAGGTGTCGGCAGAAAATCGGGAGTTTGAGTATAAGCTAAAAAAATATCTTTACGAAATCAAGACTCACAAATCACTTCAAAAACACTATGATAAATCAATAGCTTTAGTCGCTAAGTTTCGCAATCAACGACCGCCAGAAGGCTGTTCAGTTGATGAGCGCAAGGAATGGGACAAACGCAAACTAACCTACAAAAAGGTGCTCGCCGTACTGAAACGGTATATTAAAAACCAGAATGTAGTACCACGAAAAGAGGTCGCATTGGTCAAAACAAACTATGGTTTTAAATTGAAAGGATATGCGCCTCGCCTGCTGGACAAGGTTGAGGTAACAGCAGTCTCACTCAAAGGTATTCTGGCTTTTGGAAAAACACTGCCACACCCCGAAAAAATGACCGCCAAGCTAAGGCGACAATATGCAGCAGCCGAGAAATATATCGAACGTAAACGAAAAGAGTATGAACTGCAATCGAGCATTTTTCCGACAATGAAGCGGGACGAGGCGTTGGATAAAGATATTAATACCCTGACATTCTTTAATAAGGAGATGCAGGCTTGCTCGTTCACGGAGTTGCAAAAACACGACATGGGATTGGTCTTTCAAAAAAGATATGCCCTGCTTAATTGGCAACAAGGATCTGGTAAAACGGCAGTGGCCTACTATTATAGCAAGCACAGGAGGATAAATGTTAAAAACACGGTTATCCTTGCTCCTGCAATCGCCATCCATCTGACATGGGAGCCATTCTTGAAACGCCACAGTGAAAAATATATCATAGCCAGCAAGCCGGAACATCTGGTAAATATTCCCAAGGGCTATTATGTTCTTCTTTCTCTCACGATGATTGGTGAGTTAGTTGCACCGCTCAAGGAGTTTATGAAAGTACGTTCAAATAAAGTCTGCCTGCTCTTCGATGAATCGGATGAGATTACGAATCCGTCAGCACAGCGCACAAGGCAATCGCTCAACATCTTCCGTCGTGCCAAGTATAAGTTGTTGGCAACTGGAACAACTACACGAAACAATATTGGAGAATTATACTCTCAATTCGAACTGCTGTATAACAACTCTGTCAATATGATGTGTGATGCCTATTACGTCTACTTCCAAAACAAAGACGGAGAGATTGAGATGAAACGGAATGACCGCTACCTCGAACCATTTCCGGCTCGTGGTGGTTCGACACTCTTTAAGGCTTGCTTTTGTCCGGGCAAAGCTTCGGTGTTTGGTATCGAAAAGCAAAACCAAGACGTATATAACCAAGAACATCTGGCTGCTCTTATCGAAAAGACCATCATCACCCGTAAGTTCAAAGAGTTTGCAGGTGAGAAGTACGAAATTATTAATTACACCGTAACGCCGAGCGATGGCGAACGAGCAGTTTATCGAACTATCCTTGAAAAGTTCCACGAGATTCTGCATCTCTATTATAATCCCATTAAGGATAAGAAAAAGGAGTCTCAGTTGAATCTTGTACGTCAGATACAACTTCTTATCAAAGCATGTTCTGTTCCGCACCAAATGAGCGGCTACTTTGGAGAGCCATACCCACAAAAGGCAATTACCATCGAAAACAAACTTAGGTATGAACTCAAAGGGAAAGTGGCAATTGGATGTACTTCAATTGACGCGGTGGAGTTATACACCAATTTTTTGAGTGAACGTTTCCCTGAACGTCCTTTGTTTGTTGTTCGTGGCAATGTCGATTTTAAGAAGAGGCAGAAGATACTCGATAAATTCGAGAAAACAGAGAACGGTCTATTGGTCTGTACCCAGCAAAGTTTGAAAAGTTCAGCAAACGTACCAAGTTGTGAAGACATTATAATCGAGTCTCTCCAGTGGAACATCCCTCGAATGGAGCAGTTTTATTTTCGCTTTATACGCCTGGACTCAGTTGGGATGCGCCGTGTTCACTATCTGACCTACGAGGAGTCTATTGAGCAGAATCTAATGGCGTTGATACTCACCAAAGAGCGACTGAACGAGTTTATCAAAAGCGGCGAAGTCAAAGAGGAGTCCGAAATTTTTGAGGAGTTCGACATTTCACCGGACATCATCGAAACCCTCTTCCGTCGTGAACAGGACGATCAAGGTAAGTTCCACATTCGCTGGGGAGCACAAAAAGTAAGTTAAACAATCAAAATCAATAAAATTATGAGCTTGTATATTGGCAAACAACAAGAAAGCGAAGTTATCAAATACACTTCGGTCTCGTGGACTCCGTTTTACAATGGAGTGGCTTCCAAATTAAAAAATTTCTATCCAACCCCAAAACGTGTCGAGGCACTACTTGAACTTGGCAACCTTGTTGGGCTTGGAGCTACGCCTTATGGCAAATATAGCTGGGACGAAGGTTATGACTGCATCCATTGCAGAGCTGAGATTCGAGATGACAAAGAAAAAAAGGGAAAACATCTGCCCCGATATAGCAGTGAAGCTGAATTTCTGAAACTTGATGGACATCTATTTCTTTTTAAGGATGATAATTGGCACTATCGTTATTCCGATGGGCTTTCTACTTATCTGCCGGAAACGGAATTACCCAACTTGTCGGAAAATTCATTGGAAGGACTGGAATTCATGCAGCTAAACGATAAAGGAGAGCTCTCAGTCCTATATGCCAGGGAACTCAAATATTGGAATGACATCGTAGCCAAATCCAACGAAGAGCAAATACCAATATTCGTCTTTCGTAAGGGCAGGCTTATCACAACAATCAATCACCCTCTAAATCAATAATAAAATGGGAAAAAGAATCTATGAAGCGGTAGCAAACCTCCCCGAAGAACTAATAACTCCCGAAATAGCAGCTGCTGCTATTGAAGAGGGAAATATTCAATTATTAGACTGCCTTCCTCATAAATACCTGACAGGAGAGGTTGTTGTTAGCGTTATTGAGAAAAATAGCAATTCATACAGCTACTATGGGTTTAAATTATCCAGTTTACCAGAAGAGATTCGCACCAAAGAGATATGCGAATTTGCCGTACAAAAAGATATATCCAACATTATCAACGTACCTGTTGAGTTTAGAAGTAAAACAATGCTGAAAGCAATGCTGAGTCGAACAAAGCAAAACTTAAAGTATCTACATTTGTTCGCACCGGAAGTTTGGTCGGTAGAACTTGCCATTGAAGGAGTAAAAAGCATCTATTCTGAAACCGTATCAAATTATGGACGTAGGGGTGGCTATCACAGTTCTTCAACCAAAACGGATATTAAACCGGTACAGATATTTCTCTCGTATGTCCCAATCAAGATAAAAGCCAAAGAGTTTTTTTCTAAGTTGGCTACTACGAATCTTAAACAAGAGGATGTGGTGTTTATCACTCCGGATAAGTATAAAGCGAAAACGTACTATTTGAATGTTGCCGCTAAAGATTTCAGTCTTGTACCTAAACAATTCTATGATTATGATGTATTTATGGCTGCTATCGAAAATCAAAAAATATCGTTTCACGAGCCATCTTCATACTCATATAACGGAATCCAAACTGCTGAACAAAAAGCTGAAAAGGAGAAACACCAAGAACTTATGGCGGCTATTTTCTCTGTCATTGATGATGCGATGGCTGACAAGATCATTGAGGTAGTGCCATACGCTTTCAAGAAACTGCCAGATGTATTTCAGACACCACAACGATTAATAGCTGCCATCAGCAAGCCTAATAGCGAGGTTGTGGTGATTGATAGCGACACTCTCTCTCATCTACTCACCAAAGAGGTGTGCGAGGCTTACATTAAGAAAAATAGTAACCTGCCGGCACTTCCACATACGATATGGACACCGGACTTCGTAGAATACTGTATGAAATATGGAACAAATTTTCGTTGGTTTAAGCAGTTACCTAAAGAGTTACAGACCCGTGAGATTGTGCACAATGTATTAGAGTACAGCGCCCAATATGTTGAATACGTTCGTATTGAGTTGATCTCATTGGAGAAAGCATATGAGATTTATAGAAATCACAACTATTGTCGCCAATATATCCCAGCGATGCTTATCAAAGACTTTGAGGACGAGACAGGACTGAACAGCGATTTTGTCGGAGGGGAGTTGAGTTACACAAAGTTCCGAGAACAACGAAAAATGAATACTTACTGCAAAGTGGGCAATTCATTCTTATCAATCAGTGACGGGGGATATCGAGCATCTGCCGTAATAACCATGACGCGCCGCACTCCTCAATCCTTCCGCCCGGTAGTCATATTCTCGAAGTCTATCGACACTTTCCATACTACGTGGCTCGAAAAGGTGATTGCCGACTATGATGCTTCGTTTGTAAAGCCAACTGTGAGCAAAGCTCTGAAACCTTATCAAATCAATGGCTATTTTGCTATTAAAAAGGTAGGCTCCGAATATGGTATTGATATCTACGCAAACGTACTGCTCGGAGAACAGATATCTTTCGCCACACTGATTGGCGGAGAGGTGGTTCGCAATGAGTCATTAGACAAACTCAAAGAGGAACTAAAAGAGTTCCATACAGAAAGTATAGATTTCGGAACTTTGGTACTTCCGACCGGATTGCAGGTTGCCATCTGAACTGATAATCAATAATAATTGAATTGGGGTGAATTTCTTCACCCCTTTGTTTTTTCAATCACTATTCTAAAATCGAACAAATAAGTATAACGATGAATATAAACGCAAAACACATCGAGGCATTGGGTGGGCTAATGTCTCTCGAAATGGAGTTAAACACTCCCGACCTCCCTGAATTTGACGAGAAAAAGGTAACAGCCTATCTGTTTGATGCCTTTGGCGTTGCTATGTATGAGGACAAATACCTATTTTTAGAATATCCCGGACTTGGCAATGCTATGGAAGATGAACAATTACGCCGTACCATCAATCAAGATCGCTTTGGGAATCGCTTACCGGATGACTTCAAAGTTACTATTGACGACTTGGCAATGTGCTTTGCCGAAGTCGAAGAAATAAACCATGAAGAGTACGTCAGACAACTGATGAAGGGCATTTTTACAAACTCAAAATCCCTGTTCAGAGGAACCGGAATGACAGCAGAGAAGTTCCGGGAACATAATCTGAGAATCATTATGGCTCCTTGTAAGCATCTCTACATCTACAAAGACGATAGGGAGTTTCTCAAAGATTTGGACGGTAAGATTTACGCCATCTCAAACCTTAACGGAGATATTATTTGTGATATTTTGGAGGAAGATATGATAATGCTTGAAGACCAAGGTCTCATTTCTAATAACCAAATCATTTCCGCTGATTCTATCGAATATATACGTTCTCAACGAGTAGAGATCATTTTCCTAACCAAACCAATCAAACGATGAGACATTCAGATAATGTAATCATGCTATACAGCACAGATGCCTGGCATACTCATAACAGCCGTGAACTGGTCGGAGTATTTTCAAATCAAGATGAACTGAACAAGTATTTATCGAAAATGAAACGAGCAGGCAAATTGTCTGATGAGGATATGGCAATGCTTATCAATTATAACCAGACACAAGGTCGAGATATAAATTACTTAGTAGAAACCGAAAAAATTAATCCAAAATATGAACGAAAAAATTAATTCATTTCAAGAACGTGCCAAATTATTACGCTGTGAAGTCACTGATGCCATTATTGGTATACTCAAAGAAAACAATCTATCCGAGCTTCAACTATCACAAAACCCAGATGAGGTACCTTGGGTTGTATGGTTCAACGACGAAATGTACGGCTATGATTCCCGTGTAAAAGTGGTATCAATCGAGGGCAACGGCATTGCAGTTGAGGTCTATGATGAAGATTGTTGCAGTTCTGCAACCCTTACCAGTGATAATCTCGACTTAGCTTGCACAAACATCGATTGGCTATGTATAATCCTTAATAGTATTACCTACACTCTAAGTCTTCCTAAATCAACAGGAATAACTGAGATCGCAGGCCATATCATTGAATGGTCCTATGACGAACCGGGACTGTCCGAGATTCCTGAACGTGAACAAGAGGAGATTGAGGGATTAATCCAAGCTGGGAATAGTAATGGTGCTTTGTTCTACAACGATAATGATATGGAATTTGAAGGAACATGGAAAATAAAATCTATTTAAGTTATGGCTACAAGAACAGTATATATCACAGTACGTCTTGATATTACCAATGACAAGACAAATCAAATCACCGATGAGGATATGGAAAACATCATCAGCGAAACAGACTACAACTTTGGAAATGTCGGTGATTTTGAACTTGAAACGGAAATCTGTGGACAAAATGAATAACTCTAAAAATTAGAACAATGAAAGACCTGAATGATTACAAACCCGAAGAGTTCGGGGTGAATAAAGATGAAATCAACTCGCTCATCATGGAGCAAGCCAGCGACTGTGCCATTGAAAAAATGGTAAAAGCTAACGGTCTGCCTTTTGAAGCATTTGTTGAACCAGACATCGAAGAAGGCGAAGAAGCTGATGATGCCACACCAACCCGCTACAAAGAAGAATATCAAGAGCAATACAACCAACTCTATGATGAAGAGTATGACCGCATCGCAGCAGAACTCGGCTTTGATTTTTGTAAAGAGGATGGTATTCTCATTTTGGAATCATAATGGTAAGAGCAACATGAAAGTAATCTTCCGCAAATTCAAGCAAGGCGGTGATATCATCGCCTTATTTCCTGAACAAGGCAATAAGAAAAATCTGATGGTTGGCTCCTATATGCGCGTTGGACAACACTCTGATGCCGATTATATCGGAGTAATCGCGGCAACCACTCCCGCCAAAGAAAGTGAGTATGCAGAACTTCTGGCCGAACTGAAAAGTATTGGATATGATGATTTACAAATAACAAGGCGATGTAAGCCCAAATACAACAATTAAATTATGGACATAATAGAAGAACTTACCAAGTGCAAAAGCACTATCACTCAGGCACGGGAAACAATAGGAAAGTTGATGCTCTCTCTGGCCAAAATATATGGTGGAGAGATAGAGTCTCCCGCAGGAAGAACATACAGTGGCGTAGAAGCAGCAACAGGAATTCCTTGCCAGATCAAATCATTTTCTGAAAATGAATCATTGATGGTAAATGCCTCCTTTGATGGAGATGACTACGAACTACCAATCTCTAATTTCTACGCTGAGGAGTTGGTCGAAGTTATGCAATCGATGATAAAGGAGCGAAAAGATGCTCTTCTCGCCAAAGCCAACAAAGCATACGCTGACTATAAAAACAGAACAAAGCAGGAACCGCACTATTTGAAATGTCAGATTACCTACAAAGACGATGGTTCACAACTGGATGTAATTATCAAACTCTCGTTGGATGTAGTTGAGAGCGAAGATGACAAAATTTTCTTCAACTTCAATAGCTACGATGACCTTAAATATTTTGTAGATATTGGGAAGGAAGATTTTATTGTCACCAAATTCTACCATCTTGAAGAATATCTGGACTAACTAAATACCCAAACTATCACTTGACCGACCGAGATTAATATCACTCTCGGTCTTTTTTCACCTTAAAAATAAAGTAACATGATATCGATTATAGTAATATTTGGACAAGATGCTGTAAAATACCACGAATGGACAGGTCAGGTTCCATTAGATAAGTTTCTTTCTCTAAATGGAGGAGTGGTCTCAGAGGTTAAATTCAACACGCAAGAGGAGTACTCAGCCTACTTACAAGCTCTTGCAGATTATGATTCTTGGCCATCTTATGCAACCATTGAAAAAGAGATCGTAATTGAGAAGTGCCCTCATTGCGAAGATTGGGAATCTTTCTTCGCCGACCGTGACAGCAAAGTCTATTGCCCTGATTGTGGCTCCCTCATTATTCCGGCAAAACAAAGAAATGATAAAATCGCTCCTGTAAAGCTACAATTCCAAACGACTGGCAACACTGAATGGCGGAATTTTCCAGAAGTCCCTACAGTGGAAAACTATACAACTGATTTTCCTTCTGAATTCATGCACGGCTACCATTCCAGTGATTACGTGGCGTGGGAGGATGATATGCGGAGATTTGTGGACGGAGAAATAACTCTGGAAGAGTTCAAAGAATATGGCCATGAATTCAACACCCAATGGCAGGCAGAAGAGGAAATGAAACGGCTTAGACAAATCATTCTCAACGAGACAATGGAAGACTTCTTTGTCGATTTTGTCGCTGTGAAAATTAAGTTCAGACAAGTACAAACAACCCTATAAAATTACGACTATGACATTCACAACAAGATTCAATCAGTTACAAACAGATATTATCGCTAACATCACGGCAATAACTAATCGTCCCGATGGTTGGTTACCACACACTGTCTTTGTCGAAGAAGAGGATGAAGACAGAAGTGGAGCCGGAACACCAGTCTATAAAAAATATCAGCTTATTGATTTCAAGCCAGATGGTAGTTGTACTCTTCGAGATACGAAAACCGGCGAGGATGAAACAGATCGTCATCTCTCAGAAATCAATATTGATTGGCTGATGACTCTCTATGGATATTACCAAGATTTATCCGAAGAGCGTGAAGCTTTAAACACAGATCCATACAACAATCCGCTCGAACACTCACTCAGGCTGCTACTTGATGTGGCGTGTCTCGAAATCACTCGTTTTGAAGAAAGTGAGACTTACAACCAGTGTGTTAAGGCTCTCGCATCTTCCGAAGAAAAGGAGTTATCAGTCTTTCTATATCCATTGGATTGTTTTGAGCGCAACGCAACAAATAAAGAAATTATCTATGACTGGGAGAGTGAGGTAGAATATGAGATTCCCACCAGAAAACTTACTCCTGATGAATTCGCCGCAGAATGTAACGACGAAATGTTTGCCGACCAAGTTTATTGGGTGCGTTTCATTAAATATTAAACAAGTATGGCAAAGAAAAAGGAAAACAAACCGCCCACATTGAATGAGCGGATCGAAAATGCGGTAAACTTGGGGCCTCTGACACCATTATATTTCGTTGTGGCAATTGATATGCTCAAAAATCATATCGACAGTTCGGAAGACGAGTCGATAGAACAATTATTTGAACGCTTATTCTCGGCTGATCGAGTAAGAAGTAACATCAAAGAAATTCACAAAGTAATTAATAATCTTCCTAATGAACAAACAACAACATGAACAACTGCGAAAATACCAGCGGGACAAGCTGGTATTTTTGCAAATGGGTTTGGAGTAAAACATCAAGGGATTGATACATCAGATTGAGAAATACCCAATCACCGATGTTACAATCCCTTCTTCATTGCTTATCGAACTTGAGCCATTACAGCAGCGAATAAATTCACTTGTACAACAACTTAATAATATCAAACAATGAACTTTCAAGAATTAACTGACGCATATAAAAAGAGAATTGATGAATTTCTCCTCCAAATTGAAGAGAAGTGTGCTAATCGAAATGGATCGACAATATTGCCTCAGACTCCATCTTATTTGGAAGAAGTCATTATTCCAATTTTCAAAAGTCTGGCAGAAATCATACGCAAAAAAGGCGTGAAAATTCCTACCACACAAACTTATCGCCCTATAAAAGGCTATTATAGAATAAAGATTGGACTAACAACGGTCGGAGGATTTTCTGTTCCTGGCAATGGCGACTATGCAATATATTTCACCCCGATGAAAAATGCAAATCCCATAGGAGACAGACAATTAGTATCCGATACTGAGGAATTACTACAACTAATTAATAATCAATTAAAAGCAAAACAGCAGTTAATTACGTAAAAAACGAATATCTTTGTTTTCCTGTAAATGTCGTATAAGTATAATGCTCTTGCGAACAAAGGGATAGACTGCTGTTTTTCGTATATAGTAGCAATGAAGCAAAAGCTAACAAAAGAAGAGCTGTTTATGCTTGCACGACTGAAAAAGATAGACTTAGCACTACTTTCCCGTATGCAAGATTGTCTCGATCCCCAAAAGGTTCGTAGTAAACTTATCCAATATGAGTTTACTTGCTTGGCAAAAGAGAAAAGATTCAGGAAAGGACATATAATCAAGGCATTGATGGACAAGTATGATGTATCAAAAAGCTATATCGAACTTATCATCTACAGTAATAAACAAAGCAAAGGGAAACAGTGTGTACGATGTGGCAGACTCGTTACCGCATACAAATGGGGGCGGAATAACGGAGTCTGTGATAGCTGTATTACAAAAGCCATTAAAAATTATGAATATGAAACAGGCAGCGAAAATGAAAATGCTCAAAGAAATGAAGAGCCGCCGGGGAACTAACACGTTAATCCTCTTCCGTAATGGAGATTATTATGAGGCGTATGATAAAGACGCAGAAATTATCGGCAAAGTCTTCACTTTAGAAACTTTTATAGAAGATGAGTTAAAAACGGTCAGGTTTCAAGCGTCAGACATAGAAGAATATTCAAATAGATTGTTGGATGCCGGACATGCCGTTTGCATCTCTGAGATGCGTGATGAATCCGGCAGTTTCGTTATTAATATAGCACAGGAAGAGAATGGGCAAGATAGTACGGATAATCAATGACGGCTGTTTTCTGGTCGGTTTGATTGGTGGTACCACTTCTCTTATAATTCTTATTGTTATCATTGGATTATTCAAAAGCTGTTTTGGAGAAAAGATCGACCCGATGGACGATACTTATATGAAGCAGCGGGAAATGTATGACCGGCACGCTGTTTATGACAGCACCAGAGTCGGCTTTGATTTCTTATGGTACACCACCAACGCAGTGTCTAAGAAAAGGGCAGAGGAAATTAGTTCACGAAAACACATCCGAGAAGCCCAAAAAGAATTTGTAGAAACCGTCGCCGATCATTTCAATCACAATTTCTTTAACACCGACATTTATGAGGTAGCCGAATACGCTAAAAAGTTCGACGTAGACCCTGATGTTCGTCTGGTAAATATTTTTGTGATTGGACAACGGCTGGAAGACCAGTATTTACGTCCTAATCCTGATTTGCCTGGCGGCGGATGCACAGAACCCTACTATGGAACCGACCAAGGAGTTATGTATATAAAAGAAATTGATATATATCCTCCATCGCCCGATTCTTTACGGACATACCGCTACTGGGATTGTTGGCGAACCTCCTCAACAGATGAACGTTATACGCATTTTACCGAGACAGAACGCAAACAAGGTAAATATGGTACTGTACTGTATATTCCGAATTATAACCATCAGTAAATTAAGAATATAAAGTTTGGAGGAGTGAGAAAAATCCTATAACTTTGGTCTCCTCAAAGAGAATACTGACTGAAAAATAGATTGTAAATTGATCGAAAAAAGTTGAAAATGATGAATTAAAAATGATCGTAGAAAAAACGCAGATTAAGTTTGCGCAATCGGAGCAGACGGGTGAACTGATTGGATTTGTGTCCCGCCACTCCAAAACACAGAAGTTAATGGGAGTTCGTGAAGACTCCCGTTTTGGTAAGAAGATATGTGTACTTTCAGAAGAACTGAAAGGAACTATCCAGCCAAACAAGTTGTACGCTGTCGAACTGAAACCTATGCACAACGGCAGTGGATATGTGGTGGTCAAAGCATCACCCATGTTGTTTCAAGCGCAGGTGGACACGCTAATCGTCCCCAAGAGTATTTATCAGGTTACGGTAACCTTCGGCAACAAAACCGTATTCTTCGACCCGAAGGATGGCAAGAGTGCATCAAGTCGCACGCTGGCCGGAGTCATAAAACTCCTTCGTGAACGAGAAGATATTGAAAATCCAGAGTTCGTCATCGAAGACTTGACAAAACAAGCCAAACAGGTTGTTAAGCGTATGCAGAACGACGGATTCATTATTCCGGACTACACACTCAAATGATGCGCCCTCAGTGTGGCATAGCCACCGATGGCGCTCATTCCGTTAAAAACAGGCTGACGCGCTTTCGGGCAGTAGACATTGCAACAGGCGAAGAACTATTCAGCGGGAGCATAGGAAATCAAACCATCAACATCGGAGAATTTCTGGGTGTCGTAGAGGCGGTGAAATATATCATCGCCAATCACTACACACCCAGAATCATCTATACGGATAGTATGACGGCTATCGCTTGGTTTCAGGCTAAACGAACAGCGTCCAAAAAGGCGCATCCCGCACTGAAACGGGCTGAGATATTCCTGAAAGCCTTTGCTGCTGAAATCGAATCCATCGAAGTCAGACACTGGGATAATGACGGTTGGGGTGAGACTCCAGCCGACTTTGGAGAGAAAAGTTAATTGATTGATTTTAGATTGTTATGAACCCAGCTTCTCCCTGCCGGGAGGCCCGGAGAAGCATTTTTTTTAATTATAACATGGCGAAGATAAAATCGGAATCAACAAAATATATAACCATTAAGGAGAGCGAGTATCTCCAGATGGTTGAGAACACAATGCTAGTTGAGGCACTTAAGATAGCGGGGATAGAAAAACTCCCCATGTATCAGGCCGCACAGCGCATATTAACAGACAAGCGGGTAGAGATACACATCAAACCGCTTTGTTCCCGTTATTCATTCTAAAACACATAATTAGGCATGAATAAACAGGAAATCATAGACAGGTTATTCGATAAGTTGAGAAATAGCGGCTGTCGTTATCCAAAATGGGAGCTTATACAAATTATCGATCCTTTTTTAGAGGTTCTTAAAGAGTCTTTGGAAGAGGGGAACGAGATTCGCTTGACGAACTTTGGTAAGTTTGTTGTAAAGGCTAAGAAAGGGCGTAAATACTATAATATCCAAACTGGAGCCATAGGTTACACCCCAGATAAAAGAGTGATTGTTTTTGTTCAACACAAAAGCCTTGATTCCATGAGTAAAATCAAGTAAGGTACATTCCACCTTATAATATAGCTCATATACCTATTAATACATAACACCGGAACTATCCAATCAACAGAGATAGTTCCGGTGTAGTTTTTTAAGGGGGCTACATACACACTCTTAATCTTCAGATACTTGAAATCTTTAATAATTGGACTATATAGTCTCAAAAGTATCCAACTTATTGCGTACCTTTGCCAGACAAATAATTCAAGGTTCTACCATCTATATGTAGTCTCCTATGTAGGATTTGAGTTCTTTGCCAAAATACAAGCATTGATTAACAATGTGTTATAGCCCAAGAGGGTGCATCAACTAAATAGCACACCCTTTTAATGTTTCTACTCTCCAGTCTATAGAAAATGAACTTTTCTGTCAATGGTTTAATTATTTACTTCGCGCATAACAAGTCTGGGAAAGCGTAATATTCAAGCCTGGTTTTTCTTCTGAATATTTTTTATCACTAATTTGGCAATAGAGGTTGTTTATTGCCAAATTAGTGATATATCTATTCGCATTCAAATAAATTCATGAATCAACGATCGCTCTTATGAAATGATGCTTAGCGCTTTTTTAAAGATATCATTCTCCATCTCAATATTATGTATGTATTTTTTTTATCTCAGAGCGTTTCTTTTCTTCAGGAATCTGTTTGATGATGCCATTGCCTTGGAAACTACCTTTGCTGTATTGGCATATTTATAGTTTTCCAAAGGATCTCATTCTCCCATTCTGCAGGAAATCCCATTGCCTTTATATCTACCATAGGATAACGGTTCAGAAGCTCCTTGAATCTCGGAATAAAAGAATGATTCGGGTTGACTGTGTTAAGCAGATAATTAATCATGCTTAATATAAAATACACTTGTTGTGTTCCACTTGCAGGAATTGGGATAAAGGTATTATGAGGAGAACGAGGCATTAGCGGCCGCACTCCTAACACTTTATTCCATAATCTGCTATGATGAGCACATATATTTCTGATGTATACAATGCTGTGAAGCCATGAGGAAAAGACACTGTCAGCCAGTCCGAAGTAGGCAGCAATCTTACGTTTGGCCTGTCCGGGCAACAGATTACTGTATAGGATAGACAATGTGCCGAATGAGGCAATTTCCATGATCATCCAGCTTGGCGGATAGTGGTCGGAATACTTTGCACGGAAAGCTGTTATGAACACTTCATCACTTCTCTGATGTTCTTCATCTATCTTTACCAATATCTTGGCATGGCGTACTGGATTTGAAAACAATGAAGCATCCTCAAACCAGTTGGCACTGTATATGGAAGAGAGAATATATGCTGTCTGCGTGCGCACGGCTACCTCTATCTTTTCAAGTTCGGCGATGATAAGCTTCCGAAGTTCACTGTCAAACTTGTAAAGTGAATATGCCGTTTCAAAGGTACTTTTCGGACGGAATATATGATTCTGCTTATCTATCAGCAGAGGATACCAATAACCGCTCAATCGGTAATAGCTGATGTTCTTTAAAAGATGAAGAGCCTTCGTCTCATCTGCAAAGGCCAATCCACGCTGTTTTAGCAACTCAATCTGATCAGTAAAGGATGTAAGCTGCTTGGGGTATGGAATTTTTGTCATAGCTATAAAAATAAAAAGCTTACCCTGAGCGCGCTGTTCTTACGGGAAGCGGGGTAAGCATGTTGATGCAAAGATAAAACAAATATTTCTCTCTGCAAAATTTTTATTCTTTCTTACAGCTTATTCTTTTATAATCAGGTTTTCTTTTCTATCCATCCCTTTTGTAGTTGCTGTTCTGTTCTCCGCCCTGCGATCTCAAGAGATTGTACTTTTCGGCAAAGGTAACCGCCGGTTTTCATTCCGGTCAATGCCGGTATTCTGCTTGTGGAATCTCAGGAAAATCTTCCTCTCCGGCTATTGAGCATGTTTTTCCTTACTGCCCATGGCTGATAGCTACTGCCACCTTTCAATGCAGAATAATGATTTTAGAGGGGGCAAAATAACCATATTTGTACGATATAACACATAACTATTTGATTTACAGGTGTGGTTGTTTTAGAGGAAGTGAAGTAAGGTGAATAACTAGAAATAGATAAATACCTATCAACTAAATAGAATGGAGATGTATCTTCATTTTGAGACATCTCCATTCTTATTTATTACCATGTTATGACCTTATTCACTATTGCTTGTTGCTCGCTGGCAGTTCGGCGCAGATATATTCGGGTTGTTTCTATGCTTTCATGCCCCATGAGATCGGCGAGAAGAGATATATCATTGAATTTTTCGAGAAAGTTCTTGGCGTATCTGTGGCGGAAGGAATGCGGATAAACAACTCTCGGATTGAGACCATACTTCACGGCAAAGCTCTTCAACTGTTGTGCAATGCCTCTTGTCGTTATCCGTTCCCCGAAGCGATTGAGAAATAGATAACCACTATCCCTATTGTTTTTGTTAAGCCATTCCTGAGCTTCTTCTTGCAATTTTTTGGGGATGAAAAGCCGGCGTATCTTGCCACCTTTGGTGTAAATGTCATAATGACCCACGTTTACGTGTTCCACTTTCAGTTGCACCAATTCGCTAACTCTTGCACCCGTAGCGGCAAGGAAGCGAACAACAAAATACCATTCCAGATTATTTTCTTTCTTTAGCTTGTTCTTCAGGAATGTGTAATCAGCGTTACTGATGACATTTTCCAGATAGGTGCGTTGCTGCACCTTTACCGATTTCAGACACAATTGTGGTTTGCGCATGAAATCCAGATACTTGTTCAATGCCTGGATGCGTAAGTTTACGGTTTTAGGCTTGAATGTTTCAATGAGATACGCTTTGTAAAGCACCAAGTTTGCCTTAGTTAGCTCTTTGTACTGAGATTTGAAATCGTTCACTGCATAGATGTAGGCAGTGATAGTATTCTCGGCCATATTCGATAGCACGAGAAAATCTTTGAATTTTTCAACCATGATGTTGCGTTTGTTATAAAGTTGTCTATCATATATAATAATCATGGTCATAAGCTATATGTTTTGCAGTCCTACCTTCTCGTATTAAGTATTATAAGAACTTAATCGAAAACATAACCCAAAAATCAGCCGTTGTAGTAAACTGCTTTAAGGACGGCAAGCGTTTTTGGAGAATCAATCAAAGCGACAATATGACCATAGATGCTATTATAGGAAATCCACCATATCAGGTAATGGATGGAGGAGGAATTGGCAGTAGTGCTATCCCCGTGTACCACAAGTTTGTTGATATTGCTAAGAAAATGAAGCCTACATATATTTCCATGGTTATGCCAGCGAAGTGGTACACTGGAGGAAAAGGGCTTGATGATTTTAGAAATGAGATGCTCAATGATAATAGGATTGCATTTATTGCTGACTTTGACGATTCAAGATTATTGTTCCCTACGGCTGACATAGCAGGTGGAGTATGCTATTTCAATTGGTCTTCTCAGTATCAAGGGCAATGTACTTTTGTAAGTTATAAAGATAAGTCAAGAATATCAAATACAAGGCGTCTTTCAGAGGGTAATGTATTTATAAGAGATATGATTGCTTATGAAATCATCAACAAGGTTAAAGCATTGAATGAAGGAACAATGGACTCTACGGTGTATAGTCGTAATCCGTTTGGATTTGCAAGCAATAGTAATTTTTCAACCAAATATTTTAAAGAATCAGTACGCATATTTACAAGTAAAGGTTGGGGGTATGTAAAAAGGGAGGATATTCGTTCAAATGTGAATCAGGTTGGCAAGTGGAAAACAATTATGTCAAAAGCTGGATCTGAACATGCTGGACAGTCAGATATTAATGGTATGAAGCGAGTAATTTCACGCATTATAATAATTGCACCAGATGAGATTTGCTCTGAATCCTACCTACTATTGTCATGTTTTGACCACAAAGAAGAAGCAGAAAACCAAGTTAGGTATATGAAAACACGATTTGTACGTTTCTTACTCGCAGCAATTCTTCTTACCCAAAATATTGCAAAGGATAAATTCCAGTTAATCCCTTTACAAAATTTCTCTCGCCAATGGACGGACACTGAACTATACAAAAAATATAGCCTTACATCAGATGAAATTGCTTATATCGAAAGTGTAATTAAGCCAATGGAATAAAGTATATCTCTATCGTACTATAAACGATAGAAATATACTTGTTACTCCGCTTTCTTTGAAAGTATTTCTCGTATGTGTTTTTGTGTATCAGATTCTATCTGGAATAGTTTATAAAGTTGTTTACTGACATCAGATGTAAAATCAATATAGGGATTAGTGTCTGAATAATCCTGTATATCTGGCACTTGCTTTGCCAATGAAGTTAAGGATTCGTCAGTCATTAAGAATGCAAACCTAATAAGTTCACTCTTGACGTACTTGTAAAAATTTCGGGCTTCAGCTTCTGTATCGAAGATTTTGAGCGCTACACGTGAACGGCCAAAAGCACTATGATTGTCTAGGACCGTTAACTGATTATTACGCTTTTGTCCTCCAGCATTAGCACTTGATACAACCACTTTCCACTTGTCGAGATATTGTTTGCCTGAGAGTATATTATCCTTGCTGGTAACAAACCAACAAGCTCTTCCACTCTTACCTGCTTTGTCGTTGGTAAATAGCTTAATTTCTTTGTTGAAATTTACAGATGAATCCGATTTATATTCATATACAAGCGAAGGATTTTTTTCCACAAAATTACTTTCTATTCCGAAGAGTGTTCTGGGAAAAATAGAATCATGCAGATATGCAAGATTATTGGATATTACAAATGAGTTTATCTTCCCGACGACATCAACATCCAATGGATTAAGTGGCATTAAATCTTCACCTGGATTTAGAGCTTCCACTTCAATTCTCCTTCCATCAATAGAATAGACATAGGTAAAACCTGTCGTTTTCTTTCTTGAATCCTTCATCACTATAGAGATCCCATCTGGTATGCCTTGTTGGCTAAACAACTCATTTGCATTTGGATAAAATATTATTTTCCGTAAATGGGGGTCGTTGATTTGTTCTAAACCAAAGTTCCCTAAGCCCTTTCCTGAGCGATGAATCCATCGACCACCAGGATATATTAATGACGTATATCTTGCTATATTATCACTAATGATTTGGAAATGATGAAAGATGTTTGTTACAGCTCTTTGTCCGTTTTCTGTATCCTTCTTTGCTACAGTTAGCTGATATGGTGGA
Organism: Bacteroides graminisolvens DSM 19988 = JCM 15093; assembly: GCF_000428125.1. GTDB lineage: Bacteria > Bacteroidota > Bacteroidia > Bacteroidales > Bacteroidaceae > Bacteroides > Bacteroides graminisolvens. Next base: position 41,932 of record NZ_ATZI01000004.1, read on the forward strand.
TTTCCTATAATAGCATTTTAAGGAAGTCCCTATCAGCCTAAAGGCTTGATGATGGACTCGATATATTCACGCTCGTTTCGTGTAAGGGCATATAAATTATATAGTTCCTCGTCAGTCCAATCTTTTGCAAAATCTTGAAGTGGGACAAAGCGAAAAACATCCTTGCTAATCATAATGGACGTCATAGATTGTAGCATCAAGAAACGAACAAATTTAGTGGAAAGATAATGCATTAGATGCTCAGCTTTCTCTTCTTTCTCAAATTGTCCAATACAAATATAGGTTTCAGCGCAAATTTCTCCAGCCCGCATAACCTTCATTGTAGCTGGAATGATCTGATAACTGCCATCAACATTAGGCTTGTTTCCACCAGACATCGCCCTCGTTGTAATAACATTGTACGTGTCTATTGCATCCTTACATCTAGATACCTTTGAACGAGCAACATATCCAACGCCATCACTATGAATAAAGCGAATACTGTCCTTGAATGGTTCAGATTCGCCTCTTATATATGTTCGGAAGCCAAAGGGGTTGGACGGAAGAACTAAAGATGAAAGGCTTTTACTATTGGATAGGTTAGTTTTGCGGATAATACTAATAGACAAGTTAGACCTCACAAATACTGGATATTCGTTCAACTTTCTTTCCATCTTGTTACGTTGACCTCTAATAACATTGACGATATGGCACAAGCCCTTGTGCGTATCGCTCCATAGAAAATAGTTAATGCCACCACTTATTATGACCGTTGGAAAACATTCCTTAGAATCGGCATAATCAATAATTTCCACCATACGATTATCATTCAACATTTCATCACGATATTCGTTAAGACCACGCCCACCAGCGAACCAGCGTGATGGGGTTATCATTGATATATAATGAGGATTGAGTTTCTTTGATAATGTGACGAAGTGTTGATATACAGGCAACGCACTTGCGCTGTTTCCTCCATCCATTACTTGGTATGGAGGATTTCCAATAACTGCATCCAGCTTCATGTTGTCAGTTTCTTTTAGATTCCAGAATTTCTTTCCATTGCGGAAGGTGTTTACTACGAGGTCAGAGTACTGGGTTATGTTTTCGATTAAGTTCTTATAATACTTAGCATTCACAGTTGTGTCACGGAAGCCAGCCAAGGTACGACGTGTGATACAGCGAGCCATCGGGGTCTTGCAAATGACAAGAATGTTGTTTTCAATGGTCAAGTCCCAGAGCTGCATGGCAAAGGCATGCCCTATCTCGCCATACTTTGCCTTGACAGTTTCTACTCTGGAACGATAGATGTTGTATGCCACATACAACGGGTAGAGACCACTCTTTGAGTTGATTTCAAGAATATGACTTTCAGGACGGAATACATTCCGTGTCACTTCTCCACGATCCACATAGCGTGGAACGTCGAGAACAGTCTTAAACTCTTCGTCATAGAAGCAATATCCACCGAGACAATCACTCATGTGCATATTGACCACACGCCAAGGTGTGAGAACCGTTTCCTTGTCAGGGTTGCGGAAGGTGTTGAAAATTCCGGCTATACGTTCAATCCGTTGCTCAATAGTAAACTTGTCAGCAATACGTGCCATGGCACGTATGCGCTTTCCCGCTTCACGAAACACATCCTGCTCGTAGAAACGCTTGAAGTTTTCAAAGATTTCTTTGGTAACGCCCCTTGGCATGAACTCATCCCATGACTGATCATCAATGAGCGTAGAGAAGTTGTTGAGTGTTATCTCTTCATCTTCATTAGTAAGATCAGCACCGAATATCAGCAATGGCATTCGGATGGATATACCACGAAGTATGCTAATGGCCTCTTTCCGTTGGTCGGTACGCTGGTTTAGTTCGTCAAGACGAGCTTGTTCTTCAGGAGTGCGTTCACGTTTGAGCTTTTTCTCCAAACGTTCCTTTTCTTCATATTCCTCATTGGTAAATCCCTGCTTGTTTACGTTAATGTCGTCAGAATTCGCCATCGCTTTTGTCTTTCCAATCTTCACTTTGAGGTCTTTGAAAGCAGCAAGGTCAATGTCGGTCAACTTCAAAAGTTCATCACTATAGAGTGCTCCATCCTCGAAGCCGCATTGTACTACCTTTTCAATCTGAGCTTTCTTTAATTGTCCCATCATTGTCTTCACATCGTATGGCTTCATCTGACTACCCTCAATAGATATAATCGGACAGAAGTTCAGAAAGTCGCCTAGTGCACGTCTATCTTCGTCAGTAGTCTTTCCTACCTTGGATGATACTTTCGCCACTTCTGCGAGTACACGAAGTGTACGATCAGGTGCAAAGTCGAAAGCGTAACACTGTTCCTTTATCCGTCCTTTATGCGTGAATGGTGTCTGTACACGGAATATTGTCTGCATGTACTGTGCAGCTGACGTGCTATAAGAACCTGTCATCATAAATACGGCAGTCCACGGTTTGATGCTTACGCCGGTTGTCAAGCGTCCGCAAGACAAAGTAATTGTATATGTTTGGTCGGGATCGGGACCGATGGCTTTATTGACCATCTGGAGTGCATCGACGCTTTCCTCATCCTGGTCGCCGTCACCAGCCACATTGACGATTTCAAAATTGCCGAAAACAGGATGTGTCTTGAGTTTTGCACTCAACGCTCTTGCAGACTTAACGCCAGGGATTACCCATAATGTATGGCGGAATATGCGTCTGTAGTTATCATTGGAATAAGGATAAAGGCTATCCTTGTCGTCCTTGCAGAGCAGAGTAAGGAATTTGTTAATATCCTTTTCGTGGATGAATGTGTCATCATCCTTTGTGCGGAAAAACTCTCGGAAGTTGAAAGCCTTTTCATCGTCTGAGTAGTCGCTCATCAGCGTACCAAGGTCATAGGTATAGATATTGATTGCTGGCAGCGACTCATAGGGATTGGGGTCGCCCATGTGGAGCAAATCCCATTCGATTTTTGCCTTTTGCTCCATTATATAGTCCCATGTAAATATTTCATCTTCTGAATAATCATCAAGAAGATTGAATGGTGTGCCAGACAAGCGTAGTACCTTAGTGTTCTCACCTGTCAATTCAGCGATGACCGTCTTGCCAAGTTCGGTTAGTGTTCCCTCATGAGCTTCATCTACGATAAGATAATCCCATGTAGTGCAGAATATTTCATTATTCTTATCAAACTTACCACCGATAATTTCAGAGCCACGCATATCCTGCATGGAGGCGAAATATACATACTTGTCGCCTTTCTCGGCAAGGTGTTCAAGTGATTTAAAATCTTCTCCCTTTGTTCGTGAGCCATAATGATAGTCGGGGCGGTCGCAGAATATCTTCCCGAAATCCTCAAACCATCCTTCATCAACCACTGGTCGGTGGGTGACGATGATGGTGCGCTTCATTGCCATGTCTTTTGCCACACGAAGAGCGCATAATGTTTTACCAAAGCGCATCTTTGCGTTCCAAAGCATCCGGTTATTGTGACGGAATTGCTTCTTTGTCTTTTCCACGGCAGCATCTTGTTCGGGGCGCAACACGATAGACATTTGTATTTGGCCGATGTCACCTGGATGAAGGCTCGTTTGCCCGTGCTTTACAGCGGTAATGGCTTTCTTAACCATTTCAAGATTACAGCAATACCATTCATTACTGCCCTTTACTGTCTCGAACACTTTTTTCTTTATCCCAGAACGTTCCAATACGCTATGTACCTGTTTATCATTGAAGGAGTGAGCTGTACCCCCCTTGATGTACAATGTCAATTCAGTATATAGCAATTGGTATGCAATGCCTGCAGTCTTCGTATATTGGTCTATACGTTTTCGGGCAGCAACATTTAGTGACTCACTATTAGGAGATGGTAAATCACCATCGTCCTCGTCTAAGGTGGTTTCGCCAATCTTCAGGCAGTCTTTGTGCCATTCGTCACTGATGGCAAAGACATATATCAACCGAGATTTCAAAGAAGATTCAAATGTTGCCATATATTACTTTTTGATTAAATCAATGAATCTGATTTTCTTATTATTCTCGCCAGTCTTGGGGTCTTTCAGCCCCCAGTCTCTTATTTGGCAGTAGATCCCATTGTGACCTATATAGGTTTCTTCTTTACAGCCTTTGCAGAAAACAGTGTTTTCCACTTCACCAAACAAATTGTGTTCAACGATTTTGATGCCATTTTTGCAACTGCCGGGTATCACACCTTTCAAACCATCCATCTGCCACACATTCCATGATATGATATAAGCGATATATAGGATAGACCTAAGTAGTGGTTCTTTACCAAACTTTGCTTGATAGTATTCAATGAAGCTTGTGAGCAGAGCTTCACGTGCTAGAAGAAGATTGTCACCTTGCCATTCAAAAGCGTAGATATTCTTGTAGGCCTCCTGTGCCATCTCCAACCATTCGCCACTTGTTTCTGTGTTTTCACTGATGACACGCAGTTTCCGATCAAGTAAACCTATTCGCTCTTCCACGGGAATGAAATCACCTGTGGTTGTATCGTAGCGGCTTACAAGGTAAGGGCCTTCGCCACACGTGATTTCCATTCTTGTGGCACGGACATACTGTTTCCATGTTTTCCCTTCTGGAAATTGTATTGGTCCTACCGTTGACTTCCAAGTCTTCGCGTGCGTATCTTCCACATTGAAGGCATCCTTTCTGCCGAACCACGCTTCATCAACAAGATTATTTTGGGCGTTACATACCCAAGATGGGGTGAACACTTCGGCCATATCCTTTGTACGTCCAATCTGTTCTTCTTTAGATTTGATCGCACGAGGGCGTATCATCATGCCATTGTTTCCTGTAATTTTGTCAATGGTAATGGTTTCATGATACTGAAAGCCATCACCCTTATCGGTGTAGCTATCAGTAGCCCAAAAGATGTTCTCATGAGTTGTATGGTCTTCCAATAGCTTCTCCAACGTTTCTGGATAGCGTTGGAAGATGTCATTTTCACTTATATCAACGTTGTTGGACATGATGTGATATTCTTTTAATGGGTGCTAAGATACTCTTTTTCCTGCGAAATCCATTCGATTGCCTTAAATTAATAAAAGAAAAACGGCACGATTCTGCGCATTTTTGGTGGTTAATTGTTCACCTTGCTTCCCTTTTTGATGGTGGTATGGTATTACTTGGTATTCACAAATACATAAATCTCTGCATACCAAAAAAATACCTGTCTTGTTATATATAAACATTGATACAATAGGGAAACAAAATAACCTTCAGTAATGAATATTGTTAATTGTATTATTGGGCAAATATAACTTCCATGTGATAGCAGGAAATCGATTCCGCGGAAAACTGGGGCATATCGCCAATTGAAATGGTTACTAAAAAGACAAGAAACTATTAATATGGATGTGGATAGATGTTCCATTTATAACTTGAATACTGCTCTTTATTCTAAGGCAGAATAATGATCTTTGCATTTAGATAGCTGATGCTTTTATTTGCTATTGCTTAGAATTAGAATATAAAGAAACACGGAATAGGTACCTATACACTCTATAAGAAACCTATTCTGTTTTTCTTATCACTTTACAGAAGATTAGGAACTGGTACTATGTGATGTCTACATGATGGGAATGATTGTCTGTCTTATTGGCTCTTAGCGTGGTTGATATGAAATGAAAAGGTTAAATCACGCCTTAAATCACAAAGAAAGAACTAAATCTGCTAACAGAACGGCTGTTTCAGATTCATCTTTTTGTGCGTCTTTGGGTTTCCATGCTACAATGAATCGAACGGATGCGGATTTTACTTTATAACCTTGTTCCTGCCATCCCAACAATGTGGTCTGCATGTTTTGTGATAACTTTGCTACAGGTTTATTGGTTAGTGTGTTATACAAGCAGAAATTGTTGTAATTTAAAGCATCGCCACTTCTTAAAACCAATACTTCTTGTTTAAGTCCTTTGAAAAAACCTAGATTGACATCTTTATGAGAAAGTTGTAGAACAATTTCTTCGGGCATGGTATACTGTTGTTGGTCGTCAGTATATCGGTCTACACCTAAATGATTAAAGGAAGAACTATTTGTATGCACAAACAGTCTATTTTTTGCACGGGTCATTCCCACATAGTATCGACGCATTAGATGGGCGTCCTTCGAATAATTGTCAGATATGAGCATATATACGTCATCAAACTCTCGACCCTTCGCTTTATGAATAGTAGATACCACAACATCTGTACCTGAAACATCACAGAAATCTTCCAACGATGACTCCAATATAAATTCTTTGAAATCACTAAAATATTTTGCTTTGTTAGTCTGTTCAAACAGTTGTACGCAACGTTTTATATACGTCAAACTTTGACTTTTCTCATAAGCGGCAAAGGTGACGCGTTTGGCATCTTCCCATAATGCATCCGGAATTAAGGGTGTCTTTACACGTTTGTCAATGTACTTCCAAAAATATCTCACTTCAACTAGGTTCCAGAATGGGAAACCCTCCATAGATTGTATTAGTTTACTATTAATGCCTTGTTTTCGCAGAAGAGCAACTAGAATTACAGCTTCTTCGTTTGTTTGGGTGAGCGCACACGAATTGTTATTATTCATCTGATTGTGAATCAATTCTTCAACTAGTGGCTGATACATATACTTTGATTGATGGCGTGTCACCGCCACCCAACCATCTTCTTTTTTCATTGAGATAATTGGCGTACTTTTCATTCGTTGACTAATACCTTGCACAAATTCGTTGGCGAATTTAACCGGATGGTGAGCACTGCGATAATTCTCAGTCATTTCAATAAATTTGCTTCCGGGTTCTTGCGTCAACTGATACATATACCTAGAATCAGATCCACGAAAATCATAGATGTTTTGATCATCGTCACCTACCGCAATTATACGCATCTCCTCGTTTCTAGTCATGAGAGCCTTAACAAGTGCATGTTCTTCAATACTCATATCCTGAGCTTCATCAATGACTAGTACCGTCTTTCCTATTTTGTTTGGCTCTACTTCTCCTTGATCAATCATATCGGCAGCTTTTGACACAACGTTTTTGGCTGCCTCAAGATTTCCTATTCGACCCAAAAGATCAAAACAATAAGAGTGAAATGTCTTTATCTCGACAAAATGAGCGGCATTGCCTATCAGTTCCATGAGCCTCTGTTTGAATTCCGTAGCGGCAGCTCTTGAAAATGTTAACATCAGAAGTTGTTCGTGTTTTACATCCTCGAGCAGTAGAAGTGATGCAAGCTTATGTACCAATACCCGAGTCTTTCCACTACCGGGACCAGCTGCAACGACGATGCAGCGCGAATCTTTATCGGAAATAATTTCCATTTGGCGTTGAGATAGCTGGCCAAACAGTTGTTTGTATTTCTGAGGTGTCAAGTTGCGTTGTATTTCACTTACTCTTTCTTCTTTGAAGTATTTTGAGACAAACTTTTTGTAGTCCATCTGGAAGTAGTCTTGAACGTACTGTAAAGCTGAATTGTAATCTTTTACCATTAAATTGGCATATTCGCCCACAATATGCACTTGCTGGATTTTCTGCTTATAGAATTCATTAAGCATTCGGTAATCATCTTGTTTATATCTTGATTTGCTGTCTTTTATTCTTTGTATATTCATCGCATTATATAGAACCAAAAAACCGCCTTCGAGTTTGAGAGCACCGATTTTCGACAGATACAGAAGTGCTTCTTCCACCTCTTCCAACTGCAGATTATTGAATCCGCTGAAAAGAGATTGAGAGTTTGATTTTATTTGATTTAAAAGTTCTACAACGGAAAATTGAACAGGTTTGTTCTGTGAAGTCCCTTTTGCCGTTTCAGCAGCTAAACGATATAACCATTCGATAGTAAAATGACTTATTTCCAATCGTCTTTCAAAACGCTTGGTGATTGATTCCATGTCTGTCAGACGATGGATTTCCATATTACGGTTTGCATCCTCTTTCTTGCGAATATATCCTTTGACAGTGAGGAAGTAGAGTAGTGTCCGAATATCTTTTTCTGTGGATGTAAGGATGCTGTCATTTACAGCATTATCATTCAGTTGTTTGCATGATATCCGCAAAGAATCGTCAGGAATATGATTGAGTATGTATCGTTCCAGTTTCCCAAAACGTTCGAGTTGTGTCCACGATTTCCGTTCCGAACTACCGACATCCAACAGATAAGCAGATATATCTTTACTGTCCGCTAAAATACCTTCTTGTCTCATTCGTTCTACAGCTGATATGACTTCATGCTTACTTATTCCCAGTATGTCTGCAAGATAATCAATTCGTGATTCAGCTTCAGAATCTTGAGCCTTAGCAATATGTTTCTGAGAAATCAGTGATTTGATGATGCGTACAGCTTTATCTATTTCATCAAGGCCAAATAATAGCGAGGCTGATATCCGCTCTCTTGCTTCATCCATGTTTTTTACTGTAATACCTGTTGCATATACATGGGGCACGTTGTTCCCTCTTACCAAATATCCACTTTGCTCCAAAGCAGCCAAAGCTGTGCGTACGCGGGTTTCAATATCGAACACTGAATCATCCCAGCCTGCCTGCCGGGCAATCTCTAATGCAGAACAGCTCACTCTCATGCGTTGCCTGGTAAGATCTTTTATAGCTTTCCATATCTGTTGAATTTCGCTAATACTTAGTTTTGTTTGGTTCAACAGTATAAAATGTTTGTCAAGATCATTGTCACTATAAAGCACATAGCAACGTGCACTGAGGCTGGGATCACGACCAGCCCTGCCTGCTTCTTGAACATAATTCTCTAATGAATTAGATATATCGTAATGTACCACAAGACCGACATCTTTCTTGTCAATTCCCATACCGAAAGCTGACGTAGCTACGATGATGTGTACTTGATCATTCATGAATGCATCTTGGTTTGCAATCTTTTCATCAGAATCCATTTTGCCATTGAAAGGCAATGCTTCATAACCGTCATGGGTTAACTTGGCTGCTAGCTCTTTTGTGTGTTTTGTGCGTGATACGTAAATAATTGTTGGGCAATTATGCTCACCCATAAGACTCCTAAGTTTTGAGTATTTATCATGATCATTTTCAGCATGTATCACGGAATAGCGCAAATTTGTCCTTGAAGCCTTTGATGCGAACAACTCCATATCTAAATTCAACATCTGTTTGAAATAGTCACAAATATCTTGAACGACTTTCTGTTTGGCCGTAGCAGTGAAGCATGATATGGGTATCGGATTCTTACATCGTTTTTTCTGTTGGTATTTTCGTATGAATTTCCCTATGTAGAGATAATCAACTCTGAAATCCTGTCCCCATGAGGAAAAGCAGTGGGCTTCGTCTATTACAAATCTCACGACATGGCGTGCCATCAAAATTTTCTCGATGGTTTTTGAACGAAGCATTTCAGGAGATATATATAAAAGTGAAGCTTCTCCATCTTGTACTCTTTGTATGGATAGCGCTCTTGTGATAGGGTCTAACAGACCATTAATGGTTACAGCATCAGTAATACCTCTGTCAGCAAGATTATCTACCTGATCCTTCATTAGCGATTGTAATGGTGAAATAATGACTGTAAGTCCATGTACTGAACGGCCAGACATGAGTGCCGGTAATTGAAAAGTAAGCGATTTTCCACCACCCGTAGGGAATATTGCCAGCAATGACTTACCCTTTACTGCTGCTTCGGCGGCTTGCTCTTGAAGCGGTTCACCTTCATAGGTACGGAAATGTTCATATCCAAAGAAAACTTTTAAGTTATGGAGCACATCCAGTTGGGTATTACAATAAGCGCAATTTTCATTGCAACTGGTATGACGCAGAAGCTTCACGATAAATTCAACGTCAGGATAATTGTAAAGTACCCATCCGGGAGTAATGGAGCGATAGTCGGTAGTGTCTATTAGCGCCAATGCGTATGCAAATTCGCATGGATGTTGCTTGATCAGCATGTCAATATCTGCATGTCGGCAAATTTTTCCCACATAAAGGTCTTTTACGAGTTCAACTAGTCCTTCATTGACGTGTTCAGCACCCACCATGCTAAGAAATCCTTCAAACTCTTTCTTATCCTTTAGTATAGATGCAAACAACTTGCGCTTTTTGTCCGACAATGAATTCCATCGGGCTATTTCGTCCAATAGCAGATCTTTTGCCTTTTCGCAATCGTTCACAGGATTATTTATCTGCTCACTTATCAGTTTGTCATCTTTCAGCAACCTATGATAAGGGCGTTCCGGAAACAATAAAGGCGAGATATAAAGTGTATCGACTAGAAACCAGTGACATGGTTGATCTATGAACAGGTATTTAGCATCATGATGAATTATATTGTGTCCGCAGATATAGTCCGTACCATCAAGAAAATTAAATAGTTCCTCTTTAGAAGTTTTATGGTAGGTTGCTCCATCGTGCCGGAGTGCACCTATATCATGAATTTTATGATCTTTCAGGCCAATTTCAATATCTATAATGACATAATTGGGGAGGTCATGTGGTGCAGATATAATTTTATGACTGATTACATTGTTTGTGTTCTCAGTATTTCTGATTCCTAAGAGTCGGTTCCATATTGACATACTTGTTCAATATAATAAGGTGTTTTATAATTTGAATTTATAATGTATCTGCATGTTTTTCAACTTGTCGTTTGGATAATACAACCCAACATCATTTACAAAGATATGGATAATATCCAAAAAAATGTGACTTTGAGCCAAATTGATTATGTTGTAGAGCGAATATGTAGTACTTCTCCGAATGTTTCATCCAAATAAGATGATTGATTGTAACTTTTTTGTTTTTATGCACGAATAATAAATAGTTTTGTTTAGTTTTAAGTGAATAATGACTAGAAATAGATAAATACCTATCAAAAAATATAAGAGGAGCGTAATTCAATGAGTTACGCTCCTCTCTTTTATTTCTTGTGTTTAACTATCGTTCGTTTCGTAATTTGAGTTATATTCGTACCGGTACTTCTTTGTTAGACGTTGTGATACGTTAATCAGATTATAACTGAACAAGAATACTTTGATATATCAACAATCGGTAATATACTGCCTTTAGCTATAACCTGTTGAATAAATGAATCACATTCCTGTTTTGTCATCTTCTTCCTTATATAGGCGTAATATAGAAAATCAAGCGTTGTTAAATAGGTGATATCATGTGATTCACAATACTCTTTGATGTCTTTGAGATTGCTACTTCCTAGTACATCGTGATTCTTATAGCAATAAATCATGCAAGCACTTTCTCCCTTGCCTAGAGTCTTCAATAACAAAGCGTATTCTTTCATCATGGAACCGTTAGGTTTGAATTCAATTATTTGAATCTTGGAAGTCATGAACTTAGATATGTTATCAATGAAAGTTTTAGTCTGTGGGTTTCTAGTTAGCTCTGCATAAACAACATCAAGTATCAAATATTGATATTCTGGAAAAATATCGAACAGGATAGTAAAACAATCACCTTTCATGAAATGAATGACAACATCTGAATCAAGTACAATTTTTGTTTTATTATTTGCCATTGTAATCCAATTTGTTCAAAAGCTCAATATAATGGCCTTCCGATATTTTACCTGCATCAAAGAGAATACGAGCTTTTTCACCAAAATCACCGACAATTAGATTTTCATTTCCTGGCTGATAAAGGGAGGTGTCATATCCATATTCACGTGCAGACTGAGTAGCCGATATCTTTAGTAATTCTTCTTTTGATGCCTTGTTGATGAATGACAAATCACTTAATCTGTTTAGAAGGGCTTGGCGTGACACAGAATAGTAGTGTTCTATTCTCAATACAGAAGCCAAAGTCACTTCGCCTTTTTCAACTTCATTTTTTGATAATAATTGTAGGATCCCATCTTCTGGCATCAGTAGAATGGAAGCAAACATATTGGCTTGTTGCTCAATTGGATTTTTTGATCCGTTACTTAAGGTACATTTATGTGGTTTTGGATTCTCTTCTATAAAAAGGTGGAACAACTCATGGGCAATAGTAAAATGTTGTCTTCCTTTGGAATGATTGGAGTTGATAAGCATGAAACGATGCGAGGAAGAGTCTTTTAAACTCATTCCACAGAAATCATCCGACAATGGACGGAATATACTAACAACTTTCAGTTTAAGAAGTAAGCTCTTTAGGTTGATGGCATCTGTATTTCCTAATCCAACATCTTGGCGGAATTTTACAACCATCTGTTCGATCAATCTTATTTGATTTGTTCTCATAGAGATGCTACTAATTGGTCCATTTTGATGTAAGATTTAACAATATCTTTAAAATGAATAATCTCTTGTAAATCATTACTATTAAGATCTTCTATTCTGAAAGCTGTTGCCAAAATCATGTCTTCAGAAACATTTTCTTCAAAGAATACATATAGCTCGCAACCGAATAAATCTGCTGCTTTCTCCAATAAATCCAATGGCATTTCACGTTCCCCACTTTCGTAATTGCTATAAGCAGAACGGTTGATTCCGAGAGCTAAAGCTATTTCTTCTTGAGTGAAAGCTGAAATAGATCTTATTTTCTTGAGGTTATTTCCTACGAGCTTATTCATGGCTGTTTATTATTTCGTGGTTCTTATTTCCGTGGCAAATTTACTGCTTATATTTATATATGTATAATCTTGCCACGGATTTGTTTTGTGTTTAACACTTTCGTATGTGGTTTTGTTGGTTATTAGAATACTTTTTAATTAGTATCCATTTTAAAAGTCAATTGGGAGCCAAAGTTATAGAAATGTTCTGTATTTCATTACTCTCACCTTCACTTAAAAACGCCTTTATGTTTTTCAAAAACATAAAGAGCTTTTTTAAAAACATAAAGAGGTTTTCAGCAGAACCTAATAAAGCTGTAAAATGTTGAATAAGTATATAATTATTATCCTGTTATTGTCTTTAAGCGAACAAATCTTCTACTCAGGCTGAAAAGAAAATAATCACTTTTATATTCATTATTTATTCATTCCCCTTAGCGTATCTTTCCGTCGCTCCTTTTTGCGCTATTTTTGCTAAAACCCTTTTGTATAAGGGTTTTATGCATAATATCCTCTTGTGGTATATTTTTGATGATGCTGGTTGAGATGCTAACAAGGTTCCGGCTCTAATTAATACTTAATGTATTAATGTGGAATAATATTGTGTTTATGTTTTACTATTATGTCAGAATGATAAAGTGATGTGGCAAATATTGGTTGATAATGTAAGTGGAGTTACTGTACTCATTTTTTCGTGTTATTAAACAAACTGCCTTTTTGTGAGGGGGTACCCCCGACGGGAATACTCGCCCCCGAAGATTTGATTATAAAGTGAATATAAATATTTTTTTTGGCTCTCCTTATTGTATGCTTAATCTACTGATAATCAGTTGATAAAGCTTTTTTTGTTTCGTCTTTCGAAAAATTGGAATGAATAGATAATTTGTTTGCTTATGCAATTGTTTGATCCTCTTTTTTGTATAGAAAATACCTTACTTATTCGGACGATAATGAAAGATTTCACAGGTGAGCCAATAGAATAAATGGCTATCTGCTAAATGCAACTAATATGATTTATACTTGTCTATTTGATATTAAAAAACTACTTTTGCTGTACAATTGTAATACATAGCACGTATGGAACGGTTCGAAGAGTTAACCGCGCAGATTAGTTCGGCTTTATGGGGGTGGCCGATGATTATATTACTTCTGGGAACACATTTGTTTCTTACCATCAGACTGCGCTTTCCTCAAGCCAAGATTTTCACAGCAATTCGTTTATCAGTCACGAAAGACGATAATGCGAGTGGTGATGTTAGCCAGTTTGGTGCATTGGCTACTTCGCTGGCTGCTACCATCGGTACAGGCAACATTGTGGGTGTGGCTACCGCGGTTGCGTTTGGCGGTCCCGGGGCGGTGCTTTGGTGCTGGCTGACCGGCGTGTTTGGTATTGCAACAAAGTATGCGGAAGGGTTGCTTGCCATCAAATATAGGGTGCAGACAGAAAATGGTGAGATGCTTGGTGGACCGATGTATGCTTTGGAGCGCGGACTGAAAATGAAATGGCTGGCTGTGCTGTTTTGTGTGTTCACGGCAATTGCGGCGTTTGGCATTGGTAATACCGTTCAGGCAAATTCCATCTCCATGCTGCTGAATGAGAGCTGGGGCATTTCAACGTATGTTACCGGTGGCATTCTTTGTTTGCTTCTGGCGCTGGTAATCCTTTTCGGATTAAAAGGAATCTCAAAAGTTTGTTCTACTCTGGTGCCTTTCATGGCTGCCTTTTACATTGTGGGATGTATCATCATTTTGTGGCTGAATGCTGCCTATCTCAAAGATACCGTCGTTCTTATTTTCAATTCGGCTTTCACTCCCCAAGCAGCCGGAGGAGGTTTTATGGGTACCACGGTAATGATGGCTGCCCGTTTCGGTATCGCTCGCGGACTGTTTTCAAATGAGTCGGGGCTGGGCTCGGCACCCATTGTGGCTGCAGCGGCACGCACGCGCAATCCAGTACGTCAGGCTTTGGTTTCTTCTACCGGTACGTTTTGGGATACAGTTGTTATCTGTGCGCTCACCGGACTGGTTTTGGTGAGCAGCATCATTGCTTATCCGGAAATTGACCATACGCAAGGCGGAGCACTCACGAAAATGGCATTCGGAAAGATTCCTTATGTAGGACCGGCCATTTTATCGGTCGGTATCCTGACTTTTGCCTTTTCTACCATATTGGGATGGTCTTACTACGGTGAAAAGGCTATGGAGTATTTGGGAGGGAAGAAGTGGATCATTTATTATCGCATTGCCTACATTGCAGCTGCATTCGTGGGATCGGTCATGAATCTCACTGTGGTGTGGAACATTGCCGATAGCATGAATGCATTAATGGCCATTCCCAACCTGATAGCACTATTGTTATTGTCGGGAGTGGCAGTCAGGGAAACCCGCAAGTACTTGTGGTCGGGAAGGCTTAATGATGATGAGTTCTGAAAAAGGCGAGGGGATACTTACCCTTGACTGATTGCTCTCAACCACGCGATCTCTTTTGCCCAAAGAGTCTCGTCGGGTGTTTCCAGTATAATAGGTAGGTTGTCGAAACGAGTATCTTTCATCAGTCTTTCAAAAAAGGCATTGCCTATGTATCCTTGACCAATGCTGTCGTGGCGGTCCACTCGGCTTCCTACTTCTTTCTTAGAATCATTCAGATGGATTCCCCGTAAGAAAGAAAAACCGACTTCTTGCTCAAAAGCATTGAACACCTGATCGTAATCTTGCAAGAAATTGTATCCGGCAGTAAAGGTGTGACAGGTATCCAGGCAAACACCAACCCGGCTTTTATCTTCTACTTTGTCGATAATGTACCTTAGGTGCCAAAATTCATTGCCCAGGTTACTACCCTGACCGGCTGTATTCTCAATAACAGCAGTCACGCCTTTTGTTTTATCGAGCGCTATGTTGATACTCTCCGCAATGCGACTGAGGCAGGCTTCGGTATCTATCTTATTAAGATGGCTGCCGGGGTGGAAGTTCAACAGTTTAAGTCCAAGTTGTTCGCAACGTTGCATCTCATCTAAGAAAGCTGCCCGGCTTTTGGTTAAGCCTTCCTCTTCCGGATGGCCTAGGTTGATAAGGTAACTGTCATGCGGTAAGATGTATTCCGGAAGAAAACCGTATTTCTCACAGTTTTGCTGAAACAAATCAATACTTTCTGCGGTAAGCGGCTTGCTGACCCACTGACGTTGATTCTTTGTGAAAAGGGCAAAGGCATTGGCCCCTATTTCGTGTGCATTAACCGGTGCGTATTCAACGCCTCCTGATGCACTGACATGTGCTCCTATGTACTTCATCTGATTATTTTTTCTATTCAACGCCCGCTATGAGGCTTTTGTTTTCTAAATTTTCAGTGAAGATAAAAAAAAGCGGAATAAAGCGTAGGGTTTTTCTTTGCTAACCTATCATATTAGTGAACCGGTTATTCAAGTTATGTTTAATGTCTAAAATCATACAATTATGAAAACCTTGCATTTTATTACAGTAGCAATCATCCTTACCCTTTTACTTCTGGGCGGAACAGCTGTTACAGCCTCTGCAAAAGACGGATCGGGATACACTGAAATCAGCGGTGTGGTGAAGGATAGACAAACAAAGAAAAAGCTGGGCTATGTGAATGTATCTGTTCCCGGGACGAGTATAGGTACCATTACTAATGCAGACGGCGGCTTTTCTATTAAAGTAACGGACAGTATCCAGGCAGAAGCATTGGAGCTTTCTCATGTAGGCTATTTCAATCAACGTTTACCAATAAAGAGACATGACATGCACGATGTAACTGTATTCTTGATGCCCAATGCGGTAAATCTTCAGGAAGTGGTTATTCGCGGGGCCAATCCCATTAAACTGGTAACCGAAGCCATTCAAAAAATAAAGGTGAATAATAGTGCCAACCCCAATATGTTGACCGGATTTTATCGTGAAACAATTAAGAAAAGAAGGAGTTATATTAATATATCAGAAGCAGTCATCAACATCTATAAAACCCCCTATACAGAAAATATTAATCTGGATCGGATACAGATTCATAAAGGCAGACAACTATTAAGTCCCAAAGCGGGTGATACACTGGTTGTGAAGCTGGCCGGCGGTCCCAACCTGTCTATCTTTCTCGATTTTGTGAAGAACCGTGACATAATGCTGGATATAGAAACGCTTCATTATTACCGTTTTTGGATGGACAAATCGGTCATGATCAATGAACGCCCTCACTTTGTAGTAGGCTTTGAACCACAGGTAACTATGCCGTACCCTTTATTTAACGGTAAGCTCTATATTGATCAGGAAAGTCTGGCCTTTTCACAAGCTGAATTCAGCTTTAGCATGGAAGACCGAAACAAAGTAACACAGGCTGTGTTAAAGAAAAAACCGTTTAACCTGCGCTTTAAACCCGAGGAGATAACCTACTTGGTAACGTATAAACAACATAACGGACGAAGTTACCTGAATTACATCCGGTCGGAATTTAATTTCAAGTGTGATTGGAAGCGCCGTTTATTCTCTACCAACTATTCGGTTTTGTCAGAGATGGTTGTTACCAATATAAAAGAGAAGGGTGTTGCTGTTATTCCTTACAAATTGGCGTTCCACGAAAGAAATTCACTTTCCGATAAAGTCTCTAACTTCTACGATGAGAATTTCTGGGAAGACTATAACATTATAGAACCCACCGAATCATTAGAAAATGCGGTCAATAAATTGAAAAAGAAATGGTAGCAGATAATTTAATCCTTTTCGAACATACATTGAAAAGTTTTATATATATTTGATATTCAATTGGTTAACTCATAATGGTTATGCTGGAAGATTTACTTATTCTACGAAAAATAAAAGAGGGGGATATCAAGACATTCGAATCTGTCTTTCGACTCTATTATTCCCCTCTTTGTCTGTATGCATTCAGCATAACCGGTCGTAAAGATATTGCAGAAGAAATTGTTCAGGAACTGTTTTATGTTCTTTGGAAAGATCGTGATAAATTGCAGATTCTTCATTCGGTTAAATCTTATCTGTATGGTGCCATCAGGAACCAATCACTTCAGTACTGCGAACACGTCAATGTGCGCGAACGATATAAAGAACACCAGCTGAATGCAGAAGAACAGGTGCCGGACTCAACCCCCGAAGAAATGTTGGAATACAAAGAACTGGAGGAAGTGATAAACCGCACGTTAAAGAAGTTACCCCAAAGAAGGCAGGCCATATTCAGGATGCATCGCTTGGAAGGGTTGAAATATAAAGAAATAGCCGACACGCTATCTTTGTCAGTGAAAACCATTGAGGCAGAAATGACAAAGACCTATCAGGAATTACGACGTGAAATTGAAAAATATACCTATGTTTTATGAAAAGCAGAGAAGAAAAACAGCAGAAAACAGACAAAGCATGGAATGAGCTCTATGCACGTTTGGAACAAGACGGTTTGTTGCCACAAGCAGATGCTCCTGTAAAGCAGCATTTTATGCAGTCTGTTCCGTTGCGGTGGGCGGCTTGTATCGCTTTGCTTTTAGCAGGCACAGTGGCGGCATGGTTTATTAAAACGAATTTCTATGCGGGAGAAGATAAGCTTTTGTTGGCTAACGAGAAAGGAAAACCTACGTTGGTTACCACTTTCGAGGACGGATCCATTGCTTATTTAAGTGAGCAGGCCTCTGTGGAATACCCCCGGCATTTTGCTGAAGACAGCAGGGAGATCTATCTCAAAGGAGATGCTTTCTTTGAAGTGAGCAGTAATAAGCAAAGGCCGTTTGTTATAGAAACTCAACAAGCACGGATTGAAGTTGTAGGTACTACTTTCAATGTGCGAAGCAAAGATAATGAGTCATTTTCTCTGTCTGTGCGTACCGGCAAGGTGAAGGTTACGTCTAAAAAAAGCGGGGAAAGCGTTTTTGTTACGGCCGGACAAACTGCTTTATTAAGAGATGATCAGCTACGCGCATTGCAAACAAGAGATTTTGACCAGTTCAACCGTTACTTGAAATTCATTCATTTTAAAGATCAGCGTTTGTCGAATGTGGTACGTATAATCAATGAGAATACAGATTCTATACAGCTAAAAATATCTCCCGAATTGGGCGACCGGTTGTTAACAGTGACATTCCACAATGATTCACCGCAAACCATGGCTCAGCTTATCTGCTTGGCTTTAAATTTGGAACTGACTGTACAACAGAATATTATTAACATCAACCAACCGAAGTAAACATCGTGACAAAAGAAAGACGACATATTGTTCATTTGTTCTCCGCGCTGCTTGTGCTACTCTTTGTTTCAGTAGCCATTCAAGCCGGAGGTACAGAGGATGTACTTAGTCGTCTGGTGAAGATAACGACGACGAAAGGCAGCCGTTATCAGTTGCTTAGGCAGGTGTCAGATCAAACAGGTTATTATTTTATTTACGATAGTCAGGTAATCAATAATGATGAAGAGGTCAAAATCCGCAAAGGAGAATATACAGTCAGAAACGCCATACATCTTATAACGGGAAACGAACAAATCAAAATAGGTATTTTAGGTAATCATATATTATTAAGCCTTCCCGTGCCCGAAAAGGCGCCTGTAACACCACTCACTTCCCCTGAAAAAACACCTTATGTTATCAAAGGCATGGCGTATGATCGGGTATCCAAAGAAGTCATATCCTATGCTTCGGTGGGGGTGAGTGGTACTTCTATCGGAACGGTAACAAACCAAAACGGTCAATTTCAATTGATAGTGCCCGATTCACTGAGTCATTTATCAGTCAAGTTATCACATGTAGGTTATGAAAGTTCCGAATATAAGATTTCCGCTTTGAATGGTAAACACATTGATTTTTACCTGGAGCCCAAGGTGATACCGCTTCAGGAAGTCATTGTGCGGGCTGTAAATCCCGTGCAGGTACTTAACCGCATGATTGAAAACCGCAAGCTGAACTATTCATCCCGTCCGGTTTACCTGACCACTTTTTACCGTGAAGCAATTGAACACAAAAATAAGAAGTTGGATATTACGGAATCTGTCTTGAAAATCTATAAACAGTCTTACCGGACTACAGTCATGACTGATCAGGTCAAGCTGATTAAAATGCGTAGGGTTTTTAAAAAAGAAGCCACAGATACCATTTTTACCAAGATGAAATCGGGTATCAATACCTGTCTCGTTCTGGATGTTATGCGAAGTATGCCCGATTTCCTTGAGACTCGCGGAGTAGAGTCAAACTTCACCTACACCTATACGGATATAACCGAGATAGATGGTAGAAGGGTGTATGTCATCTCTTTCGAGCAGAAAAAAGAGATTAAAGAGCCTCTTTATAAAGGGCAACTTTATATTGATACCGACAATTATGCGTTGGTGGAGATTCGTTTTGAAATCAATCCCTTGTATGCCGAGAAAGCAACCAATATGTTTCTGGAAAAGCGAAGCCGTGATTATAAGTTAACCCTTCGTTCGGCCACCTATAAAATTTCGTATAAACCCTCCAGCGATCATATCTATTATTTAAATCACATCAGGGGGGATTTGGAATTCAAAGTAAAACGCAATAGACATTTCTTCAGCTCACCGTTGCATATTTGGTTTGAGATGGTAAATTGCAGAACAGATACAGAGAATGTGAACAGCTTTCCACGGGAAGAACGGCTACCAACGCGCAATGTTTTTTCGGAGACGAAACACGAATACGATGCTGACTTTTGGGAGCACTTCAATGTTATATTACCTGAAGATGAGTTGAGACAACTCATTATGAACAACTTGAGTGAGGTGAGTGAATAATACCTCCTGCATTTAACTTATCGGCTTTGCACCGGATTAGATAAGTGCAGGAAGCTGGTAATTTACACTAAATCACCAATTTCATTCAAATTCTTCTCAATGTCCTCATCAGAGAGAGAGAAGTTAGTCAGGTTGCCCGACAAATATTGATCGTAAGAAGCCATATCAATCAGTCCGTGACCCGATAAGTTAAACAGGATCACTTTCTCTTCGCCGGTTTCTTTGCATTTATTGGCTTCGTTGATGGCAGCAGCAATGGCATGACAAGATTCGGGTGCAGGAATGATGCCTTCGGCACGAGCAAACAGACAACCTGCTTCGAATGATTCCAGTTGTTTGATGTCAACTGCCTCCATAAGTCCGTCTTTCAGCAACTGCGAAACGATAACACCTGCTCCGTGGTAACGCAAACCACCCGCATGAATGTTGGCCGGTGCAAAGTTATGACCCAACGTAAACATAGGAAGTAGGGGAGTATAACCTGCTTCATCGCCAAAGTCATATTGGAATTTACCACGGGTAAGTTTAGGGCAAGATGCCGGCTCAGCGGCTATGTAGCGAGTTTTCTTTCCTTCTAAAATTGTATGCCTCATAAACGGAAACGCAATACCTCCGAAGTTGGAACCGCCTCCGAAACAGCCAATGATCATGTCGGGGTATTCACCCGCCATCTTCATCTGCTTTTCTGCTTCCAAACCGATAATGGTTTGATGCAAAGTGACGTGACTCAGTACAGAACCCAATGTATATTTGCAGTTCGGAGTTGTTTGAGCCAACTCAATAGCTTCCGAAATGGCTGTACCCAAAGAACCCTGATAGTTAGGATGAGCCGTCAGAATGTTTTTGCCGGCTCGGGTCGACATAGACGGAGATGCAGTAACCTGAGCACCGAACGTTTGCATAATGCTTCTGCGATAAGGCTTTTGCTCGTAACTGATCTTTACCTGATAAACAGCAGCTTCCAACCCGAAGACTTTAGCTGCGTATGCTAGTGCTGCTCCCCATTGGCCTGCGCCGGTTTCAGTGGTAATATTGGTAACCCCTTCCTCCTTGCAATAGTAAGCCTGCGCCAAGGCAGAGTTCAGCTTATGAGAACCAATGGGACTTACACTTTCATTCTTGAAATAAATATGAGCGGGAGTATTCAGTTCCTTTTCCAAACCGTAAGCTCTCACTAGTGGAGTGCTTCGATAGTACTTATACATCTCCCTGACTGCTTCGGGAATTTCAATCCACTGATCAGTTTGGTTGAGCTCCTGACGGCTAAGTTCTTCTGCAAAGATCGGATAAAGATCTTCTGCACTTAAAGGTTGTTTGGTGCCCGGATGAAGCGGAGGCATGGGCTTGTTTACCATGTCGGCTTGTATGTTGTACCAATAATGTGGAATTTCCTCTTCGGGAAGTATAAATCTCTTTGTTTTATTGCTCATAATATTATAAATTAAATGAATGTGAGGTCAAAAATAGCAGTTTTTTTTCTGATAACGACTAAAATGCAGCAGAGAATAGTTTTTCAACCGTATTTTCATTATGTTTGTGTAGCCTAAAAACTGTTGTACGAATGAAACTTTATCATAAATACTTCTTATACCAGAATAAATTACTGCAACCCTATATCCGTTCTTTTTTGGCGGCAACCGCAGTGATAACCTACGTTGCGTCCATTGCTTTTTTGTGTGCATTAATTTATCAGTACGGATTTGAACTAACCCCTGAAACCGCCGACAAACTAAATACTTTGTATAAGGCAGTATGGATTGTGTTTCTTGCAGATATGAGTCTGCATTGGCTATTGGAGTATGCCGATACCCGAAAAAAATACCGTAAACTGGCGTGGGTGCTAAGCATATTGCTTTACCTGACCCTTGTTCCGGTCATTTTTCATCGTCCGGAGGATAATGGTAGTATATTAATGTTTTGGGAAATACTGCACAGCAAGCTTTATCACGTAGTTGTATTGTCTGTTTTGTCTTTGTTGCAGTTATCCAACGGATTAGTTCGTTTGTTGGGCAAGCGTACCAACCCTTCTCTGATTTTGGCCGTTAGTTTTTTTATTATCATCCTTGTTGGCACCGGGCTGCTTATGCTTCCACGTTGTACCATCAGCGGCATATCATGGGTTGATTCGCTCTTTATTTCAACCAGCGCTGTCTGTGTAACCGGATTAACGTCCGTCGATTTAACGACCACATTCACCACCGAAGGTTTTGTCGTTATTTTACTTTTAATACAAATTGGTGGTTTGGGTGTTATGACATTAACCAGTTTCTTTGCGTTGTTTTTTATGGGAAATACCTCTTTGTATAACCAATTGGTGGTAAGAGATATGGTTAATTCAAAGTCGTTAGGTTCTTTACTCTCCACATTGCTTTATACGCTGGGATTTACCCTTGTTATTGAAACCATGGGAATGATAACCATTTGGTTGAGCATACATGGAACCATGGATATGAACTTGGAAGAAGAACTCGCCTTTGCAGTCTTTCATTCTATTTCGGCCTTTTGTAACGCCGGATTCTCCACGCTTCCGGGCAATTTAGGCAATCCGTTAATGATGAATAACCACAACCTGTTCTATGTATTGATTTCTATTTTAGTGATATTGGGTGGTATTGGTTTTCCTATTTTGGTGAATTTGAAAGAGATTATTTTCTATCGCCTGAAACGTATGACTCAGTTCCTGCTGCGGAAAAATAAAGTTTCTGCCAAGTCGGTTCAACTCTATAATTTGAATACGCGTATTGTAGTAACTATGACCTTTCTGTTATTGGCGGCGGGAACCCTTATTCTATTGGCATTTGAGTGGAACCATGCATTTGTCGGAATGAGCATTGCCGAGAAATGTACCCATGCCTTTTTCAATGCTGCCTGTCCGCGTACAGCCGGATTTTCCAGTGTTGATTTCTCCTTGTTCGGCATTCAGTCTATTTTAATATACATCTTGCTGATGTGGATTGGAGGAGGAGCCCAATCAACCGCCGGTGGTATTAAAGTCAATGCTTTTGCAGTTGTGATATTGAATCTGGCAGCTGTAATCAGAGGCAGTCAACGCGTGGAAGTGCACGGTAGAGAGCTGGCGCATGACTCCATCAGAAGATCCAATGGAACGGTAGTTATGTCGTTGATTATACTTTTTGTGTCCATTTTCCTTTTGTCGTGGCTGGAACCTACTTTACCATTATTATCACTTACCTTCGAGGCTGTTTCTGCATTGAGTACCGTAGGCTCCAGTCTGAATTTAACTCCGCTTTTGCAAGAAAGCAGCAAATTGGTTATAGTCGTACTGATGTTTGTGGGACGTGTGGGACTTATCACCATGATGCTAGGTATTGTGAAACAGAAGAAAAATACGAAGTATAAATACCCCAGTGATAATATCATTATTAACTAGCGAATGGATAATGACGCAACTTTATGGAAAAACATTTTATTTATAATATGATTTGACTATTTTTGCAATGCATAGCAATTTTAGCCTTAAATGTAAGCCGATTATGTACTTGTGAGATTCGAATGATGAGAATAATATTGAAATGTTTTATAGCTTTAACATTATGGATAGCAGGCGCTACTGTCAGGGCCGCCTTAACCAATAACATGTTCAATATTAGGCATATTGGTTATGCCGAAGGCCTTAGCAGTCAACGGGTCTTTTCTATTGTAGAAGACATCCACGGTGCTATGTGGATTGCTACCAAAACAGGAATAGATCGCTACAATGGGCACATTATAAAAAGCTATACATTGCCTGGCAACTTTTACTATGGTGATTTGGCGGGGCGTAAACTAGGCCTCCTCTACCATGAAAAGTACGGCCTTTGGGCGTATGACCACACCGGAAGAGTTTATCATTATTCCATCGAGAACGATTGTTTTGAACAATATCTTTATTTAGGTGAGTTTATTACCGGCGAAATCATTCTCAATAAACTCTATCTTGATCACGAAGGAACTTTTTGGTTCGGGCTCAACAAAGGACTTTATAAGAATGATGCGGACAATCGTGTTATTCCTGTTGTGCAGCAAAAGTACGTTAACGACATTGTGGTAGTTGAGAAAACACTTTTTATAGGTACTTCTACAGGGGTTTTACAACTTTCATATTCTAACTTAGACAAACCGCGTCAGTTGCTGGGCGGACATGATGTGCAAACACTGTTCTGTGATACGACTAAAAAAGAACTTTGGATAGGCACTTTCAATAGCGGTTTGCTAGTCATGAATTTGAATACAAACACTCTACTTCCTTTGAAGGAACAGTCTCCTAGCTTTCTTAATCCGGTGCGTGCCATCACCAACTATGACTCACACACCCTGCTCATAGGAATAGACGGCGGTGGTGTATATGTTGTTGATCGGGAACTGAAAAGAGCGCATCTGCTTATGAATACAGAAGATAGTACGGATACCTTTTTACGGGGCAATGGCATCTATGCAGTAACGAGAGATCAACAGGGGAATATCTGGATTGGAAGTTACACCGGAGGGGTATCTATTGCTATCTTATTGAAATATCCTATTACGACTTTGACACACGAAAGAGGGAATCCGCAATCCCTGGCAAACAACAATGTGAATGACATAGAAGAAAATGCCAATGGAGAATGGTGGTTTGCTACTGATCTCGGTATCAGCATTTGGAATAGATCTTCCCGCCAATGGAATCATTGTTTGAAAGGTGCCGTAGCGGTTACGTTGTGCAAAGCCGAGAAGGGTTCAGTATGGGTTGGCACTTATGGAGACGGAGTCTATTTGTTAGATGCTCAAGGGCGTGTCATCCAGCATCTCAGCAAACAACAGGGAGGGCTCACTACCAACCATATTTTCTCCATCAAGCAAGACAGAGATGGAGATTTATGGATTGGAGGGTTAGATGGCAGTCTACTCATGATGAAAAAAGGAGGAAAAGGCAAACAACTTTATGATATAAAATGGATTCAATCCATTGAAGTGGTTGACCATGACCACATAGCAGTGGCTACCGTAAATGGTTTTTGTTTGGTGAACAAGCGCACAGGAAAGATACGGCGCTATGCCACTGCTCAAGAGTACCACAAACAAAATACGAGCGCCTATATTGTTGCTATGCTTTTCAATGATGACAACACAGTTTGGCTAGGCACCGAAGGCGGTGGACTGAACCTATATGATATGCAAACGCGCCAGCTGAAAACGTTCACCACGAGTGAAGGCTTGCCGTCAAACGATGTGTATAGTTTGCAACGCGACCCAAAGGGCCGTTTATGGGTGAGCACCGGAAAAGGGCTTGCGCTGATTGATCGCTCTCATGTTGCCAACCTTAATTACGTGGGCGACATAGATAAAGAATACAATAAGTCGTCGTTTGCCCGGCTAGCCAATGGAAAATTTGCCTATGGAAGCACCAATGGCGTTGTGTTTATTACCCCCAATGCAATAACCGGAACCGACTATCAGGCTCCGCTACGATTTACGGGACTCACGGTTGATTACCTTAGTGCCGACGAGGAAAGTAGGTTGCGGCCTGTGATTCACAACATGTTGGCACAAGGCCGAGTTCAACTGGACTATGGTCACAATTCATTTGTTATCACATTCGAGTCTATTAATTACCGCTTCCAGCGTGACATTGCCTATCAGTATATTTTAGACGGATATGATAAATATTGGAGTGATTTGTCGGTCAACGGCATGGCTCAATACACCAATGTATCTCCGGGTACCTACGTTCTCAAGGTGCGTAGCCTGCGTCGCAGCGATGGAAAGATTATATCCGAACGCACGCTGGTGTTGGAAGTCTCTCAGCCTTGGTGGAATTCCATTTGGGCATGGGTGTTTTATATTTGTGTGCTGGGCACCGTCTTTTATTTCATATTGCGATACAAGAGCAATCAACTTCAGAAGAAATATGATGAAGATAAGATTCGATTCTTCATCAATACGGCACACGATATCAGAACCCCGGTGACACTCGTCATGGCGCCTTTGGAAGACTTATACAAAGAAAAAGGACTTTCGGATAAGGCTCTTTATCTATTAAATCTGGCACGTAGTAATACCCGTAAGCTTAATTCGCTTATTACCCAATTGCTGGAATTCGAGAAGGTCGATACCCGCAAACAACAACTCACGCTAACTCCGTTGAATCTGAATGATATCTTGGCCGAAGAAGTTGCCAGCTTTCAATCTTTCTGCGACAAGAAGCAGTTGCATTTGAGCGTCTCTTTTCCCGATGAGGAGGTATGTGTCATGGCAGATAGGTACCTGGTGGAAATGTTATTGGATAACTTGATTTCCAATGCTTGTAAATACACCAAACCTGAAGGTGCGGTTCAACTGAGCTTAAACTGCACGAAACGTAAAGTCGTGATAGAGGTGAAAGATAACGGTATCGGCATTCCCAAGAAAGCATGGAAACACCTGTTTACAGATGTTTATAGGGCAGACAACGCACTTGATACGCATGAAATAGGTACGGGATTCGGCCTTTTGCAGGTACATCGCATCGTGAAAATGTTACGTGGAAAGATATCTTTTCAATCAGAGGAGGGCAAAGGCAGTGTGTTTACGGTGGTGCTAAAAAGAACGGATTTGATGCCTGTGCCGGCTACCAGCCAACAAACGCTGGCTTCCAGAGAATTGTTACCTGCCGAGGCTATCGACGTTGTAGAATATAAAAGTGAAGAAAAGCAAAGGTCCAGTAAGCAAACGGCTAAAGACACTTTGCTGATTGTGGAAGATCACGAAGCTCTTCGCTATTATCTTCGCAAGACCTTTGAACCGGATTATAGGGTGGTGGAAGTACCCGATGGCAACGAGGCTCTTTCTTTCCTGGCCAACGAGTACCCCGATTTAATTTTGTCTGATGTTATGATGCCGGGAATACAGGGAGATGAACTCTGTAAATTAGTCAAAGACAATCCCGATACGTCAGGCATCCCATTTATTCTGCTAACGGCAAAAGTCAACCATGATGCAGTGATTGAGGGACTAAAGAAAGGAGCCGACGATTACATACCCAAACCTTTTAGTACGGAGATTCTGAAAATGAAGGTACAGGGCCTGATTGAAAATAGAAAGAGGCAAAGAGATTTCTTTATGCGACAGGCTATAACGCAGGTTGAAGCACACAGAAATCAGTTCACTAGTCAAGAGAGCATGGAGGAAACTGAAATAACAGAGACTCGTAGTGACAAGGAAGAGCCCATGCAGGTGAATTCCATGTCTGAAAGCGATCGTCAGTTTGTGATACGCGCCACTCAACTGGTTATAAACAACATAGATGTAACGGACTTTAATATAAACATGTTATGCCAGGAAATGGCTATGAGCAGAACGCTCTTTTATAGCCGGCTTAAATCATTGACAGGTAAAGCACCGCAAGAATTCATCCGCATCATCCGACTGCAAAAGGCTGCTGAGTTATTGAAAGAAGGTAAAAACGTAACTGAAGTTGCAGTTGAAACAGGATTTGTAAACACTAAATATTTTAGTTCTTTATTTAAAAAGCAGTTTGGTACCCAACCAAGCAAGTACCAACAAAATGATTCTTCTCAGTAATACTTTGAGGCCCTTATTTCTGTCACCCTTAGTTAAAAGCTGTTTTTAAGAGGTTTGAAGGCAAAATTGTCTGCAATCAAACCTTAAATGTCAGCTATCAATCCATTGATTTTATCCACTCTTACCAACTTTGTACCCGGCTTTAAGACAAAGTGGTTCTTAAAGGATAAGTTTAACTAAAATACTATTATTATGAAAAAGGTAACAGCCTTATTGTTATTGTCAGTGTGTTCCATACAGCAATCCTGCTCATCGAACGATATTGATTTAAACCCCAACGAACAACAAGAAAAGACTGTTTTCAAAGAAGAATTCGACTCCTTTAATACTAACGTATGGACGAAAGAAGTGCATGAAGCCGGGTGGACAAACCAGGAGCTGCAGGCATACGATGAGGCGCATGTGTCAGTTGGCAAAGACGATGGTAAATCGGTGTTAATTCTAACAGCCGAACGTAAAGGCAACAAAATCATTTCCGGACGGGTAAATTCCAAAGGGAAAAAGAGCTTTAAATACGGAAGGATTGAAGCCAGCATCAAAATTCCCAAAACAGCCAACGGCTTATGGCCGGCATTTTGGATGATGGGAGACAATAATAAACCTTGGCCGCAATGTGGCGAAATTGACATCATGGAGATGGGTGAACACGGAGGTATTGCTTCGGGAACTACCGAAACTCAGGTGAACACTGCAATTCATTATGGAACCGATGCCGGCACCGGGCATAGGCAAGAATACCATTTAGCAAATGTGGCAAGCAGTTTGCAAGATGGCAAGTATCATACCTATTCATTAGACTGGAACGAAAATACTCTCACTATAGCCATAGATAACATGACACTGCATTCTTTCGATATCAGCAAAGATAGCGGACGCTATGATTATTTCCATGACAATTTCTATGTGTTGTTTAATCTCGCTGTGGGCGGTTCTTTCACCGGAATCACCAACATCAATGATATTACAGCATTGAAAGATGGAGAGAAGGTGAACATGTATATTGACTGGGTGAAAATCTTTTATTAATCTTTATTATACATTCTATGAAAGTAAGAATTTGTAAGTACACGTTGTTTTGTGGTACACTATCTCTCTGTCTGTTGGGAGTTGTTCCGCAAATGAAAGCAACAACCAAACTTAATGATTTAGCAGTTGTACAACAAGCCAACAAAGTAACGGGAACTGTGAAAGATGCCCTTGGCCCGATTATCGGGGCATCTGTTATGGAGAAAGGAACCAGCAACGGAACCATAACGGATATGGACGGTAAGTTTAGTCTGAACGTTCGGTCCGGCGCTACACTTGTTATCAGTTATGTAGGATACAAACCCAAAGAAGTGAAGGCTTCTCAAAGTTCTTTGAACATTGTACTCGAAGAAGATAGTAAGATGCTTAGCGAGGTGGTGGTTACCGCATTGGGTATCAAGAGAGAGCGTAAGGCGTTGGGTTATGGAATCGATGAAGTGAAAGGTGATGCTTTCACGAAAGCAAAAGAAACCAACGTGATTAACTCCATGGCAGGTCGCGTACCGGGACTGGTTGTGAGCCAGACTGCGGGTGGACCGGCCGGATCAACTCGTGTTATTCTGCGTGGTAGCACTGAGATGACAGGTAATAACCAACCTCTGTATGTGATTGATGGTGTGCCGCTTGATAACACCAACTACGGAAGCGCCGGCACATCGGGAGGATTCGACTTAGGTGATGGCATTTCGAGCATTAACCCCGATGACATTGAGAACATGTCGGTCCTTAAAGGACCTGCAGCAGCTGCTCTTTACGGTAGCCGTGCCAGTCACGGTGTTATCTTGATTACCACCAAGAAAGCCAATGGCAAAGAGAAACTGACTGTAGAGTATAACGGTACGCTGACTTTTGACACACAGCTGGCCAAGTGGAACGACGTACAAGATGTTTATGGTATGGGTAGTAACGGTACTTATAGCATTGATGCGGTGTCGAACACTAATAAGAGCTGGGGCCCTAAGGCCGACGGAAGCAACATGCTGAAGTATTTTGATGGAGTTGAACGTCCTTATCTTATCATACCCGATAATGCCTCGGAGTTCTTCCGTACAGGACTTACCGCAAGTAACACCGCTATTATCGGTGCAACCAATGGCAACACAGGTGTGCGATTTACTTATACTGACATGCGCAACAAAGATATTGTACCAAAGACTCACATGAGTCGTGATATTTTTAACCTGCGTGCCAATACTTCTTTGGCTAATGTTGACTTTGACTTCAGTGCTAACTACACGCGCGAGAATGTGAAAAATCGTCCGGCATTGGGTGATAGCAAGTCGAATATAGGTAAAAACCTCATGACACTGGCCACTACGTATGACCAAGAGTGGTTGAAAACTTATCAGGATGAAAGAGGTGAATATGCCAACTGGAATGGTATGGATCCTTATAACGTGAATCCTTACTGGGACATCTACAAGAATTCAAATGACTCTAAAAAAGACCAATTCCGCTTTAACGGAAAAGCAGTTTGGAATATCAACAAACACTTGAAAGTACAGGGAACTGTTGGTACTGAACTCAATTGGTTCATCTTCGAAGATTATAAAGCACCTACTACACCGGGGTTTGAAGCAGGACGCTTACAAAATAGTAACTTCCGAAATCGGATGTACAATTTTGAAGTGCTTGGTCTTTACAACAACAGCTGGGGCGATTTTGATTTTAATGGTACCTTGGGTGGAAGTGTGTATAAGGTGAACAACCTGACAACTTTGACTACTGCCAAAGACATGCAAATTCGTGATGTGGTGGCTCTGATGAGTTTCAACGAAATCAGTATGGAACAGAATAGCTATCGCAAGCAAATTAATTCTGTTTATGGAGCGGTCAACGTAGGATGGAAACACATGCTTTATCTGGATGCAACTTTGCGCGGCGACCAGTCATCTACTTTGTCTGTTGACAATAACGTGTATGTGTATCCTTCTTTTTCGGGTAGCTTTGTGTTCTCTGAATTAACGAAATTAGGCGATTTAATGCCTTACGGAAAACTACGTATGTCATGGGCGCAAGTAGGTAGTGATACGGATCCTTATCAGTTAGGGCTTGTTTACACCAAATCGAAGTTCGCGTATCCGGGGTATACCATCGGGTCTATTTACAACAATACAATTCCCAACAAAGACCTGAAGCCAACCAAAACCAACTCGTTTGAAATGGGTCTGGAAATGAAATTCCTGAAAAATCGCATCGGACTTGACGTTACTTACTATACACAAAGCAGTAAGAATCAAATTATGGGTATGGCCAGTTCATGGACATCCGGTTACACTTACCGTTTGATTAATGCAGGTGAGATTCAAAATAAGGGTATAGAAATTGCGCTTAATACGCGCCCCATTCAGGTTAAAGATTTCTCTTGGGATTTGAATCTGAACTTCTCGAAAAACAGTAACAAGGTAAAGAAACTTGTTGATGGTATGGATATGTTTGAATTAGAAAAAGCTCCTTGGCTTGATGTGCAGGTTGCTGCGAAAGTGGGTGAGAACTTCGGCTCAATTGTAGGACCCGATTTTAAACGAAGCCCTAACGGCGACGTGCTTATTAGTGCTCAAACCGGTTTGCCCGAATATGATAAAAGCAACCATGTGCTAGGTAATGCTTCGTGGGACTGGACAGGAGGTGCTTCTACTACCTTGACTTACAAAAATCTTTCTCTTTCGGCTATTTTTGATGTGAAAGTAGGTGCCGATCTCTACTCCATGTCGGCTCGTGCTGCCTATGAATCGGGTAAGAGCAAAGAAACACTTGCCGGTCGTGAAGAATGGTATATGTCCGAAGAACAACGCCAGGCTGCCGGTATTGCCAAAGGTTCTGCCGCATGGAAACCAACTGCGGGCTTCGTAGCTCCCGGTGTTATCGATAATGGTGATGGTACTTATCGTGCCAACGATATTCGCATCAATCCCGAAGATTATTGGATGAGTGTATCTCGTAATGCTCCTTCTATGTTTATTTATGACAATTCTTATGTGAAATGTCGTGAGCTCACATTGAGCTATAACGTGCCCAAACTATGGCTGAAAGACGTGGTGAAAGGTTTGACCCTCTCATTTGTTGCGCGTAATCCATTCATTGTCTGGAAGAACATTCCTAACATAGATCCGGATTCTAATTATAATAATACAACCGGTATGGGTATGGAATATGGTTCGTTGCCATCGCGTAAAAGTTACGGTTTCAACGTTAACGTGAAATTTTAAGGAGACCTCAAATTTAATTCACATATAAAGAAAATATACAATGAAACATTATCAATCATATATTATAATGATATGGGTGGCATGTGCTGTGTTCTTCTCTGCGTGTAGTGATGAATACATGGAAAAGATGAATACCGATCCGTCAAAAGCAGCCACCATTGATCCGAATGCACAGCTTACTACGGCACAGTTGCAGACTTACGGTGATCTCGGTATGGTAGAAATTTACCGTAACTATCTTTATGCATTCAATCAACATCTGATGGGATGTTGGAATACTACGAACTATGGTGGTAGGCACACTGTGGATAATAGTGAGATGAGTCGCATTTGGACCTCCTTTTATCCCATGGCCATTAAAAACATTACAGATGCACAGCATCGTACTGCCGATGATGCTAAAAAGGTAAATATCAACTCGGTTTTACGCGTGTACAGAGTCTATCTGATGTCAATTATTACGGATATTTATGGTGATGTGCCTTACAGCGAGGCCGGAAAAGGTTTTATCGAAGGCAAATACAATCCTAAATACGATAAACAAGAAGATATATATAATGATTTCTTCTTGGAGTTGACTGCTGCTGTTGCCAATCTGGATGCTAGCAAGGATCCAATTACGGGGGATGTGATATTCAACGGTGATGTTGCCAAGTGGAAGAAGTTAGCCAACTCTCTTCGCCTGCGTTTTGCCATGCGAATTTCGAATGCCGCTCCTCAAAAGGCTCAAGAGGAATTCGAAAAAGCCATTCAGGCTGATGGCGGTATCTTTGAGAATGCCGACGATGATGCGCTTATAAAATACATGGACATATCGTTCAGTTTCGGGCAAGAGGCGTATTCTGATTATCGTGGGAATGCGTTGTCGCAATTGCTTTTTGGTAATGATCCCGCTAACAATCCCAGTTATTTATGCTCTACCTTGTTTAACCAGCTCAACAACACCGGCGACCCGCGTACTTTCAGAATGGCACGCTTCTATTATGATGGACTTATGAGTTCAACAAGTCCTGCTAACCGTGTTGACCTTACGGATGAGATGATAACCAAAAATATCAAGTTTCAGCCACGCGACCCGGGTGCTTACTCTTGGGAACCATGGCCTACTGGATATGACAGCGATGTTTTAAAAGAACTCGCCAAGAATAATGCGGCTGTAAATCCGAGTGTAGCCCGTGAAACGGAGCCTAAGCTGGCCAATAATTTCCTTAAAGGAAGTAATCCGGGTGTGGTAATGACTTCTGCAGAGGTGAAATTCTTGTTGGCTGAGGCTAAGTTGAAAGGATGGAATGTGGGTAGCGCATCTGTAAATGATCTCTATAAACAAGGCGTGCGTGCTTCAATGGACTTTCTGACCAAAAGTTATGGTTGCCCCGCAGTATCCGACGAAGATTTTAATGAGTTTATGCAAAAGAACGGAATCGGTTATACCAATGAACAAAAGAAAGAGGCTATCAATACACAAGCTTGGATTCTTCACTTTACTAATCCTGCTGAGTGCTGGGCCAACGTGCGTCGTTCGGGTTATCCTAAATTGAAATCGCCCGAAGCTTACGGATTCGGACAATTCCTGACCGGAGGTGCCGAAATCCCTGTGCGTCTTTGCTATCCCGTACTCGAATCGTCATACAACAAGGAGAGTTATAATGAAGCATTGAGCCGTATGGGTGGAACCGATAGCTGGTACACACATGTATGGTGGGATAAAGATATTACGGAATAACGATAACAATAAATAAGAGCAAATATGAAAAAGATATATTTTATGCTGCTTGCCATGCTTGCTATGAATTTTGTATTCACAGCTTGTAGTGACGAAGCGCCCTTCTCAACGGCTACGCCAAATGATGAACCACGAATACTCGATCCGGTGTTTCCGGATCGTGTAAACGGAAATTTACCCACCGTTGCCAATATCAGTCGGGATGCCAATTTTACAATGAAGCTGACAGTTACACCGGCCGACTATTGCACGGTCGCGTGGCAGCTTGACGGTACTGTAGTTCATACCGGTACAGCACTTGATATGAATCTCAAAGCCGGAACATATAACCTGAAGGTTGTTGTTTCAACAGAAGCTGGTAAATCAACCTATCGCGAGGGTATTGTACAGGTTAATCCGCTGACGGATGATCCGTGGGCTACGGAAGTCGGATTCGAGCGCATGATTGCTCCGGGGGCTAAAGCACGTCTTTATGGTACCAACCTGGACAAAGTAAAAAACCTCGTGATTGGTGGTAAAACCATACCTGTTGATGCTTTTGTTGCCGCTGAAGATCAAAGTTATATTGAATATGTTGTGCCTGCTGATTTGGCAGAAGCCGACCATCGCGTGGTTTTGGTTGATGCCGCTGGTAATGAATATGGTGGCAATGTAGTGAAAGCAACTAAGGTTGCACTGATTACCTCGGGAGCTAGTAGAACGAATGCTAACAGAGAGTGGGCCATGACCGGTATCAATCTGGATCAGATTGCTTCATTTACATTTGACGGTAAGGTGATTACAGAGTTTACGAAACAATCTGCAACGGAAATAGCACTGATATGCCCTGCTTTGTCAGACGGAGATTATAAGCTGGTAGGCAAGACAAAGGGTGGAGAAGATGTACAGTTCTATAGTGCCCAAGGAACAGGCGTTGAACAGGTGGTTACTGTTTCTTCCAAAGTCGTTCTTTGGCAAGGACACCACTATGTTTCATGGGATCTTCCGGATGAAAGTCCGAATAAGACTTTTAATTTGATCGGAGCAAATGTGTTTGATCAGATAAAAGCAGGTGCTGTTATGAGCATACATTATTCTGTGGCACCTGAAGCCGAATATCATCAGTTGCGCACAACAAGTGGTTGGTGGAATGATTTGGTTGGTACTTCGGTGATAGAGTTTTCTACAGATGGTGTAAAGGAGATACAATTAACGCAAGACATTCTGAATCAAATTAAAGAACAGGCCGGATTCCTTTGTGTGGGACATGGATATTACGTTGATATGGTGACTTTACAGTAATAATCGCCTGAAATATAAATAACTTCAATTATGACAGTAAAAAGAATAATAAACATTTTAATATTAGTTACAACGGCTACCTGCTCTATGCAGGCAGCCGCTCCTGTCCGTAAAAAAGATATCCGAACAGAACAAAAGATTGAAAAAGTTCTTTCAAAGATGACGTTGGATGAGAAAATTGGTCAAATGACAGAGCTTTCCATCGATGTATTGGGAAGTGTTGTCAATGGCGAATTCCAACTGAATAAGGATAAACTGCATGAAGCCATCGGGAAATTCAAAGTAGGATCTGTACTGAATGCTCCGGGACCTGTTGCACAAAGCAGAGAGAAGTGGCAAGAGATTATTGGCGAGATACAGTCTGTGTCAATGAAAGAAATAGGTATTCCGTGCATTTACGGACTGGATCAGAATCACGGTACTACTTATACGCTTGATGGTACTTTTTTCCCTCAAAACATCAATGTAGGCGCTTCGTTTAACCCTCAATTAGCTTACGAAGCTGCACGTATTACCGCGTATGAAACACGTGCCAGTAATTGTCCGTGGACTTATTCACCGACGGTAGACATGGCACGAGACCCGCGTTGGCCTCGCGTGTGGGAGAATTATGGTGAAGACTGCCTGGTAAACTCAATAATGGGTAGTTTTGCGGTGCGTGGTTTTCAGGGAGATGATCCTAATAACATTCCGGCCGACCGTATTGCTACGTCGGTGAAACACTACATGGGTTATAGCATGGCGCGCACAGGTAAGGATCGTACACCGGCTTACATTCCCATCTCTGAACTACGTGAAAAATGCTTCGCACCTTTTAAAGAGTGCGTTGAGGCAGGAGCCTTGACTATTATGGTGAATAGCGGTTCAATAAACGGAGTACCGGTACATGCCAATTATGATTTGCTTACTCAATGGCTGAAAGAAGATTTAAAATGGGACGGTATGTTGGTAACCGATTGGGCCGATATCAATAACCTTTATACGCGTGAGCACATTGCTGCCGATAAAAAAGAGGCTATTCAAATAGCTATTAATGCAGGAATAGACATGGCAATGGAACCGTATGATCTTAATTTCTGCACCTTACTAAAAGAACTTGTACAGGAAGGCAAAGTGCCCATGAGTCGTATTGATGATGCTGTTCGTAGGGTTCTCCGCTTGAAATTTCGCTTAGGACTTTTCGATCGACCTAATACTCAATCTGCTGATTATCCGCTTTTTGGAGGTCGCGAACATGCTGAGGTAGCCCTTCGCACCGCAGAAGAATCACAGATTTTGTTGAAAAATAAAGATAACATATTGCCGCTTGCATCTGGTAAAAAAATCTTGGTGACAGGTCCTAACGCTAATTCCATGCGTTGTTTGAATGGCGGGTGGAGTTACACGTGGCAGGGACATCTGGCCGATAGGTTTGCCGGTAAATACAATACTATTTATGAAGCATTATGCCATAAATTCGGTTCAGGAAATGTTTCTTTAGAACAAGGCGTTACTTATAAACCTGAAGGCAGCTACACAGAAGAAAATGAGCCCGAAATAGAGAAAGCTGTTGAGGCTGCCCGTAACGTGGATGTTATCATTGCTTGCATTGGCGAGAATTCGTATTGTGAAACACCCGGTAATCTTTCGGATCTTGCTATTTCTGCTAATCAGCGTGAGTTGGTAAAAGCGCTGGCTACCACAGGTAAGCCTATTATTCTCATACTAAATGAGGGAAGACCTCGTATCATCAGTGATATTGAACCTTTGGCTAAGGGCATCATCAATATTTTGTTGCCCGGAAATTACGGTGGCGATGCATTGGCTAACATAATAGCCGGTGATGTAAATCCCAGTGCTAAGATGCCTTATACCTATCCTCGCAATCAAGCGGAACTAACTACCTATGATTATAGGGTGAGTGAAGAAATGGATAAGATGGAAGGTGTTTATGATTATGATGCGGTTGTCTCGGTACAATGGCCGTTTGGATTTGGCCTGAGTTATACCTCTTTTGAATATCATAATTTCCGAGTTAATGCAACTTCATTCACGGCGGATGACGAATTACACTTCTCTGTAGATGTGACCAACCGTGGCGACCGTGCAGGAAAAGAAGCTGTGATGCTATTTAGTCGGGACCTGGTGGCATCGCTGACTCCCGAGAATCGCAGGTTGAGAGCTTTTGATAAAGTGGAGTTGCAACCCGGTGAAACAAAAACTGTTACACTATCTATTAAGGGCAGCGATCTGGCTTTTGTCGGTGCAGATGGTAAATGGGTGTTGGAAAAAGGAGATTTCCGTATGCAGAGCGGTAATCAGACACTGAATGTGACGTGCAGTCAGACTAAGAAATGGATGACACCTAATAGATAAGTAGCGAAAAAAGAATACTCAATGATGGAATTTAGCTAAGCTTTTAATCATCTTAGGTATTTGGATACTAATATTATATCCTTTTTTATCTTGTTCATCAGGATAAAAAAGGATATATTTGTTTTATCAACAGCCTTAAGGATGATTACCGGAGCGGTAAAACAGAAAATGAATATCATTAATTAGTAAGTATGAAATACATAGTTTTGGGTTTAGGAGACTACGGACGAGTATTGTCTGAAGAGTTAGCTTCGTTGGGGCATGAAGTCATTGGCGCTGATATAAGCGAGAGTCGTGTTGATGCCATCAAAGACAAGATTGCGACAGCTTTTGTGATGGATGTCACCGATGAAATGTCACTTTCTGTTCTTCCTTTAAATAACGTTGATGTTGTTATTGTTGCTATCGGTGAGAATTTTGGTGCGTCGGTGCGTGTTGTTGCTTTGTTGAAACAGCGAAACGTGCAACACATCTATGCGCGTGCCATCGATGACGTGCACAAGGCTGTTTTGGAAGCTTTCGGATTGGAACAGATCCTTACTCCTGAAGTTGATGCGGCTCATAGTTTAGTGGAAAGGCTCGATTTCAGCACGCATGTGGAGACTTTCAGGATTGATAGTGAGTATTGTGTAATGATGTTTCGGGTACCACCAAAAATGGTTGGCTTCTTGGTTAGCGAGTTGAACCTGACTCAAGAATTCGGTCTGAGACCCATTTCCCTGAAGCGAGCAGGGAAGGTGACTAATTTCCTCGGTATTTCATTAACCGAATGCCATGTGGTGACTGAATTAGCAGAAGATACCCGTATTCAGGAAAACGACGAATTGGTATGCTATGGAAAATATCGAGATTTTCGAAGTTTTTGGAAAGCACTCTGATTATTAAGCTGAAATGAATTGTTTCTAACCAAATCTAATACGAAATTCAATGACTGTGACAAAGGATGATTTAGCTCTTTTTAATCAGTTTTTTGCTGATTACCAGCAAAGGTACATTCGTTTTGCGGTAAGCTACATTCGCGAAGTCACAATAGCGGAAGATATTGTGATCGACTCTATGATGTATTACTGGGAAAACAGAGCGAAACTGCCTCCTGATGCAAATATCCCTGCGTACGTATTGACCATTGTGAAAAATAAATGCCTCAATTACTTAAAGCATGTTCAAGTACAACAAGATGCTTTTGCTGAGATGACTGAACAGGCTCAATGGGAATTAAACACACGCATATCAACGTTGGAAGCATGTGAACCCGATGAGCTATTCAATCAGGAGGTACAAAACATTGTGGGTGCAGTTCTCTCCAAACTACCCAAAAATACACGTAAGGTCTTTATGCTGAGTCGTTACGAAAATAAGTCTCACAAGGAAATTGCCGCTGAGCTTAACATCTCTACCAAAGGAGTGGAATTTCATATTACCAAAGTTAATAGGTTGTTGAGACAGGCATTGAAAGATTATCTGCTCTATTTTCTATATTGGTTTTTTCTTGGCTGAAAAATAAATCACATTTCTTACTAGGGATATTTATTAATGAATTGCTATTATAATATATGGGTATGATAGGTATAGATAAAGAAGTATTATATCGTTTCTTCAATGGGCAGACGATGCCGGAGGAAGAGGTTGAAATAAGGGAGTGGATGGATGAGTCAGATGAAAATCGAAGAGAATTCTTTCATGAAAGAAAGCTGTTTGATCTGATGATTTTGAATGGACAGACACCAGACAGGCCGACTCTAAAAATAAGTTTCTTCAAAAAAAGATTTTTTATTGAAACGTTAAAAATGGCATCGGTTATAACAATCGCTTTTGTTTTGGGATTTTTGTATTTCAAATCAACACATACTGCGAATGAAAAAGTAGCGATGCAAACGGTGCAGGTTCCATACGGTCAGCGTGTTAACCTGATTTTATCGGATGGAACAGTAGTTTGGTTGAATTCCGGTTCACGTATGACGTATCCGGAGTCTTTTAGTACAGGAAAAAGAGAAATCAACTTAGACGGTGAGGCTTATTTTGAAGTTGCACACAACAAAGAAAAGCCTTTTGTGGTTAAGACGCATTTATATGACATTGAGGTGCTTGGTACAAAATTCAATGTAGATGCATATTCTAAAGAGGGTAGCTTTGAAGGTGCTTTGCTCGAGGGGAAAATAAAAATTACGCGTGAAGGAGAAAATAGAACGTTGATTTTAAATCCGTCCTACAAGGCTGTGATGGAAAATAACCATTTGATAGTGAAAGAAATAGAAGACTATGATGTGTTTCGGTGGAAAGAGGGTTTAATCTGCTTTAAGCAAGAAACATTTATCGAGATACTCAAAAGTTTTCAAAAATATTATGACTTGAAAATTGTTATTGAAAACAGCAAGCTCTCTAATCCGGTAATAACAGGGAAGTTCAGACTCTCTGATGGGGTTGAGTATGCCTTACGGGTATTGCAGAAGGATGTCAAATTTAAATATAAAAGAGATGTAGATAATAATATTATATATATTCAATAGAATTAATTTATTTGTTAACCTTTAATGTTTTGGCCTATGTAAAATACAGATCGTAAAAAAAATGTCGGCAGTACTGCAATACCACCGACACCAGACTAAAATCATTCCCGTAAGGGATAATATTAATCACACTTAAATGCAAAGATATGAAAAACATTCATTTCATGGATTTTTTTACCATAAAAAATCCATCTCTTATCCATTTATTTAAAGTCATGAAAATTACACTTTTTTTGCTTTTCCTTTGTACTTTCTCTGCATTTGCAGTAGATGCACATTCTCAAAATGCAAGAGTCACAATTCATAAGGTTCAGGTTCCTCTCGAAGACATCCTGAATGAGATTGAAAGCCAAACTGACTATCTTTTTCTTTACACCAATGAAATTGATGTGGATAAAAAAGCTACTGTAAAGGTGAAGAGTCAACCTGTTTCTCAACTGT
This sequence comes from Bacteroides graminisolvens DSM 19988 = JCM 15093, assembly GCF_000428125.1. Lineage (GTDB taxonomy): Bacteria > Bacteroidota > Bacteroidia > Bacteroidales > Bacteroidaceae > Bacteroides > Bacteroides graminisolvens. The sequence continues at coordinate 82,242 of NZ_ATZI01000004.1, forward strand.
TGAACGGTTTGCTTGCCAAATCGGGTATCACTTATCAAATGGAAGGCACTCACATCATACTTTCCGAGAAGAAAGTTGAAGAACACCAGGCTCTTCCCGATAAAATTAAAGTAACTGGAACAGTCAAAGATGCAAATGGCGAGGTTATTATTGGCGCAAGTGTCGTGGAAGAGAATACGACAAACGGTACCATAACAGATATCTCAGGAAATTTCGTATTAACGGTGTCGGATAACGCTGTTGTAAAAGTATCTTATATTGGATATGTAGCTCAGCAAGTAAAAGCGGTGCAAGGTAAACCTTTAAACATTGTACTGCGTGAAGATACTAAAACGCTTGATGAGGTGGTTGTTATTGGTTATGACATTCAACGCAAAGGAGATGTCACAAGTTCTGTTGCCAGTATTAAATCGGAGGACTTTAGTAAGGGAGCCGTTAAAGACGTTGGACAACTAATTCAGGGTAAGGTAGCCGGTTTGGCTATAACAAACCCAAGTGGTGACCCGACTTCGGGTACCCAGATAAAATTACGTGGTACAAATACTATTGGAGGTGCTAATACCGATCCTCTTGTTTTGATAGACGGAGTACCTGGTTCACTAAGCACCGTTGCACCCGAAGATGTTGAAAGTGTTGATGTGTTGAAAGATGGTTCGGCAGCAGCTATTTATGGTACCCGGGGCACTAATGGGGTGATTCTGATTACCACGAAACAGGCCAAAGGCGCTCAGATCAATTCTGTTGAATATAACGCCTACGTCAGTACTTCGCAAATAGTCAAGAAGCTAGATATGCTTACTGCCGATGAGTTTAGAGCTATGTATCCTACTGAAGATCATGGTGCAAATACAGATTGGCTGGAAGAGATAACGCGTACACCACTTACGCATGTGCACAATTTATCCTTGCAGGGCGGAAATTCATCTACTAGTTACATTGCCAATTTGAATTACAAATCCGGTCAAGGTATTATGCTGAAGTCAGGTATTGAAAGCTTTCAGGGGCGTATTGAAATTTTGCATAAGATGTTTGATGGTAAGCTACAGCTGAAGTTTGGAATGATAGGGAAAAAGAACCAATTTTCATCAACCAGCAGTGCCGGTAGTTTTAATGGATATACTTATCGACAAGCTATTTTGAGAAATCCAACTGATCCTGTGAAGAATGAAGATGGAACATGGTATGAAAACCTGAATAAGTTTGAATATGAGAATCCTGTTGCCCGATTAGAAGAATCTACAGGAAATGTTAAGAATACTGAGATGAGATATCTAGGCAATATAATATATAATCCGCTCAAAGATCTGAAACTGACTGCCATGATGTCTTATGTCCGTTCGAATAGAAACCACGGATATTCTGAAAGTTTGGAACACATCTCAGCTTTGAGAGATGGTTATTTCGGATGGTCATCTGTTGGAGCCAATACGCGCATGGAGAAACTTTTCGAATTAACGGCACTATACAGTAAATCTATTAATGATCATAAGTTTTCTGTTCTTGGAGGATATAGTTACAATGAAACAGATTACGAAGATATGTATTTTGCCAATTATGGTTTCCAAGATGATTACTTTGGTGGTTGGCATAACATAGGTATCGGTTCTGCTCTGAAATTAGGAAAGGCCGATGCCAGTTCTTCTAAATCAACAACTAATTTGGTTGGTTTCTTTGGCCGTGCAACTTATTCTTATTTAGACAAATATTTATTAATGGCTAGTTTGAGGTATGAGGGAGCCAGCCAATTATGGGGTACTGATAATGAATGGGGAATTTTCCCATCGGTATCTCTGGGATGGAGAATCACGCAAGAGGCCTTTATGAAAGAACAACGTTTGTTTGACGATTTGAAATTGCGCGTAGGTTATGGAGTTACCGGTTCGCAACCTGCCAATCCGTTCCTCGGCATTGCCATGTTGAAATATGATAAGTATGCTTACGTAGATGGGAAGTGGGTACAGACTATTGTTCCTGCTTCTAATGCCAATCCGGATTTGAAATGGGAAGAAAAAAGAGAAACGAATATTGGTCTTGATTTTACCATGCTCAAAGGGCGACTCTCTGGTACAATTGATTTGTATAACCGCGATGTGGAAGGTTTGATTTACAACTATACGGTTCCAACTCCTCCTAACTTTTATCCTACTACGACTGCCAATGGAGGTAAGATGCAGAATAGAGGTATCGAAGTCCTTTTAAATATTGTTCCGGTTATAGCTAAAGATTTTGAATGGAATACTACTTTCACTTTTTCTACAAACTCTAATAAATTAAAGAGTTTGGACGGTAGTGTCTTTAAAACTGATTACGACTATTTTGATACCGGATGGTTGGCCGAACCGGTAAAGACTTCCTCTCACCGCGTACAGGTAGGCGAAAAGATTGGTAACTTCTGGGGATTTAAGGTTGTCGATGTGGATAATAACGGCAAGTGGATTTATGAAGACAAAGACGGTAAATTGGTTCCGTATGATGAGTTTTCCCGTGCTCCGGAAGAAAAGAAAATCATAGGCAATGGTTTGCCGCAGATGTATGCTGGTTGGAATAACTATGTACAGTATAAAAACTTTGATTTAAGTATTTCTATGCGTGGTGCATTCAACTTCGATATTATTAATGAAGCACGTATGTACTATGAAAACTCAAAGAATAGCCGATTGGAGAATCGTCTCAAATCAGTAAATAACAAGATATTTGGAAAAACGATGCTTAGCAAAGAAGTGGATCCCGAATTTAATAGTTATTACGTAGAAAAGGGCGATTATTGGAAAATAGATAACGTAACACTTGGATATACATTGAAAAATGTAGGAAAATATATAAAATCCATACGGTTGTACGGCTCCATATTAAATGCTTTGACTATAACGGGATATGACGGCGTTGACCCGGAAGTAAGTGCTTCTGGTCTGAATCCGGGATATGATAGTCGAGATCAATATCCTAGTATCAGGTCGTTTACCTTTGGTGTTGGATTTAAGTTTTAATTAAAAAAATCAAAGCAATGAAAACAATTATATATAGAGGGCTAATTCTGCTAATTTTGTTTAGCACGGTACAAGCTTGTACAGAATTGAAAGATGATAGTTATGGTAATGTTGTTTCTTCGCAATATAATCCTAAGACAGAAGCTGATGTAAGTTATCTGGTTAATGCTGCCTATGTGCCCTGGCGGGAAACAATGTTGCTATGGAACGGAGTAGTCAGGGGACAAGAGTTGTGTGCGGATCAGGATGTTATTCCTGCTCGTGGTAATGGCTGGGTAGATGGTGGTATTTATAAAAGATGGCATCAACATGCATGGACAACAGATGATGATTCTGTGTTGCAACCGTGGTCCAGAACCTATACCGGTATAAACACTTGCAATAGGTTGCTTTCTCAAATAGAAGACGGAATCATTAATGTTTCCGGTGAAACCAAAGATAAACTTGTTGCCGAATTAAAAGTATTGAGAGCTTCGTATTACTATATTTTGGTCGACTTTTATGGTAATGTTCCTGTGGTAACAGATTTTAAAGATACATCTCTTCCTGTGCAATCATCCAGAAAAGAGGTTTTCGACTTTATCGTAAAAGAAATATCTGACAATATTGAACTCTTGTCAGAAACGCCTAGAGGATATTATTATGGACGCTTAACTAAATGGGGCGCTTATACATTACTTGCGAAGATGTATTTGAATGCTGTTGTGTGGTCGGGCTCAGCTCAGTGGCAAAACTGTATAAACGCTTGTAATAAAGTGATTGAATTTGCAGAAAGAACAGGAGAATATGCACTGGAAGCAAATCAAAAAGATGTTTTTGTTACCAAGAACGAAAACTCTAAAGAAATAATATTTGCTCTTCCTATAGATGAAATTTATGTGAAAGATTGGAATGCCTTTGATTTTCACTTGTATACTTTGGCATCGGAAAGTCAGGCTACCTATAATTTCACAAATACACCTTGGGGAGGAGTTTGTGCCATACCTCAGTTTATTGAGAGCTATGATCCTGATGATGCGCGTTTAAAAGAAAACTTCATCTATGGGCAGCAGTATAAATCATCGGGTGAGATTTTAACCCGAAGTGATAACGACAAACCGTTTGCTTATGTGAAGAATGTGCCTAGCATTGATCAATCGGATGTTGTAGATGGATACAGATGGGGGAAATTTGAGTATGCATTGGGCATCACCAATCGCTTGAGTAATGACTGGCCTTTGTTTAGATATGCTGACGTGCTGCTAATGAAAGCAGAAGCTCTCTTAAGAAGCAATCAGTCTGGCGCAGGTGCGTTAGTGACGAAAGTACGTGAAAGAGCCTTTAAAAATAATCCAGATAAAGCTGTCGTAACTGATGATGAATTAAAGCTGGGTAGCGTGTACGATTATGGAAGGCGTGACACTTACCAAACAACCCATGAAGGAGGTTCTGACATTGTGTACGGAAGGATGCTGGATGAGTTGGGATGGGAATTTACGCAAGAAGGTCGGCGCAGACAGGATATGATTCGTTTTGGCGTATTTACAAAGAAATCATGGTTCTCTCATGAGGTAAGTGTGGAAACCCGAAATTTATATCCTATTCCGAATACAGCGATACTTACAAATTCAAATCTGAAACAAAACACAGGGTATTAGTTACTATATATAAAGAACCAACTGTCAGAGTTAATATCTGATGGTTGGTTCCATTGAGCACTAAAATAAGAAACATCATAACTATGACAACAAAAAGATTTTTTAAGAAATATTTAAATTGTTAATCATGAGAAAAATATATCTGTTATTATGGCTGTTGTGTGTCTTGACTCCTCTTCATGCGCAAAGTTTTGTGCGTACCGATTCAGGAATCAAAACATCTATGCAATCTTTGAATTTAGAAATCCAGTTTTTTACTCCTCAAATTGTGCGGGTTTATCGCACGCCCGACAATACTAATCCCGTTAAAGAAAGTCTGTCAGTTACTAAAAAGCCAGAGTCGGTCAATCTTAATATCACTCAAGATGTCAACGTGGTTGTATTGGCTTCTGACAAAATAAAAGTTTGTGTTCATCTTATAACAGGGAAAGTTTCATTCTTTGATTCAGCCAATACACCCTTGTTTACTGAGAAAGATTTTGGTGCTCAGTTCACTCCGGTCTATGATGTTAGGAAAGCAACTTTTTCGGTTCGTCAGGCGTATATGTTGGATAAAGATGAGGCAATATATGGTTTGGGACAACACCAGGACGGTAAGATGAATCAACGTAACCAAAAGATTTATCTTAGACAGTCTAACATGAACGTATGTATACCTTTGATTGTTTCGACCAAAGGTTATGGCGTTTTTTGGGACAATTATTCACCTACAACTTATGCGGATAATCCTCAGGAAATGTCTTTTGATTCCGAAATAGGTGATAATTCTGACTATTATTTTATGTATGGTGGAACAATGGAAGGAGTGGTGGCTAACATGCGCGATTTATCGGGTGACTCTCCCATGCTTCCTTTATGGGCATACGGTTTTTTCCAATCGCGTGAACGCTATAAAAATCAGCAGGAGCCGGTAGACGTAATATCTAAGTATCGTGAATTAGGAATTCCCATTGATTGTGTTATTCAGGATTGGCAGTATTGGGGTAAAGACAGCTGTTGGAATGCCATGAAATTTGAGCCGGTAAACTATCCGGATCCCCAGAGAATGGTTGATGAGATTCATCGGATGAATGCCAAATTAATGATTGTAGCGTGGCCTGGTTTTGGCCCGCAAACAGATCAATATGCTGAGTTCAAATCAAAGAACATGTTAATTAACTTTGATACTTGGCCTCCCAACTCAGGAACCAAGCCTTATGACCCCTATAATCCGGAAGCTAGAAGCATTTATTGGAAGTACTTGAGTAAAGGTGTTTTCTCTAAAGGGATTGATGGTTGGTGGCTTGATTCTACCGAACCCGATCACATAAACATGAAGGATCAGGATTTTGATCAACCTACTCATTTAGGAAGTTTCCGCAGTGTACGGAATGCATTTCCCTTAATGACGGTAGGAGGTGTTTATGCGAATCAGCGACAGACGTCTGCCGATAAAAGAGTCTGCATACTTACTCGCTCAGCTTTTTTCGGACAACAAAGATATGCTGCCAATACGTGGAGTGGTGATGTTGTGTCTTCATGGGAAGCCTTTAAGAATCAGATACCAGCCGGACAAAATTTCTCTCTCTGCGGTATACCTTATTGGAATACTGATATTGGTGGCTTTTTTGCGGGTAGATGGAATAAAGGAGGCGGTTCAAAAAATCCCGAGTTTCAGGAACTTTACGTACGCTGGTTGCAATTTGGAACGTTCATGCCGATGATGCGTTCTCATGGAACGGATATCCCAAGGGAAATTTACCAATTCGGTGAAAGAGGACATTGGGCGTTTGATGTACAAGAGAAATTTATAAATTTGCGGTACTGTTTACTTCCGTATATTTACAGTACAGCTTGGAATGTCACAAATAGTCGCGGCATGTTTATGAAAGCTTTGGCAGTAGATTTTACGCACGATAAAGCTGTTTACGATATAGCCGATGAATACATGTTTGGACAGGCTTTTTTAGTAGCGCCTGTCGTTGAAAAAAGTGCTAAAAGTAGAACCGTTTATTTGCCAAAGGGAACCAAATGGTTTGACTTCTGGACAAACCAAACTTACGAGGGTGGTTCTCAAATAAACCGTGACACTCCCATTGAGATTATGCCGCTTTATGTCAAAGCCGGCTCAATTGTACCTTGGGGACCACAAGTAAAATATGCAACCGAGAAGAAGTGGGATTTTCTTGAAATCCGTATCTATAAAGGCCAAAACGGTTCTTTTACTTTGTACGAAGATGAGAATGATAATTATAATTACGAGAAAGGCAATCATTCTGAAATAACAATGAACTGGAATGATGCGGAAAATAGTTTCAGCATAGAAAGCCGTAAGGGAGCTTTTAAAGGAATGATAAATAAAAGAAAATTTAAGATAGTACTTATTGATGCGGACCAAGTAAAGGAACGTACTGTTTCGTACAATGGCAATAAGTTAAACGTGAAATTATAAATTTATTACGCATGAAAAAAGTTTGTTTGTTTCTCTTTACTCTATTAACATCTGCCATGGCCAGCAGCCAGATGCAGAAGTCTACCTACCGAATACAACCATTCCCGCTTTCGGATGTACGCTTGCTCGATAGCCCTTTCAGGCATGCTGAAGATTTGGATATTCAATATCTATTGGAATTGAATGCCGACAGGCTACTCGCTCCTTACAGGAAAGAGGCTGGTTTAGCACCCAAGGCGCCCAATTACACCAATTGGGAAAACACCGGACTCGACGGACACATTGGTGGTCATTATCTGGCAGCATTGTCACAAATGTATGCAGCAACAGGAAATGCGCAGATCAAAGGACGTCTTGATTATATGCTGTCGGAGCTGAAAGCATGCCAAGATGCCGCAGGGAATGGATATTTATGTGGCGTACCTGGCGGTAAGGCCATGTGGGAGGAAATAGCAAAGGGAAACATTCGAGCTTCATCTTTTGGATTGAATGACAAATGGGTGCCGCTGTACAATATTCACAAGATTTTTGCCGGACTGCGTGATGCTTATACGTATGCAGGTAGTGAAGAGGCTTATACTATGCTTATAAAGCTGACGGATTGGATGGATCAGTTGGTGGCTCCTTTAACCGATGAACAAATGCAAGATATGTTGCGAAGTGAACACGGTGGTTTGAATGAGATTTTTGCTGATGTGGCTGCCTTTACCGGAAAAGAAAAATATGTGAAGCTGGGCAGACGGTTTTCTCATCAAAGCTTGTTAACCCCTTTGTTGCAGCAGGAAGACAAGCTAACTGGCATGCATGCGAATACTCAGATTCCCAAGGTGATTGGTTTTGAAAGAATAGCCGAAGTAGAGGGTGACGAAGCCTGGCATGGTGCCGCTCGTTTCTTCTGGCAAACCGTTACCACCAACCGTTCCGTCAGCATAGGTGGTAACAGCGTGCGTGAGCACTTTCATCCGGCCAATGATTTTTCGTCGATGATGCATGACGTGCAAGGTCCCGAAACCTGCAATACATATAACATGTTGAGACTGACCAAGTTGTTGTATCAGGTTGATGGAGGCAGTAATTACATGGATTACTACGAAAAAGCGCTTTATAATCACATCTTGTCCACACAAAACAGTAAGACTGGTGGCTTTGTTTATTTTACTCCCATGCGTTCCGGGCATTACCGTGTTTACTCTCAGCCACAAACCAGTTTCTGGTGTTGTGTAGGGTCGGGCCTTGAAAACCACGCTCGCTATGGAGAAATGATTTATGCACATCATGAAAAGGATGTATACGTAAATCTGTTTATACCTTCAAAACTGGATTGGAAAGAGCAAGGCTTAGTCATAGAACAGCATTCGGCTTTTCCGGAACAGAGCTACACGGAGCTAACCGTTATTCCTCGTAGGAAGAGTGAGTTTACTCTTTATGTCCGAAAACCAGAGTGGGCAGATAACTGTCGCATGCTTGTAAACGGTCAGGTTTATAGTGCTCAACCTAATGATCACGGTTATCTGGCAGTTCAGCGTACGTGGAAAAAGAACGACGTGGTACGATTTGAATTTGATATGCCTGTTCGCGTAGAAGCATTGCCCGATAAATCGTCTTATTATTCCATCTTATATGGTCCGGTTGTGCTGGCTGCCCAAATGGGAGAAGACAAAATGAACGGGATGTTTGCAGATGACAGCAGAGGCGGGCACATTGCTTCCGGTCCTCAGTTACCCTTGGCCAAGATGCCCGTTATTGTGGGCACGCCTGACGAGATAATCGGGCGGATCAGAAAAGATGCTGTGAAGCCGTTGACTTTTTATCTGGAAGGTGTGTACCCCGAGAACGAAAGTCCCATGGAGCTAGTCCCGTTTTACCAGTTGCAGGAATGCAGGTACATGGTTTATTGGAACTTGGTTTCTCAATCGGATTTGGCTGAACAACAGAAGAAGTTGGCCGAGCAAGAACAAAAACAAATGGAGCTAGATGCCGTTACGCTCGACAGAGTTATTTGTGGGGAGCAACAACCGGAGTCTGATCATTTTATGGAGATGTTCAACTCAAACACAGGTTCCGATGAGGATCTTCATTGGCGGGAAGCGAGAGATAACGGTTGGTTTAGTTATCTGATGAAAACGCAGACAGATACTGTCGCCCAAATACGTATTGTTTATAAAGGTCTTCCAAACAGGGATGCAACTGTATGGGCCAATGATGTGAAAGTGGGTACCTTGACGTCTGTCGTTTCCAATGAACTCTCCATCAGTGAGTTTGCGTTGCCGCAAGCATTGCAAGGAGAGAAACAATTACGTGTTAAGATTGGTACGGCAACCTCAAAAGGTACGGTGCGTATTTATGAGGTGAGGCTGGTTAAGAACGCTGAACCTACTAAATAGGACTATAATTCTACCTTGCTATTGGGCAAAATAACGTATATTTGCGTCATTGGTTTACTAAAATCTGAGATATGCAAAAACGCTGTTTTGCCCAATATATTACTTGGTTGTTCTTTTTGATCACCGCCATCGTTTCTGTTCATGCTGAAAATCGTGATTTGATCACTCGTTTGAAGTTCAAACAACTCTCTACCATTAACGGTTTGCCTACCAATGAAGTCCGACGCCTCTACCAAGATAAAGACGGATACATCTGGATTGCCACAACAAGCGGACTCTGCTTGTATGATGCGTATCAGGTAAAAATATACAAATCGAATTTATACTCTCCCAATTTGTTTAGCAACAACAACATTCGCTGTGTGTCTGAAGATAATGATCATAACCTGTGGATAGGAACCAATAACGGGGTGAATATACTCAATAAGCGAACAGGAGCTATTCGCCAGATACTCGATAATCGTTTTCACAATAGTGTGGTCAATACCATCAAGACCACCCGTTCGGGAGTCACTTTCATCGGGACAGACCGGGAGTTGTTTCGCTACGATGCCCATTTGGATTCTTGTGTTATATGTGTGTCGGAAACCGATAAAGATCTTAATTCACGCTTGTACAATGTGCAACATTTATATGAAGACTCACAGGATCAGTTATGGATAGCCACTAGCTACGGACTGATTCGATATGATGTAGCACGCAACAAATATCATCTTTACTCGCTTCCTTCCGCACACTTTGTTTTCGAAGACAGTAAACACCGCATCTGGGTTGGAACGTATGGATCCGGATTATATCTGATGGAAAATCCTTACCAGCCGAGTGAGGTTGTGTGGCATTCGTTTAATCATCGTTCGGGTGATGCCAATAGTTTGGGAGATAACGTGGTGTATGCCATGGAAGAAGATCTGAATACGAAAACACTCTGGGTAGGTACCCGCAGTGGTCTCTCAATCCTTGATTACAAACCATCCGGTACACAGTTTATCAATTACCAGCCCGGACGCAATTCTTCCTTTTTCTCCTTTAATGAAGTGAATGCCATTATCCGAGACAACCAGGGAATTATGTGGCTGGGTATGCTTGGAGGAGGCGTGGGGTATGTTTCAACTAACAAACCGATGTTTCAGCTGGATGCTTTGCCCGATGTGAAAGAAACACTGACGTCAAACGCGGTAAGAAGTATTTTAGTTGATCATACCGGTATGCTCTGGATGGGTATCGGTAGCTATGGTTTCATCGTGAAGAATCCGAAGACCGGTGAGTGGAAACACTATAGAGACTACCCCGATTTTGCTGAGTATCCCGATTTACCAACTATCAATACATTTATGCAGTCGCGTTACGATCACAAAATATGGCTTGGAACGTTTAATTCAGGGATTTATATTTTTGATGGGAGTCAAAGACCGGGACACCGCGTGAGTCGCATTGCCCAGTATACGCATGGCTGGCTACCCAGTTCGTGTGTATACGGTATAAAAGAAGATTCAAACCGCAATTACTGGATTGCCACCCGGTCGGGACTTGCCTTATACACGGCTGCCCGTAAAGGGTACAACCTCACGCAGAATGTTTACCCCGGCTTTTTCTATTGTGTGGAGCAAGATAGTAAAGGATATATTTGGGCGGGCAGCGGAAGTTATGGAGTTTTGCGGATTACTTCCTCGGGCTCTGCTCCGGAAGATGTGCGCTTTACCGAATACTCACCTCGAAATGGTAAACTGAACTGTTCTGATGTACAATGTATTTATCAGGATAGTAAGAAGAGGCTTTGGCTGGGAACGGATGGAGGCGGACTCAACCTTTATGATGCTGCTCAGGATAAGTTTGTAGCCGTTAGCTCGTTGCTGAATATTCCCGGTGACGGAGTTTTCTCTATTCAGGAAGATAAATTGGGTAATTTATGGATGGGAACCAATGTCGGATTAATCAAACTCTCCATTCAAAACGGTGTGGACAAGGGAACTTATCGACTTTACACCCGTGAGTTCGGCTTACAGGGAAACATCTTTTTGAGAGGTGCTTCTTTTAAATCAAAATCGGGTGAACTATTCTTCGGTGGTCACAACGGTTACAACTATTTTTATCCCGAATCGGTGAAAGACAATGGCATTCAACTGCCTATTGCTATTACTGATATAAAGATCTACAACCAGTCGTGGGGGGCGCTAGATAAAGAAACAAAAAGCGAAATATCTAAGTATGCGCCCGGTTATACACAAGAAATTGTACTTGATTATAACCAAAATAACTTCAGCATTGAGTTTGCTGCGTTGAATTATGTGGCGCCTATGCAATGCATGTATGCCTATCGCTTGAAGGGTTTCGATAAACAATGGCAATACACCGATGCCTCCCGACGCTTTGCCTATTACAATAACCTGGATGCCGGAACGTATGAATTTGAGCTCAAAGCTTCGAATGAAGGAGGAATCTGGACCGATAAACCATTGTCTATCAAGGTGGTCATTTTACCTCCTCCCTGGAAAACATGGTGGGCTTATACCATCTATTTTATTTTACTGATTGGTATTGCCTATTACTTCTATAAGGTTGCCAAAAACCGTATAGCGCTTAAGAATTTGGTTCATCTCAAAGAAATAGAACGTTCCAAATCTGAAGAATTAAACCATGCCAAATTACAATTCTTTACGAACATAACCCACGAGTTATTAACTCCGCTTACGATTATATCGGCTACGGTTGACGAGTTGAAGATGCAGGCACCTCAACATACTGATTTGTATGGGGTAATGAACAATAACATCAGACGATTGATTCGTTTGCTGCAACAAATATTGGAGTTCCGTAAAGCGGAGACCGGCAATCTGAAATTAAAAGTATCGCCGGGTGACGTAGCTGCCTTTGTGAAGAATGAAGCTGAATGTTTCTTACCTTTAGTTAAGAAGCGTAAGCTGCATTTCTCTGTTATTTGTGATCCGGAGTCCATCATGGGATATTTTGATCCGGATAAACTCGATAAGATATTATATAACTTGTTATCGAATGCAGCTAAATACAATAATGCAGGTGGGTTTGTACAAGTCAACCTGTCGTATGACAGTGATAAAGACTTTATCCTTTTACGAGTACGAGACAACGGCAAGGGCATTTCCGAGGAAGGAAAGAAGAATCTTTTCAAGCGATTTTATGAAGGAGATTACCGTAAATTTAATACCATTGGAACCGGCATTGGTTTGGCGTTGACAAAAGACTTGGTTGAGCTGCACGGCGGAAGCATTTCTGTGGAGAGCGAAATTGATAAAGGAACTACTTTCTTTGTCAGGTTGCCTATAGACAAGTCTTACTTCAAGGATGAAGAGGTAGACGAAGAAACCCTTCCTGTACAGAAAACTATTTCGGGTATGGATGATAACACGAGCCATGTTGTACGGGCAAGTGGGAACAAGCCTCATTCGATCTTATTGCTGGAAGATAACAATGAACTGCTTCAGCTAATGGTTAGGTTGCTGGGGCGCGATTACAATGTGTTTACCGGAGCTAATGGAAAAGAAGGATTAGAAATACTGGAAAACGAAGACATTGATTTGGTCGTTTCTGATATTATGATGCCCGAGATGGACGGAATTGAAGTGTGCCGTTACATAAAAGAACGGTTAGACTACAGCCACATACCCATTATACTGTTGACAGCCAAGAACACTGAAGAAGACAGAGCGGAAGCTTATGAATCGGGTGCAGACGCTTTCATCAGCAAGCCCTTTAACCTGCCTGTGTTGCATGCACGCATTAAGAATTTGCTGAAGTATAAAGAACGTATGGCACGTGATTTCAAGAATCAGCTTGTTTTTGAAGTGAAAGATTTGCATTACACCAGTCTGGATGAAGAGTTTATGCAGCGTGCTATCGAATGTGTGAATAAACATTTGAGCGATCCCGATTTTGACCAGCCCCAGTTTATAGACGAGATGGGAACAAGCAAATCAACGTTATACAAAAAACTCAAATCGCTTACCGGACTTAATACATCAGCCTTTATTCGTAACATTCGTTTAAAAGCTGCTTGTCAGATCATGGAGGAGAAACATTCCATACGTATATCCGAATTGGCTTATGCGGTAGGGTTTAATGATCCTAAATACTTTAGTGCCTGCTTTAAAAAAGAGTTCGGCATGCTCCCCTCAGAGTATATTGAGCGTTTTGTACCCGATAATACCACTTTATAACAATTACCATGAAAAAACACATGCTGAGCATCATGCTTTTATTATCTGCCGGTTGGGTTTGCGCAAACCAGCCCGACTCCGTTTATGTGAAAGGATATACCACGGCTAAAAACAACTACAAAGACGGATTGCACCTTGCTTATAGTATCGATGGGAAACATTGGCAGCCTGTAGCCGATGAGTTTTCATTTCTGAAAAGCGATTACGGTCGCTGGGGAGCAGAGAAGCGAATGATTAACCCGCAGCTGTTACGTGCACAGAATGGTACGTGGCATTGTCTTTTTGACGTGAATGAACGCGATGGAGTAGTAGGTGTGGCTTCGTCCAAGGATTTGATTCTTTGGACGCCGCAAGATTATTATGTAGGCAACTCCGGTGAGGTAGATAAATACCTGCTCTCACAAGGTCTTGATAAGAAATCAAATACTGTGTTTAAAGTTCCTTATCAGGTAGTGCAGCGATTAGTAGATCACAGCATGGTAACCGCATACAAGAATGAAAAAAATGCTGAAACGGCAGAAAGCTTTGCTGCCCGTCATGCTGATTTGAAACCTGTTAGTGCTACGCTTAACATCAACCAAGAAGACAGAAAACCTATTAGCGACAAGCTCATAGGCGTATTCTTTGAAGATATTAATTATGCAGCCGACGGTGGGTTGTACGCCGAGCTGATACAAAACCGTGATTTTGAATACACGAGCAAAGACAAGAAAGAATGGAACAGTCTCACCGCATGGACAAGCAAGGGCTCGGTGCGTGTTGAAACCGCCAACCCTCTGCACGATAACAACAAACATTACGCCTTGCTGGGCAGCGGACAAACTCTGATTAATGAAGGTTTTAACGGCATTGCCATTCAAACGGGCGAGAAATATGATTTCTCTGTGTTTGTTAAGGCTTCTTCTGCATCCTTGTTTTCTGTGAGACTAATCGATGCAGCCGGTAAGTCCCTGTCGAACGAGTTAGTGTTATCTGCGACTTCACGTTCGGCTGCCAATGGCTGGAAGAAAATAGAGAAAGTGCTTACGGCAACAGCTACGGTTCCCGATGCCCGATTGGAGATTAAAGCAGTGAAGGTAGCTTCCGATGAGCAGCTTGCAGTAGATATGGTTTCACTGTTTCCACAAAAAACATTTAGGAACCGCAAGAACGGACTGCGCAAAGATCTGGCACAGATGATAGCCGATATTAAACCGCGTTTTGTACGTTTTCCCGGAGGATGTGTAGCTCACGGAAACGGTATGGACAATATCTATAATTGGAAGCATACCATCGGCAAACTAGAAGAACGCAAGCCCGATTTTAACCTTTGGGGGTACCATCAAACCAAAGGATTGGGATATTTTGAGTATTTTCAATATTGTGAAGACATCGGGGCGGAACCGTTACCTGTTTTGGCTGCCGGCGTACCTTGTCAGAACTCCGCTCACAATCATGCTACCGGTTTGGCGGGACAACAAGGAGGCATTCCGATGGAGCACATGGACGAGTATGTTCAAGATGTGCTGGATTTGATAGAATGGGCTACTGGCGACAAGTCGACCGTTTGGGGACGTAAGCGTGCTGAGGCGGGACATCCCAAACCTTTTCACCTGAAATACCTCGGAATAGGCAATGAAGACTTAATCTCTACAGCCTTCAAAGAACGGTTTGACATGATTTACAAAGCAGTAAAAACCCAGTATCCCGAGATAACGGTCATTGGTACGGTAGGACCTTTCTACGAAGGTTCCGATTATGAGTTTGGGTGGGATTTCGCTTCCAAACTTGAGGTACCTATGGTTGATGAACACTATTACGTAGCCCCAACCTGGATGATTAATAACCAGCGTTATTATGATAAGTATGATCGTAACAAGCCTAAAGTCTACCTGGGCGAATATGCCACTTGGGGCAATACCCTTTACAATGCACTGTCCGAAGCCCTTCATTTGTGCAACGTAGAGCGAAATGCAGACATTGTTTCCATGACCTCGTATGCTCCTTTATTGGCAAAAGAAGGTTTTACGCAGTGGAATCCGGATTTGATTTACTTCAATAACACCGACGTAAATCCTACGATTAATTACGAAGTACAAAAACTGTTTGGAAATTATTCCGGTGAGGAATACATAGCTAGTGATTTAACGGTTGATAACCCGAGTGCCGAGATACAAAAACGGATCGTTCAATCTGTTGTGCGCAACAAAGAAAACGGCAATCTTATCGTTAAGTTGGTGAATTTGCTTCCGGTTGAAACAACCGTTGAGCTGTCAAACCTGAAAATTCAGGGAAGCGTCATAAAGCGGACGGTTTTAAGAGGAAACCCATCCGATAAGAAAGCTGTTCCTGTTTCAGACCGATGGGTACCGAATGAAGATAAGATAATACTTCCGGCTTATTCTTTTGTCGTACTTGAACTCATTCCGCCTTTTGCTACATAAAATGCGTGAAAAAAAGTATCACCAAGTATCACCAACCGCGTAGTAGACTGTCTTACAGGTTACTATGTGTGATACTTGCCTGAAATAAAGCCTCACCAAGTATCACCAAGTATCACCAATATTTGCTGGTGAACAAACCTCATCTCCACCCGGATGTATACACTTTGTACACCCCCATGTATATGGTCTGTAGATCCGGGTGTACAAGTATCCTACACCCCCATGTACACGAGGTTTCTTCACCGGCAATTCATCTTTATAAACCAAGCGTAACACTCATAGCACCTTTCAAATAGGTGGAATTATGGTTTAAAAAGGGTTATGAACCATAATTCTACCTTTTAAGACTCTGTATAAACCTTTATTAAAGTTAACGTACGTAAATTTGTCTCAGTAATTTTTTTGAATCCGAATGTTTAATCTTTAAATTAGAGTGCAATGAAAAAACAGAGACTTTCAGAAAGGCTTATGATTGAGAAAGTGGGTATCGCTTTAGCAATCTGTCTGGTCTTTCTGTTGAATGTTCAATTCCTGAACGCACAAAATTCAACAATTAATGTAAGAGGTGTAGTGACCGATGGATCGGGTGAACCCATTATAGGTGCCAGTGTGGTGCAAAAGGGTAATACCTCTCGCGGTACCATTACCGACCTCGATGGTGCTTTTACCCTTCAGGGTGTGCCTGCTACCGGTACACTCGTAATCACTTACATAGGTTACAAAACTGTGGAGTTGCCCTTGCGTGGCAAAACTCAGGTGAGCGTTAAGCTCGAGGAAGATACTAAAACACTTGAAGAAGTAGTGGTAGTAGGTTATGGTAGCATGCGTAAGAAAGATCTTACGGGGTCGGTCGTGCAGATTAACCCAACTAAAATTGCTGATCAGAACCCCGGTACTGTGCAAGATTTGTTGCGTGGTACACCCGGTTTGCAGATTGGTTACTCGTCTTCGGCCAAGAGTGAACCCTCTATTCAGCTTCGTGGACAGAACTCGCTTTATACTGAAGGTTCGCACAACGCACCTCTTATTATACTTGATGGTATGGCTTTCGGTGGCGAACTGAGTGAAATTAACCCCGATGACATTGCGCAGATTGACGTACTGAAAGATGCTTCTTCGGCAGCCGTTTACGGAGCCAAAGCAGCAAGTGGTGTACTCATTATTACCACTAAGAAAGGTAAGGAAGGCAAGCCAGTTATAAACATTGGTGTCAACATGGCTGCGAATACTAAGGCTGCCTATCGCGATGTGTTCAGTCCTTCGGAGTACATGACTTACCGTGAAGACTGGTTCAAAGCTACTACTTATGGTTATGATGAAAATGGAAATTGGGGTTACTATTCAAAAAGTAGCGGTGTTCCTGCAGGTTACTATGACCATTATAACAACCTCTCAAAGTATGGTACGACTTCTGATCAGTGGTCTACTTCCGGAGCCAAGACTTTGCAAAATGGTGAGAGCCTCGAATCACTCTACGCTCGTCGTATGGGTCTCGATGCCGATGCTGCTTTGGTGATGCAGAATTACCTGGCCGGCAAGACTTACGATTGGAACAAAGCTGTATTCCGTACCGGTATTAATCAGGACTATAACGCCAGCATTTCCGGAGCTACCGACAAAGTGAATTACTATTTGAGCTTCGGCTATCTGAATAATGAGGGGGCCATTCAGGGTGATGACTATCACGCTTTCCGCTCCAACATGAAGATTAATGCCAAAGTTACCAATTGGTTAGAAGTAGGAGCCAACGTAAACTTCCAAGATCGTAGCGACGAATCAAGCGCTGTGCCTCTGGGAAGCAACTATTGGGACAGTAACCAACTTCGTCAATCGCCTTACTCACTTCGTTGGGACGATGAGGGCAACGAATTGCAATATCCTACCAGTGGCAATCCAACGAATGGTGGTTATAACTATCATTTCGAAGATCAGTATAACGAATTGGAAAAGGGCTACACTGTACTTAACACCATCTTCAATGCGAAGTTGACACTGCCGCTAGGTATTACCTATCAGTTCAACATCGCTCCACGCTACCAGTGGTTCTATGATCGCTATTTTATGTCTTCCGAGTTGCCCAACAGCACGCCTGCCGAACGCGGCGTAAACCGTAACACATCGAAGAACTTTGATTGGAACCTAAATAACACCCTGACTTGGGATCAAACTTTTGACAAGCACCACTTTACTGTCACCTTGGTGCAGGAAGCTGAAGAGAAGCGCTACTGGTATGACGAAATACATGCCCGCAACATTACTCCTTCCGACGCGCTTGGATTCCACTACGTTTCTGGGGCCGACAAGGAGCAAAGTTCTTTTTACACCAACGATACACATTCGCAGGCTGCCGCCTATCTGGGTCGTTTGTTCTATGGCTACAACGATCGTTATATGTTTACCGGTACTGTACGTCGTGATGGTTATTCAGCTTTCGGTTCGAATAATCCGTGGGCTACATTCTGGTCTGTGGGAGGTAGCTGGGTGTTCTCAGAAGAAAGTTTCATCAAACAACCTTGGCTGGATTATGGTAAGTTGCGCGTATCTTACGGTACAAACGGTAACCGTTCGCTAAAAGACACTTATCTGGCACTTTCTAATCTTTCCAATGGCGGAGTGATGGGCTATTACAACAGCGACGGTAGTGCGGCTGTTATTCAGGCATTGGAAATCAGTCGCTTGGGTAACCCCAACTTAGAGTGGGAAAAAACTACGGCTTATAATGTAGGTCTCGACTTCTCCGTATTGGACAGCCGCTTCACCGGTAGCGTGGAATGGTACTACAAAAAGACGCATGACATGATTATGAACCAACGCTTGCCTAACTTCACCGGTTTTAGCAGCATCACCACCAACTTGGGTGAGGTAACTAACTCGGGTTTTGAACTGACCCTCAACTCCCGCAACATGGAAATCAAGAACTTTACTTGGAATACCTCTTTCGGATTCTCTTATAATAAAAACCGCATCAATCACCTTTATTATGAGTATGACGAAAACGGAAAGGAAATAAATGATACCAGCAACAAATGGTATATCGGCAAGCCTGTTGGTGAAATCTGGGATTTTGAAGTAGACGGTATCTGGCAGCTCAACGAAGCAGCCGAAGCGGCTAAGGTGAACCAAAAACCTGGTGACCCGAAAGTGGTGAATCACTATACGGCCGACGATAAAGAAGACGGTACTCCCGTGTATAATGACAAAGATAAAGTGTATCAGGGTACCACAGCTCCTCCTATCTATTGGAACTTGCGCAATGATTTCACGTTCCTCAAGGACTTCACATTCTCTTTCTCCATGTATTCTTATATGGGTCACAAGAGCCAGGCTGGTTATTATTTGAACGGTGACAATTCCGGTTCTATGTTCACTCAAACGTCTAACACTTACAAGAAAGAGTACTGGACACCCGAGAATCCTACTAACGACTATGCTCGCCTGAATGCAGTAGGTCCTAGCGGAGCCACTGGTGTTCAGAAAGTTTACAACCGCAACTTTGTACGTTTGGATAACATCACCCTTGGTTACACGTTGCCTGTGAAGTTCACCCGCAAGTATCAGATAGAGAAAATACGCCTAACAGCCGGTGTTAATAACGTTTGCACGTTCGATAGCTGGGATTATGGTGACCCTGAAACAGGTGGCTTCTCAAATCGCCAATTTCAGTTTGGTATCAATGTTACACTCTAAAATCGTAAACCAATATGAAACAGTATATCAATACCTTATTATATAGAAGCAGCAAGTTTGTAGCTCTAGCAGCTACAATGACTGCTTGTACCGACTCGTTCCTTGAGCAAGACCCGCTTTCATTTTACGAGCCCACCGCTACTTACTCTACGGAATCAGGTTTGCAGTCGGCCCTCACCATGTGTGACAAGCAGTTGAAAACCTATATCCTCGATGGTAACTGGAACAACGTGGGACTTGCCACCAACTATTACCTAACCGACGTAGGTATGTATGCCAAGACCGATATGGGTGGTGGTTTCCAAGATAACTTCGATGCTAAACTGACTCCCACTTCGGGTATGTCGGGTGGTGGCGACGGTAACTTCATGCAGCGTTTCTGGGATCAGGGATTCAATGCCGTGAAGTACGCTAACTCTGTACTCTCGTACGTTGACAAAGTACAAGGCCTTGCTGATGACATTCGTGACGCTTACAAGGGTCGCGCTTATTTCCACAGAGCCTATGCTTACTATAACCTGACTTTGCAGTTCGGTGATATCCCCTTAATCACTAAACTGATGACTTCACCCAAACAAGACTACAAGTCTACCAGCAAAGAGGCCATCTTCAAGATGCTGGTGCACGATCTTGAGTTTGCCGTTCAGCACGTCCCTTCACAACAAAACATGTCGTATATAGGTATGGTAAATCAAGAAGCTTGTATGCACCTTTTGGTGAAATGCTATCTCGTGACGGGAGAATACGCTAAGGCAGAGCAGACCGCTACCGAACTTATCACCAATCATGGTTTGCACTTAATGTTGGAACCTTTCGGTACGTGGCAGCCTTCCGGCAACGAGAAGACATGGAAAGTTACCCGCAATGTTGTGTGGGATCTTCACCGCACACCTAACATTTGTCACTCGGCAAACAAAGAACTTATTATGCCTATTATTAACTCCAACGACCAGAACTTTACCACGTATAACATTATGCGTGCAAACTTCGCCCATTGGAGCAACAGTGTAATTCGCGATCCTCATGGTCTGGCTTCTCCGGCTTCCAACTATGCTCGTAATAATAGCAATTACAACGCCGAACTCGACTGGGTTCGTGTGGCTGGTCGAGGCATTGCTTTGAATCGTACTTCCTATCACTATAACAAAACTATCTGGAATTATGACGGTGAAACAGACTGGCAAGATCTTCGCCACAACCGCGAGGTGGGCAACTGGATGGAAATGGAAGATTTCAAATACAACAACCCCAAATCCAGCTGGTACGGCAAGAACTATCAACTTTACGCTACTGAAGACTATGGTAACAACGGTTTAGGAGGTCCTCTTGTTAGGAAAGGTGATATTCTTTGTTCAGATACTATCCGTAGTTGGTATCCTACGCCTCTTTATCAACTTTATATTCTCGATGCGGTAGCCGAGGCTAACCAGGGAGCCAACCAGTTCCAAGGTGCTCAAGGTAAAGGCTGTAACGGTGACATGTATTTGTTCCGCTTGGCAGACACTTACCTGCTGCGTGCTGAGGCTCGCTTCTATCAAGGTAATGCCAGCGGTGCGGCTCAAGACGTGAATGCCGTTCGTCAGCGTGCTAATGCCAAGAAGATGTACACCACTGTTACTATAGGTGACATCATGGACGAACGTGCCCGTGAACTTTATATGGAAGAGTTCCGTCAGGCTGAAATGGCTCGCGTTTCCTGGTGTCTTGCTAAGAGTGGTAAACCCGACGAATGGGGTAACACTTACGATATCAACACGTGGGATAAGCAGGATGGTACTGATCTCACTGGCGGTAGCTATTGGTATAAACGTTGCACCACTTACAACGTCTTCAATCGCCCGTATGGTAAGGGACAACAGGGAAGTCAGGCTTTTGAGTACAAGGTGAACAAACATAACATCTTCTGGCCCGTGCCTAACTCTGCCATTACTGCTAACAATAAGGCCGATCTTCGCCAAAACTTCGGTTATGACGGTTACAGCGACCAGATTCCTATGTGGACAAACTGGGAAGAAGCTGTGGCTGATGAAGGCGGTAGTAATTAATAACCTATTAGTTTGATCTTTTCAATAGGTCTTCTATAAATTTGTTTAACGGGTGGGGCAGGTCTCTCCTGGGTGAAAGCTTGCCCCGCCCTTTTTTCTTTGATGCACAGGTTAATACTATGCTGTATATAGGTTTCGACTAAATCAACAAACAACATAACAGGATGAGAAAGAAAATAATGGTAAAAGTGTTATTTCTGCTGTTTCTACTTGCTCCGGCAAACATGCTTGGGCAAAGCACATACAAACTTGTCTGGAGTGACGAGTTTAACAAACCTGGTAAGCCCGACAGTACCGTATGGAGTTTTGAAGATGGATTTGTGCGTAACGAGGAACTGCAATGGTATCAGCCTGACAATGCTTTTTGCGAAAAGGGCTTATTGATTATTGAAGGTAGAAAAGAGAAAGTAAGGAACACAGAATACAAGAAAGAGGGTAAGAGCTGGAAACAGGCACGTAAGTATGCTTTTTATACATCGTCTTCCCTAAAAACGGCCGGTAAAAAAGAGTTTTTATACGGACGGATAGAGGTTCGTGCCAAGATACCCGTTGGGGGAGGTGCGTGGCCTGCTATATGGACATTAGGCAATAACATGGAATGGCCTTCGTGTGGTGAAATTGATATCATGGAATATTACCGTATTCAGGGAATACCACACATCTTGGCTAATGCTGCCTGGGGCACGGATGCCCGGTATCATGCCATGTGGAACAGTAAAAAGATTCCTTTTGACTACTTCTTGCAAAAGGACAAGGAATGGGCTTCTAAATTTCACATCTGGCGTATGGATTGGGACG
Organism: Bacteroides graminisolvens DSM 19988 = JCM 15093; assembly: GCF_000428125.1. Classification (GTDB taxonomy): domain Bacteria; phylum Bacteroidota; class Bacteroidia; order Bacteroidales; family Bacteroidaceae; genus Bacteroides; species Bacteroides graminisolvens. The sequence continues at coordinate 104,824 of NZ_ATZI01000004.1, forward strand.
AAGAAGCAATCAGACTTTATTTAGATAACGAACTGCTTAACGAAATACCGTTGAGCCAAACCACAAACGGTTCGCTGGGCAATCATCAGAATCCGTTTAAACAACCTCATTATATCTTATTGAATCTGGCCCTTGGCGGGGTGAACGGCGGTGAACCCGATGATAAAGCTTTCCCCATGAGATATGAAATAGATTATGTCAGGGTGTACCGGAAAGAAAAGATGATTCGCTCGGGTGAGTTATGGCCCGATAACGAAGGCAATCATATTAATGCTCACGGCGGTGGCGTACTTCATTTTGGTAATAAATATTATTGGTTTGGAGAGCATAAGAGTGCCACAACCAGTTCGGCGCTGGTTGGAGTGACTTGTTATTCGTCAACTGATTTGTGTAACTGGACCAACGAAGGAGTTGCCTTGTCGGTTTCGGATGATCCTGCCAGTGACATCGTAAAAGGATGTATTATAGAACGTCCTAAAGTTATTTATAACAATAAAACAAAGAAATTTGTCATGTGGTTCCATTTGGAGCTAAAGGACAAAGGCTATGCTGCTGCTCGTGCCGCTGTAGCGGTTAGTGATCAAGCAACAGGGCCTTATCAGTTTATCGGATCTTTCCGTGCCAATCCGGGTGTTTATCCGTTTGATATGCCTCAGGAACTGAAAAATAAGCAGTTGAAATTGGAAGATTATAAGGAATGGTGGACTCCCAAGTGGTATGAAGCGGTGAATAACGGACTTTTCATTCAAAGAGATTTGGCCGGCGGACAGATGTCGAGAGACATGACTTTGTTCGTTGATGAGGATGGTAAGGCGTATCACATTTATTCTTCGGAAGAGAATCTGACGTTACACATTGCCGAGCTGAATGATGACTATCTGGGTTATACAGGAAAATACATGAGAGTGGCTCCTGCCGGACACAACGAGGCGCCTGCCATCTTTAAAAAAGACGGAATGTATTGGATGATTACTTCGGGTTGTACCGGTTGGGCACCCAATGAGGCGCGTATGTTCTCGGCTCCGTCTATCTGGGGACCGTGGACAAAACATCCTAATCCGTGTACGGGGGAAAATGCAAAAATAACATACGGTGGACAAAGTACTTACATATTAACGCTTCAGGGTGAGCCAAATAAGTATATCTTTATGGCTGATATCTGGAGACCGAAGAATCCCATTGATGCGCGTTACATCTGGCTACCTGTTCAGTTTGATGATAAAGGCGTGCCGTTCCTGAAATGGATAGATGAGTGGAGTCCGGCCGAATGGATAAAGTGAATTAATACCAATGTTTAAGATACCATGAAAATGAAACAGAACATTTTTGTATGGCTGCTATTGGCCTGTTTCTTACCTGTTCAGTTTGCACAGGCAAAGAAAAAAGTAGAAAAAGAACCCGACGACCGCACTTATTGGTGTAACCTGATGTATCGCATGGCTGCTCCTGTGTTAAGTAACATGAGTGAAGGCAAGCTGCAACAAAATATGCAGGTGGAAGTAAGTCCCACGTGGGATGGCAGAGACAAGGCAGTAACTTATATGGAATGTTTTGGCCGACTAATGGCGGGCTTGGCCCCTTGGTTAGCTTTACCGGATGACAATACTCCCGAAGGGTTTCAACGCAAGCAACTTCGCCAATGGGCATTGAAGGCATACGCTCAGTCGGTTGACCCTGCCAGTGCTGATTACTTGTTGTGGAGAAAAGAGGGACAGCCTTTGGTGGATGCGGCTTACATTGCCAACAGTTTTCTGCGTGCTTATGATAGCTTGTGGATGCCTTTAGATAGTCTGACCAAAGAACGTTATATCTCCGAATTTAAACAGTTACGTCGTGTGGACCCTCCGTATACAAACTGGTTACTATTCTCCGCTACCATTGAAACGTTTTTGATGAAAGCCGGTGCCGGTTCTGATAATTACCGCATCAATTCGGCTTTGCGCAAGGTGGAAGAATGGTATGTAGGCGATGGATGGTATTCAGACGGTCCGAGCTTTGCCTTTGATTATTATAACAGTTACGTGCTTCATCCCATGTATGTGGAATGCCTGGAAGTGGTAACTGATAAAAAGCAGAATTGGATTGCTCCCCGCAAACGTTTTGAAACAGCCGTGAAACGCATGCAACGTTTTGGCATGATATTGGAACGCTTCATCTCTCCCGAAGGTACTTTCCCTGTTTTTGGCCGTTCCATTACCTATCGCACAGGTGTGTTGCAGCCTCTGGCTTTGCTTGCTTTGCGTGAAGAATTGCCCCAATCTCTGCCCAACGGGCAGGTTCGTGCAGCTATGACTGCTGTCATCAAACGAATGTTTTCTTCGCCGGCTAATTTTAATGAGAAAGGATTTTTGCGTATTGGCTTCAGTTCATATCAGCCTAACATAGCCGATTGGTATTCCAATAACGGAAGCATGTATCTGGCTTCTTTGGCTTTCTTGCCGTTGGGCTTACCGGCCAATCATCCTTTCTGGACGGATGCACCGCAACCGTGGACCTCAAAAAAGGCGTGGGAAGGTGACGATTTTCCTAAAGATCATGCTTATTACGAATAAATAAAACACTGAAATATGAATTATCTTTCTAAACAATTTGTAGGTGGATTGGCTGCTCTGATGCTTGGCACAAATCTTTCCGCCCAGACACCCGACTGGGAAAATCCATCGGTATTTGCCGTGAATAAAGAAGCTCCGCGTGCTACGTCGTTGCCATACAATAACGAGCAGCTGGCTGTGAATGATGTTTATGAGCAATCTCCGTATTATTTATCGTTGAACGGTACGTGGAAGTTTCGCTGGGTAAAGATACCTGCCGAACGCCCTGTCGATTTTTACATGGAGAACTACAATACAAGTGATTGGGATGATATTAAAGTCCCCGGTAACTGGGAGTTGCAGGGGTATGGCATTCCTATTTATACGAATGTGACGTATCCGCATCCCAAGAATCCGCCTTTTATTCCCCACAACGACAACCCCGTGGGAAGTTATAAACGTTCTTTCGATTTGCCGGCTTCTTGGAATGGCCGTAGGATTTATCTTCATTTTGAAGCAGGAACATCGGCGATGTATATTTGGGTGAACGGACAGAAAGTGGGTTACAGTCAGGTAACAAAGAGTCCGGCTGAGTTTGACATTACTGCTTATGTAAAGCCCGGAAAGAATCAGGTTGCTGTAGAAGTTTATCGATGGAGTGACGGTTCTTATCTGGAAGATCAGGATTTCTGGCGCTTATCGGGCATTGACAGAAGTGTTTATTTATATAGTACCGACCAAGTACGCATAAAAGATTATTTTGCACTGGCCGATTTGGATCGGTCTTACAAGAACGGTATGCTGAATGTGACGGTTGACCTGAAGAATTACAAACAACAAATGGAGAGTGGTGTGGTGCATCTTTCTTTGTTGGATCAAAAAGGAAAATCGGTAGTTCAGCTTTCCAAACCCGTACAAGTAGGTGCTGGAGAGGTAACAAAGGTTTCATTCTCACGCAATGTTTCTTCGCCTGCACTATGGAGTAATGAAACTCCGGTGCTTTATACGGTTCTGCTTACACTGAAAGATAAGAGCGGACGGATTATTGAAACAACTTCCTGCAAAACAGGTTTCAGAAAAGTGGAGATAAAAGATGCTCAACTGATGCTCAACGGCAAGCCGCTGTTGGTTCGTGGAGTGAATTTGCACGAACATAATCAATATACAGGTCATTATGTGGATAAAGAAACCATGCTGGAAGACATACGCATGATGAAACGTTTCAATGTGAATGCCGTGCGCATGAGCCATTATCCCCAAAGTCCGCTGTGGTACAAGTTGTGCGATCAGTATGGTTTGTTGATTTGTGATGAAGCCAACATTGAAACCCACGGAATGGGAGCTGAACTTCAGGGTTGGTTCGACAAGAGCGTACATCCGGCTTATCTTCCCCAATGGGCACCTGCTCACAAGGATCGTGTGGAACGATTGGTTGAAAGAGATAAAAACCATCCGTGTGTTATTTTATGGAGTTTAGGTAATGAATGTGGAAACGGTCCCGTGTTCCATGAAATGTATCAATGGGTGAAACAGCGCGATGCTTCTCGTCCGGTGCAATTTGAACAAGCGGGCGAGCAAGAAAATACAGATATTGTGTGCCCCATGTATCCAAGCATGCGTTACATGAAGGAATATGCTGCGCGCACGGATGTAAAACGTCCTTTTATCATGTGCGAATATGCACATGCCATGGGTAATAGTACCGGAAACTTTCAGGAATATTTTGATGTTATCGCCACAAGCAAACACATGCAGGGAGGATTTATATGGGACTGGGTAGACCAGGGTCTTGCAACAAAAGATGAAAACGGCAGATTCTATTGGGCTTATGGTGGTGACTTCGGTTCGGCTCACTACCCGAATGAAGAAAACTTCTGTACGAACGGATTAGTATTCCCCGATCGCACTCCGCATCCGGGTTTATTTGAAGTGAAAAAGGTGTACCAAGACATTCTGTTTAAAGCTAAAGATGTGGAAAACGGAAGCTTGATTATTCAAAATCGCTTCTTATACACGGACCTGAAGAATTATAACTTTAAGTGGAAGCTGTTGAAAAATGGCGATGTTGCAGCTAGCGGTACTTTACAAGTTAGCTTGCCTGCCGGTTCATCCAAAGAGGTAAAATTGCCTTTGCCTGCTCTTCAACAAGAATCGGGAGCTGAATATTTGCTTAACGTGTATGCTTACACCAAATACCCTTCTGAAATGATTCCGGAAGGGCATGAGGTAGCTCGCGAGCAGTTTGTTCTGAACGGAAACTCTTATTTTGCCGGTCAAAAGAGTACGACTGGTGCAATTGATATGAAGGAAGAAAACAATGTGTTATTCTTTACCTGTGGTGATGTACGCATTTCATTTAATAAGAGAAACGGTGAGTTGAACGGTTACCGTTACCAAGATAAAATGTTGCTGGGACATGCACCGCAACCACAATTCTGGCGCGCGCCTACCGATAATGATTTCGGTAACCGCATGGGTATTCTTTGCAATGTTTGGCGTACTGCCGGACAAAACAAGGAGTTCAAAGGCATGAATGTGGAGCGAAAGGATGGGGCTGTAACGCTAACTTCTATTTATTACTTGCGTGATGTGGCTTCGGATTATACGGTAAAATATACGGTTTATGCCGATGGTCGTGTGGAAGTTAACGGTAGCTGGAAAGCTGGGAATATTGCTTTACCTGAGATACCTCGTTTTGGTATGCAGATGACTTTAGCGCAAGAGTTTGATCAGTTTAGCTGGTACGGCAGAGGTCCGTGGGAAAACTATTCGGACAGAAATACGGCTAGCTTTATAGGTAAATACACCAGTACGGTCGACGAGCAATACGTGGCTTACATCCGTCCCCAGGAGAATGGAAATAAAACAGATGTACGCTGGCTTACGCTAACTAACAAAGAAGGTTTTGGCCTACGCATTGACGGTTTGCAACCGCTCAGCGTGAGTGCACTTCGCAACTATCCGGAAGATTTTGATGCAGGACTGACTAAGAGTCAGCGTCACATCAATGATATAAATCCCCGCAAGGCTGTTGTTTTGCATGTTGACTTGGCACAGCGTGGTGTGGGAGGTGATAATAGTTGGGGTATGTATCCGCACGAACCGTATTTGTTGAAAGCAAAAGAATATACGTACGGTTATGTAATTAGTCCGGTTGCAAAGTAATAGTGTAAGGGTAATGGGTACGTTTTTAAGCAAAAGAATACTATCAGGAACTTTTCTGTTGTGCGTGTTGACCTCCTCTTTGTTTGCTCAGAGGTTGGTCGACGCGGGCAAAGGATATAGCCGTACATCGGTGAACACAACTGTTTTCCGCAACAATTCGCTGGTTACCTACCGCAATACGCAATACATTTCTTATTACGATGGCGATGGGTATCTGGTGGTTGGAAAACGCAAATTAAACAGTGATAAATGGCAACTCCGGCGCTCGCAATACAAAGGTAATTGTGCCGATGCTCACAACGTAATCAGTTTGATGGTTGACGGTGATGGCTATCTGCATGTGGCGTTCGACCACCACGGACATCCGTTGAATTACTGCCGCAGCGTAGCTCCGGGCTCTCTTCAGTTGGGTGATAAAGAAGCGATGACCGGTGCCGACGAGCAGAATGTTACTTATCCAGAGTTTTACAAATTAGCCGGCGGTGATTTGATTTTTGTTTATCGCTCGGGCTCTTCGGGAAGAGGTAATCTGGTGATGAATCGTTATAGCCTAGTCTCCCGAAAGTGGGAGCGGGTGCAGGATGTACTGATTGACGGAGAAAACCAGCGCAATGCTTACTGGCAACTCTACGTTGACGAAGCGGGAACCATCCATTTGTCGTGGGTGTGGCGTGAAAATTGGTTGGTGGAAACAAACCATGATTTGTGTTATGCACGCTCACGAGACGGAGGAAAGACTTGGGAAAAATCGAACGGAGAAACGTATGCTTTGCCAATCAACGCAACCAATGCCGAATATGCTTGTCGTATCCCTCAAAACAGTGAATTGATCAACCAAACCAGCATGTCGGCCAATAAGGAAGGACACCCTTTCATTGCCACTTATTGGCGCAGTGCCAACAGCAATGTTCCTCAGTACCGCCTGGTGTGGTTTGATGGTAAGCAGTGGCGCCAACAACAGGTAACACAACGTGTCACTCCTTTTAGTTTGAGCGGAGGGGGAACCAAGATGATTCCCATAGCGCGTCCCCGACTGGTTATCAACGAAAAAGGAGGGAAGTGCAAGGTGGCTTATATTTACAGAGATGAAGAACGGGGCAGTAAAGTCTCAATGGCCGTTACGGATAATGTGGAAAGCGGAAAATGGATGTTTTCTGATCTGACCGATTTTTCCGTTGAGGCTTGGGAACCTTCGCACGATACGGAATTATGGAAAAGCCGTCGCCAGCTTCATCTGTTTGTTCAGAAAACGGCACAGGGAGACGGAGAAAAAACGGTGGAACAGGAGCCGACTTCCGTTTACGTACTCGAGAAAATAAAAATGTAATGGAACTATAAAATTGAATAACATGAAAAGGTATTATTTGACAGCTCTTCTGCTATGGGCTATATTGTCAGTGGCTTATTCCCAGGATTCCTTTACGAAATCCGAAACGCTTCGGGTTATTGATAAAGTGAACGCTTACTGGCAACAAAACAATCCCAAACACGGCAGGTCTTTTTGGGATAATGCAGCTTACCATACCGGCAATATGGAGGTTTATTTCTTAACGGGCAACGAGAATTATCTTCGTTACACGGAAGAATGGGCCAAACATAATGAATGGAAAGGAGCTAAATCAAATAATAAAAACGAATGGAAATATAGTTATGGTGAAACGGATGAGTACGTTCTTTTCGGCGATTATCAGATTTGCTTTCAAAACTACGCCGATCTGTACATGCTTTCTCCTGATCCTAAGAAGATAGCACGTGCACGCGAAGTCATGGAGTATCAGATGAGTACCGACCGGAATGATTACTGGTGGTGGTCGGACGGTTTGTATATGGTGATGCCGGTAATGACCAAACTTTATAAGATAACCGGCAATGATTTGTATCTGAAAAAGTTACATGAATATCTTATGTATTCAGACAGTATTATGTATGATTCAGAGGCTGCTCTGTATTACCGTGACGCTCGTTATGTATATCCGAAACATCAAACGGTGAATGGGAAGAAGGATTTTTGGGCACGTGGTGTGGGCTGGGTTTTTGCCGGCTTTGCTAAAGTGTTAAAAGACTTGCCGCAATCGGCCGTTCATCGCTCGGCTTATGTGAAACGCTTTCAGGACATGGCCAAGGCTATTGCTGCTTCGCAACAACCCGGTGGCTATTGGACTCGTAGTATGCTCGATCCTACTTTTGCTCCCGGACCGGAAACGAGTGGTACGGCTTTCTTTACCTATGGCTTTCTCTGGGGAATCAACAACGGCTTACTCGACAAGGAGACGTATGGTCCCGTTGCGCTCAAAGGATGGGAATACCTTGTCAATACAGCCTTGCAGGAAAACGGAAGAATTGGTTATGTTCAGCCTATCGGCGACAGGGCGATACCCGGTCAGGTGATTGATGCTAACTCAACAGCTAATTTTGGAGTTGGCGCATTCTTACTGGCAGCTTGCGAAATGGTTCGGTATGCACCGGAATCTCCTGTTCTGCAAAACGTATATGCCCGTCATACCTTTTCCTTGAATGGCTCGTGGAGAGCCATTGTAGATCCTTTTGATAATGGCTTTTACGATTATCGGTTGAAAGAAAACCCCAATGGCTTTTTCAAGAATCAGAAGATGCGTGATAAGTCAGACTTGGTGGAGTATAACTTTGATACGGCACAACAATTGATGGTTCCGGGCGACTGGAATACACAAAACGATAAGCTTTTTTTTTATGAAGGCAGTGTGTGGTATAAAAAAGACTTCATGTACAACAAGAAAGCGGATACTAGAGTGTATTTGTATTTCGGTGCGGTTAATTACTTAGCTAATGTTTATTTAAACGGTGAGAAGGTTGGTGTACATGAAGGCGGATTCACTCCTTTCTATTTTGACGTAACCGATAAACTTCGTGAAGGAGATAACTTTGTTGTGCTGCGTGTAAACAATGAGCGCAAGCCCGAAGGCGTACCTACTGTCAATTCAGATTGGTGGAACTACGGTGGCATTACCCGTGATGTGCTGTTAGTGGAAACTCCTGAGGTGTCTGTAGACGATTATCTGGTGCAACTTCCCAAAGGAAAGTACAACGAAATAACGGGTTATGTTAAGCTAAGCAAACCTGTGCCCGGTGTTAAAATACAAATACGCATTCCTGAATTAAAAATAACACAGACACTGACCACCGATGAACAGGGGAAAGCCGCTTTTGCCTGCAAGGCGAAACCCCAATTATGGAGCCCTGAGAATCCTAAACTTTATGCCGTGGAAGTGCGCAACGGATCAGAAGTGTTGGAAGATAAAATTGGTTTCCGTCAGATTGAAACGAAGGGAAAGAGTCTTCTGCTGAACGGAAAGCAAACTTTCCTTCGGGGTATTTCCATTCACGAAGAGGCACCTTACAGACAAGGGCGCGTGTACAGCAAAGAAGAATCGCTTCTTTTATTGAATTGGGCTAAAGAGTTGGGTTGTAACTTTGTGCGTTTGGCTCACTATCCGCACAACGAGCACATGGTTCGTGCAGCGGAAGAAATGGGGTTGATGGTGTGGTCGGAGATACCTGTTTACTGGACCATTCACTGGGACAATCCCGATACGTATCATAATGCATCGGCACAATTGAATGATATGATGGAACGCGATAAGAACAGGTGCTCCGTTATTATATGGTCGGTTGCCAATGAAACTCCTCACAGCGATGCGCGCGATAATTTTTTGGCTCGTTTGGCTAAGCAAGTCAGGAACAAAGACAATACTCGTTTGCTCAGTATGGCAATGGAAGTGACCGGAACCAAGAACAACATCAGTCAGGTGAAAGACTACATGAGTGAATACGTTGACATCATCAGTTTTAATAATTACCTAGGCTGGTATGGAGGCACACCGGAAGACTGCAAAACCAGGCAGTGGGATATACCTTACGACAAACCTTTCTTTATCAGTGAGTTTGGCGGAGGTGCGTTGCAAGGTTTACACGGTGATAAAACGGAACGGTGGACAGAAGAATACCAAGAGGAGTTATACAAGAACACGTTGGATATGTATAACCGTGTAGACGGATTTGCCGGTACATCTCCCTGGATATTGATGGATTTCCGTTCCACCCGTCGCCAGCTTAATGGCATTCAGGACTTCTTTAACCGAAAAGGCGTGATATCCGAAAGAGGTGTTCGTAAAAAGGCATTTTATGTGCTGCAGGACTTCTACCGTAGCAAGAAAGCAGAGTATGAACAGAATAGCAAAAAATAAAAACTGTTAAAAAAGAAATTTCAATTAAACACTTGCTCTTTTCGTTAGTCATATAGATGTTGCAACAATATAAAAGAACCAATTTTATAAATTAAAAAGCGAAAAGAGATGAAAAAGATAGGATTTCTAATTGTTGCGTTGCTGCTTACAGGTGGCATGGCTATGGCTCAAGGTCCGCGTAACGGGAATAAAATGAACCCGAAAGAACGTGCTGAGAGAATGACCGAACGCATGGCTAAAGAGTATTCTTTAAACGAAGCTCAGAAGAAAGACTTATTGGAAGCTAATATGGCCTTTACCGAGAAGATGGCCAATCGTGCGGAAGATAAAAAAGCAGAGATGGAAGAACTGCGCAAAGAAATGCAGAACAACCGCGATGCTTACGATGCTAAATTAAAGAAAATCCTGACCGAGGAGCAATATGCTGCTTACAGTAAAAAACAAGCTGAACGACAGAAAAAAATGGGTGACAGAGGTCCCCGTGACGGACAGCGTGGAAATAAATAAGAAATTTCATAGGTTAGTTTTAAGGTTAACCAACGTGTTTTATTGACAACTTGTATTTTTTTTGCAGCTAATGCTTTTACAGTGATGTAATGGTGTTAGCTGCTTTTTTTTGATTCTGTTTTTCTTGTGTATTTGTTTCCCTTTTTGTTCCTTTGCTTGAGTTATTTACCATCATACATAAAAATGAAAAGACTTTTTTATCTTTTGTCTGTATTGTTGGCCGTTTCAGCCTTTGTGGCCTGTTCTGGAAAGGGTGGCAAGGACAACAAAGACACGTTGCTGGTGCAACAAGATAGCGCAGATGTACACGGAACCAAGAGAATGCAAGTATCTAAGTCGGAGACTGATATTCAGTTTAAAGGTAAAGATTATCACATTTTCCTTTCGCGTACACCCAGTGATTCACTTCCTCATGTGAACACTGAGATGGGAGATGAATACCTCGACAACCAGATTGTATTGAAGATTACCCGCGGAAACGAGAGGGTGTTCAGCAAAACATTTACCAAGAGAAGCTTTGCTTCCCTGCTCGATGAAGAATTTATGTCTAAATCAATTCTGGAAGGCATGGTGTTTGATAAGAGCACACCCCAAGGCATGGTGTTTGCGGCCAGCATTTCTTATCCTCAAACGGATTTGTATGTGCCGGTATCCATTACCATAACAGCAGATGGAGGGATGTCTCTTAAAAAAGAAGAATTAATGGAAGACGTTTACAGTGAAGACAGTATATAAAACACTGTCTTCACTATCATGCTTTTGAAATTACATTTGCTCGTAATCTTTGGCTAGTCCGCCCTCACTGGTCTCTTTATACAAAGAAGGTAAATCGTGGCCGGTTTGTTTCATGACCTGTACCACTTTATCAAACGAAACCCGGTGAATGCCGTCGGTAAAGGACGAATAAATATTGGCGTCGAGTGCCCGTGCAGCCGCATAGGCATTTCGTTCGATGCAAGGAATCTGTACCAACCCGCATACCGGATCACACGTCATTCCCAAATGATGTTCCAGTCCCATTTCAGCAGCATATTCCGTTTGTGCCGGACTGCCGCCAAAGAGCTGGTTGGCTGCGGCCGATGCCATGGCGCAAGCTACGCCTACTTCACCCTGACAACCCACTTCGGCACCTGATATGGAAGCGTTGTGCTTCACAATGTTACCAAACAATCCCGCAGTAGCCAGCGCACGAATAATACGAATGTCACTGAAGTCGCGACTTTTGTGCAGGTGATAAAGTACCGCCGGTACCACACCACACGAACCACAAGTAGGGGCAGTTACAATCTTGCCACCCGAAGCATTCTCCTCACTTACGGCCAAAGCATAAGCAAAAACAAGTCCCCTGGTTTTCAACGAATCTTTGTATCCGGTAGCTTTAATGTAATAAGTAGAAGCTTTTCTGCGCAAATTCAAAGGACCGGGCAACACCCCTTCTTCCTCCAGTCCGCGGCGGATCGCTTCTTTCATGGTATTCCAAACCACATCCAGGTAATCCCAAATATCCTCGTCTTCGCACTCCTTTACATACTCCCAGTAACTTTTTCCTGTTCGTTCGCACCAGTTGAGAATCTCGGTCATGCTTCTCATGTCATATACCTCTTTGCTTTCAATGGTGGGTTCCTCGTTATTTTCGGCCAGCGCGCCCCCGCCGATGCTGTACACCGTCCAGTTTTCAAGTAACTTTTGTCGTGCATCAAAAGCAGCAAAGGTCATGGCATTGGGGTGAAAAGGCAGAAAAACTTTGGGTTGCCACACTATTTCGACCGGTGCTACCGGCGTTAATGTGTCGTTAATCGCCACATCTGTCATGTGCCCTTTTCCCGTGGCAGCCAAACTTCCGTAAAGCGTAACTTTGAACGAAGCCGCATGGCGGTGCCTAGCTAGGAAAATCTCGGCAGCCTTGCGAGGTCCCATGGTGTGACTACTCGAAGGACCTGTGCCAATGCGATATAATTCTTTGATTGATTTCATGATGTAATAATTATTAGTGCCATTTTTTCCTTTTCAGGAACCAGTAAACCAATAGGCCGGTTACGAGCATAATTGCCCATGCGGCAACATATCCATACCTCCAGTCAAGCTCGGGCATAAACTTGAAATTCATGCCCCATACCCCTGCCAGAAAAGTAAGTGGGATAAAAATAGTTGAAACAACCGTCAGCCGTTTCATGATGTCGTTCATGCGCAAATCATTGTTTGAAATATACAAATCAACCAAAGAAGAGAGCGTTTCCCGACAAATATCAATGGTTTGCAGTACAAACTGCAAATGATCGTTTACGTCATTGAAGAACGGGCGGTTCACTTTGTGCATCATCTCATTTTCCGAGCGAAGTAATTTTATATATTGCTCTTTGAGCGGTAACACAGCCTTTTTCATTAACATGTACTGTCTGCGTAATGTTTGAATACGGGCGCCGATGTCATGTCCGTTGTTGATGACCAGCAATTTTTCTTCCAATTCCTCCAATGCATCGTCGATGCCGGTAACAATGGCAATGTAATTGCCCATGACACTGTTCAGCAACACACTCAACAGATAATCGCTGGCCCGTTCACGAATCTTCAATACATTGTTTTGTATGGCAGCCACCACATCATCAAAAAAGCCGCTTTCTCCTTCCATGAAACTAATCACGAAACCCTGTCCGTGAATGAGGCAAACCTGTTGCTGCCTGAACTCATTTTCGGTTTTGCCCGATGAGAATATTTTCATGATCATGACCGTATAATGATCATGTTCTTCAATTTTAGTAGGATGCTTAATGTTCAGAATATCCTGAAGCACCAGAAATCCGATGCCAAAATGATTACAGACTTCCCGGATGGTTTCCGTGTCTTTCAGTCCGTGAACCTGCAACCAATTGGTGCGACTGTCAGATAAACTCCCTGCTACGGCAGCAAACGAGTCGCCCGTAACCTCCACTTTATCTGTCAAACTGTAGCTGCATAGGTGCAAGTGGGTAGGAGTCAGACTCTTCCCCGTGTAAATCAGCTTTTCACTTAACAGGTTATTCTTCATGATTATTACTATTAAACCAGGTCAACCACCGTAATGCCTGCACCGCCAAACTGCACGTGCTCATCGGCAAAATGTTTCACTCCCGGTACTGTTTGCAAATACTGTCTAATGAGCGAGCGCAAGATACCCGTTCCCGTTCCGTGTAAAATACGTACACGATCCATGCCAACCAATATGGCATCGTCAACAAAATACGTCACCGCCTGCAAAGCCTCCTCACCCCTCATGCCGCGAACATCAATGTCCTGCTTGAAGTTGAGCTTCTTTTCGTACATGCTGTCGTGCGTCTGCGTACTGACGAATGTACTTTTGGCAATTTCCTGCTTCTGAGGTTGCGCGTTGGATAGTTCCAGACGATCTGTTTTCACCGTTGTTTTCAAACTACCGAAAGCCACTACCGCATTCTTTCCGTTTACCTCAAGTACCTCGCCCACGGTAGTTTGCCCTTTCAGCTTTACAAAACTACCAGCTTCAATGACAATTACTTTGGGCTTAACAGGTGTCGCTGCACCCTTATCACCTTGTTTTTCAGGTTTAGGAGCACTTTTACGATCTTGTTTGCGACGTAACTTCTCCATTTGTCGGGCAATCCGATCCTCCTGATCCTGTGCCGAAAGCTTGTCGACCGACTCCTTAAAATCAGCCAACTCCTGCCTTGCCATTCGGGTTTTCTCCTTTTCGGCCTGTGCCTCCTTGATGGTACGTATGGTATTTTCAATCTTTGCGTTTGACTCCTGCAACAAGCGTTCGGCATCTTCTTTCGCCTTTCTGATAATCTCCTTGCGCGACTTCTGCAACTCCTCCATTTCCTTTTGATAGAGAGCGATGGTGTCCTCCATCTGCTTTTCCCGCTGACGAATGTTCTGACGCTTGCTCTCCCAATAGCGCTTGTCGCGCACAATGTCCTGCAAATACTTATCGGCATTGATGTATTCGCTGCCTACAATATCCGAAGCATCGGCAATTACCTCTTCGGGCAGACCAATTTTACGGGCAATTTCAACGGCAAACGAACTACCCGGGTTGCCCATTTGAAGCTGAAAGAGCGGCTGCATCAAGTGGCGATCGTATAACATAGCCCCGTTAACCACTCCCTCGTGGTCTTCGGCAAAATGTTTCAAGTTCTGATAGTGCGTGGTGATGACACCGAAAGTCAGCTTTAAGTTAAATCGTTTCAGTACTGCCTCGGCTATGGCACCGCCAATTTGCGGCTCAGTGCCCCCGCCGAATTCATCAATCAAGATCAGACTGCGTTCGTTGCAGTTCCTCAACATCATTTTCATGTTGGTAAGGTGAGAAGAATACGTACTGAGATCATCCTCGATGGACTGCTCATCACCTATGTCAATAAAGATGCTTCCGAATATGCCAGCGTGACTGCGTTCGTGCATCGGCACCAACATGCCGCATTGAAGCATATATTGCAACAATCCCACAGTTTTGAGGCACACTGACTTACCGCCCGCATTGGGTCCCGATATAATTAATATCCTTTTTTGTTGCGACAGTTCCATGTCAAGCGGAACCACCTTTTTGCCTTGTTTAGCCAGAGATAACTGCAACAGCGGGTGCACCGCCATGGTCCAGTCTATCACCTGCTCATTCTCCAAAGCCGGCTTGATGCCTTTCGTCTGAATGGCGAAATAACTCTTTGAACGGATAAAATCAATTTCCGCCAGGAACTCGTACGACTGCAAAATATCATCAATAAAAGGTCGCACCGTACCCGAGAACTCCATTAAGATACGTATAATTTCCCTTCGCTCTTCCGATTCCAGTTCGCGCACTCGGTTGTTGGCTTCCACCACCTCTGCCGGTTCTATAAATACCGTTTTACCGCTGGCCGACTCATCGTGTACAATCCCTTTGATTTTTCTTTTCAGTGCCGGAGCTACAGGGATAACCAATCGTCCGTCACGCATGGTAGGCATTACATCCTTATCAACATAACCGTCGGTTTGTGCACTACGAAGAATGCTGTTGAGCGAGCGCGAGATGCCACTCATGGTTGAAGCTAGTTCACGCCTGATGCGTGCCAGATCTGTTGACGCGTTGTCTTTAACCTTACCGTATTTATCGAGAATTCCGTCAATCCGGGTAATTAATTGCGGGAAAACGGCAATATCACCGGCCAACTTCCGCAGAGTAGGGTAGGGTGAATCCGATTCCTCTTCCTCCTTTCCGCAAAGGAAGCGCACGATGTTCCGGATGGTTTCCAGCGAACGTCGTAAATCGAACAGCTCCTGCTCGTCGAGGTACAATCCTTCCACACGCACCCGTTTCAATGAGTGACGCACATCAAAGAAATACTGATCGGGAAAATCGTCTTCCTCCTGAATGATACGGATAAATTCCGTTAGTTGATTTAGTTTTTCGGTGACCACCTCGTATTGATCGGAAAAAGCCATCTCTGCCACTCGTTCTTCACCGAGCGGACTCAGACATTTATCCTTTAGTAACTGCCGGATGTGGTCAAAACCAATTTTTTGCTCAAAATTCTGGGGATATATCATTTTGAATCAATCTGTTTACTATTTAACTCATTTTCAGCGGATTGTCATGAGTAATCAACGCTAATCCGCCCTTTTTAGTTTGCTTTCTGCACGGCAAAAATACGATTTATTAGTGAAAAATGAAGCAGAAAGTTTGCATATTTAAAAATGATTCGTACCTTTGCAACGCTTTCAACGGAAAGCACTAATAAAACAGTATTGGAGAGGTGGCAGAGTGGTCGATTGCGGCGGTCTTGAAAACCGTTGAACTGCGAGGTTCCCGGGGTTCGAATCCCTGTCTCTCCGCTGAAAGGTGAAGCCAAAAGGCGCCACCAAGGAGCTAAACCCTACAAAATCAATGATTTGTAGGGTTTTTCTTTGTTTATCAATGCTCTGGAGCGTATTCCTAAGTTGATTGAACAGTACAAAACCACCAACGAAAAAATTGGAAGTAGATATATCCGTTTTGCAACAGGTGGTCAGTAGCACGTGGAAAAAAGAAGATGAACTCAAAGAGCTAAAATCAGAAGTAGCCGCCTTGGAACGGAAAATTCAGCTCTCATTAACGCCACAAACAGCGGAACAAAAGCCAGACGAAAGCTCTCAAACCAACGAGCCGCCACATTCGATTGCTTCGGCTACCGCTACCCATACGGCGAATCAAACCAATGCTCAATCGGCTATCTCAGGAGAGAGTGACGGACAAGCCGCCACACACTCCCAAAATCCCAATATTTTAGTGGTAACGGTTCCGCCTATTGGAGAACCAAATAATCAAAGAGGGGTAAAGTTGTAAGATTAAAATGTAGGGGGGTAAAGGCATTTCATTCTCCTACATTTAGTGTTTTATGAATTTGTTTATTTCCAAATCATGCCAAAATTTCTCGTAGATATTGATCATTCGAGTCGTAATTGCTCTAAAATAATTTTCAGCTTTATCATTCAAAATTCTACCATCTATGTTTTGCCAAAATTTCCAGTCATTATTTTCAATAAATGAAATATTACGGTTTGAATTCTCTGTTAATCTTGCCTTAGGAGAAAGATTATTACTTTCACTCCTGTTTTGTTCTAGAGAAATAGCTCTAAAATTTCCATTTGAATTAACCCAATCTCGAATTACAGGAGCACAATACTTCATATTATAGACCCAACTATTGGGATAGATATGATCCCAATCCCATGGTGCGTTGGTATCTTCAAGCGTTTCCATTTGGTTGTAATCACCAAATTCAGAATTTATATAATCTCTTTGTGCAAATAAAATAAGTGATTTATTCTCTTTAATCTGACCAATAAATTTCCAGAAATATTCATTTGCCTTTTCAATCTCAATAGACTCAGATTTTATTTTGCTATAATACTCTTTGATTTTCATCCCGACTCCCTCTTCCCACAGACCCCAACGATGCTGATGTTTCTCTGTTTCGTGCTCTAAAAATAGTCTTTCAACAATATCTTGTTCATAGTAATGTCTTATCATATCTGGAGGCAGTAGAAAATGAATTCCATCTTTTCCATTCCACCATAAATATTGATTTAATGGCTTCTCCCAAAAAGATATTTCGGTTATTTCCTCCCATAATTTAGGTGTATTCGCAAATGAAAACCACGAAAAGGATAGCAGCTTTGCAACTATTTGTAATTGCTCTGATTCACTGATTGTACACCCGTGTTTTTGCAACCAACACAACAAAAACAAAAATAAATCTTGAGACGTTTTGATAAATTGTTTAATTAGAATAGGAGGAATCTCACCTTTAAATAACGAATTGCCTCTACAGCTAAGTATCGTTATTGCCGTTTTAAATAATGAGTGTATACCGCTATTGTTGTCTTTACTAATTAATGATTTCAATGTATTTCTAAAATTCTCTTCTTTGATAATTTTTTGAAAATCACGAACATTCATTTTTCGTGGATATTTATACCCATTTAATTCAGACCAGACTAGACGAGATGCAAGTGAAATAGTTTGTGTTGGTGCAATAAATCCCATACCAGCATTTTCAACTAAATCTTTTGACTCAGCAAACGTTGCTTTGTAAATCGAATATATTAAATCATCTCCCGTAAGAGTTGTTCCAGATGAATTAATTCTTACAAATAAAGTCGGATTTTCATGATCAACCTCTTCTTGTAATACTGCATCTGCCACAATATCATAATTAACATACTTCGATAAGCCTTTTTTCGTAGCGTGTAATATTTCCTTAATATTCTCTTTATGTTGTGTATTTAGAATTTCTAAAAACGCTTTTTTATTAGAAAAACCACCAAATTTCGTGCAAAAATAATCAGGTAAATACATATCTATCTTTTCAAGGACTTGATATGTATCTTGTGCATCAATAAAAAATGAGAGCGGCAATGGTAATCTGGAATCATATGGGAAAACTGTAGTATTATTGAAAGAAGTATAACCACAATTTTTATTGTCAGGATGTTTTCTGAAAATTTCTAATGCATTCCGTCTGTCGGTAACACTCAATTTTTCCCAATTATTTTTTGCTTTATATCCCCATGGATGAGAGCGTGTCGTTACCCTAACAGAGTACTTACTTGCATCTGGTTTTTCGTTTGGGTCAATATCAATCCATACAATAGGGAGTTCGCCTTTAATTGACCAGGCTTTTGTTTCATCGGTATTCGTATATGGATTGAAATGTCCCAGAAAAATGGAAGTAGCTCTTTGTTGTCCATCCATCAAATAAAATGTCTCTCCGGTTTGTTGCATTAAAAATGAACCTATTGGGTATTCTCTTAATATAGAATCCCACAAATCCTCAACCTGTTGCGATTTCCAAACAAAACCACGTTGAACAGAAGGAAGTTTGACTTCTGTTGCTTCAGATTTTAATTGCCAATCTGCAATTTCTTTTAATGAAAGTTTTTCATTCATCGATTACTAGTTTTACGATGTTGTATAGAATGTAAGCACCATTTCTTTAAACATTGTGGCTATATATTAGGAATAGCACCGAATTTACCAAAACGATATGCTTTTTGCAGAGAGCTAATGCGGTTCAAACCATTAAAGTCTGTAAGGGGATAAAGTACAGTTGCACCATCTCTATTTTTCTCCGTAAACCAGATGTTTTCATTACGCAGTAGATCGTCTTGAGCAAGAAGTCCATCGTAGTGGGTGGTAACTATCAACTGAGCTTTATTTGATTCTCTCAAAAACTTCTCAATGATAAACTCCACCAATTTATGGTGTAGAGACGACTCAACTTCATCAACTGTCAGAAGACCATCACGTTTAATCAATTCATTTATATATCCTGCCAGATCTAATGTGCGGAGTGTTCCTTCAGATTCAAATCCGTCTGGAAACTCATAATACGATACTGCATCATCATCTTGCTGTACCTTATGTTGGAACATTGTGCGAGGCAAAGAATCCACCGAAACATTGTCTTGTGCATAAATATCGGAGATGTTGAAATCAGCCTCCTGAAGATATTTCACTATATATTGTTTCTCGTTCTCCTCTTTAAGATTCTCAATACTAACCAATCTTTGGGGTAGGAATGATGCCAGTGTTTGCATTCTATCTCCAGAAAAATAACTCAACACATCTTCCAGTTCTGCTATAATCAGATTCACCTGCATATAAGCTGCAAGAGTAGACATATTAGGCAAACACTTTAACGCAATCTCTTCTTTCGCTGCTGACGATAGTTTTATTTTACCTCCGAATTTTATGGTTGAAACTCCATTTTCAAACCATCTCTCAAATACCGTTGTTGGTTGTTGTGAGGTGTAGTAAACTAAGCTCTCACGGGTAACGTGATTTCTATTTAGCGAGAGTGAATAGGTGTACTTTATAGGCGTAAGATCCCTCTTGCAAACATAGAATGAGACAGCAATCTCAGAATCTTCGTTCTGACTTGATTGGTCAAGCAAAAAAGGAAGGACACCCGTTGTCTCTGTTTTACTTTTTGGGGTGTGCAGAATAAAATTCTTCAAGAAGTAACATATCTTCATAACATTACTCTTTCCAGAAGCATTTGCTCCGTAGATAACGGCAAATTTGAGCAGACGAACGCCTGGCACTATCTCTACAACGTGATAGGACTCCATCTCCTTACTCTTATCGGCTTCAAAACTGAAAACGGCTTCGTCTCTGAACGAAAACAAATTCTTAAACTTTATTTCTGCAATCATACGGCTATATCTTATTTAGTGCAAAGTTGATAAATAAAACTCATATTTAAATGATTTAGTTTTCTATATTTACAAATAATATGCAGAAATAATAATCCAAACGATATTTATGGGCAAAAAAATAGGCAAAGCGTGATGCCTTGCCTAATGCTGGAATATAAGGAGCGGCGCTCTCGTATGATTGAATAAAAGTCCATAGTGCATTATTTTACCTCTTTCCCGCAAAAATAAGATCTTTTTCTTTATAAATAAACAAAAAGTGCAGTTTATTTCACTGTATTTTTTGTGATCAAATTTTGGGAAGTTTAGGTTATCATCAATACTTCTCATGTATCTATTTCTTCATTGCTTCCGCTCTTAGATCAGCAGGCATTTTTTCAATTGCATAACGAAACGCTGTGCGCGGCATTACCTCTCGCTTTGACATAACGTAGTCGAATACGGCTTGTTGGTGAGCTTCGCTGGCAGCTTTGAGCATCCATCCGTAGCCTTTCTGTACAAGGTCGTCTGTGTCTAGCAAAAGAATATCTGCTATTTCAAAGATATCTTTTAGGAACATACCTTTGCGAGCAGGTATAATAAGCGTTACGGCAGCAGCACGTCTAACGAATCGTTTATCAGACTTGGCCCACTTTTTCAGTTCGGCTATATATTCGGGATACATCATCACGAAATTACCGATCGTATGATTACAAAGAGTGTCTGTATCGGCCCAGTTATTCAGGTAATTGTGTACCCAACGATCCAAAACCTTAAAATCGGCAGGTTCGTATTGCTTGTGCAGTGATTCTGCCCAAATACAGGCTACGATAGATTCTTCCAAATATCCGGCTTGCCAAAGTTCTTCGCAAAGTTCAAGTATTTCTTGTTTAGGCTGGTGCTTTATCTGCTTCAAACCTTCTTTGGCAATTTTGCTCACTTCACCTGTGCGTACGCCGTATACTTTGGGTGCTTCGCCCTCTTTGTGATAACGGGCAGATGAGGTGAGTACAGCTAAATCGGTGCTATCGATCAAGGCTTGACGAATGTCGGCAATGATTGGATTAGTTATTTCTTTCATTTTGGTATAATATAATGTTATCTAAATTCCATGCAGAATATGTTCAATTCCTTCGTTAGTCGGTATTTTGTAATCGTCCATGCTTACTACATATTTATCGAAATTATCGTCTATGAGCTTTAATGAACGATACTCTCTTTCTACTGTTTGTTCTTCTGTTAATTGGAGTGTAGCTTATAAGTATATTTTTTTATCACCTTTTATAGCAACGAGATCAACTTCTGAATCTTTGATTGATCTCACATAGACTTGATAACCTGCACGCCTTAAACTCAAATAAACTGCGTTCTTCAAAAGATAACCAAAGCCATAGCCATATCCTGAATAAAGATAGTTGCGATAACTTAAATCATTTCTGTTAACGACCGATAAGCATGACGAGTACTCACTTTATTCTTTGATAAGACTCAATATTTTCTCTTCTAATTCAGTTCCTCTTAAATTAGTTGCAAGAACAACTCCCTCTTTATTCAAAAGAAAGGTGGTGGGATAACCGTTTATCCCATATTCCTTTTTTATTTGATCTGCGTTATCCAACAATATCTGCGGCCATGTGATTCCATGTTTGTCAATCAATTCTTTGAGTAACTCGGCCGGACTGTCTCCAACTATTCCTATCATTTCAAATTTAGACTTATCGACATTGGCATATAACTTTTTGAGATTCGGTATTTCTGCTAAACATGCTCCACACCATACAGCCCAGAAATCAAGCAGAACATATTTGCCTTTCAGCTTTTCCAATGCAATTGTCGTTTTTTGTTGGAATGATTCTTTCTCAAAAGGGAAAGGTCTGTAGCCTACTTGGGAGGAAATAAGTTGCGACTTGGGTAAATCGGTTCTTTCCAAAATAAGTTTGTTTTTGAAGGTGTTTACTTCTACGACTTTATAATTGCCATCTCCGATCTCAATATATTCGTTTTTTCTGTATACATGATTTCGTTCTACTTTTTCTCCCTTTTTCATATCATCTTTGATGATAGTTAATCCAATCATTCTGTAAGATAAATCTGTAAAGTCGCTTGAACATATTGCTATTTTCTTTCCTTTGTATTCAGTTGTGGCGTATTGAGGAAAATTACACATGAACATGTTATATTCTTTATTATACATTATAAATAAAGGAGTCTTTATTGAGCGGATTTTGCCTTCAACATAGGTTTCTACTGTAACGTCAATGGTATGGATTTGTGCCAAAGAATCTTTGTTAGAGTTATCTTCATTCATTTCAAGCAGAGATACTGGTTTGTCATCGCTTAAATCAAGGTTATTGTTGGCATCTACAACGATCTTCAAATTTCCATCCGAATCTTTTCCATAAGCAAGAGCAATTTTGGTTCTGATGGGTTTTTGGGATAAAGTGAGGCTATCGGGAACCCAATTCCATAATTTTTGTAATTCTTCATACCCGCTTTTCGTTATATTGCCCGATATATAATCTTGGTAGGTTTCCTGATATCTATTTGTCTCGATATTGCCATATTTCAGCTCTGTTAAATCTTTGGGTAATTGGGGCACTTTTAAATATGTATTTTTCCATGGATCGTTTTCATCTTCTCGAATGGACGATATTCCTCGCAATGCCATGTTAAAAGGTCCATATCCGCTTTGTGTGGTTAAACGGAGCTCTATTATATTTTCTTGAGAATGTGCTGCCAAGAAACTTGATAGCAGTAAGATTAACAACAATATTTTTTGTTTCATAGTATTCATATAAAATTTTATCGCTGTAAATATAATCATATTAAAATACCTTCGAGTATATTTATCTTTAATATATCACAATTGTATTTTAATTATTTTGACTATTTTTGTATTCAAGAACCAGACTTACATGAAGTCGTATTTTCTATAACTATAATCAAAGTGACAGCAGATATGGATACTGATTTTATAAACTTAACACCAGAAAATCTTTCTGGTGAGCATTTGTGTTGCATTATTCGTAGCAAAAAGATTCATCCGGGCATTGAAGCTAAGCGACAATGGCTGGCTAGCCGGCTGACTGAAGGCCATGTGTTTAGGAAGCTGAATGCCAAAGCTACGGTTTTTATAGAATATGCACCGCTTGAAACGGCTTGGGTACCTATCATCGGCGACAATTATTATTATGTGTATTGCTTGTGGGTGTTGGGTGATTACAAAGGTAAGGGGTATGCTAAATCGCTCATGGAGTACTGTTTGGCTGATGCCAAAGCAAAAGGTAAATCGGGCGTTTGCATGTTGGGAGCGCAAAAGCAAAAAGCTTGGCTTTCCGACCAGTCATTTGCGAAGAAGTTTGGTTTCGAGGTGGTTGATACCACCGATACCGGATACGAATTGCTGGCACTTTCTTTTGACGGAACAAAGCCCCAATTCTCACCTAGCGTGAAGAATCAGGGCACTGAGGGCAAAGGGTTGACCATTTACTATGATATGCAATGTCCCTATGTGTGCCAAAATATAGAGGCCATAAAGATATATTGCGAAACAAATCATGTTCCTGTTTCTCTTATTCAGGTAGACACGTTACACAAGGCAAAAGAATTGCCTTGTGTATTCAATAATTGGGCTGTATTTTACAACGGTAATTTTGTAACAGTCAATTTATTCTTAGATGTCAGTTATATAGAGAAAATAGTCAATAGATATGCCACTACTTAAAGAATGGTTATCTTCATGCTTTTCAAATCTTTCGCATCCGAACTATTGCCATATAACAGTTCATATTCACCCGGGGTAACAGTCATTTTCCGTTGAGCCCAGTCGAAAAACTCGAATGCTGAAGGTGCGAGGTTTATGGTGGCGTTGGTTGATTGACCGGCAACCAACTCCACTCGTTGAAATCCGCGCAGGGTTTTAATAGGACCTTCTACATCATTCACCTTACGAACATACACTTGCAGTATTTCCGTTCCCGCTCTTTTTCCTACGTTACTTACCGGAATGGTTAGCCTGATGTTTTCGTCGGGCTTGATTTGAGACTTATCAATCGTGGCTTTGCCAATCTGGAAACGGGTGTAACTCAACCCGAAACCGAAAGGAAACAAGGCATCGGTCATATAGCGGTACGTGCGTCCTTTCATGGAATAATCCTCGAAGTCCTTCAATTGATCGGAACTTTTATAGAAGGTGATGGGAAGTTTCCCTCCGGGATTGTAATCACCGAAAAGAACATCGGCAACCGCCTGACCACCCGATTCGCCCGGATACCAGGCTTGAAGGATGGCGTCACATGATTCCGTTTCGGGTGTGAGCGCAATAGCGGAACCGGAACAGTTGACGAAAATAACTTTTTTACCTGCTTCTTTTAATGCTTTCAAACAGTTGCGTTGCACAGACGGCAGGTCAATGTTGGTGCGGTCGCCACCCTTAAAGCCGGGGTAGTTGACAGGCATCTCTTCACCTTCGAGGCTTCCCGAAAGTCCTCCTACGAACACAACGGTTTCAATACCTTTCAGCTTCTCAATCAGCTTGGTGTAATCAACATCTACTTCTTTCCCGAAATCAAATTCGATGTTGGCTTGCCAGTCGTTTTGTTGAGCATACTTAATTTCTATCTTATATTTCTGTCCGGCTTCCACCTTGAACGGAATGCGTGATGGCAGGGTACGCCAGTTGCTGTAACTTTGAAGCGTTTTGCCGTTGACCGTCAGCTCGAAATAGCCCGTTGCTCCGCCCTTGAATACCAAATCTTCTGATACTTTAGGCGTGAATTCAGCTTCGAATAAGGCCGAGAAACCCTGAAGCTTTACACCCGATGCAAATTCATGCTGGCCGGCCGTAGTCATTTTTATCGGATTAGTAATCTGTACCGTTGTGACAACGTTGCCGCTTCTGTCGGGCGTATTCCAGTACGTAGCCTTGAATCCGTTCTTATTATTAAAAGATAGTTGATTGAAATAACTTTGAGTCACCTTATCTTCAACCAAGTCGCACCCTTTATCGTAGTATATTTTCTTGTCGGCTATCTTCGTCTTTATTCCATCAAGAATTGAAATGGTGTGTATGGGCGTTCCGTTATAATTTCCCCACAGCATGGGTTTATCGTTTGCATTGGGGCCAATTACGGCTATCTGCTTGGTTGATTTCGACAGCGGCAACACATTCTTCTTATTTTGCAGCAGAGTCATGGTTTGACGTGCCATTTCCAAGGCCAATTGGCGATGCTTTTCGTTATTCAGTACCGATGCCGGTATTTGTGCCCAAGGAACAATGGCATCATCATCAAAATCACCCAAGTCGAAGCGTCCAATTAAAACGCGCATCAAACTTTTGTTTATATCTTCTTCTTTAAGTAATCCTTTTTCTACGGCAGCGGGGAGATCCTTAAACGGATAATTTTCCCACACACATTCCACATCTGTTCCGGCTAAAACGGCTTTGGAAGCCGCATGAACTGCATCCGAAGACACTTTGTGAGTGGTGAAAAAGTCGGTTACTGCCCCGCAATCAGACACCACAAGGTATTTAAAGCCCCACTCATCGCGCAAAATCCGTTGCAAAAGACGGGTGTTGCCGCAACAAGGCTCATCGTCTAAACGCTGATAAGCGCACATCACCTGGCGCACATCAGCCTCTTGTACCAATGCTTTAAAAGCAGGAAGGTACGTTTCGTTTAATTCGCGAGGACTAACGTTGTTCAGGTTCAACTCGTGGCGACTCCATTCCGGTCCGGAGTGCACGGCATAATGTTTGGCACAGGCCAGCAACTTACGGTATTTGGCATCGCTGGGTCCTTGCAACCCTTTTACAACCTGCACACCCATACGAGATGTGAGGTAAGGATCTTCGCCGTATGTTTCCTGACCGCGTCCCCAACGAGGATCGCGGAAAATGTTGACGTTAGGCGTCCACACCGACAAGCTCAGGAAACGTTTATTCTCGTTTCCGCGTTTGAGCCACTGGTTGTATTTGGCACGCCCTTCGTCGGATGCCGCATCGTATATTTTGAAGAGTAACGCATCGTTAAAAGAAGCAGCCATGCCTATGGGCTCAGGAAATACGGTAACACTGTCGTTGTTGGCATATCCGTGCAGTGCCTCGCTCCACCAGTTAAACTTTTTAATTCCCAAACGTGGAATGGCATCCGATTGGTCACACATTAATGCCGCCTTTTCGGCCAGTGTCAATCTCGAGATGAGATCTTTTGCGCGCTCTTGCGAACTCAAATTGGGATTCTTGTACGGTAACTGCTGACTCATGGAGTTAAGAGGAAAGAACGACAGGGATACGATACATACCCCTTGCATAAGTCTTTTGAATGATGCGTTTTTCATAATATAGATCGTATTAGCTCATATCATTTGATCGGTTTCAGATAACCAGCAAAGCCACCTCTTCTTAGCATTTTTACGTCTACGGATGAGGCTTTATCGACTACCATGTATTGAGTGCGGAACTCCTTATCGTGCTTGCCGTCGGCTATTAATGTAAGTTGATACTTCACACCTTCGGGCAGGAAATGGAACGATAACTTTTTTCTCTGTTCGCGCATATTATCGGCACTTATTCCGCCAATATACCATTGGTCACCTTTCTGGCGAGCCATTACAATATCTTTGCCGGGATAACCGTCAAGTAACCGAGTGTTGTCCCATGTATTGGGCACGTTTCTTAAGAATGCTTTTACGGCATCGGGCAAAGCGTAATACCCTTCCGGTCTGTCGGCAAAATGCTGAATCCCCGATTCAAACAGCACGCTCAGTGCCAGCTCGTGACCAAAGGAAGTAATGTGCGGAAATTGAGAATTGGTGAAAGTGACCGGTGTATAATCCATTGCTCCAACCACGTTTCGGGTAAAAGGCAATATGGTGTTATGCTCCGTAGCAGTGTAGGTAAATTCCGGTCCGTTGTTGTACCACTCCGCTCCCCGAACACCTTCGTACGTCATCAGGTTGGGGTAGGTGCGTGCCCAGCCGCGCGGCACCAGGCAGCCGTGGAAGTAAACCATTATTTCAAACTTGGCGGCGTCATCCAGAATATCCAGATAATATCTAATCATGTCCTGCTTCTCGCTCTCAAAGAAGTCAATCTTAACCCCGACAACACCCAACTTCTTTAGTTTCGTAAACTCTTCCACACGGTTTTCATGCGTGAGCATTCTGTCTTTAGGTGTGGATGCTACCCACGTATGTTCGCCACCGGAGTTGTACCACATCAATGGCTTTATTCCTTTGTTCCGAATGTAAGTAAGCGCATCTTCCAGTTTTCCGCCATCGCCCATGCTATCCCATTCCCAGTCGAGCAACGTGTAGGGCCATCCCATTTCGGCAGCCAAATCGGCAAAGGCACAAACGGTTTGGTAACTTCGCGTGCCGTGATTGTCCGACCAATAGTTCCACGATGCAACGCCCGGTTTAATCCAGTCGGTTTTGCTGATAACGGAAGGAGTGGAAACGTCGTCAACCAAAGTCGATTCAACGATGTCGGCCAGACTTCCGATGATAACCACCCGCCAGGGCGATTTCCAAGGCAAGGTGATGGTGGGTTTGGATTCTCCCAGTCCCCTGCCGTTCCATTGATCGGGGAAGGTTAGTTTATAACTGCTCTTATCGGCCGTATTTGATAATTTTGTTCCGCAATAATTTCGATCCAGATCTGCCTCGTGAATCAAGTACCAGCAACCCTTATCCGGTGTATTGAAAAGAGCAGGATAGCCCCAGTCTTGCTGAACATTTCCATCTTTGGCACTGCTATAAAGCCCTTCGTTGGCCGGGTTAAACTTTTCCAGCCATCTTTTGGTGCTATCGGTCATGCAATAAGCCGTCAGCTCATCATTCACCACGAATGAGCCGCCCTTTTCGGGAAACTGATAGCGAAAGGCTACGCCATCATTGTAAGCCCTGATGATAATATTCAGTTTGGACTTTTTCTGATTCTCAAAAGAAACAACTACTTCGTTGGCCTGATTGGAGCATTCAGATTTCTTGCCGTGTATAGCAGTGTACTTTTCATGTATAACCAATGGTTTGGATGCTTTTAAGAATTTCAATCCGTTGGAGAAATCTTGGTCTGCACGGGCCAGCCCTAACTTGATCTGTGGTATCACTTCACATTTTTGTTCCTGATTGGAATAGTTTACCTTCAAATACCATTCACCATTTTCAGCATTCTGTGCATTAAAGAGTTCGATGGAAATTTTCCGGTTAGGCGATACGACAGTCGCTTTCTGAGCAAATAAACCGAGGGAAAAAGCTAGAAGAAGTCCTGCAATACAAAAGGTTCTCATGATTAGATTTCGTTTTTAAGTATGTTTATATAGTATCTGTTGGGTTTATACGGGCAAATATACGATTAAAAATACTTTTGTTGATGAAAAAAAACGATGATTGTGTGTACTAAATCGAGATTTTGCTGTATAATTACGAAACTTTTCTAATTGCATTAACTATGTCACAAGTAACCTCGTCATCCGTTGTAGAGTGGGCGAAGGACTTTCTGAATAAAGCAAAGTCCGAACTGACCCCCGAAGAAGTAAAAGAGCAAAAGAAATTTGCTTCATTAGTACAAACACCCGA
Organism: Bacteroides graminisolvens DSM 19988 = JCM 15093; assembly: GCF_000428125.1. Lineage (GTDB taxonomy): Bacteria > Bacteroidota > Bacteroidia > Bacteroidales > Bacteroidaceae > Bacteroides > Bacteroides graminisolvens. The sequence goes on from NZ_ATZI01000004.1 coordinate 133,496, forward strand.
GTATAAAACCTTTCTGTCGAAGATGCTTGACGAATCGTCGCAAATTCGAAATAATTCCAAGCTGAACAAGCGTGTGCGACAAATCATTCGCGAATACGGTATTCCTGATTTCTTTAGTCCCGGCGACCGTTTTCTAATCAGACTTTATATGGCGGGAGGTTATCTTTTCCCGTCTATTGCCATGCCTATTTTTAAATCGAAACTACGCAGTGAAACCGATAAAATAATCATTTCCGAAGAACGTCCCCGACTGACCCAGCATCTTGCCGGTCGCTGGCAGAACAACATCGGACAAAATGTAAACCTACTTGGCGAAGTGGTATTGGGCGACTCAGAGGCCCGTCACCGTTACGAACACTACCTTGAAGCGTTGGAAATGCCCGATGTTAACTACATTTCAATTAAATTGAGCGGCATTTATGCGCAAATCAAATCGCTATCCTATGAGCAAAATAAACGTGAGCTGATTGAAATGGTTTCTGCCATTTATAGAAAGGCGATGCAACAAACTTATACGAATCACGAAGGCAAGCAAACGTATAAATTTGTCAATCTGGATATGGAAGAGTATAAAGACATGGAACTGACCTATGATGTGTTTATTGAAACTCTTTCGCTTCCGGAATTTAAAAACTATTCGGCCGGCATTGTTGTGCAGGCCTATCTGCCCGATGCCGAGAGTAACTTCAATCGTTTGCTAGCGTTCTCGAAAAAGCGTGCATCCGAAGGAGGTGCTCCCATTAAAATGCGTTTGGTAAAAGGTTGTAACCTGCAAATGGAATCTATTATTTCGTCTATGCGTGGCTGGGAAAATCCCATTTTGCACACTAAAATAGAGGTAGATGCCAACTATATGCACATTCTCGACTTAGCCTTAAAACCGGAAAACACAAAGGTGTTGCATATAGGAGTTGCGTCTCATAATTTCTTCACGATTGCTTATGCGCACTTGTTATGTGAACAGAATGCAGTTACCGAAGGAGTCACTTTCGAGATGCTCGAGGGAATGGCTAACCACCTGCCGCGGGTGATGCGCCAACTCCAAAAGAACATTATTCTTTATACTCCCGTAGTGAAAGCGGAGCATTTCTTAAATGCCGTGTCTTATTTGGTGCGTCGCCTCGATGAAAATACAGGTAAAGAAAACTTCCTGACCTATACCTTTAACCTGAAGCTGGATAGCGATAAATGGCTTTTTCTCAAAGAACAGTTTGAGGAAGCTTATCTCCTAAAAGATACCGTGAATACAAAACCTTATAGAACGCAAAACAGAATGAACCCGCAGCCGTCGGCTCTTCCTCTTGAGGAGCGGTTGAAAGAGCCTTTTGCTAATGAACCCGATACGGATCTTGATCTTCCGTGGAACCGCGAATGGGCATTGGCCGTTCTCAACAAATGGAAAACGGAAGTAAACGCTACTAATTTTGTGGTTCCCGTTCAGATAGGTGACAAGGAAGTGCTTACGATGAACAAAAGGACGTATACTGACCGTAGCCGCGAGAACCAAGTTGTTGTTTGCGAAGCCAATCTTTCTACGCAAGAACAAATAGAGGAAATACTTGCTACAGCTGAAAGCGATGCATCCGGTTGGCGGAAAACGTCGCTTGACCAGCGCAAGAAAATATTGTTTCAAGTGGCCGAAAATATCGCTGCCAAGCGTGGCGATTTGATAGGCTGCATGGCAGCTGTAACGAGTAAAACCTTTACCGAAGGCGATGTAGAAGTATCGGAAGCAATAGACTTTTGTAGGTTTTACCCTACCTCCATGGCTGCGTTCGACGAACTTAAAACCGTTTCTTATCAGCCGAAGGGAATTGTTCTGGTCATTCCCCCCTGGAATTTTCCGTTGGCTATTCCCGTAGGTGGCACGGTTGCTGCACTGGCAGGCGGAAATACTGTGCTGTTAAAGCCTGCAACTGTTGCACTACCGGTTGCTTGGGAATTTGCCCAATGTTTCTGGGATGCCGGAGTGCCTAAAGATGCGCTGCAAGTGGTTTGCCCCGCCGAGAGGCAGTCGCTGAACTGGCTTTCTGCTCACCAATCTGTCAAACATATCATCCTGACGGGAGGTACCGATACCGCTTTCCGCTTGCTTGAGAATGCACCGCGTACACCACTTTCTGCCGAAACAGGAGGAAAAAATGCGATGATACTTACGGTTAACGGTGATCAGGATCGTGCTATTCTGAATGTTGTTTCATCGGCTTTTAGTAATGCCGGACAAAAATGCTCTGCCTGTTCGCTCTTACTTGTTGAACGCAGTACCTACGAAGACGAAATCTTCCAATCGAAATTGCGTGATGCCGTTTTGAGTTTGCGCACGGGTGGTGTGTGGGATCCGATGAACTATGTAGGGCCCATGATTGATCATAAAAATGAGAAGCTGCAATACGCCATTGATCATCTTGAACCCGGTGAATCATGGCTTGTGGCGCCTGAATTTATAGATAAAGAACGCTATATACTTAAACCCTGCGTGAAGTGGGGTGTTAAGCCGGGCAGTTATACCTTCCGCAACGAACTGTTTGCACCGTTACTTTCCGTGGTTTGCATTGACAGCCTTGAACAGGGAATTGAGTATGCCAACTCTTCCGAGTATGGTTTGACGGCCGGCTTGCAGAGCCTCAATAAAGATGAGCGAGAACTCTGGAAAAACAAAATTGAGGCAGGTAACCTTTACATCAATCGAGGAATAACGGGAGCTATCGTACGTCGCCAGCCCTTTGGCGGAATGAAGCGTTCGGCTTTTGGTGGAGGCATCAAGGCGGGAGGTCCCAATTATGTAGCAAGTTTCCTTCGTTTTAAAAATGCCACGGCTTATGACATAAAAGATGTTGAGGCCAATTACAGGCAGGCATGGAACAACGTGTTCTCCAAAGAAGAAGATGTGAGCCACATTTACGGAGAAGAAAATACCTTCCGCTATTTACCTTTGAACTCGATGGCTCTACGCATTGCCGATGGTGATACGTTGAATGATGCATTATTGGTTATGCTGGCAGCCAATCAAACAAAAACGAAGCTGACCGTCAGCCTCTCTGACAAGCACCATCAACTGGAAGTCATCAAAGCGAAAGTGGCATTGTTCCACGGAATGAGCTTGAGACTGGAAAGTGAGGACGATTTTATCAATACGATGTCAACATACGAACGCGTCCGCGCATGCTCAGAAAGCTTATCGGATGCGGTTTATCAAAAAGCTGCGGAACTGGGACTTTGTATTATTGACAGCGCTCCCCTTGCCGAAGGACGTATTGAGTTGCTTCATTACTTGAAAGAACAAAGCATCTCGTTTGAGTATCATCGGTACGGCAGTATATTTGAAGAGAATAAGTGTTGCGGGTAAATCAATACCCGCTTACTATTCTCCTTTTAGTATTTCCTCTATAATGGATTTGATTCCGTTATTATTAAGTTGTGTTTTAAAGGATACTTTGTAACCATCTAATGTCAGCTGGTTGAAAAATTCTTTCGCACAACTTATTTTCATGCCTTCTTCTCCCCTTAACGAAGATTTGCCTTCAACCTGTTTGGTCTCAATCACGATATTAAGTTCTTTTTCACCGTTAGCCTTTTTTACTACATACATAAAATCGGGGCTATAAGAATCATTACCAATAGTAGGAATAGAGATACTTCGGCGTGGAATTTTACCATATACAATAACCTCTTCGATTTCTTTTGTAATGTTCTTACATTCCAAAGGAGAATCGTAAGCTATTACATCATAGAGATATTTAGCAGAGGGTTCTCCTCTCAGAATGTTTGTACCTATTTCGCCCTGAACAACTTCAGCCCTTACAGTTCCATCTGCATTGGTTAGTTTCGTTGAAGCGGGGGTATATTCAGTCTTTTTGTAATTGAAACGCCCTTTCAAGTTATCATATTTCCAGTCATTAAATTTGGAAATGAATCTGGCTGCCGAACTTTCATTGATATATGCCTGATTAAATCCGTTTTCAGATTTAGCATATTGCACGATAGCATTATGAAGTGTATTTATTGGAATAGAGGTTGCTTTGTTTATTCGTTTTAAAAATACGTTATAAGGAAGTCTTTTGCCACTTATCAAATAAGTCACTCCTGCTTCGCCAACTACCTCAATGTTGCTTTTCCCCGCATATATTTTTTGGCGGTCGGTTGTTATTTCCTGCGAACCAAATACTCCATTTTGGAGTAAAATTTGAATATCTTTTTCTATGGATTGTTCTACGTCGCTGTTGAAAAATAATACATACTTTTTATTAATAGCACTCCAAAGCTCTTTTAGTTCATTGAAACGTGCCTCCCGGACTTTGACCGTGTTTTTTGCTTTTTTGTTCTTATCAATCACTTTCGCACTTGCAAGACGAGGCATATTGAATTCTGAATAATCCTGATAAAAATCGTTGATTTTATCTACATTTATTTTCCTTGAAAAGTCAATATAACCTCTTGTCATCAATTCAATCATGAATTGATTTGTGTCTATGTTGCGAAGTTGGGCAACTCGTTCCATCTCTTCAATTGAGATATGCGTAGCCTGCTCGGCCGGTAACTCTGCATTTATTTCAGCAACTAAACGATTGGCAAAATCGGCTTCGGTAAAGTCAACAATATAATTCAGCATGAATTCTTCATTAGATATACGGTTGCCGAATTCATCTACCGGCAAGCGGAGTCCACGTCCTACTTCCTGAATTTTGCTGTTATCGCTGCCGCTGGAACGTAGTTTGACAATGGTAAACACATTTGGGTTATCCCAACCCTCTTTAAGTGTCCATTTTGAAAACAAAAAACGGCGAGTGTTCAACGATTTGTCTTCATTGACAATAGAGAGTAATTTCTTCTTGTTATGAAGTATTTCATCTATTTCGGCAGCAATATTATCGTCGGAATCCGTGTTATCTTTGGCAAAATATCCGGCATGGCAAGCCGAAATATCGGCTTTGCTTGCTTCGAGGTATGCTCTATATTCAGTTGAACATGTTTGCTTTAGTTCATAGTCTATTCGTTCTTTTAATAGTTGCTCAAAAATAGAGTGTAACCACTTGTTGCCATTACTATCACCGCGATAAGAATCAATGTTGTCAATGAAAAATAGAGCTAATGTTTTAATCTTACACGGGCGATCAAAGTTAGCACGCTCAGTTTCGAAATGACGTTGAATAGCCAAACGAATCATTTGTTCCTGATAAGAATCAGAAAAAATATCTACAGTAAATTCTTCTCCTGTAAATTTAATCTGCCCATTGGAAAATTCAACGAAATTTTTGCCTATTCCCGTTATTGAAAGACCTTTGAGTTCTTCGCTAATGACCGATAACGAATCGCCGGTTTGTAAGGTATATGACTTACGTCCGTTGACTGATATATGATTAAAAATTGCTGAGGTTTTACTTTCGATTGATGTTATTTTTATTTTCTCATCTTTGGAAGATAAAGGTTCAAAATGCTCTTTGGCTACACCTTTAATAAGATTTTGATTAAATGATTCGCAAGCATTAAGGTCATACAAAAGATTGAGATAATCTTTCTTTGTTGTTTTATTCTTCCCTTTCCCAACTGCGATGTCGGGAAATGTAGCTCCAAAGCGTACAATACATTGTGGCTTTAATTCTTCAACAATTCGTTCATACGCTTTCTGGTCACGTTGAAAACGATGTGGCTCATCCATAATTACGAATGGTTGTGTAGCGGCAAGCGCATCAAAAGGACGGTAGTATCCATGGACCCCAAAATCATAATCGGAGCGGGAAAGCATATTGCCGTTTGTCAATAATTGCATATTGGTGAGCAATACATAGATTCTGTTTTTTGTTTGACAGGATCCTTCAACAAACGCACGGACAGCACTTGGGAAAAAAGTTTTTCCTTTTTTCTTTGCTTGCGCTTTTAAAGTGTATAACTCTATTTGCGCCCCATACCCACAGGTGTTTTCAAAGTGCTTTTGAACGTATCCATCACCAAGAAATTGTTCTGCACCCGCTTTGATTGGAAGTGAAGGCACTACTACAATGAACTTGTTAATGCCGTACTGCTGGTGTAATTCGTAAATGGCATGTGTATAAACGTATGTTTTTCCGGTACCGGTCTCCATTTTAATATCCAAATGGAGCGGCTTGACTTCTCTTGAAAGGATGCGCAATGAACTGTGAAGCCCATTTGTTTTTTGAACTTGCTTTATATTCTCAAATAGAATACCATCGGTAAAAATTTCTGGATTACCGTAATATTGATTCGGTTGGCTGATAGTTGTATTTTTGAATACATCAGCAATGGAGTCAACTGCTTTTTGCTGGTGGGTAAGCCCTGTCTGTAAAATTAGCTCCATAATGCTTAGTATCTGATGTCAAAGTTAGCTTTTAGGTTTTTATGAGAATCGCGCAGTACAAACAGATTTTTGCGAAGCATTTCCGTTTGTGAAAAATTGAAGCTATAACCAAAGACCACAATGTTTTCGGGACTGAATGACGGTTCTTGCTGGTACCGATCGAGTAGTGCCACCATGTCATTTTCATTGATTCCTGCTTCAATAAAATATAGGTGTTTACCGCACAAGTAAGCTGTGTAATCGGCTAATTTCACATCTTCTACTTTTGCCCCAAAGCCATACCCGTCTTTCACCAACCATGTTTCGAGTACGGTTTCTTTGCCAAACAGCGATAAGGTATCGTTATTGGTAAACATTTCAGTCTCTTTAAATTCTTCTAATTTATCAATTGTATCTTCGGACGGCTCTACCAAGGTGTAATGTTTGAAACCGTAGTCAATATCAGCTTTGGTTTCGGACTTTATTTTGGCAGCTGCGCGTTTAATACGCTCTATGCCAATAAAATCTAGAGTAGTAGGCCGATTTATAGATTGGAGAAATTCATAAGCCGTTTTTTGACTTGCATTTTTAGAATCTAATACTTCGGGGAGTTGAATAGCAATAAAGGTTCTGTTTCCACCTTCTTTATCTTCGGCATTTACTTCTAATACAGCTTGAGCACTAGATGCACTGCCTGAGAAAAAATCGACAATTATTGCACTTTTATCGAAATTAGTTGCTGCCTTGATTAGATATTTTAATAGACTTACAGGCTTTGGAAAATTAAAAACTTTGCTGTTAAATAGTTCACCTATATCTTTTGTACCATCCTGACTCATACCTACTTCTTTGGGTAGGTTTGTACTTACTGGGGTGAATCCAAACATTCCACCTGCTTTCTTCTCATCATCTTCTTTGAAATATCTTAGTACAGGCTTTGAAATCTTCAAGAAATCATAATCTCCAGGGAAAACTATTCTGTTTTCTTTTTCAAAATCTTTAATTGTTTCTGAAGTAACACGCCATACAGCATTGGGATTTGCTGGAAATTTATCTCCATTTTTAGGATTGACGATTGTAAAATTACTATTAGGTCTTTCATTAGCATTGGTTTGTTTTGTTAAATCATGTATCCGCCATGGTCTATCAGGAAGATCGTCTGTCTCAAAATATTTTCGCGTACCTCCTTCCAAAGCGGCAGTAAAATCTTGTTTAGCATAACAAATAATAGATTCATAATCTTGTGATACTCCAAAAGGCACATCACTTTTTGCTGTTCTTTTTCTCCACGGTATGTTTGCCACAAAAGATTCTTCACCAAAAACACTATCACAAATCAACTTCAGATTAGCTTGTTCGTTATCATCTATTGAAATAAATATGACGCCATCGGGGGTAAGCAAATCGCGGGCAAGCAACAAACGTGGATACATGAAGGTAAGCCATGCCGAATGCGAAGCACGCCCTTTGGTGGTGAGATCGAAGATTTTCTGTGCCTGCTCTTCACTAATGCTTAGTTTGTCTATCAGTTCCTGAGACGTAAAGTTAAAATTATCATTGTACACAAATCCATCCGAACCTGTGTTGTATGGCGGATCTATATAGATACACTTCACTGCACCTGTGTATGATTTTAGCAAATGTTTTAGCCCATCGAGGTTGTCGCCACTGATATAAAGGTTTTGACTATTTGCATTTTCGGGTTTAACATTGTGCTCCAAATCAGGCTGAACTACCGTAGTCGTATCAATAGAAGCCAATAATTTAGCATAGTTTTTCCCCAGAAAGTTAAGATCGTATCCTTCGTGGGTTATATCTATATCGTTTTTAATCAGATCTTTGAACTTATCAATGTCGAATTTGCCTTCCTTGTCGAAGCATTGGGGGAAATGCGTATGCAACACTTTCAGTGTTTGTGCGTTTGGAGTTACGGTTTCGTTGCTTTGAATAATATTTTTTATCATAATGCCAACTTGTTCTGATTCTTGACTTGTACTGGTTTCATTTCAACATAATAACTTCATAATCGATGCAGTCATCTATCTTGAAGGAATTTATATTGTGTTATCGCAAAGATAACTAATTTTAATTTATTATGCGTAATATGTATGATTTTACAATTAAATATTATCGCTTCGGTAGTCATTTCTCAATACCCGTAGTCACCTTCTATCAAAAGCAACATTGCCGTTAATGTGCCCAACGCTACGAGAGAGATACATGTGTTGTCATTAACTTGCTAGGAACTTATATTTTTCACCGAGAATGGTTTCAAAAACACCTTGTAATAACACCTAATAAAATAACCACAATGATTTGGATTTGACAGTATAATGTATTATCTTTGTACCTATAATCTTATAGTATATTCAAATTATTATAGGCGCAAAGGCAGGAGTTCATACTCTTGCCTTTTTTTATGTCTTGACGGTTTGTGATTGTATTAACACGGTGTCTCGCGCCGGTTTGCACGGTAGCAAAAGGTCAATAAGAAACCGTCTGATGGCGAAGAGACGGTTTCTCCCGAACCAAAAGACGGTTTACGATTTAAAATTGCTCGTTATCTTTTTGAAAAAGTCGGTTATGTTTTTCAAAAAGTTGGTTATGTTTTACCAAAGTCTTGCCGATCCTTGTTGCTCCCCGGTTTATTGGTTAATAATATATAAATCTGCTCTTGACAAGATTTGTCTGATTCATGGCATCAAGGAGTGAATTTGTAAAATTAGTTCTACTTTTAGTAACAAGCTTCTAATAGTAACAACCATTTTCAGTATAAGTCAAAGTTTCCAAATAAAACAAACATACAACCTGCGTTGAAAGAAGTCAATTCAGTGTGAATTTGACCGAAGAGCAAAGCCGAAAAAGGGGTTTATCAATGCACAATAGCCTGTTTTTGATGACTTATGAAGTGACTTTTGGCCATTTTTAATCAAAAAACACTCGAAAGCGATGAAACATCGTCGCATTTTTAGTTAAATTGGAGTTAATGAATCTGTATACTTAGTTAAAAGTGATAGATAGTGAGGGTAAAACTGCCAATTTAGTGGTAGACATATTTTACTATCACTCTTCTGTAAGGCTTATAAATAGGGAGTTTTGACCAAGTTAGTGAGGGTAAGTGAGGGTAAACCACACTTTTTTTTCTCTGGGAGAAGAGTTGTGAAATAGAGTCAAGGTAAATGGTACTCTTTTTAGAATGCTTTGTTTGATCTGTATTTTATATATTGATAAGGTGCAATAATTGAACTTTTATTTCCGGCTTGGGTTTCTACTAACAAAAAAGTAAATGATCAAAGTCTCAACTTCGTTTATTCAACTATCTTTGCAGAACCTTAATATTGTATATTATGAACTTGAAAAAAATCTTTTATTTTCTTTTTATACTTTGTTTTATAGAGATTCATGCAGCCGAAAAACCGTTTATTATTAATATCTATAGGGATAAATACAAGGCCGCCAATAAGAACTGGAGTGCATGCCAGGATGAGAGGGGGATAATGTATTTTGGTAACGATAAAGGCTTGCTGGAATTCGACGGCATGGTCTGGAAATTGCATCCGAGTATAAACGGTTCTTATATTAAAGGAATCGGTATTGAGTCACACGAGGTTATTTATACCGGCGGTTTTGAAGACATTGGCCGTTGGAATCGTGATGTTTCCGGCAATCTGAAATACATTAGCTTCAAAAAGCTCCTGCCCAAAGGGATGTTGCATAACGAAACAATCTGGCGGGTGTGCGTCGATAACAAAAACAAGAAGGTTTATTACCAATCGTTCGGACACATCTATATCTTTAATGGAACGTCTGTTCGCCAACTAGGATTGAAAAACGGTTTGCTGTTTCTTCATCAGGTGGGTGATGAGTATTGGGTACAGGAGATTTACGGTTCGCTGTATCGGCTCACGAACGATAAGTTGCAACGAATAGAAGGCAGTGACATTTTCAAAGGGAAGCTGGCCCGGGTTATTTTAGCACACGGTAATGGTCAGTGTTTGGTTGGCACTTCTTCGGGAGAGATTTATCGGTATGCCGGAGGGCGTTTTACGCTTTGGAACAAGGCATTCAGTGAAGTGCTTCGTGACAAGGAACTCAATAGTGCGGTCGGTGTGCCTAAGCGGGGGACTTACTACTGGGGAACTTTGCTCGACGGAGTGTATGAGACTGATGCCGACGGAAATGTTTTAGCTCACTACTCGTCAAAGAATTCGTTGCAAAACAATACGATTCTGGCTTTGTGCAAAGATAACCTGGATAATGTGTGGGTAGGTATGGACCGGGGACTGGCGTACATTCGCTACACCAAAGGGCTTAGTTATTATAACTCTTTCTCGCAAGATATCGGGGCTGTGTATTGTGCTACTTATTGGAATAATTATCTGCTCATAGGAACCAATCAGGGGGTGTATTACATCCCTCAAAAATCTCTTTTCAGTTCCGACTATTTTTCTTCGCTGAAATTTATGAAAGGCACGCAAGGACAGGTGTGGAGCTTCTCTGCGGTGGATGGCCGACTGTTTTGCGGGCATAACATGAGTATTCTCGAAATTGGGAAGGATATGAATGCATCGGCTCCTTACCCCTTGCATACGGGGGTGTTCCGTATTACAAAGTTGCCGGTGAAGGATCGTAATCTGCTGTTTGTGGTTACGTATAACAAACCGGCCATTGTCGATATGGACACGCGCAAGGTGTGGGAGGTAAGTGGAATCTCTAAATCGGTTATTAATGCGGAGGTCGATCACTTAAATAATATCTGGATGGAAACGGTGGGACAGGGTATCTATAAGTGTCGGCTAACGGATGACTACAAGTCTTATCACTATCTTTTTTATTATGGAACGGAGAAAGATAAGTCTCTTCCTGAGAAATTATCACTGTTCAAGGTCGGCGGCAGAATTGTATTTCTAGGTGATAATACTTTCTGGGTATATGATGAGAACAGAGATCAGATTGTACCCGAGAATAAATTGAATAAATGCTTTGCGCAGGTCAGTGACTTGAAGCGACTGGTTCACATCAACGACGATCAGAGCTGGGCTATCACGAGTTCTTCCATTTATCGATTGATGTACGATGGTTACATTGCCCGGATTTTGGAGGCGTATAATGTAGATAACGATAACTTGTCGCTAGTGAATGCGGATGAGAACATTTCTGTGCTGAACGATTCTGTATCACTGGTGTGTCTTGATGCGGGATTTATTCTTCATAATTTGCATGAAAAAAGTGCCGGAGTGAAATTAAATGCTCCTCTTATCGAATCAGTCAAGATCAGCATATCCGGCGGAAAGGAACGTTATCTGGCTCCCGGTGAGGATGCTGAAATTCCTTATAATTATAACAATGTGACGTTTAATTTCACGGAAAGTCATTCGTTTACTTCCAACCTTTCTGTGCAGTACATTCTTGAGGGGATGGGTAATGAATGGAGCGAACCGTCTACTTCGGGGAGTGTTTTTTACGCTCGTTTGCCCAAAGGCAGTTACACGTTTAAACTAAGAACGATTGACGGATTGGGCAATGAGTCCGAAGAGACTGTGTATCGGTTTGAAATCTTGTCTCCCTGGTATCAAACGTATTGGGCTTATCTGCTTTATGTACTTATTACCGGCTCTGTGCTTTACTTGGTGTGGATGCTTATCTTAAGGCGGTATCGCAATCTGCACTTGCAGAAAGTTCGTGCACGTGAGGCTCGTTACTTGAGGAGGATGAACGAAAACTTACTCAATAAAATAGAGGAGAAAGATGCCGAGCTGTTTACACAGACTTCTTTTATCATCAAAAAGAACGAACTGATTCTGAGTTTGAAGAATATAGCCGACGATTTCTATGCAAAGAGTGCTCAGAAATCATTGCTGCCTTTTATTCAGAAAATAAATGCACTTTTAGCCAATAACATGGATACGGAAGACGACTGGAATATGTTCCTTATCCGCTTTGAAGAGAAACATAAGAATTTTTTCAAGAAGCTCAAAATGCTGTATCCGCAACTGACCAACAATGACCTGAGGTTATGCGCTTGCTTGAAACTTGGTTTGGAATCAAAGGACATTGCTTCTTTAATGAACATATCAGTACGGGCAGTAGAGAATAACCGCTATCGGTTAAGAAAAAAACTCGATTTGAAACCTACTCAAAACCTCAACGACTGCTTTATGGAGATTGACTGATTTAGTCTTGTAAGTGCTTGTATATCAGAATATAATTTTATTTTGAGAGGTAAATGTGAGGTGCTTTGTTTGTTAAAAAGCACCTCCATGTATCTATTATGAGGAACTTTTTTTGTTCCTCCGATTTTCCATTGATATGTTTGCTTCCGATTTCAATTGCCGCCAATATCTGGTTGCTCTTTGTTAACTTGATACCTGATTATAACAGGGCCCGTTTAATTGGTTTTGAATGAACAGGGAGTGTGCTGAAACGGCAAGGAGAATCGAAAGTGTTTATTGTTAAAATTTAATGCAATGAAAAAACAATCTTTTAAAGAAAAATCTACGAAGAGTTTGTGCCGATTAAGAGCTATATCTTTCCTGATAGGCGTTATGGGCATCTGCTTCTCTTCTGTTTTTGCTCAGAATACGACTCTCACGGGTAAGGTAACTAACGAACAGAACGAGCCTCTGATTGGAGTTGCAGTTCAGGTGGTTAATTCTTCCGGCGGTTCTATAACAGATATCGATGGCAATTATTCCATTCTAGCTGCTCCAAATGCTACTTTACGATTCTCTTATATCGGAATGAAAACGCTGGTAGTAAAGGTCGACGGCCGTAAAGTGATCAACGTGTCGATGGCCGAAGATGTTACCATGTTGACCGAAACGGTTGTTATTGGTTATGGCTCGGCAAAGAAGCGCGACCTGACCGGATCAATCACTAATATTAAAGGGGAGGAAATTGCTAACAAACCGGCTTCAAATCCTTTATCGTCTTTACAAGGTAAGGTGGCCGGTGTGCAAGTGGTGAATACCGGACGTGCCGGTGCCGATCCTGAAATTCGTGTTCGTGGTACCAACTCTATCAACGGTTTTGCTCCGCTGTATATTGTTGACGGACTGTTTAACGATAATATTAATTTCCTCAATCCGGCCGATATTGAATCAATGGAGATTCTGAAAGACCCTTCTTCATTGGCTATCTTTGGTGTACGTGGTGCCAATGGGGTGATTATTGTAACTACCAAGAAGGCCAAAGCCGGACAAACGCTGGTTAATATCAATACTTCTTTCGGCTGGAAAAGGGTGGTCGACAAGATTGACATGGCCAATGCGGCTGAGTTCAAGGAATTATATAATGAACAACTTACCAACCAGGGAACTGCTCCGTTTGATTTCTCTGATTGGAATGCGGATACCGATTGGCAGGATGCAATCTTTCAAACCGGCTTTGTAACCAATAACAACATCAGCATTACCGGTGCTTCTGATAAGAATAGATTTTATTTGGGAGTGGGTTATTCCAGTGAACAAGGTAACATTAAGCATGAAAAGTATAGCAAGATTACGCTGAATGCCAGCAATGAATATAGCGTAAACAAAGATTTGAGATTCGGTTTCCAATTTAATGGAGCACGTATATTGCCTACAGATGCTAAAGAGGTGCTTAGTGCTATTCGTGCCACTCCGGTTGCTCCCATTTTTAATGATGAGTATCAGCTGTTTGCAGCTCTTCCTGAATTTCAGAAAGCACAGATCAGCAACCCGATGGTGGATGTTGAAGAACGTGCCAACACAACCAGAGCTACCAATTACAGGGCTGCCGGTAATGTGTACGGGGAATGGAATTTCTTGAAGAAGTTTACTTTCCGCACTACTTTCTCAATGGATTATGCTTCAAACAATTCTCGCAAATATACGCCTATCGTGAAGGTGTATGATCCTGAAGCAGCGGGTAACATCAATATTTTGGGAACGAAGAAAACGGCTGTTGAACAAACCAAGAGTGATGAGACAAAGGTGCAGAGCGATTACTTGCTCACGTATGTTGATTCGTTTAATGATCATAACATAACCGTAACTGCCGGCTTTACTACCTATTACAATTCGTATAGCTCACTTACTGCCGGTCGTGATCAAGGTGTGGGATTGGTTATTGCCGATGATCCTGATAAATGGTATGTAAGCATTGGTGATGCAGGCGCTTCAACCAATGGCAGTTCGCAGTGGGAACGTACCACCGTATCTGCTCTGGCTCGTTTGCTGTATAACTACAAAGGGAAGTATTTGCTGAATGCTTCTTTCCGTCGCGATGGTTCTTCTGCTTTCTCTTACACTGGTAATCAGTGGCAGAACTTCTACTCCATTGGTGGTGGTTGGTTAATGTCGGAAGAGAAGTTTATGTCTGATCAACATTTCTTCGATATGTTGAAGTTGAAAGGTTCTTGGGGTACACTAGGTAATCAGGCCATGAAGTCTGCTTATCCGGCTCAACCGTTGTTGCTCAACTCATCTTCTGCCGTATTTGGAGACAACATTATACCGGGCTATCAATTGGAATATTTACCCAATCCTAACTTGCGTTGGGAAAAGGTGGAAGCGTGGGAAGCCGGTTTTGATGCTAATATGTTGAAGAATCGTTTGCATGTGGAAGGTGTGTATTATCACAAGAATACGAAGGATTTGCTGGCTACTGTTCCGGGATTATCGGGCACAGTACCGGGTGTAGGTAATTTGGGTGAGATTGAAAATAAGGGTATAGAACTAGCCGCTTCGTGGAGTGACCGCAAAGGCGACTGGGGATATAGCATTGGCGGTAACTTGACTACCATTAAAAACAAGGTATTAAGTCTGGTACAGAATGGTTATTCCATAATTGATGGTGCCAAGAGCATGAGTTACACGCAGGCAGGCTATCCTATCGGATATTTCTACGGATACAAGGTGGAAGGTGTGTATCAATCGGCTGCTGAGATTGCTAATTCTCCCGTCAACAAGCTGGCAACAGTGACTCCCGGTGACTTGAAATTTGTAGATGTAGACGGAGATGAAATGATAACTCCGGCCGACCGTACTATTATTGGTAATCCAACACCGGATTTTACTTACGGCATTAATTTAGGTGTGTCTTACAAGAATCTGGAACTAAGCATCGACATGATGGGACAGCAGGGAAATGAAATATTCCGTACTTGGGATAATTATAATTGGTCACAGTTCAACTACATGGCTCAACGAGTGGGTCGCTGGCACGGTGAAGGAACGTCGAATACACAACCTTTGCTGAATATTAAGCACACCATTAATAACCAGAACTCTGATTATTATATTGAAGACGGTAGTTTCTTCCGCATACGTAACATTCAGTTGGCTTATAACTTTGACAAAGGATTCCTGGATAAGTTACGCATAAAAGCCTTAAAGGTTTACACCAATATTCAGAATCTCAAGACTTGGAAGAACAATACCGGTTATACTCCTGAACTGGGAGGCTCTGCTACGGCTTTCGGTGTTGATGATGGTTCGTATCCTATGCCGGCTGTGTATACGTTTGGCCTTAACTTAACTTTCTAATTACCCTTAAAATTGCACATTATGAAACTGAATAAATATATATTATCGCTGATGTTGGCTACTTCCGTCTTTGGCCTAACAGGTTGTAGTGATTTTCTGGATCGTAGCCCTCTTGGACAGTTTACCGAGGATGATACACCCGAAGGTGGCTCGTCAATAGACGGACAGGTTTTCAGTATGTACACGATGATGCGTAGCTATAACATTACCGCTGGTATTCCTGCTTTCATGGTACACAACGTTCGTTCCGAAGATTCTGAAAAAGGAAGTTCGGCTGGCGATGGGGCAGACCAGGCTGCGTTTTGGGATGATTTTGAGTATACCACGAATAACGGAACCGTAAAAGCCTATTGGTCTCAAAACTATACGATCATCTATCAGGCAAACTCTGTTATCGATGCGGTCAATAATTTGAGCTCTGATGATGAAGGTGTTAAAAGGAATAAGGGTGAGGCTCTCTTTTTCCGTGCTTATTGTTACTTTAATCTGGTCAGGGCGTTTGGCGAGGTTCCTTTGGTGACGGCCAAAATTCGCGATGCAGCCGAAGCTAATGTCCCTAAAACGACTGTGGAGAAGATTTATGAGCAAATTGACCTGGATTTGGATGAGGCTGAAAAGCTACTTCCCAGACAATGGACTTCCGAATATATCGGTCGGTTAACTTGGGGAGCTGCCCGTGCACTACATGCACGTACGTACATGATGAGAAATAGTTGGAGTAACATGTCTGCTGCTGCCAAAGAGGTAATGAGTTCCGGACTGTATAACTTAGATACTCCTTACGATCAGATATTTACGGATGCAGGTGAGAATTGCAGTGAGTCTGTCTTTGAATTGCAATGTGCGTCAACAGCTGCTCTGCCGGCCAGTACTTCCATCGGAAGTCAGTTTTGCCAGGTACAAGGTGTGCGTGGCTCGGGTGAATGGAACTTAGGCTGGGGTTGGCACATGGCTACCAAAGAACTAGGTACGGCTTACGAATCGGGCGATCCGCGTAAGGATGCTACTTTGCTTTATTTCCGTAAAAGTGCCGATGAACCTGTTACAGCTGCTAATACGAACAAACCTTATGGGGAGTCTCCGGTCTCTTCTGCAATGGGAGCTTATTATAATAAAAAGGCTTATACAAACCCGGCTAAGCGTAAGGAGTTTACCAACAGTGGTTTTTGGGTGAATATTCGTCTGATCAGGTATGCCGATGTGGTATTGATGGCTGCTGAGGCTGCTAATGAATTAGGCAACA
The DNA here is from genome assembly GCF_000428125.1 of Bacteroides graminisolvens DSM 19988 = JCM 15093. Lineage (GTDB taxonomy): Bacteria > Bacteroidota > Bacteroidia > Bacteroidales > Bacteroidaceae > Bacteroides > Bacteroides graminisolvens. Next base: position 150,540 of record NZ_ATZI01000004.1, read on the forward strand.
CGAAGGAGGCTTCTGATGATTTGGAAATGGTGCGTGCACGTGCTCGTGGCAATGATAATACCATTTTGCCTAAGGTTACTACATTGGATCAGGCTTTGTTGAGAGATGCCATTCGTCACGAACGCCGCGTGGAACTGGGATTGGAGTTTGACCGTTTCTACGATTTGGTTCGTTGGGGTATAGCTAAAGATGTTCTGCATGCGGCTGGTAAGGTGAAGTATCAGGATAAGCACCGTTATTTACCGCTACCTCAAGATGAGATTGATAAGTCGAACGGGGTATTGGTTCAGAATTCGGATTATAAATAATAGGTATTATATAAATATGTATGTCTAAGAAGGGAGTGTTTAGGCATAACCTTCTTAGACTCTTTTATTTCAATTGGTAAAATTAGTCACTTATGAATAGTTGGTATTATAGAAAATATATAGTTTCTCTTGTTTTGCTGGTTTCTGTTTCTGCATTTGCGCAGCAATCTTCTGCAGAGATGAATCGTTTTATCGATGCTTTGATGAAGAAGATGACCATCGAGGAGAAAATAGGACAGCTTAATTTACCTGTAAGCGGAGAAATTACTACGGGACAGGCTAAAAGCAGCAATGTGGCCGAGAAGATTCGTCAGGGAAAAGTAGGAGGATTGTTTAATCTGAAGGGAGTTGCCAAAATTAAAGAGGTTCAGAAACTGGCAGTGGAAGAGAGTAGGCTGAAGATTCCTTTGATTTTTGGAATGGATGTGATTCACGGATACGAAACGGTTTTTCCAATTCCACTGGGCTTGTCGTGTACATGGGATATGGAGGCTATTGAGAAGTCGGCACGCATCTCTGCTGTTGAGGCTAGTGCGGATGGTATTTGTTGGACGTTTGGTCCGATGCTCGACATTTGCCGCGATCCTCGTTGGGGAAGAGCTTCTGAGGGCTGTGGAGAAGATCCGTTCTTAGGGGCCGAAATTGCCAAAGCGATGGTGCGGGGGTATCAGGGTAAGGACCTGAAAGCTGCCAATGAGATCATGGCTTGTGTGAAGCATTTTGCTTTGTATGGTGCCAGTGAAGCTGGACGGGATTATAACACGGTGGATATGAGTCGCATTCGTATGATGAATGAGTATATGCCGCCTTATAAAGCGGCAATAGATGCCGGAGCGGGTAGTGTTATGGCTTCTTTCAATGAAATAGATGGTGTACCGGCCACTGCCAATAAATGGTTGCTGACTGATTTACTTCGTGATCAGTGGGGCTTTAATGGTTTTGTGGTAACAGATTTCACCGGAATAGCCGAAATGGTGCATCATGGCATTGGTGATCTGAAAACGGTATCTGCCAGAGCTGTTAATGCCGGTGTGGATATGGATATGGTAAGTGCGGGTTTTGAAGATACGCTGAAGAAGTCGGTGGAAGAGGGAGTTGTAAGCATGGATGTGCTGAACCAAGCTTGTCGACGTATTTTGGAGGCGAAATATAAATTGGGACTGTTTGCTAATCCTTATAAGTATTGTGACTTGAAACGTCCGCAGAAAGAAATATATACTGATAGTCATCGATCGGATGCTCGTAAAATTGCTTCGGAGAGTTTCGTTCTATTGAAGAATGATCATGATTTGCTGCCTTTGAAGAAACAGGGTACTGTAGCGGTGGTGGGACCGCTAGCTGAGGCCGGTGAAAATATGGTGGGAACATGGAGCGTAGCAGCCGTATTGGATCGTACTCCTTCTTTGGTTAAGGGACTTCGTGAAGTTGTAGGCAATAAGGCGAATGTTGTATATGCCAAAGGTAGTAACTTGGTTAGTGATGCTGATTATGAAACTCGTGCTACCATGTTTGGACGGAGTTTACACCGTGACGGACGTACGGAGAAGGAACTGTTGGCCGAGGCTTTGAAGGTCTCTGCTACTGCCGACGTGATTGTGGCTGCTTTGGGTGAATCTTCTGAAATGAGTGGTGAAAGTAGTTCGCGTACCGATTTGGAATTACCCGACGTACAACGCACGTTGTTAATGGAACTGCTTAAAACAGGTAAGCCTGTTGTGGTGGTATTATTTACCGGTAGGCCACTCGTGCTAACTTGGGAGCAAAAAAATGTACCTGCTATATTGAATGTATGGTTTGGCGGCAGCGAATCGGCTTATGCCATCGGTGATGTTTTGTTTGGTGATGTGAATCCCAGCGGAAAGTTGACAATGACTTTTCCGCAGAACGTGGGTCAGATTCCGTTGTATTACAATCACAAGAATACGGGTCGTCCATTACCCGAAGGTGGCTGGTTTGAAAAATTCCGCAGCAATTACCTGGATGTAAGCAATGACCCTCTGTATCCTTTCGGCTACGGACTGAGCTATACTGATTTTAAATACAGTGATGTGGAATTGAGTAGCAAGACTCTTACTAAGAATGGCGAACTTACGGCAACAGTAACCGTTACCAATACTGGTATGCGTGATGGAGCGGAGGTTGTGCAACTGTATATTCGTGATTTAGTAGGTAGTGTTACGCGTCCGGTTAAAGAACTGAAAGGATTCCGGAAGATTTTCCTGAAAGCGGGTGAGTCAACCAAGGTTTCATTCACCATTACTCCTGAATTATTGAAGTTTTATGATTACGATCTTAACTATGTATGCGAATCGGGCGACTTTAACGTGATGATAGGAGGGAATAGTAGGGATGTAAAAGGAACCGGTTTTACGCTGAAAATGTAATTACGATGAGAAAATATATATTTAGTTTGACTTGGATCCTTCTTTTTTTGCTTACCACTTCGTGTGGTATGCAAAAAAAGAGTCTGGTTGCTGATGTGATGACTTTCAATATTCGTCTGGATGTTCCTTCAGACAGCTTAAACAGTTGGCAACATCGCAAAGATAATGTGGCCGGAATGATTCGTTATTATGAACCGGATATTATAGGTATGCAGGAAGTTCTGCATAGCCAACTGGTTGATTTGACAGAACGATTGCCCCGGTATACAGCTGTTGGAGTGGGAAGAGCAGACGGTAAGATGGCTGGTGAGTATTGTTCCTTGTTTTTTAAAACGGATCATTTCGAGCTGCTAAAAGAAGGTAACTTTAGTTTAAGTGAAACTCCGTTGAAATTTGGGGTGAAAGGATGGGATGCTGCTTACGAACGTATGGCCACTTGGGCGGTTTTGAAAGACAAAGCAACCGGACAGAAGTTTATTTGCATCAATACACATTTGGATAACGAAGGTAAATTGGCTCGTAAAGAGGGCTTGAAACTAGTATTAGCAAAAGCAAAAGAACTGGGTGGTGGATTGCCGGTTATTGTCATGGGTGATTTCAACGATACTGCTGAGTCAGAGTCCATACGAATCATGGATCACAGTGGAATGAAGAATACCCGAGGAGCTGCTGCGGTGGTGTATGGTCCGTCGTGGAGTTTTCATGATTTCGGCCGCTTGAATATGGCTGAAAGACCTTTGATTGATCACATTTATGTGAGTACTCCGATTGATGTTAATAAATACCGTGTAGTGAATGATACTCCTGAATACGGGTACTTATCAGATCATAATCCGGTTCTTGTGAATATAACAATAAAGAAATAATGAAACAGATACGATGGATGTTTTTGCTTTTATTTTGTAGCTATTTTCTATTTGGAAATTGTGCAAATAAAACAGAAGTAACAGGAAAATTACTGCGTGATACTGATTTGTTGGACACGGTTCAGTATTATACGTTCAATTATTTTTGGGATGGAGCTGAAGAGATGAGTGGCATGGCACGTGAACGCTACAACGAGAATGGCATCTACCCCGAAAATGATAAGCATATTGTGACTACCGGAGGAACGGGGTTTGGCTTAATGGCTATTTTATCGGGTATTAAACGAGGATATATTACGGATGAACAGGGTCTTGCTCGCTTTGAAAAAATTGTTTCTTTTCTGGAAAAGGCCGATCGTTTTCATGGCGTTTATCCGCATTGGTTGAATGGAGAAACAGGTAAAGTAAAGCCATTCAGTCTCAAGGATGATGGTGGCGACTTGGTGGAAACAGCTTTCTTGATGCAAGGATTGCTTGCTGTTCATCAATTCTATGCGGATGGTTCCGCTAAAGAACGAGAAATAGCTGCCCGTATTGATAAGCTTTGGAAAGAGGTGGAATGGGATTGGTACTGCAATAACCAACCTGTGTTGTTTTGGCATTGGAGTCAGAACTACGGATGGGAGATGAATTTCCCGGTTCGAGGTTTTAATGAATGTCTTATCATGTACGTACTTGCAGCAGCTTCTCCTACTCATGGCGTTTCGGAAGAGGTATATCATCAGGGATGGGCAGAGAATGGTGACATTGTTTCTCCCCACAAAACCGAAGGATTGTCGTTGAATCTTCGCTATCAAGGTACAGATGCCGGACCATTATTTTGGGCGCATTATTCATTTTTGGGACTTAATCCGAATGGACTAAAAGATAGGTATGCTGATTATTTCGAGGAAATGAAAAACTATACGCTGATAAACAGGGCTTATTGTATTCGAAATCCGAAAGGGTATAAAGGTTACGGTGCTAATTGCTGGGGGTTAACAGCTAGTTATAGCGTGAATGGTTACTCCGGTCATGCTCCTAACGAGAATAGCGATTTAGGAGTTATTGCACCAACGGCTGCTCTTTCATCCATAGTATACACGCCTAAAGAATCGATGGAAGTGATGCATCATTTGTATGATATGCGTAGCAAACTTTTTGGTAAATATGGATTTTATGATGCATTCAGTGAAACTGCTGGGTGGTTTCCCAAGTCTTATTTGGCTATTGATCAGGGTCCGATAGCTGTTATGATTGAGAATTACCGTTCGGGATTTCTTTGGGATCTCTTTATGAGTCACCCCGATGTGAAGAACGGACTAAATAAATTAGATTTTAATGTAGTTAAATAAGTCAATAGGAAAATGAGACAATATTTTGGAGTTCTGTTTCTTACTATTCTGTCTTTGCCCATGTTTGCGCAAGCACAGTTACAGCAAGATTCGGTTCGGTTTTGTGAATATATTGCGGTGAAGCATGCCGATGCGGCTGGCTGGGTTACCCGCTATCAAACAGAAATAGATAAATACGTGGATGAGAACAAAAATTTAAAAGACAAATCGTGTGACGTTTTATTTTTGGGAAGCTCTTCCATTAATTTATGGGATAATATTTATCAAGATATGGCTCCCATGAAAATTATACGGCGATCCTACGGCGGCGCTGCTTTACGAGATATGCTTTACAATTATAGTGTGATTGCACGTGGCTATAATCCACACTCTATTGTTTTGTATGTGGAGAATGATATTTGTAATAGTCCAGAAGATATTACAATAGGTCAGACTTTTGACTTCTTCCGTGTTTTTATAAGTAAGATAAAACGGGATTATCCGTTGGTACCTCTTTATGTACTTTCTATAAAACCTTCGTATGCACGTGAGAAAATAAGCTCTAAACAGAAAATGGTAAATACGTTGTTGGAAGAATATATCAGTACTCTAAACAATGTGTTCTATGTGGATGTAGCTTCATGCATGTATGATGAAAAGGGAGTACTTCGAAAAGATATCTTTAAAAAAGATAATCTGCACATGAACCAGACCGGATATGATCTTTGGACAGCACGTTTGAAACCGTTACTGTTACAACATAAGAAGTCTTAAATTAAAGTTGTTATATAAGCCATTCATCCCTTACATACGAGGATGAATGGCTTCATTTTTTTTCTATTTATAATTCCACAAGAATTCTGAAAACTTTGCCCGGATTAGCGACCCATTCTTCCATTGCCTGAAGCGTGTCTTCAGGTTTTACAATTTTTGTAATTAGCTCGTCTACAGGGCAATTGCCGGTGTTCATGTAATTGATAACTGCTCTGAAGTCTGCCGGTAAAGCATTTCTTGATCCACGAATGTCTAGCTCTTTCTGTACGAAATACTTGGTTTGGAAAGCCACTTCGTTCTTGGCATAACCAATGCATACCACTCTACCGGTAAATCCTACCTCGTCAACAGCCATTACGTATGTTGCCGGACTTCCCACTGCTTCGATGACTACATCGGCGCCAAAGCCTTCGGTAATTTCTTGCATACGTTGGTGTACATTTTCTGTTTTTGAATTAACAGCATAGGATGCACCCATGCGTTTAGCCAAATCGAGCTTTTCATCATCTAGATCTACTGCAATCACCGTGGCTCCTCTAAGCGCAGCACGCACAATAGCACCGATACCAATCATTCCGCAGCCTATAACCATAACATATTCATTGTCGGTTACCTGACCGCGGGCCACTGCATGAAAGCCTACGCTCATTGGTTCAATTAATGCGCAATCACGTGAAGAGATGTTTCCGGCCGGGATAATCTTTGTCCATGGCAATACGGCATATTCGCACATCACACCGTTGCGCTGAACACCCAACGTTTCGTTATGCTCGCAGGCGTTAACACGTCCGTTTCTGCAAGAAGCACATTTACCACAGTTGGTGTAAGGATTCAATGTTACATTCATTCCTTTCTCAAATCCGCCGGGTACTTCCGAACCTATTTCTTCAATTACAGCACCAACTTCGTGTCCGGGAATAACCGGTAGCTTTACCATGGGGTTTCGACCTAAAAATGTGTTCAGGTCAGAACCACAAAAACCTACATATTTAATTCTTACCAACACCTCACCGGCACCAACAGTCGGCTTTTCCAACTCAACCACCTTAATTTCTGAGGGGTTAACAATTTGAACTGCTTTCATTTTATTGTTTATAATAAATTTATTAATCAATAACCTTGTATCCTTTCCAACCATAGAAAGCACAGAAGGCGAAACAAATCATTGGCACAAAATAGGCCATGTAATAGATATCTTCGTAGGCGTGCATGAAATAAGCTGTGAACTGTGGTAGGCATGCGTTACCAACAATTGCCATGACCAAAAAAGCAGAGCCGCTTTTCGTATGTTCTCCTAATCCTTTCAGTGCAAGAGAGAATTGTGTAGGGTACATGATGGACATGAAAAAAGAGATAGCAAGCATGGCATAGAGTCCTACCATACCACCCCAAAACATAACAACGCCACATAAAATGATATTCATTAAGGAGTAAATTAATAACATGTCTTGCGGACGGAACTTCACCATTAATCCGGTACCAATCCAACGACCGGAAAGGAAAGCCAGCATGTACAATCCGAAGAATGTGGTTGCGGTATCTTCAGACAATCCGGCATAGGTGCAACAATACACCAAAAATAAACTGTTGATGGCTGTTTGTCCGCCGTTATAGAAAAACTGTGCGATGACACCCCAACGTAAGTGTGAACGCTTCAAAACTCCGAAGTCAATGAGTCTTTCTTTCTTTTCTGATGAACTATTTGACCCTTCGTCGCCTATCTTGGGAAGTTTTGAAAAGATGAATATGATTGCAATAACGATGAGTAAAATAGCCAAAAGCAGATAAGGCATTTTCATGGCATCTGTCTCAACTTGCAGATATGCTTCCCACCCGCCTGGATAATCCGCCGGAATGGAATCTCGGGTGTAATGGCTACCGCTTAAAACTAATTTGCTCAGGAACATGGCCGAAATGAAGGCTCCAAGTCCATTGAATGACTGTGCAAGGTTTAGTCTTCTGGGAGCGGTTTCTGCTGATCCCAGTACCGTAACGTAAGGATTGGCTGCTGTTTCAAGGAAGCACATCCCGGTTGCTATGACGAAAAAGATACAGAGGTAAGCCCAGTATTCTTTTACTATGGCTGCAGGGAAGAAAAGCAATCCTCCAACAGCAGCCAATATGAGGCCAAAGATTATTCCCGCTTTGTAACTATAGCGTTTCATGAACATAGCTATAGGGATGGGGAAAATAAAATAGGCTAACCAGTAAGCCGTTTCTGTAAACGATGCTTCAAAGGTATTTAGTTCGCACGTTTTCATGAGTTGCCTGATCATGGTTGGGAGCAGGTTGCTGCTAATGGCCCATAGGAAGAAAAGGCAGAAAATAAGTGATAACGGTAAAGTGTATGTGTTCTTTTTCATGGTGCAGATTTGTTTTATTCAGACATATTTTTGATATAGGGTAATGTGGGCAGAACGCCGAATCCATAGAACTTTTTGGCATTTTCGCCTAAAAAGAGATGTTTCTCGTTCTCCGTCAATTCTGATGATTTCACAAGGAAGTCATAAGACATCTTATAGGTTATAGCCGTGATGGTACGTGGATAATCAGAGCCCCACATCAGCTTTTCCATTCCTACTAAGTCGGCTGCTTCACGAATGGCTTTCACCGCTCCTTTAAAGGGATAGAATTCATCATTGAACAACCAGGTAATACCTCCTGATTCAACCATAACGTTAGGATGGCGAGCCAAGAGTATTTGCTCTTTCCAATCGGGACGCGTTACCATACCGAAATGTCCGATAGCAATCTTCAGATGAGGGCATTCTTGAATTATCTCCTCCATCTCGGGCACTTGCTCTGCACCATCAGCTAAGTCGATAGAGAGTATAATGTTATGCTCTTCCATCAAATGAAAAAGTTGCATCATTTCTTCGCTGTTTAGCATCACTCTTCCATCTTTCAGAAGAAGACGTTGAGCCGGTATTTTAATGGCTTTAAAACCTTTGGATATAAGTTCTTTAGCCTGGTTTAAAAAACCGGGTTTACGAAATTCGCACATGCCGCATACAAGAAAGCGGTCCGGGTAACGACTTGCTACTTCGCTGAGGTAGTCGTTCTGTATTCCGTCAATATATTCTTGCGTGATAACAGCCGCAGAAACTTGTGCGTAATCCATATTCGACAAGAATACTTCGGCCGTATTTTTTCCGTCAATCATAAACGGGGGTAACATTTGGCGTACTTCGTTCAAGAAAAAGGAACGTCCGTTTTCAAGAGTACGCACCGGTAGTCCGTCAACTACTGTGTCTTGCCGGAGCCACAAGTGTGCATGTGCATCAATGATTGTGTATTCCATACAACTGTCTATTATGAATTAGCCCAGCTTACTCGTTGCTGATCACCAATGATTTCGCGTACCTCATTTACGAGTTCATTGTCCATCTCTTCTTCAATCCAGGCAACATTCTTTTTTACGTTTTCGGGATTGGCTGTACTGAACAGTGTGGTGGTAACTCGCGGATTGTTAACAGAGAACTGCATCGCAAGCTTTTCTATGGGGTAGTTTTTCGCCTTACAATGTTCCATGGCTCTCTTGCATGCTTCAATTAAGGATACAGGGGCCGGATGCCAAGCGGGGACGCCTCTTTCGGATAGCATACCCATAGAGAGAGGAGAAGCGTTGATTATTCCGATTTCCTTTGATTCAAAATAGTCAAGAAAGTCTGCTAGCTTATCATCGCACAAGCAATAGTGACAGAAATTGAGTACAGATTCCACTGTTCCGCTTGGAACATGATCAATTACCCATTTCAGGTTTTCAAGCTGCAGATCTGTTATTCCCACGTGTTTTACAATGCCTTGTTCGCGTAGCTCAACGAGCGCCGGTAATGTTTCGTTTACTATTTGGTTTAGATCAGCAAATTCAATATCGTGCACATTGATTAAATCAATGTAGTCAATATTCAAACGATCCATGCTCTCATAAACGCTTTCTTTAGCACGTTTTGCCGAGTAATCCCAAGTGTTAACACCATCCTTACCATAACGTCCTACTTTAGTAGAAAGGTAATAACTGTTACGAGGTATTTCTTTCAGTGCTTTTCCTAAAACTGTTTCGGCCTTGTAATGTCCGTAGTAAGGAGAAACATCAATGAAGTTCATACCCGTTTCAATGGCGGTAAATACGCTTTGTATTGCCTCTTTTTCTTTAATGTCGTGGAATACTCCCCCAAGTGAAGAAGCTCCGAAACTAAGAGATGAAACTTTCATCCCGGTTTTGCCGATCTCACGGTATTGCATATTTAAAGTATTTATGGGTTTCTAATTAAGGCAAATGTATGAAGTAAACCGTTTGAGGCTCATGTAAGCAGGTTAAAAACTAACGTAATGGTTTACGTAAAAAAAAATAACGTAATATGCTTTCCGAAATATAAATGGAAATGTTTTCTTTGCATAGAATATAGAAATGATGCCGAATATGAAAAGTCAGAAACATACGTCACTCAAAGATATAGCTCAGGCATTGGGTGTATCTGTTCCTACTGTGTCGAGAGCTTTGAAGGACAGTCCTGATATCAGTAGAGCCCTTTGTGAAAAAGCTAAATGGATGGCACGGGAGATGAATTATCGCCCAAATCCTTTTGCACTAAGTCTTCGGAAAAATGCACCACGTATTATTGGGGTTGTGGTTCCTGATATTGTTACGCATTTCTTTGCTTCGATATTGAATGGGATAGAAAATATGGCAGTTAAGAATGGTTATTTTGTAATTATCACCACGTCGCACGAGTCATACGAACATGAAAAAAGAAATGTGGAGAACTTGGTGAATATGAGAGTAGAAGGTATTATTGCATGTTTATCTCAGGAAACAACGGATTATACCCACTTTGCCGAGCTGAAAGATATTAATATGCCTCTTATTATGTTCGATCGTGTTTGTTTGACGGATCAATTCTCTTCAGTAGTTGCCGATGGAGAACATTCTGCACAAATGGCAACCCAGCATTTACTTGATAACGGATGCAAGCGTGTGGCGTTTATAGGAGGAGCCAATCATCTCGACATTGTTAAAAGAAGAAAGCATGGTTATTTAGAGGCATTGCGGAATAACAAGATACCGATTGAAAAAGAGCTGGTCGTTTGCCGGAAGATCGATTACGAAGAGGGGAAAATTGCAGCTCAGACTCTTTTAGCATTACCAAATCCTCCTGATGCGATTCTGGCTATGAATGATACATTGGCTTTTGCGGCAATTGAAGTAATTAAAAGCCACGGTCTTCGTGTTCCTAATGATATAGCATTGATTGGCTATACAGATGAGCAACATGCCAACTATATTGAGCCCAAACTTTCTGCTGTTTCGCATCAGACTTATGAAATGGGTGAGACAGCTTGTCTGTTGTTGATTGATCAGATAAGAGGCGATAAGGCCATTCGGCAAGTTATGATTCCTACGCATTTACAGATAAGAGAAAGCAGCATAAAGAATAAGCTGGATTTCAATAAATAAAACAGGAATGGACTAAATGATTGATTTACAGAGTTTTAACTATAGTTACGTAACATGTGCTAATGATAATGTAACATAAAAAATCATTCTGTAACACCTCTTTAAATTCGTGTATCATCTTTTTTGAATCTCTTAAAAAAGGTATTATACTTTTGTGCTTCGAATGTGTAGCCCTTCTGGACTGCGCAAAGATTTAAGGTTACTAATAAGCCATATTCGAAGTACTATGAAGAATAAACAATCTCTGAAATTAAGGTCGGCTGTGCTGTTGTCAGCATGTGTATTAGGTTTTTACACGGTATCATGCAGCTCTTTGCATAAGGACAAGGGTTTGCCGGTAATAGGCAAGTCGGTAGCACTCTTCGATCATTTCAATTACAAAGGAGAAGATGATTTCTATGTTTCTAATCCTTTGCCAAGTGAAGACTCTTTCTACAATCCAATTTTACCGGGTTGGTATTCTGATCCCAGTATTTGTACTAATGGTGAAGGAGATTATTTTCTGGCAACTTCTACGTTTTCCTACTTTCCGGGAGTTCCTCTTTTTCATAGTAAAGATTTAGTGAACTGGAAACAAGTGAGTAACATCTTAAACAGACCATCACAATTGATGAATATGAAAGGTCAGCATGTGAGTGGTGGCATTTTTGCTCCGGCAATAGAGTATAATCCTCACAATAAGACTTATTACATGATAACAACGAATGTGGGTGCCGGAAACTTTTTTGTGAAAACTCAAGATCCTTTTGGTGATTGGTCAGATCCTATTATGTTACCTGAGGTGACTGGTATTGACCCTTCTTTCTTTTTTGATGATAACGGAAAGGCTTATATTGTTAATAACGATGATGCACCCGATAATAAACCGGAATATAGTGGGCATCGGACCATACGGGTGCAAGAATTTGATGTGCGTACTGACAAAACTGTTGGACCTCGTAAAGTATTGATAAATAAAGGCGCTCGCCCAGCTGATAAACCAATCTGGATTGAGGGACCACATCTTTATAAGATAAACGGGAGATATTTTCTGATGTCTGCCGAAGGAGGAACGAGCAATTGGCATTCAGAAGTCATTTTTAGTGGCGATTCTCCGATGGGCACATTTACTCCGTGGAAAAATAATCCGATACTAACACAGCGGCATTTAGACCCTTCTCGTCCTAATCCGGTGACATGTGCCGGTCACGCAGATATAATTCAAACGAAAGAAGGTGACTGGTGGGCAGTGTTCTTGGCATGTCGCCCCATTAATAATAAGTTTGAAAATTTAGGTCGTGAAACTTTTCTGATGCCTGTGAAGTGGAGTGAGGATGGTTTCCCCTATATGACTCAGGATGACGAATTAGTACCTCTAATAGTAAACCGAAAAGGTGTGAAGCGCGAGAAAGAAGTTACTTTCGGTAATTTTGAACGCAATGATACATTTGATTCTACTGCACTAAGTCTGGATTGGATGACGCTGCGTGCTCCTGCAATTGATTTGTATAATTTGGCTCAAACGCCGGGTTATTTAACTTTGAAATGTGCAAATATAAGTACTACTGAAAAAGATGTGCCTGCATATGTGTGTCGACGGATACAACACCATAAATTTGAATGTGATACACGTATGCTCTTCAATCCTTTTGATGATAAAGAAAAGGCAGGTCTACTATTATTTAAAGATGAATCACATCAATATTTCCTTTGCGTTGAGAAAGTGGGCGGTACTAAGCATATCTCTCTCAAATGGATTGGTGAATCTGAGAATAAAACATTGTATAGCCATAAAATAGATGATGAAATAACTGCAATAGACTTGAAAGTGATTTCAAGAGGTACCCATTTTGACTTTTATTACTCATCGGATCAAATCAATTGGAAATTATTATGTAAGAATATTGATGCCACGTATCTGTCAACTGCCACAGCAGGAGGATTTACCGGCACTACTATTGGCTTATATGCTACTTGTAAATAATTAAAATCATGTATTTTTTAATCTAAAAAAATGTACGCTTATGAAGGAAATGAATGATGGTAGTTAAATTATCTCTAGTTAATCTTTTAAAACAGTTATTGAATCTTCACTAATAGTAAACTTAAACTAATAGTAAATGAAAAATGTAGTAAAACAAATTCGAAAAATTCCCTTACTTGTTTTTTGCATGCTGTTGTACAGTTTGGCCATAACAGCGCAAACTGAAGTCATAGCAAAAGGAGTAGTCGTTGATGAAAACAACGAACCAATTATTGGAGCAAATATTGCGGTGAAAGGAAATAAATCAGTAGGTACCATAGCGGATCTAGATGGTAATTTCCAATTAAAAGTACCCAGCTCAAATTCAATTTTAGTAGTTTCATTCATTGGTATGACAACCAAAGAAGTTAAAGTCGGGACTGCTAAATCCATTAAAATTGTCCTGCAAGCTGATAATGTACAGTTGCAAGAAGTAGTAGTAGTAGGTTTTGGCCAGCAGAAGAAGGCGTCAGTGGTAGGTGCCATTGCACAGACTAATTCGAAGGCATTGGAACGTACAGGTGGTGTAACAAGTTTAGGTCAGGCCTTGACCGGTAATTTGCCGGGTGTAGTAACTATGACTACCACTGGTAAACCGGGTGATGAAGACCCGAAAATTACTATTCGTGGCGTTACGTCGTGGAATAGCAGTGACCCGTTGGTACTTGTTGATGGTGTTGAACGCCCTATGAGTAATGTCGATATTAACTCGGTGGCTTCTATATCCGTATTAAAGGACGCCTCTGCAACAGCTGTGTTTGGTGTACGTGGTGCTAATGGTGTAATCTTGATTACCACTAAGCGAGGTGAAGAGGGTAAAGCTGTAATCAATATCAATGCTAGTACAACATTGAAGACCTACTCTAAATTACCTGACATGATGGATTCCTATGATGCACTTGCGCTTCGTAATCAGGCTATAGAGAGTGAGTTGGCTTATCATCCTACTTCATGGAATTACTACTTATCACAAGATAGATTAAATAAATATCGTTATCCGGCTAATCAAGCTGAGGCAGAACGTTACCCAAACATGGATTGGGTGGACTATCTGCTGAAAGATGTGGCTACATCGTACAATGCCAACGTAAACATCAGTGGTGGTACGAAGTTCGTGAAATATTTTGCTGCTGCCGATTTTGCTCATGAGGGTGATATTTATAAAAAAGTGACTAATACGAAAGGTTATGATCCGGGATTCAGCTACGACCGTATCAATGTACGTAGTAATCTTGATTTCAACTTGACAAAAACTACGAAACTGCATGTCAATCTTTCAGGATCACACGCTGTGAAAAAGGCTACGCAGGGCCAATACGAGAATTTGGTTTGGAGTGCTTTCTATGGCATTTCTCCCGATTCTTTTGTGCCGGTATATAGTGATGGTACTTTTGGTTACTATTATCCCAATCCTACGCAAGCTGCCACAAACAGTTACGAAGACCTTAGTGTAAACGGCATAGGTTATACTACCGACGATCGCTTGAATACCGATTTCACCTTAGAACAAGATTTAGGCTTTATACTGAAAGGTTTGAATGTACAGGCTAAATTGGCATTTGATAACGCTTTCCGTGAAACAGGTCGTGGTGTGGATGATACGAACGACTGGGAGAATGAGGCTCATAAGTGGATTGACCCAGAGACAGGTCTGGAATATACAGATATTAAACCCGATGCTTTGTATAAGTTCGACTTTAAGAACAACAATGCTTGGAGAACCGGTGCGGGTACAGTTCAAAACTGGGCTACCTACCGTCGTATGAACTACTCCGCACAATTGAACTACTCCAATAAATTTGGTGATCATACGGTAGGTGGTATGGGTAACTTCAGTCGCGAACAATATGCCACGGGTAGCGAACAGCCTCATTATCGTGAAAACTGGGTATTCCGTGGAACTTATGACTATGCGAGCCGCTATATGCTGGAATACAATGGTGCATACAATGGTTCTGAATTATTTGCCAAAGAAAACCGTTTTGCTTTCTTTAGTTCGGGTGCTATTGGATGGATGGTTTCAGAAGAACCTCTCGTAAAGAAACTGAATCTTAAATGGCTGGATATGTTGAAGTTGCGTGCTTCTTATGGACAGATTGGAGATGATAATGTAAACGGACGTTGGCTTTATATGGATACTTGGAATAATGGCGGTAACTATCGTCAGTCGTTGACGGGGGTTAATCCTGCTAAGAGTCCTTACATTTGGTGGCAACAAAGTCAATTAGGTAACAAAAACTTGCAATGGGAGGTGGCTACCAAACTTGATATTGCTGCTGATTTCGCCTTGTTTGGTGGGGTGATTTCAGGTTCGTTCGACTACTTTAAAGAGAAACGTTCTGATATTTTGGTTACCGGTGATAAACGTGCTGTTCCTTCATATTTTGGCGCTTCTGCTCCTGTAGCTAACCTTGGAAAAGTGGATAGTCAAGGATTTGAGTTTGACGTACGCTGGAACAAACAATTAAACCGTGACTGGCGTCTTTGGGGTAACGCTTCTCTGACCCATGCCACTAGTAAAATTAAGGAAGCAGACGATCCGAAGCTGAAACCCGACTATCAGAAAAAAGCTGATAAGGCTATTAATCAGAATTACTCGTATGTGGATCACGGTTACTACAATAGCTGGGATGAATTGTACGGTAGTACGGCCCATGATGAATATGATAGCGGTCGTAAACCGGGTAATTATGTTATTCTTGACTACGATGCCGATGGAATCATTTCTGTGAATGATAATATCCCTTACGGTTTTACCGGTACTCCTCAGAACACCATGAATCTTCAGGTTGGTTTCGACTATAAAGGCTGGAGTTTCTTTGTTCAGTTCTATAACGTGAACAACGTAAGCCGTTCTGTCGGGCTAAGAAGTTTAGGAGGTACACGTAATACTGCTTTTTATGAAGGCAGTTATTGGTCACCGAGCAATCAAAATGCAGATGTACCTTTGCCTCGTTGGCTAAACCAGACAAGCAGATATACCGACGGCACTCGCTTTCTCTTTGACGGCTCCTACACTCGTTTGAAGTATGCCGAGCTTTCATATACCTTCTCTGAGGAGAAGTGGCTGAAGGCGTCGGGACTGAGTAGCTTGAAATTGTTTGTTAACGGAAATAACCTCTTCTTATGGACCGACATGCCCGATGACCGTGAGTCGAATACCGGTGGAGCGAGTGCATACCCTACTCAACGTCGTTTCAATTTAGGTTTTAAAATCACACTTTAATTTGAAAGCAAGATGAAAAATAAGATTATTTACATACTTACCGTATTCTTCTTTTCGGGCTTCACGTTTACTTCGTGTACTGATTACTTGGATAGGGACTCGGACTCTGTACTATCCGAAGAAGATGCGTTTAAGAACTTCAACAACTTCCAGGGATTTGTAGAAGTGATGTATAACGTTATCCCTGATATAGCTAAACATAACTGGGTAAGTTCTTTTAACTGGGGAGATGATGAGGTCATAACTACGGGAAATGGTGAATATTTGATGGGTTATGCCATTGATGGTGGTAACTATCGTAGCTATATTAATAAAGGTGATTGTTTTTTAGATAGAAGCTGGAAAGTGGATGGGGACCGTTTTGCAAAATCTTTATGGGGTGGTAGTTGGTATGCCATTCGTCAGGCCAATATTGGTCTTGAAGCTTTACAGAAAGGCTTATTGAAGGATGCCACACAGGAAGAACGCAATTTTATAGAAGGTCAGCTGTACTTTTTCCGTGCTTGGTTCTACTTCCAGCTTACAACTTATTGGGGTGGTTTGCCCTATATAGAAAGTGTTCTCGCTTCTGATGCACAATTTAACTTACCGCGTGAAAGTTATCAAGAGAACGCTGAAAAAATGGCAGCTGACTTTCAGCGTGCTGCTGATTTGCTTCCAATTGACTGGGACAATACCCCTGCAGGTAGTCGTACGAAAGGAAACAATGCTTTTCGTCCTAACAAGATTTGGGCACTCTCATATTTAGGCAAGTGCTTGCTCTATGCCGGTAGCCCTTTGATGCAGAATGGTGGTGAAAACGACAATCGTTCATATAATGCTGATTATTGCAAACGTGCAGCCGATGCTTTGGGTAAGGTACTTACTATGGTTGAGGGCGGTCAAACTCAATACGCTTTGGTTAGCTTTGATAAATACAGCACACTATTTTATACCAAAGAACAGAACTGGCTGATGCCGGGTGGTACGGAGGCCATTATGCGTAGCCCTACGTACGGTGCGGATTCTTATTGGCGTCAGATGAACTCTTATCAACTTTCATACATTTGTGATGGTGATGGTATTATTTTATGTCCTGCTGCTAACTATGTAAACTATTTTGGTATGGCAAATGGATTGCCGCTTAATGACTCCAACTCAGGATTCAGTAATTCACAACCTTGGAAGGATCGCGATCCACGTTTCTACAATAACTTTATTTACGATGGTGTGAAGATGATTAAGGCTCCATCGGCTGAACGTAAAAGATACCAGTACGCCAATCTTTACGAAGGAGGTAACAGTTCCGATAGCCCTAGTAAAACCAGCCGTACCGGTTATTTCAATTACAAATTCATTCCGTTAGGAGCTAATAAGGATGATTCGGATTATGGATATGGCAAGGCAACACACCTCCATTTATCTTGGTTGCGTTTGGCAGAAGTCTACTTGCTTTATGCCGAAGCTGCTGCCCAAGGCTATGGTTCACCTACCGGCAAGTCTCCTACTTTCACAAAGAATGCCATAGAAGCAGTCAACGTAATTCGTGAACGGGCAGGTGTAAGTGGTGTAGCCGACAGTTACACCAGTGACTTGGAAAAATTTATGGGTGAAGTTCGTCGTGAGCGTGCCGTTGAACTGGCCTACGAAGGGCATCGTTTCAACGACTTACGTCGCTGGAAATTATTGACCGTGTATCCTTATAATATTAAGACTACGCAAAAATTTGACCGTGCGGAGGCGTTCAATCCCGAAACCAACCCTAAAGAACGCAAGGTTGTTAACTTCCGTGAAGAGATTGTGACACAGCGTAACCTTTCAGGCAAACACTATTGGTTACCGTTCAAGACAGACGATGTAACGATGTATCCGGAGTTTAATCAAAATCCCGGTTGGTAATGGTTTTATTAACGTAAAAACTATAAAAAATGAAACATATATATAAAGGACTTGTATTTTGTGCGGCGTTTGCTTTCGCTCACACACATATTGCCGCCCAAGAGACGCTGGTCGACTTGCTTGAAGCTACCAAAGCCGATTCGCTTCAAAAGGTGCAAGTGGCATTCCGTTCCTTAGACCGAAGCGATTTGCTGGGAGGCGTATCAGTCATTGATATGAAGGCTATGTCAGAAAAAGCATATACAAACTATAGTTTGAGCCTAGTTGACAATGTCGTGGGTGGTTTCAATGGCAATATTTGGGGAAATAGCGAATACCTCGTTATGGTAGACGGTATGGTGCGTGATGCAAACAATGTACTTCCGCATGAAATAGATCAGATAACTCTCTTAAAAGGCGCCTCGGCCGTAGTGCTTTATGGTCCGCGTGCTGCTAAAGGTGTTATCAGCATAACTACCAAACGTGGTAAAGTAGGCGATCTCAGAATCAATGTTAATGCTAATACAGGTTTTTATACTCCCAAGTCTTATCCCAAATATCTGGGTTCAGCAGAGTATATGAGTCTCTACAACGAAGCCCGTGTAAACGATGGTTTGGCTGCTAATTACTCGCAGGAAGCCATTTATAATCATGCATCTGGTTTAAATCCTTATCGCTATCCTGACTTTGATATGTATTCTTCTGATTACCTGAAGAAAGCGTACAACCGTTCTGAAGCGGTAGCCGAAATATCAGGCGGTAACGAAAAAGTAAAGTATTATACTTCTACAGGTTACTATCGTGAGTCATCACTTCTTAAGGTGGGCAATACGGAGGATAATTACAACAGCCGTTTTTTTGTACGTGGAAATGTAGATATGCAGTTGCATAAACTTATCACCGCACAGGCTGATGCCAATGTTACTTTCTATGATTCTTATGCGGCAAGTGTTGACTGGTGGGGGCAAGCTGCTACGTTGCGCCCGCACTTGGTGTCGCCGTTTATCCCTCTGAGTTACATAGAAGAAACTGATCAGAATTCATTGAATGCTGTGCTTAATAGTAGTTATATCAAAGATGGTAAATACTTTTTTGGCGGTACGCAGCAGAACCCTACTAATCCGGTTGCCAATGCTTATGCGGCTGGAGACAGTAAGTTTGTGAGTCGCCAGTTTCAGTTTAATACACGCTTTGATATTAATCTTTCTCCATTGCTTAAAGGACTTTATTTTCGTGCTAAATATGGTATAGACTATGCTTCTACCTACAACCAAGGTTATACAAGCAAATATGCTACTTTTTCACCCGTATGGACCAATTACAATGGTAAGGATGTCATTGCTAGTATTACGCAGTATGGTAAGGATGAGAAGAGTGGCAGTGAAAATATTGATAATTCAGCTTATAGATATACCTATAATGTATCCGGTCAGTTTGATTACCAGCGTACTATTAACGCCGACCATAATGTTTTTGCCATGATTTTAGCTAATGCTTGGCAGACACAACGAAGCGGGCATTATCATCGCACTACCAATGCCAATTTAGGTTTTCAGGCATCGTATAACTATCAACATAGATACTATGCAGACTTTAGCGTTGCAATGCCTTATTCGACCAAGTTGCCAGAAGGCAAGCGCATCGCTTATTCTCCCACTGTTACTTTGGGTTGGAATTTAGCAAAAGAGTCATTTATGGAAAACTCCATCTTTGACGACTTGATGCTTACTGCTTCGGCAGGTATCATTAATCAGGATCTTGACATCACTGCTTCCGATAACGAAGATGGATATTATCTTTATAAGGCAGTTATACAATCGGGTGGTTGGTATAGTTGGGGTGATAACGGAGGTTTGGCTGCCACTGAGTTTCAACGTGGTAACAATCCTGATATGACCTATGTGAAACGTAAAGAGTTGACAGCAGGTTTGCGTGGTTCTATGTGGGATAAGTTGATAAGTTTTGATGTTAACTTTTTCACAAGCAAGATGGATGGTGGATTGGTTCGTACCAATTCGTTGTACCCCAATTACTTTACGCAGACCGGTTATCCGTCATCATCTATCATTCCTTACGTAAACTTTAATGTAGATCAGCGTACGGGATTTGATTTCAGTGTGTATACAAATAAAAAGGTAGGTGAAGTTGAACTAACTCTTGGAGTAAGCGGTATGTACTATAAGAGCACGGCTAAAAAACGCGATGAGAATGTCGAGTTCGATTATTTATCAGCTGTAGGTCGTGCCTTGAATGGACATTGGGGGTTGCAGAGCGAAGGTTTTTTCCAGAATCAATCTGAAATCGACGCTGCTCCTGATCAGACATTTGGAGATGTGAAGCCAGGCGATATTCGTTATAAGGATCAAAATAATGATAATAAGATTGACAATAATGACCGCGTGTTTTTAGGTCGTTGGGATTCTCCTTTTATGAGTGGCGTCAACCTTACCGCTAAGTGGCGTAATTTTACTCTCTATGCGATGGGTAAACTCTACATGGGTGGCTACGGTATGAAAAACAATTCATATTATTGGGTCAAGGGAGACGGCAAATATTCGGAAGTGGTGCGCAATCGTTGGACACCCGAGACAGCAGCTACTGCTACCTATCCACGGTTGACTACGACTGATGGTGCGAATAATTTCCGTACTTCTGACTTCTGGATGTACAAGAATGACCGCTTTAACCTCACTCAAGTACAACTAACGTACCAGATGCCTGAAAAAGTGTTGGAAGGAACTTTCATCAAAGGTTTGAGCTTTTTTGCCAATGCAAACAATCTGCTTACCATTGCGAAAGAACGAAAAGCTTTGGAACTGAATGTGGGCAGTGCACCTCAAACACGCTTCTACCAACTTGGTTTTAAGGGAACTTTCTAAAAAATGATAAATTTAATAATCAAGATTGAAAAATAAGAAGTTATGAAACTAAAAAATATCATCTTATCAGCAGCCTTAGTGGTGACATTCTCTGCTTGCGACGATTTATTTGAGCCGACAATAGAGAACCATAAAGATGCTGCAGATTTGGAAAACATGCCTTCGTGGGCTGTTGGCTTGCTGGGGCATGCCTATATCAGTAATCCGCTGGGTGAAAATGCCAACTCTTGGAAGTTTACTGATGTAGCTACCGATGATGCTGTATCCAATGATATAGGAAATTCTTATCTGAAGATGGCAACAGGTTCTTGGCGTGCTGATAATAATCCCATGGACAATTGGCAATATTTGCGTGCATCATGGCAATATCTTAATCAGTTTTTGGAAATCTCCGAAAATGTAGAATGGGCTAGAGATCAGGTCGCATCCGACCTTTTCAAAAAACGTTTCCAAGGTGATGCCTATGGTATGCGTGCGCTCTATATGTATCACTTGTTGATGAGTTGTGCCGGATGGAGTGCTGACGGACAATTATTGGGTATTCCTATCCTGAAAGAATCAGAGAATATTAATTCAGACTTTAATAAACCTCGTAATACTTTTCGTGAATGTCTTGATCAACTGAATCAGGACGTAGAAAAAGCCATTGAAATGCTTCCCGAAGAGTATGGTGATGTAAATGGTGCAAGCAATGTGCCCGCAAAATACACTCAGATGGGAGCTGACCCTAGTCAGTACAATCGTGTGTTTGGTGACCATGCCAAGAATCGTATGAGTGCTCGTGTGGCTCGTGCTATTCGTGCTCAAGCAGCTCTGCTCGCAGCAAGTCCTGCCTACAGCGAAGGGTCTGGAGTTACTTGGGAACAGGCTGCTAATAGCATGGCTGAAGTGCTTGCCAATCTTGGTAGCGACCCTATAGCGAATATTGATCCCACAGGTAACAAATGGTACGAGGATGCTAACGGTATTAAGAATCTGGTAGCAGGCTACAATCGTCCCGAATTCCTGTGGCGCAGCAACAAGAATGAAAGTGCTGATCTTGAAAAAGATCAATATCCTCCTTCACTCTTTGGCAAGGGGCGTGTTAATCCTTCGCAGAACTTGGTTGACGCATTTCCATCACTGACCGGTTACCCGATTAGCGACTCGCGGAGTGGATACGATGCACAGAATCCGTATGCTAATCGTGACCCTCGCTTAGCGCTATATATAATATATAATGGTAGTAAGGCCGGTACGAATAAGAGTGTTATTACGACTGCTTTCGATGGTAGCAATAACGATGCAATGAACAAGTTCGACGGTGCTTCTACACGCACTGGTTACTATTTACGCAAGTTCTTGGATATGAACGTGAATGCTAATCCTAGCAATACCACTAATGGTTACCATATTAAGCCTTGGATTCGTTACACCGAGATTTTTCTTGGTTATGCTGAAGCAGCCAATGAGGCTTGGGGACCACAAGGCAAAGGAAGTAATAGCTACTCGGCTTACGATGTGATTAAAGCTATTCGCAAACGTGCCGGTATCGGTGAAAATGGTGATGATCCTTATCTGGAATTCGTAAAAGGCGATAAAGACAAGATGCGTGAACTTATTCGCAATGAACGTCGCCTAGAACTTTGCTTCGAAGGTTTCCGCTTTTGGGATTTGCGTCGCTGGAAGGTGGATATCAGCAAGTTGAACGAAACCGTAAAGGGCATGAAGATTACGGGAACTAACCATGAAGTGGTAGATGTAGAAAAACGCGACTACAAGGACTATATGTATTACGGTCCTGTACCTTATAGCGAAATGTTGAAGTTTGATGCTCTCATCCAGAATAAAGGATGGTAACGTGTAAACGAATTTATATAAACTGAATAAATGAAAATAGCAATGAAAAAATCATTCCTAATAATAGCCGCTATGATGGGAGCCCTATTCACTGCATGTGAAAACGGTGACTGGGAGTTCCCTGATTATAAGTATTCTGCGGTTTACTTTGCCTATCAAAGTCCTATACGCACCATCACATTGGGCGAGGATAAGACTGTGGACAACTCGTTGGACAACGAACACAAATGTCAGATTATGGCAACAATTGGCGGTGTATACGAGAACAAGGGCGATGTAGAAATTGGTATTCGCGTAGATAATTCGTTGTGCGATGGTTACACTTTTGAAAGCACAGGTGGTGATGTAGAACCTTTACCGGCTTCTCACTATACATTGAGTGCTGACAAGATTGTCATCAAGAAGGGGCAAGTACTAGGCGGTGTCACAGTAAATCTAACCGATGCATTCTTTAATGACCCCAAATCGACGAGTTTGAATTATGTTATCCCTGTAGTGATGACCAATGTTAAGAACGCAGACTCTATTTTGGTGGGAAAACCTTCAGTTGATACTCCCCATCGCATGAAAAAAAGCGATTGGGAAGTGCAACCTAAAGACTACGTTCTTTATGCTGTGAAGTACATTAGCAAGTATGATTCACACTACCTGCGACGGGGTATTGATACATATAGTGGCAATAAAATCGGTACAGAAGTTCGCCATGCAGCTTATGTAGAGAAAGACGAAGCTATTGCCGGATTCAGTACAGTAGGGCTGAATAAAGTGCAGTGGGCTCGTCCTACCCGCAACACAGCCGGAGAGATTATTGACAGCAAGTTACTGCTGACTTTTGACGAAAGTGGCAACTGTATCATTACTTCCAATTCTCAAGGTGTAGTAGCTAGCGGTAGTGGTAAGTTCGTTGTTAAAGGTGAGAAAAAAAGCTGGGGTAACGAAGACCGTGATGCACTTTATTTGGATTACACCATGGATTATGACGGTATTCATTGTGCTACTAAAGATACCTTAGTCGTACATTATCGTGGTGTGAAAGCTGAATGGTTCACTCCTTTGAAGAAATAATGATCAGGTTTCTTATTAAAAAAAGTATTTATATGAAACATACAAAAAAAATATTAGGAACAATGCTTTTAACAGCTGCTGCTGTTGCTGTCACTTCTTGTGTGGACGACAGCAAGTTGCTGTTTGCTTTTGAGAAGCCTGCCTCTATTGCAGGTATGGAATATCTCAACGAGTATGACGCATTGAAAACTTATGTAAACAGCAGTGCTAATCCCAACTTTAAGTTGGGAATTGCACTGACTGCTGATGACTATATTGCAGGTGGTTTGGTAACACGTCTAGCTAATTCTAACTTCCAGGAAATGACGGCTGGAAACGCTATGAAATATGCTTCGTGCGTGGCAGATGACGGCACGATGAATTTTGGAACCGTAGAGAAATTTGTCGCTGCTGCTAAAGCAGGAGGACTTACCATTTATGGACATACATTAGCTTGGCATGCACAACAGAATAATAAGTATTTAAATTCGCTGATTAAAGATAAGGAGTTGCCTCCATCTCAGGGTGTAGGAAATTGTTTACATATTAAAACCTCAGAGGCTAAGACAAATCCTTGGGATTGGCAAATTTTCTATGATTTGGCTTCTCCTCTTCTAGCAGGGAAGACTTATTCATTTTCTATGCGTACAAAAGCCTCAGCAGCCACTACGTTCCCACTGTGGATAGAAACTCCAGGAGCTAAAAATACTAATTACGGATTACCTCAGATCTCTGCAGGAACTACGTGGAGTGTGATAAGTTTTGAGTTTACATCTCGTAGCGATTGTTCACGCTTGTTGTTTAACTTTGGAAAATTTGGCGGTGATCTTTACTTTGACGATATAGTGCTTGTTGAGAAAGGTGATAGTCATAACATGTTTAGTAATGGAACTTTCGAAGAGGGTGATCTTCATTCAAAGTGGAGCAAACCTGGTTGGCATAGTTATACTTATGGGATTGAACCGGCGCCTGGTGATGCTGCAGTAGATATCTATACGGACATTATAACCAATGGTGATGCAGAGGGTAGCGCTGTAACTAACTTTATTTCCACTCACGTGGGTGGTTCTAATAGTGCTTGTAACATCGTTGACGGTGTAGGTAAAGATGGTAGTCGTGCTTTCGTAGTGACTTCCGCAGGTGGTGGAGCAAACAGCTGGGATACTCAGTTCTTTATCTATGCTAACCGTCCGTTGGTTGACAAAGAAGTAGTGCGCATCTCTTTTGACTACCGTGCAGATGTACCGAATAATTCAGAATCTCAGAGCCATGCAGCTCCTGGTGGTTATATTCATTATGATGCAGGGTGCGCTGTTAGCTTTACTACAAAATGGCAACATTTTGAAAAAACGATTACTGTTAACACTACCATTTCTCCTACCGGTAATATGCAAACTTTTGCATGGAATCTTGACGTAGGAGTGCCTAATGCGCCTGCAAATAAGTATTATTTTGATAATATTAAGTTGCAAATCGTAACTAAAGGTAACACCATTCCTCTTACTCCTGCAGAGAAAAAAGACACGCTTACATGGGCCATGAACAACTGGATAAACGGAATGATGAAAGCTACTGGTGGTTATGTTACTGCATGGGATGTCGTGAATGAAGCGATTGCTGGTGGGGGTGATGACGGCGAAGGTTTTTATCCTTTGCAGTCAGCGACTAATGTTAGTGCAGATGATGCTAAGAACAATTTCTACTGGCAAGACTATTTAGGTAGCGAAGACTACGTGCGTATTGCTGTAGCTGCTGCTCGCAAATATTATGCCGAGAATGGTGGCACCAATCCTTTGAGACTCTTTGTCAATGATTACAATTTGGAATCAGATTGGGATGACAACAAAAAGGTCAAGAGTTTGGTACACTGGATTGAGAAGTGGGAAGCTGACGGTGTGACGAAAATTGATGGTATCGGTACGCAGATGCACGTGAGTTGTCATGCCAATGCCGAGACGCAGAAGAGCAAGGAGGATCATGTGGTGAAGATGTTTGAAATTCTGGCAGAGAGTGGAAAACTCGTGAAGATTACTGAACTTGATATGGGCTATGTAGATGAGGAAGGCAATAGTGTGAAGACTGCGGATATGACTCAAGCACAACACAAGGCGATGTCTGAATACTACAAGTTCATTGTGAAAAAGTACTTCGAGATTATTCCTGTTGCTCAACAATATGGTATTACTCAGTGGTGTATCACCGATAGTCCTACCGGATCGGGTTGGCGCGGTGGTCAACCGGTAGGTCTCTGGGATGCAAACTACAACCGTAAACATACCTATGCTGGATTTGCAGACGGATTAGCAGGTAAGTAAGCCTCTCTAAATGATTGTCCGCATCACGCCGTAATCTGTGTTTCCATCTGTGTCGGAAACAGTAGGATAATACAGTTTATTGGATGTCATGCGGACAATTAATAAAGCGAGCTTCTGTAAAAGGAAGATATGCAATAAAAAACCTTTTAAAAACTATAAAATGAAACACTTGTTTAAGTTTTCCGTCTGTGCATTGACATTTGCCATGAGCACAGCTACCGGAACTGCACAAAATAGCGGAACGGGGTTGAAGGATGCTTATAAAGATTACTTCTCTATCGGTGTGGCTGTTAATATGCGCAACATTACGACACCTGAACAAATAGCGATCATTAAAAATGACTTTAATAGTATTACGGCGGAAAACGATATGAAGCCCCAACCCACTGAACCTGCTTATGGGCAGTTTAACTGGGAAAATGCTGATAAAATTGCAGACTTCTGCCGCAGTAACGGAATCAAACTCCGTGGACACTGTTTGATATGGCACTCTCAAATAGGACAATGGATGTATCAGGACGAAAAAGGAAATCCTGTGTCGAAAGAAAAATTGTTCGCCAACATGAAGCATCATATTACAGCTATCATGGAACGTTACAAAGATGTCGTATATGCGTGGGATGTGGTGAACGAGGCTATCTCTGATGGTGGATGGCAGGGGAGTAGACCGGGTATGGGACAGCAGTCTGGTCCATATCGCAATTCGCCTCTTTATCAGATAGCGGGTGACGAGTTTATTAAGAAAGCCTTTATATATGCTCGTGAAGTTGATCCTGATGTGTTACTCTTTTACAACGATTATAATGCGGCGGACCCAGGAAAGAGGGACCGTATCTACAACATGGTTAAAGCCATGAAAGAAGAGGGCGTGCCCATCGATGGTATTGGTATGCAGGGACATTATAATATCTATGGTCCGAGTATGGAAGATGTGGATGCCGCATTGACAAAGTATTCTACGATAGTGAAGCATATCCATATTACCGAGTTGGACATTCGTGCCAACGAGGAGATGGGAGGTCAACTTAACTTTAGCCGGGAAGCTGGTAATATCAGTCCGGTAGTGAAAACACTTCAGGAAGATCAATATGCGCGTCTGTTCCGTGTTCTTCGTAAGCACAAAGATGTGGTGGATAATGTCACTTTCTGGAATCTTTCAGATCGCGATTCATGGCTTGGTGCACGCAACTATCCCCTCCCTTATGACGAGAATTACAAGCCAAAACCCGTTTATAATATAATCAAGGATTTTGATCCGGCACTTGACGTTGCTGAAGTGAAAGAGGATTTCCGTCCTTCCACGCTTAACCAGCCCGGACAACAGTACCCGATGGTTAATTCGCAAGGATATGCAAGTTTCCGTGTAGTTGCTCCTGATGCCAAATCAGTTATCGTCAGTCTCGGATTAGGCGGTCGTGGCGGCACAGTGCTTCGTAAAGACAAGGAAGGTGTGTGGGTAGGAACTACAGATGGTCCAATGGATGAAGGATTTCATTATTATCACCTGACTATTGACGGCGGCGTGTTTAACGATCCGGGTACTCTGAATTATTACGGCTCTTGTCGGTGGGAGAGCGGTATCGAGATTCCGGCTCATGATAGTGATTTCTATGCAATGAAGCAGGTACCTCATGGAAATGTTCAGCAAGTTTATTTCTATTCCAAGAGTACAAACGCTCATCGTCGTGCGTTTGTCTATACACCGCCTACTTACGGTAAAGACAAGAAGAAATATCCTGTTCTCTACCTTCAGCACGGATGGGGAGAAGATGAAACAGCATGGTCCAATCAGGGATACGCAAATTTAATAATGGATAATCTGATTGCCGAAGGCAAGATTGCTCCGTTCATCATCGTAATGACGTATGGCATGACGAATGATATTAAATTTGGACGTCTAAATGAATTTACAGCCAAAGAATTTGAAACAGTATTGGTGGACGAGCTGATTCCTTATATTGATAGTAATTTTCGTACGCTGGCCGACAAGAAATACCGTGCCATGGCAGGGCTTTCTATGGGAGGATTCGAAACGAAATTGATAACCTTGCGACGACCGGAGATATTTAACTATTACGGACTATTGAGCGGAGGTACGTATGCACCAAGCGACATCAAAGACCAGAATCAGGTGAAATCTATCTTTATCAGTTGTGGTAGTAAAGAGAATCCAGATGGTGTGACTAAGGCGGTGAACGATCTTAAGGCTGCCGGATTAAAGGCGACATCTTATGTTTCTCCTGGTACAGCTCATGAATTCCTGACTTGGCGTAGAAGCCTATATCATATGGCGCAAGAGCTTTTCAAATAAGATATGAACCCAATGAAATTTGGATTATTGTATTTCATTGGGCTCACAATAAAGAAAGTATTTAATTTAAAGGTTAAAACATAATATATTATTTGTGCTTTTTATACTTGGCCTGCACTGTCTGTGAAGATCGTGCAGGTTTTTCTATTTCAGGTGCTCTTCCATATATTTTGTTGGAGGAACACCGTAAAGCTCTTTGAAAGCAGTTGAGAAAATAGTGGGATTCGCAAAACCAGTTAAGTCAGATATTTCTGCCATCGTATAACGCTTTTGAGTAAGTAAAATGGCAGCTTGCTTTAAGCGGGTATTGCGAATGAAATCTCTAGTAGTCTGATTGGTAAGCTCTTTGAGTTTACGATGCAAATGTACTCTACTTATGCCAATCTCACTTGCAATTAATTCTACTGTTAGATTAGGATTACTTAAGTTCTTATTAATCGCATTCATAACACGCTCCATCAATTTTTCGTCGGGAGACTGTAACTTAATCTCCTCCATCTTATCTTCGTGATCTTGATTACCACTGAAAGTATTGCGCAATCTTTCTCGGCTATTGATCAGGTTTTGTACTGTTTTTCTGAGAATTTCAATATGGAAAGGTTTAGTCAGATAAGCATCTGCACCAACTTCCAAGCCTTCAATATTATCTTCTTCTCTTGTTTTTGCAGTCAGCAAAATAATGGGAATATGGTTTAAATTTACATTTTGTTTTATTTTCTTACATAGTGTCAAACCGTCCATTTCAGGCATCATTATATCACTGATGACTACATCCGGTTTGCGTTTGAAAAGCATATCCAAAGCTTCTTTTCCGTTACAGCTTTCCAATATGTGATAATCGGCAAAAAGTTCTTGCTTGATGTATCTGCGAATTTCTTCATCATCTTCTACTATCAATACGCGATATTTTGTTTTTTTGCGAACTTTGAGTTCTTCTTCATTTCCACTCTCTTCTATAGCTGGTATTGTCTCCGCAGGTGTATATGCGAGCTCATTATCAGTAGAATTATCTAGCTCTTCTTGTTTTAAATGGCTGCAACCCATAGGCAGGCGAATGACAAAGCGGCTACCAATACCTTCCGGATTGTTTTCTGCGTGAATATGTCCGTGATGTAATTCAACTAATGAGCGAGTAAGGTGCAGGCCAATACCTGTGCCTATGTTTGAGTTATTTAAATGATTGCGTATTTGATAGAATCGTTCAAATATGTGCTCAATTTCTTCTGGTGCAATTCCGATACCTGTGTCGGCAATTATAATTTCGGCATAATTACTTAAAGTAGTTTCTGTATCTTCGCTATGGCCAGATTTGAGGTGTATATCAACACGTCCACCTTCCGGAGTAAATTTAAAGGCATTTGAAAGAATGTTTAAGATCACTTTATCAAAGTTTGTAGGATCAATCCATAAACCAAATGTATCGAAAGCCTCATGATGAAAGGTTAATGAAATATGTTTGTTGACTGTTTGCCCAGCAAAAGTATTGCATAGCTCCTGAATGAATGCCACCATATCTATTTCTCGAAACATAAGAGACATTTGTCCTTTATCAATTTTACGGATATCCATTAACTGATTGATGAGTCGAAGAATGCGTTCCGCATTTCTATAAATCGTATGATATGTTTTCTGTCTTGAAGGATCGCCGTCAGTAGAGATCAGTTTCTGAAGAGGACTAATAATAAGGGACATTGGCGTGCGAATTTCATGTGAAATATTCATGAAAAATTGCAATTTGGCTTCGTTGATTTGCTCTGCATGGATGTGTTGTAACATTTCTTGTTTGGTGCGGTATCGATGTTTGGCTTGCACTATAATAAACCAGATTGTTCCGCCCGTCAACAAAGCATAAATAAGTTTGGCCCACCAAGAAGCCCACCAGGCCGGATGAATATATATTGTGATTTCTTTCACGTCTGAATCGACCATGTAATCTTGTACTTTCACCTTGAAGTGATAGGTTCCTGGCGACAGATTACTGAATGAGACTCTATTATTACCAATTGGTAAACTAACCCAATTGTTATCATTCATTGCATATAAATAAGTTATACGCTCGGGATTATTCATTTCTAGTGTGGAGAATTCTATAGTGAATGAATTATCATTGTGCGAAAGGTCAAATCTTGTGGCTTCAAATACCGGTTCATTAATAATTTCTCTTCCTCCGGATAAAACACCTTGTCTTACCGGTTGATTATGTAAATAGAAGTCAGTGATGCGTATATTCCACTTTTTGGCGGGGTTAGTAATCTCTTGAGGGTTGAAATAGGTAATGCCATCTGTTCCTCCAAACCAGATTATTCCATTAGCGTCTTTGAATGAGGCGTTCTTACTAAATTCATTCCCCTGCAATCCATCACCTACAAAATAATTGATAAATTTATGGCTGCTTCGGTTATACTGTGAAATGCCGGCATTTGTACTTATCCATAAATTATCTTGTTCATCGCCAACAATAGCGTAGACAGCATCACTGGGTAGCCCATTCTCTGTGGTGGATGTTACTAATTGTTGATTCTTTGGATTCCAACTAGATAATCCATCGGATGTTCCTATCCAAATAATGCCCTTTTTATCTTCGTAAATGGAAAATACGATGCGACGAGTAAGCACCTTTTTAGTTATAAACTCATCTGAGTTTAAGTTGATGCAATATACACCATCGTAAGTGCCTGTGTAGAGTTTATTGTCCTTAGAATAAAGCAAACAGTTAATCCATTTGTTATTCTTGTTGGCTTTTTCGGGATACTTTAGTTTGTTCGTTTTGAGCTCATAATAGTACAGACCAGCTCCCATAGTAGCTATCCAAAGCCTTTTATTTTTGTCTTCAACAAAATCATATACACGTTGAACTCTATTCCCTTCTTGATCCAGTAGCTCTTTTAAATAAATGCAACGGCCTGTTTCACGATCAAGTCTGCACATTCCTTTAGTAAAAGAACCGATCCACATATTTCGTTCGGAATCTTCATAGAGTCCGAATACAGTAGACGGTACATTCTCTTCACTATCTGTATCTGCCGGATAGAAATGTTTTTTTTGTTTTAGTTCTTGTGTAATACCATATATGCCATCATTGTCTGTCCCTACCCACAAGGTACCTTCATGGTCACGGCAAAGAGACGTGACACTATTTGAACCGATGATATTTTTATCTATGGCCTTATTTCCAATATACTTGAAACTATTAGGTTGTGCGGGAATCATCATTACCCCTTTTTGATAGATGGCGAGCCAGAAATTACCGGTATTGTCTTTTAGAATAGAGTGTACTTTTGATTTGTTGGAATCAAAATAACTATTGTCAAATGGTGCATCCGTTATCTTCTGCTGTTTAATGTTATACACTTTCATTCCTTTCCCATCTGTTCCAATGTATAACTCATTTTGGTTGTCCGGGTATAGCGATTTTATAGGTAAGTTCTGTTTTCCTTTGTATGGAATGGGTTTAAATGAATCACTTAATTGATCATATACAAAAAGCCCTTTACCCATTGTACCTACATATATATTGCCATTCAGATCTTCGCAGAAATCAACGATCGTTATTCCCTTTTCATCTTTTAAATAATGAGTCACTTTCTTCTTATCCGATATTTTGTATATGCCATTTTCTCCTTTAGTTATCCATATATTCCGCTTTTTATCTTCAATCATATAATCTGTTGAGGTGGTAGCTATGGGCAAATTGAGCATTTTCACAACCAGTTTTTCTTTCTTTATAATCAGTTTACATAAAATATTTCCTGATACCCATATTTCTCCATTTTGTCGTTCTAAAATGGCAATAATGTTGCTGTCAAACAGATCCCCGTTTTCCCATCTGGCTTGCGGTGTAAAACGATCAGTTGCCGGATCGTACATTTGAATACCAGTATAAGTACCGATAATCAGGTTTCCTTTACTGTCTTCAAACAGCGTGCGAACATAGTTGTGACAGAGTGAATGCTCGTCATCCTTCTTGTGTTTGTAAACGGTAAATTTGACTCCATCGTATTTGTTCAGTCCATCTTCGGTGGCAATCCATATCATACCATTTCTATCTTGATATATTTTGTTGATCAAGCTGCTTGACAATTTACTATTCGTGGTGAACAATTGGCACGACTGACCAAAAGTAGTGATTGAAAAGAATAGAATAAAGAAGATACTTAATGTGTTTCTCATATTGATAATACTGTTTGTTACTGCAAAATTAAGCATATTTTCAAATAAAAAAAGGATTGTCTCTGCTAATGTAACAGAGAAACCGTATGTTGTAACATCTTCAAAAGGTTATGTAACATAATGTGGCTGATAAGTCGAAACAGTACACTAATATTGTTGCTGTAAAGAATGGAAGAAGAACACATTTATTTCCTGCCCATTCATTTACTTAAATTGCCATAACCATAGGTCAGTAAACTAATTGTGTTATATAATACTTAATCTAATATGAAGATCAACAGATGTCAAATACGTCTTTTTACTATCGGATTTATTGGTTACATAGTATTAAGTGGATTTCAGAAAGAGACAGTCTACATGAAGGAAAATCACTTGATAGTGAATGATTCTGACTATTTTGAGACGCGTGGATTAAACTATTTTGTTTTCAGTAACATATATGATGCTACTTTCGATGATTCGAAAATCAGTGCTGTTGAGATCATACATCATGGAATTCGTACCGCAACGAATGGTGACGTGCGATTGAATCCCACTCCCGGACAATGGGATAAGCTGCCTCGATTCATTGATCGTAAGGTTGATCAAAAAAATAAGAGAATTGAGGTTTCATTAAGCTACCTAGAATATGCATTTGATTATAAATTGGTTGCAGAAGCTAAGGATGGAGGCCTATATCTTAGCGTATATACGGAGAAAGCATTACCTGATAAATTGTGTGGCATTGCCGGACTTAATCTCGAATTTGTGCCTCCAGTGTTTTGGGGACACTCATACATACTTGATGACATACACGGTTTGTTTCCAACTTCTCCGGCAGATTTCATGACCACTATTCAAGGAATTGTGGAGCCGGAACCGATAGCAACCGGTCGCAAAATAGAAATAGCGCCCGATGATCCTGAAAAACACGTGTCTATACGTACAACAGATGGTAATACCCTCATGTTATTTGACGGACGTAACAAACAACAAAATGGAAATTTTGTGGTTCGAACATTGCTTCCGGGAAAGAAGACGGGAAAAATTGCCGAATGGTTTATTCAGGCTGAAACGGATACCCAGTGGATACGCAAACCGCTTGTTGCTTATTCTCAGGTGGGATATCATCCGGCTCAAAAGAAGATGGCTGTAATTGAACTGGATAAAAATGATGAAGTACTGCATGAAATAACATTGTTGAAAGTAGGCAGCGACGGAAGGCTGACGAAGGTATTATCGGCAATGCCTGTAGATTGGGGAATCTATACCCGTTATAAGTATAAACAATTTGATTTTACTGCGATAAATGAACCGGGTATCTATGTTTTGGAATATGACAAACTGCGTACCGCTCCTTTTCCCATTGGAAAAAATGTATTTCAAAAAGCATGGTTCCCCACGTTAGACGTATTCTTTCCTGTCCAAATGGATCACATGTGTGTTCGAGAAGCCTATCGAATCTGGCATGGAGCGCCACATCTCGACGATGCCTTGCAAGCACCCCTTAACCGTAATCATTGGGATGGATGGCACCAAGGACCTACTACCGACAATAAATATAAGCCGCTGGAACACATTGAAGGTTTAAATGTAGGAGGGTGGTTTGATGCGGGCGACTTTGACATCCAAACACCTTCTCAGCAATCTGTAGTTCAGACTTTTGCAGATCTTTGGTCAGACTTTAGAGTTTCTCGTGATCAAACAAGTATTAATCAACAGACCCGTTACACAGAAATACATGTTCCCGATGGTAAACCTGATTTGTTGCAGCAATTGGAACACGGAGTTTTGCAACTAATAGGACAGGTTAATGCTGTAGGATATGCGATACCCGGCATTACCGAGTCACATTTGTATCAGTACAGACATTTGGGTGATGCAGTGAATAAAACGGATAATAAGGTATATAATGCTAATTTAGATAGTTTGCAAACCGACGGACCAACCAGCGGTACCTTTGATGATCGTTGGGCATTTACTAATAGAAATCCGTATCTGAATTACGGTACAGCTATTTCTTTGGCAGCTGCAGCCCGTTGTTTGAAAGAGTATAATCCACAATTAAGCATGGAAGCCTCCAGAGTCGCTCAGTTTATTTGGAAAGACGAACATTCGCGTCCCACTCCCGAAAAGATTGAATTTGGTGGGCGGAGTTTTAATAGTGCTGATTTTATGAATAGCGTGGAATGCAGAGCCGCTTTTGAGCTTTGGCGTACAGTAGGTGATACTGTCTATAAAAACAGAATGCAAAAACTATTCCCGATTCTTTTGACGCAATTTGATAGAAACGTTTCTGTCATTGCAAGAATATTACCTTTTCTGGATAATCAGATAAAGAAACAGGTGGAACCTATGGTGCAAACGTATGTCAAACAAGTGACAGAACAAAACAAAGAAAACCCGTTTGGAGTTCAAATCAGTCGTTTCTCTTGGGCGGGAAATCACGGAATTGTTCAAGAAGCCATTAACGCTTACCAACTTCATCTGCTATATCCTGATATCGTTAAACCAGATTTGATTTACCGAAGCCTTGATTATCTTTTCGGATGTCATCCTTTTCATAATCTTTCGTTTGTGTCGGGTGTTGGAGCGCAGCCCAAGAAAGTGGCATACGGCAATAACCGGGCCGATTATTCCTTTATTCCCGGTGGAGTTGTGCCCGGAATACGTATTGTAAAGCCCGACTTTCCTGAAAACAGAGATGATTATCCCTTCTTGTGGAGCGAAAACGAATACGTTATCGATTTGGCGGCCAGCTATATTTATTTGGTGAATGCAGCAGATCATCTATTAAACAATAGCGGCAAATAGTTATGCAGTCTATTTTATAAATTATACCAAACTCAAAATTAAGTATGGAAAAAAGATTCATTCTTTTAGTGACGTTTCTCTCGGTGGTCATGATTGCTATGGCTCAACCTGTTTCTGACAGTGATACTTCAGGGAGTGTACGTTCAGAGTATTGTGTCAGAGGTGCACAATACCCTCGGATTACACCGGAACATCGTGCCCAGTTTAAAGTCGTAGCCCCTGAAGCTAAATTGGTGCAAATTGATTTGGGCAAAAAATACGATTTGGTTCGTAACGAAAAAGGTGAGTGGTTGGGTACCACTGAACCGTTAGGCCCGGGCTTTCATTATTACTTTCTCATTGTTGATGGCGTACGTGTGGCCGATCCTTCCAGTGAGTCTTTCTATGGTTGCAGTATGCACACCAGTGGCATAGAGATACCTTATGCCAAAGATGTGCTTCAATATGAACTGGCCGATATACCTCACGGCGAAGTTCGTATGAAGAGATATTTTTCTAAAACGGCCAATGCCTGGAGACGCATGTTTGTTTATACTCCTCCCTGCTACGAAAAGAGCGAAAAGGAGTATCCGGTGCTGTATCTTCAACACGGTGGCGGTGAAGATGAAAGAGGATGGGTGTTGCAAGGTCGTACCGATATCATTCTCGACAACCTTATTGCTCAACAGAAAGCAGTTCCTATGGTCATTGTAATGTGCGATGGTAATTCTCAAGACTTCACGGCGGAACTTTTAAATGATTGTATTCCTTTTGTAGAAGAAAACTATCGCGTGAAGAAAGATCGCTCTCATCGTGCTTTAGCCGGACTTTCCATGGGAGGTATTCACACATTAAATACCGCTATTCCTCACCCTGAACTATTTGCTTATGTTGGTGTATTTAGCTCCGGATGGTGGGCGAAGGCTCCTATGCCCGGCTTAATGAAGATGGATACGGAAACATATTATTCACTTCTTCAGGAGAAAAAGGACGAGTATAATGCTAGTTTTAAAGAATTCTGGATATCCATGGGAGGGAAAGAAGACATTGCTTACGAAAACTGTCGGATCATGAGAGAACGTTTTGATAAGATTGGCATCAAATATACGTATTATGAAACCAATGGAGGACATACATGGCCTGTGTGGCGTGAAAGCCTTTATCAGTTTGCTCCGCTTTTATTTAAATAAAAAACCTTCTATATGAATACTAGAAAAATTTGGTTGACCTTTTTATTATGCCTGATGGTTCATTTGTCGGGAGCTCAGAATCCCATTATCCGGCATCAATTCTCGGCCGACCCTACGGCAAGAGTTTTTGACGGAAAAGTATATGTTTACCCGTCGCACGACATTCCCAGTCCCGTTGAACGGTTAAAGGAATGGTTTTGCATGGCAGATTATCACGTGTTTTCTTCCAACAATCTTGTTGATTGGGAAGATCACGGAGTTATTCTTAGTCAGGAAAATGTTCCTTGGGTGAATGCGGAGTCATATTCCATGTGGGCTCCCGACTGTGTCTTTGCCAACGGTAAATATTATTTCTATTTTCCAGCGTCTCCTAAAGGAGAAAATCAGCGAGGGTTCAAAGTTGGCGTAGCCGTTGCCGATAAACCTACCGGTCCTTTTACCCCATTGGCTGAACCGATTAAAGGCATAAATGGCATAGACCCTTGCGTGCTGATTGATAAAAATGGTGAGGCTTATATTTATTGGTCAGGAAGAGGAATGTATGTTGCGCGCTTGAAGAGCAACATGACAGAACTGGCTTCGGAACCTGTACAGATCAAAAATTTGCCCGAAGGTTTTATGGAAGGCCCTTTTGCCTTTGAAAGAAACGGAAAGTATTATTTCACTTTCCCGTGGGTGCAAGATAAAACCGAGACGTTGGCCTATGCCATGGGCGACAGTCCGATGGGACCGTTTGAATTCAAAGGGCTGATAATGGATCAGTCGGCCACGGGCTGCTGGACCAATCATCATTCTTTAGTAGAATACAACAAACAATGGTATTTGTTTTACCATCACAACGATTATTCTCCTGCTTTTGATAAGAATAGATCCGTACGCGTTGATTCTCTTTCTTTCAACGCCGATGGAACGATCAAGAAGGTAGTGCCTACTTTACGTGGAGTGGGAATCACTGCCGCAAGCAGTAAAATTCAATTAGACAGGTATAGTCAAATCAGCAACCAGGGTGCAGCGATTGCTTTCGTTGATGAAAACAATAAATTTGAAGGATGGAAAGCCGTCTTTACTAAGCCCGGAGCTTGGTTGCGATATAACAGAGTCGACTTTGGCGACGGTGGCTATCGAAAAATGCAAATGAGAGTAAACTCCTCTACCGGGGGTGTGGTTGAAATAAGAACGGCAGATAAAGCAGCCAAATTGCTTGCCAGTCTGGTTGTTCCGAAGTCCGACGGATGGATTGAAAAGGAGTATGATCTAAAACTAGCTTTACGAAACGTGCACGACTTATCAGTCAGTTTGAAAGGAGAAGGACAAGTTGAAATAGACTGGATGCGCTTTGGTCAAAACGCCGGTGAGTTTGCCTTACAAAGCAGGGCTTCCATAAAACCTTGGGAGCAGGGAGCCTTCGAAACCCGTAAATACCGAAATTTATTTGCTGAGGCCGGATACAAACAAGCCGATATTGATGCCAAATTAAAGTCGGTTTTCAATGACATTTTTTACGGGCCCAATAAAGTTTATTTTGAGACAAATGATTCAATGGCCTACATTAGTGATATAAAAAACCACGATGTGCGCACCGAAGGTATGTCTTACGGATTGATGATTGCCGTACAGTTTAACCGAAAAGATATTTTTGATCGTTTGTGGCGTTGGTGCAAAAAATATATGCAACACCAAGAAGGTCCGCTCGAAGGCTATTTCGCCTGGAGTTGCAAGACCGACGGCACGCGTAATGCTCAGGGACCGGCTTCCGATGGCGAGTTATATTACGTCACTTCGTTGATTTTCGCTTCCAACAGTTGGGGCAATGACTCGGACATTAATTACTTGGGAGAGGCACAACACATCCTCAACTGTTCCATGAAGAAAGACGGAACCAATCGGGTTATGCCTCTTATTAATATGGAGCACAAGTTAATAACCTTTGTTCCCGATACCTTTGGAGGACGATTTACCGACCCTTCTTATCATGTTCCTGCCTTTTATGAAGTGTGGGCCCGCTGGGCAAACGACGGAAGAGCCGACTTCTGGAGAGAATGTGCCGCGCGTAGCCGAGCATATTTGCATAAAAGTATTCATCCGGTAACGGGACTCAATCCCGATTACAACAACTACGATGGCAGCCTTCTTAACATGAAACGCGGAATTATAGGCGATGCTTTCCGCTTTGACTCGTGGCGTGTTCCGATGAACATCGCTTTGGATTATTCGTGGGCTTGTGCAGATAAAGAATGGCAGCAGGGTTACGGCAATAAAATTCAAAACTTCTTGTACAGTCAAGGTATTGATACATTTGTAGATCAATACAATGTAGATGGGACAACTGTTGCAGAAATACTAGACGCAGGAGGGTATAAACAGTTAAGACATTCTCTGGGACTGGTTGCCACTGCCGCAGCAGCTTCGCTGGTTACTACGCACACAAAGAGTTATGAGTTTGTTGATAAATTGTGGAATGCCAAACACGAACCTTACGAAGACGGGTATTTTGATGCCTACTACGATGGCTTGTTACG
Organism: Bacteroides graminisolvens DSM 19988 = JCM 15093; assembly: GCF_000428125.1. Taxonomy (GTDB): domain Bacteria; phylum Bacteroidota; class Bacteroidia; order Bacteroidales; family Bacteroidaceae; genus Bacteroides; species Bacteroides graminisolvens. The sequence goes on from NZ_ATZI01000004.1 coordinate 189,767, forward strand.
TTTGTTTGCTTTCATGCATTTGAGTGGAAACTACCGCATTATTTTCCCCCAATGAGTTTATGCATTAAGAGGTGAGCATTTGCCCACCTCTTAATCTATATATAACAAATATTGATCGTTACTTCTTGGCTACACCCTCTTTGGTTTGATTTACATAAATCATCTTACCATCGGGTGCATACTGCAATTCATCCACACACACACTGCGTCTTCCTATTGCTCCGGCACGTCCGTTAATGGTCAACGTAGCATTGTGATAAAACAAATACCATTTCTTATTAAATTCAATGATTCCCGGGTGAATCGTAAAGCTGTTTTCAGCCATTCCGGTTAGCTCACCTTGTGGAGTCCACGGGCCTTTCATGGAAGAAGCCGTAGCATAAGCAATGGTTTCCTTGCCTTTTCCCATTGAAGCGTAAGTGAGGTAATATATGTCGCCACGTTTGTGCAACCACGGTCCCTCAACATATCTGGGCACATTAATCACCTCAATATCACCATCCAGCTCAATCATGTTGCTTTTTAATTTGGCAAGAAAACAAGTTCCGTTGCCCCAGCATAACCACGCTTGCCCGTCATCATCAATCAGTACGGTAGGATCGATATCATTCCACCAGCCGCGTGCACCGTTTGAAGTCATATCATCGGTCACCAAAGGCTTGCCAATGGCATCAACAAAAGGACCGGTAGGACTATCGCTCACCGCAACTCCAACCGTTTTACTGTTATAAGGAGCACCTGCCTGAACGGTTGTATAATAATAGAACTTACCGTTTCTCTCCACTACCTGCGACGCCCAAGCTTCGCCCACTGCCCACTTAAAATCTGTCGGCTTCAAAACCGATCCGTGGTCCGTCCAGTTTTGCATATCGTCTGTTGAATAACAAAGCCATTCGGTAATGTTAAACTCCTGTCCGCCCGAGGCCGTATCTTGTCCGTCCCTATACTCATCGTGCCCTACGTATAAATAGAGTCGCCCGTTGTGTACCATCGGGGCAGGATCTGCCGTAAATTTGTTTTTAATTAAAGGATTGCCTGTGTTTTTAAATACAGGAAGACTGTTTTGTGCACTGCAACTCATCAATATGAGTATGGCATTGACTAGAAATAAGTTGATTCGTTTCATAAAATATTATGTTTATGGTTCACTGGAACAAATATAAGTTCTTTGTGATTCATAAACCCCTTTTGAATGATACGGATATGTTTGTACATGTAACATCCTGCCTTTTTTTATCCCATCAGACACTTTATCTCTTCGTTGACGCTGTGCTTATTCATTTTCTCACGCAAACTAAGTGATTTCTCCTTTATTGACAGTTCGTCCCCGCTACCCGTGACGAATGGCACCGCTAGCGGGGACGTAAGGCACCGCATGCTGTGACGAATGGTTTCCATACCTGTGACGAACTAATTATTAGGAGCAATCAACTTAGTTTGTGCTAAAAGAGAGAGTAGGGAATGCTTTATTTTTAAATAGGAAGTGCTGGGTAAAAGAAGAGATTGTATCTTTGCCGGGAATTTAAATCAGATGATTGGTCTAAAGATTGTTTCATTTTAAAATAGAATATATGTTCAGAGAGATGCGCCGTAAGAAACAGTTGTTGTCGACTGCCGACACAATAGCCGTACTAAACCGCATGACATCCGGAGTGCTGGCACTCTTGGGTGATAACGATTACCCGTATGCAGTGCCCATTAGCTATGTGTATCACGAAAATACCCTATACTTTCACAGTGCGTTGGCCGGTCACAAGGTCGATGCCATTGCTCAAAACAGCAAAGCCTCTTTTTGTGTCATTGAGCAAGACCAGATTGTGCCCGAAGAGTACACCACGTATTTCAGAAGCGCCATTGCCTTTGGAAAAATAAGCATGGTGAATGACGATGTTGAAAAACGAACAGCCATTGAACTACTGGCCGAAAAATATTCTCCGGCGCAGGAAGAAGGGCGTTTGAAGGAGATAGAAAAAGGATTTCATCACATGTGCGTGATCAAACTCGACATAGAACACCTAACCGGTAAAGAAGCCGTGGAACTGGTTCGTGCCGGTAGTAAATAAAAATAAGAAAGGATTATCGATTTATTTTAAGCTCTTCTTGAAATGAACCAAGGTCAGTAAATCGGTCATTGCTTCATCGTTATGCACATCAATAATCAGAGGAATTAATTTCCCTATGCTTTTGGCTTGTGCAAGTTGCTGTTTGAGAGAGTCGGCAATACTTAGCGCATCGATGCTTTCCAAGTGTTTTTCGGTGAAATAAAAGCTGGTTTTGAAATAGTGTACCCAAATGGAAAGCCAAAAAACGGTCTTCTTCTTGTTAACCACCTTGCAAAGCCATGCTTTTCCGTCGTTATAGTATCGCCATTCCATGGCTAAGCCGCTAGTTGGGGAGGTGATGTTTTGAACGAATCCCTGAAATAAATTGTAATTTGTTTCGCCCAAAGCGTTTCGCAATACTTCCTCGGAAGGAAATATATCGGGATCTCTTAATAACATTTGTGTTTCCATAAAGATGATTCTTTGTTTTTGACGTCCAAAGATAGTTTTTTTTCTATCAAATGATGTGGTTTTGCAATACATGTTTAATAGTGATTTGACACTGTGTGCCAAGAATAAAAGTCAGACATATAAAAAGAACATGAATCCCACAATGAGTGTAAAGAACACAACTCCTCAAGAATTATGGTCGAGTCAGCGCATTAGCAGTCTCGATGTGGATTATGACTTTTGGAACGCCAAGAGAGAGGTGATTCAATCATTTGCACAAATGAGTAAAAGTTGCATTTTTACAGTTGATGTTTTTAAAGGATGATATGACTTTGCGTCCGATAACTTTTCGCAGCTCTTTGGATACGATCCGCAATGCATCAGCAACATCCGGCAGGAAGGTGACTTGCTGGAGGAAAGAATTCACCCTGACGACCGGGCGCAATTGCTTGACTATCAGGTGTAACGCGGGCTATGCATCAATTGGTGCTGACTTATTGCGGCTCTCCTAGTTTATTTATTGGTTCTGTGTAACACAGACTAAGGTATATGTAACAGAACTCTTTTATGATGTGGATGATAAATCCCTATATTTGTACCACTTTATAATCTTGTTATCATTAAAATCATGAGAAAAATACATGTAATCGTCTTTTTGTTGTTTTTGGCTTTTGCCGCTCAGGCACAGAATTTAAAATTATGGTACAGCAAACCGGCACAACATTGGACTGAAGCTCTTCCTTTAGGGAATTCTCGTTTAGGAGTGATGGTTTTCGGGGGTGCCTCGCGTGAGGAACTTCAGTTGAACGAGGAGACGTTTTGGTCGGGCGGACCTTACAATAACAATAATCCGAAAGGACGTGAGGCGCTTCCTAAAGTGCGCGAACTCGTTTTCCAAAATAAATTTGTTGAGGCGCAAAAGGTGATTGATGAGAATTTCTTCACTCCACAACACGGAATGCGTTACCTGACTTTGGGCAGTCTCTTTATTCATCAACCCGGACACGAGCAGGCTCGTAACTATTACCGGGACTTAAATCTGGAGAATGCCACAGCCACTGTTCGCTATGAAGTGAATGGGGTTAATTATACTCGTACGGTGTTTTCTTCATTCTCGGATAATGTGATCATGGTTCGTCTGGAAGCAGATAAATCAAAGGCGTTGAGTTTTTCTCTTTCTTACGATTCTCCTTTGAAATCGGCCGTAACGGTGAAGGGGCGCAAACTGTTGGTTCGATGTGAGGGAGCAGAACATGAGGGGATTCCTGCCGCAATGCATGCCGAGTGCCGGGTTGAGGTTAAAACAGACGGTGTACAGAACACGGCCGATAAGCAGTTGGTCATTACGGATGCTACGACTGCTACGATATATATATCGGCCGCTACTAACTTTGTGAATTACCGTGATGTGAGTGCCGATGCTGCCAAACGAGCTGAGAATTATTTGAAAGCTGCTGTTCGTAAGCCTTACGAAACATCATTGGCGGCGCATGTTTCGCTTTATAAAAAGCAATTTGACAGGGTTTCTTTTTCTTTGCCTGCAACGGAACAGTCGCTGGCGGAAACGGATACGCGTGTGTTGAATTTCCACAAGGGGAATGATTTGAATCTGGCGGCTCTTCTGTTTCAGTACGGAAGGTATTTGTTGATTTCTTCTTCTCAACCGGGTGGACAGCCTGCTAATTTACAAGGAATTTGGAACAATAGTCCGTATGCACCGTGGGATAGTAAATATACGGTGAACATCAACGCGGAAATGAATTATTGGCCGGCGGAGGTAACAAACCTAAGCGAAACGCATGATCCTCTTTTTAAAATGATTGCCGAACTGGCCGTTGCAGGTAGTGAAACCGCCCGAGTTCTTTATGGTGCAAAAGGTTGGGTAACACATCATAATACGGACTTGTGGCGGGCCTGCGGCCCGGTTGACGGGGCTTTCTTTGGCATGTGGCCTAACGGTGGTGCTTGGCTTACGCAACATTTGTGGCAGCATTATCTGTTTACGGGCAACAAAGATTTTTTGAAGCAATATTATCCGGTATTTAAAGGTAGCGCTGATTTCTTTTTGAGCCATTTAGTGGAGCATCCTTCATACGGTTGGCTGGTGACGGCGCCTTCAATGTCGCCCGAGCACGGCTATCGTGGGGCCGGAACAACTATAACTGCCGGTTGTACAATGGATAATCAAATAGCTTTTGATGCTTTACATACAACGCTATTGGTATCGCGAATTCTTGGCGGTAGCAAAGCTTACGAAGATTCTCTGCTGAAGGTGATTGCCAAACTGCCTCCTATGCAGATTGGGCAATACAATCAATTACAGGAATGGTTAGTCGATGCAGATGATCCCAAAGACGATCATCGTCACATTTCTCATCTGTATGGCTTGTATCCTAGCAACCAAATCACTCCTAACGTAAGTCCTGAATTATTTCAGGCGGCGAGAAATACTTTATTGCAAAGGGGAGATATGGCTACCGGATGGAGCATCGGCTGGAAAATTAACTTTTGGGCTCGCATACTCGACGGCAATCATGCGTATCGCATCATTAAGAATATGCTGACATTGCTTCCGAGTGATGCCGTTGCAAGGCAATATCCCAACGGTCGTACGTATCCCAATTTATTTGATGCTCATCCGCCTTTTCAAATTGACGGGAACTTTGGTTATACGGCTGGTGTAGCCGAAATGTTATTGCAAAGTCACGATGGAGCTGTTCACCTTTTGCCTGCCTTGCCCGAAGAGTGGAGTGAGGGAAATGTAAAAGGACTTGTGGCGCGTGGTGGTTTTGTGGTCGACATGGATTGGAAAGGTGCTCAATTACAGAAAGCGATGGTACATTCACGATTGGGTGGTGTGCTTCGTATTCGGTCTTATGTTCCTTTAAAAGGTAATGGGTTGCAGGTTGCAACAGGCAGTTGTCCGAACTCGTTCTTGGTACCTGCCGATATCGCAAAACCTTTGATTTCGAAAGAAATCACGCCGCAACAGCCGGTCTTATACCGTACGTATGAATATGATCTGATGACGGAAGCCGGCAAAGATTATGAACTGAAGTGTGCAGCTCAATGAATGAGTGAATAAAAAATACAATTAAATATTATTTTTCAAAACTAATCAGTTATATTTGCAGCAACTAAAAAAAGTGGATGTTTAAATTTAATATGGATTTGGTGAAGTAAATAGCCTTGGCTTTTGCCAAGGTTATCCCTTAGGTTACTCCGGCATGTTTTGTCTGAGTTATTTTTGCGTACTTATATCATAACATTAATTTAAAATTAAACATCATGAATAATGATAGTAAATCAATTCACGAATTTGATTTCAACCTAATCTGCGAATATTTTTCTAGCCTCGAACGACAAGGACCTGGTAGTCCTGAGGTAACTGTCAAGGCGTTAAGTTTCATAGATAATCTTTCCGATAAATCTTGTATTGCCGATATCGGTTGTGGTTCCGGCGGACAAACAATGGTTTTGGCGCAACATACGGCAGGCCGATTAAAGGGTGTCGATTTGTTTCCTCTATTTATAGAATTATTTAATCAAAATGCATGCTTGTTAGGTTTGCAGAATCGGGTTCAGGGTGTTGTTGAATCGATGGATCAGCTCTCTTTCAAGGATGAAGAGTTGGATTTAATCTGGTCTGAAGGTGCCATTTATCATATTGGCTTTCAACGGGGACTGGCTGAATGGAAGCGTTTCCTGAAGACAGGGGGCTTTATTGCCGTAACTGAAGTTTCTTGGTTTACTGAGGAACGACCGTCTGAAATCAATGACTTCTGGTTAGATGCTTATCCGGAAATAGATACCATTCCGCGTAAAGTGGCTCAAATGCAGCAGACTGGTTATTTGCCTGTGGCAACGTTTGTTCTTCCGGAAAACTGTTGGACGGAGCATTTCTATGCACCGCAGGCCATTGCTCAGGAAAATTTTCTGAAGAAATACACAGGCAATAGCACAGTTGAGAGTCTTATAGCTTCTCAACGTCACGAAGCGCAACTTTTTGATAAGTACAAGGCTTATTATGGTTATGTGTTTTACATCGGAAAGAAACTTTAATCTGCTTTCAAACCATGGATAAGTTATCATTGTATGGCTGGAACGAAATTTTGTTCCGGCAAAAACAAATATCAGATTTTAGTAATCTGATGCATGGAAGGGTATCGGTGACTCATAAAACATGTTACGAGGTTGTTTCTGAAAGTGGAAATTTTCTTTGTGAGCTCACCGGTAACATGCTTTATAGTCGCGATCCGGTGGATTATCCTTGCACGGGTGATTGGGTTCTTTTTCAATCCATCGATTCTCAGAAGGGGATTATCTTTGATATGCTTCCTCGATGTAAAGCTCTTTATCGGTTGAAAAGCGGTCAGGCTTCTCAGAAACAGGCTATCGCTTCTCATATAGATAAGGCGTTTATTGTACAAAGTCTGGATGAACACTTTAACGTAAGAAGAATAGAGCGTTTTATGCTGCAACTTTCAGAGGAAGGCATTTTGCCGGCTTTAATTTTAACGAAAACAGATTTAGGCTATAATGCTGATGATTTTGAAAGCAGGCTAAGGCATGTCTCAACTAAGATTCCCGTGTTTTACACCAGTATTGAAATGCCTGAAACCATTGCTCGGTTGCGTGAGTTCATCTCTCTGGCTGAAACGGTTGTCTTTGTCGGAATGTCTGGTGTAGGAAAGAGCACTTTGATTAACGCGTTGTGCCAACAATCTATTCTGGCAACGGCAGAAATCAGCGAAGCAACAGGGAAGGGTAGACATACTTCCACGCGCCGTGAAATGGTTCTGATGGATTCTGGCGGAGTGTTGATAGATACTCCGGGCGTAAAACTGTTCGGGGTGACGAATGATAATTCAGATTCTCTTTCGGGCTTGTTGGGTCTCAATGATTTTGCTCGAGAATGTAAATATGCCGATTGCCAGCACATTAATGAAAAGGGATGTGCGGTGATCAAAGCAGTTGAAGAAGGCGAAATAGACCGGGGAGTTTATGAAAACTATCTGAAGCTACGTAAAGAGGCTTGGCATTATAATGCTTCTGTACATGAAAAAAGGAAATCAGAAAAATCGTTTTCAAAGAAGTTAAAGAAGGATATGAAACTTCTGAAGTCAAACAACGATTAATTGTTTCTATCTTATAAAGAAATGCCCTTCAGAAATACATGTTTTGTATTTTCTCGAAGGGCATTTTTTTAATGGAAGTCAGTAGACTTTACCGGATAGCGTCAGTTTGAGGAATCCAGCTGTTTATGAGTTGCCGATTTTCATTCATCCATTTGAGAGCGGCATCATCTTCATTGGTTTCAGTTTCATTCATGGCCGTCATTAATGAACTGATTTGTTCATCAGTAAATTTCATGTTACTTAGTAATTCACTGGCAAACGGATCTTTTTTGCTGAATCCTTTCCAGGCAATAACTTGTAGGGTTTCAGTTTCTCCATAGTTTTTTTTAGTATCTTCGAGAAACTTGAGTTTGAAACGATTGAACATCCAATGAGGCGTCCATCCCGTAACAACAATCCATTCCTTTTTCTGTATAGCTTTGTTTAGTGAGGCAGTCATAGCCGGACCGCTTGAGGTCATCAATTCAAAATCTAAATTATAGTTTTGAATAGCCTCTTCGGTGGCTTTCATGATTCCCGCTCCAGCGTCAATTCCTACAATCTTTCCTGAAAATTTATTTTTGTATTTATTCAGTTCTTCTATAGAACTTATTGATACATAATCGGGCACAACTAGTCCAATGCGTGCATTCTCATAGGTGGAACCAATTACTTCTAACTTATCTTGGTATTGATTCATGTAATCTTTGTGCGTAACTGGTAGCCATGTGTCTAGGAAAACATCCGCTTTCTTGCGTGAAAGTGATGCAAAAATAGGCGCAACATCTGCATTAAGCATTTCTACCTTATAACCTTGTTCTTCAAAAATGGCTTTTGCAAGATGAGTCATGGCAATGCCTTCGGCCCAATTAACATAGGTAAGACTAATTTTTTTTTCATTGTTGGAACTGCTACACGATGCCAAGCTTATAAGGCTGACTAGTACTAATGCTAAACTTTTAAATTTCTTCATAATTATTTTTTTTACGTGGTTCTTATTTCTTTTTTTGTGCAATCCCTTGTGTTATTCGGTCGAGTATGATGGCTAATATAACAACCCCGATTCCACCTTCAAATCCCAATCCTATTTTCATTTGGGTAATTCCCTTTAATACAACTTCACCCAAACCACCGGCCGAAATCATAGCTGCAATAACGACCATTGATAAAGACATCATGATGGTTTGATTTATTCCCGTAAGGATGGTAGGCAAAGCTAGTGGAAGCTGAACTTTAAATAGTTGTTGCCTTCGTGTGGCTCCAAATGAACGGGCGGCTTCTGTTACGCTTTTGGGAACTTGAAGAATTCCGAGCCCGGTAAGTCGTACCACTGGCGGCATAGCGAATATTATTGTGGCAAATGCTCCCGGTACTGTACCTAATCCAAAGAAGAGTACGGCTGGAATAAGATATACGAAAGCTGGCATTGTTTGCATGAAGTCGAGTATGGGACGCATTATTTTGTGGCAGCGGTTATTGTTAGCTGTCCATATTCCCAAAGGTATTCCCAATAATAAGGCTATGAACGAAGAGGATAGAACTAAAGCTAATGTTTCCATTGTTTCCTTCCAGAAGCCCATTCCATAAATTAGTAGTAGTCCTAATAGGGTAAATATTGAAGTTCCTTTGCCTGACTTGAACCAGGCTAGCAAAACGAATAAAGAGATCGTTATGTAAAAAGGTACGGCAAACAGTATCTCCTGAAAACCGCTAATAAATCCTCCGATGCCAATATTTAGTACATCGAAGAAAGGTGCAAAATGATCTGTGAGCCATTCAATGGCTGCTTCTATGTATTGTCCTATATGTATCATAATTCTATTGCATTTTGAATGATTTCGTTTATTTCTTTTTTATCTTTACCCGTTACTTCAATGATGAGCGATGACAAGGGAATGACACCTTGAAACTCTCGTTGTTCATTGACTACCCAGATGGGAGAATTGGTTTTTGTCATTAACGGCAAGATGTCTTCAACTACAGTGTCACTTAATACGGAATGAACTTCAGTTTGTATAACGGTATCAATAGAACGGACTCCTTCTTTTCTTAATTCAAGCAGATCATTCAGCAGAACTTCGCCTATCAATACTTCTTTGTCATCTACCACTGGCAAAGAAATGAGGTTTCTTTGGCGCATTTTACGAATTAAGACTTCTGGACCTTCTTTCTTAAAACGTGCTACCACGGGTTTGTCGATCATAATAGATGAAGCTGTGATGATTTTGGAACGATCTACATTCTCTACGAATCGTTCTACGTACTCATTGGCAGGTTCGGTTAATATTTCTTCTGAAGTTCCTACTTGAACTATTTCTCCGTCTTTCATGATAGCAATTCTATCACCTAATTTGATCGCTTCACTCAAGTCGTGAGTGATGAATATAATGGTTTTCTTCATTTTGGTTTGCAACTGAAGCAGTTCATCTTGCATCTGTACTCGTATCAATGGATCGAGAGCAGAGAAGGCTTCGTCCATCAGCAATACTTCCGGATTATTGGCTAAGGCACGGGCTAGTCCCACACGTTGCTGCATACCTCCTGACAGTTGACTTACTAGTTGATTTTCATATCCTATTAGTCCCACTTGCTGCATACAGTCCATTGCAGTTTTCTCACGCTCGTTTTTCTGAATACCCTGCAATTCGAGTCCAAATGCAATATTTTGTAATACTGTACGGTGTGGGAGCAATCCAAAATGCTGGAACACCATGGAGAGTTCTTTACGTCTGATTTCCAATAGCTCTTTGGAACTAACTTTTGATATGTCTGTACCATTGATGATAATTTCTCCAGAAGTAGGCCGTATTAAACGATTTAGGCATCGAAGTAAGGTGGATTTGCCGCTGCCCGATAAACCCATGATGACAAATATTTCACCTTCATGTATGGAGAGATTCGCATTGTTGACGGCAACAGTACAACCCGTTACTTTTAAAATCTCAGCTTTATTCTTGCCCTCTTGTAGCTTTTTTAGCGCTTTATTTTTATCTTTTCCGAAGATGAGATGAAGGCTTTTAATTTCTATTTTACTCATATTTTTTTCTTTTATAATTGGTTTCATTAAAAATAATAGCCGATGTTGACATTAAATCTAGTGTGCCATTTCTTTGAAGTTACTCCTTGGGCAAAAGCATCACTCCATTCATTGCCCAGCCAAGCATGGTTGCGGCCAAGTGCGTAGTCAATATAGGTGTAAATAGGCCCCATAGACAACATACAACCAGTTATATTTTGAAAACTGTCATTAAAATCGGCTTCTCGTTTATCTATCATACTAAAGTCATTATAAAACTGTATCTCATCTAGTATACCTTTATGTATGGGTAGAGTGTATGATAGTGAAGCTGAATATGTGTCGGCTTCAGATGCTATATTATAAGGTGCACCATACGCTGTTACACTTACTATTGTATTATTATCGCCATCTTTGTTCTGGGGACTTATTTTATAGTATGTGTATTGTGCCTTGAAATTCCAGTGCTTGTAGTCAATGGTGTAATGAGAGGCGAAAGCCTTATGTTCTCCCATTCTCTTGGTGTCGAGGTTGTAAAGCCCGCCCGTCATACCAGAAACTCCCAACTGTTGTTTCCAGATTGTTCCCCAATTGTATGTTATTCTTGCATTGAACTGATTTGCTTCTTTATTTCTTCCGGCAATATCATAAGCGTATCTGCTATCCGATATTTCTTTGTTTTCGCTATAATCAAGTAGGTCTGAGTTCTTAAAAAAGGCCAAGCTGATGTTCCATTTCCCTTTTTGGTAAACATATTTGAGTCCCATATCGGAATCATCTTCTAATCCTAGATAATAGTTAATATTAAAGAAGAAGTTGTTTGAAGTGTAAGGTAATATGCCGAACGGTACTTCCGTTAGTCCTACCTGAAATTGATGGCTTTTGTTAAAGTGATAGCCGACCCATCCGCTTTTAAGCATTCCGCCACCAGACGAAGTCGGGTAAAAACGATACTCTGCATTTAACTGTAGTTTTTTGTACACCACATTAGCGTTGAGGCGAAATACGTCGTAAGCGAAATCGCCCCCTTTATTTTTATTGTCTTCTTTCCAATTGGAATAATTATATTGAAAGCGTAGCGCACCACCTAATTTTACAGTAGGCTTTTCTTGTGCAAATATTTGTAGACTGATGTTTGTAATTGAAATGTGAATAAATAATAACCATACCAATTTTCCTTTTTGTTTCATGAGGTTTTTTTTACGGAGATGCTGTGGCAACTCGTTTATTAATAAAATAGATAAATTGTTTCTTGTAAGTAGAAACTTGCGATGAAAGAACGACAGGTGTCTTTAACCTGAAAGTATATTCTTTCGGTCCGAGATGTTTCGGTACATGTACTACAAGTGCCGATAACATTCTTTGGCTAATATAAATTAACCGATTGCTTTATTGTTGGAAAGATCCTTTCATGAAGGAATTATATGCATTAAGCAAACAATAATATAAGATTACTTCTTAAAAATAATAAACTAAGAAGAAGTAGTGTGCAGTAAAAGAAATCCAAGCTTAAGCAGCTTGCATACTGACTTTTATAGAATGAAGAATCTGTTTTAAATACATTGTAATTATGATAACCATGACTCTTTACAAATGCAAGTTTACGAAAATTATAAACGATACGCAAGTCTGTTAACGTTTATTTTGTATTTTTTGGAGCCTAAGGGTGAGTTGGACCTCGTTGCAATTAGTAGTTTGTAACTCTGCATTTAGGGCATAAATGTTAACTTTTGAGGTTTTTCATCTATGCCCTGTAGAATGTTGATTGTTCCCAAGGGGCCTTCTTTAGAGGAGTTTTACTGGAATGCAGATATCTACAATAAACTTGTGTTCGGGGTGCTTGTTGTAATCGTTGTGATACAACTCGTACGTGCAAGCATCATCGGGTTCATAACCGCTTTCTGTAAGCCATAAGCACATGGTATTCCATGCTTGTTCGAATTCAGTTTCTCTGATTTCGAAATGTCCAACCGCATACTTTCCTGTCTTAACAGTTGCTTTTCCGATTTCTCCTTCTACTTTTACATCTGTAGTAACAATAAGACTAGCATCTTGACGCACCTTTTCAATACTGGTTATTGCCGGATCATCGCGATAAACAGTAACTGTTTTAGTCTCAGGGGTAACAAGCCCCCGTGGAATAGCCCATTTAAATAACTTCTCATAGGCATGCCCGATTTGATTGAATGCTCCCATGTGGCGGCAATAAATCAATTGAAGTTCGGGCATTTGTTTAATCTCAATTTTCTTGTCCATCATAATTAATTCATTTAGTTCGACGTTGCAAAATTGCTCATTTACTTGCTGATTGTTTTTACCTATCTTGCTAAGCGCTTTGCAATTCTTGCTATATCTGATGCCGTTCTTAATGAATATTGCTTTTCCTTGCAGGCGAAACTCTTTGGCGTTTACACCAAAATATGCTTTAAATGATCTGCTGAAAGAAGATACATTATTGAATCCACATTGAAATGCGATGTCTGTGATAACCATCTTTTCATTGTCTTGTAATAGCTGAGCGGCTTTTTCGAGTTTGATTCGTGATAAAAAGTTGTTAGGTGTTTCACCCACAATACATGCAAAGATGCGATGAAAATGGTAAGGGGAAAAAGATGCGATGTCGGCCATTACCGATAAATCGATTGATTTGTCGATGTTTTGCCCGATATAGTCCATAACACGGTTGATTCGGGCTGTGTATTCTTGCTTGCTAAGTTCTTTATAATCCATTGCGTAGTGATTGATTGCAAAACTATAAAATATTTTTAGATGTTTTTTTGCATATCTTGCCATCTTTGTAATTTTCGTCATCTTTTTGTAGTATTACCTTTCTTTTCTTTTTGCCTTTATTTCCCCTCATATAATATAAGGTATGCCATTTCTTGGTATTTCCCTTCTACCCCCTTTCTTTGCATTTATTTTCATACTGTTATCCATTGATGCCTAGCACTTTAAGCCTTTTCGCTCCTTTCTTCTCTAAAAAAAGAGTATGATCTTCTTGTTTTGTATGGCAAAAGCTTCTACTTTTGCACCCGCTTTGCAAGAGAGACAAAGTGTTTTCTTGAAATGTTGATAAAGCGCCTGTAGGGTTCGACTTATGCGGTTTTACTTTTAAAAAAAAACTTCTCTGA
>NZ_ATZI01000005.1 GCF_000428125.1 Bacteroides graminisolvens DSM 19988 = JCM 15093
CCTGACAAAGGCGAGTGTTCACGACATTCATTATTTGAAAGACGTAAAGTGTAACTTTCAGAATTGCACCATCATCGGTGATCGTGGATATATTGGAGCAGCCATACAACTTGATTTATTTGAAAAAGCTAATATCAAGTTGGAAGTTCCATATCGGTCGAATCAAAAAGATTGGAAACCTGTATTTAGTCCATTTGCTAAAGCAAGGAAAAGGGTTGAAACGCTTTTTGCACAATTATGCGATCAATTTATGATAATCAGAAATTACGCAAAACAAACAGAAGGATTGTGGTTCTTCGTCAAATTTGGTGCAAAATAACGGTTCTTAAACAACCAGTATAATTGACTTATTGTGTTGATATACAGGCAAATAAATAACAAAAAGCTAGTATAATAGAATTATTTTTATTATCTTTAAAGGTCTGACACTAAAGGATTTAAAGATGATTGACAACACTAGCCAACCCAAAGATAATAACTTTTTTATAAACAAACATTCGCTCCAAGCTATTTTTGGAATCCCAGGTGTTGTATTCTATGATTCCGTTATAAGTGATAATTTGATTCTTCTATCTGCCCGTCTTAAAGACAAGACAGCAAAATGTATCTGTTGCGGTAAAAGGAGTAAAAGTGTCCATTCATCCTATATGCGCAAATTAACAGATCTAGCTGTAGTTGGCAGAGCTGTTAAAATTATACTGAAAGTCAGAAAGTTTAGATGCCGTTACAGTAATTGCACTCAAACAGTTTTCTCTGAGCAACATCTGCCCTTAACGCGGAAACACTCACGACTGACAGATCGCACAAGTCACTTTTTGCAAAAACTGCTCATTGAGGTCTCTTCTCGTAAAGGTGAGTATATAAGTGAGCTCCTATCAATAAAGCAGAGCAGTTCTACCTGTCTTAGAATCGTTAAGTCTATAGAAATGCCCCATTTTCAGGAACTAACTACCATAGGCATAGATGACTGGGCATACAGGAAAGGCAAATCGTATGGTACTATTATTGTAAATGCGATTAATCACCGTCCCGTAGAACTACTAAAGAGTAGAGACAAGGAGGAGGTTGCAGATTGGCTTATAAGACATAACTCCATACTGTATGTAACCAGGGATCGATCAAGCAGCTACTCTAATGCTATAAAGTCTGGGGCATCCAAGGCGTCACAAATAGCAGACAGGTTTCATTTAGTGAAAAATCTGGGAGATCACATAGCACATGAAATACGAATGGAGTATAAAACCATTAAAAATAGTTGGTTGGCTCACAGGAAGAGTCTTTATAAAAGCAAAAAAATAACATCTGCTTAAGTAGTGGAGATAACGAAAATACCAGCGATTCACAATATAACAAACACACCAATAGTGTTAACCATAGAAAACAGGAGTTGTTTAACAGGATTCATGAGCTTAAAAACAACAACTACTCTCAAAGAGCAATTGCCAAGGCTTTAAACATTAGCCGTAATACTGTAAGATATTATTTTGAAATGGAAGAGTTGTTGCCACGAGCAACCATCTATTATAATAATTATGGAGATTTTATGGATCTGATTAAGGAGTGTTGTAATCAGGGGTTAAATGTAAGAAATATATTTGTGTCTCTGAAAAAACAGGGATTCAAGGGTAATCAAACATCTTTTTATCAGTGGTTCAACAGGCACTTCCCGGAATATCAGAATAAGAAAAGATTACCAGTAGCATTAAATACCTCTCCGATAGTTTATGAAGAAACTCGATTTAGCGGAATGTCACCCAACAGACTTGCTATACATTTAACAAATAGTGAATGGGGTGTTTCAAAGGAAACAGGCGAGTGTAGCAAGTCTCACATACTGGCAGAGGATATTATTAACTCCTCTATGTTATTAAAAAGCATGAGAGAGGTATACAACACTTTTAGAGAGGTTTTGAACAGTAAAGATGAACTTAGATTAGACCAATGGCTCGAGAAGTATAAGTCGACCCAAATACGGAGGATTAAAAGTTTTATAAATGGCATTATTCATGATTTGGAAGCAGTAAAAAACGCCATTAAATACCCTTGGAGTAATGGAGTTGTGGAGGGGCATGTAAACAGATTAAAAAACAAGAAAAGAGAGATGTATGGCAGGGCTGGATTTGAACTGTTAAGACGAAAGGTCGTGCTTTCCAACTTAGGATAACCTGCACCAAATTTGACGAAGAACCACTTTTGGGGTGAAATAAACAAACAAGCCGTAGGGCAGGTGCTGGGCAACCGGTTCGAAATGGATTTTGAGGATTACAGTTATGGTTTCCGTCCGAACAAAAATGCCCAACAAGCAGTACTCAAAGCACTGGATTACATCAACAGCGGTTATCAGGACATTGTAGATATTGACCTGAAAAGCTTCTTCGATGAAGTTGACCACTGCGTTCTGCTTCAATTGCTGTATCGCAGGGTAAAATGCCCGCTTACCTTACGCCTTATCCGCAAATGGCTGAGAGCTCCGATTTTAATCAACGGGAAATTAGTCAAACGCCGCAAAGGAGTACCACAGGGCAGTCCACTAAGTCCGATACTCTCCAATATCATGTTGGATGAACTGGACAAGGAACTGGCAAGGCGAGGGTTAAAGTATGTCCGTTATGCTGATGACTTCAGCATTTACTGCAAAAGTCAATGGCAAGCCCGAAAAACAGGCAACGAAATTTATCTCTTCTTAAAGAATAAGCTTCACCTGCCTATTAACAGGGAAAAAAGCGGCATACGACGACCAGTAAATTTCACCCTGTTAGGCTTTGCATTTGTCCCTACCTATAAAAAGGGGGAGAAAGGCAAATACCAGTTGGTGGTAAGCGACAAAGGATGGAAAAACCTGAAACTGAAACTCAAAGCCATTACCCGAAAAACCACCCCCGCCACTTTCGATGAGCGCATTATCAAGCTGAAAGAAGTACAGCAAGGCTGGCTTCAATACTACCGTATGGCAAGTATTCAGGGAAAACTCAAAGACGTGGACGGCTGGGTACGCAATCGACTGCGCTGCTGTATCTGGAAACAATGGAAGAAACCTGAACGACGACGGAAAAACCTGATGCGTTTGGGCGTTGACCTTGAACACGCTTACAGTCACAGCCGAAGCCGTATGGGAACCTGGGCAGTAGCTTGTAGTCCTATTTTGAAAACCACCATCACGGTGGAAGGACTGCAACAACGCGGGTGCGAGTCTATGTTAATCCATGCTCCCTAAATTGTCTTTAATCAAAACATTACCTGCAATCCGTATGCTAAAATATCCCCCAAGCCTTGTTCGAAGATTAATTCAGCCGAAGTTCTGGAATCAATACAACTAAGAATTGTTGCAAACGGAAATTGTCCTTCTGAAGTTTGATTTACTTGTTTGAGCAGATTTCTATCGGTTTAAAGTTGTTTATTAAACGCAGGTTACCTTCTATAAAAAAACGCTTAAGCTTTTTGAGATGTTATTTTGTCTTGTGATTCTTTGGTATGTATCCACATAAATCTTTAGTTTGTTGAATTATTATATTGATATGCAGCTTTTTTTACCCTGTCCATTATCGCGATTCCCAGTCCTTTTTCTTCAACAGGTTCAATATAAATACTTTTCACACTTTCATCTTCTTCCATTGTATGAAGTGAGGCAAACAGATTGGCGGAAATTTCAATTTTATTGCAGGTTTGAGAGGTGTATATAACTTTCGTGGCCGTGTAATCGGCATTATTATTTCTATGCAAAATCAGCCCGGAGAATTCGGGAAAATACCTTAATGGCTCATTTAAAATATAAAGAGGTTTTTTGGGTGAATAGTGGCTTTTCAGCAAGCCCGGAGAAACTAATTTTTCAGGCCTGGTACTGTTGAAAATAAAAATATCCGGAAGAGCATTTTCAATATCTTCCAATGTAATAAAGCCCGGACGTAATAAGCGACAGGTATCGCCTTCAATCGAAACAATTGTTGATTCTATTCCCACAGATGTATTGCCTCCATCCAACACATAATCGACATTGGGTAATTGTTTTTTTACATGATGTGCATTTACCGGACTAAGCTGTCCGAACTTATTTGCACTTGGTGCGGCTATCGGACAATTCGACTGTTTTATTAATTCAAGGGCAATGGAATTATTGGGCATGCGAATGCCTACTGTGTCGAGCCCGGAAGTAACAATATCCGGAACAATCGATGATTTGGGTAACACAATGGTCAAAGGTCCCGGCCAAAAATGCTTTGCTAAACGCATTACATTTTCACATATACCTGTTGATAAAATGTGAAGGTCCTCGAACGAAGCAATGTGCACAATCAATGGATCGAATGATGGTCGCTCTTTTAATTCAAATATTTTAGCAACAGCAAAAGGGTTAAGTGCATTTGCACCTAACCCATATACTGTTTCAGTCGGAAAAGCCACCAGCCCGCCATCTTTGATAATTTGAGCCGCCTGGCTAATGCTGTTATTTTTCATTGACCAGATTATTATCGGCTTCTTCCAACTCTTTTCTCTTTTTGTCCTGAAAATCAATAATTTGTTTTTGAATTTCATGGTTAGATATGCCCAGTATTTTTGCAGCTGCCAGAGCTGCATTTTCGGGACTTAAAACGGTCATAGGAGCAACTCCCGATGGCATACGGATACTTGAATACAAATCGGCTCCACCAAATTTATCGCTATAGGGCGGACAGGCGATAACGGGACAGTACGTTTGAGCATCGGTAAAGCCGCTTAACGCATTACTCATGCCGGCTATGGTTATAAAAACAACATTTTCCTTTTCATATTCCTTTATCAGATTATAACATTTTAATGGCACTTTATGGGCCGAAGCTATTCTGGATACTGTTTTTATATCAAAACTTTCCAGCACGTTGCTTATTTGCTTAGCCCACTCAATGTCGGCTTTAGAACCCATTATTATCACCACTTTGCTCATAGTCTTCTATTTTATTAAATGAATACTCATATTGGTAGCTCATTGGGATAATCTCATTGTATTCCTCAATGCTTGCATTTGACAAACAAGCATCAATTATTCGTTTGCCTGTATGTAATAAGTCTTCCTTTAAGTATTTTTGTAATTCTGTTCTGAAAAAATCACGAAGCATTTCGGCGCCGGCATCGTAACCCTCGAAACCAACTTCAGGTTGATTGTACACTTTCAAAAATCGCGAAGGAATTTTTGAACCTTCCAGGGTAAGGTAATTTAACTCATAACCTAACAGCGGGCAGCGGGCGGCCTGATATTGATCGGTCTTCAGTTGGGCAGCACCTCTTCGTGTCAGGTACTCACGCATGAGAAGCTGCGGTTTGAAACCAACCTGCCAAACTCCAATGTTTTGATTGGGAACCAGGGTGAAAGTTGTACGGGGCGTATCAATGATTTGTTTGAGCATCATATTGGCTTGAGGTACTCGTTTCCCGGTAGCGAAAGGCCAATAAGAACCAATACCTTCGCTTTCCATACCGCCCGAACTCACAATACTTGGGTTATTGTGACCCCGTGGCGCAACTAAACGCCACAACCATGCCAATGCCGGGGGTAAAACATGAAACAACCCGATAATTCCGTATGAAGGGTTTTCTTTTGAGCAAACAGGAGTGCGTATCCCGAAACTCCTGATGTCGACCGAAACAGGTCTGTTGACAACATTTGGTACCGTTTTTCGGGGTATAATAACCCTTGGATTGGGGCACGATTTTCCGGGTTCATCCTGTATATGATCCCAAATCAGAGCAGTTGACCCGGGAGTAGTTTCAATATTTAAAAACAATAGCGGAGAAGATGGATTAATCGTTGTTTTTTCCAAAGTTGGGTCATCACCATATTGTTTAACACTATCGACACGAACAAACCAGGCGTTTTCGGCATCTATAATACGGAGTTTTCCATCTTTTTTCTGTACCGAAGGATGACAAAAAGCCATATCATCGGCCACAGCGTTGAACGAACAAAAACGGGGAATTGTAATAAACCTATCTTCTGAGGTTACCAGATTACGGCCTAATAGTACCCGTCCGTCAGATTCCCGCAGAATATGCTGGTGCATTTCACTTTTTCCTCCACCACTGGCACCTTCGTGCATGAATGTGGTTAAATTGTCGTAGGGGCTTATTGATTGAACTGCCGAACAATGCGCAATTATCCAGTCTTCTTTTTCGGCATGGTTCAGCATAACACCGTAAAGACCTTTTTTTGCACTCGGCCCCGGATATAAATTATAGGAATATAGCTCGTGAATTGATTCGGTGCGGTTATGGACAACCACCTGTTTCCCATTAAAATGGGTATGCCTGAATATGGGAGCCACAAATATTACAGATTTCAGTTTTGCACCTATCTTTAATTCGTCAACCGCAACCATTTCCTGCAACATCGACAAACCCAATGCAAAGAATGCTGCATTGGCAGGAGCAATAGCAATACCTAAAGAGCCAATATTTTCTCTTCCGGCAAAATAGAAGAAAACCGCAAGGTCTTGTTTTTTCAGCCAATCGAAAGTTTCGGTTTGCAGACCTGAAAATTCATACCCGTATTTATCAATAAAACGCTTTTTATCTGTTGGATTATTGTCGGCAATAACCATGGTATCAGGGTCTCTACGGCGCATGTATGCTTCGGTATAATTAGCCGAAATTCCATTTTTAACACGCTGTACAATTGCCTCTGTATAATTTCCTTTCCCTGGTACATCGTATTGCACTTCATATTGTACATTTTCTTTGCCGTTGGTGGCTGCATCTGCCAATTCTTCGGATGTATTGAACACTTTAAAACTCTTGCATTCAGTTAACAACTTAGCAATGTTTTCAGGAACAATAATATTTTTCCCATTTAAAACAGTCAATAAATTACTCATATCTGATTATTTTTTAAAATTATATGCTTTGAAGCTTCTAAAAGATTAGAACAAATAACAGTCTCTTTGTTTATTTCATTCTGATGTTTTTTACCATGACCGGTTAACAAATAAATTGGTGTAATTCCGGCATTTAATCCACACTGAATGTCTGAAGGATGGTCGCCAATAATAAAAGAACGACTTAAATCAATATTGTACAATAGGTTAGCCTTGTCAATAAAATACGTTCTGGGTTTCTTACATTCACAATTATCCTCTGTATTATGCGGACAACAAAAAGTATCAGAAATAACTATATCCTGCTCTTTCAATTTTTTTATGATGTGTTTGTTTACCTCTGAAACCTCCTTTTCTGTGGTAATTCCTTTGGCTATACCTGATTGGTTAGTAATAATGAACAATAAAAAATGCTCCAGTAATAATGATAATGCTTCAAAAGTAAACGAATAAAAGCTTACTTCAGATGAATGTTTAATATAACCTACATCATCAATCAATGTTCCGTCTCTGTCTAAAAAAACCGCAGGATGCTTAGCCATTGCTTCAATTATTTCATTGGCAAAGATAATACTTTTTACTTAATAAATAAAGTGCTACTTAATTTTATTTTTGGATTAATAAGATGGAGGAGATTGCACCCAAATAATTTCGCTTACACCATCGAAGTAATTAATGGCATTAAACTGAGATTTAGCATTAAAGTAGATATTATCACCGGGCTTAAGAACAAAACTTTTTCCGTCCAAATCAAACCGCACTTCGCCTGAAAGTACATAAGAGAATATCTGACCAAAGGTGTATATAACAATTGAAAAGGATTGTTTACCAGAATTACGGGGAAAATTAGTGCACTTACAATCCTTCAATATATAAACAAGATTAATAACAAACCCATTGGACAAATTAAATATGCACTAATTTAATTCCGCCAACGGGTTTTTAAAAATACGATTATAGCAGTTTAACTGCTGAGACATTTAGTTTTCTCGTTTTTATTTTATTCTTAAATCTCCAGCATTTTATTCTGAAAGCAAAACCGATAAGTTCCTGTAACTAAAAGTTGAAGCTCGGATAAGAAAAAGATTTGTGTAAAAAGTAATAATCTTGACTTCGTTGTTTTTTATAAGGCTGAGTGAAACGAAACCTTAGATTATTGTATTTTTCATTATATAGCAATTTCTAATAAACATAAGCAGCGAATACTTTCATTTTCGCCAAGGGCTACTCTTAAAGGGGTGATTCATTGTTACAAATATATGTTTTTTTGCTAATACTTTCCACTGTATCACCCGAAATTAACATAGTTTTTTATCCAAATGCTTTGAACAACAGCCACCATTCATCTACCATAAGTTATAAAAACAGAGCTCCTAAAAATAGACCAAACGAACCTTTGTGAGGGGAATCTTGAATTTCTAAATCATATTAAATATCCTTCTTATTATTATATATTTAAACGAGTAGAACTAATTTTACAAATTCACCCCTTGAGATCATGAATCAGACGAATCTTGTCAAGAGCAGATTTATATATTATTAACGGGTAAACAGGGAAGCAACAAGGAGCAGCAAGACTTTGGTAAAACATAACCAACTTTTTGAAAAACATAACCAACTTTTTCAAAAAGATAACCAGCAATTTTAAATCGTAAACCGTCTTTTGGGTCATGATAAACCGTCTTATGACCGTAACACGGTTGCTCAGGAACCTTTTGCTACCGTGCAAACCGGCGCGAGACACCGTGTTAATGCAATCACAAGCCGGCAAGACATAAAAAAAGGCAAGAGTACGAACTCCTGCCTTTGCGCCTATAATAATTTGAATATACTATAAGCTTATAAGTACAAAGATAATACATTATACTGTCAATTCCAAATCATTGTGGTTCTTTTATCAGGTTATTATTAGGGCACAAACCGTGGTGTTTCGAATGTAACGAAAATAGCCAATCCGCAAAATAAATACATAAAGGAACCAACGAAAAGCCTTATACAAAAATAATAAAAAGCTATATTATATAAGGAAAAATCACCAAAAATGTTGGTGATACTTGGTGATACTTGGTGAGGCTTTTTTTTAGCCAAGTGTCACACATAAAAAACTGATAATCAATCCGTTGCAAGGTTGGTGATACTTGGTGATACTTTATTTCATACTTTTTATGAGGAAAAACGAAAAAAAAGAGGAGCTGAAAACTGTTTTTCCTGAACTTTATCTGATGAATAAGACGGAAATAGTAAGTCTTTATTAAAACGTTCTGAGGTAACTGTTATCACAAAAATCAGGTTTTTTTTATTTGCGTGCAACTTCCCGCGGGCTTGTTACGTCTAACATTTGTAGCGCGCACAAAAATAAAAATAGAGTATTAACTGGAATAGCCTGATTTTAATGAAAAAGATACTAAGTTTGCTTGTCACCGTATTCGCATGTCAATGTGTGTTGGGCCAGGCACTGCAATTAAAGGGATTGATCATGTCATCATCCAAACAACCTGTTGAATTTGCCAATGTGGTTCTCAGAAATAACGACTCGGTTTTTGTGACGGGGGGTATTACCGATGATAAAGGTCGTTTTAATATGAATAACCTTCGCAGAGGAGCCTATAAATTACAAATTTCTTGTCTGGGATACGAAACCAGAACACTGGAACTGAAAGACTTTACCAAAAATATTGATTTGGGGCGTATTGAGATTGACAGTACTTCAATCGCTTTAAATGAGGTGGTGGTAACGGGTGCCAACGTGATTAATAAAGTTGATCGCAAGGTGGTACTTCCCAGTGCCTCTCAACTTAAATCATCGACCAACGGATTTGATTTGCTGCAACGGCTTAATTTGAATCGCATCGACATTGACTTGTTACGCAATGCGGTGTCGGGTGCAGGTGGTGGCGAAGTGCAACTTCGCATCAACGGCGTGAAGGCTAGTGTGGAAGAGATTAAATCGATCCGTCCGGAAGACATTGTCCGCATTGAACATTATGAAGAACCGGGAGCGCGGTACCAAAACGCCGAAGCGGTGATTGATTACATTGTGCGTCGTCGCAACAGTGGGGGATATGTATCTGCCGACCTGAGAAACTCTTTTCAGTTTCCTTTCGGCGACAATAATTTTAATGCCAAACTGAATCACAACAAATCTGAATTTGGCGTATTCTACAGCGGCAGTTACCGTGGCATTGACGAGATGTACCGAAATAATTCGGAGGAGTTTCACATGGCCGACGGCCGAGTGTTGAATCGCATCGAGGAGGGATCACCCGACTGGTGGAAGATGAACTGGCAATACATGCATTTGAATTATAGTTATCAGGAACCTGATAAATGGTTTTTTAATGCAACTGTCCGCAATCAGATCAATGACGTTCCCCGCGAAAATCATACCAGTAAGCTGTATTGGCTTCATCGCTCAAACGAAGCAATGAACATGATCGAGAAATCGTCATCCGAAACGCACATTCCTTCTGTGGACTTGTATTTTCAGTCAAATCTCAAGAATCAGCAATTTTTAATGTTCAATTTGGTGGGAACGTACATTGACACGGACAAGAAAAGATATTATTCCGAAATGACGGGCAATGAAACTTTAACCGAATTGCTTTCTGACATAGATGGTAATAAGTATTCGGTGATTGGTGAGGGTATCTATGAGAAAGGTTTTAAAAGTGGCAGCCTCAGTGCGGGAATAAAGCATACGCAAAGCTATACGGACAATACGTATACCGGTTCAACCAATGCGGAGAGTACGATGAAGCAAGCGGAGACATACTTGTATGCTGAGTTTAAAGGAAAGGTAAAACGTTTCAATTATTCGTTGGGAATAGGCGGAACACGTTCTTGGATGAGTGCTCAGGGTAACGGGTATCAGGACTATACGTTACGCCCCACCATTAGTTTGAAGTATAACCTGACCGACAAGTCGTCTATCAAGTATACTGCCAATTTGTATAGCTCTTCTCCGTCTCTTTCTGATCTTGAGAATGTGGAGCAAATAGTTGACTCCATGCAGATTCGTCGCGGAAATAGTCAGCTGAAACCTTACATGGTGTATGCGCATTCGTTGAATTATGAAATGAGTAAAGGCATCTTTAACGGTGGTGTGTATGTGGGGCACAGGTATTCTGATAATCCCATCATGGAAAGTACTACGCTGGAAAATGGGAAGTTTGTTCGCAGCATGGAGAATCAAAAGAGCTGGCAACGGTTGAATACGGAGGTTTCTATCTCGGTGAAGCCTTTTAAGGATCTGCTCACCATGAAGTTTAGCGGAGGTATGGCTCATTTTGACAGCAGGGGACTGAACTATCACCACACGTATACCAACTGGTATTACAACGGAACTATCAATGCTACGTATAAAGATTGGTCTTTATATGGCAATATCAAGAAAGGGCGCAACAATTTTTATGGCGAAACAATGAGTCGCAATGAGAATTTCCATTCCATTGGCATGAACTATCGCCACAAGAGTCTGACGTTGGGTATGATGACGCTGAATCCGTTTACAAAGACTTGGAAAGGTGGAGACGATAACTACAGTGCCTTGGCTCCTTCCAAAGAACGTATTTACATCGGAAATCTTTCAAGAATGATGGTGTTCTCAGTCTCTTATAACTTTAATTTTGGCCGTAAGTTTAGCTCTGTAGAGAAAAGATTGAATAACGAGGATAAGGACTCGGGAGTATTAGATGCAGGTAAATAAATTGTTTCAGGCAACAGTTAACAACAAAAAACTCTTCAACCATTTTTGATTGAAGAGTTTTTTTATGAGCCTCTTGTCGGATTCGAACCAACGACCCCGAGATTACAAATCACGTGCTCTGGCCAACTGAGCTAAAGAGGCGTTTTCTGTTTTGCGGGTGCGAAGGTACAAACTATTTTTTGATCTTGCAATAGTGCATATACCACAGGTTAGCTATTTGATCTGCTGTTTTCTTTGCTTACATTTGCAAATCAATTAGTTAGATATATCAATGAGAACAAAATTATTTTTTATTTGTGGCTTTTTTCTGCTTTCTGCCCTGGGTTGTGTGTCGGGTCAGCAGAAGAATCAGCAAGGTGTTGAGGCAAAAGCCGACAGTACCGGGTATATTGTTAGGGTAGGTGATGAGGCTCCCGATTTTACGGTGACGCTGACCGATGGGAAGCAGGTTACTCTTTCTTCTTTGCGTGGCAAGGTGGTCATGTTACAGTTTACTGCCAGTTGGTGCGGGGTGTGTCGTAAAGAGATGCCTTTTATTGAAAAGGATATATGGCAGAAACATCAAGCGAACGATCGTTTTGTATTGATAGGCATCGACCGTGACGAACCGCTTGATAAGGTTATTGCATTTGGAAAGGCGGTAGGTGTTACTTATCCGTTAGGACTGGATCCCGGTGCGGATATTTTTGCTAAATATGCTTTGAGGGAATCGGGCATTACGCGCAACGTACTGATTGACCGCGACGGACGCATTGTGAAACTGACTCGCTTGTATAACGAAGAGGAGTTTGCTTCGCTGGTTGCTCACATTGATGCCATGCTGACTAAATAGTCAGCTTGGCCAAGTAATCGTAATGTTTTCCTTCTTTGATCAATTCTGTTTGAAAGCCAAATTCGGAGGCGTACAGACTTAGTGTCTGAAAGTCGATGTACAACCAGTCGAACGTATCACCCTTGATGTCCTTGTATTGCATCTGGAAGTCTATTTCACCGTAATAATCGCCGGCCAGATCAATGACGTAACTGCCGTCTTCTTCCTCAAAAAGATAGCGGAGGTCACTGGAATCCATCAGAATGCAACCGCCCGGGCGAAGCAGTCTTTTCATTGTCTGAAAAAAGATAGGGAGGTTTTCTATTTTACCGATGATACCCGATCCGTTCATCAATAATAAGATGGTGTCAAACTGTTCGTGAAAGGTTGCGTCGAAAAGATTAACCAGGCGGGCATCTTTTACGCCTCTCTTTTTCATCACTTCAACAGATAAGGCCGATATGTCAATGGCACATACCTCTTTGTTCATCTCTTGCAAGGCGAGTGAGTGGCAACCGCTGCCTGCTCCTACATCCAATATTTTGCCTTCGGCCATTTGCAATGCCGTTTGTTCTATGACAGGCATCTGTTTCAGTCCGCGAAACAAATCCTTTACCGGTATTTCATCTTCATCAAAAAGAGAAGAAAAAACACGCAGACGTCCCGCTTTATGCAGGTTGTAATAGTCGGCTATGGCAGCACCCATGGGGTCCTTATCAGCAGATGGCAAAGAAAAATTCATGTTGATATAATCTGGTTATTTGCGGCAAAGATAGAGATTTATATGCGGGTAAGCAAAAAATGCTTATCTTTGTTGCCTCAATAACTTAAGTGAAGAAAAGTATGGGCATCGAAGATGTAATAGTAGGTGGTTTGGTTTTCAAAGGAAAGAAGGAATCTTCCAATGAGAACAAGCCCAAAGTAAAGACTAAGGCCAAAAAGGCGACTTATATTCGTGGGCTTCACGGCTCGGGAGCTGCTAAAATGAAGGCCGAAATTAGAACTAAGCGTGCCAACCGGCATAAAAAGTAATATAAAAAGAGGCAACTTTTATTTCGATAAAGCTGCCTCTTTTTTTTATCTGCCGGTTGCGTCTTTACTTTACCGGTAAGATTTCAATCCAATAACCGTCGGGGTCATTGATAAAATAAAGCCCCATGTCATGGTTTTCGTAACAAACGCAGTTCATCTCTTTGTGAAACTGGCGTACTTCATCGTAATCACCTTCGGTGCGGAAGCACAAATGGCTTTCGTTTTCGCCCAGTTCGTAAGGCTGTGTATGGTCACGCAACCAAGTAAGTTCCAACAGGAAACCTGTGGTGCTGTCGGTTAGGTAAACCAATATAAATGAGCCATCTTTCGCTTCTTTGCGGCGGTGTTCTTTCAAACCCAGCGCCTTTTCGTAAAAGGCTATGCTGCGTTCCAAATCAGTCACGTTGATGTTAAAGTGGTCGAATCTGCTTTTAATTTCCATTATTCGTAAATATTGCTAGTTATTTAACCCATACATTGATGATTTCACCAATGTACATTTTATGTAATTGCTTACCCATCCATTTTTGCTGCAACTCATTGTTGTTGATTGCTTCGGGGGTGAGCGATTGAGATACTAATTTGCGGCATTCAATGATTAACCATGCCTCTGAGAATGCTTTACTTCCCAGTGGAGTGGTGATTGGCGTGAGTCCGGCGCCTTTTACCTTGTCTGTATCTTTACCGGAGTTACTACCACAGTATTGCAAGGCATTGCGATATGCTTCCGTATAGAAAGAAAGGGTGTACGTGTCATTCTTTTCCATCAGCTGATAGGTGTAGCGGGTGGGGTTGATGAAACAGTAAGTAACCGGTTTCTCATAAAGGAAGCCCAGTCCGCCCCAGCTGGCTGTCATCATGTTGAACTGGCTGTTATTGCCTGCAGTGATAAGCATCCAGTCCTCGGAAAGCATCTTTATGATGTTTCCGGGTATCTTATCGGGCGCTATGGCTTTGTAACCGTTGAGGCTTGTGGTTCCCGATGCAGCAGGGGTGTTCGTCGTTACTGCCGGAATAGAACTGACATCGGGCTTTGCGGTTGCAACCTGTACGGCTGCTGCTGTTGCTGCGGGAGCTGCTGTTTGTGCAACTGTCGGTGCAGCACCCATGGCCGTTTGCGCGTTGGTTAACAGAGCATCGGCAAAATCAACTGTTTTAATGCGGAACTTTGATAACCCGCGTACCAGTTTGCTCTTGTCTTTGTTCAACGCATTTTGATCGGTAATCCATTCTTCGGCTGTGAACTTTTCTTTCTCCTGATATACGTAACGTATCTTTTCTATTTCCAGCAGGCATTTGCCGGTTTCGCAGGTGGCAGTAAGCTGGTAGTTTACTAGGGTACGATCAAGTGAAAGGGAAGTTGATTTAAAAACAATATACTCTTCACCTGTACCGGCTATCATACCTTTGCTTTTGTCGGCATATACTACGCGACTTTTGTTTTTATTCTTTTTCAAACGCTTTTCCATCCACGAAAGCATTTGGTCGTAAACCTGATCTTTAGAGAGACCGGGCAATAACATCTCTTGAGAGAAAACTACTTTGCCGTCTTTCTCAGGAACAGCGCCAACCAGGTATTTACTCGGGTTTTCTTTTTCATCGTCATTATCATCTTGTGCATACGTTAATACGGGTATACAAAGCAGTAGTGTAATGACCAGCAGGTGTGTTAATCGATTCATATTGGTATTTATTTATTGATGTCGAATGTTTCTCCGCGCTGTGTGATGGTTATAAAACGACAACCGTGCTTACCGGCAGTTTCTGCAAAGGCATTCCCGCCTTTATAATCTTCACCAAAGTGCATGGGCACAAATATAGAAGTTTTTATTCGTTCTACGAACTGTGTGGCTCCTCTAAAATAATCTTTTCCCAATCTAGAGTCAACGGGAAACATAACAACATCAATAGCAGGGGCTTTGGCCTGCAAAAGCTTGACTTCTGCCAGAAAATCGCCTTCGGCTTTACGTACTTCTTTTTCAGTCGATTCTTCACTCCAGTGCCAATTGTTCAGGTCGCCGGCATGAAAAATACGCATTCCTTGCACATCGATGAGATAAGATATGCCGGCGTCGGTTGAGCCGAAAGCCTCTATTCGCAGTTGGTCGTCTTTGTAAACTTGCGATTTGCGGATGTAGTTGCCCTCTGCTTTCGAGGCCTTTTTTTGTGCCAATATGTCTCTCGAAAAAAGGTAAATGATGTCGGGCCGTTTTTCTTTCCAAGCCAGTATGTCGCGATTAAAATGGTCGGCATGGAAGTGGGTTGACAATACATAGATTTTCCCCGGACGCTGTAGCAGGTAGTCGTGCACCACTCCCTGATCGGGGTGTGTTTCCGACGAGTCTTGGTAGTAATCAATGATAATGGTTACTTCTTCGGCTTCAATGGCGAAGCCACTGTGATAAATATAGGTAAGTTTCATTTCTTATAAGTTTTATGGCGCAAGCCGTTCTAGTTTCCAACTGTTGTCCTGAGCCGAAAAGGTATAAAGAAAACGATCGTGCAGTCTGCTGGGGCGTCCCTGCCAAAACTCAATGCGGAGCGGCTCTACCTCGTAACCGCCCCAGTTGGAGGGGCGTTCAACTTCTTTTCCCAACCAGCGGGCTGCTTCGGCTACAAATTTACGCATAATTTCCATGCGATTGGCTATGGGGCGACTTTGCGGAGAGATGCGAGCACCGATGCGACTTTTGTAGGGCCGTGTTTGAAAATAAGCATCAGATTCTTGCGCACTCACTTTAGAGGCTATTCCTTCTACATGCACCTGGCGTTCGAGTTCATGCCACACAAAGGAAAGAGAAATGTGCGGATTGTTGGCCAAATGAGTTCCTTTACGACTTTCGTAGTTGGTGTAAAATACAAATTTGCCTTCGCGCAGAGCTTTCAACAAAACAGTGCGGGTAGAAGGAGTACCCTCCGGCGATACGGTTCCTACCAGCACAGCAGTAGGTTCTGCTGTTTGGGCTTCAATGGCTTCATTGAGCCATTTTTCAAATAAAGGAAGAGGATTATCGGGCATGTCGCTGACCTTTAATCCTCCTTTTGCATATTCTTGACGGATGTTCGCCAGATTGATCTTCATTGTTCTGTCTTTTAGAGTGGAACTTCAATAACCAGAAGATGACTTTTCTTTTTAGAAGCAATCTTCACTTGATCGACATCATATATTCCCATGGCATCTCTGCGGTTCAGCGTGGTATTCTCTATTTGTGCTTCACCTTCAATAACGAACACATAAATACCGTTCTGTTTATTGTGCAATGAATAGCTGAAGTCTTGTCCGGCATCAAATGTCCCCATGGAGAACCATGCTTGCTGTAAAAGTGTGCCCGGGGCACTGCCGTCGGGGGCAACAAGGGTAGTCAGTTCATTGGGTTTGAGCAGCTCGCGTATGTTGTAATCATTATAATTGGGTTCGGTATTGCGGGTGTGCGGCAATATCCATATCTGAAGAATCTCCGCATTAACGGAACCATGAGGATTACTCTCGCTGTGATATATACCTGTTCCGGCACTCATAACCTGAATATCTCCGGGGGTAATGATCCGCTCGTTCATTTTACTGTCGCCATGTTTCAACTCTCCTTTCAGAGGAATGGTTACAATCTCCATGTTTTTGTGGGGATGAGTATCAAAGCCCGTTTCGGGGGCAATGATGTCATCATTCAATACCCGCAGCGCACCAAATCCCATTTTCTCGGGATTGTAATAGTTGCCAAAGCTAAAGCTATGATAACTATCGAGCCATTCGTAAAGTGAATGGCCCCGTTTGTTACTCCTGTCTATAATTGTTTTCATACGTTTATACTTTTACTTCGTTTGCCAAAGATTTGTTCTCGGCAAAATCTTTAATATTTTGCAACGTAGTGCTAGCTATATTTTCAAGCGCTTCGTGCGTGAAGAATGCCTGATGCGATGTAACGATTACGTTGTTGAATGATAACAGGCGAGCCAATACATCATCATCAATGATGCGATCCGACTTATCTTCATAAAAATAGTCGCCTTCTTCTTCGTATACATCTAGTCCGGCTGAACCTATTTTTTTGTTTTTTAATCCTTCAATCAATGCGTTGGTATGAATGAGCTGTCCGCGCCCAGTGTTGATAATCATCACCCCGTCTTTCATCTTACTGATGGAATAGTCATTGATGAGATATTTGGTTTGTTCCGTAAGCGGACAGTGCAGAGAAATGATGTCGGAACTGTGGTATAATTCATCCAGTGAAGTGTAAACCACCTGGTGTTCTCGTGCAAAGTTGTTGTCAGGATATAAATCGTATGCCAGAATATTCATACCGAATCCCTTTAGAATTTGAATTAATATCTTGGCTATTTTACCGGTGCCGATAATTCCCGCCGTTTTGCCGTGCATATCGAATCCCAGCAATCCGTTCAGAGAAAAATTGCCGTCGCGTGTGCGCCAGGTTGCCCGGGGAATTCTTCTGTTGAGGGCTAACATGAGTGCCACGGTATGTTCGGCTACGGCGTAAGGAGAATAAGCGGGCACGCGCACCACTTTAATTCCGTTCTCTTGAGCAGCGTTAAGATCTACGTTGTTGTATCCGGCACAGCGCAAGGCAATCAGTTTGACACCATTGGCAGCCATGGCACGAATCACTTGTGCGTCGGCAATGTCATTCACAAAAATACATACCACGTCAACCCCCTGAGTCAGAATAACATTGTTCATGTTCAGATGCCCTTTGAAAAACTTCAGTTCAAAGCCAAATTCAGCATTCTTGTGTTTGAATGATGATTCGTCATAAGGTTGCGTACCGAAAAAAGCGATATTAAAAGCCATGATTATAATTGTTTTATTGTTGTTTGGTATTTTGTTCTAATATAAGTTAACGTTCCGTTAGCCAGAATTGTTTCTAAAAAGACTAAAAAGCTCTTGCCGAGTTATTAAAAGATAACAGCTTTTGAAAACAGGATGGCACTGATTCTGAGCGGTTAGTTTCATTGCGAACAGTTTGTTTCTTTAATTAATTTTGCCGTTTAGAGAAATAATATGCACAAATATATTTGAGGTGTGCAATTTTGTGCTATCTTTGCGCCCTGATTAACTTAAATAGCGAACTTAATGAGAAAAGTATTTCTGATGAGCGCCTTGTCGCTGATCGTTTCAGTTTCAACTTTTGCAGGAGGTCTCCTGACAAATACAAATCAGCATGTTAGTTTTCTTCGTATGATAGCCCGTGGGGCTTCTGTTGATATCGACGGTGTATATTATAACCCGGCCGGTCTGGGATTTCTGCCAACGGATGGCCTTTACCTTTCTTTGAATGGTCAGAGTGCTTACCAGACACGTGTAATTGATGCCACTTTCCCTTTGTTCCCGGAAGAAGGACATACACGCAACTATAAAGGTACGGCATCCGCTCCGTTCATACCCAGTGTGCAGGCAGCTTATAAAAACGGAAATTGGGTGTTTTCTGGTAGTTTTGCTGTAGGTGGAGGAGGAGGAAAGGCCTCTTTTGATACAGGTTTGCCGATGTTTGATTCGAAGGTAATGGCCGGAATGGCTCAGCAGTTACAACCGTTGGTGGCTGCGACAGGTGCCAATGCTGCAACAGATCTATATACAATTGCTTCCGCTATGGAAGGTCGTCAGTTTATTTATGCAGCGCAATTTGGTATTACGTATAAAGTAAATGATTGGTTGTCTGTGTTTGGCGGTGGTCGTATGAACTACTTCTCGGGCGGATATACCGGCTATCTTACTGCGAATATAAAGGATCAGTATAAGGGGTATGTTTCCAATCCAACACTGTATAGTCTGGAACTTGATCTGGATCAAACCGGATGGGGGCTGACTCCTATTATCGGTGCTGACGTGAAGCTTGGCAAATGGAACATGGGATTGAAATATGAGTTTATGACAAGTCTGAACATTGAAAACCAGACAAAGAAGAACAGCGATCCTGATGGTGCATTGGCTGCTTATAAGAATGGAGTTAATACGCCAAATGACATTCCGGCTTTGCTGACAGCGGCCGTAGGTTATGAAATTCTTCCTACTCTTCGCGCTTCTGTGGAATATCATTTCTTCGATGACAAGCAGGCAGGTATGGCCGGTGACAAACAAGAGGCTTTAAAGGGTGGTACCAATGAGTACTTAATGGGTATTGAATGGGACGTGCATGATCGCGTTAGCATTAGCGGTGGTTATCAACGTACTGATTACGCTTTGGCTGACGGTTTTCAGAGCGATACAAGTTTTTCTTGTGACTCTTATTCATTAGGTTTCGGTGCCGGAATTAAACTTTCATCAAAACTAAAACTAAACGTGGCTTATTTTTGGACCACCTACAGCGACTACACAAAGAAAATGGATAATTACAACGGACTTCCATTAGGAGGAACTGATGTTTATTCACGTACTAACAAAGTATTCGGGTTGGGTGTAGACTATAAATTTTAGGTTTTCTCTCTTGCTGTTTAACAGCAATGTTCGGCTGCCACAAAGGGTGTTGTGTGCAGCCGAACTTTTTTTTATGGGTTATCAAATCGGTTAATTTAAATAATATGTTTACCTTTGCACCGCAAAAGAGTATGCAATAGCATTTACTCTTTGCATAGAGTTAATAATTTGTGGCACCGCATGCTTTCAGTGAAAGATACTGAAACGGGAAGTTTGCGGTCGTGTGCTTGAATACCACGTAAAAAACAAGATTTATGAACAGTAAAGTTTCTGTGCCTTTCATGCTGCTTGGCATTTTATTTAATGTGTGCCTTATTGCGGCTAATCTTCTTGAAACCAAAGTTATTCAGGTTTTTGGTATAACTGTAACTGCCGGCCTGATTGTTTTTCCCATCTCTTACATTATTAATGATTGCATTGCTGAAGTATGGGGTTTTAAAAAAGCTCGACTGATTATTTGGAGTGGCTTTGTCATGAACTTCTTTGTTGTTGCTTTAGGGCAAGTAGCAGTTGCACTCCCCGCAGCTCCTTTCTGGGAGGGTGAAGAGTCTTTTAACTTTGTCTTTGGTATGGCTCCTCGCATCGTAGTAGCCAGCTTGTCGGCTTTCTTGGTTGGCTCTTTTCTAAATGCTTATGTGATGAGTAA
This sequence comes from Bacteroides graminisolvens DSM 19988 = JCM 15093, assembly GCF_000428125.1. Classification (GTDB taxonomy): domain Bacteria; phylum Bacteroidota; class Bacteroidia; order Bacteroidales; family Bacteroidaceae; genus Bacteroides; species Bacteroides graminisolvens. Next base: position 20,464 of record NZ_ATZI01000005.1, read on the forward strand.
AATGAAAATAGCCAGTAAGGGAAAGAACTTCTCGGCACGGGCTATTTGGTCAACGGTTGTGGGCGAGACGGGTGATTCTATTATTTTCTTTCCCATTGCTTTTGCTGGAATAATTCCTTGGAATGAACTGGTTTTGATGATGGGTGTGCAAATTGTATTGAAGTCTCTGTATGAGGTATTGGTACTGCCGGTTACTATCCGTGTTGTTAAATACATCAAGAAGGTTGATGGCAGTGATGTGTATGACGAAAACATTTCGTACAACATCCTTAAAGTCAAAGAGGTATGACGGATGTAGAAGATGCGGCGGTAGTTTTGTTCAGTGGCGGACAAGATTCCACAACTTGCCTGTTTTGGGCGAAAAAACAATTTGAAACGGTATATGCGCTGAGCTTCGTTTACGGACAAAAACACGTGCACGAAGTGGAATTGGCAAAAGGTATTGCCGCAAGGGCAGGAGTGGAGTTTCATGTGATGGATGTTTCTTTTATCAGTCAGCTGGGACGTAATTCCTTGACGGATACGTCTTTGTTGATGGACGAAGAGAAGCCGGCAGATTCTTTCCCTAATACATTTGTGCCGGGCCGAAACCTTTTCTTTTTAAGCATTGCTGCGGTTTTTGCCCGAGAAAGAGGAGTACGTGACATTGTTACCGGAGTTTCTCAGACGGATTATAGCGGCTATCCGGATTGCCGGGATTCGTTTATCAAGTCGTTGAATGTGACACTGAATCTGGCCATGGATGAACAGTTTATATTGCATACCCCACTGATGTGGATAAACAAAGCTCAAACATGGGCTTTGGCAGATGAGCTGGGAGTGCTTGATGTAGTTCGTAATGAAACATTGACTTGTTATAACGGAGTACCTGCAGATGGGTGCGGTCATTGCCCGGCGTGCAAACTTCGTGGGCAAGGGCTGGATGAATATTTAAAAACAAAAAAATAATATGGCGGAACTAAAAGATCAACTCTCTTTGTTGGGAAGGCACACGGAGTATAAACAGGACTATGCTCCCGACGTTTTGGAGGCTTTTGATAATAAACATCCCGGAAATGATTATTGGGTAAGATTTAATTGTCCCGAATTTACGAGTTTGTGTCCTATTACCGGTCAGCCCGATTTCGCGGAGATACGCATTGCTTATCTGCCCGATGTGAAAATGGTTGAGAGCAAAAGCTTAAAACTTTATCTTTTTAGCTTCCGCAATCACGGAGCCTTTCATGAAGATTGTGTGAATATCATTATGAAAGATCTCATACAACTGATGAATCCCAAATATATTGAGGTAACAGGCATTTTTACCCCGCGGGGAGGTATATCTATTTATCCTTTTGCTAATTATGGCCGTCCGGGTACATCTTACGAAGAGATGGCACGTTTCCGCATGATGCATCACGATTTGAACGGATAGTCGTTATTCATGGTGGTAAGGACCTCCGTGAAGTATGTTCATGGCTCTGTAAAGCTGCTCAGTGAAGATTAGTCTGATCATTTGATGAGAGAATGTCATTTTTGACATAGAAATCTTTTCATGGGCAGTTTGATATACTTTCGGTGAAAATCCGTAAGGACCTCCAATGATGAAGATGAGACGCTTGTTTACGTTAGCCATCTTTTTCTCCATCCATGAAGCAAATTCAACCGAGCGAAACTCTTTGCCGTTCTCATCGAGCAGCACCACAACATCTCCCGACTGAAGGAATTTGCAAATCAATTCGCCTTCTTTCTCTTTTTGTTGCTCTTCCGTAAGGCTTTTCGTGTTTTTAAGCTCAGGTATAACTTCCATATCAAACGAAATATAACGTTTGGTTCGTTCGATGTAATCGTTGATGGCTGTTATGTAATGTTGCTCAACGGTGCGTCCTACTACTAATAATATTGTTTTCATTTTCTCTGTCAGGGATTGATTGATGTGCCCTTTGAACCGACAAAAATAATGCTTTTTTGTTGTTTTCTTATATAAATGCTTACCTTTGCTTATCTTTTAATGCTTTTGTTTATGAGAAAAAGAGTGTTTTTATGGATGAGTGCCTTATTTCTTTTTGTGTCGGTTTCACTGGCACAGGATATACCGGCCGGATTATCAATAGCTTTTAAAAAAGGGAATTCACAAGAATTAAGCAACTACCTTGGAAGTAAAGTCAACTTGATTATTCAGAATCGTTCATCTGACGTGAATAATCAGACTGCACAAACTATGATGGCTGATTTTTTCTCAAAAAACAAGGTGATTGGTTTCAGCGTGAACCACCAGGGTCGACGAGATGAGTCGGGCTTTGTCATCGGAACGCTTACTACAGATAATGGCAGCTTCCGTGTGAATTGCTTTTTCAAACGAGTAGACAATAGATTTTTAATTTATCAAATAAGAATAGACAAAACCAATGAATGAGTTGATAGACAGACTGATTGATCTGGCTTTTGCCGAGGATATAGGCGATGGCGATCATACAACGCTTTCGTGTATTCCTGACACAGCTATGGGGAAATCAAAACTGCTGATTAAAGAGGCAGGAGTATTGGCCGGAATTGAGATTGCCAAAGAAATATTTCATCGTTTTGATTCGGAGATGAAAGTGGAAGTATTTATAAATGATGGAACGGAGGTTAAACCCGGTGATGTTGCCATGATTGTGGAAGGCAGGGTGCAGTCTCTTTTACAAACGGAAAGATTGATGCTAAACGTGATGCAGCGCATGAGTGGTATTGCCACCATGACACGTCGTTACGTGAAACAGCTTGAAGGGACGAAAACGCGCGTTCTCGATACTCGTAAAACGACTCCGGGCATGCGTATGCTCGAGAAAGCGGCAGTCAAGATAGGTGGTGGAGTGAATCACCGTATTGGACTCTTTGATATGATTCTTCTAAAAGATAATCATGTTGACTTTGCCGGTGGTATTGATAAAGCCATTCAGCGAGCACAAAACTATTGCAAGGAAAAAGGAAAAGACCTGAAGATTGAAATTGAAGTCCGTAACTTTGATGAATTAAATCAAGTGCTTGCCATTGGTGGAGTTGACCGAATCATGCTTGATAATTTCACGCCCGAAAACACACGCAAAGCGGTAGAGTTGATTGCTGGTAAGTATGAAACGGAGTCTTCGGGAGGTATTACTTTTGATACACTGCGCGACTACGCATTGTGCGGGGTGGATTATATATCGGTTGGGGCGTTGACCCACTCGGTGAAAGGTCTTGATATGAGTTTCAAGGCTTGTTGATTTTAATATTCTTTAATATTTTTGTTTGCAGCATTCTTTCGTTTACTGCGTCTAACTTGCAAACGGCGCAAACATAACGTTAGGCAAAAAGGCATTTAAGTTGGAAAACGAAATTGAATTAATTAAAGGCTGTAAGGCAGGTGACAATGTAGCCCGCAAGAAACTTTACACCCTCTATTCCAACAAGATGCTGGCGGTGTGCTACCGTTATACTGGCGATATGGATGCAGCGCATGATGTACTACACGATGCTTTCATTAAAATATTTACCGGGTTTAATTTCCGGGGTGAAGCATCGCTTAGTACATGGATTACCAGAATTATGGTCACTCAATCACTCGATTATCTGAGAAAGCAAAAGAAGATTAGTCAGACAATGGTGAGAGAGGAACAGATTCCTGATATTCCCGATGAACTTCAAGACAGGGAGAACGCGAACCGGATTTCAGAAGAGCAATTACTGGCGTTTGTTGCCGAGTTACCCGATGGGTGCCGTACCGTGTTCAACTTATATGTTTTTGAAGATAAATCGCACAAGGAAATTGCAGATTTGCTTCGTATAAAAGAGCATTCTTCGACTTCCCAATTGCATCGCGCTAAAAGTTTGCTTGCAAAAAAAATTAAAGAATATTTGAATCATGAAGAAAGAAAATGATGAATTAACGGACTTGTTTCGTTCGCGATTGACAGAAGCAGAGCTTCCTGTCAGGGAAACATGCTGGGAGAAGCTTGAAAAAGATTTGCCTGTTGCTGTTCGTCATCGCAAACTGATGATTTATCGTTTCAGTGCAGCAGCTTCGGTATTGCTTGTACTTATGGCTGCCTCTGCGGCATTTTGGTATTTCTCTCCCAAAGAAGAAATAGCCAACGCATTTGTTCAGGCAGAGCGTACTGCCGGTGCCAATGCTACTTTGGAGGATGATGCTGTAAAAGAGGACTTTCCTTCCATTCATCCGGCTACTGTTTTGAGTAAATCATCGGGCTCAGGCGATCTACCTTCTTCTTCAACTAATCTTTCTGAAAATGCATCCGATTCTGTTTCTGTAACAGTATCCATGTCTTTTTCGTTTTCTTCTTCCTCTTCTTATACCAGCCGCAACAGAAACAAACGCCAGCAACAAACAGCAATGGTTAGCGAACAGGCAGTCTCTGATAGAACAGAGGCTCAAAGCGTGAATAATTCAAACGACAATTCTTCCGAAAGTACGAAAAAAGCAACCACAGCATTGAAGATAGGGGCAAGTATAGCTCCTGTTTCAGCGAAAGGATTACGCGCGCCTATAGGGGCTAGCGTTACGCTTGAGAAAAAACTCAGTAAGCGTTTTTCTGTGGAGGCTGGGATCAATTACTCGTGCGAACAGAGTGTTGATGAAGGAAACCTGCATTACATAGGTGTTCCGGTTAAAGCGAATTTGTTAATTGCTACCAATGACAAGTTGGATGTTTATGCTTCGATAGGCGGAATTGCCGACAAATGTATCGGGGGAGCACCTCGCAACGGGTTTGGCAGTGAACCGATACAGTTGGCTATGACAGCTGGTTTAGGAGTGAATTACAAACTGAATGATAAGTTTGCTGTGTTTGCCGAACCCACTCTGGTTCGCCACTTCGATGCGGATAGGCAATGGGAAACTGCTCGTTCCAGAAAGTCTACCAATTTGAACCTTCTTTGCGGAGTAAGAATGACATATTGATTCGGTAATCCCTAAATTAAATGGTATGAAAAACATTGTATTCATAATAACGATGACGCTTTTACTGTTGGGCTTTTGCGGATGTACCGATGAGGTGATCGATTACAATGATCCTGATGTGGATCTTTTCGTGAAGCAGTTAAAAGATGGTAGTTATAAAACTAAAGGGCCCGACGGATATGTTGAGGTTCCTAAATTTGCAAGAGAAGATATTCCCAAACTATTGACCTATGCCGATGATCTGACCATTATTCCTTCATTCCCGTTGCCACCGGTATGCACTTATTTTGGAACCAAGGTTCGGTTGGGAGAGTGCATGTTGTGGATTGTAGAAAGTATACGCTTAGGGCAATATGCTTCTTTGGGGTGCAAGATGGTTTACGCTGACGCAACTAATTATGAGGGAATCTACTTCCTTTCAAATGAGGAAGTACACGATGCTGCTAAAAGATATCGATTCTGGTGGGAAAACTCTCAATATCCTCAAACTCAATGGACCATAACCCCGTGCTATAATGACCCGCTTTGTGGTAGCGGATATCGTTGGTGGTAATCTTTTAAAAATAGATGTTGAATGACAAAACGTATAGCTTTATTTGTTTTTGTCACTTCCTTGTCGCTGTTGTCTCATGCACAATGGACAGGGAAGGACTCTATCAATCTGAAAAGATTGTTAGAGGGTGACGGTGAGATAAAATTAAATCAGGAAGCCATAAAACAGGTGCAGCAAGCTCTGGGAAGTCCTTTGATCATTCGTGAATCTTCTGCTACAAAGTACGACGAATCTCTTCCAAAGGTGTATCCCGAGAAAGAAAAGTTGGTTTTGACGCTAATGCCTTATACGGCGAGAACAAAATATAACTATGATCCCATTTATAAAAAGAAAATTGACGTAAAGGCAGACACCTATAAATCCAATCCTTTTGAGACTCTTTATGCCTTGTCTATTCCCACAAATTGGGCCAAACATCCGTTTGAGGGTGGTTACAGGAAATCGCTGGAAGAGATAGAAGCTACGGGTTTGAAGTACAATCCCTTGGCAGAAGGGGCTAACAATAAGGCTGTCGGAGCGTGGAAGTCAGCTGCAGGTCCCACCGGATATGATTTTATGACGCCTTTCACAAAAGACTTCTGGAATATTAAAGGAAATAAACGTAAGGCACGTACACTAGAGGTGTTAGCTAGCTATGGCGATTCTACTTCGGTTTTGATAGATGAACCTATACTACGCCAAAAAATCAAGTAAAAAGGTTTTTGGCTTCATAGACGCTCTATTTGGCTTTTTTATTTGGTCGTTTTATATGTGAGCTTTACATTTGCATATATTTAAAAATAAAGTAATATGAATAGAATAACTTCTCTTTTGGGAATTCAATATCCAATTATACAAGGTGGAATGGTTTGGTGCAGCGGTTGGAGACTTGCTTCTGCTGTTAGTAATGCGGGTGGTCTTGGTTTACTTGGAGCCGGGTCTATGCATCCGGATGTTTTGCGCGACCATATTCAAAAATGCAAACTGGCCACAACTAAGCCTTTTGGAGTAAACGTGCCGCTGATGTATCCGCAGATTGAAGAGATCATGAATATCATTGTGGAAGAAGGTGTTAAGATTGTTTTTACATCAGCCGGAAACCCTAAAACCTGGACGAGTTGGTTGAAGGAAAAAGGAATAACGGTAGTGCATGTTGTTTCGTCTGCTAAGTTTGCTTTGAAATGCCAAGAAGCCGGTGTTGATGCTGTTGTAGCCGAAGGCTTTGAAGCGGGTGGACATAATGGAAGAGAAGAAACGACTACCTTGTGTCTAATTCCGGCTGTTCGTAAGGCTATTTCACTTCCTCTGATTGCTGCCGGCGGAATAGGAACAGGCGAAGCGATTCTTGCGGCCTCTGTTCTAGGTGCCGACGGGGTTCAGATAGGTAGCCGCTTTGCGTTGACCGAAGAGAGCTCGGCACACAATGACTTCAAAGACTATTGCCTGACTCTGAAAGAGGGTGACACTAAATTGTTGCTAAAGAAACTGGCGCCTACGCGACTTGCCAAAAATGCATTTCGTGACTTGGTGGAAGATGCTGAAAATAAAGGGGCTTCAGTGGAGGAGATGCGTGATTTGCTTGGTAAGGGACGCGCTAAAAAAGGTATCTTCGAAGGAGATCTGGATGAAGGTGAACTGGAGATAGGTCAGGTTACTACTTTGATTGATCAAAAAAATACGGTAGCAGAGGTTATGGCAGAGTTGGTTGAGGATTTTAAAGCCGCATGTCAGAAAGAAAATAATTGGTGAATGTCATCGCGTTATTCTATATAATAATAGATATAGATAAAAAGGCTGCCTCGAGAAGAATTCTTTTGAGACAGCCTTTTACGTATTTATTAAAATCAGAATTATAGAGTAATCGGTTCGTATTTTAATCCATAGACATCTGCCACTGCCTTGAATGTGACTTTTCCACCCACGACATTAAGCCCAGCAAATAATGCAGAACTTTCTTTGCATGCCCGTTGCCATCCTTTGTCTGCTAAAAATAGAGCATACGGCAGAGTTGCATTTGTCAGAGCAAGTGTGGATGTATAAGGTACAGCTCCGGGAATATTCGCTACTGCATAGTGTACAACTCCGTCAACCGTGTATACGGGTTCACTGTGGCTGGTGGCATGTGATGTTTCAAAACATCCGCCTTGATCAATTGCAACATCTACCATAACAGTTCCGGGTTGCATCATCTTTAACATCTCTTTGGTGATGAGATGCGGAGCTTTATCACCGGGTATGAGTACGGAGCCAATGATAAGGTTGGTTGATGGCAATTCCTCTTTAATGTTGTGCTCAGAAGAATAGAGCGTTTTTACGTTTTTGGGAAGTATCTCACTTAAGTAACGTAAACGTGGAAGAGAAATGTCTACAATGGTAACATCTGCACCTGCACCCGCAGCAAGAAGTGCCGAATGAGTGCCCACTACTCCTCCTCCCAAAATAAGAACTTTAGCAGGTTTTACTCCGGGTACGCCACCTAAAAGAATGCCTTTACCACCTTGAGGCTTTTCTAAGAAACGTGCTCCTTCTTGTACGGCCATTCTTCCGGCCACTTCACTCATGGGAATAAGTAGTGGGAGTGAGCCATCCTCTTTTCTCACCGTTTCGTAAGCCAAACAAACAGCTCCACTTTTAATCATGGCATGAGTCAATTCTTCATCTGATGCAAAATGGAAGTAAGTAAAAAGCAGTTGACCTTCTTTGATCAGTTCATACTCAGGTTTTATAGGCTCTTTAACTTTAATGATCATCTCAGCTGTTGCATAGACCTCCTCAATTGTAGGTAATATTACTGCACCTGCTGTGAGGTATTCATTATCACTGAATCCGCTACCCATACCTGCGGTATGTTGCACAAATACTTTGTGCCCTCTTTTACATAACTCAAAAACTCCGGCCGGCGTCATTCCAACCCGGTTTTCGTTGTTTTTAATTTCTTTGGGAATTCCAATTATCATAATGTCCGTTTTTGGGGGTTAATTATTTCGCAATGTAGTAATATTCCTCATTCGTTATTCTCTGAATTGTATTGTTTTACAGCATACGTAGTGAAAGTTTCTAATTTCTTTTTTTGTTTTTTAATAAGTAATGAAATGTAAGTTGAAGCTGCTTTATTCTGATATTATGTATTTTTCTGTCTTTTTATTGCTACTTGTGTCAATATGGCTTTGAATTTGTTTTATTTATATCTAAAAGTTATCTATATTTGCATTTTATTTTATTAAATGATTGTATTATAGGTTTTGTTATTTCTATATGATAATTATATATTAACCAATAAAAGCTGTTTGTAAATGAAGAAAAGATGGATTATTTTGATGGCTATACTAGTAGTCATTAGTGTAATGGGCCTTTTTGCTCCTGAGCAACCCGAATTGTGGACTGTTGATTCAAATGTAAATAACGCGGATGTTGCCTGGATGATAACCGCAACTATTTTTGTGCTGATGATGACTCCGGGATTATCTCTGTTTTATGGAGGAATGGTACGCCAAAAAAACGTAATATCAACCATATTGCAAAGTTTTATAGCAATGGGTGTTATTAGTATTATATGGGTTGTTTTTGGTTTCAGTTTGGCTTTCGGCGATGATATCGGCAGTTTTGTGGGTAATCCGGCAACGTTTTTCATGTTTGATGGTGTAGGAGCCAAAACCGATCCTTTGCTTGCTCCAACAATACCATTGGCTCTTTTTGCTTTGTTTCAGATGAAGTTTGCCATCATAACTCCTTCTTTGATAACGGGCTCTTTTGCAGAGCGCGTGAGGTTCTCAGGCTATCTCGTATTCATGATGCTTTTCTGTATTTTTGTATATTGCCCATTGGCTCATTGGACGTGGCATCCGGACGGTTTTCTTCGTCAGATGGGGGTTGTTGACTTTGCCGGTGGTATTGTGGTTCATGCTTCATCGGGTGTGGCAGCGCTTGCCGGCGCTATATTTTTAGGCAAAAGAACAGAACAAAATTCAACTCATGTACCTGCCAATATACCTTTTGTTATATTAGGTGCTGCTATGTTGTGGCTGGGTTGGTTTGGCTTTAACGCGGGCTCATCGTTGGCTGCTAACGGAGTTGCGGTAAAAGCCTTCTTAAATACAAATACTGCGTCGGCAACAGCTATGATGGCATGGGTTGTTTTTGATTGTTTACGTGGACGTAAACCGTCTGCTATGGGTGCGGCTATCGGAGCTGTTGTGGGATTGGTTGCTATAACCCCGTCTGCCGGCTTTGTTACAGTGGGTGAAAGTATTTTTATAGCTCTGGTAACAACAATTGTTTGTAACGTGGCGGTTTACTGGAAAAATCACACTTCAGTAGATGATGCTTTGGATGTTTTTCCTACGCATGGAGTAGGAGGTATCTTAGGTACTGTACTAACAGGTGTTTTTGTGCACGGGTTGATAGACGGTCATTGGGATGTATTTTTCATTCATATCCTGGCCGTGATTATTGTTTGTGTCTATACGTTTGTAGTGACTTATGCATTGTATTGGCTAACTAACAAAATGATACCCATGCGGGTTTCGGCTAACAGTGAAAGAATAGGTCTTGATATCAGCCAGCATGATGAACAATATGGCATGCTTGAGCCGGAACGTGAACTTGCCGAATATTCCGAGGGAGAAGTTTCGAGTAAGTAATTTTAGGGGGCGTAAATGAATAAAATGTGTGTTAATTATTCTTGTATGTATATGCTCTGTGGCTAGTTTGCAAAAGGATGCCAATGTTTTTAGGAAAAAAAACGCTAAGTTTGCACTCCCGATTAAAACTGCATATAGATGAAAAAATATATAGTAACTTTATTACTGCTAGGTAGTATTAAAGTATACGCTCAGACCAATCATACTACAACTTTTACCCCTCCGCTTGATATTCCTTTGACACTCAGCGGGAACTTCGGCGAATTGCGTCCGAATCATTTCCACGGAGGTATTGATTTTAAAACCCAAAACACAATTGGCAAGAGAGTATTGGCAATTGCTGACGGATACATATCCCGAATTATGGTAACACATGGTTCGGGATATATGCTACATGTTCGTTACAGTAACGGATATACTGCCATATATCGCCATTTGTCCGGGTTCGTTAAGCCAATGGCCGATGCTATTGAAGCGTATCAATACGAAAAAGAGTCATGGGAAGTTGATTTGATCCCTTCAGCAACACAATATCCCGTGCATGCCGGTCAGCAAATTGCATGGAGCGGAAATACGGGCTATTCTATGGGACCGCATCTTCACTTGGACCTGATAGAAGACTCTACCGGTGATCGACTGGATCCCTTGCCATTTTTTAGTAAATATATAAAGGACAATCGTGCTCCCCGAGCTGAAGCAATTATGATTTTTCCCCAGCCGGGAAAAGGAGTTGTTCAGGGAAGCCTGCAAAATAAAATCATTGCATTAAATACCGTAGGGCCTACAGAAGCTTGGGGAGTGATTGGTACCGGCATAAAGGCTTATGATTATATGACGGGAACTTCAAACCGATACGGGGTATACTCTGTTACACTGTATGTTGATGGTGCTGAAGTGTATAATAGTGTGGTGGATCGCTATTCACCCGATGAAAATCGAATGATCAACTCGTGGACTCACGGGCATTTCATGAAATCGTTTATTGATCCGGGTAATACATTGCGTATGTTGCGTGCCCATAATGCTGAGAGGGGATTAGTTACTATTAATGAGGAGCGAGATTATCATTTCCTGTATGAACTGAAAGATTATTATGGGAATACGGCTCGATATCGGTTTGTAATAAGTGGGAAGAAACAACCTGTTCCCCCTTTTGAACACAAGGAAAAATATCTTTTTAAATGGGATCAGGTCAATTATTTGCAGGAACCCGGTATGACATTAATCGTTCCAAAGGGTGTGCTTTATACTGATTTGCCCGTACAATTTAAAGTTTATCCGGATTCCAATGCTGTTTCGTACATTTATCAGCTGAATGATGAAGGGGTTCCGTTACATGCCAGTTGCGAGTTATCGATCGGTGTGCGCCGGAGAGTTGTTCAGGATACAACCAAATACTATATAGCCCGAAAAACAGGGAGCCGTTTATCGAGTGTTGGCGGACGTTATGAAAATGGATTTGTAAAAGCCAAAATCCTTTCGCTGGGAACTTATGTCGTAGCAGTCGATACTGTTCCCCCGGTCGTTACTCCATTGAGTAAGAATACGTGGGCAAGGGCCGGAAAAATACTTTATCGGGTAAAAGACGGGCAGACGGGAATCCGTTCTTACCGCGGAACAATTGATGGAAAATATGCACTTTTCCAATGGGAAATGATGACTAATCGCTTAATTTGCAAAATAGATCCGGCCAGAGTAAGCAAAACGGGTAAACACATTGTTGAACTAACAGTGACGGACCATTGCGGAAATGTAACGGTATTGAAAGATATATATTAATAAGAGAGAATATTTTAATTAAAGTAAATGAATGATGAAGACACTTTTGAATGTGCCAGGAGGAAATTTACGTAAAGCAAACGATGGAATGTTACGTAGATTTTTATTTTTGAGTTTGATGATGTTGTTAGTTCCCTTTGTAGGAACAGACGCGTGTACTAATTTAATTGTAGGTAAAAACGCATCGGCAGATGGTTCAACCATTGTTTCTTATTCTGCTGACTCATACGGTTTGTTTGGTGAGTTATATCATTTTCCGGCAGGAACGCACAAAAAAGGAACAATGGTTGATGTATATGAGTGGGACACACACAAATATCTTGGTCAGATAGAGCAAGCCCGTCAAACGTATAATGTAATTGGCAATATTAACGAGTATCAGGTTACTATAGCAGAAACTACATTTGGCGGACGACCGGAGTTGGTTGATACCACAGCGGTTATTGATTATGGCAGTTTGATTTATTTAGGTCTTCAACGTTCAAGAACTGCGCGTGAAGCCATTAAGGTGATGACCGAACTGGTGCAGCAATATGGCTATTACAGTAGTGGAGAGTCTTTTACTATTGCCGATCCGAATGAAATCTGGATTATGGAAATGATAGGCAAAGGTCCCGGCATACGCGGTGCTGTTTGGGTAGCCGTGCGTGTTCCCGATGATTGTATTTCGGCTCATGCCAATCAGTCCCGTATCCATACATTTGACATGGAAGATAAAAACAATTGCATGTATGCACCGGATGTGATTTCTTTTGCCCGCGAAAAAGGATATTTCAATGGCATCAACAAAGATTTTAGCTTTGCCAATGCTTATGCGCCACTTGATTTTGGAGCCCGCCGTTTTTGTGAGGCACGTGTTTGGAGTTACTTTAATATGTTCACGGATCAAGGGGCTAACTATTTGCCTTACATTCAGGGTAAAACCAACGAGCCTATGCCTTTATTTGTGAAAGCAAATCGTAAAATCTCGGTAAGAGATGTACAGAATGCTATGCGTGATCATTATGAAGGCACTGCTTTAGATATTACGAAAGATTTTGGCGCCGGCCCTTACCATACGCCTTATCGCCTTTCTCCGTTGACTTTTAAGGTTAACGATCAGGAGTATTTTAACGAACGTCCTATCTCTACCCAACAAACCGGATGGGTTTTTGTATCACAAATGCGTGCTAATAAACCTGATGCTATTGGAGGAGTTCTTTGGTTTGGGACAGACGATGCTAATATGACTGTCTTCACGCCAGTTTACTGCTGTACGGATAAAGTCCCTGATTGTTACGCGGCAAACGGTGCAGACTATGCAACGTTCTCCTGGAATTCTGCATTCTGGATTTTCAATTGGGTATCTAATATGGTATATCCGCGATATAGTTTGATGATTGAAGATGTGCGTGCCGTACAGAGAAATCTGGAAGATACGTATGCTCAAAGCCAAGAAGCCATTGAGGCAACTGCTGCCAAACTATACGAAAAAGATCCTGCGCAGGCAAAGGCTTTCCTTGCTAATTACACCTCTGCCATGGCACAAGGCGCATTTGACAGTTGGAAACGTTTAGGCGAATTTCTGGTAGTGAAATACAACGACGGAGTTGTAAAGCGTGTAAAGAATGGTAAGTTTGAACGAAACGAATACGGACAGCCGGCAACAGTGATACGCTCAGGGTACCCCAAAGAGTTTCTTGAAGAGTACGTGAAACAAACCGGCGACCGCTACAAAGTGACAGAATAAATAGGATATGTAAACTTATTCTTTTACATTTGTACAGTTTTTAAGACGAAGAATACAACCTAATTTATAAAAGATTACCTTATGGAAAATCAGGAACTAATAAAACAAGTAACGGAGAAAGCTGAGAAATGGCTCTCACCGGCTTATGATGCAGAGACTCAGGCTGAAGTGAAAAAAATGCTTGAGAACGAAGATAAAACAGAGCTGATTGAATCGTTCTATAAAGATTTGGAATTTGGTACGGGAGGCTTACGCGGCATCATGGGTTCGGGAAGCAACCGTATGAACATCTATACAGTAGGTGGTGCTACTCAAGGGCTATCAAACTACCTGAATAAAAACTTCAAAGAACTAAAGCAGATTTCAGTTGTTGTGGGGCACGATTGCCGTAACAACAGTCGCAAGTTTGCCGAAATCTCTGCGAATATATTCTCGGCCAATGGCATCAAGGTTTATTTGTTCGAAGCCCTTCGTCCAACACCCGAGATCTCATTTGCTATTCGTCATCTGGGATGTCAGAGCGGTATTGTGATTACAGCTTCTCACAATCCTAAAGAGTACAACGGATATAAAGCTTATTGGGATGATGGAGCGCAAGTTCTGGCTCCTCATGATACAGGCATTATTGAAGAAGTGGAGAGAATCTCTTCTGCAGCTGAAATTAAATTTGAAGGAAACCCCGATTTGATTGAGATAATCGGTGAGAACATAGACAGTGCATTCCTTGAGATGGTTAAAACAGTGTCTATTGCTCCCGACGTAATCAAGCGTCATCATGATATGAAGATTGTGTACACGCCTATTCACGGTACAGGAATAACACTTATTCCCAGAGCTTTGAAATCTTGGGGATTCACCAATGTAATTGATGTACCTGAACAGAACGTTATCAGTGGAGATTTCCCAACCGTAAAATCACCTAACCCCGAAGAGCCGGCTGCTCTTTCCATGGCAATTGATAAAGCCAAGGAAATGGATGCCGACTTAGTGATGGCTAGTGACCCCGATGCCGACCGTGTAGGTATTTCTTGCAAAAATGATAAAGGAGAGTGGGTACTTATAAATGGTAACCAGACCTGTATGATGTACCTTTATTACATTCTTACTCAATACAGAGCTTTAGGCAAGATCACCGGAAACGAATTTTGCGTGAAGACCATTGTGACTACGGAGTTAATCAAGAAGATAGCCGACAAGAATAACATTGAAATGCTTGACTGTTACACCGGCTTCAAATGGATTGCCCGCGAGATTCGTTTGAACGAAGGTAAGAAGAAGTACATTGGTGGTGGTGAAGAGAGCTATGGTTTCCTTGCCGAAGACTTTGTACGTGATAAAGATGCTGTTTCAGCTTGTTGCTTAATTGCCGAAATTGCTGCTTGGGCAAAAGACAATGGCAAAACATTGTATCAATTGCTTCAGGATATCTATGTGGAATACGGATTCTCTAAAGAGAAAGGTATCAGCGTAGTGAAAAAAGGAAAGAGCGGAGCCGAAGAAATCAAGCAGATGATGACCAACTTCCGTAACAACCCTCCTAAGGAAATGGCCGGTTCAAAGATTGTGTTATGGAAAGACTTCCAGACTTTGAAGCAGACTGATGCTGCAGGTCATGTGACTGATTTGGTAATGCCCGATACTTCGAACGTTCTGCAATATTTCACTGAAGATGGAAGTAAGGTGTCTGTTCGCCCTTCGGGAACCGAACCTAAGATTAAGTTCTATGTAGAAGTGCAAGGAGAAATGGGATGCCGTAACTGTTATGCAGGAGCCGATGCTGCTGCCGACGAAAAGATACAGGCAGTACTGAAGTCCTTGGGCGTATAACGATATGCTTCTTTAAATAAAAAACCTCCGGAATCCTTTTAGGGCACCGGAGGTTTTTTATTTATTTCTGTTTCTCAATCCACCAATCAATCATTTTCCGAGCGAGACTAAGTCGCCGGGGTAATTCCGGCAAATGATCTTTCGTATAGAAACGTCCCTCGCTCAACTCTTCCTCCTGTAGTTTAATCTCTCCACTTTCGTAGTCGGCAATAAAGCCTACCATCAGTCCGCTGGGATAGGGCCAGGGTTGATTACCGAAATACTTTATGTTTTTTATTTTCAATCCGGTTTCCTCCATCACTTCTCTGGCAACACACTCTTCGAGCGTTTCACCTGTTTCAAGGAAGCCCGCAACGAGACTGTGGAAGGGGCCACGGAAATTACGTGCATGTACCAATAACAGCGAATCTTCCTTTTGAATCAAAGCCAATATGGCCGTTGAGATAGCAGGATATAATTCGTTGCCACAATTAGGGCATTTCTTCATAATAGGTTCCCTCTTTTCCGTGGGAGTACCGCAAGCCGGACAGAAATTACTATTCTTATCCCAATGCAAAATTTCGTGTGCTTTGCCTGCTATTTGGTATTGAGAATAAGGCAGACAATCATACGATGCACGAAGTCCGGTCATGAAGAACTTTTCATTTTCATGCACAGCCTCATCAATAGAAAAGGCTTTGCACACTTGTCCCATGGGTGTGGTAATACTGTGTATGGTAGTATCTGCCAATGGCTTTACCGGAGGTTGAATTCCCAAAGGGAGAACACATTTATTATCTTTCTTTTCAAGTAACAGCTGGTCGTTAAAGAAGACCAACCAGTGCACCTGCTCTGTTTCAGCTTTCATAAAGAATATATTTTTATTCCATTTCAGATCCGTCGAAAGACAGCGGAAGTAAATCACGAATGCTCTTCACCTCGTAAACTTCTTCTTTACCATAAAGAAGAATCCGCATCGGCTGATTGAAACGTTTTTCTGTTTCTAATATCACCTGTCGGCATGCACCGCAAGGAGGAATAGGCGCGTCAAGAAAATCTCTTTCTGTGCGTGCGGCAACTGCAAGTGTTGCAACTGCCTGATCAGGATATTGCGAGTTAGCGTAGAACAAGGTTGTTCGTTCGGCACATAAACCTGACGGATAAGCGGCGTTCTCCTGATTGGTTCCCGTTACTATTACATCATTATTTAAACGAGCGGCGGCTCCCACACTGAATTTGGAGTAAGGCGCGTAACTGCGCTTAGTAGCATCCATGGCAGCTTGAAGCAGGGTGCGGTCGGCCTCGGTTAATTCTTCGAATTTATACACATTGAGAACGGCTGTAATAGTAAGTTCTTTCATAATCTATGTTTTTATAAGGGTCACAAAGTTAGCAAAGAGATTGTTAATTCCGATATTTTTTATGATTTTTGTGAACTCATAACCTATATGCATTCCAATGAATAGAAAACAATCTATCCGTATCATCTTACTAGTTGTGCTTTGTGCTTTTGCATTTAGCGCACAGGCACAAAGAAGAAACCAGCGCTATGAGGAATATATTGAAAGGTATAGTCCGCTGGCTGTAGAGCAAATGCGTGTTCACAAGATACCTGCAAGTATAACATTAGCACAAGGACTTCTTGAAAGCGGGGCCGGTTACAGTGAGCTTGCCCGTAAAAGCAACAACCATTTTGGTATAAAGTGTGGCGGCAGGTGGAGCGGTCCTTCCGTGCGTCATGATGACGATGCCCGTCAGGAGTGCTTCCGTGCATACGGTAATCCGGTAGAGTCTTATGAAGACCACTCGCTCTTTTTGAAACGAGGTGCACGATATGCTTTCCTTTTTGACCTTGATATAACAGATTACAAAGGCTGGGCACGCGGATTGAAGAAGGCCGGTTATGCAACTGACCCTTCGTACGCCAATCGTCTGATTACAATTGTTGAAGATTACGAACTATATAAGTATGACCGTGCCCGTCAGCGTGGAGGCGCCTATGTGCCCCGCGTTGAAAACATAGTCATCAATCCGCATCAGGTGTACCTGGCCAATGACCTTGCCTATGTGGTGGCACGCAGAGGAGATACTTTCGAATCTATAGGCAAAGAGTTCGATATAAGCGCCCGTAAACTAATAAGGTATAATGACCTGCACAAAGATTACACGCTGGCCGATGGTGATGTGATCTACCTGCATGCCAAGAAAAAGAAAGCTTCGAAGAATTACATCGTTCACGTGGTGAAAGACGGTGACTCCATGCACAGCATTTCGCAGACTTACGGTATCCGTCTGAAGAACCTTTATAAGATGAATCGTAAAGATGCCGAATATGTGCCCGAGGTGGGTGATCGGTTAAGGCTTCGTTAACGCCCGCTTTTCGGGGTGTAAACGTACAAGGTGTCCGCTAACGGACACCTTTCTTTTTTTATATCCATTGATTATCAGTACTTTATATATTTGGCACGGCAGTTGATAATAGTATATCCGAATCATAATAAGCTCAAGGCAATGGATAGAGAAATACCAAAAGATGAGAAGAATAAGTTGCGTAACAAGAAGATCATTCGGTTTTCAGTTATCGGCATCTTATGTGTAGCAGGAGTCATCACGCTGATTAGTTTAACACGTACGGGAGTGAAACGGAAAGACTTGTTTGTTCACAGCTCCTCGGACGAACTAACGAAGCGGAGAGTGCAGCTGGGCGAATCGAACTTTGAATATGTAGAAGTGCGTAGTGGACTGCAACCCGGCGACAAAGTGGTAGTGTCTGACATGAGTCCTTATAAGAACAAGAACCGCTTAAAAGTAAAATGATGAATAGAAACAAGAATAAATACAGAAATTATGATTAATCTAACTTCCCTCTCTAAAATCTATCGTACTGACGAAATAGAAACGATAGCACTTGAAAACGTGAACCTTACCGTAGAACAAGGAGAATTCCTTTCCATAAGGGACCTTCGGGTTGCATGGAGCCCGATATGAAATCGGTTCATAACCGTAGGATGTTGATCTTTGCTTTGTTGCTCCTTATTCCGGGCATTAACCTGAGTTCCATGACTCAAAGCCGCTTAAATCAACGAATAACAGAAATCGGTATACGCCGTTCTTTTGGTTGTTCCAGAGGAGACATTATGTGGCAAGTGTTTTGCGAGAACCTGGTACTTACCTTTGTGTATGCTTTCTTATTTTGTTTGCTGATGAACCTGCTCAGTTCCGGTTTTCCTGCCTGGAGAGTCTCACGGGTTGCAATTACAAACGCTCTTAATAACCATTAAAACGACAGATAATGAATAGAATACTTTTTACGCAAGTATGGAATGAAAGAAGATCTAACTCATGGCTTTGGATTGAGTTGCTTCTTGTATACGTGGTTTTGTGTTTTGTCATTGACATGTGCTATGTTGATTTGAGGACTTTCTTTGAACCCAAAGGCCATGATATATCTAATACATACATGATTCAGGTAAATACATTGCCCCCAATAATCCTGATTATCAGGTACAGACAAGAAAAAGACAACCGGAGGGCAAGACTTACTTGAACTCGTGAATCGTTTAAAACGATTTGACGGTGTTGAGGCTGTTAGTATTTCCATCAATTCATATCCTTATAACGGATCGAATAGCGGAACGGGCATAAAATATGATACGATTAATGCGGGAAGTCTCCGCCGTTTGGTGACACCAGACTTCTTCAGGGTTTTCAGGATTGAAGGTATCAATGGTGAATCACCCCAAAAATTAGCTTCTTTGATGAAAGAGGGTGTGTTGATTGTAGGCGGCATCTGGATTCTGCTAGGCAGGCCATGAAAATACAACCGGCAATGGCGCTTCGTGAAGAATAAGTAGCGGTGCAATATTCCAAAAGAATCGTTGCGTACGGCAAAGTTTTTCTCTTAAAAGCTTGACTTTGATTGTATAATGTATTATCTTTGTCAATGTAATCCTATAGTACGTTCAATTTATTATAGGCGCAAAGGCAGGAGTTTCAACTCCTGCCTTTTTTTATGTCTTGACGGTTTATTATTGCATTAACACGGTGGCTCGTGCCGGTTTGCACGGTAGCAAAAGGTCCGCGAGAAACCGTGTTACGGCCGAGAGACGGTTTCTCGCGGACCAAAAGACGGTTTCTCTTTTCAAATTGCTCGTTATCTTTTTGAAAAAGCTGGTTATGTTTTTCAAAAAGTTGGTTATGTTTTGCCCAACTCTTCCCGATGCATGCCCAACATTCCTCGATTAGTTAATAATATGTAAACTTGCACTTGACAAGATGAGGCGATAGGTGTGACTGTTTGTAATGAATACTGATTTTAAATTCATCCGCCTTTATTTTTTAGATAGCAAACTGTTTTTAATATAAATTATAAATTATCTTTGTGCAATAAACAAAACATTATAATTGATACTCCGATGAATACGATATACCGACTAGCTATGATCTTACTGATCATAGTTGGCTCCTCTATGGCTACGTTTGCGCAAAAAACTTATGATGTTCTTTTCATACAATCTTATTCGCGTTCCAACAATTGGGTAGGTGAGTTAAACGAAGGCTTAAAGGCCGGCTTTGATGAACGCGATGTGAAAGTGAACATCACAACAGAGTTTCTTGATTCGCGCAGTTGGTTAGGACAGGCGGAGATGGAGGTGATGCGGCGCATTTGTCAGCGGGCCAATAAGCAGAACTACGATTTGATTATTACGGCCAACGATGAGGCTTTGTATGACTTGCTCACCTGTGGCGATTCTTTGCCGCGCAAAGTACCCGTGATGTTCTTCAATGTGGTTTATCCCAATCAGGAAGTCTTAGCCAATTACCCCAACGTATACGGTCTGGAGGCGCCCAAGCCCTTTCACCGGTTACTTGAAACCATCAAAGAAATGTTCCCGTCCCGAAAACAGATGATACTGGTGAGCGATGCCAGTTACCTGGGACAAAAATCACTTAAGGAGTTTGATGTGCAGTGGAATGCCTTTTTACAAAGCAATCCCGACTATAAGCTGAGCCGTTTCAACATCAACGATGATCATACTACTAATATTCTTTATGAAATAAGAATATCACCCAAAGCACGGCAAAGCATTTTGATTATGCCTTACTGGGGCTTGTTTATGTCGTCCATAGCCAAGGTTTCCAAAGCCCCCTGTTTTACGATTGCCGATGAGTCTTTGTTGCAGGGCGGATTGTGCGCCCTGGCTCCTTATCCTTACGAAGAGGCTCGCAGGGCAGCACTGATGGCTGTAGATGTGTTGCAGGGCAAAAAGCCGGATAACAAAATAGTGAAGAACAGCAAGCCCAATCTTATTTTCGATTACAAACAGCTCGACTTCTTCAAGATGGACAAAAGTGATGTTCCTCGCGGAAGCATTATTATTAACGAACCTCTGTGGGAAAAATATCAACCTTTATTCCTTTTGTTCTACAGTGCCCTTGTTGTTATATTGGTTTTAGCCATTATTGCCCTCTTCCGTGCCAATCGTCGTGAGTTTAAGCGTCGTTATTATGCGCAAACAAGGTTGTTGCTGCAAAGCAAAATGGTTGACCAGCGCAATGAGTTCGATAATGTTTTTCATTCCATTCACGAAGGAGTCATCATTTACGGCGCCGATTTTAAGATTCATTCCGTCAACAAAGCAGCGGCGGCCATGATTAGTCTGGAGCATGACCGTGAGCGAAACCAATACGAAAACTTGCCGGCGGGAAGTTTCCTGAAGATATACCACAAAGGCGACGAAGTATTATATAAGTTATTGGAAGAGGTGAAGCGAACGGGCGCCAGTGTTTCCATTCCCGAAGGTTCGTTTATGCTGGAACTGAAAACAAACGGTTATTTTTCTGTTTGGGGAGAGGTGATTCCGCTTTACTCCAAATCAAGGTTGAACGGCTATGTCCTTTCATTCAGAAACATTGCTGCCGACGAGGTGAAGAAGCGCTTCTTTAACCTGGCGGTGGAAGAAAGTTCCATTTATCCGTGGCAATTTAATGTTTCCGATGGGGTGTACACTTTTCCAAAAGGATTTATTGAACGAATGGGATTTAACTCCACATCGGGTCGTTTATCTCGTAGTGAATTAAGAAGGAAAATTCATCCGGATGATTTACCCGGAATAAAGATAGAATTTGATGCTTTATTGGCAGGGGATAAGAACAATTCCCGCATTGCTTTTAGGCAGAAGAATAAAAAGGGACAATACGAGTGGTGGGAGTATCGCATGATGGTATTCAATGCTCTCATTCCACACTCTCCCTCCTCTATATTAGGTGTTTGCCAAAGCATACAACGCCACAAAGATGTGGAGGCAGAACTGATTGCAGCACGCGACAAAGCCATGCAGTCCGACCGACTTAAAACGGCTTTCCTCGCCAATATGAGTCACGAAATACGTACACCGCTCAACTCCATTGTGGGCTTCTCGGGCTTGCTGAAGGAAATTCACTCGTTCTCGGAAGAAGAGGTGGCGCAGTTTGTCGATACAATCAACCAAAACTGTGAACTGTTGCTTTCGCTGATTAGTGACATTCTCGATATGTCGCGCATTGAATCGGGTGCCATGGACTTTCAAATTGCGGAATGCAACCTCTCCTTGCTGGTCGATGAAGTTTACCAGTCACAACGGTTCAACATACCACCGGCGGTGTCGTTGCTTAAAAATGTACCCCTGCATGAGGAGAAACAAATACTGGCCGACCCGGTAAGGCTCAAACAGATACTCAACAACCTCATTAACAATGCGTCGAAGTTCACCAAAGAAGGCTCCATCACCGTGGGGTACCACCTCAACGAACCGGGGTTTGTTACGTTCTTTGTGGAAGATACGGGCATTGGCATCTCCGAAGATGATCAGAAACATATATTCGAGCGTTTCTTTAAGGTGAACAGTTTTGCGCAGGGCACGGGCTTGGGACTGAGCATTTGCTACAACATTGTTGAACGCATGCACGGAACCATTCAGGTAACCTCGCAACAGGGCAAGGGAACTTGTTTTACTGTCCGCATTCCCGATACCGAAGCATAATAACAGTTGCGTGAGCGAACGATGTGTCCGTTTACGGACAGTTGTATTTTTTGTAATTCCCTGTAAACAAGCCGTTTGACGCTTTGGCATGCGCTTTGAACAGTTATTCTCAAGAAATATACGTCTTATGAGAACAAAAAAAATATGGATTGCCTTATTGTTCACTGCGGCTTCCTTGCCGGCAGTTGCACAAACGGAGAAATTAATCACCTTGTCGGAAGCCATTGCACTGGCGCGCACACAATCTGTCGACGCGGCCGTGGTGCTTAATAAACTGAAAACATCTTATTGGGAATACCGCACGTTCAAAGCCGATTTGTTGCCCGAGGTAAACCTCACCGGCACGTTGCCCAGCTATAAGAAGTCGTACAGCACCTACCAGCAGTCCGACGGCTCCTATACTTTTGTGCGCAACAACAGCATGGTGCTTCCGGGCGTTTTCTCGGTCGACCAGAACATCTGGCTGACCGGTGGAAAACTCTCCCTCACTTCTTCACTTAACGCCAAAGCGGCGGTCACAACGGCCAACAGTAATCTCAATGCTAAAATGTTTCAACTCAGGGCTTTCTTGGGTTCGTCCGAGGAGGTAACACTCCAACCGGTGTTGCCCGAATCGGTACCCGATCTGTCTATCAATTACGACCGCCTGCTTCAAAAGGCATTGGAACGTAATGCGTTTGCTCAAAACATTCGCCGCCGTCAGCTGGAAGCCGATTATGAGGTAGCTACTGCAAAAGGAAATTTGCGTAGTGTGGACCTCTTTGCCAGTGTGGGTTATAGCGGACTGGACCATACGCTTTCATCGGCTTACAAGGTTTTGAAGGACAACAGTGTGGTGGAGGTTGGAGTGAAGATTCCGATACTCGACTGGGGCAAGGTAAAGGTGGCGCAAAGTAACCGTGAGGTGATCAAGGCGGAAAAGAAAGCGTATGAGAAGGTGATTCGAATGATTGCGCACGAGGTAAATAATACCACGGCAGGAATAACTTCCACGCTCGACACACTAGAGCAGGCTTTCTCTACTCAGGAAGACAATGCCGAGCTGACTGAAGTATTGCGTGTTTGCATTGATCGCTGCTTCTCCATGAGTCATTTCATTACTCGCTTTGCGGATGTGGTAAAGATACCCGATCCTAGTTTTTCTCCTACTGATTTAAATGAAATATTGACTTCGTGCGTGCGCTTTATGCAGGGAATGTGTAACGAAAGAAACATTCAGATTCTATCTAAATTTGAGAAAATGCCCCTGCTGATGGTCGACGGTGCTCTTTTTGAACAGGTATTGCTGAACATCATAAAGAATGCGGCTGAAAGTATCGGGCAGGAAGGGGTAATTACCATTACTACATCCGGCAACGGCGATATAGAGATTGCCGATAACGGAAAGGGAATATCCAAAGAGGTGGAAGATAAACTTTTTAGTCCGTTTTTCTCTACCAAGCCAAATGGGCAGGGTATCGGACTGATATTGATTCGCGAAATACTTACCCGCCACGGTTGTACGTTTTCATTGAGGACATACCACGACGGCATCACTCGTTTTCGTATTCATTTCTCGCAGTAAAATGAATGTTAGCGCATGGCTTTTTGTGCTTTCTCCGTAATGCTGCTATATAACATCTTTTTATTAAATTTCCTGATAATAAGAGTTTTCGGCTACTTTAGACTACATATAGAACTTTTCGCGCTGATATTGATTCTATACTTTTGTCACTATTATATCAACAAATAATAAAACGATAAGAAAAATGAAACAGGAAATTCAACCGGCAAAAGGTCGGCTAGGGATATTATTAGTCGGATTAGGTGGTGCTGTATCTTCCACTGCAGTTGTAGGTACCTTGGCAGTTCGCAAAGGACTTGCAAAACCTATCGGATCTATCACTCAACTTGCAACCATCCGTTTGGGCAAAAGGAATGAAAATCGTTTTCCTAAAATTAAAGATGTAGTTCCATTGGCAGATCTTAATGATTTGGTATTTGGTGGATGGGATATCTTTGAAGATGATGTGTATGCAGCTGCTCAGCATGCTGAGGTTTTGGTGCAAAAAGATCTGGATGGCGTGAAAGAAGAACTGCAGGCTATCAAACCGATGAAAGCTGCTTTCGACCAGAACTGGGTGAAACGTCTTCACGGAACTCACGTTAAACAGGCTGCTACCCGCTGGGAAATGGCTGAACAGATCCGTCAGGACATACGCGACTTTAAAGCTGCTAACAATTGTGACCGTGTAGTGGTTATCTGGGCTGCAAGTACTGAAATATACATTCCTTTGTGTGATGAACATCAGTCATTGGCGGCTTTCGAAAAAGCAATGAAAGAAAACAATACGGAGAAAATCGCTCCAAGTATGTGTTATGCTTACGCTGCTATTGCCGAAGGTGCTCCTTATATTATGGGTGCTCCTAACTTGTGTGTTGACATGCCTGCTATGTGGGAGTTTGCTGCACAAAAAAATGTGCCTATCTGCGGTAAGGACTTCAAAACCGGCCAGACTATGTTGAAGACGGTTCTTGCTCCGATGTTGAAAACTCGTATGCTGGGATTGGACGGATGGTTCTCTACCAATATCTTGGGTAACAGAGACGGAGAAGTTCTCGATGATCCAGATTCATTCAAGACAAAAGAGGTAAGCAAGCTGTCGGTTATCGACACTATTTTGCAACCGGAATTGTATCCTGAACTTTACGGAAGCATTTACCACAAAGTACGTATCAATTATTATCCTCCACGTAAGGATAACAAAGAAGGATGGGATAACATTGACCTTGTAGGATGGATGGGTTACCCCATGCAGCTGAAAGTGGATTTCCTTTGCCGTGACTCTATCTTGGCTGCTCCGTTGGTACTTGACCTTGTGTTGTTCGCTGACTTGGCTCAACGTGCTAACATGTCGGGCATTCAAAGCTGGTTGTCATTCTACTTCAAGAGTCCTATGCACGACTTTGATCACATTCCCGAACACGATTTGTTTATTCAGTATACCAAGTTGAAGAACACTCTTCGCAAAATGATTGGTGAAGAAACAATCGATTACTTAGATTAATTGAAGGTAGGGCAATTGAGTCTGACCTGAACATATAAAGGGGAGAACTAAAGAACCGGTTTCTTTGAGTTTTTCCCCTTTGTTTTTGAATTGATAATTGAACTCTTAATCCGTTTATATGGAATATGCAATTATTGCGGCCGGACAAGGTTCGCGATTAGCTGGCGAAGGCATTGAAACGTCAAAGCCGTTGTTGCGCCTTAATGGCACTGCCATGCTCGATAGGCTTATATCTATTTTCCTGGCCAATAGGGCGGAATCAATTAGCATCATCATCAATGAAGAAATGACCGATGTGCACGAGCATGTAAAGCAGCTTAAACTTCCTGTACCCTTGCATGTACTCATCAAATCGACCCCCGATTCTTTGCATAGCTTTCACGAATTGGCTTCGCTGATTCCTAACAGAACCAAGTTGTGCCTCACAACAATTGATCCAATTTTTTCTCCGTTGGAATTTTCTGCGTATATTCGCGCCTTTGAAGCAGATAACGAACATGATGCACTGATGGCGGTGACTGATTACATTGATGATGAGAAACCGCTATATGTGAAAACAGACGATGATCTGAAAGTTCTTGATTTTGTTGACACAGCTTACGAAGGCTGTCGTTATGTTTCGGGAGGTGTGTATTGTTTCAATAACAAAGTGCTCAATTTGCTTCAGGAAGCTGTTGACGAAGGTGTATCGCGTATGCGTAATTTTCAACGCAAAATCGTTTATAGCGGATTAAAGGTGCAGGCGCACCCTTTCTCTAAAATCATTGATGTTGATCATGCGAGCGATATTCAAAAGGCTGAGTTGTTTTTAAATGAAATGAAGTAAAAATGAAGTTAGTATCTATTGCCGGTATTCAGCGTGCAACGGTCTATTCTCCCAATCATGTAGGGAACGATGCTGCTATTTTTTCGGCTACGGCCCGTTGGCTGGAGAAAGCCGGCTATCAAGTAAATATGTATACGGAACAGGAGTTCCTTAGTAATGGTATTGAAGAGAAAGTGGCAATGACCATGCTTCGCAATCTTCAATCGATGAAGAAATTACAGGATTTTGAATCCAAAGGTTGTCTGGCTATCAATTCGGCTTTCGGTATAGAGAATTGTACGCGCGAAAAGATGACGCGCTTGCTGATGGAGCACGAGGTGCCACATCCGAAAAGTTACATTATGAACACGCACGATGATGTGTCTGACTACATACCCGAAGGGGAATCTTTTATGCCGTGCTGGGTGAAAAGGGGCGATTTTCATGCCATACACCGTGAGGATGTTTCTTATGTTCGCACACGGGAAGAACTTATCGGTTTGCTTTCTGAATATGCTTTAAGAGGAATACAGCGTGCTGTGGTTAACGAACACCTGAAGGGTGATTTGGTTAAGTTCTACGGTGTGGCGGGAACAAATTTCTTTCATTGGTTTTATCCTTTTAATGAAAATCATAGTAAATTTGGGCACGAAGCTATTAACGGACACCCCAAGGGCATTCCGTTTAGAGCGGATGAGCTGCAAGATATTTGCAATAGAGCCGCCGACGTATTGAAGGTGGTGGTCTATGGAGGCGATTGCATTGTATCTCCCGATGGAGAGATGCGTATTATTGATTTCAACGATTGGCCTAGTTTTGCTCCTTGTCGCGAAGAGGCATCACGAGAAATCGCTAACCGTGTAATTCAAATGATTGATGAGTACAGATAATTCAAAGAAAAAACCTTCTATTGAGTCTTCACTGAAATCGACTGATACGGAAGAGTTTATCGACTTGGTGTTTTACCGTCCGGTAGGTTATCAGTGGGCGCTTTTGTTTAACAGAATGCGTATTTCGCCCAATCAGGTAACGTTGTTCTCCATCTTCTTGGGTGTGGCAGCGGGTATTATGTTTTATTTTGATAATCTGTGGTACAATGTTTTGGGCATGGGCTTGCTCATTTGGGCCAATATGTATGATAGTGCCGACGGGCAGCTTGCGCGCATGACCGGACAGAAGTCTGAAATTGGCCGTATCCTCGATGGGGTATCGGGCGATTTTTGGTTTATCTCCATTTACGCTGCCATTTGTTTGCGATTAACTCCGGAGCATTCATGGTACATTTGGGCATTGGCTGCCATAACGGGGTATTTTCATAGTAAGCAAGCGGCTATGGCCGATTATTATAGAAACATTCATTTGTTTTTCTTGAAAGGGAAGAGTGGTAGTGAACTGGATAACTCTCAGCAGCAGCGCGAACTGTTTCGTTCTTTGTCTTGGAGTAACCACTTTGTGAAGAAGACTTTTCTTTGGTTTTATGGTAATTACACTGCCGGACAGGAGAAAAGTTCTCCTTGTTTTCAGCAACTCTTTGCCGTATTGCGTCAGAAGTACGGTGAGACTATTCCCAAAAACATCAGACAGGAATTTAGAAACGGTAGTTTGCCTTTGATGAAGTACACTAATATTTTGTCTTTCAACACCCGTGTCATTGTTCTTTTCATCTCTTTGTTTATGGGTATGCCGTGGGTTTATTTTGTATTTGAACTCACTGTGCTGAACATCTTGTTGGTTTACATGGTGGTACGTCACGAATCATTGTGTAGTCGTTTATTGAAGAAAATAGAAACGGTTGATTGAACGATGAGCAGTAAATTTAGAAATGTATTTTTGGTGTTCGGAGTTTTGGTAGTGGTTATCATGCTCTTTTCATTCGATATGAAGTATGACGAGCTTTGGAATAATCTGAAGCGGGCAGGAGGCTATTTGCCGCTTGTATTGTTGTTGTGGCTGGTCGTTTATTTCATTAATGCGCTTTCTTGGTTTGTTATTATCAGAGGCGGAAAACCAAGTCCGGTTTCTTTTTTAAGGGTTTATAAGTTTACCGTATCGGGCTTTGCGCTCAATTATGTCACGCCTGTGGGACTGATGGGAGGTGAGCCTTATCGAATCATGGAGTTGACTCCTTATTTGGGAGTGGAAAGGGCTACGTCATCGGTTATTCTATATGTGATGATGCACATCTTTTCTCATTTTTGCTTTTGGCTGGCTTCTGTGTTTCTTTACTTATTCATGTTTCCGGTTAATATGTTCATGGCTATTATATTGGGACTGATTTCTGCTCTTTGTTTGTTTCTGATTATGGTTTTTGTTAAAGGATATAGGCATGGAATGGCTGTGGCTTTTGTGCGTTTGTGCAGTCACATCCCGTATCTGAAAAAATATGCAGCCCGTATCGCCGATAAACACAAAGATAAACTTGAAACGATTGACAAGCAGGTTGCTTTGCTGCATAGCCAGCGAAAAAGTTCGTTTTACGGAGCTTTGTCACTGGAGTTTTTAGCGCGCATTGTATCGTGTGTGGAGGTATGGCTAATTCTCAACGTGCTCACAACCGACGTTAGTTTCTTAGGCTGTATCTTAATCGTTGCTTTTTCTTCTTTGTTGGCTAACCTTCTCTTTTTTATGCCCATGCAATTGGGAGGACGCGAAGGTGGCTTTGCGCTAGCCGTAGGAGGTTTGTCTCTTTCGGGTGCTTATGGCGTTTATACTGCGCTTATAACACGGGTTCGTGAGCTTTTCTGGATCGTGATAGGCTTAGCGCTTATGAAGATTGGTAATATTAAAAAAACGGATAATTAAAATATGATTGCAGAAAACTTATCGACGATAAAAGCTTTGGCATTTGATTTTGGCGGTACACTGGATGCGCCTTTCCTGCATTGGTTGGATATCTATTTAATGGCGTACGCTGAAACACTGGGTAAACCTTTGGACAGAGATGTCTTTTATGAGTCGTATGTTTACGGCGAACGCCAGATGGAATCTCAGCAGTTGGTAAATAAGGAGCATTCATTGTTGGAAACTCAGCTGTTTAAAACACACTTGCAAACGGCTCATTTAATTGAACGGAAGGTTTTGGATGACACTCTTTATAACAGAGAGGAACTTCCTAAACATGTGGCAGAGTGGGTTACCAATTATTCGGCAGGATACGTAAGACGGAATGAACCGGTACTGCGTAAACTGTCTGAGAAATACACTTTACTACTTGTTTCCAATTACTATGGTAACATTCGTCGCATTGCAACCGACCTGCACATTGCCGATTGTTTCCGGTCAATTACCGATTCGACCATTGAAGGGGTTCGCAAACCCGATCCTAAATTATGGGAATTGGCTATTCAACGGGCCGGTTTTCGTCCCGAAGAGGTAATGGTGATTGGTGATTCTACTAAGAATGATATCTTACCGGCTTTGAGCCTGGGATGCCATACTGTGCAAGGTTATCCGGAGAATATAAAACCGGAGAAGATTGACCTTTCTCGTGATTATATTTTCTCCATTGAGGAGTTGCTTCCATTATTATTGGGATAGTTTCTTTGGTGGATTCTCTTTGTTGTTGACTAAAAGTTATAATAGATAAAGCAATGAAAATAGTACCTAAAGAATACTCAGCATGTCCTATACGCAACGTAATTGACCGTTTTGGAAATAAATGGTCTATGCTGATATTATATATATTAGATAAGGGAGGAACTCTTCGCTTTAGTGAAATTCAGCGTGAAATGGTTGATATTTCACAGAAAATGCTGTCTACGACTTTAAAACGTCTGGAGGAGGATCG
Organism: Bacteroides graminisolvens DSM 19988 = JCM 15093; assembly: GCF_000428125.1. GTDB lineage: Bacteria > Bacteroidota > Bacteroidia > Bacteroidales > Bacteroidaceae > Bacteroides > Bacteroides graminisolvens. Next base: position 50,532 of record NZ_ATZI01000005.1, read on the forward strand.
CTTAATAACCAGAACGGTTTACCCGGAAGTACCTCCTCGTGTGGAATATGCGTTAACAGAGGTAGGTAAATCATTAATGCCCCACATACTTGGCCTGACGGCATGGGCAGTGGAGCATTTTGATGATGTGGCAGGTAGTAACTCTTGAAAAAGTTCCTATTTATTCTTGAGCAAAAACTCGTCAATAGCTTTCTTGTAGGTTGCTTTATCGGCAGCACCTTTGAATAGTTGAGGTTCTCCTTCCATAGGTATAAAGACAAAAAGAGGAATGCTGGTTGCTTGAAACAAAGCGGCCAGCTCTTTTTCTTTATCTACATTTACTTTATAAATGGTTATTTTGTCTTTATATTCTTTTGCCAATTCTTTCATGATAGGGGCAACCATGCGGCAAGGGCCACACCAATCGGCATACAGGTCAATGATAGCCGGAAGCTTACCTTTGTATTTCCAATCGGGTGTATTCTGGTAATCGAATACATCGTTGATGAACATATTCTTGTCCATAACAACTACTTGCCCGCTGTTAGTACTGTCTTTACTTGCTTTTGTCTGCTGATTGCCGGCAAAACAAAGAGCCGAAATCAATACCAGGGCAAATGCCATAATTACTTTTTTCATTCTTCGTTATTATATGTGTTGTTTGATAATTTCTTTCAATTCTTTTGCTTGAATGACACCGGAATGTCTCCATAATGATTCGCCGTTTTTAAAGAGTATAAAGGTTGGCACTGACTGAATACGATATTTGTCGGCCAACTCTCCAAATTTATCTACGTCTATCTTTATGATTCTGGCCTTTTCACCAATGTCAGCTTTTACTTCTTCAAGAATGGGCTTCATAGACTTACACGGCCCACACCATTCAGCAAAGAAATCTACTAAGACAGGACTCTCTGATTTTATGAGTGCATCGAACTTTTCCATTTCTATTTATTTTAATTGTTAGGCAGCCGAGACTGCAATCAAGTTATTTTAGTATAAAAACGTTTCATCAAAGAGAATGTTCACGTGATAGTAACGCCACAGTCATCATCTTGTAATTTATATGTGTGATTTTTGCATAAGTAAAATATAAAACGTATGTATTCACGAACTTATTATCCAACAGTGGTTCTTTCAGATATTCATTTGGGAAGCCCACATGCAAAAACGGAAGAAGTGACTGCTTTCCTGAAATCAGTTAACTGTGACAAACTGATTTTGAATGGAGATATTATTGACGGCTGGCATCTCAAAAAAAGCGGATTACACAGATGGAAGGCTAAGCATACAGAGTTTTTCAAGGTTATCATGAAAATGATGGAGAACTTTGGAACTGAAGTCATTTACGTGCGTGGTAACCACGACGACTTTCTCGACGCCCTTGCTCCGCTTAATTTCTATAATGTGAAGATTGTAAAAGATTGCATTTATGAAAGCAAAGGAAAACGATACTATATTACGCATGGAGATATATTTGATACTGTCACCACTCAGATGAAATGGTTGGCAATGTTAGGTGACACGGGCTATTCTTTTCTGTTGTGGGTCAATAAAGTATACAATGCTTACCGTATGAAGCAAGGTAAACCTTATTATTCTCTTTCACAGAAGATTAAGCATAAAGTGAAATCTGCCGTTTCTTATGTGTCCGACTTTGAGAAGGAATTGGTTAATCTGGCCAAATCAAAGAAGTGCAATGGAGTTATTTGCGGGCACATACACCATCCTGAAAACTGTTATTATGATGGTATTCACTATTTAAACTCGGGTGATTGGGTTGAAACGTTATCGGCGCTGACTGAAGATGAGAATGGTAATTGGGAAGTGAAGTATTTCGATAGGGCCGATTACCGGATAACTGCTTTTCAGGAGGAGCTGGCTGTCATCGATAAATTAATAACAATTGCGTCATGAAATTCTTATTTATAGTTCAAGGTGAAGGAAGAGGACACTTCACTCAGGCTCTTGCAATGGAGGAAATGCTGTTGCGTAACGGACACGAGGTGGTAGAAATTCTGGTTGGTAAAAGCAATAGTCGCCGATTACCGGGGTTCTTTAACCGCAACGTTAAAGCGCCGGTCAAACGATTTATTAGTCCCAATTTCCTGCCGACAGCAGAAAATAAACGTGCTAGTATAGGACGGAGTGCACTTTACAATGCAATGAAAGTGCCCGAATATTTACGAAGCATGTACTACATACAAAAACGTATCAAACAGAGTGGGGCAGAAGTAATTATAAACTTCTACGAACTTCTAACCGGATTAACTTATGCTCTTTTCAAACCTTCTGCCCCTTATATTTGTATCGGTCATCAATACCTGTTTTTACATAAAGATTTTGAGTTCCCTCAAAAAAGTATGTCTCAATTGGCTATGCTGCGTCTTTTTACGAGAATAACCAGTATAGGCAGCATGAAGCGACTGGCTCTTTCTTTTCAAGATATGCCTGAAGATGAGGAACAGAGAATAACGGTGGTGCCTCCTTTATTACGCAAAGAGATTACATCTGTACAGGCTGATAATGGGGACTACATACACGGATATATGGTAAATGCGGGCTTTGCAGATAGTGTTATGGCTTTTCATGAGGAGTATCCCGATGTACCTTTACATTTTTTCTGGGACAAAGCCGATGCTGATGAGACAACCCGAATGGATGAAACGCTGACTTTTCATCAGATTGACGATACTAAATTTATGAATTCAATGGCAGGTTGTAAAGCCTATGCTACTACAGCGGGGTTTGAATCAGTTTGCGAAGCCATGTATTTAGGGAAACCGGTACTGATGGTGCCGGCTCATATCGAACAAGATTGTAATGCACACGATGCCGCTATGGCTGGAGCCGGAATTGTTTCTGATTCTTTCGACTTGGAGGCCTTGCAACGTTTTGCTTCAAGTTATCGGCCAAACTCTGAATTTATTTATTGGGTTCGTAGTAGCGAGCGAGTTATAGTCAACGAGCTTGAGGAGCTGATGAACCCTCAATCCATTATTACTTTTCCAGAATTTTCTAAATACGTATCAATATGAGACTGAAGAGAGAAGATTACGTACTTGAACGTACGTCAGACGGAGGTTATTTTGCCTGGCTGTCTTTTAATATGCAATGCAACGCTTACGGTGATTCACCCGAAGAAGCTGTTCTTAACCTGCAACAGGTTATGGAAGAATTGGTAAATGACATGTATCTGGTTGAAGATTTTGTATAATCTTCAACCAGAACATGTGCTGTGACTATTCTTTGATAGTCAGTTCATTGATGAGATGTGAGGCTCCGGCATACTTTTCAATAATGAATAAAGTGTATCGGATGTCTACACAAGCGGCTCTTTGTGATGAAGGTCGGAAGGCTATATCGCCGGTTAATCCTTCGTAGTTTCTATCAAAACCGGTTCCAATAAGTTCTCCTTTACTGTTGAAAACCGGACTACCTGAATTCCCTCCTGTATTATCGGTGTCGATAATGAAGCAAACAGGCATTTCTCCATTCTTCATGGCATATCGGCCAAAGTCTTTGGCTGTATACAAGGATTTTAATTTCTCAGGAACAACGAACTCCCAATTGGCAGGATCTTCTTTTTCCATCGCTCCTTTTAATGTAGTATAGTATTCATATACCACTCCATCTGACGGTTCATACGAGGCTACTTTACCATAAGTGAGCCTTAAAGTTGAATTTGCATCCGGATAGATGGGTTTTCCTTGCTCAAGTTTTAAATCCATCATACCTTTGACCCATACTTTATGGGCAGCATCATAATTCTGATTGGCATCTTTCATGTCCAAGGCTGTTTGATAAAGTCCGTTGGTAATGGAGTTTTTAAAGAGAATCATCCAGTCTCCCTCCAAAACTTTTTCCGAAGGTTTGGCTATGAATTTATTGAAGTTTGCTTCTGAACCGAATATGGAATAACGAAAACATGCATCAACAAAGGCATCTGTATTCCCTTTAAAACGGTCATTGATGACATTGAAAATGCTGATACGTTGTTGAGCCGGAATATATCCAGCATAAGTTGCGAGCATTCGTTTTCCTACTAAGTTTTCAACTTGGGGGTAGGGTACTGACTCGAAATACTTTTTCGCTTCTTCTTGAAGTTTAGCTTTTGCTTCAGCAATTTGAACCTTGTCTTTCTTGTGCAAGGCTTCCTGCAAAGCTGAAGTAGAAGGTATTTTCATAAAGTCGAGTGCCGTAACCAATGCTTCGCCCAGAGCTTGTTGATGATACATGGCATCTTTGCGATGGGCTACGATGCTGCGTATTTCGTCAAAAGCTTTTTGATACGAATCGTCGCCTTTCTCTCTTCCCTTTGCCAATAATTGCTCTTGTTGTTGCTTTTTGGTATCCAATACTTTCAGTCGAACCAGTCCTTCATTCATGCCGATGGCATTTTTCCAATAGTTAGCCGATGAAGCATATTTACTAGCATAATGAATGCGAACGGCAGGGTCTTTCTGCATCTGTTCCATGAGTACTTCCTGACGTGCTTCACGAACGTGATGACGCATGAAGTTGGTTGTTTGCATGCGTTCTTCTACTTCGTCGGAAATCATGTACCGCCAGTTGCGTCCCGGAAAGCCCATCACAAAAGCAAAATCACCTTCCTGAATTCCGGCCAAACTGATTGTTAGATGCTTTTTTACTTTCAAAGGAACGTTGTCTTTGGAGTATGAAGCAGGTTTACCGTTTTTATCAGCATAAATTCGGAATATAGAGAAATCTCCCGTATGTCTGGGCCACATCCAGTTGTCGGTATCTGCTCCAAACTTCCCGATAGAAGAAGGAGGTGCACCTACCATACGTATGTCACTGTATACGGTTTTAATAAACAGATAATATTTGTTTCCTCCATAAAAAGCTTTTAGCTCTAGCTTAGTGGCTGGAGTTATCTCAATATTTTCTTTTTTTGCGAATCTGTCGGCTACCGTTTCCAAGTATTTGGGTGATAAATAATTGGTTCCGTTAGGATCTTCATCTTTTGTTAATTGCTCATTTACATAAGCTGTTACATCAAGAATACGATCAATAAAGGTAATGGTTAGGTCTTTGCACGGCAATTCCTCGTTACGGTTCATGGCCCAGAAACCATCGGTCAGGTAATCGTGCTCCACGCTGCTCTGTTGCTGAATAGCTCCATAACCACAATGATGGTTGGTGAGAACAAGGCCTTCAGACGATATAACTTCTCCGGTACATCCTCCGCCAAAGTGTACAACGGCATCTTTTAACGAGATGCCGTTGGGGTTATACACTTGGTCGATCGGAATTTCAAGTCCTAGTTCCATCATAGCAACCGCATTCTGTTGCTTGAGATCAGTTAGCATCCACATTCCTTCATCAGCATTCGCTTGAAGTAATGTACTGCCCGACAGAATAAGGATATATAGAATTCTTTTGATCATGTTATTATATTAAATAATTGTAGTTACTCAATAATGGTCATTTCGTTAATCAAGTGACCACAGTTTCCAAGCTTTTCAACGATGAAAAGAACATAACGAATATCCAGATTGATACATCTTTGCAATTCGTTGTTGAAATTGATATCTCCACTCAATGATTCCCAGTTACCATCAAAAGCACACCCTATTAACTCTCCGTTCTCATTGATTACCGGACTGCCTGAGTTACCGCCTGTAATGTCATTGGTTGTTAGGAAACATACGGGCATATCACCGTTAGGAAGAGCATAACGACCAAAATCTTTCTTTAGAATTAGCTCTTTTAATTTAGCCGGAACAACAAACTCTCGATCTTCGGGATTTTCTTTCTCTAGAATTCCGTTTGCTGTAGTGTAATACTTATAGTGTACACCGTCTCTTGGACTGTATGATTTCACATTACCATAAGTCAAACGAATGGTGAAGTTTGCATCAGGATAAGAAGGAACAGGAGCTTTCATTTCTCCTAAGCCTCTAACGTATGTTTTATGCAAAAGCTCAAGTTCATCGGCCAATGGATTGAGCTGTTTATTGATTTCTGTGAACTTGTTATATGCCGAGCGATAGTAACGTGCTGCCAAGTCAGATTCCAATGCTTTTTTATTGGGTTTGCTTAAGAACTTCTCCAAGTTCTCCTTGCTTGACATGATGCTGTTGCTATACATATCATCAACAAATTTATTGAAATCTCCTTTGTATTCTTTTTCAATAAATCCGTAAATATCAGGACGTTGATCAGCTGGAATCATTTCTGCATAAAGCGGGAATAATGCTTTAGCTACTTTACGGTCAACTTCATGATCGTAATCTTTATTGTGAATCCTTTCAAAAGCCTTTCGGAAATTATCCTTTAATGAATCAACCTTAGCCTTATCTTTATTTTCAATAGCTTTTAGCATGGTATCGAATGTCGTAAAAGGTGCGCTGTATTCAATTCCCATGAGGAAAGCTTCGGTCAAACAAGTTCTCTGGTATTTTAATGGAGATGATTTTGCAACCGTTTCATCAATCAGTTTTACTACTTTTGAGTATTCATCGTTGCTCTTTTCTTTAGCGAATTGTGCAAACTTAGACTCTTGTTCGGCTTTCGTTCCTAAAACATCATTGTCAATAATAGCTTTGTTCATACCAATGGAGTTCTTCCAATAGTTAGATGATCCTGCATATTTGTTGGCATATTGAATCCTGATTTTATCACTGCTATTCATCTCTGCTTTTAGTACATCCTGACGCACTCCACGAATACGAATGCGAGGTGAGTTGGTTGCCTCCATACGTTCTTTGACTTCAGATACGGTCAGGTATCGGCTAGTGCTGCCGGGGAATCCCATAATCATGGCATAGTCACCTTCTTTAAGTCCTTTGATGTTGATAGCAAGATGTTTCTTGGTTTTTAACGGAGCGTTACTTGCACTATAATCGGCAGGCTCACCGTTGGCATCTGCGTAGATACGGAACATAGAGAAATCACCTGTATGGCGAGGCCACATCCAGTTGTCGGTTTCACCTCCGAATTTACCTACCGAGGAGGGAGGAGCGGCAACCATACGTACGTCGGTATATGTTTTCTTGTAGAACATATAGAATTTGTTACCTGCGTAAAAGGGTAGTGCCTGAGGAACAATCCCTTTTTTCCCTTTCAAATCACTTTTGTCATACAACTCTTGAGCGAGTGCAGTCAGGAATTTCCCTGTGAAAGATTCCGTTTCAGTAATTTCCTTTGATGCAATTTTTGCATTTACAATATCTGTAACATCTTCAATTCGTTCAATGAATGTAAAAGTCAGCCCCGGTGTGGGTAATTCTTTGTCTCTGGAAGTGGCCCAAAAACCGTCAGTCAAGTAATCGTGTTCCACCGAGCTATGTTGTTGAATAGAAGAATAACCGCAATGATGGTTTGTTAAAATCAAACCTTCCGATGAGATAATTTCACCGGTACAACCTCGTCCGAAGATTCCGACAGCATCTTTTAATGATACTCCGTTGGGATTGTACAAATCGGTTGCATTCAATTTCAATCCCTGCTTCTTCATCATATCAATAGAATGTTGTTCTTGCATCAACTGCAATAACCACATGCCCTCATCCGCTTTTGCGGGAGATAATACCAGCACAAGAAGTGCCAGCAAATAGAGCTTAAATTTGTTCATTTGTAAATTAATTTAATAAAAACATTTTATATATTCTCTCTCTTTATTCTTTCTAATTCATTCATAACATTGCTGGGAGCTCGTTGGTTCATCAATTCTTTTTTCATGAAATCCATGTAAGGTGACACGTGATGAAAGAATTTTTTGTAACCTTCACAAAGATAGTTCATCCTTTTATCTCCGTTGGATGTTTCAATAAATCTGTTTTTTGGGCATTCGCCATTGCAAGCAAACAGAAACTCGCAACTGTTGCATTGTTCAGGCAATGTTTCTTGTTTGGCCCTTCCAAAATCTAATTGTCGTTGGCCATACATCATTTCAACGATTGACTTTTCATAGATGTTGCCTAACTTATATTCTGGAAAAACATAGTGGTCACATGAATAAATAACTCCATTAAACTCCATGACTCCGGCATGTCCGCATCTCACGTCAATGGAACACAGACCGGGTGTAACTCCCATCCAATTGGCTAAAGTGGCATCAAACAACTGGATAAAAACCTGCCCTACGTCTTCTTTTATCCATAAGTCGAATAAGGCACATAAAAAATCACCCCACTGTTGCGGTTTAACCGAAAAAGGAGCGAGTTCGTTTGGCTTCTCATTGTTATTGGCAGATAACATGTTGCCTTCGTCAGTACTTAATCGCTCAACAACAGGAGTGAATTGTATGTAATTGCATTTAATTTCTTTGAAAAAATGATAGAATTCGGTTGGGTAATTGGCATTATAATTATTTATAGTGGCCATTGCATTCCACTGAACCCGATGTTTATTTAAGAGTTCTATACCACTTATCACTTTCTGGAACGTTGGCTCTCCATGAATACCATGTCTGTAATAGTCATGCACATGTTCCGGTCCATCAATGGAAACACCAACTAACCAATTGTTCTTCTTAAAGAAAGCACACCATTCATCTGTCAATAAGCTCGCATTTGTTTGAATGCAATTATCGATCATTTTTCCTCGTGCATATTTGTTTTGGTATTCAATAGCCTTTTTGTAAAATTGGAGGTTGCGTAAAGTAGGCTCTCCTCCATGCCAAGTAAAGAGTACCTCCTGGCTAGTTTGTGAAGCAATATATTCTTCCGTGAATTTCTCTAATAATGCGTCTGACAAAAACTGTTGTCTACTCTCATTGTATAGCTCTTTTTTTTGCAGATAATAACAATATTCACATGCCAGATTACATGTTGATCCGGCAGGCTTAAGCATAACATATAGTGGTTTTGAGAAGGGAGCAGAGGTTCTTAACATGGCTTTTTATTAATTGTCAAAACATAGATTGACAGAATACTAATAAATATCGTTAGGCAAATTTAGATAAACTTATTGAATTATGGGTTTATAGCCTTTACTTAATTAGTATTATTAAAGAAATATGTCTTACGAATTTTAAATAAATAAAAAATGTTTCGTAAAATGCGATTAGATTGTAACTTTGTATGCAGATAATAATTATGAAGTGAGAATTTGTAAGTGTTTGCATTTTGCTCAATCCTTAATTTCACAATTAATAATATTCTAAATGAATGTAGTTAGACCGTTATCATATTTGTTTTTGCTTTTATTACTTAGTTCTTGTGGTAATAAGTACAAAATTGAAGGAACATCTTCCGTGACTAGTCTGGATGGCAAGAAGCTATTTCTAAAGACTTTACGTAATGGTGAATGGTTTTCTTTAGATTCCGCAGAAGTTGTTCATGGCACTTTTAAGATGAAAGGTTCCGTTGATTCTATCATGATGGTAACTTTGTATATGGATGATGAAAGCATCATGCCTTTAGTGGTTGAGGATGGAAACATAAAAATTTCTATCGATAATACGCAGATGTCGGCTAAGGGAACTCCTTTGAATGATGCCTTGTATGAATTCATAGAAAAGAAAAATTCCATGGATCTGAAGATTGAAGAATTGGAACGTAAGGAGGCCAGAATGGTAATGAATGGGGCCGATTTCGCAGTCATTCATGAAGAGTTAAACAAGGAAGGAGAGGCACTGGCAAAAGAAATGAATGAATATGTTAAGCAGTTTATTTCAACGAACTACGATAATGTATTAGGTCCTAGCGTTTTTATGATGTTATGTAGCAATTTACCTTATCCGGTTATGACGCCTCAAATACAAGACATTATGAAAGATGCTCCTGTTACTTTTAAGGATAATTGCATGATTAAAGAATTTGTTTCTAAAGCAAAGGAAAATATGCAGCTTATTGAAGAGCATCGCCGTATGGAACAGAATGCTTCTATGCAATAATGTCGCGTTCATTTAGTCTTGATCTGCATTGTATATCATTCCTTTATATTTTTCGGGCAATGCACTTTCTACAGCAGAATAGGCTTCTTCCAGTGTTTCCTTAATGTTTCTGCTGCCTTTCCCTTGGGGAGCAATCGGTTTATGTATTGTCAATGTCATTTTATGCCTGTGTATCCATTTGCCGGTGCGAGGCAATATTTCAAAAGAACCATCAATGGTTACGGGTACTACTGCCAGTTGCAGGTCGTCTGCTAATTGAAATGCTCCCTTTTTAAAGTAACCCATGTGCCCTGTAAAAGTACGGGCTCCTTCAGGAAAGACAACCAATGAAACGCCGTCTTTTAGTGATTCTTTAGCTTGCAGTATAGTTTCTAATACTTTTTTGGGACCCGATCTGTCAACGAAAATGTGCCCTGCACTTTGACATGCTTTTCCTACAAATGGCAGTTTTCTGAGACTTTTCTTCATCATCCATTTGAAATTACGACCAATAAAGCCATAAATGAGAAAAATATCAAATGCTCCTTGGTGATTGGGCACAAAAACATAAGAAGTACGTTTATGAAGATTTTCTTTGCCTTTGACTTCTACAGGTATTAGCAGCATGATACAGATTAGTCTTGACCAAATTCTCCCCGGGTGATAACCCCAAAAATGAGCTCCTCCAAGTATGGACCCAACAATAGTTACTAATGCGGTTAGAATGGTTAAAACGAATAAAATTGGCAGAGCAATGCAAATTTGATAGATATAGTATAGTACTTTCATGTTTTTCTTTATTATCAATAAAATCGACCTGTGATTAATTCTAATGCAAATATACCGATTTTGTTTGGTGGTCGAAATATTCCATAAACAAAAAGAAGGCTACCCTGGAGATAGCCTTCTTTTTTATTTAATTTCCAATTCTTCCTTCATGTCAATTTCTTCTCCCTGAGAATCATAAAAGATATACTCAAGGAAAGCTAATTTTTGATTAGGAATAATTTTAATACCAAATCCGTATTTTACGTGCCATTTACGTTTAAGGGATAATACACCCTGATTAATGTAAGCGGCAACATACGGATGGATGTGTAACGAAAATCTTTTAACCTTCAATTTATTGACTAAATAATCAATTTTACTCTCAAGAGATTCCGTAAAGAGAATGGAGGATTTGATTGTACCTTTACCAAAGCAAGTTGGACAGGTTTCCATTGTGTTAACGTCCATGGCTGGACGAACTCTTTGACGTGTAATCTGCATAAGTCCAAATTTACTCAGAGGCAGAATATTATGTCTTGCTCTGTCTTTTTGCATGTTTGAGCACATGCGTTCGTAAAGCTTCTGGCGATTTTCAGCTTCATTCATGTCGATGAAGTCAATAACAATGATTCCGCCCATGTCTCTTAATCTGAATTGGCGGGCTAATTCATCGGCAGCACCTAAGTTTACTTCCAATGCATTGGCTTCTTGTCCGTTAGCATTCTTCGTTCTATTGCCACTGTTCACGTCAACTACATGAAGAGCTTCAGTATGTTCAATGATTAAATATGCCCCACTTTTGTATGATACGGTCTTGCCAAACGAAGATTTTATCTGTTTGGTAATACCGAAATTATCGAAGATTGTCAGCTGACCCTTATATAGCTTGACTATATTGGCGCGTTCGGGTGCAATTAATGCTACGTAATCTCTTATTTCATTGTATACAGCTTCGTTATTCACGAATATGTTCTCGAATGAAGGATTGAATAAATCACGTAGTAAAGCAACTGCACGACTGGTTTCTTCGTAAATCAGCGTTGGATATTTAGTGGCTTTTTGTACTTTGGTAATGCTTTCTTCCCAGTGTTTAAGCAATATTTTCAGCTCCCCGTCGAGTTCGGCAACACGTTTACCTTCAGCTACTGTTCTTACTATCACACCAAAGTTTTTTGGTTTGATGCTCATTAGTAACTGTTTCAAACGCGCCCTTTCTTCGCTCGATTTAATTTTTTGAGATACAGAAACCTTATCATTGAAAGGGATCAAAACCAGATATCTTCCTGCAAATGAAATCTCGGAAGTTAGTCTGGGGCCTTTAGTTGAAATAGGTTCTTTCACTATTTGTACAACAACTTCTTGTCCGACTTTTAGCACATTAGAGATGCTTCCATCTTTGTCGAGATCAGGAAGAATTGTTGCTTTGGTAATTTGGGCGAGCTTCTTTTTATCACTTAAAGTTTGCTTTACGTACTTTTCGAGTGAGTTAAATTGAGGTCCTAAGTCTAAATAATGAAGGAAAGCATCTTTTTCGTAACCTACATCTACGAAGCAGGCATTTAGTCCAGGCATTAATTTCTTAACCCGACCTAAATACATATTGCCCACAGAGAAAGATATATTTCTACCTTCGCTTTGAAGTTCTACTAAGCTTTTGTCTTCGAGCAAAGCAATGGAAACTTCTTTGGGCTGTACATCTACTACTAGTTCGCTTGTCACTGCTATTTCCTGATTATTAGATTAAAAATGAACGCTTAATGGAATTAATTGTTCATACTCAATGTCTTTAAACAAAGAACAAACCTGAAAGACATTAGCTTTACAAGTTTGTTCTTTATTTCTGATTACCAGACTAAAAAATCATTTTTTGCTTTTATGTCTGTTCTTTCTTAGTCTTTTCTTACGCTTGTGGGTAGACATTTTATGTCTTTTTTTCTTTTTTCCGCTTGGCATAGCTAAAACGTTTTATGGGTTAATACTCTTGTTTATTATATTTTTCTAACTGCATCAGTAAAATCCTTAGCAGGTTTGAATGCCGGCGTATTGTGTTCCGGGATAATTATTGTAGTGTTTTTAGAGATGTTTCTGGCTATCTTTTGGGCTCTCTTCTTTACAATAAAGCTACCAAAGCCTCGGAGATAAACATTCTCTTCCCTTGCCAAAGAAGTGACAACTGAGTCCATAAAAGCCTCCAGCGTTTTGTATACTGTGGCTCTGTCAATCCCAGTGTTCTTTGCAATCTCGTTTACAATATCTGCCTTAGTCATTTTTTCTAAAAAAAATATTATTGTTATACTATATATTAAATTCGTGAATTTTGGGAATGCAAATATATGGCTTTTTAGGTTGCTAAAAAAATATCTGCAGAACATTTTTCCAAAAAACTCCTTTATCAACAGCATTGGTATGCGTTGCATACAATAAAAAAGTATTATTTTTGAGCCGTATTTTATGAAATATAATATTATTTGATGGAAAAAGAGTTTGCCCGATTACTTATAGAGTGGTATCATGAGCATAAACGAGATTTGCCTTGGAGGAATACAAATGATCCTTATTTAATATGGATTTCTGAGATTATTCTACAACAAACGCGTGTAGCGCAGGGTTATGCCTATTATCAAAGATTTATAGAACGATTCCCTAATCTTGAGTCATTGGCAGCAGCAGAGGAAAATGAAGTGCTGAAGTATTGGCAAGGTTTGGGTTATTATTCACGAGCAAGAAACTTACATCAAGCTGCCATATCGGTGAACGGTGTTTTCCCCGTAAAATATGAAGATATTCTAAAACTTAAAGGTGTTGGTACCTATACTGCTGCAGCGATTTGTTCATTTGCTTATAATCAGCCGCATGCAGTCGTTGACGGCAATGTTTATAGGGTGCTGTCGCGATTCTTTGGTATTAATGAACCAATTGATTCGGGTAAAGGAAAAAAGATATTTGCTTCTTTAGCACATGACTTGCTAGATAAAATTCAGCCTGCATTATACAATCAGGCAATTATGGATTTTGGAGCACTTCAATGTACTCCTTTATCGCCAGACTGTACCGTTTGCCCCTTTAAAAACCGATGCTTTGCTTTTAATCATAACATGGTTTCCTCTTTGCCGATAAAACAAAATAAAACGAAGACATCCGAACGTTTTTTTTATTATTTATTGATTCGTGACAATGGCAATATTTATTTAAATAAACGAACAGAAAATGATATATGGAAAAACTTATATGAGTTGCCTTTAATAGAAAGTAATACAGCATTGGCAGTAGATGACTTTATTCGTAAACAAGAATTTGCTTCTATTTTTAAAGAGAATTCAGTTGTCAATGTAAGACTACTAAATAAAACAAAACATGTGTTGTCGCACCGAATTATTTATGCTGATTTTTATGAACTTGAAGCGCAAGATATAAAAATGGATTTTTTATCAAAATATACCAGGCTTAATATGGCCGATTTGGAGTTGTACCCTGTGTCGCGTCTAATGCATAACTTTTTTGAGAATTTCTTATAAAAGTTTCTTTTATTCTTGCATTGTGTTGTTATTCTATTTAATTTTGGCATCGAAACGTCAAAATGATGTTTGATAATAACCTTTTAAAAATAATAATTCTATGTCAGTAAATAAAGTGATTTTGTTGGGAAATGTAGGAAAAGATCCTGAAGTGAGATATTTGGATTCAGGTATAGCTGTTGCCAGCTTTTCGTTAGCGACTTCGGATCGTGCTCGTACATTGCCAAATGGAACGCAGGTGCCTGAAAGAACAGAATGGCACAATCTTGTTTTATGGAATGGTCTGGCAGAGACAGCAGAGAAATATGTACATAAAGGTGATAAATTATATATTGAAGGAAAGATAAGAACTCGTTCGTATGACGATCAGGCCGGAGTGAAGCGATATATTACGGAAATATTTGTAGATAACATGGAAATGCTTACTCCCAAAGGTACGTCAACAGGAACGTTTGCACCCAATCAACCGGCAAGCTCTACTGCTCCTCAATCTCAACCTATAGTTGAGCCTGCTCGTGATGATAACTCAGCTGATGATTTACCTTTTTAAAAGTATAATATGAAGTTAAAAGTGATAGATGTGACTGCTTGGATAAACAATTATATCAGTCACTTTTAACCGAGTATATTGTTTAACTAAAATTACATTCTTTGGACCCGGATGCTTATTTATGCCAATTGGCTGTTTTTCTTAACGGTTTAACCGTAAATTCTCCTACTGCATCAGCAGTTGTTGCTGTAATCTTTGCTGGCATATTGCTTCTTGTTTCTGGCTTTGCTTCAGCTTCTGAGATTGCTTTTTTCTCTCTAACACCATCTGACAAGAGTCAAATTGATTCACGTATTCATCCATCGGATGAAAAGATTAGTGATTTACTAGCTAGTTCAGAACGTTTATTAGCAACAATATTAATTACCAATAATTTTGTGAATGTGACTATCATAATGCTCTGCAATTATTTCTTCATGAGCATCTTTGAATTTCATTCTCCTATTGTTGAATTTTTCGTTCTGACAATTGCATTAACTTTCCTTTTGCTGCTGTTTGGCGAAATTATGCCTAAAATATATTCAGCCCAAAAGGCTTTAGCTTTTTGTCGTTTCGCGGCTCCCGGTATATGGATGTTTCGTACATTATTTTATCCGGTATCATCTGTTTTAGTTCGTTCTACAAGTTTTCTAAATAAATACTTTGCCCGTAAAAATCGTAATATCTCGGTTGACGAATTGTCTCATGCGCTTGAATTAACTGATAAATCAGAACTTTCTGATGAAAATAAAATATTGGAAGGCATTATTCGTTTTGGAGCAGAAACGGCCAAAGAGGTCATGACCTCTCGTTTGGATGTTGTAGATCTTGAAATCAAGACTCCTTTTTCAGAAGTTGTGAACTGCATTATAGAGAATGCATATTCCAGAATACCCATATATTCTGGTTCCAGAGATAATATAAAAGGTATATTATACATAAAGGATTTACTTCCACACTTGAACAAAGGGGATAATTTTCGTTGGCAATCATTGATTCGTCCGGCTTACTTTGTACCTGAAACAAAGATGATTGATGACTTACTACGAGATTTTCAAGCTAATAAAATACACATAGCGGTTGTTGTCGATGAGTTTGGAGGTACATCCGGAATTGTGACCATGGAAGATATTATTGAAGAGATAGTGGGTGAGATACATGATGAGTATGATGATGAAGAAAGGACATATGCTGTTTTAAATGATCATACTTGGGTGTTTGAGGCCAAAACTCAACTAACTGATTTTTACAAAATTACTCAAACTGATGAAAGTGACTTTGAAAAAATAGCCGGTGATGCTGATACGTTAGCGGGTATGCTCTTGGAGATAAAAGGGGAGTTCCCGGCGCTACACGAAAAGGTATCTTATAAAAAATATGATTTTGAAGTCTTAGCTATGGATAACCGTAGAATCTTAAAAGTTAAATTTTCCATCAATGAATCTGAACGTGAAACAAAAGCATAATTTGTTTATGGGCATATTTGCCTTTCTGCTTTTACTCTTGATTTTGTTTATTGCATAATTCCTCTTACAAGATGGGTTTATTTAAGGATTATAGAGGAGATGACTTTCGATTTTCTGTATGGAAGATGGAAGAGAATATTGATGAATTACTGACCCTTTTGCCGGATAATGAATGTTATGCACAACGATTGTCTCAGTTTTCATCTTTACATCGCCAATTAGAATGGCTGTCTGTTCGGGTTTTGCTGTATACTATGGTTGGAGAATACAAAGAAATAGTATATGAACAAAGCGGAAAGCCTTTTTTAAAAGATGGCTCCTATCATATCAGCATATCTCACACTCGTGGATATGTTACATTGATTTTGAGTGCGTTGCATTCTGTTGGTATTGATATTGAACAATACAGCGAGCGTGTGTCTAAAATATCTTCTCGATTTGTTCGTTCAGATGAAGTGCCCACTTTGTATAAAGGAGTGTACACTTGGTCCTGGTTGTTGCTTTGGTCTGCAAAAGAGGTTATGTTTAAATGCATGTCGCGTGTTGAGGTTGACTTTAAAAAGCATTTAAAAATCTTTCCTTTTCAGATAGCGGAAGAAGGAGTTTTGGAAGCACAGGAATACCATACGGCTCATCATCGTTTGTTTAGCATTCATTATCTAGTACAAACAGACTTTGTATTGACTTGGTGTGTTGATAAGCTTTAATCGAAAAAAGTCTCAGATTGAGATTCTTTGCTACAACAGCTAAAATCCTTATCTGAGACTTTCTACTTGAATGTATATACTATTTTTGTGCTAGTGTTATACCGTCAATGCAAAAGTACTTGGGCGTAAGCATTCCCCATGAATCATTATCCGTTGAAGCCATGCTGAACTCTATGTATGATGCGTTGTTTAGGCTTGACAAGTCCACCCATTGCCATGTGTTTATATTTATACTTTTTCCATCTCTGAAATCAGCTAAATAAAAATCAATACTTCCAATCTCTGCTTTTGAAGAAGTATAACCGGTTATTGTTAGTTTAAACCAATCGCCAGCCACAAATTTTTTGGCCATGCTATCTCCATCTTTAATAGATAAGTACGCGTATGTTGAGTTGGTGACCCACATACCTTTGAATTTATATAAGTCGGGATTTAAGTTGACAATTTTTGAAGGTGTGAAACTATTGTAATAACTTGTGAGGTATACTTTCCCATATTTACCTGTGCCTGTTATTGCGCTGTTGTTAGTATATCCCGGAGTGCTAATGTCTGTTTTATTCGTATAGATGAAACCTCCTCCAAAGCCCCATGAGCTGTAATAATGATCAAATTCTAATAATGCCTGCTCATCTTTAAAGGTAGTATGGAAGTATATATCATCATATTTGGTTCCAGTTGTAGAGCTACATTCGCTTTCAGTTTCACTTAGTTGGGATTCAAAACCGGCAACAACATTTACTTCGTCATCATCGCTGCAAGCGCAGAATATAAATGTAGATAATAATAATAGTAAAGATAATTTTTTCATAAAACTCTATTTTTTAGTTGTTTATAATTAAATGAATATTTATTTTGAAAAATGTAAATTTTCTATGGTGAGTATTTCTGTTGAGGCTTCACCCATCCAGCCGCAATCTTGATTGATGGCTGAATATACTTTGATGAAGTCAACCTTGTCCAGTTGCACGCTATTTCCGTATTCGTCTACAGCCCACTCAATTTTGAATTGACTCTTTTCTGTATTGTTGGGATGATTGTCTGCATATCCCCACTCAAAACAATACGACACCCAATGTTGACTTACGCTGTTCCCTTCGTTTACTGCATTGTCCGGTAGCCTGCTACCTGTAAAAGTGATAGTATTATCCATCCATGCCGGATAGTATGAATCTTGTTTGTGGTATATATTTCGATATATAAACCCTTCATTTCCTTGACTGTCGGTCCATCTTACGTTTTCATCAAGCGGAGAAGGACGGTAATAAGTTATTTGATAATTTCTGATTACTTTATCCGAATGATACTCACTACCGGCTAGTTCATACCATTTGTCGTCTGCTACTCCGTTCCCGTTAATATCTGTGGATACTAATACGATTCCGGGCTCCGAACTACCTCCAAGCTTACCCGATGCAGTACCATACATATCGTAATAAGCATTGCCGTAAATTTTGAAATCATATTCTCCCTGTACGTTTTTAATGGCGTGATTAAAGCCTAAAATGATATATCCGCCAAAGCTTCCTAAGCTCAACAGTGACTTATCTTTTATTAATTTATTCGCGTATGCTAAAACGTCATCTTTACCATATCCGGGCAAATATGCCGTAGTCGAAGTATTCATATATTGGGAAGGAGCAGGCACATATTCCAAAACCTTGCTAGCAAAAGCCTCAGATGTATCTTCGTTATTTTCATCAATAACGCTTTGTGAAGCGACATCAGAAAATGCTACAGTGTTTGGGTTTAACCCAATGTTTTTTAGTTTAAACTGCAACTTTCCTTGGGGACTAAAGCACAGTAGATCACCCGTTACCTTATAATCATAGGCGTCGGTAATGTAAATGTTTCCATTGTATGGATTGATGTTTATGGCGTAAGGTGTTGTGATACTTGTTCCATCGGTTATGAAGTTTTCTCGCTCTATCAATTCTGTTTTAATATTAAATACCTTAATTGAAGATTCGCCCGACGAATAATCATAATTGTACATGTAGGCATAATCATCATTGATTGCAAAGTTTAAAACAGCAAAATTGAATGATTCAACCACCTTATCTTGGCTACTGTCTATTCTTACCAGTTTGTAATCTCCGTGCTGCAAATTTCCCCTTGTAACTACATACACATCTCCATACTTGTCTGCTAGAATTTTACCCGGATTGCTTCCCACAATAATCTTTTTAATTTCTTTAAATGAAGCAATATCAATAACGGAAACAGTGTTGTCATAATTTGGATTATCCAGTCCACCTGAGTTTGAAACATATAGTTTATTGTTCTGAACACATAGTCCATCTGGATTTCGACCAACTTGCGTTAACGCTTCAATAGCGAGGCTTGTGGTATCAATGCGAGTAACGGTTCCGTCAAATGAGCAGACATAGGCTTTATTCTCAGAAAAAGTGATGTAACGAGGTTGTCTTGAGCTGCCGTTTTCTGTCAACATACCAATCTGTTTCAATGAAGTGCCGGTTTTTAAATCAATCACTTCTATTTGGCTGGAAACATTGACAACAACATAAAGTTTTGAACCATATATAGCCATGTCATTGGCTGTATCACCTAATCCTCTCTTATTTATTTTCTTAAAGTAGTCTGGCGTTTGTGTGCCATTGCTGAATGAGTAACGCATTAAGGTGCTATTGTTTAAGTTAAATAACCCTTCGTTGAGAACATAAATCTCAGCAGTTCCGGCCTCCGGAACAATAACCTCATTTTCGCTATAAGCTGGAGCATCCGTCATGTCATCACAGCTGCCCATGCAAAATGCTCCAATGATAATTAATATATATAAATAAATTCTTTTCATTTAATAAACAATTTTAATAGTGGCACGTAAAGAGCGTCCCGGCATTGGGAAATTTTTGACTACCTCATAATTCTTATTGGCCAGATTCAGCAATTCCAAATTGAAAGACGCCAATGTGTTTGCGATCTTTGTTTCTTTACTTAACGAAACACTATGATCTTGATAACTTTCAAGTCTGTTTTCTGGTAAATTCTGTCCAAGAGTATACCTTTTGCCTACCCACAACAATGAATACGACAAATTCATCAACGGAGTTTCGATACCAAACTGCCCCGATCCTGATACCCGAGGGGTATATGCTATCTGATTCTTGTAGGTATGATTGGTTGGGTTTGTTATATCCAATGCTCTTTGATATGTATGATTACATGAAATGTTGAGACGTATATTTTCAGATGGCTGTAATACCACTTTGGTTGTTATATCAACGCCTTTGATCTCCACTTTACCAAGATTTACCATACTCCATATAAATATATTCTTTGTTGGAGTTGCAATGATCTTATCATTTATTTTGTTATAGTAACCGTCTATAGTAGCCGATAGATATGGAACAAAATGATTGATTTTTTTGCTATATGTTACTCCCATGTTGTATTGAGCTGATTTCTCTGGAGACAAGTTTCTATTTCCTATTTCTCCATAATACAAGTCGTTAAAACTTGGTTGTCTAAAGCTGTTTTTATAGAACATTCTAATGCGAAGTTCTTCCTCTTTTAACACTTTAAATGATAAACTTATATCTGGATTTATTTTTCTGTATTTTCTGTTGGCATCTTCTGTTTGAGTCCTTTCCTCGATGACTGTAGCCAGCAATGATGCTGTGAATGTAACTCGCTCAGTTACATACTTTCCTGCAAATGCAGTAAGCCATGCGTAGCGTGTAGGCTTGGCAAAGTTAGTGAGATTGGCATTTAAAGTATTAATACTTCCATCTGTTGATAGTGATAGGGAGGTGTTATGCCAACCTCTGAAAAGAATTCCCGTTGAAGCATAGTATTCTTGTTGGTAGTAAGTATTTTCCGTTTTACCATTAATACCTTTGTAGTCAGGATCCAGATAATGTTGATAAGACCAATTCCACTTAGCAGATGCTTGTAACGCCCATCTGTTGTTTAATTCCTTCTTGTATTTGCTCTGTATAAAGACATTTTTATCCCATAAATGCTGGGAAGCATAATCGTAGTATAAGGTAGTAGCTCCGGGTAAATCGCGTGAAGATTGAAAATAATAAGCTTTTAGACGTAATTGCTCTTTGTCGGATAAATTCCCAAACAATTCACTTTCTATTCGCAGATTTTCTACTTTTGTGTTTTTTCGTTTTTCTTGTGAAATGCTGTCGTTGTTATTGCCATAATGCATGGTATAGGGATATTTCCCGTCGGCCGACATCCATTCGCTATTAAAAGAGTATAGCCATTTTTCACTACTTTTGTGTTCGATTCTTAACGAAGGATTTATTAAGCCCCATGAACCTGATTTTAACGACACATAGGCATTAGTCGATTTATCTTTTTTGAACGAAGGTGTTAGCGTTTGAATATTGAGCTGTCCGGCCGATGCAAATAGTCTTGCCGGCTGAAATATATTATCAGTTTGCCCATTGCTTACTGTAAGCCTGTCAATATTATCAAGTGAAAACCTGCCAATATCAATTTGTCCGGTTTGGCAATCGCTTAGGGCCACCCCGTCATAAGAAACCACAGTGTGTTCCGCTCCTAAACTGCGGAGTGAAATCGTTTTTAGACCTCCAATGCCGCCATAGTCTTTTACTATAACACCGGCCAAATGTTTAACTGCATCTGAAACTTGTAATACATTTAAACTACGTAATTCTTTTGCTGTTATAACCTGTATCGGAATGGCAGCTCTGGTTTCTCTTATTTGGTAGGGTTCTGAAATAGTTATCTCTGGAATTACGTATATACGTGTTGTGTCGAG
The DNA here is from genome assembly GCF_000428125.1 of Bacteroides graminisolvens DSM 19988 = JCM 15093. Classification (GTDB taxonomy): domain Bacteria; phylum Bacteroidota; class Bacteroidia; order Bacteroidales; family Bacteroidaceae; genus Bacteroides; species Bacteroides graminisolvens. The sequence goes on from NZ_ATZI01000005.1 coordinate 72,093, forward strand.
CTTGTGCTGTTGGGCAAAGCTTGATTGAGGATACAGCGGCACTAGTGCCACTATTATACCGCGAAGAAATTTACGAATTAAAAGACTATTTATTCTCATAAGCTCGTTGCTCTTTCCTCGAGAGCAGTGATTAATTACGCACGGCAGGTCTTCTGACTTGTTTCAACTGTTTGCGCCTTCCCGGATTTCCCAGTGGCTAAAGGTATTGCTAACAGCTATTTTGTGAAACTTACAGCAGCGGGACTGTTCAGGACTTTCACCTGATTCCCTTTTAATCGCATCTCTGTTAAAAGATTAGCGAACCTATGCGTTGCAAAGATATGAATAATTTAGTATTTAGTAAGAATGATGCCGCTATTTTATTTTTCTTTTGCAAGTGTGAACACAAACTCCAGGCCACCTTGCTGACTGTTTTTGGCAGAAATACTTCCTCCGTGAATGATTACTGCATTTTTAACGATGGCCAAACCTAGTCCGGTTCCACCTAACTTTCTGGAGCGGCCTTTGTCAACTCTGTAGAATCTTTCAAAGAGACGATTCAAATGCTCGGGAGATACACCTACACCAGTATCAGAGAAGCTAAAATAGTAATAGTTCTCGTCTTCGCGGAAACAGTTTATGTATATCTGAATGTTACTGCCGGCATAAGCAATTGCATTGTCGGTCAGGTTCCTGAATATGGAATAAATCAATGAATAATTTCCACGAATTTGGATATTCTTCTTTAATGAGTTGATAACAGAAATTTTCCTCTCTTCGAGCTCCAATGAAACCTCATTAATTATATTATTTACGATGGCACTGATATCGACTTTTTCCATTTCAATCATACTGGCCGCTTCATCCATTCGCGTGAGAACAGAAATATCGCGTAGCAAAATTGTTAGTCTGTTGCTTTGAGCATAGCATCGTTCCAGAAATACCTTCATTTTGTCGGCCGGAATATTATCATTATTAACAATTGTTTCCAAATATCCTTGAATACTGCTCACAGGAGTTTTCAGTTCGTGTGCTATGTTTTGGGTTAGTTGTCTTTTCAGTCTAACTTGCTCTTCTTCCATTGTGATATCATTAATGGAAATTTCAAAGCTCAAGTCTTGAAATATAATGCATTCAACGGTGAATGTTCGACCATTTTTGTTTATAGTTACAGACATTCTTTTCTCTTCCTTTTGTATAGGCCTGTTTTGCATTTTGCCAATAAAGTCAGTTATAACCTGTAACTCGCTGATAGTAAAGACATCCTCTGAACTTAATAAGTTGGAGTCTGATATTAAATTGGCATATTGATTAAAGAGATTATTCACTAATATCTCCTTTTTCTCTTTCGTAAATATGCCAAGTCCCTCGTGTGAAATTTGCAAGTGAGTAATTAGTTTCTCTCTCTCGATATAAAGAGCTTCCTTGGTTTCATGCAATCTTTTGTATATTTCTATAATATGATGAGAGATCTCACCGAGTTCATTTTGTGAGGTTGCAGATTCAAGAGCAATTTCTATTGGCTCGTTTCTATCTGCGCGCTGTGCAAATTCCCTTAGTTGCTTAATTGAAACACCTAACTTTTGAGTGAACTTGTAAAAAATAAATACAAGAACAAGCGTTATGAAACCGGTAAACCATAAATAATGGCGGTCGGTTTTAAGGCTATTTGTGAGATTTACATTATAGGGCAATGCCGTTCTGACAGTGAAATCGGGATAAGCTGTAGCTGAATAGAAATATGAGACTCCTGTTGTTTGGGATGTTCTGCGAACGTCATATCCGTTGCCCTTTTTTAATGCTCTTTGTATTTCCTTGCGCTCAATGTGATTTTTTAATTTGCTTTTATCTTTTTCGTAACTGTCATATACAACATCACCGTTGGGTTTGATTACAGTAACCCTCAAATCGGTTAATGTGTATTTTTTTACATAATAATCAAGATATTGTTCTTTGGAATGAGCACTATCTTCATGTATTTCCTCATAAAGTCTGCTGTTGTAATCTTGTAATTTGGAATGGAGCAACTCTATTTTATACTCTTTCTCTCTTTGATATTGATAAGTCAAAAAACAGACTACGAATACGAGAAATAAAGAGATAACCGACAAAAATAATTTTCGATTAAAGGAGAGGAAATGACTATTATTATTCATAAATCTACGTTTCTTTATTCAGCTTCGAAGCAATATCCGTATCCCAGTCGGGTTACAATTTTCTTGCCATATATGCCAATTTTCTTTCTCAATCTGGTGATGTTTACATCTATTGTACGATCTAAGACATATACTTCATCACTCCATATCTTGCCTAAAATATCTTCCCTGGAAAATACTCTTCCTTTGTTTTGAAGCAACAGAAACAAAATCTCAAACTCTTTTTTAGTCAGAGAAATCTCTTTATCTTCAATACTTACTTTCTTTTTGGTTATGTCGAGTACTAATGATTCATGTATTATACGTTCAGGAACCTGTTCCGTTTCAATTGTTGCTGTTCTTCTTAATACAGCTTTGATACGAGCAATTACTTCTCTTAGCGAGAACGGTTTTGAGATATAATCGTCTGCTCCTAAGTTAAAACCTGTAACGGTGTCGTTTTCAGTATCTTTTGCTGTTATAAATATAATAGGAATATGGGCTGTTTTTTTGTTTTTCTTGATCATGTTTGCCATTTTGAAACCAGAAATTTCTCCCATCATCACATCGAGCAACAAAAGGCTGTATGCACCGATATCTAATTTCAAAGCTTCTTCGGCAGAATTGGCCGTATCTACCAAGTACCCTTCGTTTTCAAGGTTGAACTTTAGAATTTCACATAAGTCTTCTTCGTCGTCAACTACTAAAATGCGATAATCGTTCATTTTATTAATGTTTTAAATTAAAAACTCCATTACTCTGTATAGTACAAAGTTATATTTTCTTTTTACTGCTACAAAGGTGAGGCACTTTTATTACAGTAAAATGAAACAATTATTACGATTCTGTTACGAATCAACTATTATACAAAATAATATCATATCTTTGTTTATCAATTAAATCAGTGTGAAGATATGCTTAAAATAAATATTAATCTTGGAAAGAAAGAATTGCTTATTATTGCCATCGCATTATGTGTAGTAGCAATTAGTATATCTGTTTTTCAATGTAGCTCATTTCGCTCTGATTTTGAAATCACTGATGAATTGGGTGGAAACATATTTCCTTCGGCAATTCTTTCGGTGGCAACGACTGATGCTCAGGTAGTACAACCCTCTGATTCAGTCTATGTTGGAAATCCTAAATCATGTATTTCTGTTCGTTTAAAATCTAGATCACAATATACTCGTGTTCGTATTGATGTTGCAGAAACCCCTTTCTTCTCTCGCTCTGTTTCAGAATTTGTTCTAGAAAAATCACGAACCGAATATACCGTTTATCCAGATATTATATGGAATTATGAGGCATTAAAAGGTGCGGAGCAGGCTACCCCCATAAGTATTGCCATTCATGTTGAAGTTGACGGCAAAAGTTTGGGCCAAAAGGTGCGTACATTTTCTGTTCGAAGCATTAATGAATGTCTTCTGGGTTACGTTAGTAACGGAACTAATTTTCACGATACCGGTATCTTTTTTGCAGCCTATGTCAACGAAGACAATCCAATGATTGATAAACTGCTGCGTGAAGCGTTAAATACTCGCATTGTCAATCGGTTTTTAGGATACCAAAGCGCACGTCCCGAGGCTGTTGATAAACAAGTCTACGCTTTGTGGAATGTATTACAAAAGCGTAAATTCCGTTACAGTTCTGTTTCGAATACTAGTTTGTCGAGTAATGTTGTGTATTCTCAAAGAGTGCGCACGTTTGATGATGCGTTGGAGTCGTCGCAAATTAATTGTGTAGATGGTAGTGTTTTAATAGCATCACTTTTACGAGCAATCAATATCGATCCTATCTTAGTTCGCACACCGGGTCATATGTTTGTGGGATATTATACTGATAGTAGCCATAAGAATAAAGAGTTTCTAGAAACAACTATGATAGGAGACGTTGATTTAGATGATTTCTTCCCTGATGAACAGCTTGATTCAACGATGGTAGGCAAATCGCAGAACCAAATGTCACTTATTACCTTTGAAAAATCGAAGGAATACGCAAATAAAAAATACGCTCAGAATAAGAAAGGTATCCACTCTGGGAAACTAAATTATATGTTTTTAGAAATATCAAAAGATGTACGCAGGAAGATTCAGCCCATAGCTAAATAATGAAGGTTTTGGCTGTATCTTAAATTAAATTATATATTTACTGTTGATTTTCACTTTTCTCTATCGTCTGATGGTCTGTTACCTTTTTGTCTTTTCATTTGATTTTATTGTTTTATTTTGCTTTAAAAATTGTTTTCTGATATTCATTTTATAGAAATAAATGCTTCTATAGTTTTCTTTTTGTAGCTTTCATATTGTTGTTTTCACTACCTTTTATTTGAAAAACTATCATAGTAGAATGTTTTAATTGTATAAAAGCAATGATTTTAATATTTATTAGTTTTTATTTAGTCAGATTTATAAATTGAATTCTAAATTAATTCATAAGTTTGCAAACAAACCCAAAAAATAAAGCTTATGAAAAGAAATTATTGCTTAACATTAGCACTATGTACAGCATGGGGATTTTCTATTTACTTTTCAACAGCGGAGGCTGTGGATAGAAATGAGGTATCTGAATTTACCAGTGTACAGCAGGCTAAAAAAATTACGGGAACGGTAGTCGACTCTAAAGGAGAGCCAATTATTGGTGCAAGTGTGTTGGTTAAAGGAACCAGCAATGGTACTATTACGGATGTTGACGGGAATTTCTCGTTGAATGCTTCTCAAGGATCCGTTTTGGTAGTCTCTTACGTGGGATATACAAAAAAAGAAATTTCTTTGGGTAACGCTGCCAATTATAATATTACTTTGGCAGAAGACGCGCAAGCATTGAGCGAAGTGGTTGTTACGGCTATGGGCATCAAAAAAGAAAGAAAGTCACTAGGTTATGCAGTGGACGATGTTACTGCTGAGGAACTTATGAGAAATAAGAGTGTGAATCCTATTAACTCTTTGGCTGGTAAAGTAGCCGGAGTCAATATTACTCAAAGTTCGGGCGCTGCTGGTGCGGGTAGTCAGATCATTCTTCGAGGAGGTACATCACTTGAACGCGATAATCAGCCCCTTTTTGTAGTGGATGGTGTCATTTATGACAACTCTACATCTGTTGTAGGTAATTCTGCTTTTGACGGAACATTGGCTACTTCTTCTACCAATTCGAACCGTGTGATGGACATTAATCCGGAAGATATAGAAAATATGTCAGTACTAAAAGGGCCTGCTGCAGCTGCGTTGTATGGATCTCGTGCTTCTGCGGGTGTAGTTATCATTACAACTAAAAAAGGCCAAGAAGGTGTGGCTGAAGTTAATTTATCTACAAAATATATCACTACATGGGCAACGAATTTGCCTGAAACACAGAAGAAATACAAAAGAGGGTATGTGAAAGATAATTATGACGCAGGCGGTAATTATTTGAATACCGTATATGATGATTTTTCATATAATTCTTGGGGCGAACCAGCTAAAGCGGGAGATCTTATCTATGACAATATTGGTGACTTCTTCAAAAATAGCGGGGCTTCCGATACGAATCTGAGTGTTTCGGGCGGTAGCAAGAATAATTCATATTTTCTTTCTGGTTCATATTACAATCAAGATGGTATTATTCCGACAACTGGTTACGAGAAAGCAACATTTCGTTTCAATGGTGAACAGAAATGGAAGATGTTGACCTTTGGCGCTAGTGTGGCTTATTCACAAGCTAATACGGATAAGACTCTTACTTCTGCAGCTCTTTATAATTCAAGTGGATCCGGTACAATGACAGGAGTTTACAGATGGTCGCCTTTTGATGATATGACACATTATGTAAATGAAGACGGCACACGTTATCGTATGTTTGGTGATAGATTAGACGTAACAGAAGAACGAGATAATCCTTATTGGATTCTAAATAAAAACAAGTTGACAGATGAGACAGAACGTTTCACCGGTAATTTTAATATCAAGGCTGATATTACTCCTTGGTGGTGGATCGCATATCGAATGGGAATAGATTCTTATACTTCTGAAAATGCGACGACAATTGCAGCAGGCGGTGTATATAAGGAAGCTTGGCAAAATGGTATGATGAGTGAGAATTCTTATCGGTATCGCTATTTGTCAACGAATTTGATGACTAATTTTAGCAAGCAGTTTGGCGACTTTAACTTCAATTTGATGCTAGGTACTTCTACAGATGACACTCGTACAGTAAGTAACTATCGTATGGCTTGGAACTTTCAGGTTCCGGGATTTTATTCGTTTGACAATGCACTAGATAATGAGCGTGATTTCCAAAATGTCAAGTCGCAAAAAAGATTGGTGGGAGTGTTTGGTGAATTTAGGGCTGACTGGAAAAATACTGTGTTTTTAACGGTAACAAGTCGTAATGACTGGTCTTCAACGTTGCCTGTTGAAAATCGTTCCTATTTTTATCCCTCTGTAGGTGGAGCTTTTGCTTTTACTCAACTCCTTCAGGATTGTGAATTTATGAATGATGAGATTCTTTCGTTTGGTAGAATCCGTGCATCTTGGGCGCGTGTAGGTAAAGATACTACTCCTTATGCTACTAATACTTCATTATGGCCTGTGGGTACGTTTACGGGAAATAAAGTGGGAGTCGGTAATAATTGGATGGCCGGTAATCCTTATCTGAAGCCGGAAGTCACAGAGTCTACAGAAATAGGACTTGAACTTCGTTTTTTCAAAAATCGTCTGAAATTCGATTTCGCATATTATACGAACAATTCTTTCAACCAGATTTTAAGTCCGCGCTTATCAAATACTATCGGTTATATTTTGCGCCAGGTGAATGCCGGTGACGTTTATAATAAAGGTATGGAGTTAAGTATTGGAGGTACACCTATTAAGACAAAGGATTGGAATTGGGAAACTACAGTTAATTTAAGTGGAAATAGAGGTACAGTCAAGAATTTAATGAAAGGCGTAGATATTCTTTATGTTACAGATGTGCAGGTTGGCAATGCAAAAGCAGCGTCTTTTAATGACGGAAACTTTATGGCTATATCTGGTTCCAAATGGAGTCGCGCTGATAACGGAAAAGTAATTCTTGATAGTAACGGTATGCCTACAACTGACGGTAAAGCAACATATGAAATAGGTAATCGTGAACCACGTGTTTTAGGTGGTTGGAACAATTCTTTGACATGGAGAAATTGGTCATTTAGTATGTTATGGGAGTTTCGTTTCGGTGGTCATGTGTATAACGGCACTCAATACGCTATGACAACGGCTGGTATAAGTAAACTTACCGAGAATCGTGATGCTTTGGTTATTACAGGCGTAGTAGAAGATGGTAAAGATGCAAATAATAATACCGTATATAAGGATGCGACTTTTACTTTCGAATCAGGCAAAACTTATATGTATAATGGTAAGGAAACGAGTGGTGCTACTATTATTAATAATTATTACAGTGATTATTATGCACGTGAAAGTGCTAATTTTATGACAAAGGTAAATGCGCTGCGTTTACGTACGCTTTCCTTATCATATAACGTTCCTCGATCGGTGCTTGCTAAGACGGGTGTTATCAAACGTTGCATGTTTACGGCGACTGCAAATAATTTGTTGCTCTTCACTAATTATAACGGAGATCCTGAAGTAGCAGCCGCAGGTTCAGGTTCTGTCGGTTCTTCATCAGTTGGAATAGACTATTGTGGTGTTCCGGTGACAGCTGGTTTTTCTTTTGGTGTGAATCTTACGTTCTAAAACTTGTGTAAAATCATAAAAATGAAAGAATATGAAACTATATAAAAAATTATTCTTATGTCTTGCCACCTGCATATCTTGTATGTCATGCACAGATTGGCTGGATATTAATGTAAATCCCAATACGCCTACAGCTGAAAGCGCTCTCTATCAGAATCGTTTACCTTGGTGTCAATTCTATCTTAATCAGGGATATATGATTGTAGCAAGTAATACAACCTATTATTGCGGACAACTTGCTTCGCCAACTGGTAGCCAACAGTTGGGTGCAACCAAGTGGGCGTTAAACTCAGCCAATCGTGCAAACAATGCGCAACAATGGTTTTTGGTTCCTTGTGCTTCGAACTTGGCAGATATGTATGAAAAGGCTACGAAGGCCGGTGCATGGCATTACGCTGCTGCAGCAAAGTTTATGCGCGCTTATGGATTTATGGAAATGACGGATTTGTTTGGTGAACTTCCTTATACAGAGGCTTTAGGTGAGTCCGTTGCTCCTAAATACGATACGGGAAAGACTATTTTTATGGGATGTATAGCTGAATTGGAGGAAGCAATAGAGCTGTTTCAGAAAGAACAGACTGCAGGGGCGGTTCCTTTATCTGTAGGAGATAGCTGGAATGATGGAGATGTGAATAAATGGCTGAAGATGTGCTATCTTTTGAAAGCCCGTTGGTTGAATCATTTGAGTAAGAAGCAAGCGGGAAGCTATAAAGACGGCAAATATGATACTGCAGAAATCCTTGCATGCCTAAACAAGGCCCATCAAAGCAATGCGGACAATACTGTTATCCGCCATACAGATACCAATAGTTCTACGCATGACGTTGAAGGATGGGGAGAAACTGTTGATTTTTCATCTCTTTTTTCTACCGTAGGTATGAATAATAACCGTTATTATGTAACGAAGGCATTTTATGATAATTTGACTAATTTTGGTGGCTACGGTGTAGAAGATCCACGTGCAGACAAATTCATTCCTTGGGTGCGTTCGAAAAAATCTTCAGTTACTCCAACTGGCATTAAATGGTCGGCAGACGGTACATGGCGCCGTTCGTTAGGGGTAGACCTACAGAGTAACATTTTAAGTAATTCAGGGCCATTTGCTATATCTTTTAATGCTGCAACCAATTCTTGGTATTGCAACACGAAAACGGTAGAACGTTTGGGGGATACAATTTATGTACAAGGTAGAAGTGGGAGTAAGGGGTATAACAGTTTTAAGGATATGTTGTATCGTTACAGTGTTTCTAATGATGCTTCTGCTATTAGCGGTGCGTTTCATGTACGTCCTTCAAGCCCCACGGTAGTTGCATCTTACGCAGAGGCATGCTTTATTAAGGCCGAAATTTTGTTTCGTCAGAATAACAAAAAGGAAGCGTACGATGCTTATAAAGCTGGCGTGAAAGCCAATATTGATTTTGTGAACGAGCAACTGAATACTTGGGTTGCTGAAGATGCTACTTTAGAAAAATGTCCGTCGTTTACTCCCATGACACAAGTTGATATCGATAAGTTCCTGAATGAGGGTATTGGAACTGCCAATGATATTACTTTAGGTAAAATTATGACTCAAAAACAGACAGCCATGCTGTATACCGTTGAACAATGGAATGATATGCGTCGTTTAGATTATAATAAGGACTATTTCTTAAACTGGGACAAGCCTTACGAATATAAGACTACGCCTACTTATTGGACTTACGTTCCTCAAGACAAATATCCTCGTCGCTGGAAACAGTCTTCTTACGAAACGGATTATAATTTTGTCAATCTTAATGCTATTGGTTCTGAAGTTCCCGGAGCTCTTGACTTGCCCTTGGGAAAAGGTGAAGGAGCTGCTTGGTATAACTCCGATCAAATATGGACTCTTCCTGTATGGTGGGATTCTGATCAGGAATAACAACGTTCTTTTTTATCTCATTATAATAAACTATAGACCCGAGTGTACCGCTATATACACTCGGGTCTATATATTAGTGAGAAATGATATAAGAAAATATTTAAAGTCTTTGTTTTGTAATGAAATACAATTATTTTTGCAAACAAAACAAGACTTATGCATATAATTACAACACAAAAGGAAGGAAATAACCTTTTAACTTACTCTGACTTAACAATGAATAATCAATGCATCAAAAGACTGCATCTGACATTAGTTATTTTATCTAGCTTAATAGCAATTAATTTACATGCGCAGGACTATTTACCTCAAAACTACAGTCTGATATTCGGTGGCGGATTAGCTTTATCTGCTGTAGAAGGAAATAAAAATGATTTCTTTTCCAAGAATGGTGACCGGCCTGGCTATGCCTTAATGGCAGAAGGTCGTTATTATGTTACACCCAATTTGGCTTTGGGGGCTCAATATGATTATCTGAGAGCAGCACATTTGCCTGATAAAATGCATGTTCATTACATCGGGCCCACTGTAACCTTACGTACTCTGTGGGACAACGGAAACAAAAGTGTGTGTTTTGCATTAGGTATCGGATACATGGACTATCGAGAACGAGTATACCAAAGTGACATGGATCACGGGCATTTATATCAAAAGAGTTATTGTGGAATATCATTCGGTTTGGGCTATGAATTCAGCATTACTAAAAAAATGTCAGGAGTGCTAAGGCTAGATATGCTCACTGCCGATTGGGTCGCTAATCCAGACGCCCGTCTGTTTAATACTGACGACTATGACGACGGAATAGATCATAGCTGGTTCAAAAACAATATCACATTCTTTAATTTGGGATTTGCTCTGCAGTTTGGGCGATAATATATTATTGCTGTAGCCATCAATGACCTAATTAGAACTACTGCATAAACCAAATTACAGAGTTTGCTACTTTACGTTTGGTGATTGAATTTACCATATATGAATGTTTTATTATTCAATATTTTTCCCTTTTGATATCTTTAAATAAAGTTTGTATATATCATAAAACAATCAGGTGACTTCATTGGTCTAATTGAGTGGAAAATTGTAGGTAAATGAAAAGTGAACCAAGTCTCCTTTCGTATGGCTTAGCTGCCAAGATACTTACTTAATTAGTAGGGATATAGATCTCAATATTATTTATTTAGAGAACATCTATGCATAAAATAGCCTTCTATTGAAATGTCGCAAAACTATGCTTAATTTGCCTATTCAAACCAATATTGATAAAATGAATACTATAACAGATTTCGTTTCTATGCTTATTGAAGAGCTGAAACAGTCCGGTAGATATGGCACTGCCAGATCTTATTCAAGCTCTATAAAGAGATTGAATACTTTCATCGGACATAATAAGTTGACTTTTCGTGAGTTAACGCCTGAATTGCTAAAAAGATATGAACTATTCCTTTATCAGGAGGGATGCAAACGTAACACAGTGTCACTGTATATGCGTATGCTCAGATCAATTTCTAATCAGGCTACCAGACGTGGTAAGGCTTCACCTCAACTAGGATTGTTCGATGATGTTTTCACGGGAACAGATTCTTCGGAGAAAAGAGCAACAACTCCCTTGATCATAGGTCGGTTGCAGGATTTAGATTTGGACAATGCATCTTCATTGGCTTTTGCGCGCGATATGTTTTTGCTATCGTTCTTTCTGAGAGGCATTCCCTTTGTGGATTTGACCTATTTACGTAAAAGTGATGTGAAGATGGGGGTGTTACGATACCGAAGAAGCAAAACCAAAAGGTTGCTTACTGTGGCCATTGAGCCTTGTGCTCAAGTTATTATACGCAAATATGAGCAATATACTCAAAATTCACCTTATTTGCTGCCCATCATCAATCCGGCTTTACCCGATAAGTACAAGCAGTATCAAAGTGCTTTGAGATTATATAATAAAAGATTAACTCATCTTTCTACCCTTTTAGGATTAAAGATTCGTCTGACTTCTTATGTGGCGCGTCATTCATGGGCAACAGCAGCTTATCGTGAAGGTATCCCTGTTTCTGTTATCAGTGAGTCGCTTGGCCATGCTTCTGAGAAGGTTACATACACATATTTGGCTTCCTTTGAAAACAGAACTTTGCGCAACGCTAATAAGAAAGTGATTGCATTGCTTAAAATCAATTTAAATAAGGATTTTATAAAGAAGAAACCGCAAAAGAATAAATCCGTACTTAATGCTTTCAGGTGATTCTAATTTGCATCTATTATGAAAACAGATGTAACTAAATCGAATTCATATAGTTTCTCTGATTCAACGATTCAAGTTTTACTTAATCGGATGAAGTCTGCTGGACTCATTTGTCAAAGGACAGATGGAGAGGTTGACTTATTGTCTTCTTACAGACTAAATCGTCCGTTGTTTGATATAACTCTTTCAGATTTGATGCTGGCCAAAATTCATCTTACCGATTTATAAAAGCAGATATCTGTCTTATTTTTCTTCTTTCACTTTAATATTTAAAGAAAAAACTCGTAATTTGTATTATCAAATGGCTAGGATATGGTATTGGTGCGAACTGATGCTATGAAGTCTTTAATAATACGTATTTATGGAGCAACAAGGAAATAAATTTATCTCTCCCGGAGGATGGTTCTCTATGATTTATCCAAACGATTGGAGTGAGTTTGAAGATCGTGAAGGGAGTTTTCTGTTTTATAATCCCGAAAAGTGGACTGGTAATTTCCGTATTTCTGCTTATAAACCTAGTGGTAAGGAGGCGGGCAACATGGATTACGGTCGTGAGTTCGTGAAACTGGAACTGAAAGAAAATTCTGCTGCGTCACTTGTTACAGTGGGACGTCTGGAATGCGCCTATTCCAAAGAAATGTTTCTGGAGGAAGAGGCGTATTACGTTACGCATACATGGATTACCGGTATTCGTGATGTAGCTTTTGAATGCAGTTTTACAGTGCCTAAGGGGGGAGATTGCACAGAGGCCGAAGCGGTGATTGCTTCTCTTGAAGCTCGAAAAGAAGGAGAGAAGTATGAGGCAGAGCTGATACCAGTGCGGTTATCTGAGATATTTCTCATTAACGAGAGTTACGATTTTGTTGCCTCAGCTGTGAAAGATAAGCTAAAGAAAGATTTTCAAGGAGTGGAAGATGACTTGGAAAACATACAGCAAATAATTAAAATTGGAGATATTAAACAAAAGCAACGTGAGGTGTGGCTGTCTTTCGGGATGGTGGTGTGCACCATATTGTGCAATGAAATAGAGGGTTTTCAATGGAGAACGCTTATTGATGGTAATCGCGAGGCACCCGTGTTACTTCACTTGGAAAGCAAAGTGCTGATTGACCCCATGAAACTTGTTTGGAGCAAGGTGAAGAATGGTGAACAACCCGATGTGATTGAAGAATATAAACAGGTTATGGAACAGATTACAAAATAAAGTTTTCTTTATGGTGAGTTATTTGCAAGTTGACGGGTTAACCAAATCTTTTGGTGATCTGATACTTTTTAAAGATATATCTTTCGGTATTGCCGAGGGGCAACGGGTAGGATTAATAGCCAAGAATGGAGCGGGTAAGACTACTTTACTTAATATTCTTTCTGGTAAGGAGGGGTATGACGGAGGTAATATTGTGTACCGTCGTGATTTGAAAGTCGCTTATTTGGAGCAAGATCCTCACTATCCTGAGGAATTAACGGTTCTCGAAGCTTGTTTCCATCATGGAAACAGTACGGTAGAGCTTATCAAGGAGTATGAAAAGTGCATGGAAACAGAAGGGCATCCGGGATTGGAAGAACTTTTGATTCGCATGGAACACGAAAAAGCGTGGGACTATGAGCGTCAGGCAAAACAAATCCTATCACAGCTTAAGATTCGTGATTTCAATCAGAAGGTGAAGCATTTATCGGGCGGGCAACTCAAGCGTGTTGCTTTGGCGAATACGCTTATCACTGAACCCGATTTACTCATACTCGACGAGCCTACTAACCATTTAGACCTCGATATGACGGAGTGGCTGGAGGAGTACCTGCAACGTGCCAATTTGAGTTTGCTCATGGTTACTCACGACCGTTATTTTCTGGATAGGGTATGCTCGGAGATATTGGAGATTGACAATCGTCAGGTTTATCAGTACAAAGGCAATTATACTTATTATCTTGAAAAGCGTGAGGAGAGAGTCAATGCTGTAACGGTTGAAATTGAACGGGCCAATAACTTATATCGTACGGAGCTTGAGTGGATGAGGCGTATGCCGCAGGCTCGCGGACATAAGGCTCGCTACCGTGAGGATGCTTTTTATGAATTGGAGAAAGTTGCCAAGCAACGCTTCAATAATGACAACGTAAAACTCGACGTGAAGGCTTCTTACATTGGTTCCAAGATATTTGAAGCAGAGCATCTTTTCAAAAGTTTTGGCGATTTAAAGATTCTGGATGACTTTTCGTACATCTTTTCGCGATACGAGAAGATGGGTATTGTGGGGAACAACGGTACGGGTAAATCAACCTTTATCAAAATGTTGATGGGCGAAGTACAACCCGATAGTGGTACCATTGATATTGGTGAAACGGTACGATTTGGTTATTATTCTCAAGATGGCTTGCAGTTTGATGATCAGCTCAAGGTTATTGATGTGGTGCAAAACATAGCCGAAGTCATTGAACTGGGCAATGGCAAGAAGCTTACAGCCAGTCAGTTCCTTCAACATTTCCTATTTACTCCCGAAACCCAGCACAGCTATGTGTATAAGTTGAGCGGCGGCGAAAGGCGCAGACTTTATTTGTGTACTGTGCTTATGCGCAATCCGAACTTTTTAGTACTCGACGAGCCTACTAATGATTTAGACATCGTAACACTTAACGTGCTTGAGGAGTATCTGCAAAACTTCAAAGGGTGTGTTATTGTGGTTTCGCATGATCGCTATTTCATGGACAAAGTGGTTGATCATTTGCTGGTATTCAATGGGCAAGGTGACATTCGCGATTTCCCCGGTAACTACAGCCATTACAGAGATTGGAAGGAAATGCGCGATTTGCGTCAGAAAGAAGAAGAGAAGCCCAAAGAGGAAAAGACAGATCGCGTTCGCTTGAATGATAAGCGAAAGATGAGCTACAAAGAAAAGCGTGAGTTTGAACAGTTGGAGAAAGATATTGCTGCTCTTGAGGGAGAAAAAGAACAAATAGAACTGGCCTTGTGCAGTGGGGCTTTGTCTGTCGATGAGCTGACTGAAAAATCCATTCGTTTGCCAGAGGTCAATAACCTGATTGAGGAGAAAACAATGCGCTGGCTCGAATTAAGTGAAATAGAATCATGAACTTAACCAATTACCATAGCCATTGTTCCTTTTGTGATGGGCGTGCACCGTTTGAGGAATTTGTCAAAGAAGCAATTCGTCAGGGCTTTTATTCTTACGGAGTGTCCTCGCATGCCCCGCTACCATTTCCAACACAATGGACAATGGAGTGGGGGCAGATGGAGGCATACCTTGATGAGTTCAAGAACCTTCGTAGCAAATATGCCGATGAAATAGAACTTTATGTTGGCTTGGAAATTGATTACTTAAACGAAGAGAGCAATCCGTCGGTTGCCCGTTTCACGGAACTACCTCTTGATTATCGTATCGGTTCGGTGCATTTATTATACGATGCCGCTGGTGAGGTGGTCGATATCGATTGCAGTCCGGCTGTGTTTAAGGAACGTGTTGACCGACACTTCAACGGAGATGTTTTACGGGTTGTCCGCATGTATTTCGATCGCCTTTTCCGAATGGTTGAATTGGGTGGCTTCGATATTTTGGGGCATGCTGATAAGATGCATTACAATGCATCCTGTTATCATCCCGGGTTACTTGATGAACCTTGGTACGAAGCCTTGATGAAAGATTATTTTTCTTTGGTTGCTTCTCGCGGTTATCTTGTTGAAATCAACACCAAGGCATTCGATTCGTTGGGGACTTTTTACCCCAACAGCCGCTATTGGGAATTAATGAAAGAATATCAAATTAAGGTTCTTGTCAATAGCGATGCTCATTACCCTGAGCGCATTAATGCAGGCAGGATGGAAGCCCTGCGCTTATTACAAGCAAAAGGCTTCGCTACCGTGGCTGAATTACATCAGGGAAGTTGGAGAGAGGTTCCCATTGTAGTTTAATTTACCTGTTTGCATCCGTAGGCTTGCAGAAACTCGTTGATCTCGTCTACATAATTGCCTTGAATAACCATGTGATGATTACCCAACGGATTCTTCAGGAAGTAAGACACATCAGTATCGAGCTTTACTCTGATTTGTGTGCGACACATATTGATGTAATTGGTATTTTCGACTAACCGGCCGGATGCAACAAAGTACTCGTCCAGACTTTCTCCGCCACATTTAACCACTGTTATATCTCCACTGGGCAGTATTCCCTGAATGCCAATTCCTTTTTCGGTTTCAAAGTGACTGCGGATAATGAACTTCTCCGTTAATTGAGTGCCAACGGTACAATGGGCCAATATTATTTCATTCTCCTTCGCATTGATAAGAGAAGGATTGGCCATAAAGCCCGTTTTACCGGTTAGCTTCTTCAGAAAGATCAGGGTGAAAATAGATTGCAAGTCGCCTTCGCATCCGGCTATAATGCCATCATCATTCAATAAGGATAAGGCAAGGCAGCCCGTGGTGCCCGTTTTCTCTATCAGTTTAAAGCAGCTTAATGTTATAGCACTGAACTTCTCCTCATCACAAATCTCTTTGATGGCACGATACAGGCGCATTGCCTTCAGTAGATCTTCCGGTGAAGCTTCTCGGCAAGCCAATGCCCGTGAAGCAAATTGCGCACAAGCTTCGCCCACCTCATTATCAGTTATTCTGTTGTATTTCTCGTATACTCTTTCCAGCTGCACATCGATGTACTCAACTCCCCACCTGCGTTTGGCAAGTAGATAGTCAACACTACTAGCTATCAGCCACGAAGACGGAGTGCCTATGACGCCAATCCGTGCACCGGATAGTTGTTGCTGTGCGATGAAGTTCTTATGCAACTTCATAATGCGTGTGGCAATGTGACCCGGTTCTCCGTGTAGTATTTCACTTTTCAGTCCCCGACCGCGTAACCAGCTTGATATTTCCAAGGCTGCAGCCAGTGAGTTTTGGATACCGTCGGCCAGCATAATAGTGGGGCGGGGGAGTTGCTCTATGCAGTGTGCCACTAGCTTTTCTACTCCACCGGTAGCAATAAACAATACGCTGAGGTGATTTTTATCAACATTGTTTATTTGAGTATAATCAATAATGTTCAGTGAGAAATATCTCTCCAGCTCATTCACGATGGCCTCGTGCGAGTTGCGTATGTTTGCATCTTTATGGAGTACGGATGCAAATGTTATGAGGTTTATAGTCATTGATGCGAAATGTTTTCTACTAATTGTGCACAAATGTATATATTTCTATTGAATATGCAGCTCTGAGAACACAAAACTTCTACAAGGAATTTAATTGCAGCATTTTGTTAAGTATTTGTTTGTTTGGTTAGTCTCTAAACTCTATCTTTGCAGCTTCGAATATAGTATTTTGTTAATAGTCATTCGTAATATATAATAAAAAAACCATGCCAACAATTTCAATCCGCGGTATAGAGATGCCTGCATCTCCTATCAGAAAACTCGCTCCGCTGGCAGATGCTGCCAAACAACGTGGAGTGCATGTATTTCACCTGAACATAGGTCAGCCCGATCTTCCAACTCCTCAGGCCGCGATTGATGCGATACGTAACATTGACCGCAAGGTGTTGGAATACAGTCCGAGTGCAGGTTATAGAAGCTATCGCGAAAAATTGACTCATTACTACAAGAAATTCAATATCAATCTTACTGCAGACGATATCATTGTTACCACAGGCGGATCGGAGGCTGTTCTTTTTGCTTTCCTGTCATGCTTGAATCCCGGTGATGAGATTATTGTTCCTGAGCCTGCTTATGCCAATTACATGGCGTTTGCCATCTCTGCGGGAGCCAAGATACGTACCATTGCAACCACTATTGAAGAAGGCTTTTCATTGCCTAAAGTCGAGAAGTTCGAGGAGTTGATCAATGAACGTACCAAAGGGATTTTAATTTGTAACCCCAACAATCCTACCGGTTATTTGTACACTCGTCGGGAAATGAACCAGATACGCGATTTGGTGAAGAAGTATGATTTGTTTCTATTCTCGGATGAGGTTTATCGTGAATTCATCTATACCGGTTCGCCTTATATTTCAGCTTGCCATCTGGAAGGCATTGAAAACAATGTAGTACTCATTGATTCGGTTTCCAAACGTTATTCGGAATGTGGAATCCGCATTGGTGCGTTGATTACAAAAAACAAAGAGGTGAGAGATGCCGTGATGAAGTTTTGCCAGGCACGTTTAAGTCCGCCCCTGATTGGTCAGATTGCTGCTGAGGCTTCACTTGATGCTCCCGAAGAATACTCACGCGAAACGTATGATGAGTATGTGGAACGACGTAAATGTTTGATTGACGGCTTAAACCGCATCCCCGGTGTTTATTCGCCCATCCCGATGGGGGCATTCTATACGGTGGCCAAGTTGCCGGTTGATGACTCTGATAAGTTTTGTGCTTGGTGTCTTTCTGATTTTGAGTACGAAGGACAAACCGTATTTATGGCTCCGGCATCGGGCTTTTACACCACGCCGGGTTCCGGATATAACGAGGTGCGTATTGCCTATGTGCTGAAGAAAGAGGACTTGAATCGTGCACTTTTCATTTTGCAGAAAGCGTTGGAAGTATATCCGGGTAGGGTAGAGTAATCATTTTATGTACAGTTACGTTTCGTTAGCCAAGGGATTTGGAATTTTGTTGGTAATAGCCGGACACTTTACAACAGTGAAGTATGCCCCCGGTTTTTATAATGCATTCAGAGACTGGATTTATGCTTTCCACATGCCTTTGTTCATGAGCTTGTCGGGGTTTCTGTTTGCTTATTCGCTGAAGCGTTCTTCCGGACAATTGCCTTTTTGGAGTTTTGTCCGTAAGAAGTTTACCCGACTCATGGTACCTTATTTCTTTGTGTCTGCCGTGATTGCACTCATTAAGTGGTACTTTCCCAAGGGACGAATTGTGAACTATGGATATCTCACTGATTTGCTGTACATGAATGTGGGGGGAGTAGCCGTATTTTTGTGGTTCTTATACGCCCTGTTTCTTATATTCCTCATAGCGGCGGTCTTTGTACAGTTTAAACGTGGACACATGGTTATGGGAGTAGTGGCGTTACCCCTTTTCTTCATGACTCTGCCCGATGCGTTTTTTCTGTCGTACGTCAAAGTCTATTTGCTTTATTTCTGGCTAGGCATGAGTTTGTTCATGGCTGCTGATAAAAAGGTATTGCGCCTTTCACTCAAGGAGATGTGGGTTGCACTGCTTTTATTTATACCCGTTTATGCTTGTCGCACGATGGGACACGATGGCTTTCTTCGTAATCTGGAGAACCTTTTATGTGGTACTTTGTGCAGTTACGCCGTTATTTGCTTCTGTAATTACCTCAATCGTTATACTTCTGTCATTCAAAAGAGTATCTTGCATGTGGGTAAACAGAGTGCAGCAATTTATCTGATGCACATGGCGGGAGTTTCGCTGGTTTGCGTATGGTATGAGAAGTTGGCTGTCTTTACTCCTCTAACTTATCTGCTTGCATTGATTGTGGCTGTGATTATGGGAGTGGGACTCTCTTTGCTGGCAAACAAATACCTTGTTTCTTCAAATAAATATGTAAATTGGCTGATGGGAGGAAATTAATATGAATCTGCCTTTATTTTTGTCTAAACGAATATACAGAGATACATCGGATGGGAAACAGGTTTCCCGCCCGGCGGTTCTTATTGCCATGATTGGCATTGCCATCGGACTGGCTGTAATGATTATAGCTGTGTCTGTGGTTATCGGCTTCAAAACAGAGATACGCAACAAGGTGATAGGCTTTGGGTCGCACATACAAATCAGTAATTTTGATGCGGTTCGTTCCTACGAAACTCGTCCCGTGTTGGTTAATGACAGCATGATGGCTGCGTTGTCTGACTATGAGGAGGTAAAACATGTGCAGCGTTACAGCACCAAACCCGGTATGATAAAGACTGATGATGCTTTTCAGGGGATGGTGCTCAAAGGGGTAGGACCCGAATTTGATGCTTCTTTCTTTCGTGAGCATTTGCTGGAGGGTGAAATTCCCATGTTTAGTGATTCGGCTTCTTCTAATCAGGTCGTTATTTCAAAAACGTTGGCCAATAAGTTACACCTCAAGTTAGGTGATAAGATATACACTTATTATATTCAGGATGATGTGCGAGCCAGACGCCTTACTATTAAAGGCATTTATCAAACAAACTTCTCGGAATATGATAACCTGTTTCTGCTTACGGATATCTGCATGGTGAATCGTCTCAACGGATGGGAAAAGGGGCAGGTTAGCGGTGTGGAAATAGCGGTGAAGGATTATTCCAAGCTGGAAGAAACAACCTACCGGATTGCTGCTGATACGGATAATCAGTTGGATTATATGGGCGGGGTTTATTATGTTAGAAACATAGAGCAACTCAACCCTCAAATATTTGCCTGGCTTGGTTTGCTGGATCTCAATGTGTGGGTTATATTGATTTTGATGGTAGGTGTAGCCGGGTTTACCATGATATCCGGACTACTGATCTTAATCATTGAACGAACCAATATGATTGGAGTACTAAAAGCTTTAGGGGCCAACGACCTTACTATTCGCAAGGTATTTCTTTGGTTCTCAGTGTTTCTTATCGGTAAAGGGATGCTGTGGGGAAACCTTATCGGACTGACTTTTTATTTCATACAGATGCAGTTTGGCGTTTTCAAACTTGATCCGGAAACCTATTATGTTGACACCGTGCCTGTTTCATTTAGTTTGCTGCACTTTATCTTAATAAACGCAGGAACCTTACTGGCAGCCGTGCTGATGCTACTGGGTCCTTCATTCCTTATTACTAAGATCAATCCGGCAACATCTATGCGTTACGAATAAAGAAGGTAGTTTTATCTTCTCATAAAGTCGCTCTTACCTCTGTAAAGTCTGTACAACTTGACCTTGAAGTTTTGCAAGGGCAGCAAAAAGTCGAACAGCGGGAGAGTCAGATAATACTTCCAGCCTTCACCTTGCTCTTTAGCCGTGCGGTTGATAATAACAGCTTGCATGACCTCACGTATCATCCAGAGTAAAAAAGCCAAGCCGGCTACCAACCAATGGAAATTAAGTATAGCCAATAGGGTAGTACCTAAAAACAAAGCATGAAAAAGCAGTCGGCTCATTGTTTCCAGTCCGTTCACGACCTGTTGGCTACCTTTGTAATAGCTTGATGTAGCAATGTAGCTGATCTTTTCTTCTATCCAGTCCTTTCTCCACTCAACAGGCTCTAGTCTAACGGTGGCATCCAGAGCGGTTTCTACTTTGGTATTGAACCCCTTAGCAACTTGATTGATGAATAGATCATCGTCTCCACGTTGTAGGTTCAGGTGTGCCGAAAAGCCTTTTTGTTCAAAGAATAAGGATTTACGGTAAGCCATGTTGCGCCCTATTCCCATGTAAGGACTACCGGCCAGTGCCCAACCCAGATAACGAAGCGAATGAAATAGTGCGTCAAACGCTACTAAACGGTTAAACCATCCTTTTGCATATTCATAGCCGTAATAACCTAACACTACATCGGTGCGTGGAGTGAAATTACGTGCCATTAATCGTAACCACTGATTGCTCACCGGTTTGCAGTTGGCTTCGGTAAACACCAGCCATTCGTGTTTGCTGGCTTTGATTCCCAGCGTAAGGGCCAGCTTCTTTCGGCTGATGTATCGAGAATTCTCGGGTGTGAAGCTATGGTAAAGATGGTCGTATTTTTCTTCCAGGGCCGACAGTAAATCTTCGCTCTCATCGGTAGAACCGTCATTGATTACAATGACTTCATACTGCGGATAATCTTGCTCCAGAACCGCAGGAAGGAATTTCCTCAGATTCTCGGATTCGTTTTTGGCACAGATAATGACCGACAGGGGCGGAAGCTCTTGCGTAAAGTGTAACTCTCCGCTCTTCAAGGCTTTATTGCGTGCATGAATACGGTTGTAGAGACCGAAATAATAAAAGGACTGAATAATCAGTACCAACAAGGTTGCCGAAAGCAGAATCACCTCGACACTATTGAATGCAAATGCTTCCATTATATATGAACTGTTTTTTGTGTCGCAAAGGTACATGTTTTTTCCTTTTGCAGGAAATAAAAACATAAAGAGGTTTTCAGAAAACATAAAGAGGTTTTTAAAAAAGACAGTTATGTTTTCAAAAGACCTCATTTTAGCATAAACTGGCTATAATAATACCTAATTTGTGCTATATGGCGTTAGGTTCATTGATTGTATCTTTGCACCAGTTAAAGGATAATAATAATGATTCGCATGAGAAAACTGTTTTTAGCATTGCTGTTTGCCTTGCCGTTTATGGCCTCAGCACAGAATAAAAGTACATTAAAGCCCGGTAAATGGTATGCCGAGTTTGCTGCTCAAACAGCGGCTATTCCTTTTGTTTTTGAAGTAACCAATACCGCTTCGGGTACTGAGGTGACTCTCATCAATGGTAAGGAACGGGTTGAATTGAAAAAGGTTGTCTACAAGGGCGACAGCGTCTATATTTCAATTGAGGATTACGATACGCAATTGAGCGCGCGTTTTGAGGGTGATAAGCTGAAAGGAGTTTTCAAACGTTTGTTTGCCCATGCTGATTCGGGTTTGCCGTTTGAAGCATACCCTGCTGACCGCCCCCGCTTTGATGCTGCAGGAAGCGCCACATTCTCACTTCAGGGGAAGTGGGATGTTGTTTTCCAGAGCGAACAGGGCGATAAGAAAAACGTAGGTATCTTCAATGAAGAAGGTGGCTTGCTGACCGGTTCCATCTTAACAAATTCAGGTGATTTGCGCTTCCTCGAGGGGGTAACGGATGCAACGGGATTTCGTCTTTCGGCGTTTGCCGGACTAAGTCCTTATCTGATAGAAGGTAAATTCCTGGATGCCGATCATTTTGAGGGATATTTTATTACCGCCAAGGGGCGTCAGTCCATTAAAGGAGTACGTAACCAGCAAGCGGCACTTTCGGACCCTTACCGTCTCACGCAACTTCGTGACGGTTATACATCTTTGAACTTCAAATTACCTAATTTGAAGAATCAGTTGGTGTCGTTGACCGATGAAAAATATCGTGGCAAAGTAGTTGTGGTACCTATCTTGGGTAGTTGGTGTCCCAACTGTTTGGATGAAATGTCTTTCCTTTCTCCCTGGTACAATGCAAACAAAGAGCGTGGTGTTGAAGTAGTGGGCTTGGCTTTTGAACGGAAAACTGAACCTGCTTACGTGCAGAAGGTGCTTTCCAATCTCATCAACAAGCATCAAACAACGTATGACATACTTGTAGCGGGAAAGATTGGTGATGATAAGAAAGTTCTTCCCGAAATTGACGGATTGAAAAGTTATCCCACCACCATTTTTATTGATAAGAAAGGGAATGTACGCAAAATACATACCGGCTTCAATGGTCCTGCAACCGGTTTGTTTTATGACGAGTTCAAGTCGGAGTTCAACAAATTGGTAAACGAGTTATTGGCAGAGTAATTCATTAACATAACCTTATTTTTTCATTTGTTCTGAATTGTGCCACACAGGTACAACAGCCCTTCCTATACCCTGACGGATGAGGCGGGTTGCAATAGTTACAACTTAAAATTTAATCAGTCATGCAGTATTTAAACTTACATATCAAAAAGATTCTGGGTCTGGCTTTCTTCCTTTCCATAGGCTTGTTTACTATACAGGCCCAAGCACAGATCGTTATTCGTGGTGAAGTCAAAGACGTACAGCAAGTGGGCATTCCTGGTGTTAGCGTTGCATTGAAAACTTCAGCTAGTACGGCGGTAGTAACCATTAGTGATATTGATGGTAAATTTACCATTAGCAGTAATGCCACTTATCCGGCTACCATTGTTTTCAATATGGTAGGCTTCAACACACGTGAAGTAGTAGTAACACGTCCCGGTCAGCCGCTGGTTGTTACGTTGGAAGAGAACATTCGTCAACTCGACGAAGTAGTAGTTACTGCTTTGGGTATTTCTCGTGAAAAGAAATCATTAGGCTATACTACACAAGAACTCAAGAGTAATGAACTCTCTAACACGAAGGAAACAAATTTGTTGAATAGCCTGTCGGGTAAAGTGGCCGGAGTGCGTATCACTAATTCGCAGGGTGACATGGGTTCTTCACGCATTGTTATTCGCGGTGAGACTTCTATAGCCGGTAATAACCAGCCGCTTTTTATTGTTGATGGCATTCCGGTTGACAATTCTCAATTGAATGCCGGCGGAGCCACGCGTGATTTCCGTAATGCCATAGCCGATTTGAACTCAGAAGACATTGAATCAATCAGTGTTCTCAAGGGACCCAACGCGGCTGCTTTGTATGGGTCACGTGCTGCACACGGAGTTATCCTGATTACAACAAAAACAGGTAAAGGTCAGAAAGGCTTAGGCGTAAGCGTCAATTCGGGCATTAGTTTTGCTACGGTAGCAACTCTTCCTGATTTTCAGAATGTATTTGGACAAGGATCTAACGGTAAGTTTAGCTATGTGAATGGTAAAGGTGCCGGTGTGAATGATGGTGTGGATGAAAGCTGGGGACCCAAAATGGATGGTCGTCTTATTCCTCAATTCTATTCAAACGGAGAAGCGGTTCCTTTTGTAGCGCATCCGGATAATGTGAGAGACTTTTTTAAAACGGGAGTGACCTATGATAACGGAATTTCTATAGCCGGTTCGGACGGTAAATACGACTTCCGTTTGGGAGCCAACAACCAAACCCAAAAAGGTACCGTGCCCAATACGGAAATAAAGAAGAACAATTTTAGTTTGAACGCGAACTACCAACTAACAGATCGTATAAAGATAGGAGCTACTGCTAATTACATTGTAACCGATGCTCCTAACTTGCCGGGCGGTCCTTCGGGCGGGCGTGCCGCAGGTGTTATGTTGCAGTTTCTCTGGTTTGGTCGTCAGGTAGATATCAATGAACTGAAAAACAACCGCAATGTAAACTGGAATAACAGTTATTACAGCAATCCTTATTGGAATGCTTACTACAATACAACCAGTCAGCAGCGCAACCGTTTGATTGGTGATATTCATCTCGAAGCTCAGCTGGCAAAGGGTCTTGATTTTCGCTTCCGTTCGGGAACCGATTTTTATAACGACCGTCGCAAGTATAAAATTAAGTACGGTACCAACGGTACGCCTTTTGGTTCGTATGCGGAAGATGGATATACAATCAGTGAAAACAATACGGAGGCTATTTTGCACTTCACTCGCAATTTGACTAGTGATTTTAGCCTTGACGCGTTAGCCGGTTTCAATGTGCGTAACCGTACTTACGAGAACAATTATCAGAAGGCACCCCGTTTGGCTGTCCCTGATTTGTACACCTTAACCAATTCACGCGATGCATTGACCTCTTCCAACTACTATTCAAAGTTGAGAGTTTACAGTGGTTTTGCTTCTGCTCAACTGGGTTACAAAGGTTATGCTTATGTCAATGTAACGGCACGTAATGATTGGTCGTCAACTCTGCCAAGCAGTAATCGTTCGTACTTTTATCCTTCTGTGAGTGCCAGTTTGGTTCTTTCCGAAGCTTTTCATTGGAAAAGTGATGTGCTCGACTTTCTTAAAATCCGCGGAGGATGGTCGGAAGTAGGTAGTGATGCCGATCCTTATCAGCTGGCAACGGTCTATGACTTTCAAACTGCCTATGAAGGGAATCCCATTCAGACTTCATCTAAGAAGAAATTGAATCCAGACTTGAAACCAGAAACAACACGTTCTACTGAATTGGGACTGGAATTGAGTCTTTGGAGAAACAGAGTTCGTTTGGACTTAGGTTATTACAACACCAACAGTTTTAACCAGATTCTGGAGATCAAAACATCTGCCGCAAGCGGATACACTTCGCAATTGCTCAATGCAGGTAAAATAAACAATAACGGTATAGAAGTACAGTTAGGTCTGGTTCCGGTTAAAACAGCTAAGTTCAGTTGGGATGTCGATCTGAATTATGCACGCAATAACAGTGAAGTGAAAGTGCTGGATTATGACGGACAGATTCAAAATTACACCATCGGTTCTTCGGGTGGAGTAGAAGTACTGGCTTCAGTTGGACAGGCTTACGGTGCCCTATACGGTACGGCATACTTGCGTGACGATGCCGGCAACATTGTAGTTGGTGCCAATGGTTTACCAAAAGCCGATCCTCAGAAACGCGTGTTAGGACACTTCACTCCCGATTGGTTAGGAGGTATCTCCAATACGCTGACCTACAAAAATATCAGCCTATCATTTCTTATTGATGCAAGTATAGGTGGAAAAATATTCTCAGGAACCAACCGTACGGGTAATTACACAGGCGTTCTGGCACAAACCATGACGGGACGCGATGCTGAACACGGAGGATTGTATTATTACTATCCGGGCAATAGCACCGCAAACGGCAAACAACTGGCTAATGGCGGGGTTGCACCTAACGGAGAAACGGTTTACGAAGACGGAGTTGTCTTTAAAGGAGTTTATGCCGACGGAACCGCCAACGCAACTGTTATTAGTGCACAGGAGTACTATAAAGCGTCGTACAACATTAGTGAAGCTTACATCTATAGTGCTTCATTCGTGAAACTGCGTGAAATAAAGTTGGCATACAACTTCAACAAAGCGCTAATAAAGAAAATCGGTTTACAAGAGGCCACTATCTCTGCAGTAGGACGAAACTTATTCTTCCTCTACAAAGATGCACCCAATATTGATCCTGAAACAGCGTTCAATACAGGTAATGCGCAAGGACTGGAAAGTTTGTCGCTGCCTACCACGCGTACCATCGGTTTCAATCTTAATTTCAAATTTTAAAACGTACACTCATGAAGAAGAATATAGTAGCAGCTTTTGTATTGGTCTTTGCACTTGCTTCTTGCAACAGCCAACTCGATGATATCAATACCAACCCTAACGCAACGGAACATCCATTGCCGGCTTATTTGCTTACCGGTACGCTGAAGCAGGGTGCCGATTTGTATTGGGGTGCTGATAATAATTTTAACTCGTCATTGCTTTTTGTACAGCAATGGGCCAAAATTCAATATACGGAACCCGATCGTTATGACGTGTCTAACACTAGTTTTACAACTCTGTGGAACACCGGATACGCCACCTTGATAACCGATTTGAATACCATTCTTAATTTTACGGATCAAGAGGCACACTCCAATTATAAAGGAGTAGCGCTAGCCCTTCGTTCTTGGGTATTTCAGTTGCTGACCGATGCGTATGGTGATATTCCCTATTCGGAGGCCGGACAAAAAACAACTCCCAAGTATGATGCGCAACGCGATGTTTATCTGGGTTTGTTGAATGATTTGAAAACGGCACAATCACTGTTATCTACATCGGGCGAAAAGATAGAAGGAGATGTTGTTTATGACGGTAGCATTGCTAAATGGAAAAAGTTTGTGAACTCACTGCGTTTGCGCATCGCTCTTCGTATTGCCGATCGTGAATCTGATTTGGCCAAACAAGAAGTGACAGCTGTTGTGGCAGATGCTGCCGGTCTTATTGACAATAATGCCGGAAATTTTCAGTTCGTTTACACCAGTTCGCCTCAGCAAAATCCGGCTTCTGCCTGGTTTGAAACGCGTGACGACTTTCGTGTATCCAAAACATTGGTCGACAAGCTTAAAGCACTTTCTGACCCGCGCTTAGCCGTTTACGCCCAACTGCCTACGGACGAAAGCGTTACCACTTATGTAGGAGCCGCCAATGGCTTGTCAAACAGCGAAGCGAACAATCAGGGCTTTGCCAAGACATCCAAACCGGGAACTTATTTTCTGACTTCAGAATCGCCTGCCGTAATTTTGAGTTATGCAGAAGTCCAATTTTCCTTGGCTGAGGCTGTGGCAAGAGGCTTTATTTCGGGCAATGCCGATACCTATTACAAAGAAGGTATAACAGCTTCGTTGAAGCAATTTGGTGTAACCGATGCCACAGTGATTGCAACCTACTTGTTGCAACCTGCTGTTTTATACAATGCAGCAAATTATAAAGAATCTATCGGATTACAAAAATGGATCGCCTTCTACGGACAAGGGTTGGATGCATTTGCCGAGTGGCGCCGTCTTGATTATCCGCAGTTAACTGCAGGTGTATCTACCGTACTCGATGGCAAGATGCCTTCTCGTTTCTTCTATCCCGGCACCGAGCAATCATTGAACGGAATTAACTATAAGTTGGCAGTGTCCAGTCAGGGCCCCGATTTGCTTACCACGCGTCTTTGGTTTGATGTGAATTAGAGAGAGTATATATTGTTAAGTGCAAGGACAGGCAATCGTTATCGGAACGGTTGACCTGTCCTTTGTGCTTTTCAGGAAGTATGTTGTTAGCGTTAACTTGAATTAAACAAAAAGACTTGCTCACTGATGACATTATTTCAATAATCATTTGTACTTTTGCCCCGAATATGAGTTCCAAGTTTAAAGCCATATTATTGTTAGCTCTCTTTGCTGTACTATTTCTTGCAGCAGGAGATCAGATCAGCAAGGCGTCGTCTTGTCATGATCGTGTTTCCTCTATGGAGGTGCACCCTAATTATGATCAGGAAGATACTTCGGCACATTTATCGGTTGCATCCGATTTGCAAAACTCATCTCATTCTACCTATGAAACATCTGCTGCTGCGGGTGATTGGAACGTGTCCAAAGGCATTCTTTCTCAGAATAACACTTTTATAGGCATAAGTTTCCAGAAATTTTATAAATCTGCGCTAACAATTCTGGCTATTCGCCAGCTCGATACTTTGCTGACTCAACGCAAGAGTACCCTCTTAAATACCAATAATAAATTTATCAGGCAGGGAGGTCACTACTATATTTATACCCTGCGCCACATCCTTATTTAGTTTCCGGTTTATTTTTCATTTCGTGCAGCCTGTCATTATTGATGGGCATACTCTTCGTATATCCATTTGTGTTAACTCAAAAATATTACTTTTTCGCTGTGATAGCGGGAATTAGTCTGTTATGAAGAAGCGGGGGTGAAGTATAACGTGTGTCTAATAATTAGTTTTGAAGATTCATCCCGCTTTCATAATAAGTATTTTTTTTAGTTTATATTGGCGTACATTTAGCGTGATGTTAAGTGTACGCTTTCTTATTTTTTCATATTTTTGTTTATCTTTGATGCGTTAAACTTCAAATCGGTCTCATGAAAATAATTATTTGTATGAATCATCGTAATTTATTGTTCTCCAGTTAACTTGGCTTGTTGAGCGTCTTTTCACTCTGGTGGTTTGATATGGAAATTTAAAACAAAGGGGAACGAATACTTTCCTAAGGGTGAAATTCAGAAAAGGGCTACTTCTTACAATTAAATCGGTTGTTTTTGGGTGCAGAGATAACTTTATGTATTCGCTCAACATGCAATCGGGCAAACTCAACTGGAGTAAGGAAGAAGCCAATAACTGGATTATTGCTACACCACTTTAGGATGATGGTTTGCTGTGCTACGGAACGTCAGATTCACACTGTTTTCGGTGTGTGAAGGAAGGCTGCAACCGGAGAAATTAAAACAAGTTTTCCATTGAATATGAGGGTGTATGCAGAAGCGGTTTTGTTACGTAATCAGATACTATTTGGTTGTTTAAACGGTAAATTATATCAGATAGATCCTGCTTCGTGCACTATATAGAAAGTCTTTCAGACGGATGGTGGTAAATATATTTATCATCGGGTGTACAACGATGATGGAACTTTTAGAGATGATTTCAAACTATATGGCGATGATATAGCTGCATCCGAGAAACAAATACTTGCATTGGGATCTATTCTCTCTACTCCTCGTATAGTCAATGGAATTATTTATGTGGGTGACTCCAACGAGTCCTTTTATGCACTGCGGTTAATTACCCCATAATTATTTTTAAAAGATGCTATCGATCATTTTTTCTCATTTTTCATTTCAATTTCCTTTCCATACTTTATCAGTTGCTCGTCGGTTAGGTTGTAACACGAAACGATGTAGTACAGCACTGCCACTAAGATGGCGGGAAATACTGCTAGTAGAAGACGGATACCGAGTAAGGCCGAATCGGTTTGAACAGCATTGTCGGCATTGAATCCTGTCATCGTTAGTACAATTCCAGGCACAAAACCTCCTACGGCAAGTCCGAATTTGAAGAAAAAGCCAATTAAAGCATTGGCAATGCCTGATATGCGTTTACCGCTCTGCCATTCGCCATAAGTTATTGCTTCCGGAATTAATGACCAAATGAAAGCTCCCACTACACAAAAACCAATTGAACGGATTGTTTGTGCAACGAAAATCATTGCTGTCCATTGAGTAGGAACGACGAACAAAAGCACAAAACCGATGAAGGATATAATCAGGGAAACATAGAGCAATTGTTTTTTACCCAATGTTTTACGCAGCCATGGTATAAAAGGTAATATCACTAACGCCGGTAGTGCCGAAATAACGTTATAAATACCTACAAGTCCTTCATCTCCAAGATTATATTTCACAAAATAAGTTCCGGCAGAATTACCTATCGCCATAATTGCAAATGCAGTTATAAACATGAGTGAAATAATGCGTAGGGGTTTGTTGCGGACAATTTCGGTAAATAAATCGCTAAGCTTGACATTCGTTTGCTCTTCGACCGAAATAACAACTCGTTCTTTCGTACCCCAAAATGAGAACAGAAGTGCAACAAATCCGATGATGCCATAAAGTAAAATGGTGGTGAACCAACCGTTTCGTGCTTCAGCGGAATCCATTGTTCCCGAGAAAAAGATAACCAAAGTAGGAACACCGTAAGTGATAGCCACCTGCGCTACATTTACAAGCCACATTCTAACTGTAGTCAGTATCGTAATTTCCTGCTGGTCGCGGGTAAGTGCGGCATTGAGCGCTCCGAACGGAACATTTACCGTAGTATAGAGAATGGACAGTAACACATAAGTAAGACAGGCGTAGATAACCTTGCCCGTTTCGCCCAGCGGAGGCACCACAAAGCAGAGTATCATCAGCACAGTGAGTGGTAAAGCCATTATAAGCAGCCAACCCCTGTATTTGCCGAAACGGGTAGAGGTTTTATCGACAAAGACTCCTACGATGGGATCCCAGATGGCATCTATTATCCTGACTCCCAGAAACATGGCGCTGGCAATAGCCGGATTTAGTCCGTAAACATTGGTATAAAAGAAGAGTAGGTATGTTGTAACGGTTTGATATATAAAATTCTGGGCCATATCGCCCGATCCGAATGCAATTCTTTCGAACCATGAGAGTTTGAAGAAACCTTTGGATTCCTGTTCTTTTTGTGTTGCTACGGTCATACTGTTTTTGTTTTTCATATTTATGATATATTATTAGTTTTGTAACGGTAAAAATACGGCATAGCACTGCCATTCACTTTCACGAATAGATATTTGATTTGTACTTTTAGATAAAAAGCGTGCTTTCTCCATATATTATATCGGACTCAGGCTAAATCATGAAATCGGTAGGCGACTTGCCAAAATGTTTTTTGAAGACGGTACTAAAATAGCCAATGGAGGAAAATCCACATTTATAGGCTATTTCGCTGATGCTGTATTCCTTTTCATTTATAAGTTTCATGGCATGCTCCATGCGTACATTGCGTATGAAATCAACAACCGATATACCTGTCAGTGCTTTGATCTTCTTGAAAAGTAATGATGTGCTGACTCCCATTTCTTTAGCAAACTCTTCCTTGCCGAAGTCTGCGTCGTCCAAATAACGTACAACCACGTCAAGAGCCTGTTTAACGAAAACATCGTTCAGCATATTGACTGGTTCGCCGGACAAGGTTTTTGCTTCGGTGACATGTCCTGCAGCGATGAATTTTGCGCCAATAATACGGCGGTTATGTATGATGGAAGTGATGCGTTGCGTTAATGTTTTCATGTCGAACGGTTTGGTCATGTAATCGTCTGCTCCCAAACCCAAACCGTGTAGTTCGTCGGTCTTTTCTGAAAGAGCAGTGAGGAGGATCAACGGGATGTGAGATGTCTCGAAGGTTGATTTAACCAGTCGACAAAGTTCAAAACCGTCCATACGCGGCATCATAATATCTGATACAATCAGGTCGGGGATTTCTTGCCGGATATATTCCCATGCCTCAACTCCGTTGGCTGCGGTGGCTACCTGGAAGTGTTTGCCTAACGGGCGGATCATGAAATGACGCAAGTCGTCATTATCTTCTACAATCAAAATACGCATATCATCGGTTGTGCAGTTAGCGGCGGAATCTTCCTGTGGCAGGTCATTTATAGGTTTGCTGATATTCTTTTGTCTCTCGTTTTTGCGGCAGGGTACTACTATTTCAAATGTAGAGCCTTTCTCTTCTTCACTTTCCACGCTAATTTTGCCATCGTGTAGTTCTACCAGTGCTTTTGCCATAGATAGTCCGATCCCAGAGCCTGTAATCTTAGCATTGATGGCATTTTCGCTACGGTAGAACTCATGAAATAGCTTGTTTTGCGCCTTGCGGCTAATACCAATGCCATAATCTGCAACACTTAGCCGCCACTCGTTTTCGTCTCCGTGAAAACGCACGTCTACGGTTGAATGCTCGTGCGAATATTTGATAGCATTGGAGAGCAGATTGTCTATCACTCGCTCCATCATATCGATATCAATAGCCGTGAAGTATACATCTGTATTGTAATGATAATTAATCTGTATGTGTTTCGTTGCTGCTATCGAATCGAACATGCTGACGCGACAGCCTACAAGAGCTACGACATCAGCCATAACCGGATAAAACGGTTCTTTACCCATGTCCACTTTTTGGAAATCGAGCAGTTGAGTAGCTACCGATGTAAGTCGTCGCGTCTGCTCTGCCGCTAGGTGAAGATACTGTTTGTCATGTTTGGAGAGACTGTTGACCTGATTTAATTCTTCAATAGGTGCCTTAATGAGCGTGAGTGCTGTACGTAAATCGTGTGCGATGTTGGTGAAGAAGCGTAGCTTATCTTCGGCATGACGTTGGTTTAGCCGATTGGTATAAAACCAGAAGAAAAAGTAAGCCAAACATCCGGCAAGCAGAAGGCAAGCCAGTTTGAACCACCAGGTTGCCCAAAAAGCCGGAGTGACACGGATGATCAGCGAGCGCTCAGCAATGAGTTCGTGATTGTATAGCCGGATAAGTAGCCGATAAGTGCCCGGATTAAGGTTGGTATAATTAATAAATCTCTGGTCGGTCAGGGTATTCCAGTCATCGTCAACTCCTTCCATTTTCCAAGAGAAGCGTGCTGTGCGCGAATTATCTCCTATGGGTAGGATGTTGAGGGTTACATTGTTCTGTTGATGTTGGAGCGTGATGTTACTGATGCTGTCCAGCGGAGTTTCAGGCAAAAGATCGGGATACTGGCGAATGGACCGTCCCGACAGGAGTATGTCTTGTATGTAAATGTGCCCTGTCAATTTATGTCGGTATAAGTACTTTGGGTCCTGCATGATTACACCGTCGGAGGTTCCCCAGGCGAACATGCCGTTGCGCAGGCGGAAGCAGGCATCCGAACTATAAGAAACGGTGGAGAGATTCATCGGAGAAGGATAGGTCGTAATTGTTTTGTCAATGGTATTGAAGCGACAAAGTCCATTTTCTGTTCCTAACCAGAGATATCCATCGGCATAAAGGAGGCTATTCACATAGTTGGATATGAGGCCGTGACGCGTATCGTATTTTTTTATGATATGCGTACGGATGTTGTAGCTAAAGAGACCTCCACCACTACTGCCTGCCCATATCTTATCCTGCACAACAGCAACATCTTGTATCATATTATCGGTTAGCAGCGTGGTTGTCTTCTTTGTTTTTTTGTCGAGCGTAAGCAATCCATAGTTACAGGCCAGTATTATCATACGGTCGCCCCATTCGGCCATGGCATAGACCGATTCCTTCGGGTAAACTTCAAACTTCCGGGTGTGGTGGTTATACTTCATGATTTCTCCGCTTGTTCCCGCAAGCCACATGTTACCGTCCTTGTCTTTGAGAATGTCAAAAACGAAGCCTGTCTTGGCAAGGATACCCGTTGGTTGCGTGTGGTGGGCGATGATATTTAAACTTTTGCTGTCAATGACGTATACACCGTGCGCATAAGTACCCGCCCAGATGTTTCCGTCTGCGTCTTCGCAGAGCGATAGAACGATGTAGGTTTCTCCATCCCTTTCTTCAAAATAATTGACCCACTTGTCGGTGCGAGGATTCCAACAACTCAGACCACTGTTGGTTCCTGCCCACAGTTGCCCTTGGCTGTCCTCAATCAGGGCATGGATGTGGTTATTGATTAAGGAGTTGGGGTTATTGATGCTATGGCGGAGCCTTACTAGGGTAGGCGATGAGAGGTCTGCTACCGACGTGCCGCCGGTGACTGAACAGACCCAAATTCGTCCGGATGGATCATAATAAATATCGTATACACCATTTCCGGATATAGAAAACTGATTGTCCACATCCTCTTGATACGTTGTAATCTTTCGGCTGCCGTCATGTGAGAGCACCCACACACCGCGCCCGTCGATGCCGCACCAAAGGGTGGAGTCGCGCACTAGCTCAAGATCCTTGATGCATTGCTGCGGGAAGTTTGGTACAGTGGCTGCATGAAGTTCCCGTGTGATGTAGTCAAAGTAATAAAGTCCGCTGGAATATGTGCCTATCCACAGTCGGTTCATTGCCCGGTCGAGCAGGAGTGATGACGGCTGTATATTCATTTTTCCATTCCAACGCTCCACATGATGTTGTTTCGTATCAACTAAGAAAATTCCCCCGGGACCGGTGGCAATTAAGTGGCGGGCGTCGTAACGTGTTGTGTGGTAGGCTTCACCGGCCGTTTGAGTTATAAGAGTGCAACGATTATCTTTATAATAGTATAGTCCCCGTGAGGAGGCTATCCACAAACTCCCATCGCGATCCACCTCTAGGTTAAAGACCCAAAGATTGGCAACGTTCATCTGCCGGGAAAAATTGAAGAAGCGTTCGAAGCTGTCGTGCCGCGGATTGTAGCAAAATATTTCGCCCTTATTGGTGAAAGCCAGCAAGCGGTTTTCCTGCCAGGTTATTTCGACGGAAACCACGGCCATTGATTCGTAAGGTAGTTGATATACTCGGCAGTCACTGTCCGTCAACCTCATAATGCCTGTCTTAGAGGCTATCCAGGTAAATCCGTCAGCATCCTTGCATATTGAGGTCGTTTCGCGGTTGGCAATTCCATAGGTGTCATTGATGTTATAGAAGCTCAAGTTGCCGATGCAATAACTCGCTAACGGCAAAAGCAGAAAGACGAAGGACAGAAAACATGACTTCATATACGGTGTTTTTCAATGAATAGATTTGTAACACTTACAAAATAAGGAAAAGAATTCGACTTTACCGCTAATTCGGGATGCTTTTTTGTTTATCGGTCAACTTTCGACGGACTACGCTGATCAGCGTTTCAAATTTTAGGTATATGTTTTCTAATTTTAGATATATTTCCATTTATATCTAATAGTGAAAAACAAATATTCATTTTTAAACTCCACCATTATTCATTGCCCTTACATTTACCGCCGAAATTGTTAACTTTTAAACTAATCACAGAATGAAAAAAGTAATTTGTATCCTAACGATGCCTTTCGTGTTCATCTGGGTGTCGGTCAAACAGTGTACCATCTCCGGTACGATGACCGATAAAAATAAAGGGCCAACTACTGGCTTAAATATCTTAGTAAAAAGGATGTCAAATGGTGTGCTCACTAACCTCCGCGGGAAGTTCACACTGATGGTTAATCGAAATCTATTATTCAAGTATCTTTTTTTAGAAAGAAAATGCGATTATTAATTCTTAAACTAATTGTATGAAAAATGTAATTAAGAAAAATCAGAAGATTTCTTGCTTATTTGTGCTTATGCTTTTTACATCTATGTCAGCATGGGCGCAATTTCAAGTCAAAGGCACAATCGTCTCAGGTATAGATTCTGAGCCAATGATTGGTGTGGCTATTTTAGAGAATGGAACAAACAATGGTGCTATTACCGATCTCACAGGTAATTATTCGATTCAAGTACGAAACAGTAATGCAACTATTACTGTATCTTTTGTAGGTTTCAAATCTCAGACTATCCAGGTCAATGGGCGTAATGTGATCAACATCAATATGGAGGAAGATACAAAACTTATCGACGAAGTAGTGGTAGTTGGTTACGGTGTTCAGAAGAAGAGTGACATTACAGGTGCTATTGCCTCGGTCAACGGAGACGACATTAAGAACCTTTCAACAGTAGATGCCGGTGCTGCTCTTCAAGGTAAGGCTGCCGGTATTCAGGTTTTGAATTCATCGGGCGCTCCCGGCCAAGGTGCTTCAATTCGTATTCGTGGCTATTCATCCAATTCAGATAAACTAGGTCCTCTATTAATTGTTGATGGTTTAAAGGTAGACAATATTCAGTATCTTGATCCTTCAATGATTGCGTCTATGGAGGTTCTTAAGGATGCGGCGTCAGCTGCAATTTATGGAGCTCAGGCCGGTAATGGTGTTGTTCTTATTACAACAAAGACCGGTAATAGCGCCAATGGTCGTCCGAAAATAACGTACTCTTTCAAGGCTATCAACCAGAGACTTGGCAAAACCCCTGAAATTTTCGGTGCAAAAGATTGGATCAAATATAAGGAATTGTCCGGTTACGACATGAAAACTCTTTGCCAGAGCAATGGAGTTGATTACGACAACCCTCAAGAGACTGACTGGATAAAAGAAGTATTTGGAGATAGCTGGGCAACTCAGCATTCTGTTACCTTTCAAGACGGCAATGATAAAGGTCATTTCTTTACTTCTGTAAACTACTTAAACAACGATGGTATTGTACGTGGAAAGAAAGATACCTATACTCGTCTTACCGGTCAACTCAATGCAGACTACCAACTCTATAGCTGGATTAAGGTTGGTACAAACACCTCTATTGAAAAATGGGCTACCCGCAATATCACTCATCAAAGCGCTTATGGCTCTATGTTGGCACCGGCTCTTTTACTCGATCCTCTGACTCCTGTATATTGGGATAGCGTTGATGACTTCACAACAGACATGAAAGAACAGTATGCTACGAATCCTGAAACCATCCTTGTTGCTCCAAATGGCAAGTACTATGCTACTTCAAAATTTCAGAAGGATGACAACGGTAACCCTCTCCTCCAGCGTGATCGCCGCAATGCTAAAAGTTCCGGTTTCACGGTTCGTGGTACTGCTTTTGCAGACCTGACTCCTATTGATGGTCTTGTGATGACATCCCGGTTCTCTTACATCATTGCACAGACTAACAATCACGACTATGCTGAACCTTATTATATGAATGGTCAAGCTAAAGCTACAGATTATACTATTTCAGCTTCAGCCAACAATAACCATTACTATCAGTGGGAAAACTTTGCAAACTTCAATAAGACATTATTCGAGAAGCACAATATCGGTGCTATGATCGGTATGTCATATACTGAATATCGCTCGGACAATGTATCAGCATCAGCTACCGGTACAGGTGGTAACAAAATACTTTCCGGTGACGCTAACAACTTTAAGTATCTCGATTATGTAAACTCAGCTGAGACTACAACAAAGAGTATCGGTAACCTTCCGGGACTTTCTACGAGCCTCTCTTACTTTGGCCGATTCTTATATACTTACGACAATCGTTATAGTTTGCAGTTTAATTACCGTGCCGACGCATTTGATACTTCCAAACTTCCTTCTGACAAACGTTGGGGTAAGTTTCCTTCAGTTGCCGTAGGCTGGAATATCGGAAATGAGAAATTTATTACAAACAACATTAGCAGCGATCTTCTTTCATTCTTGAAATTCCGTGCTTCTTGGGGACGTAACGGTAATGTTAGTGTGCTTAGCAATTATCCCTATGTTTCGCCAATCAGTTACAATTCTTCTTGGTATCAATATGGTGATGACCCTGCTCAGCACTATGGATCTTATCCATCGGGTCTTGCCAATCCGAACCTCAAGTGGGAAACATCTGAACAGTTGGACTTCGGTCTTGACATGCGTTTCTTTAATGATAGGTTGACACTTAGTCTTGACTATTTTAACAAGGATACAAAGGATCTTCTCATATCTACCAACCCGGTTCCTGAAGTGTATGTAAATACGACTATAGTCAATGCCGGTGAGATTAACAACAGGGGATTTGAATTTGAAGCCTCTTGGAAAGATCATATTGGCGATTTGAAGTATAATATTTCCGGAAACTTCTCTACTTTGAGAAACAGGGTTACTTATTTGTATGACGACATCACTCGCATCACTGGCAACAAAGGTGGTGTAGATGGTACCAATAACATGGTATGTTCCGCATTTGAGGAAGGTCACTCTATATGGTACTTCCGTGCATACGATTATGCAGGTGTTAACAAAGAAACCGGTGCAGCTCAATTCCGTAACCATGAGGGTAAAATTGTTTCCTCTTCAGAGCTAAGCGACCAGGATATGACCGATATAGGTAGCGCCATTCCAAGGTTTACTTATGGCTTGACTATAAATTTGGAGTATAAAGGTTTGGATTTCTCTGTATTTGGTACAGGTGTAGGAGGTAATAAGATTTTCAATATCCTTTATCGTGCAGATACGCCTATGCGTAATTCACTGAAGTATTACATGGACAATGCTTGGAGCGAAACCAACAAAAATGCTTCTATGCCTGCTGTTGCAAATGTTGCTCAAGACCGTTACTTCTGGAGTTCAAGTGCTTCAATGTTTAAAGGTGATTATTTCAAGATTAAACAGATACAATTAGGCTACACATTGCCCAAAACACTCACCAAGAGAATTGCTCTTAAGGAACTTCGCTTCTTCGTTTCTTTGGATGACTTCTTTACTTTCTCAAGCTATCCTGGTATGGATCCTGAGACTGCAACGACTTCCAATAATGGTGGTGGAGGATATGATATTGGTACATACCCAACCATGAAGAAATGCACATTCGGTGCAAGCTTTGCATTTTAATAGAGAAAGTAATTTTTGAAAAACTTTTTAAAAAGTAATTTATTATGAGAAAAATAATATATTCCCTTTTAGGTGTTGCATTCCTTTTCAGTGCTTGCGAGGATCGCCTCGACATTGAACAGAAAGGTGTCATCTCGTTTGATAGTTTTTATAAGACTGATGATGATGCACAGAATGCACTCAACAATCTCTATCAATCATTCTGTTTGAATATAGCCGGTAATGAAGGTATTTATGTGGCCCTCCCTTTGCTTTTTGACGAAGCTGGCGATGATATGTTGGCAGCAGGTAATATGTATGGTGACAACGACTTTGGTGCACAGATTAACGAGTTTCGCTATGATTCACAAAATGAAGTAATCAAGAATACGTACTGGGGACTCTATGGTGTGATTTATGATTGCAACCTTATCTTGGACAATATAGAACCCACTACGTCTATTAAGAAACGGGTTTGTGCGGAAGCTCGTACACTGCGTGCCTGGTCGCATATGATGCTCGCTATTGCTTGGGACTGCCCTCCATTGGTTGATCATATTCTTAAGCCGAGTGATAAACCGGCTAACAATGCGGTTGAAGGCGGCCACAATGGGTTGCTGGAATGGTGTGCCAAAGAAGCAGAGGCCGCAGTTGCCGATCTTGACGAACGTGAAAGCCCATCAGACAAGGTGGGTGCCTCAAAGGTAACGAAGGGCTTTGCTCTTACCGTAGCCGGTAAGGCTCGCTTGTTTAAAGGTGACTATGCCGGAGCGAAAGCTAACTTGGAGCAGGTTATCACTTCAAAAAAATACGAACTAGTTCCTACTGAACGTTGGCCAAATTTGTTCCACGCATCAGGTGACCTCTGTGAGGAGATGATTTTCCAAGCTAACGCACTTGAAAATGCTGCTGTTGGTGACTGGAGTAACAAAATCCAGCGTACATCTTGGATGTGGATTCAGTTCTGGAACTGGCGTACTGACAAGTTAGCTACCAAACCTTCATTTATCGGTCCCGATGGTTGGGGTGGTCACTCTATCCGTGCTGATTT
The DNA here is from genome assembly GCF_000428125.1 of Bacteroides graminisolvens DSM 19988 = JCM 15093. GTDB lineage: Bacteria > Bacteroidota > Bacteroidia > Bacteroidales > Bacteroidaceae > Bacteroides > Bacteroides graminisolvens. The sequence continues at coordinate 111,966 of NZ_ATZI01000005.1, forward strand.
TGCAGAACGAATGTTGGCAAACGATGGTAACTCACCACGTCGTAAAGCGACATTCCTTACTGGTGACGAATTTCTTTATGAAATGGATTGGAATGGTACCAAAGGTGAAAACTTGACTCGCGCCGAGCTGGAGAAATCGCCTAAGATTGGAATCAAGGATCCAACAGGCCTTTATGGCTTTGCAGGTTATTTCGCTAACAAATTCGTTGCGTGGCCTGAAGATAACGAGAAGGGTTGGTATGGATTCAAGAATCTCACTATCTTCCGTTACGCTGAAGTTCTCTTGATGTATGCTGAGGCTTGTGCACAAACTTCCGATCCAAATGGTTTGGGTCTGAAATGTCTTCAGGATATTCAGAAACGTGCGGGTTCTGCTCATCTCTCAACTGAACTTACCATGCAGGAAGTAAAGAACGAGAAGAGCTATGAGATGTGGCTTGAGGCAGTTCGTTTCCCCGATATGGTACGCTGGGGTGATACGGATGGTGTTGTAAATAATGGTAAGAACATACCAACTACCTACGATGCTTTCTTTACTAAGAATGAGCCGATCCATCGCCTGTATGTGGAGACGTCAAATCCCAACAAGGGTCAAACAGGTTTTGTGAAAGGTAAACATGAATATTTCGCATATCCATTTGCCGCAACTTCAATCAATCCTAACCTAAAGCAGAACCCGAGTGGTGAATAAAAATAGGTTTTAAAAATTGCATTGTAACTCATTGAATGCTGGCATGTAATGCAGAATGTCCGCGCTGTAAATATACCGTGGCGCGGACATTTTTATATAATATCCACTAAACAAATAATAGAATCATGAAAATTTTATTAAAGCTTGCTTTCTCTTCCTTGTTGGCGTTGCCACTGACGGTGAATGCTCAGCAGGAGTCTTTCCCCGAAGGAACAGTTCCGAATGAACATAACCTTGAAGGAGTCCAATGGCCTCGTTTAGATGCCCAAGGAAATACTTATTTTAGAATACATGCTCCGTATGCCAAGAAAGTGCAAATCAGTTTTCGTGGCCCGATGACCCGCGAAGCCGATGGATATTGGACCTACGTGTCGCCCAAACCTGAAACGGTAGGATTTCACTACTATCAAATCATTATTGATAGCATCTCTGCTGCCGATCCTGCTACCAAGTCATACTATGGCATGAGTAAATGGGTTAGTGCAATTGAAATTCCCGAAGGGTTACCCTACGATAAAGTGCAAAATGTGCCACACGGTGATATTCGCATGAAGAAGTACTGGTCGGAAATGACGCAAGCGTGGAGAATGTGCTATGTCTATACGCCTCCTCAGTATGATAAAAACGCCAATGAAAGCTATCCCGTTCTTTACCTGCAACATGGTGGTGGCGAAGACGAAACAGGCTGGGTTTTTCAAGGACGTATGGGGAATATAATGGATAACCTGATTGCTGAAAAGAAAGCTGTTCCGATGATTGTTGTGATGGATCGTGGCTATGCATTGCCTCCCGGCGCGCCTACAGTCAGATTTGATAATCCTCAAACGAATGCTTTCCTTGCCGGTGCGGCTGCTCCAGCTCCAAATGCAGCTCAGAGACAAACTCCTCGCCCCGCTATGAATATGCAGCGCATGTTGGGCATGTTCCCCGAATTACTCGTCAAAGAGATTGTTCCGATGATTGATGCTTCGTTCCGCACCAAACCGACACGTGAAAACCGCGCTATGGCAGGGCTTTCGATGGGTGCTATGCACACATATTCGGCTGTATTGAGCAATCAGGATAAGTTTGCCAGCCTAGGTGCTTTCAGTGGTGGCAGCGCAGGTCCGGTTGATCAGATCGATACGTTGTATGATGGTGTCTTTGCCAATCCCGAGAAATTCAATAAGCAGTTCAAACTGTATTTCATGAGTACCGGTTCGGAAGAAAACCCAGAAAGGGTAAAAGCTTTTGCCGACGCCATGAAAGCGAAGAATCTTAAGAACGTAGTTTATTACGAATCACCGGGAACTGCCCATGAATGGCTTACCTGGCGTCGTTCACTCCGTGAATTTGTACCGCTTCTTTTTAAATAATTAACCCCTAAAAATATCATGAAAAATAAATTAGCAAATGCTATTCTTATCGCTTTAATAGGCTTTCCGGTGATTGCTGCAGCGCAAGAGTCTTTCCCTGAAGGCAGTGTACCCAACGAACACAACATTGCCGGGGCGGAGTATCCGCGTATCGGTGCCGACAACCGCGTGCACTTTCGTATCCATGCTCCAAACGCCACTAAAGTGGAAATCAGTTTCCGTGGTGAGATGACCAAAGAAGCCGATGGTTGGTGGTCGCTCGTGTCTAAAGGACCCGAAGTGGTGGGGTTCCACTACTATCAAATCATAGTTGACGGAGTGAGTTCTGCCGACCCTAATGGTAAACCGTTCTTCGGAATGGGTAAATGGGTGAGTGGCATCGAAATACCTGAAAAGGGTGTCGATTACTACTCCATAAAGAATGTGCCTCATGGATTGGTTAGCCAGAGTCAGTATTACTCTGATATCCGTAAGGAATGGCGCAGATGTATCGTTTATACCCCTGCAGAATATGACAAGAGTCCTACCAAGAAGTATCCGGTACTCTACCTGCAACACGGTATGGGTGAGAACGAAACAAGCTGGGCAAATCAGGGTAAGATGAATTTTATTATGGATAACCTGATTGCTGAAGGCAAGGCCAAACCTATGATTGTGGTAATGGACAATGGTAATATCGAGTCACTCAGCCTCAGACCGGGTGAATCGCGTCAAGATGCCATGAAACGTTTTGGCGGTCAGTTTCCCGATATTTTGGTAAAAGAGATCATTCCTCATATTGAGAAGAATTTCCGTACACTGACCGATCGTGAAAATCGGGCTATGGCAGGTCTGTCGTGGGGTGGATTGCTAACATTTAATACGACGCTCAACAACCTCGACAAGTTCGCCTACATCGGTGGATTCAGTGGAGCGGGCAGTATTGACCTTCAGAATCTGGATACTGTTTATGGTGGTGTATTCAAAGATCGCAAGGCATTCAATGATAAGGTGCATGCCTTTTTCCTCGGCATTGGTTCCGAAGAACGTCCTGAAAGAACCAAAGGGTTGAGTGACGGACTAAACGCAGCGGGCATTAAAACTATCTATTACGAATCTCCGGGTACCGCCCACGAGTTCCTCACTTGGCGTCGTTGCCTCAAAGAGTTTGTTCCTCTGTTATTTGTTAAAAAGTAAAATATACGAATTTGTTTTTGTATAGAGTGCCTGTTTGCACAAAACAAACCGTTCGCTTACATATCTAAAAATAATAAATTTATGAGTATTTTCCATCACAAAAAATGGTTGATTTTAGGTCTATCCCTGCTTACCGGTATATATGCCGAAGCACAGCAGACCGGTGCGGTAACCAATCGTGCTCCAAATCCTACGCCGGGAATGATGCCCGGCCCGCGACAACCACAACCAATACAAACACCCACTTATTTGGCCGATTATTTCGTCCCGGCTACAAAGGATGTTTCTGTACCAGACGAGAAGGGTTTTATCCGGCGCTGGATGTTACTGGAACCCATTAGTAAACCCAACCGCTCCAATACAGTATTCACCGACAGCTACTTGAATCAGGCATTTGATACGCTGTATTTCAAAAACCAGTTCACGGTCTTTCCTAAAGACGGTGAGAAGGTTAAAGTAGGGAAACAGAAGTTGACTTGGCATGCACTGGACAGCAAGCTATACAACGTGAAGCTTTATCGTTTCGCTGCTGCTTTGAAAAAACCGGTATATGGCGTACTGTTTTGGGCGGTTACTATCATTGATTGTCCCGAAGACATAGAGAATGTTCGTCTGTCGGCGGGCTCCAACTCTGCCTCTAAGTGGTGGCTGAACGGCGAAGAAGTTCTTCTTCTTTCGGGCGACCGCCGCATGGTAGTCGACGACTGCCTATCACGTCGTCTGACCCTCAAGAAAGGCCGGAATATTCTGCGCGGAGTCGTTATCAATGGCCCGGGCATGAGTGATTTTTGCGTCCGTTTCTTGAATGAGAACGGAACACCTGTTAAGAACATGACAATCAGTAACCAATGACCATGAAAACAAGAGCTATACTACTGGGCGCAACAGCCCTGATGTCTGTATTGATATCCCAAAGAACGTTTGCACAAATCGGTACTCCCTATATTCACGATCCCTCTACCATTATGGAGTGTGAGGGGAAATATTATACTTTCGGTACTGGCGGAGGCGGATTGATTTCCGAGGACGGCTGGACTTGGAACGGTGGCGCAGAACGCCCCGGTGGAGGAGCAGCGCCGGATGCAGTGAAAATTGGCGATCGCTATCTGATCGCTTACAGTGCTACCGGTGGTGGATTAGGCGGCGGACATGCTGGTCGGGTGTTGACTATGTGGAACAATACGTTAGATCCCAAATCTCCCGATTTCAAGTTTACCGAACCTATCGAAGTGGCTCATTCACTTGATGATGAAGATTGCGATGCGATTGATGCCGGACTATTGCTCGACCCAACGGACGGACGGCTCTGGTTGTCCTACGGCACCTATTTCGGATTCATTCGCATTGTGGAACTTGATCCAAAGACCGGCAAGCGCGTAGAGGGCAATAAGGAAATCAACGTTGCCATCGACTGCGAAGCTACCACTTTGATGTATCGCGACGGCTGGTATTACCTGCTGGGCACACACGGCACTTGCTGTGATGGACCGAATTCTACTTATAATATTGTAGTCGGACGCTCGCGCAGTGTGACGGGGCCTTACATCGACAATGTGGGTAGAGACATGTTGGAAGGCGGTGGCAAGCTGGTGATAGCTGCTGGCGAACGCAAAACAGGCCCGGGGCACTTCGGACGCTTCGTGGTAGCCGATGGCGTGGAAAAAATGTCTTATCATTACGAGGCCGATTTTGATCAGGGTGGTCGTAGCGTGTTAGCCATACGTCCGCTCTTGTGGAAAAACGGATGGCCCGTGGCAGGAGAAGCATTCAAGGAAGGAACTTACGAGATTGAATCCGAACGCAGAGGTTATGCTCTCGAACTAGCTGTCGACTTTGTACGCATGCAAGGCAGTATGCATCGCTTCTGGGAGAAAGATGCTCAGCCTATGACACCGCTGAAATCACAAACGTTGGAAGATGTAATCGGTACGTGGCCGAAAGGGGATATTAACGTACGTATCGGTGACTACATGTTCCGTCCTCATCAGAAGTGGACCATTACCGCAGTGCCCGAAGCCGGTGGATACTTGGGCGGCCCTTATTACAAGATTGTGATTGAAGGTACTAATCGTGCGTTAGCTGCCACTGCAGACGCAGAAGTCGTGGCAGTTCCTCAATTTACCGGGTCACCTGAACAGTTGTGGAGAATTGATCAACTGACGGACGGTACGTATCGTATTATGCCTAAAAAAGTGCCGGGAACTGATAAGGAGCTTGTTCTGGTATCAGCAGGCGATAGTACGCCAACGTTGGGTCTGTTCGATATGAATAGTGATAACTCTAAATGGAATTTCCATGACCGCTAAATATTTGTTATTAACCTTTACAATGCTGTCTATCGGCATTGTAAAGGCACAGAATCCTATTATTAAGGGACAGTTTACAGCCGATCCTACGGCGAGAGTCTTCAATGGAAAGATGTACCTCTATCCATCGCATGACATTCCGGCGCCTGCCGACAAACCCAATCTTCGTAAAGACTGGTTTTGCATGGCGGATTATCACGTGTTCTCGTCCGAGAACCTGACCAACTGGACAGACCATGGCGTTATCCTTACGCAGGAAAAGGTGCCCTGGCTGAATGCTGAGGCGTATGCTATGTGGGCACCCGACTGTGCATACAAGGATGGCATGTACTACTTTTACTATCCTGCAATAGTCAAACCCGATTCCATTACCAAACGATTCGGGATGATGGTAGGTGTAGCCGTATCCGATCGTCCCGACGGGGGATTTGTACCCATGACCGAACCCATCAAAGGTATCTATGGCATTGATCCTTGTACGTTAATCGACGATGACGGGCAGGCGTATATTTATTGGTCGGGACGTGGCATGCAGGGTGCGCGGCTTAAGCCAAACATGCTTCAACTCGACTCTGAGCCGGTGGCATTAGGGAATTTCCCCGACGGGATGAAAGAAGGACCTTTTGTCTTCAAACGTAATGGCAAGTACTATTTCACATTCCCGTGGGTACCCAAAGAGGGCGAAACAGAGAATCTGTCGTATGCTATGGGTGACAGTCCATTGGGACCATTCGAGTATAAAGGGTTGATTATGGATCAGTCACCTACCAAATGCTGGACAAACCATCATTCCATTGTCGAATACAAAGGTGAATGGTATCTGTTTTATCATCACAATGATTACTCGCCACAATTCGATAAAAATCGTTCCGTTCGTATCGATAAGATCTGCTTCAATGAAGACGGAACCATTCAAAAAGTGACACCGACATTGCGCGGGGTGGGCATTACGAATGCAACCGATGAAATTCAGCTTGATCGTTACTCGGAATTAAGTAAGATGGGTGCCGCTATCAACTACGTAGATACGACCGATTATTTTGCCGGTTGGAAGACTGTCTTAAATGCCAGGAATGCTTACGTGCAATATAACGATGTTGATTTTGGAACGACCGGACTAACATCGGTCTCGGCACAAGTCCTCAATGGAAAAGGCAAACTACTGGTGAAAGTGGATGATAAGATCATTGCCCGGATAGCTGTCAAAGAAGCCGGACTAATCACGGTTCCGGTTAAAGATATTCCGCAAGGCGTACACAATTTGTCAGTTGTATCAGCTGATAAAGGGAAGGTTGAGGTCGACTGGATACAGTTTAAATAATAGGAATAATGGTATTTGCTTTTATTTACTATAAAATAGAAAAGGGTTTATGAAAAAGCAATGGATCTCGTTGTTGTTGGTCTCTGTACTTGGGAACATCCCGATGCAGGCTGCAGAGCCGGTAATCAAGAGCATAGGAGAATCAAAATATGTCATCGAAACCGGAAATCTGTCGATGACTATTGATGCTGCCGGAGGAGCTAAGATTCGTTCTTTTAAATTCAAGGACGCTGAAGTCATTTCACAGTCACCCATGCGGGAAACATTTGGGAGCACCTTCTGGACTAGTCCTCAGAATGAATGGAACTGGCCACCGGTAGCCGAATACGACAAGTTGCCTTATACGGTGCGTTGGTATCTCATGCCCGTGAACAGTGAATCTATCACTTCTCAACAGTTGATTTCTAAAGTAAGGGCTCTTTTCAATTAGTCATCGTCTTAATCAATATAGGTATGACAATAGGTAGAAGATTGGGTGTTGCTTCAAGCGTGATAGGAGTAGCTTTATGTCTGCTTCTATCCGCTTGTTCAAACAAATCCGCAAGATCTGACTGGACACAATTGGTGCTGAATGACTCTAGTTACTTTGAGGCTCCCGGATTGAATGTAATGGTGTTTAGTCACTCTTACGATGGCCTGTTTGATGACTCAAAAATGGCAGGCATCGAGATCGTGCATCACGGCTTGTGCATGGCCAGGAATGGTGATGTACACCTAAACCCTGCACCCGGACAATGGGATTTGCATTCTATACTGATTGAAAAAAAGGTGGAACGGAAGAATAACCTCATTATTGCACAACTGAAATACGATAACCCACATTTTATTTATCAGATCCAGGCGCGACTGGGTGATGGGGGAATTTATGTCAGTGTGTGGACGGATCAACCAATCCCGGATGAGTTGAAAGGAATAGCAAGCTTAGACATTGAATTTGCCCCCATGCTTTACGTGGGGCATACTTATATCATGGATGGTAAGGTGCGGGAGATACCTCATTCTCCGCACGGCGAGATGATTATCCGGAAAACGGATGCTTCAAAGCCGCTCCCCATTGCCACAGGGAAGAAATTTGATATCAATCCCGATGATGCGGAAAGGCACATCACGGTGAGTAGTGCAGAACAAAACTTACTATTTTACGACGGTTGGAGTAAAGCTCAGAACGGATGGCTCGTATTGCGCAGTCTGCTTCCGGCGGGCAAGTCGGGGAAGATCCTGGAGTGGTTCATCTCGGGCGAAACAAAAAAGTCCTGAAGTATGAACCTCAGGACTTTGATGCGGTGCGTACGGGACTCGAACCCGTGACCCCATGCGTGACAGGCATGTATTCTAACCAACTGAACTAACGCACCATTATTTTTTTATTTGTAATCTCTCTCGATTGCGGTTGCAAAGGTAGCTGTTTTTTTGAAACCTGCAATAGCTTGGCAAACTTTTTTTTAATGAAAAAATAGCTTTTTGACCTTGTTGCCTCAGAATGAGACTATTCCGCAATCAAAAAAAACAGTCCGGCTTTTCTCTATGTGAAGAGCCCGGTTGTGAGAGTTTACTATTTTTGAGCGCTACAATCTTTCTATATGTTACTTTTTTATCTTTTGCAATAAACTTATTGTGTTTATTATTTATATATTGGCAATAATTCGTTATTTTTGCTGCCTCAATTTGATGATTAGTGACAGACAATAATAAGAAAGTGAATATGACAACAGCAAAACTGTTATTGCATTGCCCTGATAAACCGGGCATTCTGGCGGAGGTAACAGACTTTATTACGGTAAACAAAGGGAATATCATTTATCTGGATCAGTACGTTGACCATGTGGAAAATATCTTTTTCATGCGTATTGAGTGGGAATTGCAAGAATTCCTTGTCCCGCAGGAGAAAATCGAAGATTATTTTGAAACGCTTTATGCACAAAAATACGGAATGAGTTTCCGTCTCTATTTCTCCGATGTAAAACCCCGTATGGCCATCTTTGTTTCAAAAATGTCGCATTGTCTGTTCGATATGCTGGCTCGTTATACTGCCGGCGAATGGAATGTGGAGATTCCTCTTATCATAAGCAATCATCCTGACCTGCAACACGTGGCCGAACGTTTCGGTATTCCTTTCTACCTGTTTCCTATCACCAAAGAAACCAAGGAGGAACAGGAACAAAAAGAGATGGAGTTGCTCAAAAAGTACAAAGTGGACTTTATTGTGCTGGCCAGATACATGCAGGTTATTTCCGAAAACATGATTAATGCATATCCCAATAAGATCATTAACATTCATCACTCTTTCTTGCCCGCTTTCGTAGGTGCCAAACCCTACCATGCAGCATTTGAAAGAGGAGTGAAGATTATTGGTGCAACCAGCCATTATGTTACTACGGAATTAGATGCCGGACCCATCATTGAACAGGATGTGGTGCGCATAACACACAAAGATGCGGTTGAAGACCTGGTGAACAAAGGGAAAGACCTCGAAAAGATAGTGCTTTCACGGGCGGTGCAAAAACACATTGAACGAAAAGTACTCGCATATAAGAATAAAACGGTTATTTTCAGTTAAGAGATAACCCGAATACATTGAAATAGAATGAACGTTGCAATAGTAAAATACAATGCGGGCAATATCCGTTCGGTAGATTATGCCATGAAGCGTCTGGGTGTGGAGGCTGTGATTACGGCCGACAAAGAGGTGCTTATGTCTGCCGATAAGGTTATATTTCCGGGAGTGGGAGAGGCTGAGACTACCATGAATCACCTTCGCGCTACCGGGCTCGATGAACTGATCAAGAACCTCAGGCAACCTGTGCTGGGCATTTGCTTAGGCATGCAGCTCATGTGCCGGTACTCCGAAGAGGGCGATACAAACTGCTTGAACATCTTCGATACGGAAGTGAAACGTTTTGTTCCCGCGCGTCACGAAGATAAGGTTCCTCACATGGGATGGAATACGATTGGTGAAGTGAACAGTCGTTTGTTCAACGGGTTTACGGAGGAAGAGTTTGTTTACTTCGTACATAGCTTTTATGTACCGGTCAACGAATGTACAGCTGCGCAGACTCATTACATCCTTCCTTTCAGTGCGGCTCTTCACAAAGATAATTTTTATGCTACACAGTTTCACCCCGAAAAAAGTGGAACGGTAGGCGAACGAATTTTAAAAAACTTTCTGGATATATGATCGAACTGGTTCCTGCTATTGATATCATTGATGGAAAATGTGTGCGACTGTCGCAAGGTGATTACGACAGCAAGAAAATATACAATGAGAATCCGGTAGAGGTTGCCAAAGAGCTTGAAGCCAATGGCATCCGCCGCTTACACGTGGTCGACCTCGACGGGGCGGCCTCGCATCATGTGGTGAACTACCGCACACTGGAACAAATTGCCACACGTACTTCGCTGATCATTGACTTTGGCGGAGGGGTGAAAAGTGATGAGGACTTGATCCTGGCTTTCGAGAATGGGGCTCAGATGGTTACCGGCGGAAGCATTGCCGTGAAGAATCCTGATCTGTTCACCCGTTGGCTCAATCAGTATGGTAGCGAGAAAATCATTCTCGGAGCCGATGTGAAAGATAAGAAAGTAGCCGTTAACGGATGGAAAGATGAAACGGAAACGGAATTAATGCCTTTCTTGCAAGAGTATGTGCACAAGGGCATTCAAAAGGTTATTTGTACGGATATCAGTTGTGACGGTATGCTCCAGGGACCTTCTTTGGAACTCTACCAAGAGATTCTGTCGCAGCAACCCGATTTGTTCCTCATTGCCAGCGGCGGGGTGAGCAGCATGGATGACATCCGTGCACTGCATGATGCCGGAGTACCTTCGGTTATCTTCGGGAAGGCTCTCTACGAAGGGCGCATCACCTTGAAGGAACTGTATGATTTTATGTAGACCCGGGCAAAGAACCCGCGTGTTTGAATGAGAAGTATAAGTCAATAAATAATAAAGAGCGTGTTAGCAAAAAGAATAATTCCCTGTCTGGATATAAAAGACGGACAAACAGTGAAAGGCACCAACTTTGTCAATCTGCGTCAGGCGGGCGATCCCGTGGAACTGGGGCGTGCTTACAGTGAGCAGGGAGCCGATGAACTGGTGTTTCTGGATATCACAGCCAGTCACGAAGGACGCAAAACGTTTACCGATTTGGTAAAAAGGGTGGCGGCCAACATCAGCATTCCGTTTACAGTAGGCGGTGGCATCAACGAATTGGGTGATGTGGAACGCCTGTTGAACGCCGGAGCCGATAAGGTCTCCATCAACTCGTCTGCCATCAGGAATCCCAACCTGATTGATGAAATAGCCAAGAACTTCGGCTCGCAGGTATGCGTGGTGGCTGTGGATGCCAAGCTGGGCGACAACGGCCTGTGGAAATGTTTCCTCAATGGCGGACGCATCGAGACGGAGAAGGAATTGATGACCTGGACGCTCGAAGCGCAGGAGAGGGGAGCCGGCGAAATTCTTTTCACCAGCATGAATCACGACGGGGTGAAAACCGGATACGCCAATGAGGCGTTGGCACAATTGGCCGACGGTCTGTCTATTCCTGTCATTGCATCGGGTGGTGCCGGTACGCCGGAGCATTTTCGGGATGCTTTTACGTTGGGAAAAGCCGATGCGGCTCTGGCTGCCAGCGTTTTTCACTTTGGTGAGATTAAAATTTCCGAATTAAAATCGTATCTTTGCGCACAAGGTATTACAATGAGAATTTAATAGGGTTTGAATATGAATATAGATTTCAATAAAATGAACGGTCTGGTACCGGCTATCATACAAGATAATATTACCCGCAAGGTGCTTATGCTGGGCTTTATGAATAAAGAGGCTTACGAAAAAACCATTGAAACAGGCAAGGTTACTTTCTTCAGCCGCACCAAAAACCGTTTGTGGACCAAAGGAGAAGAAAGTGGCAATTTTCTTCACGTTGTATCTGTAAAAGAAGATTGCGATCAGGATACGTTGCTCATTCTGGTCACTCCTGTTGGACCGGTATGCCATTTGGGTACGGACACCTGCTGGGGCGAGACCAATGAAAAAGAACCCGTTCTGTTCCTCAAAGATTTGCAGGATTTCATCGTGAAGCGATACGAAGAGATGCCCGAGAAATCCTATACCACCAGTCTGTTCCAGTCGGGTGTGAACCGCATGGCTCAGAAGGTAGGCGAGGAAGCTGTCGAAATGGTGATTGAAGCCACCAACGGCACGGACGAAAGAATGATTTATGAAGGCTCCGATTTACTGTATCACCTCATTGTTTTGCTTACCTCCAAAGGGTATCGCATTGAAGACTTGGCACGTGAATTAATGGAAAGGCATTCAGCATCATGGACGAAGCACTAATCACATACTCTCATGTAGAAGTACACCAGCAGGAGCTTTGCGTATTGAGCGAGGTGAATCTGGAACTAAATAAGGGCGATTTTGTTTATCTTATTGGTAAGGTAGGATCCGGGAAGACAAGCTTGCTCAAAACCTTTTATGCCGAACTGGGTATCGCCGAAGGCGAAGCCGTTGTATTGGGCAATGACATGCGCACCATCAAGCGCAAGCACATTCCTCAGTTAAGGCGTAAACTGGGCATCGTTTTTCAGGATTTCCAACTGTTAACAGATCGTTCGGTGTATGACAACCTCGAGTTTGTTCTCCGGGCAACCGGCTGGAAAAACAAACAGGAAATCAAAGACCGTATCGAGGAGGTTCTTCAGCAGGTGGGCATGAGCAACAAAGGCTACAAACTGCCTAATGAACTGTCGGGTGGTGAGCAACAGCGCATCGTTATCGCGCGGGCTGTACTTAACTCGCCCCAAATCATATTGGCAGACGAACCCACGGGGAATCTCGATGTGGAAACCGGAAAAGCCATTGTGGAATTGCTTCACAGCATCAGCAGGCAAGGGTCTTCGGTGGTGATGACCACACACAATTTACACTTGCTCAAAGAATATCCCGGAAAGGTGTACCGGTGTAAAGACCATCACCTGACCGACGTAACCGATGAATATGTAGTTAAAGAAAACATAGAGAATTAATTCATTCATAACATTTTAATACAGTAACGAAAATGAAAGTTTTAAAGTTTGGAGGAACTTCTGTAGGCTCTGCACAAAGAATGAAAGAAGTAGCCAAATTAATTACCGATGGTGAAAAAAAGATTGTTGTTCTTTCGGCTATGTCGGGCACAACAAACACATTGGTAGAGATTTCCGACTATCTGTACAAGAAGAATCCGGAAGGTGCTAATGAAATTATCAACAAGCTGGAGATTAAATATAAACAGCACGTTGATGAATTGTATGCCACCGCCGAATATAAACAGAAAGGTATGGAGGTTGTCAAATCTCATTTTGACTACATTCGTTCCTATACCAAAGATCTTTTCACACTGTTTGAAGAGAAAGTAGTGTTGGCTCAGGGCGAGCTCATCTCTACGGCTATGGTGAACTTCTACTTGCAGGAATGCGGAGTGAAATCGGTGTTGCTTCCGGCTTTGGAATTCATGCGTACTGATAAAAATGCGGAGCCCGATCCGGTTTACATCAAAGACAAACTGGCTGCTCAGCTGGAGCTGTATCCGGATGCTGAAATATACATCACACAGGGTTTCATCTGTCGCAATGCGTACGGTGAAATTGATAACCTTCAAAGAGGAGGCAGTGACTATACAGCCTCGCTGATCGGAGCTGCGGTAGATGCTTCTGAAATTCAGATTTGGACTGACATTGACGGAATGCACAATAACGATCCGCGTATCGTTGACAAAACAGCACCCGTGCGTCAGTTGCACTTCGAAGAGGCAGCCGAGCTGGCTTATTTCGGTGCCAAGATTCTGCATCCTACCTGTGTGCAGCCGGCCAAGTATGCTAACATACCCGTGCGTCTGCTCAACACAATGGATCCCGAGGCTCCCGGAACCATGATCTCTAACGATACCGAAAAAGGTAAGATCAAGGCCGTGGCTGCTAAAGAAAATATTACCGCCATCAAAATCAAGTCAAGCCGCATGTTGCTGGCTCACGGTTTCCTGCGTAAGGTTTTCGAGATTTTCGAGAGCTACCAGACTTCCATCGACATGGTGTGTACTTCGGAGGTAGGTGTTTCTGTTTCCATTGACAACACCAAGCACCTGAACGAGATTCTCGATGACCTGAAGAAATACGGTACGGTTACTGTCGACAAGGACATGTGCATCATCTGCGTGGTGGGCGATTTGGAATGGGAAAACGTTGGTTTCGAAGCCAAAGCGCTCGATGCGATGCGAAACATTCCCGTGCGAATGATTTCGTTTGGCGGTAGCAACTACAACATTTCTTTCCTGGTTCGCGAAGAGGACAAGAAACTTGCTTTGCAGTCGCTCAGCAATGTATTGTTCAATAACGTTGATTAAGAAATACATCATACAATATGAGCGCTTTCAGGTAATACTTTAAGCGCTCTTTTTCTCTTCCACTTAATGAGTCAAATTTATGAAAGGTATATTCCCCATTGAAAAATTCAGAGAATTGCAAACACCTTTTTATTATTATGATACCAAGGTGCTTCGCGATACGCTGGCATGTATAAATAAAGAGTCGCAACGTTACCCTAACTTCCACGTTCATTATGCGGTAAAGGCCAACGCCAATCCCAAAGTGCTCACCATCATTCGTGAAAGTGGCATGGGAGCCGATTGTGTGAGTGGCGGTGAAGTTCGTGCGGCAATCAAATCCGGATTCCCTGCCGATAAAGTCGTGTTTGCCGGAGTGGGCAAGTCCGACTGGGAAATCAATCTGGCGCTCGATTATGGAATCTTCTGCTTCAACGTGGAGTCTGTCCCCGAGCTGGAGGTTATCAACGAACTGGCTGCTGCCAAGGGCAAGGTGGCTCATGTGGCTTTCCGTATCAACCCCAACGTGGGTGCACATACGCACGCCAACATCACCACCGGACTGGCTGAAAACAAGTTCGGCATCAGCATGCAGGATATGGATCACGTCATCGACCTGGCACTCGAATTAAAGAATGTCAAGTTCATCGGTCTGCATTTCCACATCGGCTCGCAAATACTCGACATGAGCGACTTCGTGGCTCTCTGCAACCGCATCAACGAATTGCAGGAACGTTTGTATGCCCGCCGCATCATCGTGGAGCACATCAACGTGGGTGGCGGACTCGGCATTGATTATTCTCACCCCAATCGTCAGCCGATACCCGATTTTCGCCATTACTTCGAGACGTATGCCGAGCACCTCAAACTGCGTCCTTCACAAACGCTGCACTTCGAACTGGGACGTGCCGTGGTGGGACAGTGCGGCAGTCTCATCACCCGGGCACTTTATGTGAAGCAGGGTACCAACAAGAAATTTGCCATTCTCGATGCGGGAATGACCGATCTCATTCGTCCGGCACTCTACCAGGCCTTTCACAAGATAGAGAACATCACTTCCGATGAAGCGGTTGAGGCTTACGATGTAGTAGGACCCATCTGCGAATCGTCCGACGTGTTTGGCAAAGCCATTGATCTCAACCAAGTGAAACGAGGCGACTTGCTGGCACTTCGTTCCGCAGGAGCTTACGGAGAAATCATGGCTTCTGGCTACAATTGCCGCGAACTGCCCAAAGGATATACTTCGGATGAACTGATTTGATGGTAAAAAACATCCCTGTTGATCGAACAATCCGCCGCCGGGCTTGTTCTTTTTAGTAAATCGTTAAACTAAGAAACAATAATTATGATCACGAAAAAATTACAAGACGCTATTAACGGACAGATTGCAGCCGAAATGTGGTCGGCTAATCTTTATCTCTCCATGTCATTCTACTTTGAAAAAGAAGGATTCAGCGGTTTCGCTTCATGGATGAAAAAACAGTCGCAGGA
Organism: Bacteroides graminisolvens DSM 19988 = JCM 15093; assembly: GCF_000428125.1. GTDB lineage: Bacteria > Bacteroidota > Bacteroidia > Bacteroidales > Bacteroidaceae > Bacteroides > Bacteroides graminisolvens. The sequence goes on from NZ_ATZI01000005.1 coordinate 127,666, forward strand.
AGAAACAGCACATGCTTGTGCCATGGCCGATTACCTGATCAAAAGAGGTGGTGAAGCCAAAATAGATAAAATTGATGTGGTTCCTCAGGGTTGGGGCACTCCGCTCGAAGTATTCGAGGCAGCTTACAAGCACGAATGTCACATCTCTAAACTGATCGATGAATTGGTTAGCGTGGCTTCCTCGGAAAGAGACAATGCTACACAAGACTTCTTGTGGGGATTTGTTCGCGAGCAGGTTGAAGAAGAAGCTACCGCTCAGGGTATTGTCGATAAGCTGAAGAAAGCCGGTGATGCGGGTATCTTCTTTATCGATTCACAACTCGGACAGCGATAATTTCAATCAAAAAACATAAAAAGAGCCGGTGAAGTTGCTACATTCACCGGCTCTTTTTTATTTCTCTTCCTTTCCTTCCATCTTGCCCAGATGCAACTCCAGGGCATGGGTGGATATTTGTATCTCCCGCAGTGACACAGCCAGTGATCCTATCAACAGCATCAGGGCCAGTCCGAATACATAGGCCGAAAAAGTATACAGGTCAATGTAGATGAGGAACATACTTACCACACACATGAAAAGGCTCGCTATGCCCAGTTCCTGCATCGTACGCGTTAAGTACAACCTTTTGCGCAGGTTGGCAATTTGTGCCGCCGCAACAGCCGACGGGTTTTCTTCGTACTTGTCTTTCAGGATACGCACCAACTGAGCGTATGACAGGAAACGGTTTGTATAGGCCAGCAAAATCAATGAGATGGCCGAAAACAAAAGGGCGGGAGTGGTCAGCGTAAATTCTTCCATATTACATCGCGTTTATAGTTTTAAAATAAAAGGTTATTTGAGAACATCCAGTTCTTTTCCTACTTTGATGAACGCCTCAATGCATTGGTCCAGGTGCGCTTTCTCGTGTCCGGCCGACAGTTGTACGCGGATGCGGGCTTCGCCTTTGGGCACCACCGGATAATAAAATCCCGTCACGTAAATACCCTCTTCGAGCATGCGTGCGGCATAGGTCTGCGACAGTTTGGCATCGTAAAGCATAACAGCACAGATGGCACTTTGAGTAGGCTTGATGTCGAAACCGGCAGCCAGCATCTTGTCGCGGAAATACGTCACGTTCTCCACCAGCTTGCTGTGCAGTTCGTTGCTCTCTTTCAACATGCGAAACACCTCGATGCTGGCACCCACAACGGCGGGAGCCACTGAATTGGAGAACAGGTACGGACGGCTGCGCTGACGCAACAAGTCGATAATCTCTTTTCGTCCGGTGGTGAAGCCTCCCATGGCTCCTCCGAAAGCCTTACCCAGCGTGCCGGTGTAGATGTCCACCCTTCCGTAGGTTTGGTACAATTCGCTCACGCCATGCCCCGTAGGTCCTACCACACCTGCCGAATGCGATTCGTCCACCATGACCAGCGCGTCATATTTCTCTGCCAAGTCACAAATTTGGTCCAGTGGAGCCACGTTCCCGTCCATCGAGAAAACCCCGTCGGTCACAATGATGCGGAACCGTTGCGCCTGCGCCACTTGCAGGCATTTCTCCAGTTCCTCCATGTCGGCATTGGCATAGCGGTAACGTTGCGCCTTGCACAAACGCACGCCGTCAATGATGGAAGCGTGGTTCAGCGAATCGGATATGATGGCGTCCTTTTCCGAAAACAAAGGCTCGAATACACCTCCGTTGGCATCGAAACAGGCGGCATACAGAATGGTATCTTCGGTCTGGAAATAGTCGGATATGGCTGCTTCCAGCTCTTTGTGCGCATCTTGTGTACCACAAATGAAACGAACGGACGACATGCCGTAACCTCGTTTGTTCATCATTTTTCCGGCAGCCTCTATCAGTCTCGGGTGGTTGGATAACCCCAGGTAATTGTTGGCGCAAAAGTTCAGCACCTCTTTCCCTTTTACCGTAATAGCGGCTTGTTGTGCACTCTCTATGAGTCGTTCTTCCTTATAAAGTCCGGCTTCCTTGATTTCGGCAAGCGTCTGGCCGAGATATTCTTTCATTTTACCGTACATAGCAATTTGTTTTTGGTTTTCATGCAAAGGACACTATTTTTATTGGAATAAACAATATCTGTTTGTGCTTTAAGTGAAAAAAAAGTGTTTACTTTGTGCGCCGTTTAGCTTATAAAGGTTATAGTATAAAGAAATGAGAAATATCTTAGTTATTGGTGCTACCGGACAAATTGGTTCGGAGCTGACTATGGAATTACGAAAACGTTATGGCAATTTGCATGTGGTGGCCGGATACATTCCCGGGGCTGCTCCCGATGGAGACTTGAAAGAGTCGGGACCTGCGGAGATAGTCGATGTAACCGAAGTGCACACCATCGAATCAGTAGTAAAAAAGTACACAATAGACACTATCTACAACTTGGCTGCCTTGTTGTCGGTAGTAGCCGAATCGAAACCCGCACTGGCCTGGAAAATAGGAATAGACGGTTTGTGGAATGTGCTCGAAGTGGCACGTGCCTATCGTTGTGCCGTCTTTACGCCAAGTTCCATCGGCTCTTTCGGACCCGAAACACCGCATGTCATGACTCCGCAGGACACCATCCAGCGGCCGCGTACCATGTACGGTGTCACCAAGGTTACCACGGAGCTACTGAGTGATTACTATTTTAACAAATACGGAGTCGATACGCGCTCGGTGCGTTTTCCGGGCATCATCTCCAGTGTCACTCCTCCCGGAGGCGGCACAACGGATTATGCGGTCGACATCTATTATTCGGCCGTGAAAGGCAGTCGTTTTGTGTGTCCCATCAGTGAAGGAACCTACATGGACATGATGTACATGCCCGATGCGCTTCATGCCGCCATCTCGCTGATGGAGGCGGATCCGTCTAAGCTGGTGCACCGCAATTCGTTCAACATTGCTTCCATGAGCTTTGCTCCTGAAAACATATATGCAGCCATCTGCAAGCACATCCCCGATTTTCGCATGGTGTATGAGGTCGACCCGCTTAAACAGTCCATTGCCGACAGCTGGCCCGATGCGATGGATGACTCCTGCGCACGCAAGGAGTGGAACTGGCAACCCGTGTACAACCTCGAGAGTATGACGGAGGACATGTTGCGTAACTTACAAAACAAACTATTGAAACAGTAACCGTCAGGTTCAGAGAAAATGAAGAAAATAATAGCAGGAGTCATGCTCCTTGCACTGTTCGTTTCGTGTAAAGATAAAAAGTCAAAGATCGATCCGTTTGCACCTATTACCAATCTGGTCGATTCGGCTTTACACCGTAAAGATACGGTAGCTGTCCCCGTGGAAACCGGACCGGTACCCACGGAGGCCGACGAGTCGTTCAACGACTTCATTTACGCTTATGCGTCCGATGATCAGTTTCAGCATCAGCGGACGGTATTTCCTTTGCCTTACTACAACGGTGAGGTACCCTCGAAGATTGAAGAGCGTTTCTGGAAACACGACGATTTGTTTACCAGGCAGCCCTATTACACATTGCTTTTCGACAAGGAAGAAGACATGGACATCGTAGGTGACACGTCGCTCAAATCGGTTCAGGTGGAATGGATCTACATGAAGACCCAAATGGTTAAGAAGTACTACTTTCAACGCAAAAAAGGGTGCTGGATGCTCGAAGCCATCAACCTGCGCCCCATCAATAAGAGCGAAGACGAACATTTTGTTGAGTTCTTCGAGCGTTTTGCTACCGATAGCCTTTTCCAGTGCGAACGCATTCGTCAGCCGCTGGTATTCGTGACCAACGATCCCGACGATGATTTCTCTATTCTCGAAACCACGCTGGAGCTCAACCAATGGTTTGCTTTCAAACCGGCGCTTCCGACTGACCGTTTGTCGAATATCAACTACGGACAAAGCAACCGCGATAACTCGGCTACGAAGATACTGGCGCTCAAAGGAATCGGTAACGGATTCTCCAACGTGCTTTATTTTCAGCGCAGGGGCGGACAGTGGGAGTTGTATAAATTTGAAGATACAGGTATCTAATTATAAAAGTATAGCACATGATAAACCGATACGAAAATTATCCGTTGCTGGCACACAACACGTTTGGCATGGAGGTGAGCACGGCTCGCTTCATCGAGTATGATACCCTAGAAGATTTGCAAACCTTACTCACGTCGGGCGAACTGGTGGAACCGTGGTTACACATCGGCGGAGGAAGCAACCTGCTTTTCCTGAGTAACTACCCGGGTATCCTTTTGCACTCGCTCATTCGTTTTGTGGAGGTCATTCACGAAGACGAAGCACAGGTGTGTGTACGCGTGGGTGCCGGTATGGTATGGGATGATTTTGTGGCTTATTGTGTGGAACACAACTGGTACGGTGCCGAGAACCTTTCACTCATTCCGGGTGAGGTAGGAGCTGCTGCCGTACAAAATATCGGGGCTTACGGGGTCGAGGTGAAGGATTTAATCCAGTCGGTCGAGGTCATGGATGCTTCGGGCAAAGAACTGCTCTATCCCGTTGCCGAATGCCGCTATGCTTACCGCCACAGTTTGTTCAAAGAACCTCGCATGAATCACCTCATTGTGACTTCCGTTACGTTTGTGTTGAGTAAAATACCGGCTTACAACCTTAGCTACGGCTCCATTCAGGAGGAACTCAACAAACGCGGTGAAGCACTTAGCCTGTCGGGTGTGCGCAACACCATCATTGACATCCGTTGCAGCAAACTGCCCGATCCTGCCGTGATGGGCAATGCCGGCAGTTTCTTCATGAATCCGGTGGTTGATCGTGCTCATTACGAAAAGCTCAAAGAAGCCTATCCGGATATGCCGCATTACGAAGTCGACGCGCAGCGGGTGAAAATTCCTGCCGGGTGGATGATTGATCGCTGTGGCTGGAAAGGCAAATCGGTTGGCGCTGCCGGTGTGCATGAAAAACAAGCGCTGGTATTGGTTAACAAGGGAGGAGCCACGGGAACCGAAATAGCTCATCTGGCAGCCGAGATACAAGAGTCTGTCGCTGCCCGTTTCGGTATTCGCATTACTCCCGAAGTAAAATTTGTGTAGTATGTCTTTGGTTCGAGTATTAGGCAGCGGAACTTCCACCGGTGTACCCGAAGTGGGGTGCACCTGCGAAGTGTGTTGTTCTGCCGACCCGCACGACCGCCGTTTGCGCGCCTCCGTGCTGGTGGAAACAGGTGAAACCCGCCTGCTGATCGACTGCGGTCCCGACTTCCGCGAACAGGTTATCCACTTGCCTTTCCGGCAGATCGACGGGGTATTGATTACTCATGAACATTACGATCACGTAGGGGGCATTGACGACTTGCGTCCTTTCTGCCGCTTTGGTGAAATCACGCTCTATGCCGAGAAACATACGGCTCACGGACTGCGCACGCGCATGCCTTATTGCTTTGCCGAACACAAATATCCCGGTGTTCCCGAAATCGCTCTTCGTGAAATAGAAGCCGGACAAGCTTTCTCGGTAGGCCCTACGGAAATACTCCCGTTGCGCGTCATGCACGGCAAACTGCCCATCCTGGGCTACCGCATCGGCTCCATGGCTTACATCACAGACATGCTTACCATGCCCGAGGAGTCGTACGAGCAACTACACGGCCTCAAACTGCTCTTTGTCAATGCGCTCCGCATCAAGCCGCACCACACGCACCAAACACTGGAGCAAGCGTTGCAGGCAGCCCAACGCATCGGAGCGGAGGAAACGTATCTCATTCACATGAGCCATCATTTCGGATTGCACGAACCCATGAGCCAACAGTTGCCGCCACACGTGCACCTGGCGTATGACGGACAAGAAATTCTTTTCTGATTTTGGCAGTCTTTTTTTAATAATTCCAAAAAAATGTATATGTTTGTGGTGACTGTATTATATTCAGTTTACCATGAAACCTCGTTTACTAATCAGAATAGCCGTTACGGCCTCCATAGTGCTGCTTTGTACAGGGTTTGCCTTGTACTCCTACTTCCGCCTCACTGCTATTGAAAAAGGGGGGAAGGTTGATCTGTATACGTTGGTGCCGGCCGATGCCACAGCCGTTTTCGAGACGGATGACATGACGGGCTTCATCGAAGGACTCAATGGCATGAGCAGTACCCGCAACGGTGTGCAACCCGGTGTGTCTCCTCTGTTCGCACTGGTGCGTGCCAACTATGCCTCGCTCGACGGTGAAACGGCTCACGGACTCAGTGAGGAGATGAACAAGGTCATCATTAGCTTTCACGGGGGCGAGAACGGGGGCGAACAGGTACTCTATTGCCTGCTGAGTCAGACCGACCGCAACCTGGTCAACCGCTTCGTGGGTAAGTATGTGTCGGGCCAGTACCCGCCGAAGACAGCTTTGTACCGCGGACATAAAATAAGGATTTATCCGCTTACCGACGGCAACTTTCTGGCCGTCTACCTCACCAGTCGCTTCCTGGTTATCAGCTACCAGAAACACCTCATCGAGTCGGTCATCGACACCGAAATATCGGGGCACAACCTGCTCGATGAAAAGGGCTTTCGGGGGGTGTACAACGGGAAGAGCAGCAACCGTCCGGCTAAACTTTACGTGCGCATGCTGCCCACTTCCATGGGGAATCTGGCCGACAGTCGCCGTCCTTCTGCCTTGCTGAGCGGGTGGGTAGGGCTCGATTTTGCTTTCAACAGCGAGTCGCTCTTCTTGTCGGGCAATACTGCAGTGGCGGATACGGCTTTCACCTTCCTGCACACCCTGCGCACACAGCAGGCAGTCGACAGTTTTCCCGGTGCTTTCCTGCCGGCATCTACCTTCATGTTCAGTCGCCGTTCCATCTCCGACCTCCCGGCGCTGCATCGTTATTCGTCGGGGTGGGACTTCCGGGGCGACAGCTCCGTATCCTACGTGCAGCAGCGTGACGATGAGTTGTTCGGCTACCTCAGTCAGTACGCCGGCAAAGCGCTCACCACAGCTCTTTTCCACGCTCCCGATACCTTGGCCGATCCGTGTGCGGTCATGGCCATACCCATCAACGACATGGCCCCTGCACAGCAAAGCTTCCGCGAGTGGATTACCTCGTTGCCGGCAGATACCCTCGGTCAGCTGCTACCAAGTCGGATGTACCTCCGTGTGCAACAACAAAATGTGGTATGCTGGCGCTTGCCGCGCACCACACTCTTTGCCCGGTTTACCGGCATCACCCGTCCCGGATTAAACCCCGTTGTCTGCTTCTATGACAACCGCATGTTCTGGGCACCCGATGTCAGGAGCCTTTCCGCCTACATTGAATTCATGCTCAGGAAAGAAGTTCTCCGGGGAAAAACAGCCTACGAAGAGGCAGTGTCGGGCATGGCACCCTCTTATCAGTACATGCTCATGGCCGATCTGGCCGATGTGTTCCGCCAACCGGCTGCCTACGTGCGCACCCTGCCGTCGTTCTTTTTCAAGCATGCCGACTACTTCTCGCACTTCGTGCTCTCGGTTCAGTTTACCTGTGCCGACGGAGAAGTGGAACCACACCTCGCCTTACTCTACAAAGGCGGTTAGCATTGTTGAATAATTCCGGTACGTACCAAGCAAAAGAGCAGGGACTCTTGTGCTGAATCCCTGCTCTTTTGTTCAAATAAATAACCTTTGGCTTTTAGAAAGGAAGATCGTCCTTGGTGTCGCCTGAAATAAAGTCGGGCATAGCCGAAGGGGGAGGAGGAGGCAACGGAGAACCTACTTGCTGGGGTGCTCCGGCAGCAACACGTTCCACTTTCCATGCACGAATACTGTTAAACCATCTGTCTTGCCATTGGCGGGCATCAATGTCGAATGACACGGTCAGCTCTTCGCCTAACTGTATGGCAAACTGATCGATTTTTTCAGCTCCAAAAACCTCAAAACACATCTTCTTCGGATATTGATCATGGTTTTCAATCACATATTCCTGCGACTTCCATTCGTTTCCTACTTTAGAGACTCCACCTTTGGGCGCGAGTACGGCAATTATTTTTCCTGTAAAATCCATTGTAATTTTTTCTATTTTGCCGGCGAAGTTAATACTTTCTGTTTAACAAAACCAATGGTTGCTGTTTTTTCTCATAGTTTTTTTGTACTCCCGCAATCTTTTGCTAACTTTGTAGAATACAAGCCCCTCCCTGATAATGGAGGCGTTTTTCAGGCAAAACTTTAAATAAAAAAATAAAAACTCTAAAAAGAAATATATGAAATTTATCGTTTCAAGTACTGCGTTATCCAGCCATTTACAGGCCATCAGCCGCGTGATAAATTCAAAAAACGCGCTGCCCATTCTTGATTGTTTTCTGTTCCGGCTTGAAGACGGAACATTGTCCGTTACCGTATCCGATGGCGAAACAACCATGGATACCACCATCGAGGTCAATGAAAGCGATGCGGACGGCTCTTTTGCCGTTACTGCGAAGACCTTGCTCGATGCGTTGAAGGAACTGCCCGAACAACCGCTTACGTTCCAGGTCAACACAGATACTTTCGAGATCCTGATTCAGTACACCAACGGTAAATACAGCCTTATGGGCCAAAATGCCGATGAATATCCGCGCACGGTGGCTCTGGCCGACAATGCTGTTCGGGTAGACATTGCCGCTTCGGTTATGCTGGGTGGTATCAACCGCACCCTGTTCGCCACGGCAGATGATGAACTCCGTCCCGTGATGAATGGTATCTACTTCGATATCACCACGGAAGACATCACCATGGTGGCGTCCGACGGGCACAAGCTCGTACGCTGCAAAACACTTGCTGCCAAAGGCAACGAGCGTGCTGCATTCATCCTGCCTAAGAAACCGGCCAACCTGCTTAAGAACCTGCTTCCCCGCGAGGCACAAAACGTAGTGATCGAGTTCGACGAGCGCAACGCTGTCTTCACACTGGAACACTACCGCATGGTATGCCGTCTCATCGAAGGCCGTTATCCCAACTACAACTCGGTGATTCCGCAGAACAACCCGCATAAAATTACGGTCGACCGTGCACAGCTGCTCGGCGCCCTTCGTCGTGTGTCCATCTTCTCTAACCAGGCCAGTAGTCTGATTAAGCTTCGCGTGCAAGAGAACCTCGTGGTTATCTCGGCACAAGACATCGACTTCTCTACCTCTGCGGAAGAGAGCCAGGTATGCCAGTATGCAGGCAGTCCCATGAGCATCGGCTTTAAATCAACGTTCCTCATCGACATCCTCAACAACATCTCGGCAAACGAGGTGGTGGTAGAGTTGGCCGATCCTTCGCGCGCCGGCGTTATCATTCCGGTTGAGCAGGCCGAGAACGAAGATTTGCTCATGCTGCTCATGCCTATGATGCTGAACGATTAAACAAACCCCTGCAAACAGCCGGCTCTTTTGTTGTCCTCGTATGACAAAGGCCGGTTTTGTTTTGCTGAAACACATCCTTCATGAAATTAAATTTAAAGAATCCCATTGTCTTTTTTGATCTGGAAACAACAGGAGTGAACATCAATACAGATCGCATCGTTGAAATCTGTTACCTCAAAGTACATCCCAACGGAAACGAAGAATCCAAAACCCTTCGCATCAACCCCGAAATGCACATCCCCGAAGAGTCGTCAGCCATTCACGGTATTTACGATGCCGATGTGGCCGACTGTCCCACGTTCCGCATGGTGGCCAAGAACATCGCCCGTGACATTGAGGGATGCGACCTGGCCGGATTCAACTCCAACCGTTTCGATATCCCTTTGCTGGCAGAAGAGTTCCTTCGTGCCGACGTCGATATCGACATGACCAAACGCAAGTTTATCGATGTGCAGGTCATCTTCCACAAGATGGAACAACGCACCCTTTCGGCTGCCTATAAGTTCTACTGCGGACGCACGCTCGAAGATGCGCACACCGCCGAGGCCGATACCCGTGCCACGTATGAAGTGCTTATGTCGCAGCTCGACCGGTATCCGGAACTGCAGAACGACATGGCTTTCCTGGCCGAAATATCCAGCTACAACCGCAACGTCGATTTCGCCGGTCGCATGGTCTATGATGACAAAGGGGTAGAGGTTTTCAACTTCGGCAAGTACAAAGGCGAGTCTGTTTCCGAGGTTCTGAAAAGAGACCCGGGCTATTACAGCTGGATTCTCAACAGTGATTTTACGCTTAACACCAAGGCGATGCTTACCAAGATCAGACTTCGTGAGCTTACCGCCAGATAGTAACCAAATACATCGAGATGAACTCTTTACAAGGAAAAAAAATAGTGCTGGGCATCACCGGCAGCATTGCAGCTTATAAAGCCTGCTACATCATCCGTGCACTGATCAAGCGCGGTGCCGAGGTGCAGGTTGTTATCACTCCGGCAGGAAAAGAATTTATCACACCCATCACCCTGTCGGCTCTCACCAGCAAACCGGTTATCAGTGAATTCTTTGCACAGCGAGACGGTACGTGGAACAGCCACGTCGACCTCGGCCTGTGGGCAGATGCCATGCTCATCGCACCGGCTACCGCCGCCACCATTGGTAAAATGGCGCACGGCATAGCCGATAACATGCTCATCACCACCTACCTGTCGGCCAAGGCACCCGTGTTCGTGGCACCTGCCATGGACCTCGACATGTTTGCCCATCCTTCCACGCAGCAAAACCTGAACATTCTCCGCTCGTATGGCAACCACATCATCGAACCGGGAACGGGCGAGCTGGCCAGCCACCTGGTGGGGAAGGGGCGCATGGAAGAACCCGACAACATCGTGGCAGTGCTCGAGGCATACTTTGCCAACGGCGCCGTGCCAACTTCTTCGGCAGAGACTACCGGTGCAGCCAACGCTTCGCTGGCTAAAAAAAAAATAATGATCACGGCGGGGCCCACGTATGAAAAGATTGACCCCGTGCGCTTTGTAGGCAATTACTCTTCCGGAAAGATGGGCTTCGCCCTGGCCGAGGAATGTGCCCGTCGCGGAGCGGAGGTCACACTCATCGCCGGACCGGTGCAGCTGTCGCTCAACCACCCCGGTATTCGCCGCATCAATGTGGAGTCGGCCGAGGAGATGTGCCGCGAAGCACAAGCCGCTTTCCCCGCTTCTGATGCCGCCATTCTCTGTGCTGCCGTGGCCGATTTTACACCCGTCACCACTGCCACGCAGAAAATCAAGCGCGAGGGCGACGAGCTGTTGCTTCGCCTCAGGCCCACTACGGACATTGCCGCTTCGCTCGGCGAGGTGAAACAACCGCACCAGGTGCTGGTTGGCTTCGCACTCGAAACCCATGACGGCGAACAGCATGCCCAGAGCAAGCTGCAACGCAAGAACTTTGATTTCATCGTGCTTAACTCGCTCACCGATGAGGGAGCGGGTTTCCGTCACGATACCAATAAAATAACCCTGATCGACCGCACAGGCGGCACCGCCTATCCGCTCAAACAAAAGAGCGAGGTGGCAGCCGATATTGTCGACCGCCTGGCGGAGTGTATTTCAAACTCAACCAATGCCTAACCAGCCATGTTACAATCGCTATTCATACAGAACTACGCATTGATTGAAAAGCTCGACATCCGTTTCATGTCAGGCTTTTCCGTGATTACCGGCGAAACCGGTGCCGGAAAATCCATCATACTCGGAGCCATCGGCTTGCTGCTCGGACAACGGGCGGATGTGAAGTCGCTCCGCACCGGAGCTTCCAAATGCATCATCGAGGCACGTTTCGACGTCTCGGCCTACGGCATGCAACCGTTCTTTGCTCACCATGAACTGGAGTATGAACCCGAATGCATCCTGCGCCGTGAAGTCTACGCCTCGGGCAAGAGCCGTGCTTTTATCAATGATACGCCGGCCTCCCTGTCGCAAATGAAAGAACTGGGCGAACAGCTCATCGACGTGCATTCGCAGCACCAGAACCTGCTGCTCAACCAGGAAGGCTTCCAGCTCAACTTCATCGACATCCTGGCACACAACGACCACCTGCTGTCGCAGTACCGCGAGTGTTACCAAGCCTGGAAACAACACACCCGTCGCTTGCAAGAGCTCATCGAACAGGCGGCACAAAGCAAGGCCGACGAAGAGTTCGTGCGCTTCCAGCTGCAACAGCTCGATGAGGCAGCCCTGCAGGCCGACGAACAGGAAGAGCTGGAACAGGAAGCCGAAACCCTTTCGCACGCCGAGGAAATCAAGGGAGCGCTCTACAAAGCCGAGCAACTCTTGCTGGGCGATGAAGGCGGACTGCTGCCCGCGCTCAAAGAAGGCTACACCTCGCTTCGCTCGGTGAGCCGTTACCACGCATCGTTGCAGGAACTGGCGCAGCGTGCCGAGAGCAGTTACATCGAACTCAAAGACATTGCGCAGGAGTTGGCCCTGCAAAACGAGAAGATCGGGTTCAACCCCGTGAGGCTCGACGAGGTCAACACCCGGCTCAACCTCCTTTATACGCTGCAACAAAAACACCGCGTGTCTACCGTGGGCGAACTCATGGCGCTGGCGGATGAATTCCGCAACCGCCTCACCGGCATTACCTCGCTCGACGAAGAGATAGCCACGCTCACCGAAAGTTGCGAAACGCTTCGTCAGGAAGTGATCCGACTTGCCGGAGAACTCACCGAAAGCCGCCGTCCCGTAGCCGCTGCGGCAGAGCAGGAGATGGCCTCCCGCCTGGCCCTGCTCGGCATGCCCAACGTCCGCTTCCGGGTGGAACTGGGTCAGCGCAAAGAAGTAGGTCCGTCGGGACAAGACACCGTCACCTTCCTCTTCTCGGCCAACAAGAACGGGCAGCTTCAAAACATCACCTCCGTGGCATCGGGAGGTGAAATCGCGCGCGTCATGCTCTCCGTAAAGGCCATGATAGCCGGTGCCGTGCAACTGCCTACCATTGTGTTCGATGAGATCGATACCGGAGTTTCCGGCGAGATAGCCGACCGCATGGCCGACATCATGCACGAGATGGGCGCTGCCAACCGTCAGGTCATCAGCATCACCCACCTGCCGCAGATAGCCGCCCGCGGGGCTGCTCATTACAAGGTGTACAAAGAAGACAACGATACCGAAACCAACAGCCACATTCGCCTGCTCACTGCCGAGGAGCGGGTAGAAGAACTGGCACACATGCTGAGCGGCGCCACCCTGACGGAGGCAGCGCTCAACAACGCACGAGCTTTGCTCCAACTGCAACCCACTAAAAACAAGAAAAAGAATGGATGATAAAAGTGAAATGATATTCGGTGCCCGCGCCGTTATCGAAGCCATACAGGCAGGAAAAGAGATCGATAAGATCCTGGTAAAAAAAGACATACAGAGCGACCTTTCCAAGGAGCTTTTCGCAGCCCTCAAAGGCACGCTGATTCCCGTTCAGCGCGTACCGGTTGAACGCATCAACCGCGTCACCCGCAAGAACCACCAGGGCGTTATCGCCTTCGTTTCTTCCGTGACGTACCAGAAAACCGAACAACTGGTTCCCTTCCTTTACGAAGAAGGCAAGAACCCGTTCTTCGTGATGCTCGACGGCATTACCGATGTGCGTAACTTCGGTGCCATAGCCCGTACTTGCGAGTGTGCCGGTGTAGATGCCGTCATCATCCCCGCCCGTGGCAGCGTAACGGTCAACGCCGATGCCGTGAAAACCTCCGCCGGAGCCCTTCACACCCTGCCGGTATGCCGGGAACAAAGCCTGCGCACCACCCTGCAATACCTCAAAGACAGCGGCTTCCGCATTGTGGCAGCCACCGAGAAAGGTGATTACGAGTACTCCAAGGCCGATTACACCGGTCCGCTGTGCATCATCATGGGAGCCGAAGACACCGGTGTGTCTTACGACCACCTGGCCTTGTGCGACGAATGGGTGAAAATCCCCATGCTGGGCACCATCGAGTCGCTCAACGTATCCGTTGCCGCCGGCATCCTCATTTACGAGGCCGTCAAGCAACGTCACACTCAGGAATAATTAACTAGCTATATTTCCGAAAAACATGAGAAAGAACATTCTACTATCACTCGTTTTCGTACTGCTGGCCCAATGGGCTGCGGCACAAACACCCAAATGGGCGGAGAAAGCCCGTAAGGCCGTCTTCTCCGTTATTACCTATGACCAGGAAGATAAGATACTTCGCACCGGCAACGGATTCTTCGTCAGCGAGTCGGGTACCGGCCTGTCGGACTATACCTTGTTCAAAGACGCCTATCGTGCCGTGGTGATCGATGCCGACGGCCGTCAGCTGCCGGTGGAGGCCATCCTCGGTGCCAATAGCATATACGATGTGGTGAAATTCCGTGTGGCACCCGCCAAGAAGATCGCTGCGCTGACCGTGGCCACCTCGGCACCGGCAGCTGCCGCACCGGTCTACCTCTTGCCTTACTCCACCCAGAAGAACGGTAGCGTGACGGCAGGGCAGGTCAAGGAAGTCACCACCATCGGCGGTAGCCACCACTACTACACACTCAGCTTGCCGCTGAAAGAAAAGATGGTGAGCTGTCCCGTGATGAATGCCGACGGACAAGTCATCGGACTGGCACAAAAGTCATCCGGACAAGACACCGTTTCCATCAGCTATGCCGTGGGTGCCGGTTTCGCACTGGCACAGAACGTCGGTCCGCTGTCGCTCAACGACCTGGCGCTGACCAGCATCCACATCCGCAAAGCCCTGCCCGAAGTCGAAGACCAGGCACTCGTTTACCTCTTCATGGCATCCAGCGTGTTGCCCCAGAGCGAATACGAATCCCTGCTCAACGAATTTGTGGCGCGCTATCCCTCCAATGCCGACGGCTACCTCCGTCGTGCCGGCTACTATGCCGCTCAGGGAGCGGAGAACCCCGCACAGTTCGACAAAGCAACGGCCGATATGGAACAAGCCCTTCGCGTAAGCAATAAGAAAGACGATGTGCATTACAACATCGCCCGCCTTATCTACAGCTATCAGCTATCCAAGCCCAAAGAAACCTACCGCGACTGGACCTATGATCGTGCGCTGAAAGAAATAACTGCTGCACAGGCCATCGACAGCTTGCCTGTCTACATCCAGCTCGAGGGCGACATCCTCTTTGCTGCTCAGCAGTACGCTGCCGCATCGCAAGCTTATCTGCGTGTTACCCGTACCGCCCTTGCTTCACCGGCTAGCTTCTACAGTGCTGCCAAAGCCAAAGAACTGGCAGGTGCCGATATCAAAGAAGTCGTTGCCCTGATGGACAGCTGCGTCAACCGTTGCGTGAAACCCTTCACTGCCGAGACTGCACCCTATCTGCTGGAGCGTGCCCGCGTGTACATGGATGCTGAAATGTATCGTCCCGCGCTGACGGATTACGACACCTATTACGAAACACTGGCAGGCAGTGTCAACGACGTGTTCTATTATTACCGTGAACAGGCCGCCTTCAAAGGCAAACAGTTTCAGCGGGCACTCAATGACATCGCCAAAGCCATTGAACTCAATCCCAAAGAAGTAAGCTACTACGCCGAGCAAACAGTGATCAACCTCCGCGTGGCACGCTTTGAAGACGCCATCAAGTCGGCCGATGCAGCCTTAGCTATCGATCCCAAATACGGTGAAGGCTACCGCCTCAAAGGCATCTGCCAGCTGCAACTCAAACAAGACAAAGAAGCCTGTGCCAACTTTGCCAAAGCCAAAGAACTGGGCGACACCGCTGTCGATGCCTTGATTGAGAAACATTGCAAATAAACCGCAGTTTATACATAAACAAAAAAAGGCTACCATTCAGGCAGCCTTTTTTGTTATAAGGTATTTGCACTATTACCGTGCAGCTATACACTCAATCTCTACCAAAGCATCTTTGGGTAATGCCTTCACGGCGAACGCCGCACGAGCCGGGTAATCACCTTCAAAGAAAGTGGCATATACAGCGTTCATGCTGCCAAATAGACTCATGTCCTGCAGGTAAACAGTTGTTTTCACAATGTGACTCATGGTAAGTCCGGCAGCCTCCAGAATGTGCTGAATGTTCAGAAGCGACTGGCGCGCCTGCGCTTCAATACCTTCGGGCATGTCACCCGTGGCAGCATCAATGGGAAGCTGTCCCGATACAAATACCAGTCCGGCCGCCTCGGTAGCCTGACTGTAAGGTCCGATAGCTGCAGGAGCCAGCGGACTGCTGATAACTTTCTTCATCCTATTCTATGTTTTTATATTACACCATCCTTATTTCTTCTCCCTGGCAGCCAGCCAGTCGGCCACTACGAAGCTGCTTCCGCCTATGAACACCAGGTCGTCTGCGGCAGCCACATCCAGTGCCGCCTGTACGGCAGCAGGCACATCCGCATAGCAGCTACCCTGTAACCCTACCGACACACCCTGCGTCATCAACTCCTGAGCAGGCAACGCCCGCTTCACAGACGCCTGCGTAAAGTAATACACCGCATCGGCGGGTAGCAAGCGTAGAATACCCGGCACATCCTTGTCGGCACACATGCCCCATACCACATGCAACTTCCGGAAACGTTCCGTAGCCAGCTGCTCACACACCAGGCGCACCCCGTCGGCATTATGACCCGTGTCACACACCACCTTCGGTTCCGTGCCCGTCACCTGCCAGCGGCCCATGAGCCCCGTCATCTCGCACACGCGGGCAAAACCCTTCTTTACCGCATCCGCGTTCACCTCCAGTCCGGCATTCTCCATCAGCGAGAGCGCCGCCAGAATCGTACGCGTGTTCTTCACCTGATACAATCCCTGCAACTCACCCAGCAGCAAGCCATAGTCTTTCGTGTGGTAGTTCCACACCCCGTCGGCACCCCTTGCGGCATCCTCCAGTAGCGGCAACTCCTCCGCAAAGAGGAGAGGAGCCTTCATCTCCGCCGCCTTCGCCTCGAAAACCGGGCGCGTTTGCGGCAGCACTTCACCCACCACCACAGGCACACCCGCCTTGATGATTCCCGCTTTCTCGGCGGCAATCTTCTCCAGCGTATCACCCAGATAATGCGTATGATCCATGCCGATGTTAGTAATCACACCCATGCAAGGCTTAATGATATTGGTACAGTCCAGTCGGCCGCCCATGCCCACCTCGATCACCGCCACGTCTACCCGCTCATCGGCAAAGTAGCGCATCGCCATGGCCGTGGTCAGCTCAAAGAACGACGGATGCAACGGTTCAAAGAACCCCCGTTCCTCCTCCACGAACTTCACCACATACTCCTGAGGTACCCGTACCCCGTCCACCCGGATGCGTTCCCGAAAGTCCACCAGGTGCGGTGAGGTGTACAAACCCACCCGGTAACCCGCCGCCTGCAAAATGGCCGCCAGCGTATGCGAGCACGACCCCTTACCGTTGGTGCCCGCCACATGAATGCTCCGGAACTTTTTGTGCGGCTGTCCAAAGTAAGCATCCAGCTTTATTGAGTTATCTAATCCTTCCTTATACGCCTTTCCGCCCACTTGCTGAAACATAGGTGCCACGTTGTACAAATACTCCAATGTATCTTTATAATTCATCATATTTAATAAAAAAACAGGTCTTTAAACCGACCTTTCTCTCTTTTGTTTGTTATCTTAGTATAAACGAAATGCAAATATCAACATTTTAAATCGAAGAACTATGGGAATGAAAAAGAATTTTGTGCTCGATACCAATGTTATCCTTCACGACTACAACTGCCTTCGCAATTTTGAGGAGAACGACATCTACTTACCCATCGTGGTACTCGAAGAACTCGACAAATTCAAGAAAGGCAACGAACAGATCAACTTCAACGCCCGCGAATTTGTACGCCAGATAGACGAACTCACTGACGACGACCTCTTCAAGCAAGGCGCCTCACTGGGGCAGGGCATGGGCCGTTTGTTTGTCATCACCGGTAGTGTGAAGTCCGACCGCGTGCGCGACTCCTTTCCGGAGCATAAGCCCGACCATGAGATACTCGCTGCGGTGGATTACGTAGAGAAGAAACAACCCGACGTCAAAACCACCCTCGTCACCAAAGACATCAACCTCCGCATGAAAGCCCGTTCCATCGGCATGCATTGCGAAGACTATATCACAGACAAAGTGGTGAATGCCGATATCTTCGAACACTCCAACCAAACGTTCGACGATATGGACCCCGCCTTCATCGACCGCATCTACTCCTCACACGAAGGCATCAACATCGATGAATTTCCCCACAAAGACCAACTGCACCCCAACGAATGCTTTGTGCTCCGCAGTGCGCGCAACAGCGTGCTGGCACGTTACAACCCCTTTACTTATACTATCAACCGCGTGCTCAAAGGCAAAAGCTACGGCATCGAACCCCGCAACGCCGAGCAAAGCTTCGCACTCGAAGTACTCAACGACCCTGCGGTGAAACTCGTGGCCCTTACCGGCAAGGCAGGCACCGGTAAAACCCTGCTCGCCCTGGCCGCCTCCCTGGCACAGATGAACGAATACAAGCAAATCCTGCTGGCACGTCCCATCGTGGCCCTGTCTAACAAAGACATCGGCTTCCTTCCCGGCGATGCCAAAGAAAAAGTGGCCCCCTACATGCAACCCCTGTTTGATAACCTCAACGTCATCAAACGCCAGTTTGCCGCCACCTCCACCGAAGTGAAACGCCTCGAAGAGATGCAGAAGAGCGAACAACTCGTTATCGAAGCCCTCGCCTTCATCCGCGGGCGCAGCCTCTCCGAAACCTTCTGCATTGTGGACGAAGCCCAGAACCTCACCCCGCACGAAATCAAAACCATCATCACCCGTGCAGGCGAAGGCACCAAGATGGTCTTCACCGGAGACATCCAGCAGATCGACCAGCCCTACCTCGATAGCGAGTCCAACGGACTGGTTTACATGATTGACCGCATGAAAGACCAGAACCTCTTTGCCCACATCAACCTCATGAAAGGAGAGCGCAGCATGCTCAGCGAGCTGGCCAGCATCCTCATGTAACCCCCTAAAAAAAACGATTGCACTTCTCACGAGGTGCAATCGCCAAATAAAAAACTTTAATATTTAACAAAATTAATATACTGAATAGTTTGTTATGATAGTCTACTCTTCGTTCTTGTATTCGTTGAAATACTTCAGGAACTGCGTACGTTCAAACGTATTCACCCCCTTTACATCCTTTACACGCAGCAAGCCCTTAAACTGGCTTACCTTCTCGAAACCCTTGCGGCCCATCCAGGCACTGGTAAACCGCAGGTATTCGTCAATATACCTGTTCGTGTTCATATAAATGGAACTGCACACCTCCACGGCAGCCGCTCCGCTCAATATCGCTTTCACCACATCCTCGGGCTGATGTACCCCGCCGGATACGGCATAATCTATCTTATCCACCTGAGACGAAGCGATGCCTACCCAGCGCAATGCACGAGATAACTCCTCGGGCGAGCTGAATACCTTTCCGCTCTTGTGCTCCATCTTCTCCACGTCAATGTCCGGCTGATACATGCGGTTGAACAACACCACTGCCGCCGCCCCGTTGGCATACAGCTGAGCGATCAGCGCCACCGGGTTGGTTAACTTCATGCCCAGCTTCATAATCACGGGCAGAGACGTATGCTCCTTCACGTTGCGCAGAATGTCAATGTGTCGTTGCTCAAACTCCCCGTACTGGTAATTCACATCACTCTGCAAAGCCAGGATGTTCACTTCAATGGCATCCGCACCCGCCTTCTCAATTTCGGCTGCAAAGTGCGCCCATTCGTTGGCCGAGTAACAGTTGATGCTCGCAATGATGGGCACGTCGCACACCTCCTTGCTGTCGGCAATCAGTTGCAGGTACTCACCCAGCTTGTGATGCTTCAGCGACTCCCTCAGGTAATCGGTTCCTTCCGGGTAATACACCGAATCCTGCATGGCATCCACCTCCATTAAGATCTGCTCCTCGAATAGCGATTTCAGTACGATGGCACCTGCGCCCGCCTCACAAAGTTTGCGGTTCTTTTCCGCACTGTTAGTTAGTCCCGAACTGCTTATGATTACCGGATTACTAAGCTCCAATCCGGCAAAACGTGTTTTTAATGATATAGCCATAATTCAATTATATATACTTTCAGTCATTTGTTGTTGGTTTCCTATCGGTCAATACACCCGTTCTCCGAAGATGCGGCTTCCTACGCGCACCAGCGTGCTGCCTTCCGCTACCGCCAGGCGGTAATCGTGAGACATGCCCATGGACAGCTCCTTGAACTCCGGACATTCCGCAAAGAACTCCGCTTTGACCTCGTTGAAGAACCCGTGCAGAGAACGAAATTCCCGGCTTATTTGTTCACCGTTGTCCGTGTTGCTTGCCATGCCCATCAGTCCGCACACCCGCACGTTCGTCAGGTTTCTCCATTCGCCTGCCGCGAGCATGCTGCGACACTCCTCCGGGCTGAATCCGAATTTCGTCTCCTCCTGCGCAATGTACAGTTGCAGCAGGCAGTTAATCACCCGTCCGGCGCGGGCAGCCTGTTTGTTTACCTCCTCCAGCAACCGATACGAATCGATGCCGTGAATCAGGCTCACGAACGGCAACATATACTTAATCTTGTTGGTTTGCAGATGCCCTATGAAGTGCCATTCCACATCCGCAGGCATCACCTCCTGCTTGGCGCACATCTCCTGTACCCGGCTCTCACCGAACACCCGTTGCCCCGCAGCGTACGCCTCGTTGAGCGCTTCCACCGGGTGAAACTTCGATACCGCCACCAGCCTCACCCCTTCGGGCAAGTCCTGTTGCACCCCTTTCAGATTCTCTGCAATACTCATCCCTGAAACTCCGGTTTATCGTTAGGCTCCGCGCTGTACGGATAGATATCCATGATAGCCGTTTCCGCTACCGAAGCAATCTGGTAATCGGCCATGGTACCCTTCATTCCCTCGTCGAGCTTCTTCACCGCGTCGCGCAGGTCGGCTGCCTGCACCAATACGTTGGTAGCCGTTTTCTTCTCCGCACCGCTCTTCTCGTCGAGCGTGATAAACAGCAGTTTACATCGAAACCAGCGGTCGGCCGCATCCTCTTCACTGGCAAACAGCTCGCTGTAGTTGGCGCGTTTTATGTCCGATACCGTAAACTCCCCCGTAATAAAAGGAGTCATCTCCTCAATGATGCGTGCCTCCGCTTCGGTAAAACTCAGGGCATCCACCAGGTACGGTTCCGTCACCTTTTTGTTCATGCCGTTTTCCATCATCTTCTCGTAGCGAATTTTGCATTCAAACCAGGTATGTGTCATTTTGTATAGTCTTAATATCCGTTACTATTCGTATTTTTTGTTTCGCCAGCAAAAGTAATTATTATAATTTAGAAATTCAGTATTATTTAGTAATTTTTAGAATGGATTTGATACATATTTAAGAGGCCCATTTGAAAAAGAATGAGTTTTTAATATGTCATTAAACCTCGCTCCTATATTAATAAGTCTTCCTGCGCTAAAAGTTTCGTGTTCGTAACCGATACTTCACATTGGTTTCCTCTATCGTACTTATTTACACGCATTTGAACGCATTTCCTGAAAAAAAATAGAAAAATGTTATCTATATATTTTGTTTGTATGCAATTCTATAGTAATTTTGTGCTCAAATGCAGTTGGAATTTATTTCCGGTTGCGCAACACATTTGTCCTACAGGATCTTTATGAAAAATGAAAAAGAAAACTGTGACGGACAAACAGCGAAGCTATGCTTTTTGTCTATGTTAAAACCTAACGACATAATTATGCAAATGACTGATAATGAGCCTTTATGGCTTGCAGCCCGCACACGCGCCAATCAAGAGATTCGCCTCCGTGAGTCGTTAAAGAAACTGGACGTAACCCATTTTCTACCCACTCGTTTTGTGGTGCGCACTTACAGTGATCGCCGTAAACGGGTAGAAGTACCTGTTATTAGTAACCTTATCTTCGTGAAGTGCACACCTGTTGAAGCCTATGCGTTGCTCAACGACCATCACTTGCACATCAGCTACCTGAAAGACTACAGCACCGGCCGTATGCTTCGTATTGCCGAGCAAGACATGCAAAACTTCATACGTTTTGTGGGGCAGTGTGCGGATAACGGTGATTACGAATGCGTTCAACTCGATGAAGTGGCCCCCGGCGACCGGGTTCGCATTACCGAAGGTTGCTTCACCGGCTTGGAAGGTGAATTGGTGCGCATCGACGGTAAAACGCATGTGGTGGTACGCATCCCCCAAGTGATGGCGATGGGAATTAAGATTCCACTTAGCCGGTTACAAAAGGTCAAATAAATACTAGAAAATCATCTAAAATACAAATCAAGCTAATTATGAAAAAGTTATGCTACCTCTGGTTGTTATTGTTGCCTCTGGCCTTTACAGCCTGCACCTCGTACAAGAGCGTGCCCTATTTGCAGAATGACTCCATTGTCAATCAAGTGTCACAGAACCCCCAGTTATACGATGCCCGCATCCAACCCAAAGACCTGCTCACCATTGTGGTGAGCACCACCCAGGCAGAACTGGCGGTACCTTTTAACCTGACGGTACCTACCATTGTTACGGCTGAAAACCGTAATTTGATGAGCCAGCCCTCTTTGCAAAGCTACTTGGTGGATAATAACGGATATATCGACTTTCCGGTATTGGGTAAGTTGCGTGTGGTCGGTTTAACCAAAAGTGAAACCGAAACTTTGATTAAGAGCAAACTCAAAGACTACCTCAAAGAAGAGCCGGTGGTGAATGTGCGCTTTATCAACTACAAAATATCAGTGATTGGTGAGGTTAATAACCCCAGTACCTTTACCATTGCCAACGAAAAAGTCAATGTATTCGAAGCCCTGGCCATGGCGGGCGATCTCACCATTTACGGCTTGCGCAACAACGTGAAACTCATTCGCGAAGACCAGAGCGGTGTGAAGCAAATCATCACTCTCAATCTGAACGATGCCAACGTGGTGTTGTCTCCTTACTACTACCTGCAGCAGAATGACATTCTGTATGTAACCCCCAATAAAGCCAAGGCCAAAACATCAGACATCACAGCAAGCACTTCCCTCTGGGTATCGGCTACCAGCATTTTGGTGTCCGTAGCCAGTTTATTAGTCACTATCTTTAAGTAATTCATCATGAACCAAGAAAATTCAGCCAAGAACTATTCCGAACAGGAACAATCCCTCAATATTCAGGAACTCTTACTCAGATACCTCAACTACTGGCCCTGGTTTGTGGGTTCCGTGGTGGCGTGTGTGGCGGTGGCTTTCCTCTACCTGAAAATGACCACACCCGTTTACAACGTATCGGCTGCCATCATGATCAAAGACGATAAGAAGGGGGGCAGCATGGCTTCCGAAATGGCTGCTTTTCAAGACTTGGGTCTCTTTGCCCAAAGCACCAACTTCGATAACGAGTTGGAGGTGCTCAAATCCAAATCACTCATCAAGCAAGTGATTCTGGAGATGAATGCCTATAGCTCGTACAACGTGCGCCAAGGACTCCGTACGGTGGAGCTCTATAAGGAAAGCCCGCTATTGGTAGAGATGACCCCGCAAGAGAATGACTTGCTTCACACGGACATTGAAATGGAGGTGGTACTGCAGGCTGATTCCTCCATTCAGGTAACCGGTACCTATGATGAGCAAAGCTTTCAGCAGGAATTAAAGAAACTCCCGGGCTACATTCATACCCCCGCCGGTCGTGTAACCTTTGCTTACCGTCACGATGTACCGGCTTTGGCACACAACGAAATCACTGTAGTGGTTTCACCGGCCATGGCAGTGACCAAAAGAGTTTTGGGAAATCTCAGTATTGCACCCACCTCTAAAACCACTTCGGTGGCGAGTCTTTCCTTTAAATGCCACAACAGAAAGAAAGGCGAAGATTTCCTAGCCAAGCTGGTGGAAATGTACAACCGTGACACCAACAACGACAAAAACGTGGTGGGTGTTAAAACCGAACAGTTTATCAACGACCGTATAGCTATTATCTCCGGCGAACTGGGTAGCACCGAGCAGGAGTTGGAGAGCTACAAACGCCGTTCGGGCTTAACGGACCCCAAACAAGACGCGCAGGTGTATTTGCAAGAAAACTCGCAATACGAACAGAAACGCATTGAAAATGCCACGCAAATCAACTTGATTACTTACCTGCAGGAGTATGTGCAGAACCCCGCCAACAAGGAGTCGGTGATTCCGGCCAATGTGGGTTTGCAGGACATGAGTCTGGCTACGCTGATTAACAGCTACAACGACCAGGTGCTGGAGCGCGACCGATTGTTGCGTACCTCTTCACCCAATAACCCCGTGATTCAGAACCTCAACACCTCCATCAAGGCGCAGCACGCCAATGTGATCAACTCCATCGCCTCTGTGCGCAACGGGTTGCTTATTGCCAAGCAAGACATTGAACGCCAGGCAGGCAAATACAACGTGCGCATTGAACAGGCACCGGAGCAGGAGCGTATCCTGACCAACATCTCCCGCCAACAGGAAATCAAATCGGGCTTGTACCTCATGCTGTTGCAAAAGCGCGAAGAAAACTCCATCACCATGGCGGCTACGGCAGACAATGCCAAGATCATCGATGCACCTTTGGCAGACAACATACCCGTTTCTCCCAAATCATCTCTCATTCTGCTAATCGGTTTGATCTTGGGTGTGGTGATACCGGCAGGCGTCATTTACGTGATGGACCTGTTGCAATTCAAGATCGGTACCCGTCACGATGTAGAGAAACTCACTACGATGCCCATTTTGGGAGAAATTCCCTTGCAGGCGGAAACAGATGGCAACCGTACCATTGTGGTTCGTGAAAACGAGAACAACATGATGGCGGAAACCTTCCGCAGCCTGCGCACCAACCTGCAATTCATGCTGAGCAGCGAAGACCACAAAGTCATTCTGTTTACCTCTACCAGTCCGGGCGAAGGCAAAACCTTTACCTCAGTGAACCTAGCGGTGAGTTTGGCCTTACTGGGCAAAAAAGTAGTCTTGTTGGGGTTGGATATCCGCAAGCCCCGTTTGGCGGAGCACTTTGGCTTCTCGCACAAACTAGAAGGAATCACCAAATTCCTTTCCGGAGGCACCAATGATATATTCTCGCTGTTGATCGATTCCGGTGTCACCGAGAACCTGAAAGTACTCCCTGCGGGTATGGTACCGCCCAACCCTGCCGAACTGTTGGCAAGCCCCCGTTTGGAGAAAGCCATTGATGCGCTGAAAGAAAAGTTCGACTACGTGTTGTTGGACACTGCTCCGGTGGCATTGGTAACCGATACCCTGATTGCCGGTCGTGTGGCCGATCTGTCGGTGTACGTCTGTCGTTCCGAGGTAACGCATAAGAGTGACTTCGAACTGGTAAATGAAATCCGCAAGGAGCGCAAGCTGCCTCACATGGCGTTGGTGGTCAATGCGGTGAACCTGGAAAGCAAACGCTACGGCTACGGTTACGGCTATGGCAAGTACGGTAAATACGGTCGTTACGGCAAGAAGTACGGTTACGGCTACGGAGAAACCCAAAAATAACACTACATGAAAAGAATCCTTTCTTTTCTGTGGGGAATGATGCTGTGCCTGTACATACAGGCACAGTTTCCCTACGGCACCACCGGATTGCTGCACATGCCTACGGCAGACATGCAGCGAGATAAAACGGTGATGGTGGGTGGCTCGTATTTACACGAAGGAGCCACCCCTGCCAAATGGAATTACAACACCTACAATTATTACCTGAACATTACGATACTCCCATTTTTCGAAGTGGGTTATACGTGTACTTTACTTCAAGGTGTGAAGGGGAATTATTGGCCCGAATCAACTTGGGGAAAGTATACCAACCAGGACCGTCAGTTCTCTCTGCGGTTAAGGGCCATCCAGGAAGGTCAATTCTGGCAATACATGCCGGCGGTGGTAATCGGGGGAAACGATGTCTTAACCAGTGTGGGGTTTAAGGATCAGGATTATATCAATTCCAGCGCAACCGGTAACGGTTACTGGAACCGTTGGTACCTGGCAGCGACCAAACACGTTGATCTCTATGGGGAACTAGGCGTTCATGCCGCTTATGTGTACAACCGGCGTGCGGACTATCGGCTCAACGGTCTAGCACTGGGTGCCAACTGGAAACCGCAATTTCATCCGGCCCTCAATGTGATGGCGGAGTATGATTCCCGCACGGTCAATTGCGGATTGGGCTATGCCCTGTGGAAAGACCACATCAACCTAGTAACTGAACTCAATGATTTCAAGTACCTGTCAGCAGGTCTTTATTTTAAAATACATCTCAAATAATCTCTTCGTATGATAAGCAAGCGTTCTATTCTTAAACTTTTATTGAATTTCAAATACCTCAATCGTTGGATTATTTTCTCTTCCGACCTTCTTTTTTCCGGTATATCTACCGCTGTGGCTATTTTGTTGGTAATTTATGTCAGCAACTGTTCGTTTAATCTGTCTATTTTTATGGGCGTATTGGCAGGCTCACTGGCTGCCAGCACCCTTAGTTTTCGCCTACTCGGCACTTATCGCGGAATCATTCGCCACTCCACCTTGGTGGAAACCGGCAGGCTGGCATTGAGTGCTTTGCTGAAAATGTTTCTCCTGATTCCTGTTCTTTGCATGTTGGTGCATACCGTGGACAGTCGCTTTTGCGTCATTGGTTTGCTGGCCGACTGTTTTATTACGTTCTTCCTGCTGGTAGTAACCCGTGTGGTGATGATTACGGTGTACCATTACGTCATCCATTCCGTCTCTACCAGTTGGGATCAAGTCTTGATTTACATGAACGGTGCCGAGAACAATGTATTCACCAGCTCCCTAATTTCTAAATTAGGGCGTTACCAGGTGGCGGGCTACATCAGTCTGGATCGCGACGCTTCCATTCGCATAGCCGGTTATCGTTTGTTTTCGGCCAAGAGTTACAAAGAGTTTACGGAGGTGGTTCAAACCCGTTGCATCAAGTACATCCTGTTTACCAAACAAAGCGATGTCCTCAATGAGCAGGATCGCCTGGTGCGCTATTGCACCAAAGCCAAGGTGCGCATGCTGATGCTGCCTTCCATGGACGAACTCAAGAACGGCAAGCTGGTGAATCGTCGCATCCCTGAACTTCGCATTGAAGACCTGCTGGGGCGCGACGAAATCCACATCAACATGAAAGAGGTGGTTTCGGAATTTACCGGTAAGGTGGTGCTGGTTACGGGAGCAGCCGGCAGCATCGGCAGCGAACTCTGCCGCCAGTTGGCCCAGATGGAGGTGAAGCAACTCGTGCTGTTTGATTCGGCAGAGACACCGCTGCACAACCTTCGCCTGGAGCTGGAAAAGAAATTTCCCAAATTGGACTTTGTTCCCGTTATTGGAGATGTGCGCATCGAGAAGCGCCTGCGCATCTTATTTGAGAAATACCACCCCCAGGTGGTGTTCCATGCGGCTGCCTACAAACACGTGCCGCTGATGGAAGAGAACCCCTGTGAAGCCGTGCTGGTGAATGTTATCGGTTCGCGTCAAGTGGCAGACATGGCGTTGGAGTTCGGAGCCGAGAAGATGGTGATGGTATCCACAGACAAAGCCGTGAACCCCACCAATGTGATGGGATGCTCCAAACGCCTGGCAGAGATTTACGTACAAAGCTTGGGTACGGCTATTCGTGAAGGCAACGTAAAGGGACACACCAAGTACATTACCACCCGTTTTGGCAATGTGCTGGGCAGTAACGGTTCGGTGATTCCCCGCTTCAAAGAGCAGATTGAGAACGGTGGTCCCGTTACGGTGACCCACCCCGATATCATCCGTTTCTTTATGACCATCCCCGAGGCGTGCCGTTTGGTGATGGAAGCCGCCACCATGGGCAAAGGCAATGAAATATTTGTGTTCGAAATGGGCAAAGCGGTGAAGATTGTCGATTTGGCTACCCGCATGATTGAGTTGGCAGGGTACACACCTTATGAAGATATTAAGATCGAATTCACGGGTCTGCGTCCGGGCGAGAAGCTCTACGAAGAAGTGTTGAGTAACGAAGAAAACACCCTTCCTACGGATAACAAAAAGATCATGATAGCCAAGGTACGTCCTTATCAGTACGGAGACATCTTACCTACATTCACCGAGTTTGAAACCCTGTCACGCGGGGTGGAAGTGATGAATACGGTGAAATTAATGAAAGCCATGGTACCGGAATTCAAATCGAAAAATTCACGGTTTGAAGCACTGGATGAAAAGTAAATACATCAATAACGAGATACAGCAACTATATGTGTGGAATTGTAGGATATATTGGAACACGACAGGCCTTTCCTGTCTTGATTAAGGGTTTAAAAAGACTGGAATACAGGGGGTATGACAGTACCGGAGTGGCACTTCTTTCGCAAATTGACATGCTTAATGTGTACAAGAAAGAAGGCAAAGTGGCTCAGTTGGAAGAAACGTTGACCAGCAGTGACCTTTCGGGAACCTTGGGCATTGCGCATACGCGCTGGGCTACCCACGGCATTCCGTCGTCGGGCAATGCCCACCCGCATACTTCGCAATCGGGTAAATTGGCGTTGGTGCACAACGGCATCATCGAGAACTATTCGGTTATCAAAGAACGCTTACTGGAACATGGATTTACGTTCAAGAGTGAAACGGATACCGAAGTGCTGGTGCAGTTCATCGAATACGTCAAAGAGTGTAACAAAGTAGATACCGTGACAGCGGTTCGCCTCGCACTGAATCGGGTGATTGGTGCCTACGCCATTGTGCTGGTCGATAAAGACCACCCCGACCAGGTTATTGCGGCACGCAAAAGCAGTCCGCTGGTCATTGGATTGGGTGAAAACAACGAAGAATTCTTTATAGCTTCGGATGCCACCCCGCTGGTTGAATACACCCAAAACGTGGTGTACCTCAACGACGAAGAGATCGTGGTACTGAAGCGTGGCGAGGAGATGCAGATTTGCAACCTGAAGAATGAATCGGTGGATCCCGATGTGCAGTGCATTGAAATGAACATCGGCCTGCTCGAAAAAGGAGGCTATCCTCATTTCATGCTCAAAGAGATTTACGAGCAGGCACAGGCCATGAAAGACTGCATGCGCGGACGCTTGCTGGAACAAGAAAAGCGGGTGGTGCTGTCGGCAGTAACCCATCACCGCGAACGCCTGCTGAATGCAAAGCGCGTCATCATTGTTTCTTGCGGTACCTCTTGGCATGCCGGATTGATAGGCAAGCAGATGATTGAAACCTTTGCCAAGGTACCGGTGGAAGTAGAATATGCTTCGGAGTTTCGTTACCGGAATCCGGTGATCGATGCTCGGGATGTGGTAATAGCCATTTCTCAATCGGGCGAAACGGCAGATACATTGGCCGCTATCAGTTTGGCCAAAGAGAGAGGCGCCTTTATTTTTGGTATTGTCAATGCAGTAGGTTCGTCCATCGCAAGAATCACGGATACCGGTACGTACATACACGTAGGTCCCGAGATTGGTGTGGCTTCTACCAAAGCTTTTACGGGACAGCTCACTGTACTTACCATGCTGGCTCTGAGCTTGGGCAAGGAAAAGCAAACCGTTTCAACAACCGAATACGAAGAAATCGTAGCGGAGCTGGCAGTGATTCCCGATAAGATGGAACGCATGCTGGTGTTTGACAAGCAAATAGCCGAACTTGCCAAATGCTACACCTACGCCCGCAATTTTATCTATCTGGGTCGTGGTTATAACTTCCCCGTAGCACTGGAAGGCGCCTTGAAATTAAAAGAAATCAGTTACATCCATGCCGAGGGGTACCCGGCAGCCGAGATGAAACACGGTCCCATTGCGTTGGTGGATGCCGAAATGCCCGTGGTGGTTATTGCCACGCATCACCAGTTGTATGAAAAAACACTCAGCAACATTCAGGAGGTAAAGGCCCGCAAAGGCCGCATTCTGGCCATTGTAACGGAGGGCGATGAAGTGGTGAAAAAGTTGGCAGACAATGTCATCGAAGTACCCGCTACACTGGCCTGTCTGTCACCGCTCTTAACGGTCATTCCGTTGCAACTGTTGGCTTACCACGTAGCGGTGATGAAAGGACTGGATGTGGACCAACCCCGTAACCTGGCAAAGAGTGTGACGGTGGAATAAAAACTAATTTTTAAACTAACATACTATGAATATCGCTGTTGTAGGCACAGGCTACGTAGGCTTGGTGAGTGGAACCTGTTTTGCTGAAATGGGAGCCAACGTAACTTGTGTGGATATTGACCAAAGAAAAATAGAAAGTCTGAAAAACGGGAAAGTACCGATTTATGAACCGGGATTGGATGAAATGGTATTACGCAACTACCGTGAAGGACGGTTGCATTTTACGACGGAACTAACTTCTTGTTTGGATGAAGTAGAAATCGTATTTAGTGCCGTGGGAACTCCACCGGATGAAGACGGTTCGGCCGACTTGAAATATGTGCTGGAAGTAGCCCGTACGGTAGGTCGCCACATCAACAACTATGTGGTGCTGGTTACTAAGAGCACGGTACCGGTAGGTACAGCTAAGAAAGTCAAAGCAGCTATTCAGGAAGAATTAGATAAGCGAGGAGTGCAAATTGAGTTTGATGTAGCTTCGAACCCCGAATTTTTAAAAGAAGGGGCAGCTATCTCAGATTTCATGAGTCCCGATCGGGTGGTAGTAGGTGTGGAGTCTGAAAAGGCCAAAGAAGTAATGACCTCTTTGTATCGCCCCCTGATGCTAAATAACTTCAGGGTGATATTTACGGATATCCCTTCGGCAGAGATGATTAAATACGCTGCCAATTCCATGCTGGCTACGCGCATCAGCTTTATGAATGACATCGCCAATCTGTGTGAAATGGTGGGTGCGGACGTGAACATGGTGCGCAAAGGAATCGGTTCTGACTCCCGCATCGGAAGCAAATTCTTGTATCCCGGTTGTGGCTACGGCGGTTCTTGTTTCCCGAAGGATGTAAAGGCGCTTATCAAAACAGCTGAGAAGATGGGTTATACCATGGAAGTGCTGAATGCAGTGGAGCGTGTCAATGATCAACAGAAAAATGTGGTATTCAACAAATTGAATGCTTATTACCAAGGCGATTTGAAAGGAAAGAATATTGCGATATGGGGTTTGGCTTTTAAACCCGAGACGGATGATATGCGTGAAGCTACTTCATTGGTTACCATCGAGTTGTTATTGAAAGCCGGTTGCCAGGTGCGTGTATTTGATCCCGTTGCCATGGAAGAGTGTGAAAGACGCATCGGTAATGTGGTTACATACGCTACTGATATGTATGATGCAGCGCTGAATGCGGATGCTTTGCTTCTGATTACCGAATGGAAACAATTCAGATTACCCAGTTGGGGCGTCTTGAAGAAAACCATGAATAAGCCTTTGTTGATTGACGGACGAAACATCTATGATCCCACAGAAATGAAACAAATAGGATTTGATTATTCTTGTATAGGAAGATAATGATGCAGACATTACATACAGCTTACAGAACCTTTTTTGGTAAAGGAGATGCGTTGTACGAACTCTATTCTCCCTACAGGGTATGTCCGCTGGGAGCGCACGTTGACCACCAAAAAGGAATCGTTTCCGGATTTGCTTTCGACAAAGGAATTGATTTTCTGTTTTCGGCTACCGAAAGTGGAAAGGTAGAGTTCCTCAGTTTGAGCTTTGAAGGTTTGTGCACTTTTTCTGTGAGCAAAGACATGGATGAAAAACAAGGTTTTTGGGGTGATTACCTGCGGGGTGCCTGTTGGGCATTGCGCAAAGATCACCGCTTGGAAAAGGGGGTACGGGGTGTGTTGCGCGGAACCATGCCTATTGGTGGATTAAGCTCCTCGGCAGCCTTGCTTTGCGGTTTTGTCAAAGCTCTGGCTAAGGTCAATCACATCGAGTTGACACCGATGCAGGTCATTGAATATGCTTCGCTGGCCGAACGTGAATACATCGGACTGACCAATGGTATTTTAGATCAGGCTTGTGTGGTGCTTTGTGAAAAAGATAAATTGCTTTACCTCGATACGCAGGATAGTTCGTACGAATTGATTCCTTTCGGGGGAAAAGAAGGTACTCCGTTTCCGGCTTCACTGGCTATTTTCTTTAGCGGCGTCACACGTAAATTAACGGGTACCGACTACAACCTGCGCGTGAGCGAATGTAAAACCGCTGCTTGGATGGTAGAGGCGTATGAAGAGAGGCCGCTCAACGATTTGTCGGCTACTTTTTTACGGAACGTTTCCCCTGTGTTTTTCAGTAAACACGAAGCCACTATGCCGGCACGTTTCGCCAATCGGGCCAGACATTTTTACACGGAATGTGAACGGGTCAATGAGGGCGTGAATGCATGGAGGGAAGGAAATCTCACCAAATTCGGGCAACTGATGTTTGAAAGTTGTCAGAGTAGCATCCGTAACTATGAATGTGGCTCTCCCGAACTCATTGCCTTGTATGAAATCATGAAGCAATGTCCGGGTATTTATGGCGGTCGCTTTTCCGGTGCCGGTTTCAAAGGGGCATGCATTGCCTTGGTTGATCCAGCCATGGAAAACGAGATCAGGCAGTTTGTGACCACGGAATACTTAAAACGTTACCCAGAATACAAAGACACCTTTGAATGTTGTTTCTGTGCCACTTCCGATGGAGTGGATTTCCTTTAAATGATGAACCAATGAAAAATATAATTATAGCGGCTGGATATGCTACCCGTTTATATCCGTTAACGGAGAATTTCCCTAAACCGCTTCTGCAAATCGGCCAAAGCACCATCCTGGGTCGTATCATGGATGATATTGATGGTATAGACGAGATCTCCGAACACATCATTGTGACAAACCATAAGTTTGCTCATCACTTTGAAGAGTGGGTGAGCCGGCAAACCTATCGCAAGCCGGTGCGAATTATGGATGACGGGACTACAACCAACGAAAACCGTTTAGGGGCCGTTCGTGATTTGTTGTTGGCAATTGAAGCATGTTCTATAGATGACGATATTCTGGTCTTGGCGGCCGATAACATCCTGGACTTTTCTTTTCGTGGATTTGTGGAAGAGTTTCACGCAAAGGGAACTTCCATGATCATGTGTCACAACGAAGCGGAATTGAAGAAGTTGCAACGAACCGGAGTCATTGCGGTAGATCAAAACATGAAAGTACTAGAGATGCAGGAGAAACCCGAGAAACCGGTTAGCCACTGGGCAGTTCCTCCATTTTACATCTATCAGAAACGTGATCTGCCTTTGATCAAAGATTGCCTCCATCACGGATGCGGGTTTGATGCACCGGGTAACCTGGCTCATTATTTGGTCGATAAAACCACTGTTCATGCTTGGGTGATGCCCGGAACCCGCTTTGATATCGGTTCGATGGATACATACAAGCAGGCACAGGAAATCTATAAATAACGAAAACTGATTCTTTATGAAAATATTAGTAACCGGTGCAGCCGGATTTATTGGTAGTCGGGTGGCTTTTATGTTGGCTCAGAGAGGCGACCAGGTTATCGGAATAGATAACATCAATGAATATTATGACATACGTTTAAAATACGGACGATTACGAGAGGGCGGAATTGATGCCGGTACGCTCGACATGCCTTTTCACGTCTATTTTCATAGCTCCTTATTCCCTACAAACTATAAGTTTATGCGAATGGATATTTCGGATAAGGGAGCGATGGAACAACTCTTCAACGAAGAGAAGTTTGATGCGGTGGTCAATTTGGCGGCACAGGCAGGCGTAAGGTACAGCATAACCAACCCTTACAGTTACATGAACAGCAACATGGTTGGCTTTATGAATGTATTGGAGTGTTGTCGCAATTACAAGGTCGATTCATTGGTTTTTGCATCTTCCTCCAGTGTGTACGGTATGAACAGTAAGGTACCTTTCAGTGAGACCGATCACGTAGGTTCTCCCGTTAGTTTGTATGCGGCTAGTAAACGTGCCAATGAATTGATGGCACACGCTTATTGTAAGTTGTACGGATTGAAGGCTACCGGTCTACGCTATTTTACGGTGTATGGTCCCTGGGGTAGACCGGATATGGCTCCCATGCTGTTTACCAAATCCATAGCTCGTGGTGAACCCATTCAGGTATTCAATAACGGAAACCTCTCGCGTGACTTTACTTACATAGACGATATTGTAAAAGGGACCATTCAGGTGCTGGATAAAGCGCCTGTTGTGGCTGATTGCGAAAATGAAGTACCTTTCCGCATATACAACATCGGTTGCTCCAGTCCGGTGAAGTTAATGGATTTCATCAATGAGATTGAGCAGGCCGTTGGCCGTGAAGCTCAAAAAGTGTTTCTGCCGATGCAACCGGGTGATGTGTATCAAACGTATGCGGATACCACGAAATTAGAGACTGAAATTGGTTACAAGCCTTGTGTGTCCTTACATGACGGAATCACCGAATTTGTAAAATGGTATATGTCAGATAAGAATCCATTGAGATAAATAAAGGAGTTCTCTAAATAACGCTTGTTTTAGATGATAGTTTTTTGAAAAGGAGAACTCTGAGGGAGTTAATGAGCGAGTCATGCCGTGAGTTAACTCCCTTTTTATTTGGAAGCTCAGCTACCGGAACATCAAGGTTGATGCTCCGGTACACGGAGACTTGTTTATTGAGATGATAGTTATATGTAGTGTTCAATTTGCCCTTCGAACACCACATGGCTGCAAATATAGAAACAATTTATTATTGAACAAGTATTTATTCTGTTTTTAATATTTTTATAGTATATTTGCTACTGTACAATTCAGAAGAATAACCTAATGCTTTTTTTATATGAAAATGACAATCCTGAAATTTATGTATTCCAGTAACAGAGTTGTGTACATTCGTCTCGCTCTGAAATACCGGGTAACTCCTTGGCGCATCTATTCCCTGGCGCATGGTCAGCGTAGCAATAATCGCCGAGAAAACAAAATATTAAAGGAGTTGCAAAAACTCCAGATTATCTCTGACGTTAAAAGCTGGTAAACTGCTTTTCTTATCACCTATACGTATGTTTAATACAAAATGCCCCGGTACACTGATTAAAGCGTATCGGGGCATGCTTTTTTAGAAACTTTCGTCGGTAACTGAGTAGCACGGGCATTCTTTCAATCTCTCCCAGGGATCAACCTTACCGTTTCCGTTGAGGTCGGGACTGAGGTCCCTATGGCCGCACACGCGGCTGCCGGGGTGATCCATCAGGAGGGCTTTGATGAGTACCTTCAGGGAGTGCTTCTGCCACTCGGTACGGGTATCGGCAGGGTCACCGCGGGTGTTGAGTCCGCCTTCGTAGCAGATACCGATGCTACGGGTGTTGTAACCTTGGGCATGTGCACCCGGAAATTCTACCGGCCGGCAACTCTCTATGCGACCGTCTCTGCGCACGTAGAAGTGGTAGCCGATGCCGCTGAAGCCGCGCGCACGGTGGGCGGCTTCAAGGGCTTCACGGCTGAAAGGCCGGTCTTCGCGCGTGGCGGAGCAATGCACTACGATGAGATCGATGGTTCGCATATTCTCTTCTTGAAAAACGGAAGCAGCACGATAACGCACTCAACTAGCAACTGGATTACTTTTCTCATCTTCTTCATGTATTAAAGGGTGAATACTGGGGATTAACCGTTGGGGTCGTCCACGTCTTCACCACCGGGATTGGTGGGGTCAACGGGATCAACCGGCAGGGTAGGGTCTTCCTTCTGACCGGTTTCTTTCTGCGCCTGAATGGTGCGCACGCGGCTGTAGCTCAGTCCGTGTACCGCATCTCTCAAAGCACTGCCGGCACGGAAATTGATCTTCGCACTCTGGATCAGACTCACGCTGAACTCTTTGGCGGTATCGGCTCCTTTGCTGCTCAGACCAATCTGGAAGTTACCGAGATTACCCAGGCGAACAATCTCGCCTTTCTGCAATCCTTCTACTATGGTATCTTCCAGCGCTGTGAGGACTGCAGCGACATCGGCGCGGGTCACGGTACACGACTTCTCGATACGACGAGCCATTTCGTCGGTATCTACATCGCCATTGGATTGCGCCTGGGCGTAAAATTTCAACGGAGCATCCTTCTTGGAAGGGTTCTTGCGCTCCACTACAGAGTAATTGACTGAATTTGGCATAATCTTAAATCTTTAAATGTGAATACTTATGTTTCTTTATGACTCTGTAAAGGTACGACAGGCACCAACCTCCAATGACGGGGTTTGATGGTGTTTGACGGGAATTGATGACGTTTGATGAAATAGATAGAAACGATATGCTGATTTCATGAAAAATATAGTATATTTGTAGTACAAAAAAGACAAAATATGATTGCAAACAATATTGAACCGTTCATTCCGACACATCCGGGTGAAGTGTTGAAAGACGAAATTGAATACCGTGGCATTTCACAACGAAAACTTGCTTCGCAAATGGGTGTTCCCTATTCACAACTCAACGAAATATTGAATGCTAAACGTCAATTAACCGTTGAATACGCTTTGCTTATTGAAGCCGTCTTGGATTTGCCGGCAGAGCCATTGGTTAAAATGCAAGCGCGCTACAATATGATTACTACCAAACGTACACCTTCATTCATCGAAAAACTCAAAAAGGTACGTAAAATAGCTGCGGCACTGTAAGCTATATAATAATGAAATAAAAACTGATATTTAATACATTAACCTACTTTTTAAGGCTTAACAATTGATATATAAGACATTAAAAAAGGTGTAATTGGCAATACACTAAAAGTAATCGGGTCAAAATAGCATTTAAAGTGATTAAAATCAGATCAAGTTGAGCTGATTATAGCTTATTATTTATTATTTTTGAGCCGATTAACAAATGGGAGTATGACTACCGCTATTATATTATAAATATTTAATGTAATACAATGAAAAAAGAACTTATTTGGTTGATAAAGATCAGTGACTTAACTTTAATGTACCCTAACGCACTTTTTATTCCGAATTTTGAAGTGAAAAACATCACCAAGATAGAACATGATGAAATTGTTCACGTAAAAAAGATGGGCCAGTATGAACTGGTCATATTCGATACGGATGAGGAAAAAGTTGAGTTTCTGAATCAGAAAAAGATGATACTGGACGCTAGAGATCCCAAATAATAAAACGAATGAGATAGAAAAGACAATGCTTGAGGTTGACGGGAGTTGATGAACGGTTTTTTCCGGGAGTCAACTCCCGCTTTTTTTATTACTTCTTATCGATCAGACAAAAATGAATAGCAGACAACTACACCGCTGCTGGACTGTAATTCAGGTTAGGAAAAACTGTAATTGATTACCTGGTCAGTTCTTGTTTCGGAAATGAAATAACAACTGATATTTAATACATTAACCGCCTTTTTAGGGCTTAATAATTTATATATAAGACATTAAATACCATAAAAACATGTAATTCCTGTTAGGAAAAACTGTAATTCATGTCCGGTTTCTAACATAAATAACTATATTTGCATAATAAACGTGTGATACTACGTTTTAATAAACGTGTAATTCAACGGGTTTAATTACGTGTATTGATACATATAGAATTATGGCAAACATAACCGAATTACTGGCAAAGTCATTGGATGTATTGAAAGAAATTCAGAAGGACGACGATTTTATGGTGGTCAAAAGCAGTGATTTATCTCCTGTTCATTTGAAAAGATTGGTCGCTAATAATTTTTTATATCCAATAATTAAAGGGTGGTATGTAGTAACAGATCCGAGAACACTTCCTGGAGATACTACTGCATGGTATGCTTCTTTTTGGAATTTCATCTCAAGGTATGCTAACGAAAGATATGGAAATGAGTGGTGCTTGTCGGCAGAACAATCATTGGCTATTTATACAGGCTCCACTACGGTGCCTATACAAACATTGATCAGATCTCCCAAAGGGAATAACAATTCTCTGCAGCTTATAGCCCCTACATCCCTGTTTAACCTCTCGGCAGAAATACCGGTAAAAATAGATACGAATAATAGATATAAGCTAAATCTTTATACTCTTTCTGAGGCTATTATTGTAGCTGCACCGTCAATGTATGGCAATGATCCGCTTACGATGCGAACAGCATTGGCCATGATAACCGACCCCTCGGATATAATAAAAATCTTGGTTGATACCGGACAGACGGTTCGGGCGGGGCGGGTCATAGGGGCATTCCGCAACATTGGAAGAAGTGATTTCGCCGATGAGATAAGGGAAACGATGAAACGTATCGGATATGACGTTCGGGAAGAAGATCCTTTTGCGGAGGTTGTCAACATGGAGTTGTCTTCTTCACCTTATGCTACGCGTTTACGATTGATGTGGAAGGATATGAGAGTTGATGTAATGAATTATTTTTTGCAGAAAAAATCCAATCTTTCCGGTGATTCTTTTTTGCAAAAAATGGAGGCACAATATAAATTGGATGCCTATCATTCTCTTTCTATTGAAGGCTATCGTGTAACAGATGAATTAATAAATAAAGTGAGAAGCGGTGAATGGAAGCCGGATAAAGATGATCTGGATGCGAGAAATGCACTGGCAGCACGTGGCTATTGGCAAGCTTTTCAAGCGGTAAAGAAGAGTGTTTCCGCTATTTTTCAGGGCGAAGATAGTGCTGAAATAGCAGAACGCGATTTGTCGATATGGCACAGTGAAATGTTTATGCCCTGTGTGACAGCCGGCATTATCAAACCTTCGGATGTTGTGGGTTATCGTTCACATCAGGTTTATATACGTAATTCTATGCACACACCTCTCAGTCCCGATGCGCTACGTGATGCAATGAACACATTATTCTCACTATTGAAAGAAGAACCCGAGGCCGGCGTACGGGCCATACTAGGGCACTTTCTTTTTACATACATTCACCCTTATATGGATGGTAACGGGCGAGTGGGACGATTTTTGATGAATACCATGTTGGCATCAGGAGGGTATGATTGGTTGATTATTCCCGTTGAAAGAAGAAGTGAATATATGGAGGCTCTCGAAAAAGCCAGTGTTAGCAGAGATATAGTGCCTTTTGTGAAATTCTTGTCAAGTATTTGACAATATACTTGCTTAAAACCCCTTCTTTTATTATCTTTATGGAAGAATAATTGGTAATAAAATAAGTATGAAAGACGAAAAGAACGAAGAGGTGTTCTGCCTCAGATCCTATGCCAAGGTGGAACTTGCCATGCTCTATGCACCGGGTTTGTGTGCCACACCGGCCTTGCAACGACTGTACAGGTGGATACGCAAAAACCGGGAACTCACGGGAGAACTGCAACGCATTGGGTATGACAAACACCGGCATGTGTTTCTCAAAAGGGAAGTGGAACTCATAGCGCACTTCCTGGGGGAGCCTTAGACAGACTTTATAAAAACGCCTTTATGTTTTCCAAAAACATAAAGGCGTTTTTTGAAAACATAAAGAGGTTTTCCAAACAATTCAATAAAGAGACAAAGCGGTATTCGTGTTACTAAAATTTATTATTTTCCGGCCCTTCGAGAAACGAATTTCTCACCCGGACCGGAGGGGCTTTCAGGGTTCGCTGAGGTTCACTCAGGGTTCACTCTCTCTTAGCGTTTCTTTTTTTCCCTCCTTTCTCTATTTTGATATACCAAACCTCCTGTTTCTCGACGTATTCCAAGTTTATAGCCTTTTTTATAAGTCGTTTGCAAGTGCTGCGGTGTATACCCAGTGAAGCTCCTGCTACTATAAAATCTTTGTGGCTAAATGTTGCAGGTACAATCTTCATGATGTTCGAAATTTTATTAAAAGGAGTCAGCGGTTTCGCTTTCTTCCTGCTGGCATCCGGAAACGAACTGCTCAGCAGCAGGCTGTGTTCCAGCAAGGCAGTCATGATGCTCATGGCATTGTTAAAATCACGATCTTCACAAATACGCTCGGGCAGCAACAGGTATTCATCGTACTTGCGCAGGGTGGTGAACAGAGCTGCCATGCGGCACACCATAACACCGGCACGTTTCACAATGGCATCGATGTTATCGTTCTCCTGCTCGCGCACTTCTTTCAGCTTCTCCCTAAAAAAGGCGTCGTGAGAGGCCCATTGCTCGGTGGTAAAGTTTACGTGCGTAGGACTTTTATCCAGGGTGAGGTGGATTTTCAATAGCCAATCGGACAAGCGGGCGAAGTGTACGTTGCTGTCTTCCACATTTTCACGCGGAGCGGCCGACAACCATTCGTCAGTGTTACCCATGGTGATGAGCATGAAGCGACTGTACAATCCGTTTTCCAACGTTCCGATAAACCGCACGAACTGATCGGGTGTACCTGCCAGGCAATGTGCCATGCGAGGTTCTTCCACACAGATGGGCTCGTTGCTGATTTTGAAAGAGCTTACGTAGCGGTCGCCGTCAAAACAACAACGCAGCAAATCATCAAACTTACCGTACTCCTGACTACTGGAGGAGGAGAGGGTGTCGATCTCGGCACAGTTCATCACAGCGCCCAGGGGTCCGTTGTTGCAAAGGTGTTCCACGATGCGGCTTTTCGATGTGTTGGCTGCAATGTTGATGTAGATGCCTTTGGGAGGTTCGGGCTTGGGATTCAGCTCCTTAAAGTTGCCTTTGCGGACAGCTGCATCCCGATCGGCGTCCCATACCTGCATTTTGGTTTGGAACTCTTTCAACTCCACATGATAGATTTTCTCATAATGACGATGAACGCCATTGATGATGGCACTGACCTTGAACGCACACCCTTTACCTGCCCCGGCGGGAGCTATAACGGCAAAAAAGAGTTGCGTGCCGTGCAGAGAGTTGGCGTAGCTGAGCTTCACATGAGGCAGACCAATGCTGAGGTTGCTAATGGCGGCCATCAGCATGATGTCTCGCTCGCGACGGGTACGCGGATGTTTGACCACATCTTGTAGAAGGGGAGGAAGCTGCTCATAAACCTCGTCGGGAATGTAAGGTGCCTCGTTGCGTAATTGGTTCGTATTATCGAACAAATCATCTTCTTCGGAACCGTCCTCTCCAGCGGCAGGGTTCGCCCCGAGAGAAGTGAACCTTGGTGAACCCTCTGCGGAGTTGTTGCTTTCACTTTTCTTACGGCTAACATACTGATAACCAGATAGTAACGTTCGGCGTATCTCTTCCTCCGGAAAATCGGGTTGAGCCAACTTCTCACCGGCTAAGGAAATCATCTTCTCCACTTCCTCGTGTGAAAAATCCTTTACGCGTATGCGCTGTCCTAAGCGCAGCATGCACTCGTTTCGGTGTCCCCGCAAAAAGGGAATTTCGCGGAGTACCTCTTCGAGTACCGCCAGTGCGGTTCCCTTGCCCGGCAGAGCTGTTGCATCGGTTAGTACCGGTGTGGCAGGTGGCGGTTCGGGGAACTCAACCGGCAATTCACCTTCCATGTCCAGGTGTTCCTGAAAGGTGATGGCATCGGGACGGTAATACACGGTGGGATCGTGGCACACAAACTGCAACCGGCTTACGTCCGAGCACTGCATGTCACACGGAAACTGAATGTGGTTGCTGATGTGTGTGGTGATGAGCCGAAAGAGCGGGGTGTACTGTGAGGCTTGGCTGATGCTGACCCGCGCGAGGCACTTCACCCCGTTGTTCGACGGACTGACTTGCGTGTACACCACGTAGGGAAGCCGGTGTAGTAGTTCACGGATTTCTTCGATCCGCTCGCTGCACTTGTCGATGTCGATATCGACTAATCCGCTGAGCTGCACCAGGTTGGCAGCACTGTGTCCGCCCTCGAAAATTCCTGCGGGTGCAATGGCCGGCAGGTTGCCCTTGAGCCGTGCGGCCCGCTGCTCGTTACCGTCGGCCAGTGCCTGTCGGTATTCTTCGGTCATGCGTTGCCACGTACCGTTGCGGGTGCGTTCAATAAATTGTTCTAAACTCATGCTTTCGCATACTTTACTTCTCACATTGATGAAATACGTTATTTTCATAGCGTTTTCTTTTTGTAAACGGTTATTTTCCATAAATTAGACGTTTAATCTCGATGTAAATGTACAAAGAATATTTTTGGCAAAAACAGCTGTTTTTGTACACCTATAAAATGTTAATTGCTTCATTTTTAGTTGGTTATAAGTCCGTAGGTGTACAAAAATCATAAGTTGTCATCTTTTTGATTGTTTAACATATTGATGATTCCCATGAGCAATTTGCATATTTTTCGTATTATACGAAGATTTCGTGTGGAAAGTACTTCGGGATTATTGTAGAAGTATTCGACTGTTGCCAATATGTTTTTTAATTGGTTGGTTACTTGAATAGCTCTTTTTACCTTGTTTTTTGCAAACATGTTTCATTTTTATGAAGGAATAGCTGCTTTGTCTCTACTAAATTGTTTTGAGAGTGCAAAAATAGTGAAAAAGTCTTTTGAAGCTAAGAAAAAAAAATTATCTTTGTCGGCGATTGCTGTTCAATAAGAGCAAAAATCATTCTAGCCTTATATAATATGTATATATATAATAGGGCACAAATACAAGATAAGTTTTCCGCTGAAAACAGCCAATGATGGTCTCGGGAATTTCGGCAAGTGAAATGAAAAACTGAAAACTTTATCTAATTGATTATGAGCATTTTACACACGACTTGAAAATAGCGTGTGGAGTATGCGAAGTGTTTAATCACTAAATGCTATGTTGAAAATGTCCGATGAGAGTCACACTATAGAGGAATCCTGGATTGTCATGACGTCTTCGGAACCTCAACAGATTCACGATACACTTATAAAAATAAACGAAGCCTTACCGGATGGTTCTGCCATTCAGTTTTTTATACCCTACGTTACGTTCAAGACTTATCATATTAGTGATAAGGAAATTCTTCAGAAATATTCGTCGCTTCGCCGGTTTCTCTTTGTGAAAGGAACCAAAGGGCAAATGGATTTGCTGAAAGAACGAAACCCATGGACATTATCGAAACTCAGGTATTACCTGAATCATGCCAGGCAGCCTATTACGATCAGAGACAAAGAGATGCAGGCATTCAGGGCCATGTGTGCCGATAGCCGCATTGATTGCGAAATCTGGTCCACCGTAGATGATCTGGAATTAAACGAGAAAGTAAAACTCAAAACAACTCCTTTTAAAGATTGGGAAGCCCGCATCATAGAGCGCAAGCGTACCAAGAACGGCATCCGCTTCACAGTGGGGTTGGATGTGGTTGGCGGCACGATGCTGCTTCGCATCAAAGACCTAAA
Organism: Bacteroides graminisolvens DSM 19988 = JCM 15093; assembly: GCF_000428125.1. Classification (GTDB taxonomy): domain Bacteria; phylum Bacteroidota; class Bacteroidia; order Bacteroidales; family Bacteroidaceae; genus Bacteroides; species Bacteroides graminisolvens. Next base: position 170,524 of record NZ_ATZI01000005.1, read on the forward strand.
GGAGGAAGATATAGAACGAACGACTTCGCCCGACCGAAAGAAGCAGGAATACAAATTTGTGGAATGGGTGAAAACCCACATCAAAACCGTTATTGATCACCACACCGATGCATCTTATACTGATGCTCAAAAAGAGGAAGACCGAAAGATATTAAAGAAAGTGTGGGAATATAGGTTCTCCACCGTTTCATCGCCTACCGGTCGCCGCCATTTCAGAGCCATGATGCTGATCTGTGCCCGGTTGCTCCAAGACAAGGACGGCTGCAAGAAAATGCAAGCCCTGGTGGAAAAGGAATTGAATGAGATAGCGCAAGATACTCCCAGTAAACAAGCTACCGATTCGTGGGCCTGCCTTCAGGTGGCCATGTATATAGCAACCAAGAACCCGGTTTATCGGGATGCTGCGAAGGAGTATGAGAAGAAGTATCAACCCAAATCGGCTTTTTTGCATTCGTTGATTCAGGTGGTGAGACGGTTTGAATTGAATATATAGAATAATAATTAATCTTCATATTAAGATGAAACTACGTACTGATTACTCCGATGTCCATTTTCGGGATAATGGTAAGATAAAATTACTCATCATCGTTGGTACACGCCCTGAGATTATCCGTCTCGCTGCTGTGATCAACAAGACACGTAAGTATTTTGATGTTATCCTTGCCCATACGGGTCAGAATTATGACTATAATCTCAATGGCGTATTTTTTAAAGATCTAAAACTGAAAGATCCGGAAGTTTACATGGATGCAGTGGGTGATGACTTAGGTGCAACCTGTGGCAATATAATCAATGCAAGCTATAAACTGATGGTAGCCATTAAGCCAGATGCCGTACTCGTACTTGGCGATACTAACTCATGTTTGTCAGTCATAGGTGCAAAACGTCTCCATATTCCTATCTTCCACATGGAAGCCGGCAACCGTTGCAAAGACGAATGTCTTCCAGAAGAAACCAACCGCCGCATCGTAGATATCATCTCAGATGTCAACATGGCATACTCAGAGCATGCACGTCGCTACCTTGCCGATTGTGGAATTCCTAAAGAGCGCACATACGTTACTGGTTCTCCTATGGCCGAGGTACTCCGGGAGAATCTTGCAGAGATTGAAGCTTCTGATGTTCATAAACGTCTTGGATTGGAAAAAGGTAAGTATATACTTCTTTCAGCACATAGAGAGGAGAATATTGATACTGAGAAGAATTTTTTCAGCCTTTTTACTGCAATCAATAAAATGGCCGAGAAGTACGATATGCCAATTCTTTACTCCTGTCATCCGCGTTCACGCAACCGCTTAGCAGTATCGGGCTTTCAGCTTGATAAACGTGTGATACAGCAGGAACCCCTTGGGTTTCATGACTATAACTGCCTTCAGATGAATGCATTTGCTGTAGTTAGTGATAGCGGTACACTCCCAGAAGAAAGCTCATTCTTTACTTCCATAGGTCATCCTTTCCCTGCCATCTGCATCCGTACTTCTACCGAGCGGCCAGAGGCAATTGACAAGGCTGACTTCATCATTGCAGGTATTGATGAGTACTCTCTTCTTCAGGCAGTCGATACCGCAGTAAATCTCTGTAAAGACGGCAACCACGGTATACCAGTTCCCGATTATGTTGAAGAGAATGTCTCAACTAAGGTAGTTAAGATCATTCAAAGTTATGTAGGTATCGTCAACAAGATGGTTTGGCGTAAATTTTAATGGGAATTAGCATGAAGATATTAGTAACCGGAGCACGAGGTTTTGTAGGAAAAAACCTTTGCGCTCAACTCAATAACATCAAGGATGGTAAGGCAAAGTGTTATGGCAATCTAACTATTTCCGAGGTCTACGAGTATGACATAGATTCTACTCCAGAGCAGCTTGATGCTTGGTGTAAAGATTGCAATTTCGTTTTTAATCTTGCCGGAGTTAATCGTCCACAAGATCCCAAAGAATTCATGGAAGGTAACTTCGGATTTGCAAGCATTCTTCTGAGAGCTCTCAAAAAATACAAAAACAACTGTCCGGTGATGATTAGTTCTTCTATTCAGGCCACCCTTGCCGGTCGCTTTGGCACTTCCGAGTATGGGAAGAGTAAGAAGGCTGGTGAAGAACTGATGTTTCAGTATGGTGAAGAGACAGGAGCAAAGGTTCTTGTTTATCGCTTCCCTAATCTTTATGGCAAATGGTGTCGTCCTAACTACAACTCAGCCGTAGCTACCTTTTGCTACAACATTGCCAACGATCTCCCTATTCAGGTAAATGACCCAGCCGTTGATATGGAGCTTCTCTATATCGATGACCTTGTTGAGGAAATGATTTGTGCACTCAAAGGCGAAGAACACCATTGTGACTTTGATGGAGTAGATACAATTTTCACTCCTGAAGGTCGTTATTGTGCAGTACCTATCACTCATCATGTCAAGTTGGGTGAGATTGTAGATCTGCTTCATCAATTTGCTGAGATGCCCCAGACTCTCATGATTCCAGAGATTCCAGCTGATAGCTTTGCAAAGAGACTCTATAGTACTTATCTCTCTTATCTCCCCAAGGAGAAGGCGATTTTTGACCTCAAGATGAATTGTGATGCTCGTGGAAGCTTTACCGAACTTGTTCATACCCTCAACTGCGGTCAGGTTAGCATCAATATCTCTAAGCCGGGAATAACCAAAGGAGAACATTGGCACCACACCAAGTGGGAGCAGTTTATCGTTGTTTCTGGTCATGGCTTGATTCAGCTTCGCAAGGAAGGAACTAGTGAAGTACTCAATTATGAGGTAAGTGGAGATAAAATCCAGAGCGTCATTATGCTCCCTGGCTACACTCACAACATTATTAACTTGAGCGATACGGATGATCTCATAACAGTGATGTATTGCAATGAAATTTTCAATCCGGAAAAGCCAGACACTTTCTTCGATAAGGTGGTTAAAGAATGAAATAATAATATACATTTATACAATATGAGTATTTTCGCAGGCAAAACACTTATGATTACCGGTGGAACAGGTTCATTCGGTAACGCAGTCCTTAATCGTTTCCTCCGTACTGACATAGCTGAGATTCGCATCTTCAGTCGCGATGAGAAGAAACAAGATGATATGCGTCACGAGTATCAGGTGAAGTTTCCTGATGTAGCTCACAAAATCAAGTTTTTCATTGGTGATGTTCGCGATCTACAGTCGTGTCGCAATGCCATGCCGGGAGTAGATTATATTTTCCATGCAGCTGCTTTGAAGCAGGTTCCTTCTTGTGAATTTTTCCCCATGGAGGCTGTAAAGACCAATGTAATTGGCACTGAAAATGTGTTGACAGCAGCTATCGAATACAAGGTGGGCTCAGTAATCTGTCTATCGACGGATAAGGCTGCGTACCCAATTAATGCCATGGGTATTACCAAGGCCATCGAAGAGAAAATAGCCGTAGCTAAATCTCGCTATTCAGGTGAAACTAAAATTTGTTGTACTCGTTATGGTAACGTAATGTGTTCTCGCGGTTCTGTTATCCCTTTGTGGATTGAACAGATACGTAATGGGCACGCTATCACTCTTACTGAACCCAAGATGACCCGATTCATCATGTCGCTAGAAGAGGCAGTCGACTTGGTGCTTTTTGCTTTTGAGCATGGTCATAATGGCGATATTCTCGTTCAAAAGGCTCCTGCATGCACTATTCAGACACAAGCAGAGGCTGTGTGTGAGCTTTTTGGCGGTAAAAAAGAAGAGATCAAAGTAATCGGTATCCGTCATGGCGAAAAAATGTACGAAACTCTCTTGACTAACGAGGAATGTGCAAAGGCAGAGGATATGGGCGATTTTTATCGTGTTCCTGCTGATAATCGTGGTTTGAACTATGATAAATTTTTTAGGGAAGGTGAAGCAGAACGTAATACACTCACAGAGTTCAATTCTGACAATACTCGTCGTCTGAATCTCGAGGAGACCAAGGCTAAGATTGCTGCTCTAGAGTATATAAAAAAGGAAATGAGGGGTGAGGCTAATTTTGTACAATAACCTCCCTGAGTAATAAAATAATTACATAAAGTTGTTTGGCGACATAAGGCTGTTTTTGCAACTTTTCACGAGGACAAGTTCTCTGGGCTGCTTTTCACCTTATATATTACGCGTGCGCACAGGTGCTCACAGAGATTCGATCCCCGCCCGCTACTAACTAATATTAGTACCTATAAACAATGAATATCGGAATTATCATTCAGGCTCGAATGGGGTCAACCCGTTTGCCTGGTAAAATCTTGAAGAACTTCTACGGGGATGACACTCTCCTCGAAACTCTTCTTAATAACCTTCACAAGATTGAAGGCACAAAAATAATTGTTGCAACCTCGGTCAACGAGAACAATGATAAGTTGGAGACGTTCCTACTTAATATGGGCGAACTTGTTTTTCGCGGTTCTGAGAATGATGTGCTTGATCGCTTTATCAAAGCGGCGGAAGCGAACAATGTAGATGGCATTGTCCGTATTTGTTCGGACAACCCCTTCATGGACTGGCATGGAGTTGCAGAATTGACAGCAAAGGCAAAAGCGAGCGATGCAGACTATATCGGATTCCGTATTAATGATAAGCCATCCATCCTGACTCACTTCGGCTTTTGGGGAGAGTTCGTAACTTTGGATGCTCTAAAGCGTGTAGCTGCTACTGTAGAAGTAGGTACTCCCGAACATGAGCATGTGACCTATCATATCTATAATCATCCCAATGAATACAAATGTGAGTGGATAGTGGCTCCAGAATATCTTCAGGGGCGTGATGACATCCGTCTGACTATCGATACATTTGATGATCTTACTAACGCATTGAAGGTGTATTCGGAGCTCAAAGCACAAGACGAGAACTTCACCCTACAAGATGTTGTGAACTATCTTGATGCTCACGAGGAAATCAAACAATCTATGCTTAAAAATATCTTCCAAAATAAAAAGTAATTTTAAATATATATCACTATGATAATAAAAGGTGAAACTTACATTATTGGTGAGATTGGACAGAACCACAATGGTTCTGTAGATATCGCAAAGCTTATTGTTGAACTTATTGCACGACCTGTGCATGAAGATGTATTCGGACTTGACCTCAAACCTATGAATGCTGTGAAGATGACTCGTCGCGATTTGAACGAAGAACTCACAACAACTCAGATGAATCGTCCTTATGTAAATAAAAACTCATTTGGTGCTACCTATGGTGAACATCGTGCATTCCTTGAGTTGGATGATGGATCACATTTCGAAGTTTACAAGTTCGCAAAAGAGAAAGGGCTTGACTTTGTTGAGACTCTTTGTGCTAAAGGTTGTCTCTCGATGCTCAAAGTTTTTACACCAGACTACTTGAAGGTTGCAAGCCGTGACCTTACCAACTTGCCTCTGCTTGCTGCAATGGCAGAAACTAAGATTCCTATTATCCTTTCTACGGGTATGGCTGGTAAGAAAGAGTTGGATGATGCATTGGAGATTATCACTCATTATCACAATGATATCTCTATCCTCCATTGTATTTCTCAGTATCCTACACATCCGGATAATCTGAACCTTGCAACTATCAATTATCTCAAGAAGCACTATGGCCAGTATCATATTGGTTTCTCCGATCACACTATCGGTGTTTCCGCTCCTGCGATTGCCGTAGGTATGGGTGCTGAGATTATCGAGAAACACATCACAATCGACCGTCACATGAAAGGAACTGACCAGCCTGGTTCACTTGGTCCTGATGGTGTGAACCGTATGGTTCGCGATATTCGTATGGTAGAGCATTGGATGGGTACCGAAGACCTCTATATAGACAAGAGTGTTGCTGGTTCTAAGGAGAAGTTGGAACGCTCAATTGCTTCCCTTGTTGAGATTAAGGCTGGCGGAGTTATCACTGAAGATCAGATTCACATGCTTAGCCCTGGTGATGGCTTCAAGTGGGCTCAGAAGGACATGGTTATCGGTCATAAGGCTCTCCAGGATATTCCTGCTCATGAAATTATCTACCCTAACTTGATTAACTAATTATATATAGAGCTAATCGCCTTATACAGAAGCAATACGCCATCTATTGCGCTGGCAATGGGGAGATTTGCTTAATAATTATTAAGTTACTTAATAGCAGACTTCGTTGGTATTATCATTGTGATATACCTTTCAGTCTATGTTTGAGAGGCGTTTTTTGCACATAATGCATTCAGTATAGTTATTATCCCCAATAGTCCTATCGGGAAGGTTCTTACATTTTGCATGATGTAACTATTGGGTCGAGATATGATACAGATAATACTAGATATCCTCGTATTGGACATAACTGTAATATTAGTGCAAAAACTACTATTATAGGCGATATAAATATTGGTAATAATGTAAAAATTGGTATAGGTGCTGTTGTACAAAGGATGTTCCAGAAAATGTAACAGCTGAGAGCGTCCCTGCGCGTATAATTATTAAATAAATGAATAGAAAACTTCCAAAACAAATTCTTACATATATTGATGGTGTTTGGACAGATGGAGGAATGTATTACGACGGCACTAATGTGGGGTTGAATAATTTTAACCTATACGATCGCTCTAGCGTATTATTCGCCCATTATATCGGCATACCTGTAGAGATCTTAATAGGTGAAAATACTCAGATAGTACAGCGTAGAGTAGATAAGTTCAAAGTCGAATATTGCTTTCTGAGAGCAAAGGATAAGGTTGCTATTACAACAGAACTTTGTAGGCCGTTAGGTATAGACCTTCGGGCTGTTGCCCGTATCGGTGATGATCTCAACGATATAAAAGAAATTATGTTGAAGGTAGCAGTTGAGTATGTTAATGATAATATTGCGGAAGAAGTAGAAGAGCAAATGAGTAAATTAGGTTTTGACATCAAACCACGCTCAAAGGTAATGGTGCAGCTTCAGCTTCAAGATTTGTGTATCTCTATAAGAAATCTTAATCCGGCAACATACCCTTCCTCAAAAAATCCGATCTGTCAGCCCGGGCTAGAGTCTGCATTAAAGTATCTTAATGAAATTCTCGGAAAGAAGGTAAATGAGGTTGGATTATATTGATTTACAAACTACTTCTAAGACTAAATATTTCAAAACGTATATGTTATCTTCAAGTAATTCACGACAAGCAACGTGGGTTGCCATAGGGCAATTTTCCGCTTTTGCGATAGGTGTAATAAGTCCAATGATCCTTAGTCGCTATTTTACAAAAGTCGACTATGGCACTTATAAGCAGGTAATGTATGTGTATAATACCATGTTAATCGTATTTACATTCGGATTACCAAAGGCTTATTCCTACTTCATTCCTCGTGTTCATATTTTGCAATCCAAAGATGTAATAAACAAGATATCTCGGATTTTTGTCATTCTCGGGCTTATTTTTTCATTATTACTTTTTTTCGGTGCATCATTAATCTCTAATGTTTTGAATAATCCGGACATAGAAGATGCTGTAAGGTGGTTTTCTCCAACACCTTTGTTTCTTCTGCCCGTAATGGGACTTGAGGGTATTTTGGTATCTTATAAGAAAGCCAAACACATAGCATTATTTACGTTCGTCACACGATTATTAACTTTATTGTGTACTATAGTTCCTGTTATCTTGTTTGATGGTACATATATACATTCGATAATTGGTTTTGATATAGCCTCTTTGGTTACTTGCGCTTTATCATACTATTTAAAGTATTTGCCAACCAGAGGCTTGTCTCACGAAAGAACAGAGGTATCATACAAGGAGATTTTTTCATTCTCGCTACCCTTGTTGTTTGCATCATTATGGATTATGCTATTTCAATCTACTAACCAGTTTTTCGTTAGTAGATATTATGGCAATGAGGTCTTTGCTGAGTTCTCTAATGGATTCATGGATTTGCCCATTATCCCCATGGTTATCAATTCCGTAGCAACTGTTATCGCTCCTATATTTGCAGGTTTAGCAGTCAATAATAAAGGTGAGATAGGCCCTATATGGAATAGTGCTTTGAGTAAGACTGTAAAGATAATATACCCTATTTCAATGTATTGCATTTTATTTTCGGGTATAGTTATGACTTGCCTTTATGGTAGACAATATGCTGATTCGGGCGTTTTTTTTTCAATAAAAAGTATAGAAGGTTTCTTTTCTGTTATCCCATTTTATCCTATTTTGATGGCAATGGGTAAAACCCGTGAGTATTCACGAGTTCACATGATTTTTGCTGTTGTTCTTATACCTATTGATTATATCCTTGTGCATTTTAGCGCACCAGTTTATTCTATTGGTATTGCTTATGTGTTTTGTTCTTTGTGTAAAGTTTTTTTTCAATTTAAAACTGTCGGTAGAAGTCTAGATTATTCTATCTCGCAGCTTATTCCGATAAAGGAAATCCTAAAGATATTGTTTATATCATTCTTGTCGACGTTAATTCCTTTTGCGCTTCTACATGTGATTGCAGGTGTAAATGAGTGGATTTTACTTTTGATAACTGGTTCGTTATTCTTTTTAGGATATTATGTTCTATGTTGGATGACCAACTTAACCTACAGAGATGTAATCCTTCTAAACGAAAAACTCAAACCGATTCTTAAATTCATTCCATAGTAATAACTTATCATATAGATATCTTATGAAGTTAATGTTTGTTATAGGCTCCCTTCAAGGTGGTGGAGCTGAACATGTGCTCACTACGGTATGCAACAATCTTGCAGAGCGTGGACACGAGGTGATTTTAGTATATAATTTCAATTGGAAAGCTTATTCTGTAAGCGATAAAGTCAGACAGATTGATACTAATACTTTTGAACATGACACTGCTGAGGGCTGCTTATTAAAACGCTATTACAATAAATTTGTTAATCGCTTCAGAGGCTATTCTTTTTTTTGCAGATTTATCAAGGAAGAGAAGCCGGCTGCTGTTACCTGCTTTTTACAGAATTGGACTTGGCAGTTAGCATTTATTTGTAAAGGTCGCGTCCCCCTTGTATATTCTGAGAGAAACACGTTTGATTGGAAGTATAATAACTTAACAGACAAACTATGCAAAAAGATATGGTATCACTTTGGAGACGCTGTGACCGTAATGACCTATTATGACAAGGCATACCTAAGAAACCGATACAAGAATGTATTTGTTATGCATAATCCTCTCAGTTATACTCCTCTCAGTAAAGAAGAGTATATACAGTCATTTCCGCTGAGAAAGAATATATTGGCTTGTGGGCGATTAGTACCCAATAAGGGATTTGATAAATTGATTACAGCATTCTCTGCAATAGCTGGTGAATTTCCAGAGTGGGATGTCAATATAGCAGGTCAGGATATGCAACATAGCAATTATTCTACTGTACTTAAAGATCTTGTACATTCTCACGGATTGGATCGCAGAATCCATTTTATTGGATTTCATAAAGATATGGATAATTTAATGAAACAACATTCTGTTTTTTGTCTTTGCTCACAGCATGAGGGTTTTCCGAACGTACTTTCAGAGGCTCTTTCGATGGGCATGGCTGCAGTCAGTTTTGATGTTATAACGGGACCTCGTGAGATTATTATTGATGGATTGGACGGCATCATTGTGGAAAATCAAAATGTAGATGCTTTGAAAGAAGGACTTAGAAAAGTATTAGCAGATTCTGAATTAAGAAAAAACTTAGGATTGAAGGCAATTGAAGACATTCAGCGTTTTCGACCTTCTGACATAATAGATAAGTGGGAAGCTATGTATAAATCACTTGTTAAAAAATATCACAAATAATTATATATTTTTATGACGCTCAGAAATTATAAGAATAATAAGACTCTGGAGACCTGTTTGACTGTCGCGATATGTATGTATCTCATAGAATACGTTGCACAAGAAGTTCAAAATTGGTCTATGCCCCATCTTTTTGAGCAATTTGACTTATTGTTGGCTGTTATTTTTTCGTTTTGGTATATGATAAAATACCGAAAAGATAATATATTATGTTTTGAACTCATGTTCCTTCCTGTTTTTTTGTTAGGAATATTTTATTCTGACATAGTATTAGCTGCTATGAATTATAGTGCTGAGGGTATAGGGGGGGCTTTTAATAATGCGATTAAGCAAACTAATGTATTAACAAAATCTCGAGTGATTCAAATGTTGGCTTTATGCGTATTCTTGCTCGGTTGTGTAAAAGGGAATGTTTTTAAATCAAATGAAAATATTAAATGGAAAATAGAAGGTAAATATGAGACGATCAATTACAAGGCCGTTATTCATTTCTTGGCTGTTTTGTTGCTTCTTGAAATTATACTTAACTATCTGAATGGAAACTTCTCTACCTGGTTCTCATACGGTCAAGGTCTATCTGACTCGGAAAGAAGTAAAGGTCTTGGTCGAATAGACTTTCTATGCCTTATTTCTACTATAGTTGAGTTTGTTCGACTTGGACTAGGTCAAGTTCTGTCTTTTAAAGATTTTCTTCATAAAGTCAATAAAATATATCTATTTGAGATACTTCTTGTCTCTTCTATGTTGCTACTTTCCGGAAACCGTAATGAAATGCTTCTTGTGTTTTTGCCATTTATCATTTCGTATCATGTATTTGTACGTCACATTCCAAATAAGAACATATTGTTAGGATTAGCGGTTGGAGTCATGTTTATGATATACTCCGGTCTTACTAGACAAGGCAATGCCGTTTCCTATGCAGACTTGGATGTTTATACAATGTCGAGGGACTATAGTTTAGTTGGTATAAATTGTGATTACTTAGTAAAATATACAGATGCAAAAGGACCGCATCTTTTTGCTAGTCTTCCAGCTTCTTTATTAGGTGCGATCCCTTATATAGGTCCATTGATTTTCAATACTCTGAATTTAGACTTAGCAATGCAATCTACATATATCACAACGGAAGGACTTGCCACGTGGCAAGGGACAGGTCTAGGTACATCTATTGTTGGAGACTTGTATTATAATGCTAAATTGCCTTTTGTCATTCTTTTTATGGCGGTCTTCGGCTATTTTATATCTAGGATGCATGTAAGATTTCAGTTTGAACGAAGATTCTCATTGTTGTATTATCTCACTTACCTTTATATGACATCTAATGCAGTATACTTTGTCCGCCAGCAATGGGATTTTCCTGTTTCGAGAATCTTGTATGACTATATTATATTAATTATTATTTTTTTTTTCTTTAATAAACATAAATCGTATTCGTAACCATGTTCAATTTCATAAAATATATCCGTTCCTTTATCGAGAAGAAATTTACTACACCTTATAATTATGCTAAAAAAATTGGAGTTAATATCGGAGTAGATTGTTTCGTACCAGATATTGATTGTTGGTCTTCCGAACCATATTTAATTACCGTAGGAAACCACTGCCAGATTACTTCTGGTGTCCGAATTTTTACTCATGGGGGGGGCAGGTCGTCCGCAAAAAAATTCCTAATTTTGACGTGTTTGGAAAGGTGAAAATAGGCGATTGGTGCTACATTGGCAATAATGCTCTAATTATGCCTGGAGTTACCATTGGTGACAATGTTCTGGTCTCTTCTGGATCTGTTGTTACCAAAAGTATTCCTTCTAATATGGTTGTGGCAGGTAATCCAGCTCGGATTATTTGTTCTATAGATGATTATATAGCGAGAAATACTCAATATAATCTTGGTACAAAAGGTTTATTACACAAAGAGAAGGAGCAAGTTCTTCGAGGTTTGAGTGATGAAAGATTTATTAAAAAACAGCAAATGTTTTATGAATAAAATAAGTATTATTACAGGAAGTGAACTCAGACAAGTCCAGGGAGTTAACTATTTTATAAAGTCTTTTATTGAATGCAATAAGTCCTTTAAGGATATCTATGTTACTAAGGTTTACTCCTCTATGCAGGTCTTGAATATTGACAATGGAGACCAAATGCCGATAGGTGAAGATCAGGGAACTGCAAACTATGCTGTAAGAACGAGAGTTCGTACTATCCTTAGGAAAATATTGACATTGAGGTTTTATCCGTTTGCATTACTTCGGTATGAATTTAACTTCTATTACAATTCTTCAAAATCGGTAAAGAAGTATTTTGATGATAATGCTTCTACCGATTATATTCTATTTCAAGAACTAGGTTGTGCATATTATTATTTCAGGTACTTAAATCGTAGCAGTAGACTCATTCTACCTAAAACTGCACTTGTTATACATACTGAAGATGATAGTGGCAGTATGTTGATGAATACATTTAAAGGCTTTGGACGAAGAGATATGCAACGTCGTTTCGATAAAAGGAGAGACTTTGTTTATTCAAGAATAGATAAAGTTATTTATATTTCTCGAAAGGCTTACAATAATAGTATACTACCTGTCGAAAAACGCGGTTTCGTCTATAATGGATCTCCCGACATTCCGTATTCATTCGTTCATCCTGAATTTGACGTAAAGAAAATGCGGTTTGTTTGTGTAGGGTCTTTTGTTGGACGTAAGGGACAGGATAAAATTCTTGAAGCTATGAAGATTATGGATAGCGACCATTTGAAAAAGATGCATGTTACATTCGTAGGAGATGGTCCTGAACTTGACAATGTCAAAAAACAGGCAGATACTTACAGGCTGACAGAGTATGTAACATTCATGGGGCAACGGAATGATGTCGCAGAAATCTTGAAAAATATGGATGTTTTTATTATGCCAAGTATGGTAGAAGGTCTTCCCATGAGCGTAATAGAGGCGATGCGTGCAGGATTGTTTTTAATTCTGACGGATACAGGAGGTAACATAGAACTTTGTGATAAGAATTGTGGATATGTCTGTACTAGAGAGACTCAGGATATTTTAGAAAAGATGTGTCGAGTTATCGATGGTGCCGTAATATCTGTAGAACAAAAAATACATTCAAGAGAACGATTCGTGAAGGAATTTTCGTTAGAAAGTATGGCATGCGGATATGAGAATGTTTTAACAAATATATAAATATGGCTCACTATACATTGAAAGAACAGCGCGATACCTATATGATAACGGTGATGAATGATTGTGTACTTAATGCATATCCTAATGGTAAAAAAGTATCTTTTGATCAGATGGCTGGGGGAAAGAAGGCTTTCAAGAAACTGTGGGAGAATATATTTATACGCATTTGCTTTAATATCGCTTTGCCTTTAATAATGTTGTTGGTAGATATCTATCTTCCATTGAAGTTCAGTGTGGCGATATTTTTTAGAAAAAAAAATCAAGTCCAATCGAATCGATATTTTATCGGGCACGAGCGATTACTTTATACAATAACTAAACGCATCGGTCTACAGCAGGATGGTGATGTATGGCTTCGTTTATTGGATAGCAACTATGAATTGCCAGAGAAAAAGACGGTTGCCGAGTTGTTAGATTTTGTCACATTTGGTGATGTAATGAAGTGTGCACTTCAATCAGTACTACTACACATAAAGGTCATTCGAGAATATGGTTATAACATGTATTTCCTTTCCTACAAGGCTTTTGAATGGTGTATGGCTGATTATGCTATTAGACATATCCCAGAGGATGCAGAACTTGTTTTTAGTTTTATCTGTGATCGCTATTCTGTTATGATAGATAAGTCGCCTCATAAAAATAAATCACTGATCCAACATGGCACGATGCATTTCAAAAACAAAAGCCTTGAAATTCCGTATTTGGTGTTCGAAGAGGATAAAGGATTTTATATTTGGACTTCATTGTATAAATGTTCTCCTTCTAAAGTATATTGTTATACCGAAACTGATGAGTGGGCGCTCTCAAATTCTGTAATTGCTAATAATCCGCAGTACATACATATTGGTTATGGTTTTAAACCTTCTTTTGCCCCTAGTAAGAAGTCAGTATTGATAGTGTCAAATTTCTATATATTTGCCCCAAAGGAGGAACAAATATTAATCCAATTACAAGACCTTGATGTTGAAATTTATTTAAAGAATCATCCCTCTCATGCTGATTCTTTGTATGACGATATGAGATCTAAATATAATTTTACGTTTATAGCTGGGTATTCAACTAGCTATCCTGCAGTTGATATACTGATAAGTTACGACAGCACATTGGCTTGTGAATATGCAAGTATTGGCACCAAGGTATTATACTATGGACATTTTGATATTGCTAATGTGAGAAATGTTGTAAAAGGTATTCTTGAGGTTGATCATGACTTCAGGTCCTGATTTATAATGAGTGTATTTACATTAGCGCCCTTTTTTTACAAGTTTTTTTGCTGTCTTTTGATAGCGTCATTGTTATTTGTATATAGAAAGTGATATTTTATCTGTCTGATTCTGTTGGTTAGTGCTGCAATTATCAACTGCCACTCTAAGATTATTGCATTATTTATACTATTGATTAATCATAAAGGGTGTATTGTTACAGCTATGTGTAGTTAATACTCATTTAGGAAGAGCCCCAGATATTCATAAATTACAATCTGTAGTTAATCTTGTAAAAAGAAATAATCCAGAAGTGGTGTGCTTAATAGAATTCTACATTAACGCAACAACAATAAAGCTAATGGATGATTATCCCTATATGATGATAATTCAGGATTGTAGAGGATATTTTTTTCTCAAAATATCCCATTAACAAATGCTCTCTATTGGATACGGTTAATAATTCTTTCACTAGTTTAAGGGCGGATGTTTTGATAAATGCCGAACCATTATATTTTTCAGATGTTATTTAGCCAACAATTACTATAGCAAAAGTTAAATACATCTTACACAAAATGATGTAAATACAGGTAGCGATTATTATAGAATACCTCAAAAACTACATTCTTGTTTCACATATTAAGAGAAAACAAGCTAAGATAATTTGTGATGAATTGACTACTTACTACTCTACTGTCGTTCTGTGCGACTTTACCGACATATCAGGCTCTCTTTCATTAGTATATTGCTAGAAGGAAGTTTTTACGGATGCGTGTATGGAAAAAGATTTGGGTTATGGTCCAACAATTTGTCAATCGGATTTGCGCATACCCTAGAAGGCTTTGGATGTTTTCAAAAACGAGGTCGTCCGGTAGCCCCACTGCTCATGGACGATACCGAGAAGTTTTGTGCATGCTACCTAATCAAATTTGTGTATAAGGACGAGAAGACGCTTAAAATGAATTACTTCAGCGGCTAGGACCTCGATTGGATCGGAGAAACCTTGATTATAGAGGCAGTAGCTGGATTCTATATAAATCCTGAGTTGGAAAAGAACCAAGTGTATCTTGCATGCGTTTTGGCAAAGACGATAGAGCAATATAATTCTTTGAAACCTACTGAAACTCTTTCAAATGACTTGCAATAGCATTGAGATAATATGTACAAAAATTTCTTTAAAAGACTGATTGATACTACCTTGGCCATTTCTGGTCTGGTGGTTTTCTGCATTCCGATGATCATCATCGCTATCTGTATCAAGTGTGATTCGAAGGGTCCTGTGTTTTTCAAGCAAAAGCGCATGGGTAAGGCCTATAATCCTATCTTGGTGTATAAATTCCGTACAATGTGTGACCATGCTTACGAGGTTGGTGGTATTGCTACCAGCGCAAGCGACAGCCGTATCACAAAGGTGGGTGTTTTCCTTCGTCGTACAAGTCTGGATGAGTTGCCGCAGATGTTCAATATCATCAACGGCACGATGGCTATCATCGGTCCTCGCCCGATTTTGGATTGGGAGTTTGAGGAATATCGCGACAAGGATCCTCGTTACATCAAACGCTATGACGTGAAAGCAGGTATGTTCTGTACGGTGGACGTGGTGGATCGCTCGGCTTTGCGCGACCAGCAGTTCACGATGGATGCCGACTACGCCGAGAGCGTGAGCTTCGGTCTGGATTTAAAGACATTCTTTGGTATCATCGCGCCTGTGCTGACGGGTAAGGGCGTATATAAGGACGAGAACAAAAAATTCAATAAGTCACAAAATAAATCATAACAGATATGAATAATCAATATAACGGCCATTTGTGCATCGTGTTTGCACTTGAGCATTACAATCCGCTGAATATGATTCGTGCCTTAGGCGAGAACGGTGTTAATCCTGTTTACATCTCGGTGAAGAGACGCTACGAGGTAGCGACGAAGAGTAAGTACATCTCGGAACTGCATCGTTTTGACTCGGTTGAGGATGGTTTCAAGTGGCTGTTGGAGACCTACGGTCATTTGGCTGAGGAGACCGGCAAGAAGCCTTACATAGTGTTCTCAGACGACAAGTCGGTGGGCTACTTTGACCTGCGCTATGATGAGTGGAAAGACAAGTTCATCACTTACAATGCCGGTCGTACGGGTCGCATCAACGAGTTTATGGACAAGTATGAGATTCAGCAATGCGCCAAGAGGCACGGATTCAACGTGCTGGACAGTTATGTGATCAGCAAGAATGATGCTTTGCCTGAGAACCTGTGGTATCCAATCATCACCAAGGATATTTCGCCTAACTCGGGTAGTTGGAAGGCTGACGTGTATATCTGCCAGAACGAGCAGGAACTGAAGGACGCCATCGTAAAGATTGAGAGTCCGCTGATTATGATTCAGCACTTTGTGGACAAGCAAAATGAGATGGCGCTGGAAGGTTACTGCATCAACAGGGGTAAAGACATGCAGATTGTGACCGAGATGAAGTGGAAGTACCTCATTCAGGGCTACTATAGCCCTTATCACGACGTGAAGATGTTTGAGGACAAGGAGATGGAGGCCAAGCTGCAGGCTATGTTCGAGGAGATTGGTTTCGAGGGCGTGTTTGAAGTGGAATTCCTCATCGACAATGACGGTACCTACTACTTCATGGAGACAAATTTCCGTGCTTCAGCTTGGAACCCAACGGGTAAGTTTGCCGGTATGCCTTTGCCATACCTTTGGATCAAGGGCATGGAGAACGGCTTTATTGATCCTGCCGACCGCAAGGAGTTTGAACCTTTCACCAGCATGAGTGAGATGATTGATTACGCCAAGCGTGTAGAGGGTGGCATGTGCTCGATTGCCGAGTGGTTGCGCGACTTCAAGGATGCCAAGTGCGTGTACATCTATGATAAGGAGGACCCCGGACCTTGGGATGAAGTGATTAAAAACTGGGAGAATTTCAAATAATATGGAAAAACTATTGTTTACCGGTGGAACGGGTTTTCTTGGCCGAAATATCAAGTCTCTACTTGACAAGACGTATGGAGTGACCACTATCGGCATCATGGATGCGGATATGATTAAAGCTAATTTTGTTAGCGGAGTACCTGAATTGCCAGAGTATTATGATGTGGTACTTCATGCAGCAGGCAAGGCTCATATTTATCCAAAGACTGAGGCTGAGCGTCAGGCATTCTATGATGTAAATCTGATTGGAACTATTCATTTGTGTGATGCGTTGGAGAAAGTAGGTGTACCTAAGGCGTTCATCTTTATATCTACGCTTAATGTGTATGGTGATGAACCTGGCAACATGAATACAGAAGATGATCGTCTACTGGTTGGTTCTTCGCCTTATGCAGACAGTAAGATCAAGGCAGAGAAATATTTGACAGAATGGTGTGCTAAGAATGGTGTGATATTGGGTATCCTTCGTCCTTCTCTACTTGCAGGTAAGGGTGCTCCAGGTAATCTGGGTGCAATGATCAATGGCATTAAGACGGGGGCATATCTGAGTATTGCAGGTGGCAAGGCAAAGAAGAGTGTGCTGATGGTAGATGATATTGCTCACCTTGTACCTCTCGTTGCCAATAAGGGTGGTGTATATAATGTGTGCGATGATCACAACCCATCGTTTGGCGAACTGGAGGCTACTATCGCCAAGCAGTTAGGCAAGCGCAAACCTGTTTCAATTCCTTACTGGATGGCAAAGTGTTTGGCATTAATTGGAGATGTGTTCTCGTTCTGGCCAATCAACTCTTCCCGTCTGGAGAAGATTGTGATCTCAGATACTTGGAGCAACGAAAAGGCAAAGCGCGAATTGGGTTGGCAACCTATGGATGTATTGGAGAATTATAAGATATGAAATCAACACTTTGGATAATATCTGAGTTATTTCCTCCGGAGGAAACCTCGACGGGTTACATCATGGGCGTGATAGCCAATTCCATGGTAACCAAATATCAGGTAAAGGTGATTTGCGGTCCTGAGGTGTACGATAAGAATAAGAAAGCGGATGCCAATAGTAAGTTCCGCTTGGATAGTTCGATTGAGGTTACTCATGTAAAGGTCGTTACTGAGGATAAGAGTAGCAAACTGAGTCGCATCAAAAAGTTCCTCTTGATGAGTTGGCGCCTATGCAAGGAGGCAAAGAAGAACATCAAAAAGGGCGATCATGTGCTGATGGTGACTAATCCTTTCCCTCTGATTACGATGATGGGGCATTTGAAGAGTCACCGCGATTTCACTTTGAGCGTGCTGGTTCACGACATTATGCCAGAGAGCCTTTATACGGATATGCACATCCCTGGAGCAGTTTACCCTATGGTGGAGAGTGTGTTCAACAAAGCTTATTCTTCGACCGATTTGCTCATTTCTATTGGTCGTGATATGAGTGAGATTTTGGAGCGCAAGTGTAAGAGATTTAAGCATCAGCCTAGGATTGAGGTAATCGAGAATTGGGCAGATGTAATCAATATCATACCCAAGGATCGTGAAGCAGGAAACAAGGTTGTGATACAGTATGCTGGTAATATTGGTAATGCACAGGGCGTTGGCGAGTTTGTTGACGTGCTGCACGATGCCGGATGTGAGAACATAGAGTTCAGCATCTGGGGTACCGGTGGTGGAGAAACTGGTGTAAAGGAGAAGGTGGCTGAGTATGGTATGCAAAATCTTGTTACTTTTAATGGCCCATATTTCCGCAGTCAACAGAATGATGTGCTGAACGATTGCGATATGGCATTGGTGCGACTGGTGGAGGGTATGTATGGTTTGGGCGTTCCTTCTAAATCGTATAATATACTAGCAGCCGGTAAACCTATTCTGTATATCGGTGAAAAGGGTACAGAGATTTGGCGCATGTTAGATGAGAACGGCAATGGCGTCTGCTTTGAACCGAATGATACTGATGGTCTGAGGAAATATCTGCAAGCATTGGATGTGAACTCTATAGCTAAATTGAAGGAGATGGGACAAATCTCCAGAAGGCTGGCTGAGGAGAAATATTCGGAGGAGATTATTCTGAAGAAGTTTGTGGTACTTGTGTAGCGAATTATTTTAAAGCATTGAATAAAAGTCAAGAAATAATATTGGGGCTTCTGAGGATGGCTTTGGGTCACTCGCAGAAGATTTCCATAGTTGATTGCGTAATTGGCAGGAAGTGATGGACATCGCTGCTTTACAAGGAGTGCTGGGTGTATGCTTTGATGCCTTTGCCCTTCGACGTGCTCAGACCACAGCTATCTGTTGACTTACGTCCAGACATGAAGACCTTAATTGATTGGTAGGGATAAGTGTCGTACATGGAGGAATTGTATGAGCAACACAAGATTGCAATATATGACCTTGCTTCGTTCTGCAATCATTATAGAGGTTCGCATGTTGTTGCTGAAAGATTATGGCCTCTCAAGGTATTATCCTAAGCATCGTCCGATGGGTGATGTGGATGTATATCTGTTTGACCTCCGGGAATATGCCGATCAGCTGGTGCATGACAGGTTGGCTATAGAGGTGGACAAAGATCATCATCACTTGGTGTTTACGTTCCATACTTCTCTTCGACAAAACTCAGGGCATGCTCACTTCAGTAGCGGAGTTTACTGTGGAAACCCACTATGATTTCATTAATACAAAGGATCACAAATCAAGTAGCTACTTCGAATCCCGTTTCAAACAACTTGCTTGTGAGGGGAAGAGCGCGCTGATGTTGAGATGGAGAATCTCTATTATATTATGTGCAAACTTGAATGCACTGTTCTTGCTGAAACACATGGCCTTGCATTTTCTCTTTGACCGAGATAACCCTTCGACAATTGTTAGATTGGTTGTTGTTTGTTAAGGATACTTGGTCAAGCACAGCATCCGGTCAGAGTATAGATTGGGCGGAACTATACAAATTCTTGCGCGAGCAGAACCTGGATAGGTTTACCAATGAGTTGAACGCTATCGGTGTAGACTATCTTGGCTTTGACTGCTGAGGTTTCAACCTATAAAAAACTAGTTACTAGGTTTTTGAATGATATCTTATCGCCCGAATTCAACCAAAAGGAGGATGGTACATTATTGAGTGGACTATGGTAAGACCTCGTAGGTTCTGGGATGCCTACTGGAAACACAAGCTCTGCTATGTAAATAGCGTCTTCTCCGGTTTCTGCTTCTCGCTCTATACCAAGCTATTCAGACCCAGTCACTTTAAGATGTAATGGATGGAGGAGTTATATCCTTTTTTGCAGAAGGATATAATTGATGAGGTAATGGTTGGTTTGTTTTTGGTACTTTGTATCGTTGTGGTTTTGTCTTTGTGAAGAATACTGCTTTGATGAGACGGTTGATGTGTGGTGCTATGTTGTTAGATTATATAGCAATAGTGCTGGCATCAACGATTTTCGTATGTTATGTATTTGAGGAGAGTTGATATATACTGGAACCGTTCTATAGATATAGTTCTGACGAGTACCATGTTCCAATGTGCACTAAATGTGGCATTGGACTATCGAAATTGCTCCTAAAACGAGACATCTGCAAGGCGGATGATGTGATACATAATACCCTTGGGTGCCTGATAGGCTATAGGCTGTATAGAATGATAATGTTTGGATTTATATAATAAAACGTAATTGAACATGAAATATCTTTTAGTTGTAGCGCACCCCGATGACGAGACGCTCGGAGCTGGCGCAAGTATGTATAAGTGGTCACACAATGGTGATACGGTTGACGTTTGCATCATGTGTACTGAAGCAAAGGCCCGTGCCTTCCGTCCTGAAGATAATGAGCTGGAAGATGATACCAATGCGTCAAACAAGTTTCTGGGTGTGAACAAGATTTATGAGGGGACATTTCCCAACATCGAGATGAATACGGTGCCTCATTTGAAGCTGGTACAGTTTATTGAATCGGCCATCAAGGAGAGTGAGCCTGATATTATCATTACGCATCATCCTGCGGACACGAACAACGATCACTTGCAAACTTCGATGGCTTGTCAGGAGGCTGCACGTCTGTTCCAACGTCGCCCGGAAGTGAAGCGTGTGAAGGAGGTTTGGTATATGGAGGTTCCTTCATGTACGGAATGGAAGATTAACAACGCAATGGTGACTTTTAATCCTAACTGCTATGTAGAGGTAGGCAAAGAGGGTGTTGATGCCAAGATAAAGGCTCTGTCAATGTACCGTGGCGTAATGCGTCCGTATCCTCATCCTCGTAGTGCAGAATATATAACAGGTTTAGCTGTTATGCGTGGTGGTCAGTGGGGACAGATGTATTCTGAGGCATTTGAAGTTGTACTTAGGGCTTACTAAATATAAATAAAGACCCGTTGGCGGAATTAAATTAGTGCATATTTAATTTGTCCAATGGGTTTGTTATTAATCTTGTTTATATATTGAAGGATTGTAAGTGCACTAATTTTCCCCGTAATTCTGGTAAACAATCCTTCTGTTTGTTTTGCGTAATTTCTGATTATCATAAATTGATCGCATAATTGTGCAAAAAGCGTTTCAACCCTTTTCCTTGCTTTAGCA
>NZ_ATZI01000006.1 GCF_000428125.1 Bacteroides graminisolvens DSM 19988 = JCM 15093
TAAGTCAGAGAACTTCGGGACGACTCCTCTGCGAGGTATATTCCCTTTTTCGTTTACTAAATCAGCAGAAAACATCTTGCATATATCAAGAAATTTAGCGAATATTGCATATAAGTTGTGCATAATTGAGCTGTATATTAATAGTTTGATCACCATTAAAATACTAATAATCAATGATATGCACAACTTATTTCCTGACATTTTTTAGTGAATTAATTCCGCCAACGGGTATATCTTTGTTTCTATGTATGATCAGCTTGTTCTTGCTGGTTATTTCTTCTTTACCTCACCACCACCATGATGAAGGCGGTATTTGCTTTAAGAAAGATCTGGCCGAACATCCTATTCATCATCATGCTGATGATACGTGTTGCAATGATCAGTGCATCGCACAAATACAACCTCTTCACCCTTCAGGCGCTGAAAAGATTGTCTCGCCAGATTATTTTCTCATCCTTACACTCTTTACCGTGCCACTTATTGAGTGGCTGCTACAACCACAACAAAGGGTACTCAAAAACCAAGCATATCATTACCTAGAGAGGCTTCACAGCTCTCCGGTCACTTCGCATAACCAACTTCGCGCCCCTCCTGTGCTTTCTGCAATTCTGTAAAATACAGATTTTCTTATCAGTTAGCTGGGGTATTTCAGATCGAAATACTCGTTTATACGTATACTATTAATATTATAGATAAATAAACGATGAATAAAGTTATATATACAGGCGGCTTATTGCTGTGCCTGCTGGCATTGGGCGGATGCCGTTCAAATAGCGAAAGCGATCACCGTCACGAGCACGAAACAGAAGGTGAGCATGAACATGAAGGTCATGGCGAAGAGATTATTTTCCACAAAGAAAAAGCAGAAGCAGCCGGGATTGAGGTCAGCACCGTAAAAAGCGGAACATTCTATCAGGTTCTTCAAACGAGTGGTGAAATTATGGCTGCTCAGGGGGACGAAAAAACGTTAGTAGCATCAGTGTCAGGCATTGTCTCTTTTCAAACAAAGATAGTGGAAGGTATGAAAGTAGGTGCAGGTAGTATGCTGTTGAGACTTTCATCAAACAACATTGCCGATGGTGATCCGGTGCAGAAGGCCAAAGTTGCTTACGAAACATCGCAAAAGGAGTTTAACCGGATGCAGGTGCTGGTAAAAAGCAAAATTGTATCCGAAAAGGAGTTTAACACCGCTCGTCAGAACTATGAAACAGCTAAGATCAGTTACGAATCTCTGGCTTCCGGGCACTCCAGGTACGGACAAGCCATTCAGGCACCCATAAGTGGTTATATTAAAAACATTTTAGTGAAAGAGGGTGATTACGTATCAACCGGACAGCCACTCATGCAAATCAGTCAGAACCGTCGACTCTTCCTCAAAGCTGAGATCTCAGAAAAGGATTATGCACATCTGCCTCATATTACCACAGCCCGTTTCAAAACAGCCTACAGCCCAAAGATTTACTCCCTGAATGAGTTGAACGGCAAACTGCTTTCATTCGGCAAGAGCACTAACGGTAGTTCTTATTTTATACCGGTAACATTTGAATTTGACAACAGAGGCGATGTGGTTCCTGGCAGTTACGTGGAAGTTTATCTGCAATCGTCTCCGATAGAAAATACAATTGCCATTCCTCGAAGTGCGTTGACAGAAGAACAGGGTATTTACTACGTTTACCTGCAACTCGACGAAGAAGGATACGCCAAACAGGAAGTGACGCTGGGAACCGATAACGGCGAATTTGTTCAAATAACGAGCGGACTTAAAAATGGCGACCGTCTGGTTACCAAAGGTGCCATGCACATTAAACTAGCCTCCGCAAGTAATGCGATCCCTGCTCATTCACACGAACATTAAGAGAGAACGGTCATGCTAAATAAAATTATTCATTACGCATTGCACAACAGGTTAGTTGTGCTTGCCGCCTCGTTTATTTTACTGATAGCGGGGCTATGCACGGCTGTTCATACAGAAGTTGATGTCTTTCCCGATTTAAATGCGCCCACGGTGGTAATTATGACCGAAGCAAGTGGTATGGCGGCCGAAGAAGTTGAACAACTGGTTACTTTTCCCATTGAAACGGCCGTGAATGGTTCAATCGGCGTAAGAAGAGTACGTTCTTCCTCTACCAATGGTTTCTCGGTAGTCTGGGTGGAATTCAACTGGAACACTGATATTTACCTCGACAGGCAAATTGTATCCGAAAAACTAGCTGAGGTCAGCGAATCATTACCTCCTACCGTGGGTAGGCCTACGCTGGGGCCACAATCGTCTATTTTGGGTGAAATGCTTATTGTAGGACTTACGGCCGACTCAACTTCCTTGCTTGATTTGCGCACAATAGCCGACTGGAGTATAAGGCCGCGTCTTCTTTCGACCGGTGGTGTAGCTCAGGTTTCTGTTTTAGGTGGTGACATCAAAGAGTTTCAGATTCAACTAGATCCGGGATTAATGAAACACTACGGTGTTAGTGTTGATGAAGTGGTTGCAGCTACCAAGGATATGAACCTAAATGCGAATGGCGGTGTGGTATACGAATATGGCAATGAATACATTGTACGGGGTGTATTGTCAACCAACAACGTAGAGCGTTTAAAGAAAGCTCTGATTCGAAAAACCAACGAAAGACCAATATACTTAGGCGATGTGGCCGAAATTAAAATAAACGGCAAAGCACCCAAGCTGGGTTGTGCGTCTTTACGTGGTCACGAAGCTGTGTTATTAACCGTAACCAAACAGCCTAACACAAGTACGATTGAACTAACCGAAAAGTTAGAAGAAGCCTTGAATGATATACAAAAAAACCTGCCACGTGATGTTAAAGTATCTACTGATATATTCAGACAAAGTCAATTCATAGAATCATCTATCCACAATGTACAACGTTCATTGTTGGAAGGCGGTATTTTTGTAGTTATTGTTCTGTTCTTGTTTCTAGCCAATGTGCGAACGACACTTATCTCTTTAGTAACCCTTCCTCTGTCATTGCTTGTATCCATATTGGTACTACATTATATGGGAATGAGTATTAATACCATGAGTTTGGGAGGAATGGCCATCGCTATTGGTTCGTTAGTCGACGACGCCATTGTCGATGTGGAAAATGTATTTAAAAGGCTACGCGAAAATAAATTAAAGCCTGTAGCCGAACAAGATTCCGTTATTAAGATAGTTTTTGAGGCATCCAAAGAAGTACGAATGCCCATTTTGAACTCAACGCTAATTATTGTTGTGAGCTTTGTGCCTCTTTTTTTTCTAACAGGGATGGAAGGGCGTATGTTGGTTCCGCTAGGCGTTTCCTTCATCGTATCTTTATTTGCATCGACCATAGTGGCGCTCACTCTCACCCCCGTGTTATGTAGTTACTTGTTGGGCCGAGAAAAAGGAGACAAACTACCTAAAGAAGCTTTCGTTGCTTTATGGATGCAGAAAATTTACCGTAGAAGTTTGATGTGGGCATTAGCCAATAAACGCATCGTGCTGGCAGGTACGGCTGTTTTATTTATTGCAGCGCTAGTGACATTCCTGAATCTGGGAAGAAGTTTCCTCCCCTCTTTTAACGAAGGCTCATTTACTATCAACGTGAGCTCACTGCCGGGAATTTCGCTCGAAGAAAGCAATCGTTTAGGATTACAGGCCGAACAAGCCTTGCTCTCTATTCCGGAAATACAAACTGTGGCACGTAAAACCGGTAGAGCAGAACTTGACGAACATGCATTGGGAGTCAATGTATCCGAAATCGAAGCCCCTTTTATTCTGAAAGACAGGTCGCGTAACGAACTGATTGCCGATGTACGCAAGAAACTATCAATTATTTCAGGAGCAAATATCGAAATAGGCCAGCCCATCAGTCATCGTATTGACGCTATGTTATCGGGAACCAGGGCAAATATCGCCATTAAACTTTTTGGTGATGATTTGAATAAGATGTTTGTTATGGGAAATCGCATCAAACAAGCTATTGCGCAGATAGAGGGAATAGCTGACTTGAATGTAGAACAACAGATAGAACGCCCACAATTAACCATTGTGCCTCGTAGAGAGATATTGGCCAAATATGGTATCACTCTACCTGAGTTCTCAGAATACATCCGGATTGCATTGGCCGGAGAAACCGTTTCTCAGGTATACGAGGGGGGAAAAGCGTTCGACTTAACGGTGAAAGTGAAAGAGAATAGCAAGGATGAAATGGCCAAAATAGCAGCTTTGACTATTGATACATCCGACGGCAAAAAGGTTCCTCTTAGTTATGTGGCCGACATTTCTTCCACCGCCGGTCCCAACACCATTAACCGGGAAAATGTAAAGAGAAAAATTGTTATTTCAGCCAACGTGGAAAACAGAGATCTTCGTAGTGTGGTAAACGATATACAGAAGCAGATTGACGAAACCATTACCCTACCCGAGGGTTATCACATTGAGTACGGTGGCCAATTTGAAAGCGAAGAGGCGGCTAGTAGAACGCTGGCATTAACCTCCTTCTTGTCCGTTATCGTCATCTTTTTACTACTCTATCATCAATTCAAAAGTAGCACTCAGGCGGGAGTCATCCTGCTTAACCTGCCGCTTGCATTGATTGGTGGGGTATTTATGCTGGCCGTAACAGCCGGTGAACTAAGTATTCCGGCTATCATCGGTTTTATATCACTATTCGGAATTGCAACGAGAAACGGTATGTTGTTGGTGAGTCATTACCAGCATCTTCAAGACGTAGAAGGCTATTCTTTGCAGGAAAGTATCATTAAAGGTTCGCTCGACCGACTTAATCCGATATTGATGACGGCACTTTCATCGGCCTTAGCACTCATCCCGTTAGCCATTAATGGTGATCTGGCAGGCAACGAGATACAGAGTCCCATGGCAAAAGTTATTTTAGGAGGGTTGCTGACATCCACTTTCCTCAACGGATTCATTGTGCCCATTGTATACCGGTTCACCGCAGCTAAAAAGAAATCTAATCATTAATACGTATTAAAGATGAGAAAAATAAAAATAGTCCTCTACCTCGTTATTTGTTTCGGTAATATTTCAGCCAGCGGACAAATAACTCATGAGACGGGTTCCATAAACGAATTACTTCGTAGCGTGGAAACTCACAATACTGAACTGAAGGCCTTTTCTCAACGCATGCAGGCCCAGAAAACGGAAAACAAACTGAGTAATAACCTGCCAGATCCTACTGTGAGCTATTCACATCTGTGGGGAGCTGATAACAGTAGTGAAACAATTGGTGAATTGATTGTGTCGCAAAGTATGGACTTTCCTACATTGTACCATACTCGGCGGCAACTTAACAGGCAGAAAAATGTAATGGCCGATCACGAATATCAATTAAAAAGAAGAGCGATTCTGCTCAAGGCACAAGAAATCGGCTTTGACATTATTCTGCTCCGCAAGGAACAACTTCTATTAAAGGAACGCTATCAAAATGCTTCTGAACTAGCTATTTTGTATCAACAGCGGATTGAAAGTGGCGATGCCAATGTCATTGAACTTAATAAAGTTAAACTGGAATTGCTCAATGCTAAAACTGAAGCTAGTATAAACGAAACGAATCTTAAGAAGAAAGAAGAGGAACTGATTATATTAAATGGAAGCATTCCCTTTCAGACAGAGCAGCTAACTTACCCAGCGATTGTTTTGCCTACTGATTATGCCGAAATAAAAGATGATGTGTTGAACGGAGAATTGGCACTGGCAGCTTTAGAACAGGAAAGCCGGGTTGGGCACAACTTGCTGAAAGTAGCCCAAGAAAGCTGGTTGCCTAAATTGGAAATAGGATACCGCAGAAATACAGAATCGGGCGCCCCGTTTAACGGGTTCGTAGTAGGATTCAGCGTTCCATTGTTTGAAAACAAAGGCAAAGTAAAAATGGCCCGGCAGCAATTGCTCAGCACTGAGTTGAGTAAAGAGCAGGTTAAAAGCGAAACTTCCTACAACGCATTGCAGAACTTTCGCGAAGCACAAAAAACAAAACTACTCATGGATGAATATGCTTCGCTATTCAAGGAACACTCCGACTTACTTATTCTAAAGGAAGCATTAAAAAGTGGTCAGATATCATTGATAGAATATTTTTCCGAAGCAGCAATTATCTATCAAAGTCAACTCAACTATCTCCAGCTAGAGAACAAATATCATAAAACAGTAGCCAGCTTGTTTAAAAACAAATTATAGGGTGCGTACTATCTCGGGTAAATAACCGCTTCTTATCCTCCATTCTTGGGGATACAAATTATTAGCTCTGTTCCCGATATTTTTCACAAATCCTAATGGCAATTGTTTGTAAGTGAGCAATACATATCCGCGAGGGGCTGTTACATCTAATGTGACAGCCTCTTTCCTCAGGTAGGCAATGGCCTGTTCATAAGCGACTTCTACCCGAGGAAAAATGTCGGAACGAAGAACGGAGCTCATGGCTAGAGAGTGATCGGGAATCAGGTCCTTGCCTTTCACTTCTCCGATAACAACACCTGCAAAAATAACATGCAGATATTTCTGGATGAGCTGTAACTCATTTTGGTACTGCATTGGAAAAGCATATATCGCTGAGGGATTAAGAGACAACAATTGGTATTCCTCATTCTTATCAACCCATGTTTTGGCCTTTTCAAAAAACTCCTTCAAAGGTGCAACTCCTCCTTTGTTTTTGCTTTTACCGGACTTGGGTCCACCAGCAGAGAGAGTCCGCTGGTTTTCTTCTTTTCCGTATGGTTTACGTAAAACAGCTAAAAAGAATCCTTCTCCTTTGGTTATATGGGGCATAAAACGGTAAACTGGTAATCTCGCATCGATAAGACATCCTTTAATACCCCATTCTTCATGGGTATCAACAGGCAATACCTCCGCGCCCAATTCATGTTGCATCCACAAAAGATTTTCTTCATCTTCGTGTGTATTATAAGTGCAGGTACTGTAAATAAGTAGTCCACCCGGCTTAAGTGAAGGCCAGATATCAGCAAGTATCCGTCGTTGTCTTTTCCAGCACACATCCACGTTTTCTTGGCTCCATTCGGTTACGGCCGTTGCATCTTTACGGAACATACCTTCACCCGAACAAGGTACATCAGTGAGAATCACATCAAAGAAATGCTCCAAACAAGTGAAATCAGCCGGATCATTATTAGTTACCACCACACACGGGTTGCCCCACTTTATGATATTCTCAGCTAATATATTTGAGCGTGAACGAATCACTTCATTGGCAACAAGCAAACTACCTTCGGGTAAAACTCCCAAGCAATGCGTTGATTTTCCTCCGGGTGCTGCACATAGATCCAGCATCACAGACGGAACATTTACATATTGTTTCAGAGCTTGCTCCAAAAACATGGAAGAAGCTTCCTGCACATAGTAGCAACCGGCATGAAACAACGGGTCAAAGGTAAAGGTAAAACGTTCATCCAAGTAATAACCGGTAGAACACCATGGAACACTCTCCAGACGAGGGTCATTCCTATACCCTGCCATTGATTTTAAGGGATTGAACCGAATACTAACAGGGGTTTCCTGTTGCAAGGCTGTGTAAAGTTTATCATACTCCTCTTCGCCCAATAAATGGCGCGTATATGCTATAAAGTCGGCAGGTAAGTTCATTTTGTTCTTTTAAAGAATGCAAATATCAAAAATATTTCGTCTCTTTGCAACTTTCAGTCGCACATAATCCGTCTAACACACAAAGAAGAAATTTAAATTAAAAAATAAGAAGCATATGAAACGAATCATTTTTGTATTAATGGCCAGTATGGCCTTGTGTTCGCTGACGCTGGCTCAGAACAAAACAATCGCAGCAAAAGACAGCGTAGAAAAAACCAAAGTCACAGTTACTCAAAATGACAATTCTGCTGATGAAGAAAACTCAGATGCAACTTCCGCAGCTGAGTATACGGACACTCCCGATACCTCTTCAAACAATGCAACAATGTCTTTTGATGATGATTTTCCTTTTCAAACAAATGGAAAAGGCTGGGAAGCAGCTTTATTAATACCCATCATTGCTATTGTAATGGGCATAGGTCTTCCAATGTTTATTGTCTTTATAGCTTTTTACTTCAGGTATAAAAACAAGAAAGCGCAATACAGACTTGTAGAACAGGCTTTAGCCGCCGGACAGCCTATCCCGGAAAGCATGTTCAAGCAGAATTTGGATAGCGACATTCGGGTAAAGGGAATTAAGAATACCTTTTTAGGACTGGGACTTTTTATCTTCTTGTGGGCACTAACCGACGAATTCGGACTAGGGTGTATAGGTTTACTAATTATGTTTACCGGGTTGGGACAGTTGGTTATTCACTACACACAAGAATCGTCATTTAAGGGAAGCACGACTAACAGACCGACAGCTCCCAGACAATGTGACGAGAAAGCGGAAGAAAAAGAAGCCAAGCAGTCAGTTGAAGAATGAGTCAGCTTAACGACATATCATTAGTAGCGCAGGTCGTGGTGTTTAAAAACACCAAGGCCTTCGACGAGTTGGTTAAAAAGTATCAGTCGCCCATCAGGCGCTTCTTTTTAAATCTGACGTGTGGTGATAGCGAATTAAGCGATGACTTGGCACAAGACACATTTATAAAGGCATACACAAACATTGCATCTTTCAAAAATTTATCGAGTTTCTCAACTTGGCTGTACAGAATTGCATATAATATTTTTTATGACTATATTCGCAGCCGGAAAGAGACTAACGATTTAGATGCCAGGGAGGTAGATGCTATTAGCAGCGTAGAGCAAGATAATCTGGGCCAGAAGATGGACGTTTATCAGTCGCTTAAAACTCTCAAGGAAATAGAACGGACTTGCATAACACTATTTTACATGGAAGATGTAAGCATAGAGAAGATAGCAGGAATCACCGGATGCCCTGTTGGTACGGTAAAGTCACACTTATCAAGGGGAAAAGAAAAGTTAGCTAATTACTTAAACAAAAACGGTTATGACAGAAATTGATGATAAAATGCTAAAACAATTCTTCAATGACAATAAGAATGAGGTTGAAGATAACGGATTCAGCGAAAGAGTAATGTCACATTTACCGGGAAGAGCCCAACGCTTGGCTAAACTGTGGACATTGATTTCTTTCCTTTTAGCAATTACTTTATTTGTGATACTTGACGGTTTTCAAATTATTGCAGGTATCTTGAGAAATGTATTTGTTTCTCTTGTACAAAATGGAGCCGAGAATGTAGATCCCAAATCACTTCTCATTGCATTAATTGTACTCGTGGTAATAGGTATACGCAAAGCATGTTCCATTGCCTGATTGAATGATATATATTTTATTATTTTGACGTATACAAAAAGAGATATAAAACTATTGCTTTTTTTATTCATTTCTCTCTTGTGCATGCAAGGTTATGCACAAGAGAGAAATGATTCTATTTACACGACTGATTCGCTACTTAATAACCAAAGAAGCGATTCAATTCTGGTTCACTTTCTACAGAAAATACAAATTCCAATAACTGACACCAATGAAGTGAAACTTTTAAAGAGTGGAGAAGAAAAATTTCTCTGTCTCTTTTCTGAAATAAAAAAAGCTAAGCATCACATTCACCTAGAGTACTTTAATTTTCGCAACGACTCTATAGCCAATGCTCTTTTTGAGCTTTTAAAAGTCAAAGCCAAAGAAGGCGTTGAAATACGTTTGATTTTTGATGCATTCGGCAATTGGTCGAATGATAAACCGTTAAAACAAAAACACTTGGATTCCATAAGTAGTTATGGGATAGAGATTACTAAATTTGATCCGTTTAGATTTCCTTACCTAAATCATGCTTTTCACAGAGACCATCGAAAGATAGCCATCATTGACGGAACTATTGCATACACAGGTGGAATGAATGTGGCCGATTACTACATAAAGGGACTACCCAAGATAGGCAGTTGGCGAGATATGCACATCCGTATACAAGGAAAAGCCGTGAAATACTTACAAGATATTTTTCTGGAAATGTGGAATGAAACAACCAAACAGCAAGTTAAAGGAGCTGCTTATTATCCCCAATTCTCAGAAGACACAGCTATATTTGATAAAAGCATCGCTATTGTTGACCGCGCACCGCGCATCCGTTCCAAAGAAATGCGGAAGACTTATGCAGCATCCATACGGTCGGCCCAACACTGCATACAGATTGTAAATCCTTACTTTGTTCCTACGCATTCTATTCGTGAAGCCCTGAAAGATGCACTTGCCAGAGGTGTAAAAGTAGAAATCATGATTTCATCCAAATCGGACATACCTTTCACTCCGGAAGCGACATTCTACCTCGCTCATAAACTAATGAAACGAGGAGCTAACATATACTTATTTAATAAAGGGTTCCACCACTCCAAAATTATGATGGTGGATAGTTTATATTGTACCGTAGGTTCGGCTAACCTCAATAGTCGGAGTTTACGCTATGATTACGAAACCAATGCTTTCATTTTCAGCAAACAAACCACAAAAGAGTTAAGCGATTTATTTGAAAAAGATAAAAAAGGAAGCATCTTACTTACTCCTCAAAGATGGAAAGAACGCTCAAACTGGAAAAAAATTCTCGGATGGTTTGCTAACTTACTCACTCCATTTATTTAAAATTCGTATAGCAAAAAAGAAACATTCTGCGTACATTTGCATACATAAGCAATATTCACTGAAACATGAAACAATATTTGGAACTTCTCGACAGAGTACTAAAAGAAGGAATCAGAAAGGAAGACCGAACTGGAACCGGAACGATTAGCGTATTCGGACACCAGATGCGGTTTAACCTCGAAGAAGGTTTCCCATGCCTTACAACCAAAAAGCTTCACTTGAAATCAATTATCTATGAGCTTTTATGGTTTCTCAAAGGAGATACCAACATCAAGTATCTGCAGGAAAACAATGTTCGTATTTGGAACGAATGGGCAGATGCAAACGGTGATTTGGGACATATTTATGGATACCAATGGCGTTCGTGGCCCAATTACGAAGGAGGGTTTATTGACCAAATCAGCGAGGCTATCCATACCTTGAAAACCAATCCAGATTCTCGCAGAATCATTGTAAGTGCGTGGAATGTTGCAGATATTCCCCATATGAATCTGCCGCCCTGCCACATCCTTTTTCAGTTCTATGTAGCCAATAATCGTTTGAGCATGCAACTGTATCAACGAAGTGCCGACATTTTTCTAGGTGTACCTTTTAATATTGCTTCTTACGCCTTACTTTTACAGATGGTAGCGCAAGTCACAGGTTTACAGGCAGGAGATTTTGTGCACACATTAGGTGATGCACATATTTATCTCAATCATCTGGACCAAGTTAAACTACAACTATCACGTGATCCGCGTCCACTCCCCCAAATGAAAATAAACCCGGATGTGAATGATATCTTTAAATTCGAATTCGAAGATTTTAGTCTGGAAAACTATAACCCGCACCCACATATTAAGGGAGAAGTATCTATATAAGCTGATGAATGAAATTATTATAATAGCTGCTATTGATAAAAGGAATGCCATTGGTTTCCAAAATAAGCTCCTTTATTGGTTGCCCAACGATTTGAAACGTTTTAAGACGCTAACAACAGGCAATACACTCGTTATGGGAAGAAAAACGTTTGAGTCACTTCCCAACGGAGCGCTTCCAAACAGGAGAAATATCGTAATTTCTTCCAATCGGGATTTAAGCTACGCAAATGCTGAAATATTTTCAAATTTGGAAGAGGCCATACGGAGCTGTCAGGACGAGAAAGTATTTATAATTGGCGGTGAGAGCATTTATAAACAAGCTATTGATTGGGCCGATCGCTTGTGTATGACTGAAATACATGCAGAGGCAGAAGATGCAGATGCCTATTTCCCCACTATCAAACCTGATTATTGGAAAGAGGAAAGCAGAGACGATCATCCTGCTGATGATAAACATCCCTGCTCTTATTCGTTTGTCAATTACGTAAGACGAAATTAATCCTCATCAATATCTACCATGATGGGCATCTGTCTTTTAATTGCTTCATGGAAAGAAATCAGCGTTTCAGTTCTAGCCAAGCCCAATGGTTGTAATTTATCATGGATAATGCTCAATAAATGATGGTTGTTCTTGGCATATATTTTAATAAACATATCATATTGGCCGGTAGTAAAATGACATTCAACCACTTCAGGAATATGCTCCAATGCTTTCGCTACAGAATCAAAAGATTCAGGATCCTTCAAATATAAACCAATATAGGCACAAGTTTCATAACCTATCTTTTCCGGATCAAGAACATATTCAGAACCTTTTAGTATTCCTAAGTTTGTAAGTTTCTGAATTCGTTGATGTATGGCAGCACCGGAAACGTTACAAGCTCTGGCAACCTCTAAAAAAGGAATCCGGGCATTGCCAGCTATAAGTTTCAGAATTTGTTCGTCTAATGAATCCAATTGATGATGTCCCATTTAAATCAAATTATATAAGTATAAAATTATACATTGTATTTTTTCGCAATGAATATGCAAAGTTAATCATTTATTTCACAAATAATCATTCAATTTATTACTTTTATTTGCAAAATAAAGATAAATCAAAAGAAACAGAAAACAAAAACACAGTCTATGTATTAACAAGAATAATGCATACCTTTGCAATATTCAAATTGTTATATTATGAAATTACTATTAAGTATCCTTGTAGCTATTTTGTGCATTGGTAATACCTACGCACAGAAATTCGAAGATTATTTCGTCAACAAAAGTATAAGAGTTGATTACATATTTGCCGGAAACAGTTCGGCTCAACAAATCTATCTGGATGAACTATCGGCCTTGCCTGAATGGGCCGGTAGAAAAACACATCTAAATGAAGTGCCTCTGAAAGGGAACGGGCAAATCATTATGAAAGATATTAAAACCCAGCAAGTAATTTACAAAACATCCTTTTCTTCTCTTTTCCAAGAATGGATAACGACTGAGGAAGCTAAACAAACAGCTAAATCCTTTGAAAATAGTTTTGTTCTGCCGTATCCTAAGGATAGCGTGGAAGTGGTAGCATTATTGTTCGATAGCTACGGAAAAGAAACGAGTAAACTAAAACACATCATTGATCCGAAAGATATATTGATACACCAAAAAGAATCTGCGCACATCCCATACAAATACATTATACAAAACGGCGACTATAGCCAATGCATTGACATTGCTATTCTTGCAGAAGGTTACACGGAAAAAGAGATGCAACAATTCTATGCTGATGCAGAAATTGCCTGTCAAAGCCTTTTTGAGCATGAACCTTTCAAATCAATGAAAAGTAAATTCAACGTGGTAGCTGTTGCATCACCTTCAACTGATAGCGGGGTAAGCATTCCCAAAGATTGTTTATGGAAGAAAACTGCTTTTTCATCACATTTTGATACTTTTTACTCAGAGAGATACCTGACTACCAGCAGAGTGAAACAAATTCACAACGCCCTGGCAGGCATACCTTACGAGCACATCATCATTCTAGCTAATACCAAACAATATGGAGGTGGAGGAATATTTAATGCCTTTACACTTACTACAGCACATCATCCTCTCTTCCGCCCCGTTGTTGTACACGAATTTGGCCATAGTTTCGGTGGATTAGGAGATGAATATTTCTATGAAGATGATGTCATGAATGACACGTATCCTAAAAGCGTAGAGCCTTGGGAGCCCAATATTACCACTCTAGTAAACTTTAGTACGAAATGGAAAAGTCTACTGAATACCTCTACTCCGATACCTACGCCGGTAGATAAAAAAGACAAGTACCGCATTGGCGTTTATGAAGGGGGTGGTTATTCCTCCAAAGGGATATATCGTCCTGCATACGACTGCAGAATGCGTACCAATGATTGCACAGAATTTTGTCCGGCATGCCAAGACGCATTGCGTAAACTAATCCTTTTTTACACTGAAAAATAAAATGATTGAGATTGTCCGTATCACAGATTGTTCTACCCAAGAATATCAATTTACAGAAGAATTATTAACCGCGAGCTTTCCCGAAGAAGAATACCGGGAGTTAGCTATGCTGAGAAAATATGTAGAGAAGGAAAAAGATTTTTACTATCACATTATTTTGCATGACGAAGAACCCATTGGCTTGGTTTCATTTTGGCAACTAAGCAACTATTACTACGTGGAACATCTTGCTGTCCACACCAATAAAAGAGGGAAAAATTATGGAGGACTGATTCTAAGTCTACTGAAAGAGAGACTGCAACAGATTATATTAGAAGTGGAGCTTCCAAACGACGAAACATCCATGAAAAGAATCAAATTCTACCAAAGAAATGGTTTCCATCTTTTAGACTATGATTATCAGCAGCCTCCATATAGAAAAGGAGGCAGATGGATTCCCATGAGACTGATGACAAACTGCGTTTCATCGAGCGAACAGATCCCACAAATTGTGAAAGAAATACATCAGAAAGCATATCACTGCATCAAGTAAGTGATAAGACTACATAAAAAAAGAGATAGCCGTTTGACTATCTCTTTTTTTATATAATTAGCTAACTGATTACTGACGCGGCTGCGCAGAATAGTTAATCTTAAGAGCGTAAGCTTGACGAAGAGCCTGTTTAATATCAGTTACAACACCCATCTTAGTTTCTTTGTCAATTTTCAAAGATACCGTCATAAAGGGTTGGTCCTCTTCTTTCATACTTGATCTCTCTTGCGTAATATAGTCTTGAATCTGACTAATTTCAGCATAACTATCATTTAACTGGATACGGCTTTCAGAACCGAGTTTCTTACGAAATTCAGCGGTAGGCTTACCCACATAGATGAAAGTTACAAGAGACTTCTTCTCTAATTTTTCCAATTCAGTACCCGTAGGAACCTTGAACTCAACCTTTAATGTAACTTCACGCATTGTTGTTACAATCATAAAGAAGAACAACAAGGTGAAAATAAGGTCAGGTAGAGAAGAAGTATTCAGCGCAGGCATTCCACGCTTACCGGTTTTATTAAATTTTCCCATTACT
Organism: Bacteroides graminisolvens DSM 19988 = JCM 15093; assembly: GCF_000428125.1. Lineage (GTDB taxonomy): Bacteria > Bacteroidota > Bacteroidia > Bacteroidales > Bacteroidaceae > Bacteroides > Bacteroides graminisolvens. The sequence goes on from NZ_ATZI01000006.1 coordinate 14,962, forward strand.
TCTTTCCTCCTCCGTAGTTTTTAGGTTCAGCCTCAGATATCTTCTGAGGATAAATGTCACGAATCGCTTTTTGCTGCTCTTCATCCAAATCAAGATAATTTTTCTGCCACTTTTCCTGAGCAAGTTCATCTCTTAACTCATTGTATGCGGCAACTAGTTCATTTTGAACATCAATATATGCCTGATAAGTTGAATTACGGTCATTTTGTAAAGAGATCACGTGTTTCTCCGTTACCTGAACATTACCAAAGAAAGGAATATCCTTATTGTATTTTTCAGGCAATGATTCGTCATTGTACGGATTCGCAATGAAATCTTTTGCTCTTTGTCTTAATTGCTTAATGCTGATATAGTCCTTACCACACATTAGTTGGTCTTGGAAATTCAGGTAAACAACAAGAACATTTCGTTCTTTAACTATCACATCATCTTGTTTTTGATCCTTTTCGGGTGGAGGCGGCAAGCGTCTGGCCAAACCACGGTCAGTATCCATAGATGTTGTAATAAGGAAGAAGATAAGCAACAAGAAAGCAATATCCGCCGTAGAACTTGAGTTAATCTCAGGTACACTTCTTTTTCCTTTTGCCATTTTATGCTATCTCCTAATTATTTAAATTTCTTAGAAATCCCGAATCCTAAAATCAATAGGATCAGAACAGCCATCATTATGTAAATAGTATATAAGAACATATCTGTCAGCTTCAACCAGAAGGGCACATTTTCAGCACCATCATAACCCGGCATTACCAACGCCTGCTCACTACCTGCAGCCCAAGTAACGATTAAAAGACCTACAAGAACTATAATACTAGCTAACGATTTAATAGCAGCTTTTGGTGAATCAATAAAGTTCATCACAAACTGGTAAACAGCCGCAGCCAAAGTTATAACAATTGTTATACCTAATAGAACATACATCAAATAGATCAGAGAATCCGTATATACTGGCTGTGACATATCCGGTACAAGTGGATTGGGATCTTCCCCGCCAAAGAAGAAGAGGCCTGCCACAATAATCGTAATAGCAAGTATTACGTAAAGTACCGAACCTGAAACTTTCTGAATTTTCATTTTCATATCCCTGACTAATTATTTTTTGTATTTCAAATTGTATTTAATTACCATATCAAGCAATGTAATAGAAGAATCTTCCATATCACTTGTCAAGGCTTCAATTTTAGAAAGGATGTAGTTGTAGAATAACTGAAGAATCAAAGCAACGATCAAACCGAAGATAGTTGTGATCAAAGCCACTTTCATACCACCAGCAACAACTGTAGGAGAAATATCACCAACTTGTTGGATTTTGTCGAATGCCTGAACCATACCGATAACTGTTCCCAAGAATCCCAAAGAAGGAGCCATTGCGATGAACAGTGTGATCCAAGAACAACCTTTTTCAAGGTAACCAGCTTGTACACCACCATAAGAAACTACTGATTTCTCAACCACGTCGATACCTTGATCAACTCTCATCAAACCTTGATAGAAGATTGAAGCAATAGGACCTCTTGTGTTGCGACATACGTCTTTAGCAGCTTCAACATCACCTTTTTCCAAAGCAGCCTCAACAGCAGCAATCAGTTTCTTTGAGTTAACTTCAGCCAAGCTCAAGTAGATAACTCTTTCAATACAGAAAGCCAAACCGATAACTAAAGCGATAGCTACGAAACTCATGAAGAATGCAGAACCCTCGATGAACTTAACTTTAAGTTCTTTGTGAATACCACCTTCTTCAGCACTAACAGGTGCAGCAGCAGCTTCGTCAGCCGGAGCAGCAACTTCCTGAGTAGCAGCAGAATCAGTAGCAACAGCTTGTTCAGTTTGTTCAGCCGCAGGTGCATCTTGAGCCTGAGCAAGTTGAGTTGAGCCAAATGTAAGGACTCCCATCACAGCAACAATTGCAAATAACTTTTTCATTGTGTGTCTAATTTTTAAGATTAATTAATTGAATTATTATTATTATATTTACTCACGTTCTATCATTTAATAACAGCGGAGAGAGCGGGATTCGAACCCGCGATACACTTTTGGCGTATACACGCTTTCCAGGCGTGCCTCTTCAACCACTCGAGCATCTCTCCAACGATACATCCATCAAAGAAACAGATGTCTTGGTGATGCATCCGAATACCTTTTGAGGATTTCAGGCACAAATGTATTCTTTTTTTTCTTTTTCCCCAGCATTATCGCTTTTTTATATTTAAGTTTCCCACAAAATTAATAAACTTTAAAATCTGAATGGAGTTATTTGAGCATTCCAAACACTTTTAATGCATTCTCAGACGTGAGTTGGGAAAGGTGTTCTGGACTTACTTTACACACCTCTGCCACTTTCGTCAAAGTATCCTTTATAAAAGCACTTTCATTGCGTTTACCCCTGTGTGGTACAGGGGCCAGATAGGGAGAATCTGTTTCCAAGACAAGCCTATCGAGCGGAATAAGAGGTAGTATCTGAGGCAAAACAGATTTCTTGAACGTTACGGTTCCATTAATCCCAAACATAAATCCGCCAAATTCCATAGCTTGATTCAATTCTTCAGGTGTGCCCATAAAACTATGAAATATGCCTTTCAGCGAACTGCCTTCGTACTCTTTCAGCACCTTATATATATAGCTAAAAGCATCTCTACAGTGAATAACAATCGGCAAGTTATATTGCAAAGCCAATTCTATCTGAAATTTGAAAGCCTCAATCTGCTCATCAAGAAAAGTTTGATCCCAATACAAATCCATGCCCACTTCACCCACAGCAACATACGTTTCATTTTCCTTCAGCTGCCGGCTGATCTCTTGTAGTTCATGTTTGTACATACCATTCACACTAGTAGGATGTAATCCAATCATAGGGAAGCAATAACCTTTGTATTGGTTACAGACCTCTAATAAAGGAGTTACCGTACTACTGTCAATATTGGGCATAAATATATGTGAAACACCTGCCATACGGGCTCTTTCAATCACTTGAGGCAGGTCTGAGGAGAATTCCTCCAAAAACAGATGTGAATGTGAATCGATAACAGTCATTAATCTTTCTTTTCTCCGGCTCTATAATAATATACAATACCGTATTCACGGCATAAATCTAATCTCTTATCGACATCGGGTACGTCTTTATAATAATCTTCAATTTGATTCCACGCGTCCAAAATCAACTCATCAACCTGCGGCCTCATCAAAGTCACATCTTCCAGACTTTCTGCCGTCAGCCGCTGCAAATTCTTTTGCCTCTCGTTGCTTTCAACAAAGATATCATAACGGACCTTCACTTTGGCTATTGTGGGATTATAAATAGGTATCCCACCTTCGGATGTACGTTTCATTTCACCTACGATAATTTTCTCTCCCCACTCCATTAACGCAGTTTCGCTGATCAAGTCTGGGACATTATGTACATTGGGCTGTAATCCATAATAGTTTTTTTGCGCAGGTTTAATTTCCATACGCAATGCAGCCAAATTAAGTACCTGAATAAAATGAGAAATGTACAAGCGTGCCAATTTCGTATTTTCCTGATGCTTTCTACTAGCTTTAGACTGATTATCAAAACAATCTTTATAGTACTCACTCAATCGTCTGAAACGGTTTAGCAAGCCTCTGATCTTTGATATGGTATTCAAAGACACCGCCATTTCGGAAACAGAGATCATTCCAACTTTTTCCAGAAGCTTTTCCATGGCTCTAATTCTGGCTTGATCGGTATTTGGTAAACGTCTGTAGGGCATGAAACTATAAATTTAGGTCACACTTCTCTTTCTCTTAAATTATAAATAATATCTTTTAATTGCAATTTGCGTTCGTCGGGCACATTCAATTGCGTCAAACAATTTTCGGCCCGTTCGCAATACATTTCTATTTGCTGCTCACAATACATTCTGATCCCCAGCTCGTCATAAACAGACTTGACTGCAGCAATCTTCTCTTGAGGAACATATTCTGTAGCACTCAACCACTTTTGCAAGATTACTTTTTGCTCATTATTACTCTTTACCAAAGAATTGATGAGTAAGAACGTCTTTTTGTTGCACAAAATATCTCCGCCTATATTTTTGCCAAAAACTTTAGGATCACCATATACATCAAGCAAGTCATCTTTCAGCTGAAAAGCCAAACCAATATTGATACCTACTTCATATAATAAATCAGCATCTTTAATAGAAGCTCCTGCGAGAATAGCCCCCAGTTTTAAGCTACAAGCCAGTAAAACAGCCGTTTTCAACCGTATCATATCAAGATATTCCCTTTCAGAGACATCATTACGGTTTTCAAACTCCATATCAAACTGTTGGCCTTCACAAATCTCCAGTGCCGTGCGACTGAAAAGTGCAATAACCTCTTGCAATTGAGAAGAGTCACAGCTTCCTACCAGTTGATAAGACAATACCAACATGGCATCGCCCGAAAGAATAGCAGCATTATCATTCCATACCCGATGCACAGTGTCTTTTCCACGTCGTTTATCTGCTCTATCCATCAAATCATCGTGCAGCAACGTATAATTGTGATACATTTCAATGCCCATCGCCACGGGCAATATGTTTGCAACCTCCTCCTTATATATATTATGTGCCATCATCATCAAAACGGGCCTGATGCGTTTTCCACCCAAAGAAAGTACATATTTTACTGGATCATATAAACTTCTCGGCGATCTGTCGAAAGAGTAGGCCGACAAATACTCATTAAATAAATCAAGTAGTTGAGATTGCGAATACATCATTTTCGGGAAAGGTTAATAAAACGGTTATTTATGTAAAAGGGCTGCTTTTGGCAGCCCTTACACTTTAACAATATAAAAATTATTGTAGTCTAAACATTACAGGCACCGTGTACTTAACACGTACTGCCTTTCCTCTTTGCATACCGGGTTTCCATTTAGGCATGGTACCAATCACACGCAAAGCTTCCTTATCCAAGTAAGGGTCAACACTACGAACAACCACCGGGTCAACAACAGAACCGTCTTTGTTCACAACGAACTGAACGATTACACGTCCTTGAGTTCCGTTTTCCTGAGCAATAGTAGGATACTTGATGTTTTTAGCAAGGAACTGCATCAATGCAGCCTGTCCGCCCGGGAAATCCGGCATCACTTCCACTACTTGGAAAATGGTTTGTTCTTCAGGTTCTTCTTCCACCACCTTAACAGGTACATACTTCACTTCAACTTTAGCACCAGTCTCTTCAGTAGATGCAAGTGTAGTTTCCTGAAGGTCTGTCTTATCATCAACAATATTAAGCACTTCAGCTACAGCAGGCGCATCGGGTGGTGGAGGCGCTACTTTCTCTTCTTGTTGAGTGATAGGAATAATTTCCTCTTCAAAAACGACATCGGTCAAAGCCTGGCTGGTATCAATCTTTATGTCACGTTTGGTCCATTCGAACGCTACGAACATAAAGGCTAAAACTACCACGTAACCGACGAGCAACCAGGTAGACTTCTTATTCTCCAGGTCCGCTTTAGGCGATTTTTTAACTTCCATAATATAATTATTAATAAACGTGTGTCTTCTTTGTGGCAAATATAGTACATTTTCAATGATACGATAACACCTTAAATTCCTTTTTTTACTGCTTGCCCCTTATTTTTCGTTTTTTTAAGGTAATCAGAAGTTCTCAATGCAAACATGGCGTTGATATCTATAAAATGAAGTATATTTGACGCCGAAAACCGATCTGTTATATCATATTAAAAAACAATGAAAAAGATTACAATTGCCATAGACGGCTTCTCTTCCTGCGGTAAAAGTACAATGGCCAAAAGCCTTGCCAAAGAAATCGGATATATCTACATCGATAGTGGTGCCATGTATCGTGCCGTAACGCTATATTGCATAGAAAACGGGCTGATAGAAGACGGCGAGATACGTACAGAAATACTCAAAGAAGACCTAAAAAGAATAAACATATCGTTTAAGATTAATGCAGAAACCGGACAGCCCGATACATACCTGAACGCTGAGAACGTAGAAAACAAAATTCGCACAATGCTTGTTTCTTCCATGGTAAGTCAGGTTAGCGCTCTTGATTTTGTTCGTTCGGCCATGGTTGAACAGCAACAAAAAATGGGTAAAGAAAAAGGTATTGTCATGGATGGCCGCGACATTGGGACCACTGTTTTCCCCGATGCAGAACTTAAAATATTTGTTACGGCATCGGCTGAAGTACGTGCGCAACGCAGATTTGATGAGCTCAAATCTAAAGGCCAAGAAGCCAGTTATGATGAGATATTGCATAACGTGAAGCAGCGCGATTACTTGGATCAAAACAGAGAAGTAAGCCCGCTACGCCAAGCCAGTGATGCCATTTTATTAGACAACAGCACCCTAACCATAGAAGAACAAAAAGCCTGGCTTATCAATCAGTTTAACCGGGTGGTTAATCCATAAACAGATTAGCTGCCACAAAGCACAGGTATTATGATTAAAGTAGAAATAGACTCAGGATCCGGCTTCTGCTTCGGAGTGGTCAATGCTATCAAAAAAGCAGAAGAGGAGCTTTCAACAGGAGAAACGCTGTATTGTTTGGGAGATATTGTTCACAACGGACGCGAAGTGAACCGACTGAACACGAAAGGATTAATTACCATTAATCACGAAGAATTCAGCCAACTTAAAAACGTAAAAGTACTGCTAAGAGCTCACGGAGAACCACCTGAAACCTACGAAATAGCCAGAAAAAATAACATCGAAATCATTGACGCCACCTGTCCGGTAGTTTTGAGGCTCCAAAAGAGAATCAAGCAAGAGCATGACGGTAAACAAGAAGTAACTACTCCTGCGCCAAATGAAGACATACAAATTGTTATTTACGGTAAAAACGGACATGCCGAAGTGTTGGGATTGGTCGGACAAACAGCCGGAGAAGCCATTGTTATAGAGCATTTTGACGAAGTCAAAGAGTTGAATTTCAATAAAAGTATTCGTCTGTACTCGCAAACCACGAAATCACTGGATGGCTTTAAACGAATTGTGGAATACATACAAGAGCACATATCCCCCAAAGTTACTTTTGAGTATTACGACACTATCTGCAGGCAGGTAGCCAACAGAATGCCCAATATCAGAACATTTGCGGCCTCGCACGATCTTGTTTTCTTTGTTAGCGGTAAGAAAAGCTCCAACGGCAAAGTGTTATTCAACGAATGCAAAAAGATGAATGAGAACACTTATTTTATTGAAAGTGCTGATGAAATTGATCTTTCGGTTCTAACGAAAGACATCCGGTCCATTGGAATTTGCGGTGCCACATCTACGCCAAAATGGCTAATGGAAGATATTAGCATGTTTATCAAAGAAAAGGTCAAAGAACTTGAAAATTAACGTTATTTATTAGTAGATAGTTTACTTTGAGTGCAAAGCGCCCTAAATAATCTGGCTTTTTGCTATCTTTGCAACACATTTATATCTTAAAAAGGTTGTTATGGGAACGATTAAATGCATAGGTATTTTAACATCCGGAGGAGATGCTCCGGGCATGAACGCGGCTATCCGCGCAGTAACACGAGCTGCTATTTACAACGGACTTCAAGTCAAGGGTATTTACAGAGGCTATAAGGGACTCATCACCGGTGAAATTGCTGAATTCAAAAGTCAGAATGTAAGTAATATCATTCAATTGGGAGGAACGATCTTGAAAACCGCCCGTTGCAAAGAGTTTACTACGCCCGAAGGCCGACAAACCGCATACGAAACGATGCAGCGAGAAGGTATTGACGCGCTTGTCATCATTGGAGGAGACGGTTCACTTACAGGAGCCAGAATCTTCGCGCAAGAGCACAATGTTCCATGCATCGGATTGCCCGGAACCATTGACAATGACCTTTACGGAACCGATACCACCATTGGTTACGATACTGCGTTGAATACCATCTTGGATGCTGTTGATAAGATACGTGACACTGCAACTTCACACGAACGTTTGTTCTTCGTTGAAGTGATGGGAAGAGATGCCGGTTTCCTTGCATTAAACGGAGCCATTGCTTCGGGTGCCGAGGCAGCCATCATACCTGAGTTCAGTACGGAAGTTGACCAACTGGAAGAATTCATCAAGAACGGTTTCCGCAAGTCAAAAAACAGTAGTATCGTTATTGTAGCCGAGAGTGAACTAACCGGAGGCGCCATGCATTATGCCGAACGCGTAAAGAATGAGTATCCCGAATACGATGTAAGAGTAACCATTCTGGGTCACTTACAAAGAGGTGGAAGCCCTACGGCTCACGACCGCATTTTGGCCAGTCGTTTAGGTGCTGCTGCTATTGACGCATTAATGGAAGACCAGCGAAACGTGATGATTGGAATTGAGAACGATGAAATTGTTTACGTTCCCTTTACCAAAGCAATCAAGAATGATAAGCCGATTAAGAAAGAGTTAGTGAATGTTCTTAGAGAACTTTCCATCTAAATTGATCAGGGATATATACTAAAAAAGGCAACCTAACCGGTTGCCTTTTTTAGTATATGCCTATCGCTTCTTTAGCGGAACATATTCGGCTACATCAAGTACATTCTTGTACGCCGGACGAATAATGCGCTTACCGTCGAAGTTTAGTTCTTCGTTTCTGTGAGCACACCATCCAACGATACGAGCCATGGCAAACAGGGGAGTATATATTTCCTGGGGCAAACCTATCATCTCATATACAAATCCCGAATAGAAGTCCACGTTACTGGACACAGTTTTACCGTTATTCTTTACTTTAGCAAACATCGTAATGGCACGATCTTCGAGCAATTCAAGGAAAGCAAACTCCTTGTCACGACCTTTTTCTTTGGCCAAGTCGCGAGCCAATTCCTTCAACAGCAAGGCGCGAGGGTCAGAGATGGTGTACACCGCATGACCAATACCATAAATCAATCCGGTTTTATCGTAAGCCTCCTTGTTGAGCATACGAGTAAAATACGTATCAATCTCATCAACATTGGTCCAGTCTTTGATCTTTTCTTTCAGGTGATGAACCATATCAATAACCTGTAAATTAGCACCACCGTGGAGCGGTCCTTTCAATGAGCCGATACCCGCTGCGATAGCAGAATAAGTATCTGTACCCGTTGACGAAGTAACGCGAACAGTAAACGTAGAGTTGTTACCGCCACCGTGTTCTGCCTGCAACACAAGTAATAAATCGAGCGTGCGAGCTTCCAGTTCCGTATAATCCTTCTTCAACATGAACAAGAAGTTCTCGGCAATGGAAAGATTCTCCTGCGGGTGACGAATGTGCAGAGACCGTCCAAAAGTAGCATGCCTCAACATATTATAGGCATAAGCTATGATGGTAGGGAATTTTGAAATCAATTCAATGCTCTGCCTCATCAGATTATCACGAGAGTTATCATCGGGCTTTGGGTCAAAGGTGTAAAGTTCAAGTACACTTCTTGCCAGAATATTCATAATATCAGAACCCTCCAGTTCCAGAATATTCATTTTAGTTTTCTGTTCAAGCGGCATATTATCATTCAACAGCTCCAGAAAACCGGCCAACTCCTCTTTATCGGGCAAACGTCCCGACAGTAATAAGAAAGCCACCTCTTCGAATCCAAAACGTTTTTCCTTGATGGTAGAGTGAACAAGGTCCTCTACATCATAGCCCCTATAAAACAATTTACCGGGAATAGGCTGCAAGCCCCCACCGGGAATTCGCTCATAGCCCACTACGTTGCCAATCTTTGTAAGACCCACCAGCACTCCGGTGCCGTCTTCGTTGCGCAAGCCACGCTTCACATCGTATTTTTGGAAGAGTTCATTATCAATTTTGGTGCAACTCTTCATCTCTTCAGAAAGTTTGTATATAATATACTCCTTTTTCATATGGTTCATTGTTTTAGGGTTATTATTTCTTTTGTATTTTTTCCGTTATTTCTTTCGCAAAAACCGAGGTAGGCAACGCCTTTCCTCCGGGCATGAAACGAGCCAGATCATTGGTAGCCCTGCCATCGGCAAAGCTTTCTTCCAAAGCCTTTTCGATAACATCTGCTGCTTCTTGCCAGCCGAAGTACTCCAACATCATGACTGCCGATAAAATCAGCGAGCAAGGATTGACCACATCTTTTCCGGCAATATTGGGAGCCGTGCCGTGTGTCGCTTCAAAAATAGCATGACCTGAGTCATAATTAATGTTTGCCCCCGGTGCAATGCCAATACCACCTACCATAGCGGCCAACTGATCTGATACGTAATCGCCGTTGAGATTCAAAGTAGCAATAACGGAATATTCTTCGGGAACTAACAAGGTGTTTTGCAGAAAAGCATCGGCTATGCAATCTTTCATAACCAACTGGCCTGTGCTGATGTATTCACCAAATTCTTTTTCCGCCAGCTCGTAACCCCATTTCTTGAAGCCGCCTTCCGTGTACTTCATGATATTACCTTTGTGCACCAACGTTACCGAAGGTAAATGGTGCTCAATGGCATACTTACACGCCGCACGTACCAAACGCTCGGTGCCTTCACGCGAGACGGGCTTCACACCGAAAGAAGAAGTTTCCGGGAAGCGTACTTTTGTTACGCCCATCTCCTTATGAAGAAACTCGTAGAATTTATTTGCTTCAGGCGAACCTGCCTCCCACTCTATGCCGGCATATATATCTTCCGTGTTCTCGCGAAAGATGTGCATGTTGACCTTCTCGGGCTCTTTCACCGGAGAAACGACACCTCGGAACCAGCGAACCGGACGAAGACACACATATAAATCCAACGTTTGTCGCAAAGCCACATTCAAAGAGCGGATTCCACCTCCTACAGGAGTAGTGAGTGGGCCTTTAATACCTACCAAGTATTCTTCAAAAGCCAGCATCGTTTCGTCGGGCAGCCATGAACCGGTTTGGTTAAAAGCCTTTTCGCCGGCCAACACCTCCACCCAGTCAATCTTACGTTTACCTCCGTACACCTTTTCAACAGCCGCATTAACTATCAACTGCATCGCCGGAGTTATCTCGGCTCCTACTCCATCACCCGTAATATAAGGTACGGTCGGGGTATCGGGAACCAGTAATTTACCATCTTTTTGCTTAACAATCTTGCTCATTTTATTTTGTATTTAAAGCAGATCCTGCCTTAAACCAGGCAATCTGCTGTTCATTGTATGTATGTTGCACTTCAAAACTCTCCACCGTACCATCTGCATGCAGAAGTGTGATGGTGAAGTTTTTGCCGGGAGCAAACGCTGTCAATCCCGATAACGTGATAACATCCGCCTCACGAATGCGATCGTAATCATCTTTATTCACGAAAGTGAGTGCCAACATGCCTTGTTTCTTGAGGTTCGTTTCATGAATGCGCGCAAAGCTCTTTGCCAAAATCACTTTCACATTCAAGAATCGAGGTTCCATAGCCGCATGTTCCCGACTAGATCCTTCGCCGTAATTTTCCTCGGCTACTACGATGGACGAGATACCCGCCTGCTTGTATTGTTTGGCCGTGCCCGAAACGGTTTCATAAGTCTGTGTGAGCTGATTGAATACCTTGTTCGTTTCACCGTTGAAGGCATTGACCGCTCCCATCAGCATGTTATCGGAAATGTTTTCGAGATGCCCTCTGAAACGCAACCACGGACCAGCCATGGAAATATGATCAGTAGTACACTTACCCGCAGTCTTGATAAGTAATTTCATTGAAAGCGCATCTTCACCGTTCCAGGCAGAGAAAGGTTCCAATCGCTGCAAGCGCTGTGACTCGGGACTGATAGCCACCTGCACATGACCTCCCTTGGGAGCCAGGTAACCGCTTTCGCCGGGAGCAAAACCATGCAACGGAAGTTCATCACCTTTGGGCTCGGTCAGTTTCACTGCTTCGCCTTTTTCATTCACTAACGTATCAGTAAGCGGATTAAAGCCCAAGTCGCCTGCAATGGTCAGCGCCATAGTCAGTTCCGGAGAAGCGACAAAAGCAAACGTATTGGGATTACCGTCGGCACGTTTGGCAAAGTTACGGTTGAATGAAGTAACAATGGAATTTTTACGTGTAGGGTCATCGGTATGACGCTTCCACTGTCCGATACACGGACCGCAGGCATTGGCCATAATAACCGCCCCTACCTGTTTGAATGTATCAATCATACCATCGCGCTCCACAGTAGCCCGTATTTGTTCAGAGCCGGGGTTCACTATCAGCGGTGAAGCCACTTTTAAGTTCAACGCCACAGCCTCTTTCGCTATCGAGGCGGCACGACTTATATCCTGATACGAAGAGTTGGTACACGAACCAATCAGTCCCACTTCCATCTTCCGCGGATAGTCATTGGCCTTTACTTTAGCGGCAAATTCAGAGATAGGCGTAGCCGCATCGGGTGTAAACGGACCGTTAATGTAAGGTTCGAGAGTTGAAAGATCGATCTCAATCACCCGGTCGTAATACTGTTCTGGGGCAGCCATAACTTCAGCATCGGCACACAGTTCATGCGCCACGCTGCTTGCCATTTCGGCTACACAGGTTCGGCCTGTTGCTTTGAGGTAAACAGCCATGCGTTCATCATAAGGAAACAAAGAAGTAGTAGCTCCTACTTCGGCCCCCATGTTACAAATGGTGCCCTTGCCCGTTGCCGACAAACTTTCCGCGCCGGGACCAAAATATTCTATAATAGCATTGGTACCCCCCTTTACAGTTAAAATACCAGCCAACTTCAAAATAACATCTTTCGGCGAAGCCCAACCGTTGAGTGTGCCGGTAAGCTTCACGCCAATGAGCTTCGGCATTTTGAGTTCCCACTCCATGCCGGTCATCACATCAACCGCATCGGCACCACCCACACCGATGGCAACCATGCCCAGTCCGCCGGCATTGGGCGTGTGCGAGTCTGTTCCTACCATCATGCCGCCCGGAAAAGCATAGTTCTCCAGCACCACCTGATGAATAATTCCCGCACCGGGTTTCCAGAACCCGATACCGAATCGGGAAGAAACATCACGTAAGAAATCATACACCTCACGGTTGGTTTCCGTAGCCGTGGCAATATCTTCCTTTGCCCCTTTATAGGCTTGAATAAGGTGATCACAATGAACGGTAGACGGCACCGCCACGGTTTCTTTCCCCGCATTCATAAATTGCAGCAACGCCATCTGAGCAGTAGCATCCTGCATCGCCACACGATCGGGACGAAAGTCGACGTAGTCCTCTCCCCTTTGAAATGATTTCAGCTTGTTTTCATCGTAAATGTGAGCATACAGAATTTTTTCAGCTAGTGTGAGCGGGCGCCCCAAAGCCATCTTTGCCCGTTTTATTTTCTCCAGATAAGAGCCATAAAAGCTCTCTAACATTTCCTCGTCGTATACCATTGTCTCTTATATTTATAAATCTACATTATAACGAGCCAAAAAGCAGTAATGTTTAAGAAATAGGTGGTTTTTTGCGATTATCTTTCAACAAAAGACGTACCTTTGCAACGAATTCGAATAAAAATACAGGTGAACAAGATAAATACAAGCACTTTGTGCGCACAAACCTCTTTGCAGCAACAACAACTGTTGTTACGCATGGAATATGAATACGAAAAAGAAGAATTCCAACGTTTGACCCAGACCATGGGCATTGGAAGAAAGATAAAACGCGGACAATGCTGGTATCCTATTTCTACGGGAAGAAGTTATTACAACTCTCTGAATCAGTTCGTTATAGAAATAGAGCGCAAAGAGGATAAAGACATTGAACATGCTTTTGAATACGGTAAGCCGGTTTGTTTCTTCACGCAAGATGCCGGTAATCAGATAAAATATTTGCCATTTACCGCCCAGGTAAGCTATGCCGATGACGAACGAATGGTAGTGATCCTGCCCGGAGCTTCGGCACGCATTGAGCTGGAAGGAGCACATCAACTGGGTGTTCAGCTTTATTTTGATGAGACCAGTTACCGAACCATGTTCGAGGCATTGGCCGATGTGATCAGGGCAAAGGGCAACAGGCTGGCTGCTTTGCGAGACATCATGCTCGACAATCAGCTGCCTGCCGAGCGACAAATTTTCCCTCAACGCTTTCCCTGGCTCAACAGTACACAAGAAGAAGCTGTCAACAAGGTGTTACGAGCCAAAGATGTGGCGGTGGTGCACGGGCCTCCGGGCACTGGTAAAACAACCACGCTCGTGGAGGCCATATACGAAACATTGCATCGGGAGAATCAGGTGCTGGTTTGTGCGCAAAGCAACGCGGCTGTTGACTGGATTGCCGAGAAGCTGGTTGACCGCGGTGTGGCTGTGTTGCGCATTGGGAATCCCAGCAGGGTGAACGACAAGATGCTGTCTTTTACCTACGAGCGTCGCTTTGAAAGTCATCCGTTGTACAGTGAATTGTGGAGCATCCGCAAGGCTATTCGTGAAACGAGCCGCAAAAGGCATGAACGCATAAGCGAACTGAAGGATCGGGCCACACAAATTGAGATACAGATCAACGAAGATTTGTTTTCGCAAGCACGTGTCGTAGCCTCAACGCTGGTCAGCTCCAATCATCGCGTGCTGAGCGGACGCAAATTCAGCACGTTGTTTATTGACGAAGCGGCCCAGGCATTAGAAGCCGCTTGCTGGATTGCCATCCGAAAGGCCGAACGGGTAGTGTTGGCGGGCGACCATTGTCAGCTGCCACCCACCATCAAATGCATAGATGCGGCTCGCGGCGGACTGTCGAACACGTTGATGGAAAAGATCGTGACCGGTAAACCTCAAAGTGTTTCTCTGCTCAAAGTGCAGTATCGCATGCATCAAGCCATTATGCACTTTCCTTCGCATTGGTTTTACAGCGGCGAAGTTTATGCCGCTCCTCAGGTGCACAACCGAAGTATTCTGGATTATGATACTCCGCTGGTATGGCTGGACACGTCGGGACAGGACTTTCAAGAGGAGTTTGTGGGCGACAGTTACGGACGAATTAACAAATCCGAGGCTAACCTTTTGCTCACCGAACTGGAGAACTACATCAAACGCATCGGGGCCAAGCGCATGCTCGACGAGCGTATTGACTTCGGCATCATATCGCCATACAAAGCACAGGTGCAGTACTTGCGAAATGAAATAAAACGCAGTCGTTTCCTGCGGCCGTTCAAAGCGGCCATCACCGTTCACACCGTTGACGGTTTTCAGGGACAAGAACGCGATGTCATATTCATCAGCTTGGTACGCGCCAATGACGATGGGCAAATTGGTTTTCTGAGTGATCTCCGCCGCATGAACGTGGCCATTACCCGCGCACGGATGAAGTTGGTTATTTTAGGCGATGCCTCTACCCTGACCAAACATAAGTTCTACCGGGAGTTATTTGAGTACATTAAGTTGCTTTGATGGGGCGTTTTCATTAAAATACCTTTACTCCAACACCGCTTTCCGTGCTAATCTTGTCAAGAGCAAGTTTATGTATTATTAACTAATGGTTGGGTTCGCACCGACCATTGGGAAGAGTTGGGCAAAACATAACCAACTTTTTGAAAAACATAACGGCCGATTTGAAAAAGATAACGAGCAATTTGAAAAGACAAACCGTCTTTTGGGTCATGAGCAACCGTCTTACGGCCAAGAGACGGTTTGTCGCGGACCATTTGCTACCGTGCAAAACGGCATAAGCAACCGTCTCAGTGAAAAATGGAACCGTGCAAAACGAAAAAAGGCAGGAGTTTGAGCTCCTGCCTTTGCGCCTATATTAATTTGAATATACTATAGGATTATGATGACAAAGATAATACATTATACGATCAAAGTCAAGTATTAAAGCAATTATTTTGTATGTCAAGTCGGAATAGCATGAATAAAATGGACCTTCAAAACAAGCATTGGCTTCCATTACCAACAAAAAAACCGCCCCCAAGCCGGGAGCGGTTTCTATCCATCAACGAATGGATTGATTTATGTTAGTTGTTTTCAGGGCGAAGTTTACGAACCACTGCACCGGCTTGCCACATTTCACTTTCGCGAAGCTGACGAAGTTCTTCATTCAGTTTCTCACGATAGTCGGGTTGTGAGTTCGAGTCAATAGAACGTTGAGCCTCATTACCTACTTTTACTTCGTGATACAATTTCTCGAATACAGGCTTTGTTGCATCGTGGAACGGACCCATCCAGTCGAGCGCACCGCGTTGAGCAGTAGTTGAGCAGTTAGCATACATCCAGTCCATACCGTTCTTTGCAAACAAAGGCATCAATGACTGAGTCAACTCTTCCACTGTTTCATTGAAAGCTTCTGAAGGAGTGTGACCGTTTTCACGCAAAGTTTCGTACTGAGCCAATAAGATTCCCTGAATAGCACCCATCAAAGTACCACGCTCACCGGTAAGGTCAGAGTAAACTTCGCGTAAGAAAGTTGTTTCAAAAAGATAACCCGAACCTACGCCGATACCCAAAGCAACCACGCGCTCAAATGCACGACCTGTTGCATCTTGGAAAATAGCGTATGAAGAGTTCAAACCGCGACCTTCGAGGAACATGGTACGAAGTGACGTACCCGAACCTTTAGGAGCCACCAAAATAACATCGACATCTGCCGGAGGAACAATGCCTGTACGTTCTTTGTAAGTGATACCAAAACCGTGTGAGAAATAAAGAGCCTTACCGGCAGTCAGGTTTTTCTTCACTGTAGGCCATACTTCAATCTGTGCTGCATCTGAAAGCAGGTACTGAATAATTGTTCCGCGTTGACAAGCTTCCTCAATATCGAAAAGAGTTTCGCCAGGTACCCATCCGTCGGCAATTGCTTTTTCCCAAGTCTTTCCACCTTTACGTTGGCCAACAATTACGTTGAAGCCATTATCGCGCAGGTTCAATGACTGACCGGGGCCCTGTACACCATAACCAATTACGGCAATCACTTCGTCTTTCAATACTTCACGTGCTTTCTCCAAAGGAAATTCTTCACGGGTTACTACATTTTCAGTAACGCCACCAAAATTCATCTGTGCCATTTTGTTTTTAGTTTTTTATGCCTCTCTTACGCATTCTGTTTTACGTGGCGAAAGGCGGTTATTAATTATATAATTCTCTTTATTACTGTTATACGAATATCACTTTCGAACGACAAACCACCTCGTCATCGTTCTTCTTCACCTCCACATGATATTCATCGGGCCCGGCCTGCTGCATGGCAAATGCCAGCTTATCTCCGTAGTAGCTCTCGGCTACATAAGCCATTTCAAAGCGGCGGATACGCTTCGTTTGATACATTTCAATAGGAAACAAGTCGAGTATGTGCTCTATGTAACGAATACTATTAACGTGTCCGTTGATGTCAATGTCACTGTAACGTGCCTCCAGCGTACCGGCAGGCGGCACATCGGCATCGACTTTAATGCGCGAAGGCTTCTCAATAGGGCAAGGTTCCTTGCACACATAATCAACAATGCCGCCACCGTGCAAAGTAAGCAAGTCGGCAGGCTTGCGGGTTGAGAGGTTAATCATAGCCCAGATAGAACGGGCATAGCCAATCTTCTTGCCGTCTTTGTTAATGATGGCAAAGTTACGGTCTGTAAAAAGGCGATACACATTCTCAACCCAGGTTTGTATGCTGAACTCTTCGTATTGATAAGGCATTTCGTCGAGTTCAACGGCCAAACGTGAAAGAACCCACGTGTAATTGTCTTCATTGAGCGTGGCAATTCCAAAGCCACGGTCGGTAGCATGGAAGCCGGCACAGTTCAGTAAATGATTGCCCAGCACGCCCATGGTAAGCCTTCCGTTGAAGTCAACATGAAACGGTTCGGCAACAAAACGATAGGTTCCTATTTTATTCTCCGGTTCACTCATTCTTCACAATTCTTTTTACTGCGGATATGCTTCTGTTCTCTTTCGGTCAGATACTCACTCAGCTTTTCCACGCAACTCTTCGTAATGGCGATGCGGCCCGAACGAACAAATTGCAGTATGCCTATTTCCTTCAGGTCATCGTACAATTCCTGCGTTTCCTCCGTTGTTCCCGATTTCTGAATCACCATGTAAGTAGGATTAATTTCAATGATACGGGCATTGTGACGGCTCACGATGTACTCCACACGGTTACTGTCAAGCAACTCTTGCGTAGGGATCTTATAAAGTGCTATCTCGCGAAAGAAGATTTCATCATCCGTAAAGTAATGAGCCTGAACCACATCAATTCGTTTTTCAATCTGTTTGGTTACTTTCTGAATCGTATCTTCATCCGTACAAGTAGTGATGGTATATTTATGAATACCCTTGATGGAAGAAGCCGACACATTGAGGCTCTCTATGTTCAACTGTCTGCGGGTAAATATAGTAGTAATCTGATTAAGAATACCAGCTATGTTCTCCGAATAAACGTTGAGGGTGTATAATGTTTTATCCATAATGTTTTAATGATTAGCCTAACATCACATTGGTTACCGTATCTCCTGCTGGTACCATGGGATAAACCATGCCTACCTGCTCTACTTCTACTTCAAGCAGATAAGAGCCGTCGGTAGCAAGCATTTCTTCAATAGCACCGGCCAGTTCTTCGCGCTGCTGCACCTTACGTCCTTTGATGCCGTAAGCCGAAGCTATTTTCACAAAATCAGGATTTATCATAGGGGTGTTAGAGTATCTTTCCTTAAAGAAAAGCTCTTGCCACTGGCGAACCATGCCCAAGAAACTGTTGTTCAGCAAGATGATCTTCACGTTGGTACCGGTTTCCATGATGGTTCCCAGTTCCTGAATGGTCATCTGCAACCCGCCGTCACCACAAAAGAAACAAACAGTTCTGTTCGGTGCTCCGAAAGCAGCGCCAATAGCAGCCGGTAAGCCGAAGCCCATCGTTCCGAGTCCGCCCGATGTAACCATGCTGCGTTTCTGAGAGAATTTAAAGTAACGAGCAGCAAACATCTGATTCTGCCCCACGTCAGTAACAAGCACTGCCTGGTGGTTGGTCGCCTCCGAAACGGCATGAATAACCTCACCCATGGTAATTTGTCCTTCTTTAGGGTGAATTTCCTTTTCCACAACTGCCTCGTATTCTTTTTCTTCGCAAGGCAAGAAGCTATCTCTCCATTCACGGTGGTTGTTCTTCTCAAGAAGTTCGGTTACCGCTGCCAGTGTTTCCTTGCAATCGCCCAATACGGCTACGGTAGTCTTCACGTTCTTGTCGACCTCCGCGGGGTCAATATCGAAATGAATAATCTTGGCTTGTTTGGCGTATGTTTTGAGGTTACCGGTTACCCGGTCATCAAAACGCATGCCGATAGCAATCAGTACATCACATTCATTGGTCTTTAAGTTGGGACCCAAGTTACCATGCATACCCAACATGCCTTTGTTTAGCGGATGGGCCGACGGTAAAGCTGAGAGGCCGAGCAATGTGCATCCGGCGGGAATATCAGCCTTTTCAAGGAACTCCATCAGCTCGTTTTGTGCTTCACCTAGTTCAACGCCCTGGCCGACCAACGCCCATGGCTTTTTAGCTGAATTGATGATAGCAGCTGCTTCGGCAATGGCTTTCGGGTCCATTTCGGGAACCGGAACATAACTACGGATGTAGTCAATAGTACACGGCTCGTAAGCAACCTTTTCTATTTGTGCATTCTTGGCAAAGTCGAGCACTACCGGACCGGGCCTACCGCTGCGTGCTACGTAAAAGGCACGCGCTACCGCCCACGGTATATCTTCAGCTCTACGTATCTGATAGCTCCATTTGGTAATGGGCTGCGTTAAGCTAACTAAGTCTATTTCCTGAAAAGCATCCGAGCCGAGCAATGAGCTGACTACTTGTCCGGCAATCACCACTATCGGCGTACTGTCGAGCATGGCATCACCTATTCCGGTAATGGCATTGGTGGCACCCGGACCGCTAGTCACAACGCAAACACCAACTTCGCCCGATACTCTGGCATATCCTTGAGCAGCATGTGCGGCTCCTTGCTCGTGGCGAACAAGAACATGCTGCAACTTCTCTTTATAATCGTACAAACAATCGTAAACCGGCATAATCGCTCCTCCGGGGTAGCCGAAGAGGGTATGTACTCCCTCATGGATCAATGAGCGAACTAAAGCTTCCGATCCGGTGATGAGTTGTTTTTCCATTGTTTTATCTATTTCTTTTTTGTTTTTACTAGTTTTAATCAATCAACCGAACGGCTCCCTTATCGGCCGAGCTCACCATGCTGGCGTATGCTCTCAGGCTCTTTGAGACGTTGCGCTGACGGGTGACGGGTGTCATAGGCCGTGCAGCCAGTTCTTCGTCGGTCAGTTTCACGTTGATTGTTCTCTCGGGTATGTTTATTTCTATGATGTCACCGTCTTTAATTTTTCCGATATTACCTCCGGCAGCAGCCTCGGGTGAAACGTGTCCAATGCTTAACCCCGAAGTACCTCCGCTGAATCGGCCATCGGTTATCAAGGCACACTCTTTACCTAAGTGACGTGATTTGATGTAGGATGTAGGGTAGAGCATTTCTTGCATTCCGGGACCGCCTTTAGGGCCTTCGTGGGTAATGACGACGACATCGCCACTGACGACTTTGCCTTTCAGGATGCCTTCGCAAGCAGCGTCTTGAGAATCGAACACTTTAGCAGGACCGGTAAACTTCCAGATGCTTTCATCCACACCGGCTGTTTTAACAACACAACCGTCTTGCGCAATGTTTCCTTTCAAAACAGCTAGTCCGCCGTCTTTAGAATAAGCGTGTTCCATGTCACGGATACAGCCCGAAGCACGGTCGGCATCCAACTCTTTGTAATAGCATTCCTGCGATCCCATGACCAAGTTAAACTTGCCGGCAGGTGCGCTCTTGTACTTTTTCAAAGCTTCATCGCACACGTGGGGACTGGTAATACTATATTTATCAATGGCTTGAGCAAGAGTCATACCGTCAACACGATGTACGTTGGTTTCAACCAATCCGGCGTTAGCCAGTTCGTGCATAATGGCCATAATTCCACCTGCCCTGTTTACATCCTGAATATGATATTTTTGTGTATTGGGAGCAACCTTACACAAGCAAGGGCTTTTGCGCGAAAGCATGTCGATGTCATCCATCATAAAGTCAACTTCCGCTTCGTGAGCAATTGCCAATAAGTGCAACACGGTATTGGTTGATCCACCCATGGCGATATCAAGTGTCATGGCGTTGAGGAAGGCCGCACGTGTAGCAATGCTGCGGGGTAATACGGTTTCGTCTCCTTCACCGTAATATTTATAGGTATTTTCTACAATCAATTGGGCTGCATCTTGAAATAAAGCAGCACGGTTGGCATGCGTTGCCACGATGGTTCCGTTACCGGGCAAAGCCAATCCGATGGCTTCGTTCAAACAGTTCATGGAGTTAGCCGTAAACATGCCCGAACAGCTTCCGCAAGTAGGACAAGCACTACGTTCTATCTTCTCCACTTCTTCATCGCTCACGCTGGAATCGGCTGATTTAATCATCGCATCAATCAAATCAAGATGCTGACCGTTCAACTCTCCGGCCTCCATCGGACCGCCCGATACAAAAACGGTGGGAATATTCAGCCTCATCGCTGCCATCAACATACCCGGAGTTATTTTGTCGCAGTTGCTAATGCAAACCATCGCATCGGCTTTGTGCGCATTCACCATATACTCTACACTATCGGCAATTATATCTCGTGAAGGAAGCGAATAAAGCATCCCGTCATGTCCCATAGCAATACCATCATCAATGGCAATGGTGTTAAATTCGGCAGCAAAACAGCCCAGTTTCTCAATTTCAGCTTTCACCTTTTGGCCTATTTCGTGCAGATGCACATGCCCCGGCACAAACTGGGTAAATGAATTCACTATAGCAATAATTGGTTTACCCAATTGTTCTTTCTTCATACCATTGGCCGCCCACAATGCACGAGCTCCTGCCATACGGCGTCCTTGTGTACTAAACGAACTGCGTAACTGCTTTTTCATAATTCAAATCATTTTATAATTAAAGAGCCTCTCTCACACAGTGAGAAAGGCTCCAAATTAATATCTATACTATACTGACATACATATATAACCTTCCTCACGCTCTTGATGGGACCACCACGACGCTAATAATATCCAGCAGAGACAGGTTAATAGATGTACTTGTAATCATATTCTTCTTATTTCTTAAATCATGCTGCAAAGGTAGCGGCTTTTTTATAAACTCCAAACAAATCGAATAAAAAAAACGTTTATTAATTCATAATCGTAAGAAAAAGAGGTCTCAAAACCTTATTCTATTACAATTAGTTTCAGAAGAAACCTTTTAGGAGGGTATTATAAAAGAAGTTTCAGAACCACGGAAGTGCTTAATAATCTGAAATTTACGCGTCAAGATACCAGAATCGAACTAAATAATTAGTATATTTGCAAACTCTGTTATGGAGGTATTATTAACCAGCTATTAAAATTTGAAAATGGAAACATTAGGAAACAAGTATATCACTGTAGCGTATGATTTGTACACTACAGAAGATGGAGAAAGAGACTTGGTAGAACAGGCAACTGCAGAGCGTCCATTCCAGTTTATCTCTGGACTCGGAACAACTTTGGATTCTTTCGAGAGCCAAGTTGCAGGACTTGCCACAGGAGATAAGTTTGAATTTACATTAACTGCCGAAGAGGCATACGGCGAATACGTTGACGAACATGTTATTGAATTGCCTAAGCATGTCTTTGAAATAGACGGCAAATTTGATTCGGAAAGAATCTTTGCCGGCAACCCTATTCCTTTAATGGACTCAGAAGGTAACCGTCTAAACGGTACTGTAGTTGAAGTAAAAGACGAAGTTGTTATTGTCGACATGAATCATCCGTTAGCCGGTGCCGATTTGACTTTTATCGGTCAGGTAATCGAGAGCCGTTTAGCAACTAACGAAGAACTGCAAGGCATGGTAAACATGATGAGTGGTGAAGGTGGCTGCGGATGCGGTGGCAATTGCGGATGCGGTAGTGGCGATGAAGAAGGTGGCTGTGGCTGCGGAAGCAAAGAAGAAGGCGAAAGCTGCGGATGCGGCGGTGGCGGTTGTGGCTGTCACTAATCGGATAAGCTATACTTATTATAATAAAAGCCGTGAAAGTAGTTTCGCGGCTTTTATTTATATATATAGGTGTTTATCAAATAGCCGAACGCTACTCTTTGTGCGTCATAATATCAAGAACTAGTTTATCAGTTTCGTTCATTCCCTGTGAGCCAATAAGAGTAAGGTTCCGAATGCTGCGATCAACATCCTGATCAATAATACCCTCTACAGAAGTAACGCATCGATTCTCCATGGCCATCATAGCCGACAAAACAGCAGTTGATACGCCACTCGCTACTTTCAATGCGCAACTGGGCTTGGCCCCGTCACAAATCATTCCCGTCAGGTTGGCTATCATGTTCTGGACTGCAGAGGCAACTTGCGGAAAGCCTCCTCCCATGAGCCAGGTTATACCGCAACTGGAACCGGTCGCTGCCACCACGCAACCACACAAAGCCGATAACCGACCTAAACTTTGCTTAATGTAGATAACCGTAAGATGGCTCATCATCAGTGCACGTATCAGTTCTTCTTCTGTTTTTTCGTTTTCCTCGGCATAAATCACAACCGGCAGCGTAGCCGAAATACCCTGATTACCACTGCCGGAGTTACTCATAACAGGAATCATGGCTCCTGCCATACGAGCATCACATGCACCGGATGTATACGAAAGAATACGCGAAAGCGTACCGTTTCCCATCATTCGTTTCTCGGAATCACCTTTCAGCATTCTGCCTAAAGAATGACCGTAGTTTCCTTTAAAGGAACTCTCGGCAGCTGCTTTATTTAACTTTGCCGTATCTAAAATAAAGGCTATTTCAGCGAGTGGGGCCGTTAATGCAAAATCATACACCTTGTGTAAGGTCAGATTCAATGTTTTTTCTTGGGCGGAAGCATCTGCCACAACATCTTCTTTCAAGAGCACATCGGCATCTTTGGAAACAAATACAAAACGGGTGTGTTCACCCGATATAATTGCGCCTGAGTGTGATGAACCAGCCTCACACACAACCTCAACATATAACTTCTCCGTGCAATCGTCTTTCAAAGCAATGGATATACGCTTTTCGTTTAAGTAAGCTTTTCCTTCTTCCACTGCTTGAGGAGTGCTGTCTTTAAGAACTTCCAGCTGATAGCTTGATTTACCAATCAAGGCTCCTAGAGCAACTGCAATAGGCAAACCGATCATGCCTGTTCCGGGGATACCTACTCCCATTGCATTTTTAAGTATGTTGGCACTTAAAAACACATTAATCTTTTCGGGGCGACACCCCAATACCTCAGTTGCCTTCGCCACACACAAAGCAACGGCAATGGGCTCTGTACATCCAATAGCAGGAATAACCTCCTGTTTCACCAGGTTTATAATTTGTTGTCTCTCTTCTTGTGTCATAGGGAATATTACTATACGGTGCAAAAGTAGGCAATAATAAAGAGGGTGCAAAATAAAGGCATAGAAATACGGTCCGAATCTTTCTCTCAAAGACTCGAACCGTAGAAATCAATTAACCTTAATGAAAAAATATTATGAAAAACTAATTCGAAATATTATTTATGAGTGATTTTAAAAGTTACCTGACCTTTTAATGGATTCTCTGTTAAGAGCCATTTATCTTGCTGCTGTTTTATCTTCAAGTGATGCAAACGATTATCCGATGGGAAACAAACACTTCCCTCAGCAACAGAACTATCGGCAGTAAAAAGGCGAAGTTCAATGTTACTCCAATCCATTTTATCTGTACTCTGCGCCAAAGCGATGTGCGGCAAAGCTACACCATCACGTACTAAAATAACCGCAGGAATTTGTCCGGCTTCAATTTCATTCCAACCCGGTTGGTATACTTTGCCCGACTGGTAATCAATCCATTTACCACCGGGTAGGTAAACATTTCGTTTGTTTCCTGCTTCCATCAAAGGAGCCACCAACAAATCGCTGCCAAACAGATATTGATCTTCGATAGTCCACACAGCAGGATCGGTCGGATATTCAATGCAAAGAGCACGCAACATAGGCAATCCTTTCTCCGTACATTCTTTGGCTTGTGCATAAATGTAAGGCATCAAACGGTATTTCATCTCGGCGCTCTCACGGAAAGCACGAACAAAAGAATCGTTATATAACCACGGTTCTTTAGGAGGTGCACCGTGCGCACGACTATGTGAGGTTAAGAATCCGAATGGCAGCCAACGTCGATAAAGTTCCTCAGGGGCCTTCTGTACAAAACCACCAATATCATGACTCCAAAAACTAAAACCGCTTAAACCAAGAGAAAGTCCGCCCCGAATTGTACCTAGCATACCAATATCCGTATTAGCAGCATCTCCTCCCCAATGAAGCGGATAACGTTGAGAACCCGCCCATGCACTTCGTGCCCAAATAATGTTTTCACCTTTTACTTGCTTGGTTATCTCGGCTACCGCTTTATTGTATCGCAGCGGATATAAGTTATGTTCGTACAACCCTCCTTTGCCCGATGCATAAAAACCGTTAAGCGGTGCTGCTTCGCCAAAATCAACCTTTATGGCACCAACACCCATTGAAAGCAACCCTGATAACTTTTCCTGGTACCAACTAACGGTCTGTGGATTTGAAAAGTCGAGTACGGCATCTTCATAAGGCAACGTACCTGCAGCATTCTTCACTTGTAATCCTTTCTCTATTATTTCATTGAAATAGCGATTTTTAGGAGTGAAATAAGGAAGCTGCCACAACGAAATATGAAAGCCATCGGACAGTAAGTCTTTTATCATCTTCCGGGGGTTTGAAAAACGACTGGGTGCAAAGACATAATCACATTGCCAGTCCGTTTCAAACCAACCGGTATCAAAATGAATGACGTCGGCAGGTATCTTATATTTCCTTAGGTTCCGCGCCACATCGTACCCTTCGGCTTCACTGAAATAGGTAATGCGACTCATCCAAGTACCAAAGCTCCACAACGGAGGCATGGGTGATTTACCAGTCAGGCAGGTATATTCATTAAGAACCTCTTTGGGTTCTCCGAAGAAAACAAATAAGTCGAGCGCTTCATCAGCCATAAACAGTTTATTGATACCGATGTAAGTAGATCCAAAATCGCAAGTTACGGGTGCCGAAGTGTGCATGAACATACCATAACCCCGATTACTCATAAAGAAAGGTATTGGTTTATACATTTGATCCGTTTCCGGGCCTTGCGGATCAGTCACAAACAAATTCACTTTCTGCCCCACTTTATTAATGGAAGTAAAGGACTCTCCACAACCCACAATCTTTTCACCCGGCGACAAAGTAAATACAGGATTGATGCTGCGTGAATTATCAACCCCTCTTTTAATAAAGTTGAACGGCAGGCTTTTCACTTGGGTAGAATCATTGTCGCACCACCGCCAAGTGTCTGTCAGTCGGCGACCGGCAGCATCGTAGAAACTAACTCTCCAAGGGTTCTCCTCAATAACGATGCTACCAAAAGCACTTTTATATTGGTGTGCACCCTTTAACGCCGTATATTTCCAGCTAGTATCCTTACTAGGGGCTCCTGCCAGCATAAGAGAAGGCGCATCTGCGGGTGCAGCAGATGATGTCACCATGCGAATACGCAATGTACGCGGTGTAACAAAATCAACAGAAAAATTCAGTCGGGGATTGTTATCATAAGCAGCTTCAGGAAAATCAAGCATCTTTAAAGTTTGCGGCAACACAGTATTCACATTAAAAGCTTGCCGGGTATATAATGAATGACGTTTCCACTCAATGGTTCCCTGAGCTTTTTCAGTATCAAAAGCCGATAGCTTGTCGGCAAAGAAAAACAGATTGGTAAAATCGGCAAAGTCGGCACTCATATCTTTGGCCTGACTTAGCAAATAGGGTGTTCCTCCATTAGCAGATAACTGAGCAAAGAGTGGTAATGAGAGCGAGAAGATAAAAATCAAGACAGTTATTATTTTCCTATTCATATTTATTGCATTTAAGGTTATTAACAAGAATGCGTAAAAGTAGAATAAATAAACGGCTCGGATAGTAGTCCTTTGTTTTATTATGGGGAATGAAATGTTGCATTGAGAAAAGTTTGTTATATTTGCAAGATAACGTAACATTAAAACCACAACTATATGTTTAATTCATTCGGCAATATTCTCAGACTCACAAGTTTCGGCGAGTCGCACGGTAAAGGTGTAGGTGGAGTCATTGACGGCTTCCCGGCCGGTGTGGAAATCGACATGGAATTTATTCAGCAAGAACTAAATCGCCGCCGTCCCGGACAATCGGCCATTACCACCGCCCGTAAAGAGCCCGATGAAGTAGAGCTTCTTTCGGGGGTATTTGAGGGAAAAACGACCGGATGTCCCATCGGGTTTATCGTTTGGAACCAAAACCAACACTCTAACGACTATAACAACCTCAAAGATATTTATCGCCCATCGCATGCCGACTATACGTATGCAGTTAAATACGGAGTTCGCGATCACCGCGGAGGAGGTCGTTCCTCGG
The DNA here is from genome assembly GCF_000428125.1 of Bacteroides graminisolvens DSM 19988 = JCM 15093. GTDB lineage: Bacteria > Bacteroidota > Bacteroidia > Bacteroidales > Bacteroidaceae > Bacteroides > Bacteroides graminisolvens. The sequence goes on from NZ_ATZI01000006.1 coordinate 42,322, forward strand.
CACGCGAAACAACTTCGCGGGTAGTAGCAGGTGCTTTAGCCAAGCTGGCGCTGAAACAATTAGGAATCAAGATTACCGCCTATACAGCCCAAGTTGGTGAAATCAAACTTGAGAAAGATTATACGGCATACGATTTAAGTACAATAGAAGAAAATCCTGTTAGATGCCCGGATCAGGAAAAGGCAAAAGAGATGCAGGAACTTATTTACCAAACAAAAGGTGAAGGTGACACCATTGGAGGTATAGTTACGTGTGTAATCAAAGGTTGCCCGGTTGGGTTGGGACAACCTGTATATAACAAATTGCATGCAGCACTAGCTAACGCCATGATGAGCATCAACGCAGCCAAAGCCTTTGAATATGGAATAGGCTACAAAGGCATACACCAAAAAGGCTCTCAACAAAATGATATCTTCTTCAACGACAACGGTACCATAAATACCCATACCAACAATTCAGGAGGTATACAAGGCGGTATCAGCAATGGTCAGGACATCTACTTTAACGTATTGTTCAAACCCGTTGCCACCGTATTAATGGAACAACCTACTGTGAATGCCGACGGTACGGATACCACTATCAAAGCACGCGGCCGTCACGACCCTTGTGTGTTGCCACGTGCAGTGCCCATCGTTGAAGCCATGTCTGCTCTGACCATACTAGATTATTATCTGCTCGATAAGGCTACCAGATTATAATCAGAGTCATAAATAAAGAAACAATCATGAACAGAATTCAAGAATACATCAAAAAGAATGAAGAAGGCATGATGAACGATTTGTTCAGCCTAATCCGCATTCCCAGTATTAGTGCTCTTCCCGAGCACAAAGACGATATGACGGCTTGTGCACAAAGGTGGAAACAGCTTTTGCTCGAAGCCGGTGCCGACGAGGCAATAGTGATGCCTTCAGCCGGCAATCCTATTGTTTATGCACAAAAGCTGGTAAACCCGCAGGCCAAAACCGTATTAGTATATGCACACTACGATGTGATGCCCGCCGAACCATTAGAATTATGGAAAAGCCAACCTTTCGAACCGGAAATCAGAGACGGATACATCTGGGCAAGAGGAGCCGATGATGACAAAGGACAGTCATTCATTCAGGTTAAGGCATTTGAATATTTGGTAAAAAACAACCTGCTAAAGAATAACGTCAAATTTATCTTCGAAGGAGAGGAAGAGATTGGATCACCTAGTTTAGAAGCCTTTTGCGAAGAACATAAGGAAATGCTCAGAGCCGACATCATTTTGGTAAGTGACACCAGTATGCTCGGAGCTGATCTACCCTCACTGACTACCGGCCTGCGAGGCCTTGCCTATTGGGAAATTGAAGTGACCGGACCTAACCGTGATCTTCATTCAGGTCACTTTGGAGGTGCCGTGGCCAACCCTATCAACACTCTCTGCGCCATGATCAGCCGTATTGTTGATCACGACGGACGCATTACCATCCCCGGCTTTTACGATGATGTGGAAGAAGTACCGCAAGCAGAAAGAGAGATGATTGCGCAAATTCCGTTTGACGAAGAGAAATACAAAGCCTCTATCGGCGTCAAAGAATTGTTTGGTGAAAAAGGGTATTCCACATTGGAGCGCAACAGTTGCCGTCCGTCTTTTGACGTTTGTGGCATTTGGGGTGGTTATACCGGTGAAGGCTCCAAAACGGTATTACCTTCCAAAGCTTATGCAAAAGTTTCTTGTCGATTAGTTCCGCATCAAGACCATCACAAAATATCCAAGCTGTTTGCCGAATATATTACCAGTATAGCTCCCCAAAGTGTACAAGTAAAGGTCACACCTATGCATGGCGGTCAAGGATATGTATGCCCCATCACACTCCCAGCCTATCAAGCAGCTCAAAAAGGATTCGAGATAGCGTTCGGCAAAAAGCCATTGGCCGTTCGCCGAGGAGGAAGTATTCCTATCATCTCTACTTTTGAACAGGTATTGGGAATTAAAACCATTCTAATGGGATTCGGTCTGGAGTCTAACGCCATTCATTCTCCCAACGAAAACTGCTCACTAGATATTTTCAGAAAAGGCATAGAAGCCGTAGCCGAATTTCACTTGGCGTATCAGGAATAATATATTATTTTGAAAATGGAAAGCTTAACAATTCAAGCAATAGGCCTCATGTCCGGCACATCACTAGATGGGCTGGACATTTGTTGCACCACCTTTCAAAAAAGCAACGACCAGTGGGCATTTAAAATAGATTGTTCCAAAGCGTATTCTTATTCGGATGAGCTCAAAGAAAAGCTCGGAAACAAAGCGCAACAAATGTCAGCTATTGAATTTGTGACCTTTCATAGTGAATATGGAAAGTTCCTAGGCAAGAGAGTGAATGATTTCATGAAAGAGTTTCACGTAAAGCCCGATATTATTGCCTCACACGGACACACCATTTTTCATAAGCCGGAAAAACAAATCATGTTTCAGATTGGAGATGGAGCTGCAATTGCTGCGGAAACTCACATACCCACAGTCTCTGACTTTAGAAGATTAGACATCATGCTTGGCGGACAAGGAGCACCGCTCGTTCCTATAGGCGACCGTCTTTTGTTTGGGGCTTATGATTATTGTTTGAACCTGGGAGGTTTCTCAAACATTTCGTTCGAGAGCCAAGGGAAGCGTATCGCATTTGACATCAGCCCGGTAAATTATGTTATAAACCATTATTGCCGGCAAATTGGTCTGGAATTTGATAAAGACGGGGAAATTGCTCGTTCGGGTAATATCTACCAACCTCTTTTAGACGAGCTTAACTCTATCAAGTTTTATCAGCAACCGGGACCTAAATCACTGGGAAGAGAATGGGTGGAAACATTTATTTATCCCATATTAGTAAAGTACAATCTACCACTCAAAGATACACTTCGTACTTTTTATGAGCATGCAGCTTATCAAATTTCCCGTATTGCTAAAGGCGGAAATTTGCTGATTACCGGAGGAGGAGCATTCAACTTATTCCTTGTAGAACGAATAGAAGAGTTAACTGCCTGCCGCATTGTAATTCCCGACAGGCAGATTATAGAATACAAAGAAGCTCTTATTTTTGCTTTTTTAGGAGCACTATATTGGAACAATGAGCCCAATTGCCTTGCTTCCGTTACCGGTGCCCCTTTTGATAATATTGGAGGAATGTTATTTAAAATGAACCATTCACGTTAAAACGCGTCTTCATTCATCGTATAATGGCCTCAGTCAACTCCTCCACGGAGAAACCGGCAAAGAATTCAGCTGTATTAATGCTTTCAAGAGCACTGTGCACGTCCTCAACCGTATACCTCACTCCCTTTAAAGCATTCTCTACTGGCGAGAGATCACCGTTATTGCCAAAGAACGTTCCGTAAAATTTAATATTTTCAATCACCGAATTCTTTACCGTAGCAAAGACCTGAATTTTACCGGCAGTAAAACGAGTGGTGAGTGTAATATTAAACTGAGGCGAATGACCGTAATTCCATTCCCAAGAAGAAAATTTATCCTGACTGACCCGTTCTATTTCAGCCAATTCCTCATCACTGAATACATACTCCTGCATATCCGGGAATTTACGCTTCATGTGTTGTAAAATAGTCTCCGAGAATTCCTCAACCGTAATTTTCCGGGGCAAGTGAGGCAATATATTTGTTACCGCACTACGAACTGATTTGACACTCTTCGAGTCAATCAGATCCTTAGGAACCTCCAGCGCCTTAGATAAAACACCCAAATTCGTATCAAACAAAATGCAACCATGATGCATGATGCGCCCATTAATATAGGCTTGAGCATTACCACAAATTTTTTGTCCCCCAATCACCAAATCATTTCTTCCGGTGAAGCTAGCCTCAACGCCCAACTCTTTCAACGTTTCAATAACCGGTTCCGAGAAAGATTTAAAGTCAAATTGACTTCCTTTTTCCTCATTAGATATGATGGTATAATTGAGGTTGTTGTGATCATGATAAACAGCCCCGCCGCCCGAAATTCGTCTCACCACATTGATGTGATTCTCACGCACATATTCTGCGTTAATCTCTTCCAGTGTATTCTGATGTTTGCCAACTACAATAGTTGGTTCGTTGATCCACAACATGAACACCTTTTCGTGATTCAGCAACTTTTTGAAACAATACTCCTCAAGTGCAATGTTATACTGAGGCTTATTTGATTTACTGATAATATAGATCATACTGCATTATTTATAAAAAAGAAAATCAACTTACTGCATCCAAAGATAAGCAGAAATTGATTTTCTTTATCATGTATAGTAAAATTCCGGTTAAGATTTCTTTTTCGGGATATGTATAGACTCACCCAACACATCGGCAAAAGCCTCATATAAAGCTTCTGAATACGTAGGGTGTCCATAAATCACCTTCACAACCTCATCGACTGTTATCTCCAACTCCATCAATGCAGCAGCTTGATTGATCATTTCAGCAGCTGTAGGTCCAACGATATGAACCCCCAGAATCTCACCGTATTTGGCATCGGCAATTACTTTTACAAAGCCCAGATTATCACCGGAAGCCATGGCACGTCCGTTGGCTGCAAAATCAAAACGTCCAACCCTGATGTCATACTTCTCACGAGCTTGTTCTTCGGTCAATCCAACCATGGCAACCTCAGGTATGGTGTACACTACCGAAGGAGCAGAAGCCAGTTTCACTTCACGATGATTACCTTTCACTGCGTTTTCGGCAGCCACCTCACCCATACGGAAAGCAACATGTGCCAACATCTTAATACCGTTCACGTCACCCGGCGCATAAATACCTTTTACGCTAGTTTCCATAAACGAATCAACCTTAATCTTTCCACGCTCGGTCTCGAACTCAATTTCGCCTACCCCCTCTAAATCAGGAACGCGCCCGATAGAAAGAAGAGCTTTATCAGATTCAATCACCTCACCGTTAGCCAATTTTACCTGAAGCTTATTTTTTGCTTCTTCAATACCAACAATAGAAACGGAGTTCAGAATCTTAATACCTTTCTTTTTCAACGTATCCGCCAGTACTTTAGACGCTTCGGAATCAATTGCCGGAACTATTCGGTCCATCATTTCGACAATGGTCACTTTACTACCAATGGCATGCATGGCCAAAGCCATCTCCACACCAATCACACCACCACCAATTACAGTCAGTGTTTCAGGTACTTCCTTCAATGAAAGAAGTTCATCACTTGACAGAATACGAGGATTGTCAATGCCGGGAATATTGATTCGAGAAACCTTAGAACCACCTGCTAATATGATTTTATCAGCCTTAATAATTCGGTTACCGTCAACCACCACATCTTTGTTCTTATTAATTTTGGCCACCCCACGGAAAACATCCACACCATTACTTTTCAGCAACGCTTCAACGCCCATGGTAAGCCTCTTCACCACACCGTCTTTGAATTTCACCACCTGATTCATATCGATGGAGTATTTTGTGCTGGCAAAATTAATACCGCGGGCTGCTCCCATCTCGATAGCCTCAATAATTTCAGCGTTCTTCAAATACGTTTTGGTAGGTATACAACCCACATTTAAACAAGTACCTCCGTACCATCTCTTTTCAATGATAGCCACCTTGGCTCCCAACTGCGCAGCACGAATGGCAGCAAAATATCCGGCAGGGCCACCTCCGATCACAGCCACGTGATACTCGTCATCGGCCACCGAGGCCAAAGGTTCTTGTTCAGCCACCGGTTTGGGAGCAGGAACCTCTTCGTCAGATAAAGTCTCCAATGACTCACCCGGCTGTCCGATATAAGCAATCACTTCGGTTACAGGAACCATATCGCCCGCATGGCGGAGTATTTTCAACAAAACTCCAGAAGCCTCAGCTTCAATCTCCATACTCGTTTTGTCGGTCATAATCTCAAGAATAATCTCCCCTTCCGTGACCGTATCACCTTCTTGTTTCAGCCATTTTACGATTTGCCCTTCGGTCATATCAATTCCCGCTTTAGGCATAATTACTTCAAAAGCCATATCTTTTTATTTTTATATTATCATGAACTAGTTACCCATCAAATCAATAACGAGAACGGATTTTCAATCAAAGCCTTTAAATCCGTCATAAATTTAGCCGCCACCAAACCGTCAATCAGTCGGTGATCACTTGTCAGACTCATGTTCATCATCGGACGAATAACGATTTCATTATTGATAACGACCGGTTTTTTCACAGTTGCCGCTACACTAAGAATCGCCGCATTGGGTTGATTGATAATAGCAGAAAAATGACTCACACCATACATACCTAAATTACTGATTGTAAATGTACTTCCCATTTGTTCGTCGGGTAACAATTTTTTAGAGACAGTACGTGCAGTCAAATCTTTGATAGCGACCACCAATTCGCTGAGTGACATTTTTTCAGCATGTTTTACAACGGGAACAATCAATCCTTCTTCCAAGCCAACAGCAACAGCCAAGTTCACGTAATTGTGAAAAATAATTTGATTGCCGTCTTCCGAGAGACTTGAATTGATATACTTATGTTTCAACAGCATACGTACCAGTGCCAATGAAAGCAAATCAGTGACTGTGATTTTCTTTCCCGTCTTCTCCATAATGGGTTCAATCAGTTTGGCACGTAAAGCATTCATCTCCGTCATGTCCACCTCCCAAGTCTGCATGAAAGTAGGCGCACCAAAATAACTCTCAGACATACGCCGCGCTATCACCTTTCTCATCATACTCATCGGAACCATTTCCGTTTCATCAGTTGAGTTACTTACAGCAGCAACTTGCTGAGAAGCTTGTGCATTAGTAGCAGCTTTCGCAGCAACAGCGACTTTTATCCCGGCAGGAGGTGTTCCATACAACTCATCACGGGTAAAGAAGGCTTTCACCTGCGGATCAGACACCAACGCAAGCACATCATCCTTCATGATTTTACCATTGTGCCCAGACCCGCTAATGCCATTTAAATCAATATGTTGTTCTTCTGCAACGCGACGAGCTAAAGGAGAAACATGTATTTTTTTCACATAATTAAATCCCGCTACATCGTTTTTATGTATACGCCCTTTTGGCCCTGTACCTTCTACGTTTAGGAGACTGACTCCCAAACGCTTGGCCAAAGCACGTGCCGCAGGGGTTGCTCTAAATTTTAGTTCTTCCATCTTCCCCCTCCTTTACCTATTGTTCACTAATTTGAGGATATATTTCTTTATACGCTCAACACTCGGAATCATAGCCGTTTCAAGAGCCTGATTATATGGGACCGGAATATCTTCTGCAGCCAAACGTAAAATAGGGCCATCCAGATAATCAAAAGCTTCACTTTCTGAAATAATAGCAGACACCTCACCGATAAACCCGTTGGTTTTATGCGCATCATTCACCAATAAAACGCGTCCGGTTTTCTTCACTGACTCCAAAATAGCTTCTTTATCAAGAGGAATCAGTGTACGCAAGTCAACAACCTCAACACTTATTCCTTCAGTATCACGAACCTGATCGGCCGCTTGTAACACCCGGTCGAGCATACGTCCGTAAGTAATCACCGTCACATCCTTTCCTTCCCTTTTCAGATCAGCCTTTCCTAAAGGAAGCACAAAATCGGGATCAAGAGGAACCTCACCTTTCATGTTGTATTGGGCTTTGTATTCAATAAAAATAACCGGATTGTTGTCACGAATAGAAGCTTTCAGAAGCCCTTTAACATCAGCAGGAGTACCCGGAGCAACGACCTTTAATCCGGGAATGTGGCAAAACCACGACTCAAGCGACTGCGAATGTTGCGCCGCAGACCCTACACCAGAGCCAGCTGCACAGCGAAACACAACAGGTACCTGCCCTTTTCCTCCAAACATATAACGCGTTTTAGCCGCCTGATTAACAATGTTATCCATCATGTAAACTACAAAATCCATGAAAGTAACATCAACAATGGGACGCATACCGGTCATCGCTGCACCGATAGCACAACCCGAGATGGCATTTTCTGAAATAGGTGTGTCACGTATACGTTCCGCACCGAACTCTTCAAGCATCCCTACCGAAGTACCGAAATCTCCACCGAAAATACCGACGTCCTCACCCATGAGAAATACGTTTTCATCGCTACGCATTTCTTCAGACATAGCCATAATAATGGCATCTCTGACAGACATTAATTTGGTTTCGTTATTCATTTATATCGTATTCTTTTTTATTATTATACAACTTGCAACCTTAAATATGATGCTGAAAATCAATCGGCAAAAACATCTTCAAAAGCCGATTCATAAGATGGTTCCGGGCTACTCAATGCAAACTTAACAGCATCTTCCACAGCCGCTTTCGACTGCACATCCAGCTCATCAAGTTCTTGTGCGGTAGCGAGGTTATTATCAACAAGATAATTCCTGAATTTCACGATAGGATCTTTCTTTTTCCAACTATCAACCTCCTCCTTGGTACGATATTTACCGGGATCTGAAGTAGAGTGCCCAAACCAACGATAGGTAAGACTTTCAACCAATACAGGTCCATTACCGTTGCGCACATAGTCCACAGCCTCTTGCACTTTCTCGTACACAGCAACTACATCGTTACCGTCTTCAATAAAATGTCCGGGAATACCGTAAGCAGATGCTCTTTGATAATTATAGTCAACGTTAATAACATTCTTTATCGGGGTACTGATACCATAGAAGTTGTTAATGGAATAGAAGATAACGGGAAGCTTCCAGATAGAAGCAAGGTTGAGTGTTTCATGAAAAGTACCTTCATTACAAGCCCCGTCGCCAAAACAACAAAGAACAATTTTCCCTGTATTTTTCATTTTTTGAGTTAACGCAGCACCAATAGCCATTCCCATGCCTCCGCCAACAATGCCATTGGCACCAAGATTGCCATTGTCCAAATCAGCAATATGCATGGAGCCGCCTTTGCCTTTACAAGTTCCGGTAGCTTTTCCCATAATTTCGGCCATCATTCCGTTCAGGTCAATCTCCATGGCTATACTCTGTCCATGTCCACGGTGATTGGAAGTGATGAAATCTTGTTGTCCGATTGCTGCAATAGCACCCACATTGGCAGCTTCCTCGCCCACAGAGAAGTGAGTCATTCCAGGTACCTGCCCCTTTTTAACCATTTGGTTCACTTTATTATCAAAGTTACGAATGTCAAGCATCAGCCTGTGCATGTGCAGTAACTTTTCCTTTGGTATTTTTGCCATAAACTAATCGTATTACTATAGATTATATAGAATCATTCTACATAACGAACGATAAACGATACAGATTGTTCAGGCCTTTTATCATTTTAACAGTGGTATAGGTATTTTGGATAAACTAATCCAGCGGATGACGGAAGCTACAGCCGTTCCTCCATTCCGAGCAACCGTAAGCTGTTTTGCCCCGAATGATAGTTCCCTTACCACAAAGCGGACACACTTGTCCCGCCGCTACGGACATAGAGGTCGGCAATGATGCGGCACCTTTCTCTTTCTTCGGTTTCGGAGTTGTGGCCTTGCGCTCACGCTTCTTGGGTTCCTTTTCCTGCAGAGTAACGGCTTCCTGAATCGTAATGCGACGGTTGGTATTATCTGCCAACACCGTCATCACCACTTCCGTAACCATTTGCTTCAGCTCCTCTAAAAACTGGTGTGCATCATACGTGCGCTTCTCTATTTCCCGCAGTTTCTTCTCCCACAAGCCAGTTAACTCAGCCGATTTTAATAGCTCTTCGCGAATAAGTTGAATCAGTTCCACACCTGTTGGAGTGGCAATGAGGTTTTTTCGTTCTTTACGAATATAATTGCGTTTAAACAACGTTTCTATTATAGCAGCACGAGTAGACGGGCGACCTATACCATTTTCCTTTAAGGCATCGCGTAATTCATCATTATCGACCAACTTACCTGCCGTTTCCATGGCACGCAATAACGTAGCTTCGGTATACGGACGCGGAGGTTGAGTCCATTTCTCGTACAAATCGGGCACATGCGGTCCGCTCTCTCCTTTCACAAAGGCAGGCAATACATTTTCCTCCTCCTCAAGCTCTTTTTCTTCAGAAGTTTCCTTGGCAAAGACCACGCGCCACCCCGGATCCAGAATCTGCTTTCCCGTAACTTTGAATTCAATCTGATCCACCTCACCCAATACGGTAGTGGTAGCCACCTTACAGTCAGGATAGAACACAGCGATGAAACGGCGGGCAATCAAGTCGAACACGCGTCGTTCCATATCCGTTAATGCCTGCGGATGAACCCCTGTAGGAATAATAGCGTGGTGATCGGTCACCTTCGCATTATCGAATACTTTTTTTGATTTAGTCAACGGTTTTCCCTCCAAAGGAGCCGTGTAGACAGTATAATCACGCAAACCCTTTAAAATACCGGGGCACTTGGGATAAATATCTTCACTCAGAAAAGTAGTATCCACGCGCGGATAAGTAGCCACCTTCTTCTCGTACAGAGCCTGAATCAACTTCAATGTTTCGTCTGCCGAGTAGCCAAACTTCTTATTGCATTCCACCTGCAAAGAAGTAAGGTCAAACAAACGAGGAGGAAACTCTTTTCCCTCTTTCCTGTTTACGCCGGTTACTTCAAAAGGAGCCTCTTTGATTTGTTCCAACAGTGCCATGCCCTGCTCCCGGTTCTCAATAGGATCGATACCCGGATTGGGTTCCACTTTCTTATTGGCTGCATCACCCTTCTTCTCTTCCTCAAGCAACACCTCCTCCTCACTCTTCTTAATGATAGCCGAGAAAGTAGTATCCCGATACACCGTTTTGAGTTCCCAGTATTGCTTAGGGGTAAAATTCTCAATTTCAAGTTGACGGTTCACTATGAGCGCCAACGTAGGAGTCTGCACCCGTCCGATGGAAAGCACCTGTTTGCCTTGCCCATATTTGATGGTATACAAACGAGTAGCATTCATGCCCAGCGTCCAGTCACCGATAGCGCGTGACAGTCCGGCTTCATAAAGCGGCTGAAACTCCGATTGATCCTTTAGTTTAGAAAAGCCTTCGCGAATAGCCTCCTCCGTCAGTGAAGAAATCCACAAACGTTTCACCGGACACTTTGCTCCCGCCTTTTGCATGACCCAACGTTGAATAAGTTCCCCTTCTTGTCCGGCATCACCGCAGTTGATAATTTCATCGGCCTGCTGCATCAATTTCTCGATGGTGTGAAACTGCTTCTCATAAGTAGGATTACTGATCAGCTTTATACCAAAGCGAGGCGGAATCATGGGTAAACTGCTTAAGTTCCATGATTTCCAAGAAGGAGTGTATTCGTGCGGCTCTTTTAATGTGCACAAATGACCAAACGTCCAGGTAACCTGGTATCCGTTTCCTTCTATGTATCCGTCTTTTTTGATTTTAGCTCCGAGTACATCGGCAATATCACGCGCCACTGAAGGCTTTTCGGCAATGCAAACTATCATTCTGTCTTTTTATTGTAGAAGCAAAGGTATGGAAAATAGGGGATAGTTGAAAGGGATGGACAAAAAAAAAGGAGTCACGCCTGACTCCAACCTTTGTTAACCTTAAATCTAATACTATGAAAAACACATTGCAAAGGTACGCACTTTTTTGGCATTTGCAAGCTTCGTGTGCGAAAACGCATGCTTTATAACATAGTTTAAGAGTTACGCCCTATTTAATTAATTTTATAACAAAGAACAAAAAGAGGTAGCAAGTTTACCCTGCTACCTCTTTTATTTATCTAAAACCCGAAAGAGTTTTTAGTCTTCCATGAGTATCTCCAGAATCTGACAAGCAGCCTTGGCAACCGGAGAACCGGGACCAAAGATAGCTGCTACACCCGATTTGTAAAGGAAATCATAGTCCTGCGCCGGAATTACACCGCCGGCAATAACTATAATATCTTCGCGACCTAACTTCTTAAGTTCCTCAATAATTTGAGGAATAAGAGTTTTGTGTCCCGCAGCCAGTGAAGAAACACCTACTACATGCACGTCATTTTCAACGGCTTCGCGTGCAGCTTCGGCCGGAGTCTGGAACAACGGTCCCATATCCACATCGAATCCGCAATCAGCATAACCTGTTGCAACAACCTTGGCACCACGGTCGTGACCGTCTTGTCCCATTTTTGCAATCATGATACGAGGTTGACGTCCCTCTTTCTTGGCAAACTTATCGGCTAGTTCACAAGCACGCTTGAAGTCTGCATCGTTTTTACTTTCTGATGAATACACGCCTGATATAGTTCTGATTACTGCTTTATAACGTCCTACAATCTTTTCGCACGCATAAGAAATCTCACCTAAAGTAGCACGTACACGAGCTGCTTCAACAGCCAGTTCAAGCAAGTTACCCTCTTTTGTTTCCACACATTTGGTGATGGCATCGAGAGCAGCCTGAACTTTTGCTTCGTCACGACCTTCCTTGAGTTCCTTCAAACGCTCAATCTGTTCTTTACGAACAGCCGTGTTATCAATCTCAAGAATATCAATAGGAGCCTCTTTTTCGAGACGATATTTGTTAACACCTACAATGGTTTGCGAACCAGAGTCGATACGAGCCTGTGCACGAGCAGCAGCCTCTTCGATACGCATCTTGGGGATACCTGTTTCGATAGCCTTAGCCATACCGCCCAGCTTCTCAACTTCCTCAATCAATTCCCAAGCCTTGTGCGCCAACTCGTTTGTCAGACTCTCTACATAGTAAGAACCACCCCATGGGTCAACGTTCTTGCAGATGTAAGTTTCTTCCTGAATATAGATCTGAGTGTTACGGGCAATACGAGCAGAGAAATCAGTAGGCAAAGCAATAGCCTCATCGAGCGCATTGGTGTGCAAAGACTGAGTATGTCCCAAAGCAGCAGCCATAGCCTCGATACAAGTACGGCCAATGTTGTTGAACGGATCTTGCTCGGTAAGTGACCAACCCGAAGTTTGCGAGTGCGTACGCAACGCCAGTGATTTAGAGTTTTTCGGGTTGAACTGTTTTACGATTCTTGCCCAAAGCATACGTGCAGCACGCATCTTGGCTATTTCCATAAAGTGGTTCATACCGATAGCCCAGAAGAAAGAAAGACGAGGAGCGAAAGCATCGATATCGATACCCGCAGCCACACCGGCACGAAGATACTCCAAACCGTCGGCCAACGTGTAAGCCAGCTCGATATCGGCAGTAGCACCTGCTTCCTGCATGTGGTAACCCGAGATAGAAATAGAGTTGAACTTAGGCATCTTTTGAGAAGTATACTCAAAGATGTCAGAGATAATCTTCATAGAGAATGCAGGTGGATAAATATAAGTGTTACGCACCATAAACTCTTTCAAGATATCATTCTGAATAGTTCCGGCCATTTCTTCCAATTTAGCACCCTGTTCCAGTCCGGCATTGATATAAAACGCCATGATAGGAAGCACGGCACCGTTCATTGTCATTGAAACAGACATCTTATTCAAAGGAATACCATCGAACAAAACCTTCATATTCTCCAATGAACAGATAGAAACACCCGCCTTACCTACGTCGCCAACCACACGTTCGTGATCGGGGTCGTAGCCACGGTGTGTAGCAAGGTCGAACGCAACAGAAAGACCCTTCTGACCAGAGGCCAAGTTACGGCGATAGAAAGCATTTGATTCTTCTGCAGTAGAGAATCCGGCATACTGACGGATGGTCCAGGGACGCAACGTGTACATCACCGAGTAAGGACCACGTAAATAAGGAGGAAGACCAGCAGCATAGCCCAAGTGTTCCATTCCTTCGAGGTCTTCTTTTGTATAAACAGGCTTCACATTGATGTGCTCCGGAGTTTTCCAGTCGGCCTGAATACCGTTTGCCTTTTGCCATTCAGCACCGTTCACAGGCTGAAAAGCAGCATATATATCTAAGTTTTTAAAATTTGGTCGCATGTTCTTATTTCCTTTTTATTTCAACAGCTTTGCGTTATACTCTCTCAGTGTTTCAAGCACATTAACACGTACGTGAATAAAGTTCTCGATTCCGGCAGCCTTGAGCTCGTCCATGTTGGCAGGTGCTCCGGCTACGATAAACATGGCACGGCCGTTGAGTGCCTTAAAGGCAGGAACTGCATATTCAACGTATTCGTCATCGCTTGAACAAAGAACCACAATGTCTGCATTGGCAGCCATAGCCGCTTCAACACCGGCTTCAACTGATTCAAAGCCGAGGTTATCAACCACCTCGTATCCGGCACATCCCAAGAAGTTGCAAGAGAACTGAGCACGAGCCTGACGCATAGCCAAGTTACCGATGGTAAGCATAAATGCTTTCGGACGTTTGGCAGCTGCTTCTGTTTCCAGACGTAAAGCTTCGAATTCACTTGCTGCACGTTGCAATTTCACCGTGGCAATTTCCTTATGCTCGCATCCGCAAGAACAATCGGCATCAGCCGGTTTCTTTTCGCCTGCTTTTTCAGAGAAGTTAGGGAATTGATTGGTTCCGAGCAACACTTCCTTGCGTTGTGCTACTGCTTTGTGGCGAGCTGCGCAACTTGCGTTAACAGCAGCCTGAACAGTTCCGGCAGTTAATGCCATGTAGAAACCGCCTTTATCTTCTACTTCAAGGAAAAGATCCCAAGCCTGCTGTGCAATGGCAACAGTTAGGTTCTCAACATAATAAGAACCGGCTGCGGGGTCAACCACTTTGTCGAGGTGAGACTCTTCTTTAAGAAGCAGCTGTTGGTTACGTGCCAAACGTTCAGAGAACTCATCGGGGTTTTGGTAAACCTTATCAAACGGAGTTACCGTGATTGAATCTACACCTGCCAACGCAGCACTCATCGCTTCAGTCTGAGTACGCAACAAGTTTACATGCGCATCAAACAAAGTCATATTGAATGTACTTGTTTCAGCATGTACTTTCATTTTAGCAGCACAGCGGCATTCATCGTTTTCACCTTTATTATCGCAGTCGCGCAGGCAAGTTGGTTCATAAGAAGCAACGATATTGGCCCACAACATACGAGCAGCACGGAACTTAGCTATTTCAAGGAAATAATTAGAACTGATACCGAAGTTGAATTTGATTTTCTTAGCTACCACAGTTGCAGGTAAACCGGCATCAGTAAGCTGACGAAGATATTCATTTCCCCAAGCGAGCGCATAACCCAGTTCCTGAGAAATATAAGCACCGGCATTGTTCAAGGTAAGTGCATTTACATTGAGCACTCGGTAGAAAGGAAGAGGTTGAACGGCTTCGATAAGAGATTTGGCTGTTTGAATCAAATCACCCTTTTCTTTACCGTCAACAAGCATCTTATTAAAATAATCATAGTTAATAGATCCTTGCAGCTTCTTCAAGTCATAGTCTTTCTTCTCGAAATAAGCCACCAGAAGTTGAGCCAGCTCTACCACATGTCGTTGGCAAGTTGAGAAGTTCAGCTCTACGTTCTCTGCGCAAATATCCTTCAACAGAGTTTCAATCACTTCTGCTTTCAGATCTTTGGAGTCGATACGGAAAGAAAGAGAATCGATTCCTTTCATCAGAATGTCCAGCGCTTTTTTGTTAGCCTCTACCGGATCAACCACATTGATATCCTGACGCACCAACCATACATTGCTTTTCTTGGTACCTCTCAGGTAAGGAAATTCACCCGGAAGTGCATCAACGGTTTTCAAGCCCTCGAGGTCTTCCATGCGGTAGAAAGGTTTCACTTTAAAGCCTTCGTTTGTTTTCCAAACGAGTTTCTTCTCATAATCAGCCCCTTTAAGGTCGGCTGTTACTTTCTCCATCCACTTTTCTGTGGTTACGGGAGCGAAGTCCGAGAAGAGTTTTTCTTTACTGTCTGCCATAGTTTATTTAAATATTTAAATATAATAATAGTATATTTATTCTTTAATCTGCTTATTGAATGAAACGAATAAGGCTTGCAAATATACTGAATAACTTAAAACGAGGTACTTATTTTATAGAAAATTGATAATGAGAAGCTACCTGTGAGGCTCTTTTGGCATTTGTAGATTGCAAATTGACGTAATTTAGCGCTGGCCTGCTTGACGGGTCAGAACAATATTTCAAACTTACAGAATTTTATTCTACTTATTAGAATGAGATACAACTGAAAAACAAGATCACAAAAAAACATGAAATATAATTCTGATTTATTTTTTAAAGGAGCATAAGATGCTTCTAAACACAGAAATAGTGCAGTCATAATACAATGTTTTTTTATAAATATTTTCAAAACATTATTTTTTATTTAAAAGTTTACCATGTATAGTGTATTTACAATAACCAATTTCAATTTAGCAAAAAAAATGTAAGCCAATAGGTTACTTATTCCCAAAATTTCAAACACGTAAATCCATCACAAATATTTTATTATAAATTTAATTTACACATTAGACATTGCTACATAGTTAGAATACGTAGTCTCTTTCTTCAATATGTTAATACATATACTAGATAAAACGATTAGTCACACTTGGACCTATTTTAATCTTACAAACATTTACAATCGTTTCTTGTTCTTAGAAAATCGCGAATAAAAAATAAATCCGAGTAAAAAATGATCTATATCTTGTAGAACACATTTTTTATATATATTTTTGCAAAACGTTCTAAGGGAACAAACGGGTAGATTTATGTTTGATTGAAAAACCAAACCTTGGTTCTTTAAATTTAGTTCAAGATTTGAAGGAAGAAGAAAGCTTATTTTTACTTTTTCTCCCCGTGAAAAGCTCTTGTTAATCAAGAGCTTTTTGTTTTTTTTAAATTTTTAATATAATGGAAAAAATAATATTGCAAGATATATTAAAAGAAGCCAAAGAAAAGGCTGAATCTTTTCATCTATATCATAATCATTTAGAATTAAGTTATAAAAGAAACAGAAGGCGTATTCAAGATGCGCCTCGTAAAAAAATATACATTCCTGAAGAGTGGAATGGTGACTCAAAACATAATCCATTTTATGTCATAAAAAGAAGAAAGCAAATTGCTAAATCGATTTCCAAAAGTATATTAACGCACTCCTATAAGCCAAACCCTCCTTATTTAAAAAATATACCAAAAAAGGGAGGAGGCAGCCGTAAAATCAGAGTCTATCAAATCCCAGACGCTGCCGTTTCTGATAGATTTTACCATAATCTTTTATCCAAAAACAAACACAGATTCAGCTCTCTTTCTTATGCTTATCGAAATGACAGGAATATCCATTTTGCGATTCAAGACATTGCTCATGAGCTAACAAATGTATCTAGAATATTCGTTGCCGAATTTGACTTTAGCGATTTTTTCGGTTCCATAAATCATGATTTTTTATTTAAACAGTTTGAAGAAAATGCATTTTTAATAAGTGAATTAGACAAATACATAATACATGCATTTATTGATGATTTTGAGGTTGGCATTCCTCAAGGAACTTCAATCTCTTTATTTTTAGCAAATCTTGTATGCTGGAAATTAGATCGCCGCTTAGAAAATGAAGGCATCAGGTTTGCGCGATATGCAGATGATACTATTATTTGGTCTAAAGAG
The DNA here is from genome assembly GCF_000428125.1 of Bacteroides graminisolvens DSM 19988 = JCM 15093. Classification (GTDB taxonomy): domain Bacteria; phylum Bacteroidota; class Bacteroidia; order Bacteroidales; family Bacteroidaceae; genus Bacteroides; species Bacteroides graminisolvens. Next base: position 59,718 of record NZ_ATZI01000006.1, read on the forward strand.
TATGCAAAAATATCAAAAGCCTTTGATATTATATCTGAGTTTTCAAAAGAATCTGGTATAAGAATTAATAAAAAGAAGTCCGCTGGCATAAACTTACTCCAAAGTAAAGAACTCGAATCCGAATTTCAAAGCACAAAAGAATATATAGAATTTTTAGGATATCGTATTTCGTATGAAAATATAGGAATAAAAGATACTTCTATACAAAAGATAAAGAAGCAAATTTCTTATCTTTTGTATAGAAATTTAATACAGCCTATAAAATCAGAACCTTTTAAAGCTATTAAGATACCCTCTAATGGACTTGATAGAGACTTTATGACTGCAATTATGCAGGTCCGCAGATATTTATATGGTAATATGACAGAGAACGTATTAAGAAGATATGTAAATGGAACTTATAAAAGACTATCTTTTAAAGGAATAATGAGTTTTTACCCTTTAATTACAGATGAAAGCCAAATGAAATATCTAGATCAATGGCTAGTATCAACGATTATCAATGTTATAAGAAAGAGAGAGAAATTATTAATACAACATAATCCTAATTTTAACGTAAATCAATTTCCTTTTAATTGCGACAAAGATTCTTTAATAATAAAATGCAAACATGAAGAAGTATTTGGAAAGAAAGGCCTAATGCAAATACCATCGTTTCTAAGAATTTACAAAGCACTAAGGTTAGGATTAACGCGAGAAGGTATTGAAAAGATAATGAATCCTAATTCTTTTTCATATTACGACAGTTAAATGACCATTGCCTATTATAAAGATATCACTAATACTGAAGCTCTGTCTAATTAAAATATAAGCTAAATAAAGTATTATGATGAATAACTAGTATCAAAGATTGCAATAGATATAAACTCTCTTCTAAAATATGAGGAATACATAATATCAAAATCTATTTCAAATTAAACTAAATTTCTTATAGGTCATATATCCCCATGGAATTGCTGATATTACATTTATCCCTAAAATAAAAAGTAGTAGTTTAAGATAAGACGCATCATTCTCTATTAAATTAAAAAGAAACAGAACGACAATAATAGAATTATTTTTCGCTGCATTCACAAAACCACTTACACAAATAAACTTCCACTTGCTTGTTTTTTGGAACAGTCGATATTCCCAACCATTCATATTAATATATTGCACCAATGGTTTCTTCGCAAACAGTCGCCACAAATAAAAGAGTAAACATGCGGCAAAAAATACAAGTCCGACTATCAGAATACTATCCGACATATTTTTATCACCGGTTACTATTTCAAATAAAATTAGACCTAAAAGACATGTACTGACTACAATCCCAAAAATGGTTCCAGGTAAGTTAGCATACTGGATTCTCTTTAATGCTTTCTTTTTCATATTGATATGGATTCAAAGAAGATTTATGGTGCGAATATAGGTAATATATTTCTAACACAAATGCAATTCATCGAAATAATTTTACCAAAACACGATTTTTCACCCCTCTTCGGCCGATTTTTGTCAAGAGCAGGTTTATACATTATTAACTAATAAAGCAGGGAGCAACAATCATCAGCAAGACTTTGGCAAAACATAACCAACTTTTTGAAAAACATAACCACCAATTTTAAAAAGATGACGAGCAATTTGAAAAGAGAAACCGTCTTTTGGGTCATGAGAAACCGTCTCTTGGCCGTGAGACGGTTTCTCGCGGACCTTTTGCTACCGTGCAAATGGCAATAAGCAACCGTCTCCGGGAAAAAATGAACGGCACATAACGAAAAAAGGCAGGAGTTTGAGCTCCTGCCTTTGCGCCTATAATAATTTGAATATACTATAAGATTATAGGTACAAAGATAATACATTATACTGTCAATTCCAAGTAATCCGGTCTTTTATTTGTTTGCAACAATCACACAATTATCTGTTATCCAATCCATGCTATTCAAACCAACAGAGACTGAACGGTTTTTTGCCGTTTTTCATCAAAAAGCACTCGAAATAGCCTAAACGTCGTCGTCTTTTTAGTTAAATTGGAGTTAATGAATCTATACTCTTAGTTAAAAGTGATAGATAGTGAGGGTAAAACAGTCGTTTTAGTGGTAGACATATTTTACCATCACTACCCCGAAACGCCTTTCAGCAAGTAGTTTTAGCAAGTTAGTGAGGGTAAGTGATGGTAAAACACACTTTTTTTTCTCTGGGAGAAGAGTTGTAAAACAAGCTAGCGGAACGTTCTAATTACAGCTGCAACTTCTTCTTCACAAATTCGGCTACGAACAGAACCGTATCATCTACTCCTAAAGCCGAAGAGTCTATGCATAGATGGTAGGTAGCAGCAGCTCCCCACGTTTTGTAGCTATAGTAATTATAGTATTCCGATCTTTTTTTATCTGTACGCTCAATCAGTTCCTCGGCCTCAGCCTTACCCACGTGCATGGTTTGACACAAACGCTCTATGCGGTCGTCAAGCGAAGCCGAAACAAACACATTGACGTGTCTGGGGTGATCTCTCAAAATATAATCGGCACATCGCCCCACAAACAAACACGACTTTTCGGCGGCCAGTTTGCGAATCACATCGCTTTGAACCTTAAACAAGGCATCATTGCTCAGGCAGCTGTTGCATGCCATAATGCTGTCATTCGGAAAAGGGAAACGCATACCAAACAATCCGTTCATCAACGGTTGAGAAGGTTTCTCGTCTGCCTTTTCAAAGAAATCACGACAGAGGCCGCTTTCTTCGGAAGCCAAGTTTATAAGTTCTTTATCATAAAAAGAAATCTCCAGAGAAGCAGCCAACTTCTCTCCTATCTCGCGGCCGCCACTTCCCAGTTGCCTGCCTATGTTAATTACAAAATTATCTCCCATAGCATTTTATTTTATCATGTTCAGCTACAAACTTACTGATAATTTCTAAAAATACATATCTTTGCACCGACAAAGTTCTTTCTCATCATTATCATTAAGGTGCCCCGGTAAAACGGGGAGAATAGGGAACCATGTGAAAATCATGGGCTGACGCGCAACTGTAAGCTGATCACGGTTTACCGCTCAATATCCACTGTGCAAACGGGAAGGATGGTAAATTATGCTAGCCAGGAGACCTGCCTTAATTGAGCTTTGACATGCTTCGCGAATAAAGCTAATGTCTGGAAATCCAATGGTATCTCCCGCCAAATAGTGTCATTTTGTTATTTCCTCTCAAAAAAACTTCTCAAGAAACATCCAAAGAAGCCCGTAATGTGTTATTAGATACGTGAGAAAGATATTTATTAACTCAAACAAATAAATATGATTAGAAAAATCTTAATCGCCAACAGAGGTGAGATTGCAGTCAGAGTGATGCGCTCCTGTTATGAAATGGGCATTCAATCGGTTGCAGTATTTTCCGAGGCCGACAGAACAGCAAGACATACTTTGTATGCCGACGAGGCATATTGTATTGGCAGTGCATCAGCAAAAGATAGTTATCTGAATATAGAGAAAATCATTCAAGTAGCCAAGGCTTGTCAGGCGGATGCCATACATCCGGGATATGGCTTTTTATCAGAAAATGCTGATTTTGCCAGAAGATGCAGGGAAGAGAACATTGTATTTATAGGTCCGCAACCGGAAACAATGGAGGCGATGGGAGACAAGATTGCTGCCCGTATCAAAATGATAGAAGCGGGGGTTCCTGTTGTGCCCGGCACACAAGATAATCTTAAAAGTGTAGACGAGGCAATAACCCTTTGCAAGCAGATCGGATTTCCGGTGATGCTGAAGGCTTCCATGGGTGGAGGCGGAAAAGGCATGAGGCTGATTCATTCGGAAAGCGAAGTGGAAGAAGCTTACACCATGGCCAAGTCAGAAGCAATGGCCTCTTTTGGTGACGACACGGTTTACCTGGAGAAGTTCGTAGAAGAGCCGCACCACATTGAATTCCAGATTTTGGGTGACAAGCACGGAAACGTTATTCATCTTTGTGAACGGGAGTGTTCTATTCAACGAAGAAATCAAAAAGTAATAGAAGAAAGTCCGTCGCCATTCATCAACGAGACTATTCGTCAGGAGATGGGAATGAAAGCGGTGGCCGCTGCAAAAGCGGTCAATTATGAAGGAGCGGGTACCATTGAGTTTTTGGTCGACAAACATCATCAGTATTATTTCTTGGAAATGAATACCCGCCTGCAGGTGGAGCATCCCATTACGGAAGAAGTTTTAGGGGTCGATTTGGTGAAAGAACAGATTCGCATTGCCGACGGACAGGTGATGCGTCTTTCGCAAAACAACATCAAACAGCGCGGACATGCCATTGAATGCCGGATATGTGCCGAAGACACCGAACAGAACTTCCGTCCGTCGCCCGGCATTATCAAACAGTTAATTGAGCCCAACGGCATCGGGGTGCGCATTGACAGTTATGCATACGAGGGGTATGAAATACCGGTTTACTATGACCCGATGATTGGCAAGCTCATTGTCTGGGCTACTACCCGGGAGTATGCCATCGAACGAATGCGACGTGTTTTGTATGAGTATAAAATTACCGGTATAAAAACAAACATCAACTACCTGAGGTGCATTGTGGAAACGGAGGACTTTATCGACGGGAAGTACGATACCGGCTTTATTCCCAAACACAGTGATCATTTACACATCGGCATTACGACACACACCGAGGAAGAAGAAAATGTAGCCATGATTGCAGCTTACATTGATTATTTAATGAATCTGGACGAGAACTCTACTCAGTCGGCAGACAATCGCCCCATAAGCAGGTGGAGGGAATTCGGCTTGCACAAAGGTATATTAAGAATTTAAACAGTGAAAGATGGAAATACACATTGGAAACAGAATAGCCGATATTCAATTAATCAGCAAAGATGGCAATAATGTAGTGCTAAGCATTGACGGAAAAGAGTTTGAAATAGATGTAGTAATGGCCGAAAACGGTTCTTGTTCCATATTGCACGACGGAAAGTCGTTCAACGCACAACTCATTCGTCAGGAAGACGGCAAAACGTATCAGGTGGATACACACATGTCTTCGTTTAAAGTCAATATTGTAGACAGTCAGGCCAAGTATCTGCAAATGAGAAAAAAGACTTCGGAAACACCCGAAGATAAAATTGCTTCGCCAATGGCCGGAAAAGTGATCAGCATTCCTGTTACGAAAGGACAGGAAGTGAAGGCGGGTGATGTGTTGATCATTGTGGAAGCCATGAAAATGCAGAATAGTTATAAGGCTTCCTCGAATGGAACCGTGAAAGAAATCTTGGTGCAAGAAGGAGATACAATCAACAGTAACCAGGTATTAATTACACTCGATTTATTTAAAGAATAACAAGATGAATACAACGAAATATAACGATTTTGAGGAGAAGAACCGGAAAGCCGAACTGGGCGGAGGGGCCGATAAGATTGAGAAACAACATGCAGCCGGTAAGATGACGGCTCGTGAACGCATTAACCTGTTGGTTGACAAAGATTCTTTTGTGGAACTGGATAAGCTGGTTACGCATCATTGTACCAACTTCGGCATGGAGAAAAACAAACTGGCCGGTGATGCCATGGTTAGCGGGTACGGAAAAATAGACGGACGCCTGGTGTTTGTTTATGCGTATGACTTTACTGCTTACGGCGGATCACTCGGAGCAGTAACGGCTCAGAAGATTGTTAAGGTACAAAAGCTTGCATTAAAAAACGGTGCGCCGGTTATCGCTCTCAATGATTCGGGCGGTGCCCGTATTCAAGAGGGAATAGAGAGTTTAAACGGTTATTCGGAGATTTTCTATCAGAACATTATGGCAAGCGGGGTGGTTCCGCAAATCTCAGCCATATTAGGCCCTTGTGCCGGTGGTGCGTGCTACTCTCCCGCTCTGACCGATTTCATCTTCATGGTGAAAGAGAAAAGCCACATGTTTATTACCGGTCCCGATGTGGTAAAGGCGGTAACTCATGAGGAGATTGATAAGGAGAAGCTTGGCGGAACAAGTACGCACGGTTCGCAAAGCGGAGTGACTCATTTTGTGTGTGATACCGAAGAGGAGTTGCTGATGTCCATTCGTGAATTAATCAGCTTTCTGCCGGCCAATAATATGGAGGATGCTCCCGTTAAGCACAACACTGACGATCCCAAAAGGGAGAATGAGGAGTTGCAAGACATCATCCCCGATGACCCCGATCAACCGTATGACATCAAGCAAATCATCGAATGTGTTGTTGATGAGCGGTATTTTTTTGAAATCATGCCCGACTTTGCCCGCAACATCGTAATCGGTTTTGCACGTTTAGCCGGACAATCGGTTGGCATTGTAGCCAACCAGCCCAACTATCTGGCAGGGGTGCTCGACATCAATGCGTCTGACAAAGCAGCTCGTTTCATCCGTTTCTGCGACTCTTTCAATATTCCGATTGTTACGTTCGTTGATGTTCCCGGTTTTCTTCCCGGTTATTCACAAGAGAGTAACGGTATTATCCGTCACGGTGCAAAGATGGTTTATGCTTACGCTGAAGCGACTGTTCCTAAAATCTCTGTGATTACTCGTAAGGCTTACGGCGGTGCTTACATTGTGATGAACAGTAAGTTAACCGGATCTGACGTGAACTTCGCCTACCCCACAGCCGAGATCGCGGTCATGGGTGCAGAGGGAGCTATCAATATTCTGTTCAGGAATGCCGACGAAGCAACCAGACTAAAGGAGTTGGATGCTTACAAGAATAAGTTCGCAACGCCCTATCAGGCTGCCGAACTAGGAAGCATTGATGAAATCATTCTGCCCCGGCAAACTCGCATCAGACTTATTCAGGCTCTTGAGATGACTCAAAACAAAGTGGTGACCAATCCACATAAGAAACATGGTAACATGCCTTTATAAGCATGTCAGGCCATCTTCTTGAATTTTCGGAACTGTCGCCAAAGCATAAAGCCTGATACAAGACTTGCCGCTAAATCGGCCGTTGGCATACTAGACCATACGCCGACAGCTCCAAAGTGTTGAGGAAGGATGATCAGGCAAGGAACTAAAAACAATAACTGGCGGGTAAGTGAAAGAAAAATCGCTTTACCCGCCATTCCTATGCTTTGGAAGAAGTTGGCAGTAACCATCTGGAATCCTACGATAGGAAAGAAGGTCACCACAATACTCAAACCTTGAGAAGCTAACGCAATGAGTTCTTCATCTCCGGTAAAGATCGAAGTGGCCAAATGAGGAATGAACATACCGATTAAGAAGCCGGTTGTGGTAACGAATGTGGCTCCATAAATGGTGAGTTTAAGCACTTCGGTTACACGCGGATACAACTTAGCACCGTAATTATATCCTGCAATAGGCTGCATACCTTGGTTAAGCCCCATCACAATCATGGCAAAAAGAAAGACCAGCCGGTTAACAATTCCGTATGCACCGATAGCTAAGTCTCCACCATGTTCCTTTAAACCATGATTGATTAAGATAACGATTAAGCAGGAGGCTAAGTTCATCATGAAGGGTGACATACCGATGGCTAAGGAATTAAGAACGATCTTCTTACGTAGCCTAAAAATACCTTTGTGAAAATGCAACAGTTCGTTTGGGTTACTGAATACTTTCAATTGCCAAAGCAAAGCAAAAAATTGTGCTAAGACTGTAGCAGTGGCAGCTCCGCGGATACCCCATCCTAACACAAAAATAAACAGCGGTGCCAGCAACACGTTGATAACAACTGTTGAAACGGTAGCCATCATGGCTTTCTTAGGATGTCCGGCAGCACGCAACGTAGCATTCAACCCCATGTATAGATGGGTCACAATATTACCCGCCAATATAATCTGCATAAAATCTCTTGCATACCCGATGGTTTGCTCGCTGGCACCAAAGAAGTAAAGTATGGGATCTAGAAACAGCAACGTAAGTAAAGTAAAGAAGATGCCTATTATAATATTGAGTACCACCACATTACCTAGTACTCTTTGAGCGGTATCATAGTCTTTTTGTCCCAGCTTGACTGATATTAAAGTGGCGGCACCGGCACCGACCAAAGAACCGAAAGCTGCTGCTAAATTCATTAAAGGAAACGTAATAGCCAGCCCGGATATAGCCATAGATCCTACTCCGTGTCCTATAAAGATGCTATCAACCATATTGTATAGTGAAGAAGCCGTCATGGCAATAATAGCCGGAACTGAATATTGCATGAGCAATTTTCCGATTTTCTCTGTACCAAGCGCTGTTGGAGTTCTTTGAGTAGTCATAAATAAATAATTTTGTGACTGCAAAAGTACGGAATTTAAATAAGGACTAAAAAAGAAAAACATTCTTTCACATTGCAGAAAGCTCATGAGAGGTTAGCAGGAAATAGCTCGTTTTATCAATTAAGCACGAAAATAATGCCGTAAATAAGAAATGTTTCGTATTTTTGCATGCGAAATTGAGTTAATACGTAACGAAATGAACATATTAGAATTAAGTGAACAGGAGATTATCAGACGAAAAAGTCTGGAAGAGCTCCGTGCAATGGGTATTGAACCCTACCCTGCTGACGAGTATATAACGAATGCTTACTCTACCGATATAAAACAAGAATTCAATGAAAACGAGGAAGGTGAACCGCGCAAGGTGTCGGTTGCCGGACGTATGATGAGTCGTCGTGTGATGGGTAAGGCTTCGTTTATTGAGCTACAAGATTCCAAAGGACGTATTCAGGTATATATCACCCGAGACGATATTTGTCCGGGAGAGAACAAAGACTTATATACAACTGTATTCAAGCGCTTGCTCGACTTGGGTGACTTCATCGGTATTGAAGGTTTCGTATTCAAAACGCAAATGGGTGAAATCAGCATCCATGCGCAGAAAATAACCGTATTAGGCAAATCAATTAAACCTCTTCCTACCGTTAAATACAAAGACGGTGTTGCATTCGATTCGTTTGAGGATCCTGAAATGCGCTACCGTCAACGTTATGTTGACTTGGTTGTGAATGAGGGTGTTAAAGATATCTTCATCAAAAGAACAAAGGTTTACTCTTCCATGCGTGAGTTCTTCAATGTAAGAGGCTACATGGAAGTGGAAACTCCTATACTTCAGGCAATCCCCGGTGGAGCGGCTGCTCGTCCGTTCATTACTCACCACAACGCTCTCGACATTCCTTTGTATCTGCGTATTGCAGATGAGTTGTATCTCAAAAGATTGATCGTAGGTGGCTTTGAAGGGGTATATGAATTCTCCAAGAACTTCCGTAACGAAGGAATGGACCGTACACACAATCCGGAGTTTACAGCCATGGAAATTTATGTGGCTTACAAGGACTACAACTGGATGATGGAGTTCACCGAACAGATGCTTGAGAAGATATGTATGGACGTTAACGGCACCACTGAACTAAAAGTAGGTGATAAGGATATCAGTTTCAAAACTCCGTTTAAACGAGTTACCATGCTCGACTCTATCAAAGAGTTTACCGGATACGATTTATCGGGTAAGGGCGAGGAAGAGATTCGTGAGGTTTGCAAAAAACTGAAGATGGAGATTGATGAAACAATGGGTAAAGGTAAACTCATTGATGAAATATTCGGAGAGTTCTGCGAAGGTAATTACATTCAGCCTACCTTTATCATTGACTATCCGGTTGAAATGTCACCGCTGACCAAAAAGCACCGTAACAATCCTGAATTAACGGAACGTTTCGAGTTGATGGTGAACGGAAAAGAATTATGTAATGCATACTCTGAGTTGAATGATCCAATCGATCAGTTGGAACGTTTTCAGGATCAGCTTAAGTTGAGCGAAAAGGGTGACGATGAAGCTATGTTTATTGATATGGACTTTGTGCGTGCACTTGAGTATGGAATGCCTCCTACATCGGGAATGGGAATCGGGATGGACCGTCTTGTCATGCTTATGACCGGACAAACCACCATACAGGAAGTTTTATTCTTCCCACAAATGCGTCCGGAAAAGACTATCAAGAAAGATCCTGCATCCAAATATGCGGAACTGGGCATCAGTGAAGATTGGGTTCCGGTTATTCAGAAAGCCGGTTACAATCTGGTTGATGATTTGAAAGAAGTAAATCCGCAGAAGTTGCATCAGGACATTTGCGGTATTAACAAAAAATACAAATTAGAGTTAGCAAGCCCATCGGTCAATGATGTTGCCGAATGGATTCAAAGACTTAATTCGTAATTGTAATGAAACTACCCGGCAAGATAGCTATAATGGGAGGAGGAAGCTGGGCTACAGCCATTGCAAAAATGGTATTGGCCCAGGAAGATTCAATCAATTGGTATATGCGGCGAGACGACCGCATTGCCGATTTCAAAAGGCTGGGACATAACCCGGCCTACCTAACCGGTGTAAAGTTCGATATGAAACGGATTAATTTCAGTTCGAATATCAACGACATCGTAAGGGAGTCTGACACACTGGTATTTGTCACCCCCTCTCCTTATCTGAAAGCTCATCTGAAGAAACTTAAAACTCGCATCAGAGATAAATTCATTATTACCGCCATCAAAGGTATTGTTCCCGATGACAATTTAATTGTATCGGAATACTTCACCAAAGAATATGGTGTACCCGAAGAAAACATTGCCGTTCTTGGCGGACCGTGTCATGCGGAAGAGGTTGCTCTTGAGCGTCTTTCTTACCTGACTATAGCCTGTCCCGATATGGACAAAGCCAGACTTTTTGCACGTAAATTGGCGAGTAGTTTTATCAAAACATCTGTCAGCGATGATGTTATTGGTGTTGAATACAGTTCGGTACTCAAAAACGTGTATGCCATTGCGGCCGGTATTTGTAGCGGACTGAAATACGGTGATAACTTTCAGGCGGTTCTGATGTCGAACGCCGTACAAGAGATGAATCGTTTCCTGAATACTGTTTATCCGCTGAACAGAAACGTTGATGATTCTGTTTATTTAGGAGACCTACTGGTAACCAGCTACTCTAATTTTAGCCGCAACCGGACTTTCGGAACCATGATTGGAAAAGGATATTCGGTAAAAAGTGCGCAAATAGAAATGGAAATGATAGCTGAAGGGTATTACGGAACAAAGTGTATCAAAGAGATTAACAAGCATCACCATGTGAATATGCCCATTCTTGATGCTGTTTACAACATTCTTTACGAACGTATTTCTCCGATGATAGAGATCAAATTACTGACAGACTCGTTCAGGTAATGTACTCCTTTCGTTGCATCAACTGGAGCAGGTTCAACCGTATTATTTTATTTATTACCAACCTTTAAACAAAATAGAAAGTATGATTAGTTTGAACATTGAAAAAACTTTAGGATTCATATCCAGAGAAAAAGTTTTTGCATACGAGCCTCTTGTTAAAGAAGCGCAAAATGCATTAGAGAAAGGAACCGGAAAAGGAAACGATTTCCTGGGATGGTTGCACCTCCCCTCTTCTATTACACAAGAGCATCTGGAAGATATCAAAGCTACAGCTCAAGTCTTGAGAGAGAACTGCGAAGTAGTTATTGTGGCAGGTATCGGCGGCAGTTATCTGGGCGCTCGTGCAGTAATTGAGGCTTTATCAAACAGCTTTACCTGGTTGCAGGACAAGAAAAGTGCGCCTAGCATTATCTATGCCGGCCACAACATCGGCGAAGATTATTTGTATGAGCTGACTCACTTCCTGCAAGACAAGAAGTTTGGAGTCATCAACATCTCTAAATCAGGAACGACTACTGAAACGGCTCTTGCTTTCCGTATATTGAAAAAACAATGTGAAGATCAACGCGGAAAAGAGATGGCACAGAAAGTTATCGTTGCCATTACTGACGCATCAAAAGGTGCTGCACGTGTTACAGCCGACAAAGAAGGATACAAATCATTCATCATCCCTGATAATGTAGGTGGTCGTTTTTCAGTGCTTACTCCGGTAGGTTTATTGCCTATTGCCGTAGCAGGTTTCAACATCGACAAATTGGTGGCCGGTGCTCGCGAAGCTGAAAAAGCATGTGGAGCAGACGTGCCGTTTGCTGAGAACCCCGCCGCTATTTACGCTGCTACCCGCAATGAATTATATAAAAGCGGAAAGAAAATTGAGATTCTTGTTAACTTCAACCCCAAACTTCACTACGTAAGTGAATGGTGGAAACAGCTTTACGGAGAATCTGAAGGAAAAGAAAACAAAGGTATTTTCCCTGCAGCAGTAGACTTTTCTACTGACCTTCATTCCATGGGTCAATGGATTCAGGAAGGTGAAAGAACCATCTTTGAAACTGTTATTTCAGTAGAAAAGACAAACCATACGGTATTGGTTCCTTCTGACGAGGCCAACTTAGACGGTCTGAACTTCCTTGCCGGAAAACGTGTTGACGAGGTGAATAAAATGGCAGAGCTAGGCACTCAGTTGGCACATGTTGACGGTGGTGTTCCTAACATGCGACTTTGCATAGCCGACCTTAGCGAACAAACCATCGGAGAGTTGCTATACTTCTTCGAGGTGGCATGCGGCATAAGCGGCTATCTTCTTGGCGTGAATCCTTTCAACCAACCGGGTGTTGAAGCATACAAAAAGAATATGTTTGCCCTACTCAACAAGCCGGGTTATGAAGAAGAATCAAAAGCCATTCAGTCAAGACTGTAATTGATACAGCATTAATTAAATAATCCTCTTGTGTTAACTGATAGCGAGCACAAGAGGATTTTCTTTTTCAAAGCGTCAGAAGCCACTGACATAATTCGTACCTTTGCAGAAAATTATAGAAGTCGTATGTTTAAAGAAGAAATAAAGAAATATTTAGCCGAAAACCAACACGCACGCATTCAGTTAAAGTCGGTTTTGTTCGACATGGACGGGGTGTTGTTTAATTCCATGCCATATCATGCTGACGCCTGGCATAAAGTAATGGCAAGCCGCGGACTTGAATTGAGTCACACTGAGGCTTACATGCACGAAGGACGCACCGGTGCAGGAACCATCAATTTGGTATATCAACGCCAACTGGGACGTGATGCTACAGAAGAAGAAATACATGATATCTATAAAGATAAGACCATTGAATTCAACAAACATCCGTTAGCAAAACGTATGGATGGAGCTGCTGAAATCATCCGAAAAGTAAAAGAAGATAAACTGGTGCCGACAGTGGTAACCGGTTCGGGTCAAGCCTCACTGCTTAACCGACTGGAAGAAAACTTCCCCGATACGTTTCAGGAAAAATTAATGGTAACGGCTTTTGATGTACAATACGGCAAGCCGCATCCCGAGCCTTATCTGATGGCTTTGAAAAAAGGAGGATTAAAGCCCAACGAAGCAATTGTCATAGAAAACGCACCGTTGGGAGTGGAAGCCGGAGTAGCAGCGGGCATCTTTACCATTGCAGTCAATACGGGTCCGCTCGATGCCAGTGTGCTGTTGAATTCGGGTGCACATCTTCTTTTTCCATCCATGAAAAGCTTATGCGATGCGTGGGAAGATCTGTTCAGCGCTTTACAAGCCACACAGTTATAAAGAAAGAGGTGTTTACCTAGAAACAAGTAAACACCTCATTTTCATGATATTAAAGTTAATGTGACCTGGGTGGGACTCAAACCCACGACCTTCAGAACCGGAATCTGACGCTCTATTCACTAAGCTACCAAGCCTTAATTGCAGTGCAAAATTATAAAAAAATACGCTTCTTCCTAGTAAAAAACTTGTTTTTATACTAAGCAGACTGAATTTCACGGCTTTCAAAATGTTATTTTGACACCATATAGACTTAATCTTAGTCAAATAGAATGTATTTTAAACAAATATTCAAACAGATATAAATATTATTTCTATCTTTGCCGACAATTAAAGATACTAAAATATTATGAGTTACCTAATAAAACCAACAAATTACAGGCCTTTGCTTGACCTGAAGCAAACCGAACTGGGAATAAAGCAAATCAAAGAGTTTTTCCAACTGAATCTATCTTCGGAACTTCGTTTGCGCAGGGTTACAGCACCGCTTTTCGTGTTGAAAGGAATGGGGATTAATGATGATTTGAACGGAGTGGAAAGAGCTGTTTCATTCCCGATTAAAGATCTTCAGGACGCTCAGGCAGAAGTGGTACATTCATTAGCTAAATGGAAAAGAATGACGTTGGCTGATTATCACATTGAACCGGGATACGGAATATATACCGACATGAATGCTATCAGAGCCGACGAAGAACTTGGTAATATTCACTCTTTATACGTTGATCAGTGGGATTGGGAACGCGTAATTACCAAAGAAGACAGAAACATCGATTTTCTTAAAGAGATCGTGAACCGTATATACGCTGCTATGATCCGTACCGAATACATGGTTTATGAAATGTATCCGGTCATCAAGCCTTGCTTGCCCAAGGAGTTGTTCTTTATTCACTCGGAAGAACTCAGACAGTTGTATCCCGACATGGAAGCAAAAGACAGGGAAAATGCCATTACTAAACAATATGGCGCGGTATTTATTATCGGTATAGGCGGTCAATTGGGCGACGGTAAGAAACATGACGGCAGAGCTCCTGATTACGATGACTATTCCAGCAAAGGATTAAACGGTTATCCCGGACTGAATGGCGATTTACTACTGTGGAACGATGTATTGCAAAGAGCCATCGAATTATCGTCTATGGGGATTCGTGTCGACAAAGAGGCTTTAGTACGCCAGCTCAAGGAAGAAGGAGAAGAGAAAAGACTTGATCTTTACTTCCACAAACGATTGATGAATGACACACTTCCATTATCAATAGGAGGCGGTATCGGACAGTCTCGCCTTTGTATGTATTATTTGCGCAAAGCACACATCGGTGAAATTCAGGCTAGCATCTGGCCCGAAAGCATGCGCAAAGAGTGCGAAGCACTTAATATGCCGCTGATTTAAACAAGTAAATCATGCAAGTACAAATAGAAGAGAGCTGGAAAAATCGTCTGGCTCCTGAATTTGAAAAAGATTATTTTCGTGTACTCACTGACTTTGTGCGCAGTGAGTATACTCATTATACCATCTATCCTCCGGGGAAGCTGATTTTCAACGCTTTCAACCTCTGTCCGTTTGACAAGGTTAAAGTTGTCATCATCGGACAAGACCCTTACCACGGCCCCGGGCAAGCTCACGGACTCTGTTTTTCGGTCAATGACGGAATACAATTTCCGCCTTCTCTGATGAATATATTCAAAGAAATCAAAGCAGACATCGGACACGATGCCCCCACTAGCGGTAATCTGACCAGATGGGCAGAACAAGGAGTGCTGCTACTAAATGCCACGCTGACAGTCAGAGCACATCAGGCCGGATCACACCAGAAAAAAGGATGGGAGGAGTTTACAGATGCAGCCATAAAACTGCTTGCCGAAGAAAAAGAACATCTGGTTTTTATTTTATGGGGAGCATACGCACAAAAGAAGGGAGCTTTTATTGACCGCAACAAACATCTCGTTCTGGCTTCGGCTCACCCATCGCCCTTATCAGCTTACAACGGATTCTTTGGCAACAAACATTTCAGCAAAACCAATGCTTACTTAAAAGCAAACGGTAAAGAAGAAATCAACTGGTAGTTTCCATACCATAATAATAGCATAACTGCCCTGTCTTTTTGTTTAAAGGCAGGGCAGTTATGCTATACTCACCACTCAGAATATCTATAGCAACACATGGTTAATACCATTGAATATTGCTTTGCGTCTGGCTCCTCTGTTCCCATTTCAAATCCTGAAGCACGCTGGCATTGGCACGTATGGTAAAGTTATAGTATTTATAAACGCCAAACGGAGATAGGCTGGCAGACATGTTCCAACAGTGCAAGTCACGTGAAATGGTAAATGCCGTTTGCGTAATCTCTTTAGCTTCAAAATCATAACCGGAGTTAAAGCTCATGTTCCAACGATTAGAAATTTTAATGTTGCCGGACGCACTCAGGTTATGCGTATACCGATACGGATACCGCATACTTTTTTCATTAATAGGTTTAGAAGTATCCTCACGAATGTTAAACGAATAGTTGAAGTTCAAGTTCCAAGGCATTTTAAATACCTGATAACCATCAGCATCTACCTTCGCCTTTTCAACTTTCTTCTCAGTCTGCCCGTTACCATCCGTCATTTCATCCGTACCTTCTCCCGGCTTTTTCTCGTCTTTCTTGTCGTTAGCGCCTTTTTCGTCTTTAGGGCCGAACCACTTCTTCCACGTATCATTATTGAAACTATAGTTAAAAGAGGAGCCCCATCCCTGGAAGCGTCCGAAGCGCCCGTATGACCATTCCGTGCGATCACCCACTACCACTTTACCATTTTTATCGAACTCATACGCATACGTAGCAAAAGACGAATTCAAGTTCAGCGTGTAATTCTTAGAAAGCTTTAAGCGCAAACGCATGGAAAGATCACTCCACGGACGAGTTTCAGCAGCCATATTGTAAGAGATGCTGGCACCCAGTTCATCAATGATACTAATCTTACGTATCGAATCGTTCTTTGTTTTGTACTTGGCTTCAATGTTATTGGATAAATCAAAACTCACCGAACCCTGCTTTCCTCGTCCGGGAACACCAAAGGGTTGATTACTGTAAGGCGAATACGTCACCGTATCAAGTTCGTTATTTGAATTGCGGTACACATAAGACTTATAATATCCATAATGAGAAGAGCCAAAATCGGGAGCCGCACTTAAACTGATTTGCGGAGTGATAACGTGACGAATTTGAATCTCTTTCTTCTTGGCGAACAAAGGTTTATACATACCGTACAGTTTGGTACTCACGCCCAAGCTGGTATTGTAGTTGTACACCCGGTGAAAACCATGAATCGTATCCGTTAGCACCTCCTTACCGGCAGCAGAATCCCAGTCGCGCATCACCTTCTTAGTATACCATCTTTCCGTATAATTAAAAGAAGGAGTGACATTGAAATACTTGAAAAGAGTAAAGGTAGCACTAACGGGTATGGTGTGACTCATACCATTGTTCCAGTCGTTCACCAGATTTGATTTGAACAACTTATCATCTTTAGTCGTAATACTATTCGTTAATCGTCCGGTGTAACTCATTGAAATCTTCTCATACCAACGTTCGTCACCTACCGCTTTCTTACGTTTAAAAGGATAGATGCGGCTCAAAGCAATGTTTAAGTCGGGTAAGGTAATGGCTACAGAAGAATCGCGCAAGGTCTGTGCAATATTAAAAGTGCTTGAAATAGTCAGGTTCTGATCCGGGAAACTTCTTGAATAACTAACACTAGACGTTTTGGTGCCTTGCGACATCAACTGTGAATTATAAAGGTTATTGATATTTGTGCGTTCATAACTGCTGGTCGAGAAGTTCACGCTAGCAGAAAACGTGGAGTTAGGACTGGCCTTAGCGTCTTGACGATGCGACCAAACCACCTTAAAGTCTTTGGCTACCAAATAATCATCGAGCCCTTTATCGCCCGTTTTGGTTACCTGATAATCTGCCTGAAAGCTACCCGAATATTTATATCTTCTGTTGTAATTAGACTGAACTCCAAGCGCCCAAGAACCTTTGGTGAAAATATCGGCCGTCACTTTCATATCCATCTTATCACTGATGGCAAAATAATACCCCCCATCGGTCAGACCAAACCCACGGCTTGAGTCATCCATATAGGTAGGCATGATAAAACCCGACGAATAACTACTTGAAAACGGGAAGAAGAAGAAAGGTACCGCAATAGGAAGCGGAACATCTTCAACCACCAGGTAAGCCGGACCAGTTACCACATTCTTTTTCGGTTTTACTTTGGCACGAGTCAACTGCAAGTAAAAGTGAGGATGATCGTGGTGATCGCAGGTTGTATACTTACCACCTACCATAAAAAGTTCATCGTCGGCACCTTTTTTGGCATTATTACCAACCACATACCCTTCACCCTGTTGAGTGACGATATTACTGATAAGACCTTTTTTACTTTTGAAATTATATCTTATGGTCTTGGTTTCATAAGGAGTCTCTCCGTCTTTGAAAACCGGAGTTCCCTGCATATTTCCCAAAGAATCGGCCACACCATGAGCATACACCGTGCTGCTATCCATGTTCATGGAAATAACCTGAGCTCCGAGCTCTATCTTCTCATAGTTCACCTTGCCTTTGCCGTACAGATGCGCATAACCGCCTTGGGTAAAGACAATGGAATCATTGGCCTCATAAACAACGGGAGCATTCAACGGCTGTTTCTTTTTAGCCGGACCCTGCAAAACGGATGAATCTTTTTGCAACGTATCCTTTTTCAGAGAATCAGAAACGCTTCTGGGAGCAATGGGCCTCCTTCTACGCTGAGACATTGCACCGTCAGACAATGTCAACATGACACACAGTAGTATGAATGATATAATTGTATTTGCTTTCAATGGCGTCATTAACTAAATTGTTTACGCTTGGAGAGGCAAAAGTACGCATTCTCTGCCAATTATAAATGTGATTGCCTCTTTTTAATTATTTTTTTAGTTCCTACAAAAACAACTCACACCAACGATCAAAACGTACAAGTCCCTCAGTGCCATGCTTCAGCAAACTCTTACGCGCTCCTTCCACACTCTTTTCTTTGTCGAGCTTCGTCTTAGAAAAAAACTTGTCGGCAAAACAAATAACCTGTTCCTCCATACTAACCGGTAACATATCACGATGTGGAAGCGGAAGATTTTGTTTGATAATATCTTGCAAAGATAGTCCGGCTCCGGTATGTCGTTCGCAAACCAAAGCATGCTTGGGGTATCCGGCTTCACGAAGAAAATCGGCTCCCAGATAACCGTGGCAGATATAAGGATAATCACCGTGACAATGAATGCCCGGTGCATTCGTCAACCCTATTCCGATGTCGTGCAACATAGCAGCCTCGGCAATGAACTGAGTATTGAGTTGTAACTCAGGATGTTTCTCTGCTATATCAAGAGCCTTACGGGTTACCGACCGGCTGTGTACTAACAATATATTTTTCAGTTCATCCTCCAGAGGATAGAGCTTGTTTATCAAATCGATGGGACGTATCATTTCTCTGTTTTTATTGCAAAAATAAATATTATTGAATACATTTGCACAGATATAAATCAAAAATAACTATAAAGAAATGGATATTCAAGAATTCTTAAACCTTACTATCTTCGGCATAGCCATTAAGCAACCCGTTACTTTTTTAGTAAAAGCTTTATTAATTTACCTGGTTACACAAGGTGCGGTTTCACTTATTAAGTTTCTTTTCCGAAGATCGCAAAGAAAACACAACTCCACTTTTCTTGATAAAACGACGGCCAGCTTCCTGCAGCGCATAAGCGTTTATGCACTGTACATCATAGGAGGTGCCATTTTTCTTTCGTTAATTCCGGGAATGGAAAAAGTTGGAAACTCTATTTTGGCCGGTGCCGGTATCATGGCTATGGCTGTGGGTTTCGCTTCTCAAGAAGCTCTTTCAAACTTTATCAGCGGACTCTTCATTGTTTTCGGCAAACCTTTCAGGATTGGTGACATCATTAAACTGGACGACATTGTAACGGGAACCGTTGCCGAAATCACACTGCGGCACACCGTTATTAAAAGTTTGGAAAACCGTACCATTATCATACCCAACAGCAAGATTAATTCGAGTACGATTATTAACTCTACGCTTAGTGCGGAAGACATCTGTAGCTTTATCGAGGTGGGGGTTTCTTATGATACCGACTTAGACAAGGCCATGGGAATTATGCGTGAAGAAGTGATGAAGCACCCTTCGTTAAAAGACCACCGAAGTGATGAAGAAAAAAAGAAGAATGCTCCCGTGGTAACAGTCAGGGTGATCAATCTGGGTGATTCGGCCATCACACTCCGGGCGTGGGCTTGGGCAAACAACAGCGGAGAAGCCTTTGCCATGAAATGTGATCTGCTCAAATCCGTCAAAGAACGTTTTGACAGGGAGAACATTGAAATTCCATTCCCATACAGCAATTTGATCATAAAAAATCAGGTGAAAGGATAGATTTCATGCATTTTATGCAACCATTGCTACATAAAATGCATGAAAAAAAGTATCACCAAGTATCACCAACCCGGTAATAGCTTGATAATCAGACTTTTTCGTGTGACACTTGGCTAAAAAAAAGCCTCACCAAGTATCACCAAGTGTCACCAACTTTTTTCATAGTTATTATTTACAAGTACATCACTATTTAGCTTCTATATATAAGCTTTTTAATAAGCACGGTTAGATGATTTATTTTGCAGGTGAGTAAATTTCGTCTCCACCCGGATGTACACACTTTGTACACCCCCATGTAGGAGACCTGTACACCGGGGTGTACAAATGTCCTACACCCGGGTCTACAAAGAATTTGGCAACGAGAAAAAAAATAATTCAACCGTAGCACACCAAGCACATGCTTGTTGCTAATCTTCAGCCCTTTTCCTCACGCTTTCTCTTCTTCCATAACTGCCAGGAATTAATCACATTTTGCCACAGCACATAAGAGCCCGGGCCTACAGACGCCAACGGATTGAGGTACGTATGCGCCATCCAAATGGCAAGAATAGTATTCTTCTGCCCCAATGACTGTCCCCCGCTTATTCTGTCATGATACACACTTCCTATTGTTTTGCCTAAGAAAAATTGCAAGCAACAAGCCACTAAGGCACCAACGGCAATTAAAATCTCGGTTACACCATCAGCCGGATTATGAATCAACGAGTTGACTGTTTGGGCCGTAACAATGGCCAGAGAGAATGCCCACAGATAGAAAGCTAATTCGTGATAACTCATTAATTTCCGATGCACTTTAGGTAACACATGTTGCAAAGCCCAAGCCAGCAAGAACGGGAAGATAAGCAACGGAACCACTTTGCTTAGAATCAGGAAAAAAGATTCATAAAAATCAGCTCCCGCACGGGGTTCAATGACCGGAAAAATAAGTGGCACCGCAATAGCCGCACCGATATTGGCTAAAAGAGTATAAGTGGTTACGCTCGCTGCACTTCCTCCTAATTTAGAAGTAATCACTGCCGCAGCCGTTGCAGTGGGACAAATTATACAAACGATAATGCCCTCGGCCACCAACTTATTGAAACGATATAGTAATAAATATATTGCCAGAGCACCAAGAATCTGAATACCAAGTAACCAAAAATGAAGTGGACTAATCTTTAAATCCTTGGGTTGCACCTTACTAAAGGTCAGCAGCAACATAACAAAGATGAGCAACGGAGTAACAAATGAAAACAATATAAAAACCTGATAACCAATGGCTCCCACCAACATGGCAATGGGTAAGGTCCAGTCCTTAAAAAACTTAAGCATCGGGAAACATTTTAAAATTCAGTTGCAAAGTAAGACCTTAATAAGGAATAATACTATCTTTGCGGCGATTTTTTAATTTAAAACAGTTTAAAAATGAAAGAAAACAAGTTAACCGGGCGAACAGCCATCCGTTGGAAACAGTTCAACCACAAAACTTACTCTGTCTTCTGTAGCTTGAAGAAAGAAGTCAACATCGGTGTCTTAACAATTGCAACATTGGCTTTTGCCAACGTAAAAATTGCATCGGCACAGAATGACACAATCGGACAACTGAAGAACATGGAGCTGGAAGAGGTTGAGGTTACCGGCACCCGCGTTCCCCTAACCGAGATGCAATCGGCCAAAATGGTCACTGTACTCTCCCGTGATGAAATTCAAGCGGCAGCGGTACACAGTATCAACGATCTTTTAGAATATGCCGCAGGCGTTGATGTCCGCCAGCGAAGCGAATTCGGTATACAAACAGACATCTCAGTACGGGGAGGTACTTTTGACCAAACCACCATTCTTCTCAACGGGATCAACATCTGCGATCCTCAAACCGGACACAACACCGGAAATTTCCCGGTATCCATCCATGACATTGAACGAATAGAGATACTTCAAGGCCCAGCTGCCAGAGTATTCGGAACCTCAGCCTTTACGGGAGCAATCAACATTGTGACCAAGAAAGCTACTGAGAATCAAATCACCGCCCATTTAACAGGAGGCGGATACGGACTGCTGGGAACCGGTGCAGGGGTCAGCTACACTAACAAAAGGTTCGGGCATCAGCTTTCAACCAATTATAGCCGAAGTGACGGAGCTACCAAAAACAGTGATTTCAATACCCGGCGAGGGTTTTATGCGGGCTCATTCAACCACAAGGATGTAAATATGAAGTGGCAGCTTGGGCTAAGTGATCAGAAATTTGGAGCAAACACCTTTTATTCTGCCGCTTACGATAACCAATACGAAGAGACCCGCAAATACATTGCTTCCGTACAGGCACAAACCAAAGGAACAATTAAATTTACTCCGGCTTTCTACTGGAATCGTTCCCTCGATCATTTTCAACTGATCAGGAATACTCATACCGGAGAGAACTTTCACCAGACCGATGTTTTTGGTGCCAGTCTGAACGCTTCGTTCAATTCTTCATGGGGCAAAACCTCCTTGGGTGCCGAGATTCGTAACGAGGGAATATTGAGTACAAACTTAGGCAAGCCTCTTGACGAAGATCAGTACGTAAACATTCCCGGAGAGGACCAGCAATATACCCGGAAAGATAACAGAACCAATGTAGGATACTATTTGGAACACAACATCTTATTCTCTCGGGTTACCGTTTCCATGGGTGCCTTGGCGAATATGAATACGGCACTGGATCATAAGTTTCGCTTCTATCCGGGAATAGACATATCGTACAGGCCAACCGATAACATCAAATTGTTTGCCTCATGGAACATGGCGCTGCGAATGCCTACTTTTACGGATTTGTATTACAAGAGCCCAACCATACAGGGAAATGTAGGATTAAAACCCGAAAAGACTCAGGCTTTCAGTATCGGTGCCAACTACCGGACTGACTATTTCCAATCGTCATTAAGTTCTTTCTACAACAAAGGAAAAGACATGATTTATTGGGTGATGTACTCGGTCGACGACATTTACCATTCTGCCAATTTTGAACTGGATAACATGGGAGTGGAGCTTTCTTCGTCCATCGACTTCCGGCGACTGACTAACGGAAAGAGTTGGCTGCAAGATTTAAGCATTAATTATGCGTACATCTATCAGCACCGCAAAGACAATGAGGAAATCTATAAATCAAGTTACGGGCTGGAGTATTTACGACACAAACTGGTGGCACGCCTCAATCATCGTGTGTGGAATAAACTAACAGCCAACTGGGCGTTCCGGTGGCAAGACCGCACAGGCAGTTACATCAAATACAACGAGATGAATCAATCAACCAATCAGTTGGTTCCCTATGCTTCGTACTGCGTGCTCGACCTGAGGTTGTCGTGGAATGCACCCAAATATAAACTCTTTGCAGAAGCAAATAACCTGCTCAACCGGACTTACTATGATTTCGGCAACCTGCCTCAACCCGGAATATGGCTGAAAGCAGGCATCAGTTATCAAATCAATCTGTAATCATTAACAAATACCAAAGGCGAGGTGTTATCTCATCCATACGCCTCGCCTTTATTTATAGTCTATTAGTAACATATTCTTTGAAGATTAGCGCAAAAAGTCCAAAAGTTAAGGGTAAAAGGTCTAGTTTCGGCAAATTTCTACTACATTTGCAATTAATTACCCTATGAAGCAAGTATATAAATACATATTGTTATTTTGTATTGGCCTCTGGTTGCCATGGCTGCCCGACTGCTCCACTGCTTGGGCCAAAGATTTTGTTGTCGTTATTGATCCGGGGCATGGCGGACACGATCCGGGTGCCGTAGGTAGAATATCTAAGGAGAAGAACATCAACCTGAACGTGGCTCTTAAGTTAGGCAGACTCATCAAGAACAACAATGATGATGTCAAAGTGATTTTCACCCGAAGCACGGATGTTTTTATTCCGCTCGACCGACGGGCGGAAATTGCCAATGATGCCAAAGCCGATCTCTTTATCTCAATACATACTAATTCCGTAGCCGGCTCAAGAACAGCAAAGGGCGCATCGACATGGACGCTGGGTCTAGCCAAATCAGAAGCAAACCTGGCTGTTGCCAAACGAGAGAACTCCGTTATTCTGTATGAAAGCGATTACAAGACAAGGTATGCTGGTTTTAATCCTAACTCAGCCGAATCATATATCATTTTTGAGTTCATGCAAGACAAATACATGTCGCAAAGCGTGCACCTGGCTTCGTTAGTACAAAAAGAATTCCGCAATACCTGCAACCGCATTGACCGGGGTGTGCATCAAGCCGGTTTTTTGGTGCTCAAAGCAAGTGCCATGCCTAGCATTTTGGTTGAACTTGGCTTTATTTCTACCCCCGAAGAAGAAGCGTATCTCAACACGGAAGAAGGAACATCATCACTAGCCCAAGGCATATACAGAGCATTTCTCAGATACAAGCGAGAGCATGAGATTAGAATCAACGGCTCCAGCCGTACTGTGATTCCCAAAGATATAGAAGACGATACAACCAAAGCAATAACCGCAGCAGCAGATTCTTCTAAAAAAGACAGTTCATCGAGAGCTTCTCAAAATCAGGAAGTGAAGCAGGAACAGAAAGTGGAGAAAACCGTGGTTCCACTTGTGGAAACAAACGCTGCAACGAAAGAAGAAATTATATTCAAAATACAAATACTAACCTCCTCCAGCCCATTGAAAAGTACCGATAAACGTTTCAAAGGCTTGAAAGATGTAGAGTACTACCAAGAAGGAGGATTGTACAAATACACTTATGGCGCTTCTGCGGATTACAATAAAGTACTCAGAACAAAGCGCTCCATCTCGACCGACTTTAAAGATGCGTTCATTATAGCTTTCAAAGAAGGAAAGAAGATGGACGTAAACGCCGCTATCAGTGAATTTAAAAAGAACAGGAAATAATAAAAAGAAAAAATATGATTGCTAAATATATTACGAAGGAAGTTAAAATAGGCATAGCAAGTATTATCGCATTAGGAGTAGTTGTTTATGGCATTAATTATCTGAAAGGAATCAGAATGTTCAAACCAAGCAGTTACTTTTATTTTAAATACGAGGATGTGAATGCATTAGCTAAATCGAGTCCGGTATTTGCCGATGGCTTTCGCGTAGGTATTGTAAGTGACATATCATACGACTACAACCAGCGTGGCAACGTTGTGGTAGAAGTGGAACTCGACAAAGACATGAGAATTCCCAAAGGTAGTACCGGCGAACTGGTAACAGAGATGATGGGAGGAGTCAGAATGAACATATTACTGGCCAACAACCCTCGCGAAAGCTACTCCGTTGGCGACACCATTCCCGGAACACTTAACAACGGCATCATGGCCGGTGCGGCCGAACTGATGCCCCAAATAGAGAAAATGCTTCCCAAACTCGATTCTATTTTAATATCTTTAAATACGATTCTTAGTAATCCCGATATTCCAGCTACGCTGAAATCGGTCAGAAACAGCACGGCAAACCTGGAGGCTGCAAGCGGACAAATGAGAAAGCTCATGAATAAAGACATTCCTCAGCTAACAGGCAAGCTCAATACAATCAGTGATAACTTTGTTGTAATCAGCAGCAATTTAAAAGAGATTGATTACGCAGCCACGTTTAACAAGATTGATTCTACCATTCATAACGTGCAGCTAATCACTCAGAAGCTTAACAGCAAAGACAATAGTGTAGGACTACTACTGAATGACCCCGCTCTGTATAACAACCTAAACACTACCAGTGCCAATGCAGCAAGTCTTCTTGAGGACCTCAAAGCCAATCCGAAAAGGTATGTTCACTTCTCTATTTTTGGAAGAAAACAAAAATAAGATCTCGGTTTATATAGATTATATCTAAATAACAAGTTATGGTTTTACATACCCTTAAAAGTGGGCTAACTCGCTGTTACAAACCTATTGCGAGAGCTTATGTTATAAAACACAAGCGCGACACATAGGAGGTAAAACAACTGATTATCAAGGATTTAAATAAAATCAAGTATCTATATAAGAGAGCAGAATAGTGTCATTCTATAAGTGGCTGAAACAAAAGGATTTATTCTTTCATTGAAAAACGCAAGAAAAAAAGCATTTGTTTTTCTCGAATAAGATTCCCAAATTTGCAATTGTAGAAGTTTTACTTAATTAATAAATGTATTGATGTCGTTATGATTGAAACAAATCATGTCGGCTTATGGAACCGCTGTCTTCAAGTTATTAGAGACAATGTTCCCGAGACGACGTTTAACACCTGGTTTGTCCCTATTGTCCCCCTGAAATACGAGGACAATACATTGACTGTACAAGTTCCGAGTCAGTTCTTTTATGAATTCATAGAAGATAAGTTCGTGGATTTGCTTCGTGCTACTTTATATAAGGTTATTGGAGATGGTACAAAGCTGATGTACAACGTCATGGTTGACAAGAGTTCAAAGACTACTGTTAACCTTGAAGCGAGTAATCGTTCTACCGCCATCCCCAATAAAAGCACGATAAGAAGCGGAGGCAACAAAGCTCCGAACATTCTCAAGGCACCGGCTGTGCAGGATCTTGATCCTCAATTGAACCCGGATTATAATTTCGATAACTTTATTGAAGGGTACAGCAACAAACTATCGAGAAGCGTAGCCGAAGCCGTGGCTCAAAGTCCGGCTAAAACAGTATTCAACCCTCTTTTTATCCACGGAGCCTCCGGAGTAGGAAAAACTCACTTGGCCAATGCAATCGGAACAAAGATAAAAGAGATTTATCCCGAGAAAAGAGTGTTATATGTATCTGCACACTTGTTTCAGGTACAATATACGGACTCGGTTCGTAATAACACGACAAACGATTTCATCAATTTCTATCAAACCATTGATGTATTGATCATTGATGATATTCAAGAGTTTGCAGGAGTAACCAAAACCCAAAATACTTTTTTCCACATCTTCAATCACTTACATCAGAACGGTAAGCAGCTGATATTGACTTCAGACCGCGCTCCTGTTCTATTACAAGGCGTTGAAGAGCGATTGCTTACCCGTTTTAAGTGGGGTATGGTAGCCGAGCTCGAAAAGCCGACTGTGGAGTTAAGAAAGAATATTCTTAGAAATAAGATTCATAGAGACGGATTGGAGTTTCCACCGGAAGTGATTGAGTATATTGCCGAGAACGTAAACGAGAGCGTTCGAGACCTGGAAGGCATTGTGATATCAATCATGGCACACTCAACGATTTATAACAAAGACATTGATTTGGAATTGGCTCAACGAATCGTTAAGAAGGTTGTTAAGTACGAGACCAAAGCCATAACGATTGATGACATCATCGGTACAACGTGCAAGCATTACGAAATTGAACCTGCGGCAATTTATACTAAATCAAGAAAAAGAGAAGTTGTACAGGTCAGACAAGTGGCCATGTTCCTGGCTAAGAAGCACACTGATTATTCTTCATCCAGAATAGGACAGCTCATTGGCAACAAAGACCATGCAACCGTACTTCATGCTTGTAAAATAGTGAAAGAACTTTGTGAAGTAGATAAAAGCTTCCACTCTGATTTGGAAGCAATAGAAAATACCTTGAAGAAAAGAAACTAAGAAAAATACTTATTAAGTAAATGCCGGTATAAAATCATGTTTTATACCGGCATTTATATTATATGCTAGTCAAGAAAACCTTGAGCACGCAATGCATTGAGCAAATTCACTGAGGTTGCTTCATTGTCTTTCTTGGTGTACCTCACATCCGTAAACACTTGAGCCAATGTTTCTTTCTTATTCTCTTGAATAAACTTCATATTTTGAGGCAAAGACTCTTTATACGCATACAACTGATCCAGCTCATCGGGCGTATAATCATGATAGTGCTCTTGATGAATAAGCCCCTGAAAAGGCAACCGATCTACCTGGTCAGGTATCTCAGCCGGGTAGCCAAGCGTAATGGTCGTAACCGGAAATACCAGTCGCGGCAACTGAAGAGCATCAATGATAGGCTGAGGATTGTACGTCGTGGTGCCCAGGTAACAAATACCCAAACCTTTGTCTTCGGCCAGCGTGCAAAAAGTTTGCGCAACCAGCAAGGTATCTACAGCAGCATTCATGAACGACTGAAAATTTTCGTATCCGGGTTCTGCGTTTCTTTGAACGCACCATTGGCTGAAACGTCTGAAATCAGCGCAAAAGGTTAACACTACCGGAGCCTGCTTCACCATCGGCTGATTATAATGCGCAGGAGAGAGTTTCTCTTTCATTTCAACATCCCGGGTAACAATAACGCTGTAAACCTGCATATTGCCAACCGTAGAGGCCCGAAAAGAAGTCTCAAGCAAATCATTTAACAATTCATCAGCCACATCGGTCGTCTGATACTTGCGAATGGTTCGTCTATTCTTTATTGATTCCATTGTTTTAGTTTTCAGCAAATATATACCAATTTCACTTCACAAACGAACATCAAATGATTAAAAATACCAAAAAAGAAAAACTATTCATCTGTTTGAAACAAGTAAATTATATATTTTGGATAACTTTAAAGGATACATAAAAACATAAAACACTGATAATCAACTATTTAAATATTCAATTTGGAAAACTTTATTTTTAATATTAAAAACCTATCTATAAATTTGGGAATAACAAAAAACATTCCTAGATTTGCAAATACATTTGTTAACGATAAGTATTACTTCTACACCTTACTTATTATTTTTAATCATCTAAGAAAATAGCAACGTGAAAAAACAAATTTATTCTTATGAAGAAGCCTTCAAAGAATCTTTACGATACTTCCAAGGCGACGAACTTGCTGCAAGGGTTTGGGTAAACAAATACGCAGTAAAAGACTCTTTCGGAAACATTTACGAGAAGTCGCCGGAAGACATGCATTGGAGAATCGCTAACGAGATAGCCAGGGTTGAAGCAAAATATAAAAACGGTCTGAAAGCAGAAGAACTTTTCACTTTGCTTGATCAATTCAAATACATTGTTCCTCAGGGTAGTCCGATGACGGGCATAGGCAATAATTATCAGGTTGCCTCTCTTTCCAACTGCTTTGTAATAGGTATTGACGGGGCAGCCGACTCATACGGTGCCATCATCAAGATTGACGAAGAACAGGTTCAACTGATGAAAAGACGCGGTGGTGTGGGACATGACCTTTCACACATCCGTCCTAAAGGTTCACCGGTAAAAAACTCTGCACTCACATCGACCGGCATCGTGCCTTTCATGGAAAGATATTCGAACTCTACCCGTGAAGTAGCGCAAGACGGACGACGAGGAGCCTTGATGCTTAGTGTTTCCATTAAGCACCCCGACTCGGAGTCGTTTATCGATGCTAAAATGACAGAAGGTAAAGTTACCGGGGCCAATGTGTCGGTGAAACTGGACGATGCGTTTATGACTGCCGCTACAGAAGGCAAAACATACGTTCAGCAATACCCCATCAACTCGGCCAACCCCACTACCGTCAAAGAGATTGATGCCTCGGCATTGTGGAAAAAGATTGTTCACAATGCATGGAGATCAGCAGAACCCGGTGTACTTTTCTGGGATACCATTATCAAAGAGTCAGTGCCTGACTGCTATGCCGACCTGGGTTATCAAACCGTGTCGACCAATCCTTGCGGGGAAATTCCGCTTTGCCCGTATGACTCATGTCGTCTGCTGGCCATCAACCTTTACTCATACGTTGTGAACCCATTCAAAGCCGATGCTTATTTCGACTTCGAATTGTTTAAGAAACACGTAGAGCTGGCGCAGCGCATCATGGACGATATTATTGATCTGGAACTTGAAAAGATAGAACAGATCATCAAGAAGATAGAAGATGATCCTGAAGGCGAGGAAGTAAAACGTGCCGAGCACGTGCTTTGGGAGAAGATATACAAGAAGAGCGGACAAGGAAGACGTACCGGTGTGGGTATCACAGCCGAGGGCGATATGCTGGCCGCATTGAACTTGCGTTACGGAACCGAAGAAGCAACCGAGTTCTCCGAAGAAGTACATAAAATAGTAGCTTTGCATGCCTACCGTTCATCGGTACAAATGGCCAAAGAGCGCGGAGCATTTGAAATATACAGTACGGAGCGTGAGGCCAACAATCCATTCATCAACCGTTTGCGTGAAGCCGATCCGGCACTTTACGAAGACATGAAGAAGTACGGTCGCCGTAACATTGCCTGTTTGACTATTGCTCCCACCGGAACAACCAGTTTGATGACACAAACCACATCGGGCATTGAACCGGTATTCTTACCTGTTTACAAACGCAGAAGGAAGGTGAACCCCAACGATACGCAAGTACGAGTGGACTTTGTGGACGAAACGGGCGATGCATTCGAAGAATATATTGTATTCCACCACAAGTTTGTTACTTGGATGGAAGCCAACGGATACGACCCGGCAAAGAGATACACTCAGGCAGAGATTGATGAACTGGTTGCCAAATCACCTTATTATAAAGCGACATCGAATGATGTGGACTGGTTGATGAAGGTGAAGATGCAGGGACGCATTCAAAAATGGGTTGACCACTCAATCAGCGTAACCATTAACCTGCCTAATGATGTAGACGAAGACTTGGTTAATCGTCTTTATGTAGAGGCATGGAAATCGGGTTGCAAGGGATGTACCGTTTACAGAGACGGTTCACGCTCGGGAGTGCTCATTGCTGCTACGCCCGAGAAGGACAAGAAAGAGGAACTGCCTCCTTGCAAACCGCCTACGGTAGTGGAAGTACGCCCCACTGTTCTGGAAGCCGATGTGGTGAAGTTCCAGAACAACAAAGAAAAGTGGGTAGCCTTTGTGGGCTTGCTCGATGGCAGACCTTACGAAATATTCACCGGTTTACAAGATGACGACGAAGGTATCCTTCTTCCCAAGAGTGTGACTAGCGGACGAATTATCAAGAGTGTAGACGAGCATGGCAACAAGCGTTATGACTTCCAATTTGAGAACAAACGCGGATACAAAACCACCATCGAAGGCTTGTCCGAGAAGTTCAACAAAGAATACTGGAACTACGCCAAACTGATCTCGGGAGTGCTCCGCTGGAGAATGCCTATTGAACAGGTCATCAAGTTGGTTGGCTCTTTACAGCTCGACAGTGAGAACATCAACACCTGGAAAAATGGTGTGGAACGTGCACTGAAGAAATATATTCAAGACGGTACCGAAGCTCACGGAAAGAAATGTCCCAACTGCGGTAATGAAACGCTCATCTATCAGGAAGGTTGCTTAATATGTACCAGTTGCGGTGCATCCAGATGCGGCTAGAATGGAAAAAAGATAAGAAAGAAAAGGAATCTCTAGTCGGGTTCCTTTTCTTTTTTCTCATGCAGCACAAACGTTTGCGGACTATTTTGAACGAGTTCAGCAAGGACAGATTTCTAATATCTACAGAATATTTCTATCATTGCACTATCATGAATGGATCAAATTAAATCTAATATATATGATAGTATCATTTAACATCGAATATCGCACCAACTGGGGTGAGGATGTCAGAGTTCTGGGTTCAACAACAGAGCTGGGGAACAATGACCATAAGCAAGCTATTCCCCTCCGTACTACGGACGGTACGCATTGGGGCGCCGAAGTGGAGTTATCATATCCTGAAGCAGGAATTGCAAACTATATATACCTCATTTACAAAGAGAACCAAGTTGTCAGAGAAGAGTGGCACGGCATTCAACGCTGTTTGCTTTTGCCTCAAACGGCTGATGCCGCGAAGAAAATAACAGTATATGACAGCTGGAAGAATCTGCCGGAGGAACAATATTTCTACAGCTCGGCCTTTACCGAATCGTTGCTGGCACACCGCAAACGCGGAGCACTGCCCAAAAGTCACAAAAAAGGATTGATGATAAAGGCTTATGCACCCCGTATCAGTGAGGATTATTGCCTGGCTATCTCGGGCAACCAAACCATTTTGGGCAACTGGGAAGCCGATAAAGCCTTGCCCATGAGCGATGCTTGTTTCCCTGAATGGGTGACCGAAGTAGATGCCTCCAAACTAACATTCCCACTGGAATATAAATTTGTTCTCTATAACAAAAAGGAGAAAAAAGCAGAAGCTTGGGAGAATAACCCGAACCGCTACCTAGCCGACCCGGGCATCAAAGCCAATGAAACACGGGTACTGTCTGACCGATACGTGTACTTCGACACGCCAGCTTGGAAGGGTGCCGGTGTGGCTGTGCCTGTCTTTTCACTGAAATCGGAAAAGAGTTTCGGTGTGGGCGACTTCGGCGATCTGAAGTTACTGATTGACTGGGCGGTTGAGACGCACCAAAAGGTGGTGCAGGTTTTGCCGGTGAATGACACCACCATGACGCATAGCTGGACGGATTCTTACCCGTACAGCAGCATTTCCATTTACGCATTTCACCCCATGTATGCCGACCTTAGCCGGATGGGCAAGCTCAAAAAAGCAGCTGACGCCAAACGTTTCAACGAGAAACAAGCCGAGTTGAACAGTTTGTCTGTTATCGATTACGAGGCGGTAAACCAAGTGAAGTGGGAATATTTCCGCCTGATCTTTCAGCAAGAAGGAGAAAAGGTATTGGCATCCGAGGCGTTCAAGGAGTTCTTCGAGGCCAATCAGGAATGGCTGCGGCCGTACGCGGCATTCAGCTACCTCAGAGACGCTTACAAAACACCCGACTTCCGGTTATGGCCCAAGTACAACACGTATAAGTCTAAGGAAATTGAGCAGATGTGCCGGCCGGGAACAGCCGACTATCCGCACATCTCCATCTATTATTTCATTCAGTTTCATTTGCACCTCCAACTCTTGGAGGCAACCAACTACGCACGCGCCAACGGCGTGGTGCTAAAAGGTGATATTCCCATCGGCATCAGCCGCAACAGTGTGGAAGCATGGACAGAGCCGCACTACTTCAACCTGAACGGACAAGCCGGTGCCCCACCCGATGACTTCTCGGTAAACGGGCAGAACTGGGGCTTACCCACTTACAACTGGGAAGTGATGGAACAGGATGATTACAGCTGGTGGATGAAACGTTTCCGGAAAATGTCGGAATACTTCGACGCTTACCGCATAGATCACATTCTGGGTTTCTTCCGTATCTGGGAGATTCCGATGCACGCCGTGCACGGATTGCTGGGACAGTTCGTCCCTTCCCTGCCCATGTCGCGCGAGGAAATTGAGAGCTACGGCCTGCCTTTCCGCGAAGAGTTCTATCTCACCCCTTACATTCACGAGTACTTTTTGCAGCAAGTGTTTGGCGAGCAAACAGATTATGTGAAGCAACACTTCATTGAGCCAACCAACACGTGGGAGGTCTACCGCATGCGCGAAGCGTTTGACACGCAGCGAAAGGTGGAAACGTTCTTTGCCGGAAAAACGGATGCCGACAGCATTCGGGTACGCGACGGTCTGTACTCGCTTATTAGCGACGTACTTTTTGTGCCCGATCACAAAGAACCGCATAAATACCATCCGCGCATCGGCGTGCAGCACGACTTCATTTACCGGGCGCTGAACGATGGTGAGAAAGAGGCGTTCAACCGTTTGTATGATCAGTATTACTACCATCGCCACAATGAGTTTTGGCATCAGCAAGCCATGAAGAAGTTGCCACAGTTAACACAGTCGACCCGCATGCTGGTGTGCGGAGAAGATTTGGGTATGATACCCGATTGTGTAGCTTGGGTGATGAACGATTTGCGCATTCTGAGTCTGGAAATTCAGCGCATGCCCAAGAATCCGGCAGAAGAGTTCGGCAACCTGCACCATTATCCGTACCGCTCGGTTTGCACCATCTCCACCCACGACATGTCCACCCTTCGTGGTTGGTGGGAAGAAGACCGCCAGCAAACACAACGGTACTACAATAACATGCTGGGGCATTACGGAGAAGCACCGCAGACGGCCACGCCTGAAGTTTGCGAAGAGGTGGTTCGCAACCACCTGTACAGTCAGTCCATATTCTGCATCCTATCGTTGCAAGACTGGTTGTCGATGGATGGAAACTGGCGCCGGACTGTGGCCGACGAAGAGCGCATCAACATACCCGCTAACCCCCGTCATTACTGGCGTTACCGCATGCACCTCACACTGGAGCAGCTGCTGGGAGCCGAAAGCTTGAACAAGAAAATAACCCATCTCATAGAGCAATCGGCCCGCAACCTTTACTGGTAAGTCGCATCTTCAGCATAAGAATGCAAATATAGAGAGAGCAAAACAGCAAATTATCTCTATATTTGCATTTCTTATTTAAGTCCGTTTGTCATGAAAACAACATCAACCATCTTTCTACAGAACTTGGTTTTCTACGCTTACCACGGTGTAGCGCCTCAGGAAACCGCAGTGGGCAATACCTTCATCATCAACCTGAGTCTGAAAGGCGACTTCGGGCAAGCCATGCAAAGCGATTGCGTGGACGACACGGTAAGCTATGCCGATGTGTTTCTGGCGGTGAAAGAAGAGATGAGCATCCCGTCGAAACTATTGGAGCATGTTTGCGGACGCATTGTGCAAAGGCTTTTCCGTGACTTTCCACTTATTGAGGAAATCAATCTGAAGCTGGCAAAAACCAATCCGCCCATGGGGGCCGATATTGATGCCGCCGGCGTAGAGGTTCACTGCATCAGGTAAATGGCCCACATCGGCGGGGCAATAGTAAGGGGCTTCACCGCAATGCTCTCAAACCCGCTTTTCTTTTTATCATACAAGGAAGCATTTCTTGTCAAGTGCAGTTTTATGCATTATTAACCATTGCAGGGAATGCCGGAAGCACCGCCTGTGTTTTCGGGAACAACCACTGCCTTTTTGGAATGGCTGGCGGACTTTTCTGAATAGTTGGCCAACTTTTTAAAATCCCCGCCCAACTTTTTAGAAAACATAAAGAGGAATTTAAAAAAGTCCTTGATGTTTTTTGAAAAGATAACGAGCTTTTTCTCCAAAGCCACGAGCAATTGGGCCAATTGCCACGAGCAATGGAGGTAATTGCCACGAGCAATGGGGTGAATTGCCACGAGCAATGGAGGTAATTGCCACGAGCAATGGGGTGAATTGCTGGTGACAATTTACAAAAATAAAAGAAACAAAGAGCCGGAACAACGGGTTTTGGGGAAGAATTGCTAACCACTGAAACGAAAAAAGGAGAAGCGCCGGCTTCTCCTTTTACGTGCATTATAAATTGAATACACTTTAACTTTACGTTTACAAATATACAACATTACAAACACAAAGTCAAGCTTTTACTCCAAAAAAATCATTCCTCAACGCCATAAAAAAGCTGTTTACTTCACACGCTTCAATCTCACTGTGTGTATGAGTCTGTGTGACATGCCAAAGTAGTCGGTGCGGTGATGAAATGTTCTGCAAACAACCGGCATTTGTCAGCATACCGACAGACAAATAACCGTGAAGCGTTTTACTTTAACGTCTTCTTTTTCTTGCTTACAGCCTCAACAATTTCGGTAACCACCGTCTGGTTCTCAAAGCGTTTGGCGTAACCTGTATAATCCGGACGGGTACGTTCGTATTCGGCATCGAGGAACAGCGGACTAGATATGATATGATCTGCCGTTGAACGATTGCAGCAAAACACAATGTTCTCCACACCCGCCAGTCGGGTCAACGCTTTTACGTCCGTGTCATGCGGCTGAAGCGTCATGGGATCGGTAAAGAAGAAAAGATAATCAATCTCGCCGTCAACAATGCGCGAACCCATTTGCTGGTCGCCCCCAAGCGGACCCGATTTCAGAATGGTAAAGTCCCACTCCACCTCCGGATGCTTTTCTTTCAGCGCAGCAAGTATAAGAGTTCCTGTAGTTCCCGTACAGTAAAATTTATGTCCCACGAGCAATTCGGAGTTCCATACCGCCCATTCAATAAGATCCTTCTTCATGGCATCGTGAGCCACCAAGCCGATTTTTCTGATTAGTTTTTCCATAATAATTTGTCTGTTTACTGATAAATGTTTCGTTGCCTATGTTTATATTATAATTTCAAGGAAGAAAAGCTCTTTCGTCCCTTTGCATAGAACTGCACCAAGATACTGCTTTTTATTTGTTCGGGAATGGAATGAAGAATTGTTTTTTTCATATTTTCATCCCGTGAGGCTTTAAAATCTTTCCTGATAGCAGCATATTCACGTCTTGCCGCCAACACAGCACGAGCGTTGGGCAGCTGTCCCTTCAACACAAAAGCAAGTGCCGCCACATAATCGAGCACCATCCTAGCACGCATCACCGGCACCAGTTGATCGGCCGGCAAGTTCTTGTACAGCATGATGAGGTTGTTGCGGAAGTTGAGAAACGTTTTGCGCGGATTTTCCTTTTTCAACGTAGCTCCCCCCACATGAAAGACCGTGCTTTGCGGCACACAAACAATGCCGCGACCGCGGGCACGCAAGCGCCAGCACAAGTCAATTTCCTCCATGTGCGCAAAGAAACGTCCGTCGAGTCCGCCTGCATCGCGGTAATCTTTCAGGCGAATAAAAAGTGCTGCACCCGTAGCCCAGAAAACAGGTATCGGTGCATCATATTGTCCGTCGTCTTTTTCCACCGATGAGAAAATGCGTCCGCGGCAAAACGGATAGCCATAAGCATCTAAGAATCCGCCGGAAGCACCGGCATATTCAAAGTAGGCTTTGTCTCGCCAACTGCGTATTTTGGGCTGACAAGCAGCCACTTCGGGGTGCACATCCATGTAGGCGGCCAGCGGTTGCAACCAGCGAGGCTCCACCGCCACGTCAGAGTTGAGCAGCACCACGTACTCGGCTTCCACCTGTTGCAGGGCGAAATTGTACCCATCGGCAAAGCCATAATTTTTTTCCAGACGGATGATGCGCACAGACGGGAAAGCCGTTTCCAGCAAAGCAACCGAGTCGTCGGTCGACGCATTATCGGCCACACAAATTTCCACACCGCCATCGGCTGCGGAGTGCTCAATGACCGAAGGCAGGAAGGTGCGGAGCATTTCACTTCCGTTCCAGTTCAGAATGACAACTGCTATTTTATTCATGCGTTTATTTTAAGGGTTGTTTGTGTTTCCAGCGTTTGTGCGACCAAAACCAGTAGGCCGGTTCGCGTAAAATGGTTTGTTCAACGTGGCGTACAAACATTTCGGTTATTTCACCTTCGGCGGTTTGTTTGGGGTGTTCGGTCATTAACACGAACGTGGCCTCGCAGTATCCGCGTTTTTCTTTCTGCAACTCACAATAAAAAACCGGGTAGTTCATCATGCGGGCAATGCGCTCACCGCCATCCATGAACGAGGTCTCTTGGTTGAGAAAGGTAGTCCAGAAGTGCAAACTCTGGAGGTTGGGCGATTGATCGGCCACCAGTCCCAAGGCAAGTTTCTTGCCTGCATGCCTGGCTCTGATGACTTCGCGTGCCGTATCGTGTTTGGGCACATTATACCCTCCGAAGCGGGAACGTATGTTCTGAAAGAGCTTGTCTACATACGGGTTGCGGAGTGTTTTGTAAACCTGCATGGGTATGTCTTCGGGGTTCATGTACATTCCCATGCCGATTGTCCACTCGAAATTGGCGTAGTGCGGCATCATCACCACAATGCCGCCGTACTTGTCGATCATTTCAAGGTATTGCTCCGTATTATGGAACTTCATGCGTTGGTGTAGCTCGTCGACGGGCATCTTGAGCATCTTCAAGCTTTCGAGCATGTAGTCGCAGATGTAGTGGTAGAACTTGCGTTCAATAGCCAGCAGCTCCTTTTCCGTCTTCTCGGGGAAGGAGTTCTTCAGGTTACGCCACACCACCCTACGCCTGTAACGTGCCAGCTTATACATGAGCACATAGAGCACATCCGACAGCACATAAAGGGCTTTCATGGGCAATGAGGCCAGTAGCCACATGCCCAGGTAAATAAAAAAATAGACTAATCTAGACATTCCAATTATTTATTTACTATGGTGGCTTGCAAAGCCGTACCATCTTCATTAAAATCACCCAGACGTACCTGCACTACTTCGTTATCTTTCGCCTCAGTGTCTTGCAGCTCTATGCGAATGTAGTTCGTGGTAAAACCGTGCATCGGACTTCCGGCTTTGGGTTTCTCGAGCAGCACGGGCCATTCCTGACCGATAAAGCGCGCATAGAATTCCCGGGTCTTTTCGTCCGACAGTTCAAGCAACAGCTGACTGCGCTTGTGTTTTTCTTCGCTCGTAACCACGTGGTCAATTTTCAATGCCTGCGTTCCGGGGCGTTCCGAGTAACTGAACACGTGCAGTTGCGACACATCCAGCGATTTGATGAAGGCATACGCCTGCTCAAAACACGCATCGGTCTCCCCTCTTGTGCCCACAATCACGTCGACTCCAATGAATGCATGCGGCATCAACTCTTTTATTTTCTTCACCTTTGAGGCAAACAATGCCGTATCGTATTTACGGTGCATCAGTTTCAATACTTCGTCACTTCCCGATTGCAGGGGAATGTGGAAATGCGGCATAAACCTTTTCGACCGCGACACGAACTCAATGATCTCATCCGTCAGCAAGTTGGGCTCGATGGAAGAGATGCGGTAGCGTTCAATGCCCTCCACTTCATCCAATGCCTTCACCAGCTCAAAGAAATTTTCTCCGGTTGTTTTTCCGAAATCACCTATGTTTACGCCCGTAAGCACAATCTCTTTTCCACCTTCGGCAGCCGCCTGAGCCGCTTGTTTCACTAACGACTCAATGGTTCCGTTACGACTTCGTCCGCGAGCAAACGGTATGGTGCAGTATGTGCAATAGTAATCGCATCCGTCTTGCACCTTAAGGAAATAACGCGTACGGTCGCCCCGCGAACAAGAAGGAGCAAACGAACGGATATCTTTCAGCACGGAAGTGTGTGCCTCACCCGACTCGTTTTTCTTCAAATCGCCCAGATATTGCATAATATCTGCCTTTTGTTCGGCACCCAATACCAAGTCAACTCCCTCAATCTTTGCCACGTTATCGGGCTTCAGCTGGGCGTAACAACCCGTAACTACCACGAAAGCACCCGGGTTTTCTTTCACCAACTTATGAATAACCTGCCGGCACTTCTTGTCGGCCATCTCCGTAACCGAACAAGTATTCACTACACAAATATCAGCCTTTTCACCTTTTCGCGCAGTACGTACGCCTGCTTCACGAAGTATTTTACCTATTGTAGATGTCTCTGAGAAGTTCAATTTGCAGCCTAAAGTATAATAAACTGCCTTTTTATCCTGAAATACAGTTGTATCAATCATACATTAATAAACAAAAAATATGGCGCAAAGGTACACATTATTATAATTAAAATTTGTTATACAGCCTAAGAGTTAACCACTCAGGGCCTCTAAATGTGGAACTTTATTTCTATTTTTGCACAATATACCAAAATTCGTGCAATGATTAAAGAGAATTTTATCAAACTCTACGAGAATAGTTTTCGTGAGAATTGGGACCTTCCTTGTTACACTGACTACGGTGAAGATGTAAATTATACGTATGGTGAAGTAGCCCGTGAAATAGCCCAACTGCATTTGTTGTTTAAACATTGCAGCATCAGGCGCGGCGAGAAGATCGCTATCATAGGAAAGAATAATTCGCGCTGGTGCATTGCCTACATGGCAACCATCACTTACGGAGCGATTGTGGTTCCTATTCTGCAAGATTTCAATCCCAATGATGTGCATCACATTGTGAATCATTCCGAATCTGTTTTCCTTTTTACCAGTGATACCATTTGGGAAACATTGGAGGAGGAACGATTGAGCGGGTTGCGTGCCGTCTTTTCATTAACTGATTTTCGCTGCCTGCATCAGCGCGACGGAGAAACGGTGCAGAAGTTCCTTAAGCACATCAACGAGGAAATGCAGCAAACGTACCCCAACGGCTTTCAAAAAGAAGATATTCAATACACCACATTGGGCAATGAAAAGGTGATGTTGCTCAACTACACTTCGGGAACCACCGGTTTCAGTAAAGGGGTAATGCTTACGGCCAACAACTTGGCGGGTAATGTTACTTTCGGTATCCGAACGGAATTACTTAAAAAGGGCGACAAAGTACTTTCTTTTCTGCCTTTGGCACATGCCTACGGCTGCGCGTTCGACTTCCTCACTGCCACTGCCGTGGGAACGCACGTCACTCTTTTGGGCAAAGTTCCCTCACCGAAAATCATCATGAAGGCTTTTGAGGAGGTCAAGCCCAATCTCATCATTACCGTGCCGCTGGTTATTGAGAAGATCTATAAGAATGTCATTCAACCTCTCATCAGCAAAAAGGGAATGAAATGGGCGCTCAGCATTCCATTGCTGGATAACCAGATTTACGGCCAGATCCGCAAAAAACTCATTGAGGCGCTGGGTGGTCGCTTCAAAGAAATTATTATTGGCGGAGCAGCCATGAACCCCGAAGTAGAAGAGTTTTTCCAGAAAATTAAATTCCCTTTCACCATCGGATATGGAATGACGGAATGCGGACCGCTTATCAGCTACGCACCGTGGAATGAATTTGTGCGCACTTCGTCGGGTAAGATTCTCGATATCATGGAAGCACGTATATATAAGGAGAATCCCGAATCGGAAACAGGTGAGATACAGGTAAGGGGCGAAAACGTAATGGCCGGCTACTACAAAAACCCCGAAGCTACCGCCGAAGTCTTCACCGAAGACGGATGGTTGCGCACCGGCGATTTGGGAACGATGGACGGCAACGGCAATATATTTATCCGTGGAAGAAGCAAAACTATGATTTTAAGCTCTAGCGGACAGAATATCTTCCCCGAAGAAATTGAGGCACGCCTTAACAATATGCCATTCATTCTTGAAAGTCTGGTTATTGAGCGCCACAAGAAACTCGTTGCTCTGGTTTATGCCGATTATGAAAGTCTGGAATCTCTGGGACTGAACCACGCTGAACACTTAAAAACCATTATGGATGAAAATCTCAAGAGTTTAAATAATTCAGTGGCGGCCTACGAAAAGGTAAGTGAGATACAACTTTATCCCACCGAATTTGAGAAAACACCCAAAAAGAGTATAAAAAGGTATCTTTATAATAGCATCGTCGAAAAATAATATGTTGTTAAACATGCCTGAAAATCAGGGGATAAGCACACGGAACAAAAAAAAATAAAAAAAAATCGGCCAAAAGAGTACAACGTATCAAAAAAGTCTATACATTTGCAACGTTTTAATAAGCAATTGATTGTATTACAGATTTAAAAAAGCAAAGAAAATGAAAAAATTAATTTTAATGTTCGCAGCTATCGCAGCAGTATCTTTCGCATCATGTGGTAACAAACAAGCTGAAGCTGAAAAAGCTAAAGCTGATTCAATCCGTATCGCTGATTCAATCGCAGCAGTAGAAGCAGCAGCAGCTGAAGCAGCTGCAGCAGCAGCTGATACTACAGCTACTGATAGCGCAGCAGTTGTAGCTGAGTAATCTCAGAACAACTCAAAAATTTAAAAAGTCTGTGGTGCTTAGCACTACAGACTTTTTTTTATGCATTATGCACTCATGCAAAAGAATAATCAGTAAACAAAGAAGCACTTCAAGCTTAAGCATAAAAAAAATGGGCACCCAAAAGGATACCCATTTATATTATGTGTCGGAGTATAATTACTCAGCAACTACTTCAAAAGCAACTTCTACTGAAACTTCTTTGTGAAGCTTAACTACTGCTTTGTAAGAACCTACTTCTTTAACAGCGTCCTTAACAACAATAGTTTTTCTATCGATTTCGAATCCAAGCTTAGACAACTGCTCAGCAATTTGAATATTACCTACAGAGCCAAAGATTGTACCGGTAGAACTTACTTTAGTTGCAATGGTCAATGAAACACCTTCCAATTTCGCAGCCAGTTCTTCAGCATCTTTTTTAATCTTTTCAAGCTTGTGTGCACGCTGCTTAAGGTCTTCAGCAAGCATTTTCTTTGCAGAAGGAGAAGCAATAACAGCTTTTCCGGTAGGGATTAAGTAATTACGACCGTATCCAGACTTAACTGTAACGATGTCATTCTTATAACCCAAGTTTGCTACATCTTCTTTTAATATAATTTCCATACTTTTCCTCCTTACAATTATTTCATCATATCAGTTACATATGGCAACAACGCCAAGTGACGAGCTCTTTTAACAGCCTGGGCAATTCTACGCTGGAACTTCAAAGAAGTACCTGTGATGCGACGTGGAAGAATCTTTCCTTGTTCGTTAAGGAACTTCTTCAAGAATTCAGGATCTTTGTAGTCAATGTACCTAATACCGCTCTTTTTGAAACGACAGTACTTTTTCTTCTTAACATCTACTGAGGGCGGAGTTAAATATCTTATTTCAGATTGATTTTGTTGTGCCATGATTAATTTTCCTCCTTTTTAGTTGATTTTACACTTCTTCTCTTAGCAGCATATTCTGCAGCGTACTTATCCATTCTGAAAGTTAAGAAACGGATAATGCGTTCATCACGACGGAAGTTAATCTCCAGCTTCTCAATAACAGAAGGCTCAGCATTAAACTCAATCAGTTGATAAAAACCAGTTGACTTCTTTTGAATGGGATAAGCCAATTTCTTAAGTCCCCAGTTCTCTTCATTAATAATCTCAGCACCTTCTTCAACAAGAAGAGCTTTGAATTTCTCTACCGCTTCCTTCATCTGTACATCAGACAAAACGGGAGTCAAAATGAAAACGGTTTCGTATTGATTCATACTCATTTAATTAAAAAAATAATTTTGTTTTTAAAATCAGTGCGCAAAGTTAGCCATTTTATTCTGAACCACAAATAATTAATCTTTTTTTGTATCTTTCCCACTAGGAATTCTAAAAGAAGAAAACTATCTTTGTGAGGTTGCTTAAACAATAATTTAATGACAGAACAGTTTAATTTTGATATTAATTTGATCTTCGCCATTTTAAATGGCAAAGTATCAGCAGCTATTAACCGAAAGTTATACCGAAACTTCCGGCTAAACGGCTTGGAGATGACTCCGGAGCAGTGGACTGTAATGATATACCTTTGGGAGAAAGACGGGGTAACTCAGCAAGAGTTATGCAATGCGACTTTTAAAGATAAACCTAGCATGACCCGACTTATTGACAATATGGAACGGCAACATCTTGTGGTTCGCATAAGCGACAAAAAGGACCGGAGGAACAATTTAATCCACCTCACTAAAACTGGGAAAGACGTTGAGCCACAAGCTCGCATAGTTGTAAGTAAAACCTTAAAGGAAGCTTTACAAGGAATTGAGGTTAAGGATTTGCAGATAAGTCAGGATGT
This sequence comes from Bacteroides graminisolvens DSM 19988 = JCM 15093, assembly GCF_000428125.1. Taxonomy (GTDB): domain Bacteria; phylum Bacteroidota; class Bacteroidia; order Bacteroidales; family Bacteroidaceae; genus Bacteroides; species Bacteroides graminisolvens. Next base: position 102,750 of record NZ_ATZI01000006.1, read on the forward strand.
GCTGAAAAAGATCTTTTTAAACATTAAAGACTGATTAAACCGAGAAAGGAATTGAAAGCAAAGAAGCTAACAATTTGAGATGTTTAATGTTTTTTTTGCATAAATAATTTCATGCGTTAAAGAATAATGCTTTTCTTTGCGACTAGAAAATAATAACCGATTAAAAGACACACGTAATGAAGGCTTTTTTGAAAAATTTGGGACTAATCCTGATTATACTAGGAACAGTTATACTTATAGCTTGTTCTGTTACAGGAAATGTTAATAACAATGCTATCTTGCTTACTGCAGCCGCATTGGTTGTAGGTGGAGTTATCTCTTATATTGTTATCAATAAAAGAATAACTGACTAAGCTCATAAAGCAATCAGGAATAAAAAAAGCCGGAACATGTTCCGGCTTTTTTTATTCCTGATTGCTTTATACTTCACCATCGGGAGTAATAAGCTTATATCCCTTACCGTGGATATTTATAATCTCAATTGATTCATCTTCTTTCAAATGTTTACGTAACTTAGTGATATACACATCCATACTACGTGCATTGAAATAATTATCGTCAATCCAAATGGTCTTCAAGGCGAAATCACGCTGAAGAATTTCATTGGCATGAGCGCACAATAGCCCTAACAGTTCTGATTCCTTAGTAGTAAGCTTAGTCTGTTTACCTTCGCTAGACAGAATTTGTTTCTGAGTATCGAAAGTGAACTTACCAATCTTATACACATTGTTTTCTTTGTTTTTCTTTCCGCGAACCCTTCTCAGAATAGCTTCAATTCTAAAAGTAAGCTCTTCCATACTGAAAGGTTTGGTAATATAGTCATCAGCTCCTATCTTAAAGCCTTCTAATATATCTTCTTTAAGGGTCTTAGCCGTTAAAAATATAATAGGTATTTCAGCATTTGCTGCACGGACTTCTTGAGCCAACGTGAAACCATCTTTTTTAGGCATCATCACGTCGAACACACACAGGTCGTATTTGTTTTTCAGAAAAGCTTTAAAACCAGCCTCACCATCAGGATACAGTTCAGCGGAATAACCCTTTGCCTGTAAATACTCTCTCAAAAGCATGCCAAGATTTTCATCATCCTCGCATAGTAAAATTCGCAGTTTCTCGTCCATATCATTCATTTTTTAATAAAGGTAATGCAATAATAAATTTAGTTCCCACATTCAGTTCACTCTCCGCTCTTATAGAACCTTTATGATCCTGAATTATTTTCTTCACATAAGCAAGTCCTAATCCGAAGCCCTTCACATCGTGTAAATTACCTGTATGAACACGATAGAACTTCTCAAAGACTTTCTTCAAATTTTCTTTTTTAATACCAATGCCATTGTCTTGTACCGAAATCATCAGCTTACCTGCTTCATTCCAGGTTCTAATGTCTAGCAACAAATCTTCGTCCGGCCTTTTATACTTAACAGCATTGTCCATCAGATTGAATATCACATTGGTTATATGCATCTCATCAGCAAAAATCACCGAATCTTCAGCATCCAGGCTAGAGGTAATCTTACCGTTATAACGTTCTACTTTCAAAGTAAATGTATTAATAACCCCAGCTATCATTTCGTTGGCATCTATTTCTTTCATCTTCAAGGTTGCTTTCTGCTTGTCAAACATAGACATCTGCAAAACCTTTTCAACTTGGAATCTCAACCTTTTGGTTTCATCGTTTATCACCCCGGATATATGTTGAAACATTTGCGGCGACTTACCCACAGCCGGGTCTTTCAACATCTGTGCAGCCAGAGAAATAGTAGAAATCGGAGTTTTGAATTCATGAGTCATGTTATTGATGAAGTCATTTTTCATCTCCGTCAATTTCTTCTGCCTGAAAATAATATAAATCGTGAAGATAAATGTAATCAGCAAAACCAGCGTAAAGACCAATGACGGGATCATAAAGCTCACTGAATCAAAAATATAATCTCTTTTTGCCGGAAAATGAACCTTAACTACACTCATCTTTGCGGGAGGGTCATTCGGAAAAAGAATCTGACTATACGAGCTCTCACTACCTTTATCTTCATAGTCAGAGCATCTGTAAACCTCACGGCCGTCTTTATCAATTACAATAAAATGATAAGGTATATCAATTCCATTATTAATTAATTCAGATTTTAAATATTGGTCCAGGTTTTTAAAATTAACCCTCTCTTCCAACGATTTATCACTAGCTCTGTAAAGCATTTGCCAAACGACCTCATCAAGCAAGAAGCGCTGATACAAGTAACGGTTCTTGATGGCCTCCTGCAAAGTTCTGGAAGTCTGCGGTATCGTATTAGTACCGTGTCTTCTAGAAATCATCGCTTTCGGAAGTGCCGATGGTTTGGTTGTTATTGTTTTCAACTCAAATGCCGAATACATGGTACCGTCCTGAGAAGAAACGTTGTAGCGTTGAGTCTGCTGTATGATATCGCCTTTTTGAGGAGAAGAGGAACTTTGCGACAAAGCCTCTCTTTCAGTAGCCGTGACATCCTTTTCGAGCCAGCGTTGCGTCTCATCATATTCCACATTCTTAGAGACCTGGTACAAACTGCGCTTCACTGATTCATCAAATTGCTCATTGCGCATTTTAACCATTTCCTCTATATAACTTACTTGTAAGTAAAGTAAGCTAAGAAAAGAGAGGCCCATAATTACACCTAATATCCAGATTGTTGACTTTTTCATAGCAACAAAATTAACAACTGCTAATTAACACTCCTAATCAATTAACCTGATTTAACCGCAAGTTGTTGTTAATTAACTCAAAACGGCTCGTTAAATGGTATTCTGATCATTATAACAAAGCTTTCGCCTGTTTGGTTTGCAAATTTAATAAAAAATTAAAGAATTCCTTAATCAAAGAGAATAAATAAAAAAGTCACTATCGCTAGAGTTTACCAGCAACAGCGACTTTTTATATATATCAGTCAAAAAGAACTACTCTTCAGCATGTTTTGCTTCAAACTCTTTTATCAATTTATCTTGTACATCTACAGGTACTAATTCATAATTAGCAAATTTCATTATAAAGGACGCACGGCCTCCTGTCAACGAGCTTAAGGCTGTTGAATAAGACGACATTTCTTTTAAAGGAATCTTCGCCACAAGCTTTTCAAATCCTTTTTCACTGCTCATACCCATGATAATGGCGCGTCTTCCCTGAAGATCTCCCATTACATCTCCCATCTTATCCGACGGAACAAAAACTTCCACATCATAAATTGGTTCCAGAATTTTGGGGCCTGCATTTTTAAAGGCCTCACTGAATGCATTTCTTCCCGCCAGCATAAAAGAAATTTCGTTAGAATCTACCGGGTGCATTTTACCTTCATAAACAATAACTCTTACATCTCGGGCATAAGATCCAGTTAAAGGACCCTGTTCCATACGAGCCATGATACCTTTCAAAATAGCAGGCATAAACCTAGAATCGATAGAACCGCCAACGATACTGTTGATAAAGACAAGTTTGCCACCCCAATCCAAAGAGATCTCTTCCACTCCTTTCACACTGATTTTAAATTCCTGACCATTAAATTTATAAGTATCAGGTACCGGCATTCCATCTTTATAAGGTTCTACGATAAGATGTACTTCACCAAACTGACCCGCACCACCCGATTGTTTTTTGTGCCTGTAATCAGCTCGGGCAGCTTTGGTGATTGTCTCCCTGTAAGGAATCCTGGGTTCTTCAAATTTAATCGCTATTTTTTCATTATGTTCCAATCTCCATTTCAATGTACGAAGATGAAATTCTCCCTGACCGTGTACCAATGTCTGCCTCAATTCCTTCGATTGCTCTATCACCCAAGTAGGATCTTCTTCGCGCATGCGATTAAGAACACTCATCATCTTTTCCACGTCAGCTTCGTTGACCGGTTTAATGGCTCTGGAATATTTAGAATTGGGATATTTAATAAAATCAAATTTATAGCTACAATCCTTTCCATTCAAGGTATTTCCGGTTTTTACATCCTTTAATTTAACGGCAGCACCAATATCGCCAGCTTGCAATTCTTCTACTTTAATACGATTGGGACCAGCCACTACATAAATCTGAGCAATGCGCTCTTTAGACCCTCTATTAGCATTTGTCAGATCATCTCCCTCTTTTACTTTGCCACTCATTACTTTAAAATAAGAGACTTCACCTATGTGAGGCTCTACACTTGTTTTAAAGAAATAGAGAGACGAAGGGCCATTTGAATCGGGAGCAACTTCTTTCCCTTCCGTATTCACAACTTTGGGCATATCTGAAACAAACGGAACCACATTTCCCAAAAACTCCATCAGTCGCCGAACTCCCATGTCTTTTCCGGCACAAACACAGAACACTGGAAACATTCCCCTATTAGCCAATCCCATGCGAATACCTTCACGCATTTCATCTTCACTAAGAGATTCTTGCTCAAAGAACTTTTCCATCAGCTCTTCTTCATTTTCAGCTGCTGCCTCTACTAAAGCCTTATGCATTTCCATGGCTTTGTCCATCTCTTCAGCAGGTATATCTTCAATGATAGGAGCGCCTCCTTCGGGCTTCCAGGAATACTTCTTCATCAACAACACATCGATCAACGCATTGAAATTAGGGCCTGTTGCTATGGGATATTGAACAGGAATTACTTTATTTCCATAGGCTTCTTTGAGCTGCTCCAAAATGTTATCGTAATCACATTTTTCATTATCAAGCTGATTCACTAAGAATATAACCGGTTTATTGAATTTTTCAGTATACCTGAAATGATTTTGCGTTCCTACTTCAACACCGTATTGACCGTTAATAAGTAGGATGGCCGTATCAGTCACATTGAGTGCAGTAACAGCTCCGCCAACAAAGTCATCTGCACCCGGACAGTCAATCATATTCAGCTTCTTGTTATTCCACTCCACATGAAATACTGTAGAAAAAACAGAGTAACCATATTCCTGCTCAACAGGAAAATAGTCACTCACCGTATTTTTTGCTGCGACAGAGCCGCGGCGTTTTATAACTCCACTCTCGAAGAGCATTGCTTCAACGAGAGTGGTTTTCCCAGAGCCGGAACTTCCCAATAATGAGATGTTCTTAATTTCATTAGTCTGATATACTTTCATGATATCTAAGATTTAAGTGATTAACTAATTATATTCTTCACAAATTCATTTAACTAAGGCGCAAATTATAAATAAATAAATATAAAAACAATTATTATACCTCTGTTTCTAAACAATGTTATGCAACATTTATATTCAGTATTTCTAAATTTTGTATATTTACAGCCAAATCAATCAAAAATACAGGAGTGCCAAGCAAGCTCTTCCTTATAATTCAAAAACTGATGGCGGGCATTTACATACATGTTCCTTTCTGCAAGACGCGTTGCATTTATTGCGATTTCTATTCAACGACACAAAGTTCGCTGCAACCAAATTACGTTTCAGCATTATGTAAGGAGCTGGTTCAACGAAAAGAATATTTAGATTCAGAATCGGTAGAGACAATTTATTTTGGAGGAGGCACACCTTCACAGCTCAGTTACGAAGAACTCACTGCAATCTTCCAAACGATTACAGAAAACTATAGGGTTACCGAAAATGCAGAAGTCACTATGGAAGCTAACCCGGATGATTTATCGTCAACATACTTAAGCCTACTTCGTAAATTACCGTTTAACCGTATCAGTATGGGTATTCAGACGTTTCACGATGGCACACTTAAACTTCTTAAGCGACGTCACAGCGCATTACAAGCACTTGAAGCGTTCAAAAAAAGTAGAGTTGCAGGCTTTAATAATATCAGTATTGATTTAATGTATGGACTACCGGGCGAAAGTATCCAGACTTGGAAAGAGGATATTAACAAGGCTATATCACTAAGTCCTGAACACATATCTGCCTACCATCTTACATATGAACAAGGTACACCTATATATAATATGTTGCAACAGCATAAGATAAGAGAAGTCACCGAAGAGCTCAGCGTGACTTTCTTTAATATCCTCCGAGAGGAATTACTCAAATCCGGATACGAGCATTACGAAATATCAAACTTTTGTCAGCCTGGTAAGGAATCCAAGCACAACACATCGTATTGGAAAGGGGTGAACTATTTGGGGTGTGGTCCTTCTGCCCATTCGTTTAACGGAAAAAGCAGAGAATGGAATGTATCTTCACTTAATGACTATATAAAAGGGATAGAGAAGGGAGAAAGAGATTTTGAAACAGAGGAACTCAATGCAGACACCCGATACAACGAACTGATAATCACATCGTTGCGAACATCAAAAGGAATATGCCTAGATCAAATTACACAAATATTTGGAGGTGCATATACTGATTATTGCCTAAAAATGGGAACAAAATACATGGAACAGGAGTCGTTAATAATAGAATCAGGCTATTTAAGACTAACGGAAAAGGGCCTTTTTATTTCCGATGGAATCATGAGCACTTTATTAAAAGTAGAGAACTAGCACTATATACAACATTAATTAACTACAATAGAAACTAATATGAAAACAAGTAAAAAACTATTCTATCTATTCATTTTTGCCTGCTGCCTCAGTTCATGCAGGAGCAGCAAAAGTATGCAAGCTGATTTCAGACAACTAGAAACAAGTCTGTTCTACGAATTAACTACTCCAGAGTACAAAGGGACTAAAAACACTAAGGTCTACTTGGATCGTATTGATAAGTCCAAAATGCCAGTCTTTACCAAAGTCAAAAAGGACGGCAGCCTATTTCTGCCTCTTCTGTTTGTTAATTATAGTTCGCAAGACTACGCTATAACAATGGGAGAGAGCTGTTTAAAGGAGAACTATTGCAAGTTTCTAACAGATGCATTGTTGGCAGAATGTAACAGTAGCAGTTGTTTTTATCTGACTGATTCCATGCATGAAATGTATAGCGACTCTGATTACGTACTTAAAGTTGAGATTGTGCAAAATGAAACCACAAGTCAAGTTAAGATTGAACAAGGAAATTACTACGTATATGGAGGAAATGATGAAGAAAGCTATTACGGCGAGTACTCAAACCGAGCAGCCAAAAAAGCAACTACAAACCTTTCATTTTGGGTAAGACTATTTAAAGGGAATAACTGCCTCACGACGAATATATACAATGTGAACAAGAGTTTTAAATGCAAAGACTGTAGCTTTGAACAAACGATTGACGCCAATCAGGCAAGCCTTGACAACATGGCAGAATGCCTTTCATTAGCAACGAAAGAGATGGTCGAACAAATAAGCAATGAGATAAACCTCTTTTTAGTGGTAAGATAAGCCAAGCAAACAAGAGCAATCGTTGGATGATTGCAGGCAAAATGCCCTCTAGACAATCACAAGAGGGCATTTTTAGCATACTTATATTACAAATTCATTTCATTTACATACTAAAACAGAACAAATACACAACAAGCAATTGACCTATATCAAGAAAACATGCTAAAAAACATATTTTTAGAAACTTCTCTTTTATGTTATAAAACATACCCTTATCTTTGTATCGGTAAAAAGAAAAAGCTAAGCGCTTAGACCTGATTCAACAGGTATTAGTTTTTTTATAGTTTTCAAGGATAACAAAAGTTTTTAGGTATAACAAATTAAAAAAGTAGGTATTATGAAACGTTTAGGATTAACATTAGTAGCAGTATTCTGCTTGGCTGCCAGTTCTTTTGCAGCAGGAAACCAACCTACAACTGCAAATTGGGAAGGTAACATCAACGTAAACAAGTTGAGTAAATATTTGAAATTGAATTCAAATCAAACTGAAGAAGTAGCTAGCATCTGCGATTATTTCTCTAATCAAATGGATAAAGCGGCTAATTCATCAAAGAAACAAGATGAATTATTGAAGAACGCTGTTTACGGCAACCTCAAACTGATGAAAAAAACCCTGTCTCCAGAACAGTACAGCAAGTACAATACAGTTTTGAACATCACTTTGCAGAATAAAGGTATTGAGCTGAAATAAAGATCTCAAATAAGATCTTCCTTATTAATAGATGCACCGAAAAGCCGAAAAGAAATGGCTCTCCGGTGTTTTATTTTTTTATAGCACAAAAACATCATGATAGGTAAAACCTTTAATAAGATTACAATTTGATGACACATCAATCCATTTATGATCATAAAACCTCATAAATAGTTGATCTAAATCAAAAAAGGACGCTAAACAATAAAATAGATGCATTTTAATTTTTATGTTGTAGAACATATGATTATCTTTGCATCAGTAAAAAGAAAAAGCTAAGCGCTTAGACAAAATTCAATAGATATTAGATTATTAAAGTTTTTAGGTATAACAAATTTAAAAAGTAGGTATTATGAAACGTTTAGGATTAACATTAGTGGCAGTATTCTGCTTGGCTGCCAGTTCTTTTGCAGCAGGAAATCAACCTACAACTGCAAAATGGGAAGGAAACATCAACGTTAATAAGTTGAGTAAATATTTAAAGCTCACTTCTAATCAAACAGAAGAAGTAGCCAATATATGCAATTATTTCTCTGAACAAATGGACAAAGTGTCTAACTCTTCAAAGAAACAAGATGAATTAATTAAAAATGCTGTATACGGTAACCTAAAGTTGATGAAAAAGACTTTATCACCTGAGCAGTATGCAAAGTACAACACCCTTCTAAATATTACTTTGCAAAATAAAGGGATTGAATTGAAATAAAAAGTTTCAACTATATAAAAAAGGTATTGCAGTTTTAACCTGCAATACCTTTTTTTGTTTCAGCCATTAAATTGTAATCATCGTAGCTCCAAAACCATATTCCTGAAAAGATGCATCTTGATAACGACACTTATTATATTTCTTTCTAAGCTCATCTAGTAATGCTTTACGCAACACGCCATCACCTTTACCATGAATAAATACTATTTTTTGCCCTGATTTATTTTTATAACACTCCATTACTTCCCTAAATTTATCTAGCTGATAATTCAGCATCTCACTATTTGACATGCCAGCAGTAGAATCGAGCAACTCATTAATATGCAAATCAACCTCCACCACATTATTTTTAATAACTTCTCGGCGACCGGCTTTGTTTTTAGGTTCTTCCAAATCTTTCTTCTGCAGCAACGCCGATTTAATATCATCAGCAGAAACCAAAACTTGTCGGCCCGGCACATCAGCTTTAACTATATCATAAATGAGAACCGGTTCTTCAAAAAAGACAGACTCACTAAATGTATGTAGCTTGTAAAATTTGACTGTATCAATACGGAACTCTACAGAAACAGCTGGCTTCTGAGCAAAAGTTTTTCCATCCTTAAAAGCAATTAGTTGAATGGCCACATGCTCTATTTCATTAAGGACTTCACGACCAAATTCTTCAAGCAGCAATTTAGTATTAGGCTCTAATAAACCGTGTGAACGACTCTTCCACGCCTTACCCTCCGCACTTAAATATTGGTAATACATAAAGTAGTTACTATCATTCACTAAATAACTTGCAAAAGAAGTGTTGCTGATAACTTTGATATCATCGGGCACAAAAGCCAAAAAGACATTCAATTTATCCCCCCCACTCAGTTCAACCGGACGTAGTGTTATTTCGGGTTTATTGATTTTCTTTTCAGGCTGAACAGAAACTGGGCCTGACGAAGATTTACGTTTTATATTGTAATCATCCGTTTCAATTACGACGCATTCGCGAATTAGCATAGGAAAATCAAAACCGTCTGCATCTTCTACCAAAACGATGTCTTTTCCTTTAAAACCTGTCACAATTCCCCCACCCACTTCATTAAGGAATCTGACTCTATCTCCTATTTTCATAAGCACATATACAAATTAATTCTTTATTTCAGCAAATATCGCTACTTTTGCGCAAGAAAGAAAGAAATCATGCAAGAAAACCCAAAACATATCAAAATAAGCGAATATAACTATTCTCTTCCAGAGGAACGCATCGCTAAATATCCGCTGACAGTAAGGGATGAGTCAAAACTACTCATTTACAACCGAGGCGAAATTACTCAGGATCACTTTTTGTCTCTACCGAATTATATTGATTCAAACGATTTAATGATTTTCAATAACACGAAAGTGATTCAGGCCAGACTTCATTTTCGTAAAGAAACAGGCGCATTAATTGAGATATTCTGCTTAGAACCAATATCACCTAACGACTATGTACTCAACTTCCAACAAACGGAACATGCAGCTTGGTTATGCATGATTGGAAATCTCAAGAAATGGAAAGAAGGAGTTTTACATAAAACAATTATTGTAAAAGGGACAGAAATGATGCTGACCGCTACACGCGGTGCAAATCACGGAACAAGTCATTGGGTCGATTTCAAGTGGAACAATCCAGGGATAACTTTTGCGGATATACTGGAAGAGTTCGGAGAGTTACCCATTCCTCCTTATCTTAACCGTGAAACAGAAGAAAAGGATAAAGAAACATATCAAACAGTTTACTCAAAAATAAAAGGATCCGTTGCGGCACCTACTGCAGGACTACATTTTACGCCACGTGTATTTGAGGCCTTAGCTAATAAAAAAATAGAATGCGAGGAATTAACCCTTCATGTGGGAGCAGGAACATTTAAGCCTGTAAAGAGTGAAGAGATAGAAGGGCATGAAATGCATACAGAATATATTTCTGTATCACGAACCACCTTGAAGAAACTCATAGAACATCATGGAAAAGCAATTGCAGTAGGAACTACCTCAGTGCGCACATTGGAAAGTTTGTATCATATTGGCGTGAAATTATATAATAATCCGAATGCACAAGAAGAGGAACTACATGTACAACAATGGCAGCCATACAATAAAAATTCAGAAGAAAATATTTCTGCCACTGAAGCATTGCAATGCATTGTAGACTACTTGGATAAACATCAGATGGAAGCATTACATAGCAGCACTCAGATTATTATTGCTCCAGGTTATAACTATCGCATTGTAAAGGCTATGGTGACCAATTTCCACCAACCACAAAGCACTTTATTACTTCTTGTTTCAGCGTTTGTGAAAGGTAATTGGAAAGCCATATACAATTATGCATTGAAAAATGAATTCCGTTTCTTAAGCTACGGAGATTCTTCACTACTAATTCCTTAAAATAAAGATGAACAAAGATAATAACGAGGAACTATTTCCTTTAGTCGACGAAGAAGGCAACATAATCGGTGCTGCCACACGTGGTGAATGCCACGATGGAAGCAAGAAACTACATCCGGTTATTCATTTGCACGTTTTTAACTCAAAAGGAGAACTTTACTTGCAAAAACGTCCTGAATGGAAAGATATTCAGCCCGGCAAGTGGGATACTTCCGTAGGCGGACATGTCGATCTTGGTGAAAGTGTCGAAATAGCGCTCAAGAGAGAAGCGCAGGAAGAGTTGGGTATCAGCGATTTCAAACCTGAAATTCTAGCACATTACATATTCGAATCAGAACGAGAACGAGAATTGGTTTTTGCGCACAAAACCATATATGACGGAGTTATAAATCCCAGCGAAGAACTTGACGGTGGTCGTTTCTGGAGTATTGATGAAATCAAAGAACATTTAGGAAAAGGCGTATTTACTCCCAACTTTGAAAGCGAGCTTCAGCGAATAAAACTTTTCTAAACAAGACAACCATGCGATTGTACAATAGGATCAATGCTATTAAACGTATCAATCAACTTGCCGGAAAAGGTGTTCCGTTTGTTTTTCTCATCAACTTTGAACATAATTGTTCATACATTGAAGAAACAAACGCAATAGATACCGACGAACTGTTGTATCAGTTTGGTACTAAAACGAATTACCAGCATACAAATACACCAGTTAAACCTCATCCTATTGTATGGAGTCCTAGTCCAATACCTTTCGAAGAATATCAAAAAGCATTCCATCAAGTGAAAAACAACATCTTAAAAGGAAATAGCTTTTTGGCAAACCTTACTTGTATAACACCAGTGGAATCTAACTTAAGCTTAGATGATATTTTTATTCATTCTGAGGCAACCTATAAAATCAGGTTAGCTAACCATTTTGTATGTTTCTCACCAGAAACTTTCATTAAAATCAATAACGGCATTATTAGTAGCTACCCCATGAAAGGAACTATTCGAGCTGACCTTCCCCGCGCAGCCGAAAAGCTATTGGAAGATGAGAAAGAGATGGCCGAACATGCCACAATTACTGATCTCATCCGTAATGACCTCAGCATGGTTGCTCACAAAGTTTCAGTGACCCGCTACCGCTATATTGACAAACTCACAACCAACAGCGGAAAGATCCTACAAACCAGCACGGAAATAACAGGTAGATTACCTGATAACTATCATCAAAATTTAGGAAACATATTATTTAGACTACTCCCTGCTGGTTCTATTACCGGTGCACCTAAAAAGAAAACAACCGAAATTATAAAAGAAGCCGAGAACTATGATCGAGGATTTTACACCGGAATAGCCGGTTATTTTGACGGTTTTTCTTTAGATTCAACAGTTATGATTCGCTTTGTTGAATTGCAAAACGGCAAACTTTATTTTAAAAGCGGAGGTGGAATTACTTGTCAAAGTAATGCAATAAGCGAATATCAAGAAATGATTCAGAAAATATATGTGCCAATTTATTGAAACCATACGAATTGAAAATGGAGTTATTCATAATCTTGAATATCATAATCAACGATTTAACTCCACACGTCGACATTTTTTTCCGCATGCTATCGACCTTGATTTAGGTACTTCTATTAAAGTACCTTCTGAAGGAGGAAGAATAAAATGTCGTATTCTATACAACGAAGAAATATGTGAAATCACATATACCCCTTATACATTACGACACATACATTCATTACAAATGATTCATTGTAATAGTCTGAATTATCGATATAAAAGTTCTTCTCGAAATGAATTAAACGCTTTATTTGCTCAGCGTAATAGCTGTGACGATGTGTTAATTGTGAAAAATGGTATGCTAACTGACACCTCCATTGCCAATATAGCAGTCAGTAATGGATCTCAATGGTTTACCCCCGCTAAACCTCTATTGGAAGGAACGCAAAGGGCGTTTCTTATCAACAAAGGAATAGTTATTCCAAAAGATATTATTGTCGAAGATATTTTTTGTTATAAAAAGATAGCCCTGTTCAATGCCCTAATCCCCTTCGGAGAATTAATCATCCCCATTACTCCTCAGACTATCGTCCGTAGTTCAGAAAACAATAAGCTATCTGAATAATAGAAAGGTGCCCATTATATGGCACCTTTCTATTCAATCAATTGTACGTATACAGATTATTTAGCTAATTCGTTTATGACATTCATGATTTTCTGCCCAATTTCTTCGGCTGCTTCCATCGTAGAGCCTTCGCTATACACTCGAATAATCGGTTCCGTATTGCTTTTGCGCAAATGCACCCACTTATCTGCAAAATCAATTTTCACACCATCAATATCGTTTATCTCCTCGTCTCGATATATCTCTTTTACTTTAGCCAGAATAGCATCTACATCAATTTCCGGAGTAAGGTCTACCCTATTTTTAGCAATAAAATAAGGAGGATACGTGGCGCGTAGTTCACTAACTTTTTTCCCTTCATGGGCCAGATGACTAAGGAATAACGCAATTCCTACCAAAGCATCACGTCCATAATGACTTTCCGGATAAATAACTCCGCCGTTGCCTTCACCTCCTATTATAGCATGAGTTTCCTTCATCTTGGTTACCACATTCACTTCACCCACTGCAGATGCATAATATTCCATTCCATATTTGCGGGTTACATCACGTAATGCTCTAGTTGAACTCAAATTTGAAACCGTATTACCGGGGGTATGCCTCAATACATAATCCGCCACAGTAACTAACGTATATTCTTCTCCATACATAGTGCCATCTTCAGAAATCATAGCTAATCTGTCAACATCAGGGTCAACGACAAAAGCCACATCCGCTTTTCCTTCTTTCATCAGATTCATAATGTCGCCCAGATTCTTTTCTAGCGGTTCAGGGTTATGGGCAAAGTGTCCGGTAGGATCGCAATATAATTTTTCAATTGACTTGACTCCCAACTGTTCAAGCAACTGAGGTAGGATAATACCCCCAACCGAGTTTACACAGTCTATTGCCACCCGGAATCCAGCCTTTCTGATGGCATCAACGTCTACTAACTTCAACGCCAACACACTATCAATATGTTTTTGGTTATAAGTGAGGTCCTGTCTGTAAGTTCCCAGTTTATCAACTTCTGCATAACAAAAATCTTCAGCCTCAGCAATACGCAAAACCTCGCTTCCCTCCTCCGCATTCAGAAATTCGCCATCTTCATTGAGTAATTTCAAGGCATTCCATTGTTTGGGATTATGCGATGCAGTAAGAATAATACCGCCACAAGCTACTTCCATGGTTACAGCTAACTCGGTCGTTGGAGTGGAAGCCAAATCAATATCAACAACATCCCAGCCCATTCCCATGAGTGTCCCTACAACCACATTCTTCACCATTTCCCCCGAGATACGGGCGTCACGTCCTACAACGATTTTATTACTACTACCCTTACAAGCTCTTCGAATTAAAGTAGCATAAGCCGAAGTAAATTTAACTATATCAAGCGGATTAAGTCCTTCACCTGTTACCCCGCCGATGGTACCTCGAATGCCGGAAATTGATTTTATTAATGTCATAGTTTATCGGTTTTAAAAAATTAGGTCCTTAGTAAATTTGGAATTTTCTGATGTCATAGAAATAGGGATATACATATCTTAAAGAGGCATCATGTCCCATTTTGGAAGGAACAATTAGCTTCACATGAGCGCGATCGGTCACGTACTTCAAAGCCAATAACCATCCTGAAGGAACAGCAGTCCCATATGCAGTCAACATGCTGCCGTAGGTAAACAGACCTGAAGCTGTAGTACCCGAAAGAGAATATCGAAATTCATCTACCCATCCGTCAACGTCATAGTTAGACACAGATGTTGTATCCTGAGACATGATATCATATTCCATGAAACGAACCAGTACTATATCATTATTTTTAATGGAATCTCCGGTTCCTTTATAAACAATTTGCATGTACACACCACCTGAAAGAGCCACATACTCGTTCGTTTTCAAATCCGTTGTATTGCCTTTAGCCTCGAAATCAGCCAGCGAAAGCACTTTAATATTGTTTTTGGAAATAAAATCTTTGATGGCATTATCCTCATCTTCAAGCTGTTCTGCGTAAGTTTTGGTATCATCGCACGCCTGAAACATAAATCCCAAACACAATAAGGTAACAAATAACAAAGTAAGTTTTTTCATTTTCTCTATATAATAAGTAAGGCAAAAATATTCTATTTTAATTGAAAGTTAAAAATATCGGCATAAACTTCTGAAATATTAACCTTTAAAGCAATACTTTTAACCGTTGCGTTGCTAAATATGCAGTTTAAGCGTTGAGCAACTCCTTGTATCTTTCCAATCCATCTTCAAAGACAGCTCTCGCCTCTTCCAACGTTCCGCAAAACTCTCCTCCCGAAGCGTTCAAATGACCGCCCCCATTAAAGAAATCGGCCGCAAATTTATTGCAAGGAAAGGTACCTACAGAGCGCAAAGATATCTTAATCATCTGCTTCTCAGTATCTTCACGCAAGAAACAAGTAAAACAAACATCTTTAATCGACAAAGGAATATTAACGAAACCTTCGCTATCACCCTTTATATAGTCAAATTTGCCTTGTTCTTCTTTTGATAAAGAAATAAGAGCTGCATGATGTTCTTTGTACACATGCATATTAGAAAGAATATATCCCATCAGTCGAAGCCGACTTTCGGAGTACGTATTATACACTTTACGGTAAATATCATCCTTATCTATTCCCTTTGACAGCAACTCACTTATAATAAAATAGATCTCTCTGTTATTAGAATTATAAGTGAATCCTCCCGTGTCTGTCATCATTCCCGTATAAATACATTCTGCTCCTTCCAGAGTGATATCTTCAAAGTATCCCATGCGACAAATCAGACGGAATACAAGTTCGGAAGTAGAAGATATCTCAGGATGAGAAATAACGATCTCGCAAAATGATTCGGGATGTAAATGATGATCAACCATTATTTTCCGTGCTTTGGAAGCCAACACAACATCACCTAACTCTTCTATTCGTTTGATAGCATTAAAATCCAAACAAACAATCACATCAGCCTCCGTTATAAGGCGATCAGCAAAGTCTTTATAACGATCATAAAGCACAACCTCCTTGGCCCCGGGCATCCATTTCAAAAAATCAGGAAAGGCATTAGGGACAACAACATGCACCGTTTTCTCTTGTGACTCAAGAAAATGCATCAATCCCAATGAAGAACCAATAGCATCGCCATCCGGTGAAACATGTGATACAATGACAATACTCTCTGAGCGTTCAAACCACTTGGTAAAATGATCTATTTTAGTTTGATCTATAATTTTGCTTAGCATACTATTCTTATAAATGATTGGCAAAAGTAACAAAATATTTCCTCAATCAGATCAAAAAGGTAACAGAACCTTTCTCAGCCAAAGAAATAAAGTGAATTCCCAATGCGGTACATTCATCAGTGAGAGTCTTTTGACGAGAACCAGCCAAAGAACCATCAATCAATACAACGCTAACCTTAAATAGTTCTGTTAGTTCTTTTATTGTCCCTTTATAACCTTTACAAACATATAGATAATCAATTCTAAGTCGGCTATCAGCCGATGAAAGCGCCCAACCGCTAGTGCGCATGAAGCAAATCCTCTTCCCGCAAAAATTGTACATTCGATTTGGCAAAAAAACGTTTTGATTGATAGGAGTCTCACGCATAGCAACAGGGGTTTCCAGTTGCAACCGGCTCCAATGACGGTTCATAACTTGATGCATTCGTTTGTTAGTTGGCACAGTATCTGCATAAGCAAGCAGTGAACTACCATCGGACCTGATAATATGTGCAGTGGCACAACCCGGTATGTTGTAAAATGCAATACTGTTTCGGGGGTGATCTTGCAAACGCATCACGAAATGATAACTACACAAAGAAAGCAGTAAAGTTAATGCGCAAATCAATGTTTTGGCCTCTTTGTTATAAAAGAAACGTACTCCGAAAAAAAGTAAAAGGTAAATAACAGGTACTTCCAATGTGTAAACCCATACCGACTCTAGTGAAGAGTAAGGCAAATGTTCCACCCAGCGCACCGAACTATTGAGAAAATCAAGTGCTTGTTTCAACAGCCAAACAATCCATTGTTGGATGAAAGGTAGTGGAATAAAAAGGAAAAAGGCAATTGACAAGTACATTATAACGGAGGCCAGAGGTATCACCAGCAAGTTAGTCAATAAGAAATGGGTAGAGAAGCGTGAAAAATAATAAAGTACCAAAGGAGCGGTACCTATCTGAGCAGCTAGCGAGACCGATAGTATACCCCATACATAACGTAGCAATTTATGTTTGGGGGTAATTCTATTATATATTAATGGATGAATAAACAAAATAGCAGTAACTGCTACGAATGAGAGTTGAAAGCCAACATCGAAAAGCCAGCAAGGAGAAACCAGTAACATCATAAAAGCCGCTGCCGATAGGCTATTTAGCGAAAACAGGCGTCCGTTGGCCAAAGTAGAGAGAGCAAAGAAGGAAAACATGACAGCCGATCGAACCACTGAAGGAGACAAGCCAGCTATAAATGCAAATAGCCATAACACAGCAATGATAACTACAGCACGTACTATTTTCAATTTAAATGAACGTGAGAATCCCCGCATTAAAAACAATAGCAAGCCATACAAGAATCCCACATGCAAGCCTGAGAGAGCAAGCACGTGACTGGCTCCAGAAATAGAGAAACTCTCACGAATACTATCACTCAAATCATCTTTGTAACCAATGGTTAGTGCTGAAAGAACAGCATACTGATCTGATAAAAAATTCTGTTGGCGATAAAGGTTCAATAAGCCATGTTGCCAATCGGAAGCGATCTGTCGCAATGATCTGCTATCCGTATGCCCGTTTTTCTTCCAACTGCCTGATGCAATAAATGCTGTACCGCTAATACCTTGATGCAAGAGATAACGAGAATAGTTGAATTCATCAGGATTCCCATTATTTTTCGGTAGTGAAATCTTGCTGCGAATAAGTAGCTCATCACCACGCTTTAGCGTTTTGCTAAGTGAATCTTTTGAAAAATACAAAAGTATTTTTTCGCCGGTCGGCTGTAAAGAGGCCGAAAACAAAAGGCTTTTTTCCTTTTCCTGTACGTGATTCGTTAACACAACACGAGAAGTAGCTTCTTCTATAGGAAATGCAGCAACTACCTTCTCTAAATGAAAACTACAGACTGCCATTCCTAACGTCAGAAAAAAGACATAAACGCCTGCACCAAACAACCAACGAAAAGTGTACTTCCGGCAAAAGAAGCCTGATAGCAACAAGAAGAAAGATAGAAGAAACAAACAGAAAAGAAACCCCAACAACACAGAACGGTGAGCCTCAAAGAGATAATCGGCCATAGCTATCCCACTGGCTAGCGGAATAAACAAACGCAAAAAAACATGTTGATGCAAAAAAGCCAGCTGAGGAACCACAGGCTTATATTATAGATTCTTTAAATCAACAATCATCCTTCTGGGATCGGGTGCACTAAAAATGGCACTTCCGGCAACCAGTACATCTGCTCCTGCCTCAACTAACAGAGCACCCGTTTCTTTGTTGACTCCACCATCCACTTCAATCAAAGCTTTTGAGCCAGTTTCTTCAATCAATGCACGTAATTCTTTCACTTTATCAACAGAGTGCTCAATGAATTTCTGTCCGCCAAAGCCCGGATTTACGCTCATAATGAGTACCATATATACATCACGAATAATATCTTTCAGCAAAGAAACCGGTGTGCCCGGATTGATTGTTACCGCAGGCTCCATACCCGCTTCACGAATCTGCTGTATCACCCGATGGATGTGGGGACATGCCTCGTAATGCACATTCATTACATGTGCACCCAGTGCCTTTACCTCATTGACAAATTTTTCGGGATTCACAATCATCAAATGCACATCAAGCGGTTTCTCGCTCAATTCGGCAACAAACTTCAACACAGGAAAGCCAAAAGAAATATTGGGAACAAAAACTCCGTCCATTATATCAATATGTATCCACTCTGCTTCACTGTTATTAATCATTTCAATGTCTTTTGCCAGGTATGCGAAATTCGCCGATAAAATAGATGGGGCTATAATTGGTTTCATAATTGCAGTTGTTTTTAATTTCATAAATACAAAAATACATGATTGTTTTTAGATTACGACATGAAGTAAGACAAAAACACATAGTAAACCTCAAAAAGAATGAACTTAGCTAACTTAGCGCACATGTAACTCCGCCAACGGATACTTGCACAAGTGTCGTTTTGCCTCATAAAAAGTATAAAATAAAGTATCACCAAGTATCACCAACCTTGCAATGAATTGATTATCAGTTTTTTATGTGTGACACTTGGCTAAAAAAAAGCCTCACCAAGTATCACCAAGTATCACCAACTTTTTTGGTGATTATTCCTTATAAGCATCTATCTGTTTATTGTTTGTATATGGGTGTTTTCGTTGGTTTCTTTATGTCTTTATTTTGCGGATTGGCTGTTTTCGTTACATTCGAAACACCACGGTTTGTGCCCTAATAATAACCTGATAAAAGAGCCACAATGATTTGGAATTGACAGGATAATGTATTATCTTTGTACTTATAAGCTTATAGTATATTCAAATTATTATAGGCGCAAAGGCAGGAGTTCGTACTCTTGCCTTTTTTTATGTCTTAACGGTTTATGATTGCATTCACACGGTGTCTCGCGCCGGTTTGCACGGTAGCAAAAGACCCCTGAGCAACCGTGTTACAGTCGTAAGACGGTTGTTCAGGGGCCAAAAGACGGTTTACGATTTAAAATTGCTCGTTATCTTTTTGAAAAAGTCGGTTATGTTTTTCAAAAAGTTGGTTATGTTTTACCAAAGTCTTGCTGATGATTGTTGCTCCCTGCTTTATTAGTTAATAATACATAAAACTACTCTTGACAAGATTTGCATGATTCATGATGTAAAGGGGAGAATTTGTAAAATTAGTTCCACCAATCAGCAGAATTAACTTAACGCGTGTTTAACTCTACCAATTGGTTTTTCATTCATGTGGTTAATATATGGATTAATCCACCTTCATATAAAAATGATTGGTCAGCTTGAATCCTCTCAATAGTTCATCCGTTTTCAAACGTTTCTTCCCGGGCAATTGCAATTCTTTGATAGCAAGGAAACCATCAACCACAGCAACATGAATAAATGATTTGCCATCTGTGCGGATTGTACCCGGCTCAAAACGATGCTCTTCTATTATCTTTTCCGAATCAAATATCTTCACGACCATTGATTCGTCGGCAGGAGATACCCATTCCGCCCACGCGGCCGGATAAGGCGAGAGTCCTCTGATGAAGTTATACACCGATTTAGCCGACTGCCTCCAATTTATCCGGCAAGTATCTTTAAAGATTTTGGGAGCCGGACGCAGTTCGCCTTGTACGGCCATTTTATCTTGAGGCATAGCTTTAACTGTTCCTTGCAGAATAGCATCAACCGTTTCAATAACCAACTTACCGCCTAACACCATCAACTTATCATGTACCGTTCCTACATTATCGGTTTCCTCAATAGGCACACTTACCTGTTGAATCACCTCTCCCGTATCAATTTCATGCTGTAAGAAGAATGTAGTTATACCTGTTTCTGTATCTCCATTTATCACCGCCCAGTTAATGGGAGCTGCTCCACGATATTGAGGCAGCAAAGAAGCATGCAAATTAAACGTACCCAAACGAGGCATATCCCACACCACCTCAGGCAACATACGAAATGCCACCACTATTTGCAAATCAGCTTTCCATTCGCGCAAAGCTTCAATAAATGTCTCCTCCTTCAGTTTTTCGGGTTGTAATAAAGGTAAATTATTCTCCAGAGCAAACTCTTTGACAGGAGAATACTGTATTTTGTGCCCTCTTCCTGCGGGTTTATCGGGCATGGTAATCACCCCTACTACGTTGTACCCTCCTTTAATCAGGCAACGCAGAGGCTCAACAGCAAACTCCGGAGTGCCCATATATACTATTCTTAAATCCTTTTTATCCATCATACTAACTTAACTAAAAAGATTAATCTTCCGAGAAATGAACCAATACTTGTCGATACGAATTAAAGATTTTCGATTTCGAAACAAACCCTAAGTACCGACCATCTCTATCCACAACCGGTAAGTTCCACGCCTTTGTGTCATCGAAAGTTTTCATCACCTGCTCCATGCTATCTGTGTCAAATAAACGAGCTGGCACAGAAGTCATCAGCTTATTAACCGTAAACCGGTGATACAACTCTTGACGGAACATAATATTACGGATGTCATCTAACAATACAATACCCAACAACACTCCATTCTTATCAGTTACAGGAAATACATTGCGGTGAGAGGTTGAAATGGCTTTAACCAGTTCGCCCAAATCCATTTCAGGATGAACCGTCACAAAATCTTTCTCTACCACATTTTCCATTTTCATCAACGTAAGCACTGCTTTATCTTTATGATGGGTAAGTAGTTCTCCTTTTTTGGCTAAACGCATGGAGTAAATACTATGAGGCTCAAACACAATGATGGTAAGATAAGAACTTACGGCCACAATCATCAATGGAAGGAATAAATCATATCCTCCGGTCAGTTCAGCAATCAGAAACACACCCGTCAACGGTGCATGCATCACCCCACTCATTACGCCTGCCATTCCCATAAGAGCAAAGTTTTTCTCGGGCAATCCGGGAAAAATGCCTAGTTCGTTACTGAAGTGAGAAAATACAAAGCCAGCAATACAGCCCAAAAAAAGTGAAGGGGCAAAAATACCTCCGCATCCCCCGCCTCCATTTGTAGCAGCCGATGCGAATACCTTAAAAAGGACAATAAGCAACAAGTAAACAAGGAGTAAGTTACCGTATCCGTAAAACAGAGAATTATTCATAACGGTATCCCATTCCATGTTGCTTATTCCGTTGAGCAATAATTCTATGGTATCATAACCTTCACCGTAAAGCGGAGGAAAAAGGAAGATTAGTATACTCAGCATGACACCTCCCAAAACTAATTTGCTGTACACACCCTTGAAACGGGCATAGAAATTCTCGACCACATTCATGGCTCGGGTGAAATACAAAGAAACCAGTCCGCAAAAAATGCCTAACAAAATAACATACGGAATACGTTCCAATAAAAACGGTTGATCCATGTGGAACTTGAACATAGCCTCTTGTCCGGTAACAACATAAGAAACCGTCGCAGCAGTAACCGAGGTAATAAGCAATGGCAGCAAAGAGCTCATGGTTAGATCAATCATCAATACCTCGATGGTGAAAACGAGTCCCGCTATTGGTGCCTTGAAGATACCCGATATCGCTCCGGCAGCACCGCATCCCACAAGCAACATCAACGTGCGTTGCTCCATTTTAAAAAGACTTCCCAAGTTAGAACCGATAGCAGACCCCGTCAAAACAATAGGTGCCTCCGCTCCTACTGAACCACCAAAACCAATAGTAATAGCACTGGCAATTGTTGACGACCAGATATTATGTCGTTTGATGCGTCCCTGCCTACGCGAGATGGCATAAAGAATCTTTGTAACTCCATGGCTAATGTCATCTTTCACAATATTACGGACAAACAAACCCGCCAAAAAGATTCCCACTACCGGATAAACCAAATACAAATAGTTAGCTTCTGTTGAATCGAAATTATCGGTAAGAAAGTTCTGAATTAAATGAATAAGATACTTTAATATTAAAGCAGCAAAAGCAGTAAACAAGCCTACCAGAAAACTTAACATCAAGATAAAATGCTTCTCCTGAATTTCGTTTTCCCGCCAAATAATAAAACGCTGAATGATACCTATGTTTATTTTTTCCATGATAACTGTTTATTCCCAAGCCCTTGGTTCGGAATCTATTCTCTAATAATTTTAATTACGCCACCCTTGTCAAGTTTAATAATACTCGAAGGTTTGGGGCGACTCATCTCATTTTGACGATACGTAACCACATAATCCACCAACGATTTAATTTCTTCACTGATTTCACTGAAGTTAGCCGGCGAAGGCTGTCCGCTTATATTAGCTGAAGTTGACACAATAGCTTTGCGAAAGCGTTGACACAACTGACGCGAAAAATCTTCGGAAGTAACACGTATACCTACACTACCGTCTTCCGCCAATAAGTTTTGAGCCAAGTTCCGAGCGCCTGAATAAATAATAGTCATCGGTTTATCTGCCAATTCTATTAAATCCCACGCTACAGATGGGACTTCATCCACATAGAAATCAACTTTCACAGCAGAATCAACTAATACGAGCATCGCTTTACTATCAGCCCGTTGTTTGATTTCATAAACTTTACGTACCGCATCAGGGTTTGTGGCATCGCAACCAAGTCCCCAAATGGTATCAGTAGGATAAAGAATAACACCGCCTTCGGCCATTACCTGGCAGGATTTTTTAATATCTTCAATCATTTCTTTGCCTATTGTATAATGAATAACACGCAAAAATAGTACTTTTGCCCGACAATAAAAAGTTTAAGAGAGAACATAATGGAAGAAATTGAATTTCACCACACACTGCCCATACAGCTTCGTTTCAACGATGTAGACAAGTTTGGGCATGTGAATAATGCTGTTTATTTTACCTTTTATGATTTGGGAAAGACAGAATACTTCGCCTTTGTGTGTCCGCATGTCGACTGGAGTAAAGATGGAATTGTAGTTGTTAACATCGAAGCCAATTTCCTCTCGCCCGTATTTTCATCTGATAATGTGGCTGTGCAGACCGCCGTAAATGAAATCGGCAAGAAAAGTTTCCATCTTATTCAACGTGTGGTCGACGTTAATACGGACGAAGTAAAATGCATCTGTAAATCGGTTATGGTAGCTTTTGATCTCGAAAAGAACGAATCTAAAGAACTGGAAGAAGAATGGAAAGACGCCATCTGCCAGTTCGAAGGTCGTGACCTGCGAAAAAAATAATCGTTAAATTTCTACGTGGGCTTTCGTTTTTTTTCGTACTTTTACCAATCAATGGCGAAGCACAACAAGCCGCCATTCCTTTGAAGCAAAGAAAGAAAAAAAACAATATATAAAATGAATCACAAATGGAATTATCGACCCATAACACCAGAAGAAGAACAAGCGAGTGAGCAATTGGCCCGGGAACTGGGAATCAGTCCTATCCTGGGTCGTCTATTAATACAACGGGGAATAACAACAGCAACTGAAGCTAAGAGTTTTTTCCGTCCGCAACTGCTTGATTTGCACGATCCATTCTTGATGAACGATATGGATATTGCAGTGGAACGCCTGAACAAGGCGATGGGAAAGAAAGAACGCATACTGATTTACGGAGATTACGATGTTGACGGAACCACAGCCGTGGCTCTTGTTTACAAGTTCATCCAACAATTTTATTCGAACATTGATTACTACGTACCCGACCGGTACAATGAAGGCTACGGAGTTTCTTATCGAGGCATTGATTATGCTGCAGAAACCGGCGTGGGATTAATCATCGTACTCGATTGCGGTATCAAAGCTGTCAATGAAATCACTTATGCAAAAGAGAAAGGGATCGATTTCATTGTCTGTGATCACCATGTGCCCGACGACATACTGCCGCCCGCCGTAGCCATCCTTAATGCCAAACGAGCCGACAACACTTATCCTTACACACATCTTTCGGGATGCGGCGTAGGATTTAAGTTCATGCAAGCATTTGCCCTCAACAACGGTATAGAATTTCACCACCTGATTCCGTTACTCGATTTAGTTGCCGTGAGTGTCGCGTCGGACATCGTTCCGATTATGGGCGAAAACCGCATCCTGACCTACCATGGACTTAGGCAAATAAACAGTAACCCCAGTGTGGGATTGAAAGCCATTATTGATGTATGCGGACTAACTGAGAAGGAAATTACCGTCAGTGATATTGTCTTCAAAATCGGACCACGCATCAATGCATCGGGACGCATACAAAACGGGAAAGAGGCGGTTGATTTGCTGATAGAGAAGGATTTGTTAGCCGCCCTGGAAAAGGGTAACCAAATCAACCAGTACAATGAAACCCGAAAGGATTTGGATAAAACAATGACAGAAGAAGCCAATCGCATCGTAACAGAGCTTAAAGGATTGGCAGATCGTCGTTCCATTGTTCTCTACAACGAAGACTGGCACAAAGGAGTTATTGGCATTGTGGCTTCTCGACTGACTGAAGTTTATTACCGGCCTGCCGTAGTACTTACACGCACTGATGACATGGCAACAGGATCGGCTCGTTCTGTTTCCGGATTCGATGTATATAAAGCCATTGAACATTGTCGCGACTTGCTTACCAGTTTTGGTGGCCATACGTATGCTGCCGGCCTATCAATGAAAATTGAACAAGTACCCGAGTTTACCCGACGATTTGAAGAATTCGTATCGGAACATATTCTACCCGAACAGACCTTTGCGGTGATTGATATTGATGCTGAAATAGACTTCAAAGACATCAACGCCAAGTTCTCCAGTGATCTGAAGAAGTTCAACCCTTTTGGACCAGGAAATAACAAACCCATATTTTGTACGCATCACGTTTATGATTATGGTACTAGTAAAGTGGTAGGGCGCGATCAAGAACACATCAAGCTGGAGCTGGTCGACAATAAATCTAATAACGTTATGAACGGCATTGCATTCGGACAAAGTTCTCATGTACGCTATATCAAAACCAAACGTTCTTTTGATATCTGCTACTCCATTGAAGAGAACTCCCATAGAAAGGGCGAAGTGCAATTACAAATTGAAGATATCAAACCCGCAGAGTGAGCCTTTATCACGAAATACTCAAACGCTATTGGGGGTATGACGCTTTTCGCGATTTGCAGGAAGAAATTATCACCAGCATTGGAGAAGGAAAAGATACCCTCGGGCTAATGCCTACCGGTGGAGGAAAATCTATCACCTTTCAGGTACCGGCATTGGCAAAGGAAGGAATGTGTCTGGTTATTACCCCGCTCATCGCATTGATGAAAGATCAGGTAGAGAACCTAAAGAGCAGGGACATAAAGGCCATAGCCATCTATTCGGGCATGACCCGTCAAGAAATTATAGTTGCACTGGAAAACTGCATCTTCGGGAACTACAAATTCTTATACATCTCACCGGAACGACTTGACACGGAAATATTCCGCGTCAAGCTCCGCTCCATGAACATCAGCATGATTACCGTTGACGAAAGTCATTGCATCTCGCAATGGGGTTATGACTTTAGACCGGCTTACCTGAAGATTGCCGAAATCAGAGAACTTCTACCAGACATTCCGGTACTTGCACTCACAGCAACAGCTACTCCCGAAGTAGTGAAAGACATTCAACAACGTCTTCATTTCAAAAAGGAGAATGTATTTCGAATGAGTTTTGAGCGCAAAAATCTGGCTTATATTGTGCGCAATACTGACAATAAGACCGGCGAAATTCTGCACATACTGAACCGAATGCCCGGAAGCTCCATCATCTACGTACGAAATAGAAAACGAACCAAAGAAACCACACTTTTCCTTCAACGTGAAGGTATCACAGCCGACTTCTATCATGCCGGCCTGAACAATGACGTGAAAGACCTTCGCCAGAAACGATGGCAATCCGGTGAATGCCGGGTGATGGTTGCCACCAATGCCTTTGGTATGGGAATAGACAAACCCGATGTAAGAACCGTTATTCACTTAGATTTGCCCGACTCTCCCGAAGCTTACTTTCAAGAAGCAGGAAGAGCAGGAAGAGATGGTGAAAAGGCATACGCCATCATCTTGTATGCCAATTCGGATAAGGCCGCTCTTAAAAAACGAATATCAGATACCTTTCCCGAAAAAGACTATATAAAGCAGGTTTACGAGCAACTGAATTACTATTACCAAATGGCAATGGGCGACGGATTGGGGTGTATGTTCGATTTTAACCTCGAGGACTTCTGCCGAAGATACAAACACTTCCCTGTGCCTGCCGACAGTGCCCTAAAGATTCTGACCCAGGCAGGTTACATTGAATACACCGACGAACAGGACAATGCATCACGACTACTCTTCACCACACGCCGCGAAGAACTTTATAAACTTCGTGAAATGGGTGAACAGGCCGACTTATTGATACAAACCATCCTTCGTTCATACACAGGCGTGTTTACCGATTATGCTTATATACACGAAGATTCGTTGGCTATGCGCACAGGCCTTACCCGCCAACAGATATACGATTTACTCATCGTATTGGCCAAACGAAGAATCCTCGATTATATTCCCCACAAAAAGACACCTTATATTATATATAAAAGAGAACGGGTAGAATTGCGGCATCTTCAAATCAGCAAAACCGTTTATGAAGAGCGCAAAGAGCGTTACGAAGCCCGTATCAAAGCCATGCTGGAATATGTAACATCAGAAACGGCTTGCCGCAGCAGGATGTTGCTGCATTACTTCGGAGAGAAGAACGAACACAACTGCGAGCAATGCGACACTTGCATCAATCGAAAGAAAAACAATGGGGTGACCGATTCATCTTATAATGTGTTACGCAGACAGATTCTGGAGATGCTCAGTGTGCAACAACGCACACCTGCCGATCTAGCCCGACTCATTGAGGCCGATAAAGAAGAGATTGCCGCCGTTATTCGCTTTCTGCTTGACAAAGGAGAAATTCAAATGGAGGATGGTATGCTTCAAACAAAAAATACTACTTTTGCAAATAACTAAAAAATAATCAAACATGGCCAGTTTCTTTAAATCATTCTTTTTGGGAAAGACAGAGACTCCCGAGGAAGCTAAAGCAAAAAACGAGAAGAAAAACTTCGATATATTAAAGTTTGACGGACTACGTGCTCAACGTATGGGACGCACCGATTATGCATTATCATGCTTCACACAGGCATTAGCCATTGAAAAAGAGTTTGAGACCATGAGTTATCTTGCCCAACTGTATACACAACTCTCTGAATTAGAAAAAGCACGCGAAATACTTGAGGAAATGGCTCAAATGGAACCTGAAATCATCAGTACCTTCTTTCAGCTTACTCATGTATGTTACATGCAGGAAGATTACGCTGCCATGAAAACGAATGCGCAGAAAGCCGTTGAACTGGAGCAAGAAAATGCGACCGCCTACTTATGGCTAGCCAAAGCGGAACACGGATTGAAGGATCAAATGAACACGATTGCCCATCTCACCAAAGCCATTGCTTTAAAAGAAGATTATACTGAGGCTTTGCTTCTGCGGGCAGAAGAGTTGCTATCCATGCAAGTATATAAAGAAGCGTCCGAGGATATAGAAACGATATTGCAACAATCACCCGATGATGAAGCCGCTTTACTTTTAAAAGGAAGATGGGCTGAGGCAACTAATCAGATTGCAGCGGCAGAAGAAAGCTATAAACAGGTTTCGGAATTAAACCCATTCAATGAACAAGCGTACCTTCTCCTAGGCAAACTATACATTTCGCAGAAAAAGCTGGTAGAAGCTATAGCCACATTCGATGAAGCCATAGAACTAAACCCCAACTTTGCCGCAGCGTATCACGAACGTGGTCGCGCCAAATTATTAAATGGAGATAAAGAAGGTTCTGTAGAAGATATGAAAATGTCATTAGAACTTAACCCTCGCGAAGAGGCAGCCCTAAGCGGTCAGTTCAATAACCAAGGAGAAAAATTCGACAACGTATTGGGTTTTGTGCATTGAGCAAATTACCTATAGAATTTCTTTTCTCCCCATCATCCCCACATAAATAAATCAAAGGCTTTAATTCTTCTCTTCATCAGGAGGGATAAAGCTTATTCCCCCGGGTCTACCTATAGCTAGATTCGGGCATATACAGCGTTGTATATTCTAGTATAAGAAGCAAAAATAAACTATAAAGTCATATTGATTCAGGTAGAAATAAAATTGCAGTTTATACCTTAATATTTACCGGATATCCAAACTTACTACCAGATAACCGCTATCCTCAAATTTGGCGTTTTTTTCTCTAAAAATCAACTTATATCTTTGATGCGAGACAATTGTTTTTAGCTCATAGAAGTCTCAACGTTACATTACACATCTTAACCAGTTATTTATAAATTAAATTACAGTCTTATGAAAAAGAAACTCTTATTCGCAGCAGTAGTCATCGGTGCACTATCACTAGGTTCGTGTGTGGATGACAATGAATCGGCATCAGTTGAAGCCGTACGAAATGCCAAAGCTGAGCAGCTTAAATCAATCGCAGCGATGAATAACGCGCAAGCTGAAGCAACAAGATTATTGGCCGCAGCCGAATCAGCCTTAAAGGCTGCACAAGCAGAAGCTGAAAAGACTCAAACGGAACTCGAGAAGGTTTTGATTGACATTAAAAAAGTTGAGTTAGAAAAAGCACAACTTGAATTAAAGCTCCAGCAAGACAAATACAGTCAGGAGTTACAAGTTGCATTGAAACAGTTAGAGAACCAGTTAAGCAATCTTGAGAATGAGAAAGCACGTTTGGAATTGCAAAAAGCAGCTATTGCCAAACAGCTTGAAATACAAGAAGCTGAGCTTGCGAGTCAGTTATTGTATGCTCAAACTGAAGTTTTGAATGCTCAACAACAACTTTTGAACAGACAAAACCAAATGGAAGCAGCCGAAAAGGCTAAACTTCAACAATTGGTAACTACTTATTCAAATGCCATTGCCACATTAAACAGTTCAAAACAGTATCTATTTACTCTTCAGTCAAACCTCACCCGTGCTGAGAACAATCTTGCAACTTACAAAGAATTAAGAACAGATTTACTAGAAGCTAATCAAAAACAAATAGCAACAGATGAAGCTCAGATAGCTTCTTACAAGAAATATAGTAATTATCTGTCTAATTATGATGAGCTGGTAGCTGAATACAATGCAAAGTCATTAAGTTACAACGAAGCAATCGATAAGTTAAACGCATTGCGGAACACTTACAATCAGCTCAGCTCTAACACAAGTGCCCCCTCAATGAACGCAGTTAGCCAATCGGCTTTTATTCTTGCATATTATGATTTTGGTTATAGAGTGGGTCTTTATTCTGCTCCTTATAGCGATGTTGGCACTACAATTGAAAAAACAGTTGGCAATCGTACTCTCCGATTCTATATGGAAAAATACGAGCCCATTACTTTAAACACTGAAAGATTAAGTACGTACATTCCTCAATATGAACAAAACATCAAGTCAGCCAAAAGTACGCTAGAGTCAGTAACCACTGCATACAATAATTATGCGAAAGCTGCTGAAGATGCTAAAAAGGCTTGGGATGACGCTAAAGCAGCAACCCCTCCTGATGATGCTGAAATAACCAGATTAGCTGAAAGTTACAGGATTGCATTAGAGAGTTTTGAAAATTACAAAACAACTTTGACCTGGGCACAGGAATATGTAGCTCAACAAGAAAAGAACCTGAGTGATCTTAAAGTTTTGATGAGTACTGAAGCATATACTCAATTCACGACTTTGTTGAGCGAATACAATCAGGCGATTGTTGAAACGTACAAGCCTGTAGCCGATGCTTATTTCGCTTACGGAACCCATTTCTATCAGGAGTATATTCCTATTCAGGAAGCTTATAACAGTTTAAGTAACATTTTGTATGACAATAGTAATGGCGGTTCATTAATGACAGCATCACAGATTGAAAGTTTAATCAAAAACTTAGAAGCTGACATAGAGGCTTTGAAAGAAGATCAATCTTATATTTCCAGCATAACATCTGCCGAGCAGGTCATTGAGCTATTGAAATCGAACATAGAGGCAGCCAAAGCTGAAGTCAGTGTGAATCAAAAATATGCAGATGACGCTAAAGTTGCATTAGATGCAGCCATGGCAGAGTAATGCTTCTGGAATATTAACGGTAATAAAAAAACAATATGAAAATAAAAAAGATTTTATTGTTGGCCGTTACATCCATTATATGCCTGACTATAAATGCACAAACCAGTGTTGATAAAGACTATACTCCCCAAAAAGGAGACATCACACTGGCAGCAACAGTAGGCTATAACAGTTATACAAGTATCACAGCTCCATCGGGTTTGCTGACGGATTATGAACTTGCTGCAATATCTACCAATTGGTCGGACAAAAAACTCATGGTAGGTTTTGAAAGTGGCTGGTTCTTCAGAGATACCTGGAAACTAAATTTGGGTGGCGGAATCAACTTTACTAATAGTCCGGGATATACGGCAGTACCGGGGACCATCGATGAAGATTCGGAAATCGGAGACGGCTCAATCCCTAATTACAGAGCAGTAGCAGATTCCTATTCGTTTTCTTACAATGTATTTACAGGGATAGACAAATATTATAAAATAAAAAGTATTCCAAACTTAATGATGTACAGTGGTATTCGAATAGGCTTTGCATACGGATTAAATGAAATGAAATATGATGAACCAGAATCAATGGGCAAATCAGATGCAGAAACATGGAACTTGCGCGGAGGGCTTACATTCGGTTTAGATTACTTTCTGGCCAAAGGGATATACATTGGTTGTCAGGTAGATCCGTTCTCCTACACCTACAACATGACTTCTGTAAAACCCCAGGAAGGGCTGAGTGATTTATCGGCCGACAGTCACAATTACAGCATCATGTCGGCTCCCACAATCAAGATAGGTTTTAAGTTCTAACATACAGTTAATTCTCTCTTTTGCTACACCTCTGAGGTATTTCCTCAGAGGTGTTTTTTGTGTCCTGACGCCGAAATAATTATTTATTTAAAAAGATAGTTTTGTAATATAAAAAATGATGTTTTAATTTATTATAATCTAAAAAATATTATACTTTTGCAAAAGCTCTTCTGATAACAAAAAGCATTAAATCAATCATGAAAAAACAAACCATGCGAATAAGATGCATCAAAAAGAATCTCCTATATTCTTTTTACATGACATTATCCTTATCAACACTTCTTATTTTAGGTTCGTGTTCGGATAAGAATTCGTTAGAAAACAAACAAGAACAACGTGTTGACTCGCTAATTGGCGCTGGCAGAGACTCTCTTTTTTCAGACATACCTGCTGCAAAGAAATATTTGCAAGAAGCAATGAACCGTACAAAAGATAGTATGAAATACTATGATGCATTTGAAGCTTACTCGAGTATTTACTATCTTGAAAACAAGTATGATTCCGGGCTATTGATGAAACAAAAAACACTTGTATTTCTAGAGAAACAACCTAAGGCAACGAGAAGGCAAGAATTGATGGCATCAGTCTACAATGCTATTGGAGTCTATTACGCACAAATGAACAAGCCCGATTCTGCCATTATCTTTCTACAAAAGTCACTTCAATGTCCGCCATCTATAGAAAGTAAACCAGATCTTTATATTAACCTTTCCGATCAATATAAGTTTAAAGGTGATCTGCCTACAGCAACCTATTATTTGAGACTGGGCTTAGCTGTAAGCGATTCTTTTGATCTCGATAAATTTAAATTTCCTATCTATTTGGGGTTGGGAGACATCTATTTGGGACTTAGAGATTTCAAACGGGCAGATGAATATTACCTACGGGCAGAAAAAGACTATCCCAACAGAAAATTTAATGAAAAAGTCATTTTCAGTAATAACCGTGGCAACTATTATTACTATAAAAAAGAATACAAGAAATCTCTTGCTTGTTTTAAGCGAGCCGAAAAAGACTTAGAAAGTACAAATTATGACTTCTTCAAAAATATGGTATATGGTAACATATCTGATGTATATCTGAATCTTAACCAACTAGATTCCTGCAAGTATTATTATGAGAAAGCGGAACCTTACTTCAAAAGCATTGATCATAAAACCATTCTTTATTATATTAATGCAACAAAAATAGGGGTTGCCGTTGCTGAAAACAATTTTGCTTTGGCACGTAAACTGCAACAAGAGATTAAGAGCGACGAGGGAATTGAGCCCAATATCTTATCCGTCCGCACGGAATATCTGGAAAAACTAGCCCTGAAAACCAACGATTACAAAAGTGCTTATCAGTATTTGAAAAAGAGAATGATTGTGAACGACTCGCTACGCGACGATGCAACGCAGCAACGAATTGCTGATTTGGACATGCAATACAAGCAAGACAGCACGTTGATGAAGAAGGATTTGCTCATACAAAAGAAAAGCGCAGAAGCACAAACCTTCAAATTGAGTACCTATCTTTGGATACTCATTTCTTTAGTCGGCTTGATATCGGCCATTTTCGGTTATTATATCATCAAAAAGAGGAATAACATGCAACGGATGAAATTCATTGAACAGATAAGTAACCTCAGAATTGGTAACATCCGTAACCGCATATCGCCTCATTTTATGTTTAACGTGCTAAACAACGAAATGCAAGGTGTGGATGAAGAAAAGAAGCAACGGTTGTTCACCCTGATACATTTATTACGAAAGAGTTTGGAAATGACTGAAGAAACCAGCATCATGCTCGTAGATGAAATTGATTTTGCCAAGGCTTATATTGAGTTGAACAAACAAAAAGTGGGCGATAATCTGACTGTCAGCTGGGACATTAGTGAGCATGTCGATCTGAACAATGCCCGAATCATTCCCATGATGTTACAAATACCGATTGAGAATGCGTTGAAACATGGTTTCCCCGGCATGGAAGGTGAGAAAAAACTTTCTATAAAAATACTTCGTGAAGAGGAAGGTATCCGCATCTTCGTAACCGACAACGGCAAAGGATATCACCCCAACGGAGTATCTTCACCAACAAGTACAGGCACCGGACTCAGGGTCTTGAACCAGACTCTACAAATATTGAACGCCCGAAACCGCCAAAAGGCCGTTTTCCTCATACAAAACATCGGAACGCAAGGAGAGACGGGTACCAAAGTCGAAATATTCATTCCTCACCATTATAAATACGAATACAAATGAAAGACAACTATACAGCCATTGTTATTGACGACGAACCGCGTGGTATTTCTAATTTGCAGACTTCGTTGCAAGGAATCAACGAAATGGAGTTGGTGCAGACTGCACCAAACGCAGCAAAAGGAAAAGAACTGATCTTAAAGCACAAACCCGATGTGCTGTTTCTGGACGTTGAGATGCCAGAAACTAGCGGACTGGAGCTGTTGCGAGAGATAAAGGATGCCGTTAACTGGCCTATGCAAGTGGTTTTTTATACGGCTTATGATAAATATTTGCTGGAAGCCTTGCGTGAATCGGCGTTCGACTATCTGTTGAAGCCATACACCGAAACAGAATTTCTACTTGTTATTAACCGGCTTTTAAACTACATGCGTTCCGAAGAGAAGAAAGATTCTCTGCAAGAATCACTTTCAACATTGAACGGCAAAGACAATTCACACGTACTAATCACCACCGTAAGGGGATATCAATCACTCCGCTTTGACGAAATAGGTTATTTTGAATATGCAAAGGAGAGCAAGCACTGGTGCGTGATACTTGAGAAACAACGCATTCAACTAAAACGAAACACAACGGCCGATGACATTGTGAGACTTGCCGCCTCTTTTGTACAGATAAACCAGCAGCAGATTATCAACATATCCTATTTACGAGCCATTGAAGGGAAGAAGTGCCTGATGCTTCCTCCCTTTGACGAAACTGAAAGTCTGTTGATATCACGCAACTTTTTCAATTCGGTACAAGACCGTTTCTTTATGCTTTAACGCGGCAAAGATTTCTTAATATAGTTCGCAATTAAATAGCAAGCGGGAGCTGCTACCTCACCATGATCAAATCCTTGCAGCTCGTACAGCGTGATTCGTTTGTTACCGGTGTTTTTTAAGACAGATGCCAGCAAAGCATTCTCCTCGTATCTGTCGGCCATTTCCAACTGGCGGTCGCCCGTGATGAGAACAATAGGAGCCGTATCTTTGCGCGCCTTGTTAACGGGAGCAAACTCGTCGACCACGGGAATACCCGCAGGCAAGCCCCGCTCCTTTCGAATGGTAAAATGCGTCACCGTTTGCCCGCTCACGGGAAGATAAGCCGCTACTTTATCGGCATCGACACCATAAGAACTGAGATACTTTTTATCCAGAGCCAGCATCAACGTCAGGTATCCACCGGCCGAATGACCCGAAACAAAGATGCGTTCTTTGTTGCCACCATACTTTTCAATGTGCTGAAATACCCATGCCACTGCCGCTGCTGCATCTTCCGTGTACGACGGATTCTTGGCGCGCGGACTTAAACGATAATTAACCGTCACCACCGCAAAACCTTTTTCCTTAAACTCCTGAGGAATATATTTGTTGCCCCCTTCCAGTCCGCCACCATGAAACCAAACAATGGTAGGACAATTCGTTGCTCCCTCGGGGTAATACACATCGAGTTTGCAGCGTTCACGACGGTAAGCATCACTCTCATCGGGCGAAACATAAGACACATCAGTCACTGTTTTATAAGAAACCTGAGCATGCAAAACCAGTGCCGCATGCAATAAAAGCAAAAGTAAATAGTATTTTCTCATTGTCTATATATAAATAAGCGTAAGCGTAATTTCGTTACCTGATTGAAATAACGGAGTGCAAATTACACTAAAATCATATTATTTGGTGACTAAAAACAAAAAAAATATCATTTTTCGTTTGCATTTAAGAGAAATGTATTACTTTTGCCCCGTAATCAAAAAACAAAGAACGATTATATGAAATCATTTACTTATACATTTTCCTTCTTTTTTTACTTTTACTTTAGCCAGAAAGTAGAGCGGGAATTTGTATGTGTCAAGTAATGATAAAGCGAAGACATTAAGACGAATAAATAACAAGAATCCCGCTCCCACATGGAGGCGGGATTTTTTTGTATCAGACAATAAAAGAATATGAGAAAGATAGCAATTCAAGGAACATTAGGCTCGTATCACGACATAGCCGCTCACAAGTACTTCGAAGGAGAAGAGATTCAACTAATCTGCTGCGCCACTTTCGAAGATGTTTTTGCAGCCGTAAAAAAAGACAGTGACACCATTGCCATGCTGGCCATTGAAAATACCATTGCGGGTAGTTTGTTACAAAACAACGAACTGCTTCGTCAGAGCGGTGCGCGCATCATCGGTGAATACAAGTTGCGCATCTCGCATAGTTTCGCCTGCCTGCCCGATGAGGATTGGGCGGACATTAACGAGGTAAACTCCCACCCCATTGCGCTGATGCAGTGCCGGGATTTCCTCAATCACCACCCGCAAATAAAAGTAGTGGAAACGGAAGATACGGCATTGAGCGCGGAGATGATTCAAACCCAAAACCTAAAAGGAAGGGCCGCCATCTGCTCCAAAGCTGCTGCCGAACGCTACGGATTGAAGGTGCTGCAAGAAGGCATCGAGACAAACAAACACAACTTCACCCGTTTCCTTGTAGTAGCCGATCCCT
Organism: Bacteroides graminisolvens DSM 19988 = JCM 15093; assembly: GCF_000428125.1. Taxonomy (GTDB): domain Bacteria; phylum Bacteroidota; class Bacteroidia; order Bacteroidales; family Bacteroidaceae; genus Bacteroides; species Bacteroides graminisolvens. The sequence goes on from NZ_ATZI01000006.1 coordinate 139,160, forward strand.
GGAAAGCCGACGAGCTACAGCAACAACAAGCCGAAATCAACAAAGCAAGCATGGTTTTCACTCTCCCCCACACCGAAGGCAGTCTTTCTCAAGTTCTATCTATTCTTTCGTTCTACAACATCAATCTAACCAAAATACAATCGCTCCCCATCATAGGCCGTGAATGGGAATACCAGTTTTACGTTGACGTGGCTTTTGGCGATTACCTGAGATACAAACAGGCTGTTGCAGCCATCACTCCATTAACCAAAGAACTCAAAACATTAGGTGAATATGCAGAAGGAAAATCAAGCATCTAAATATGCTCCGGCCAACCGGCTGACCGGCGTAAGCGAATACTATTTTTCAAAGAAGCTGAAAGAGGTAGCGCAAATGAATGCCGAGGGAAAGAACGTGATCAGTCTGGGAATAGGCAGTCCGGATATGCCTCCTTCGGAGCAGACGGTGAGCACGTTGTGCCAGGAAGCGCAAAATGCCGACGGACACGGATACCAACCTTACGTAGGTATTCCGGAACTTCGCAAGGCGTTTGCCGGATGGTACCAGCAATGGTACAACGTGGAGTTGAATCCGAATACGGAAATACAACCGCTTATCGGGTCGAAAGAAGGAATTCTGCACGTAACGCTGGCGTTTGTCAACCCGGGCGAACAGGTTTTGGTTCCTAATCCGGGCTACCCCACTTACACGTCGCTGAGCAACATTCTCGGTGCGGAGGTGGTGACGTATAATCTGAAAGAGGAAAACGGATGGATGCCCGACTTTGAGGAGCTCGAAGCTATGGACTTAACCCGCGTGAAGTTGATGTGGACCAACTACCCCAACATGCCCACGGGTGCCAATGCAACACCGGAACTATATGAAAAGCTGGTCGACTTTGCCCGCAGGAAGGGCATTATCATTGTCAATGATAACCCGTACAGCTTTATATTGAACGATAAACCGCTGAGCATTCTCTCCGTTCCGGGTGCCAAGGAGTGCTGCATTGAGTTTAACTCCATGAGCAAAAGCCACAACATGCCCGGATGGCGCATCGGCATGCTGGCGTCGAATGCCGACTTTGTGCAGTGGATCTTGAAAGTGAAAAGCAACATCGACAGCGGTATGTTCCGCGCCATGCAACTGGCCGCAGCCAAAGCGCTGGAAGCCGGTGAAGACTGGTACGCAAGCAACAACCAAAACTATCGTAACCGCCGCCAGCTGGCCGGAGAGATTATGGAGGCTTTGCAATGCACGTACGACGATCATCAGGTGGGCATGTTCCTCTGGGGAAAAATACCGGCCTCGTGCACGGATGTTGAGGAACTCACCGAAAAAGTATTGCACCAAGCACGCGTGTTCATCACGCCCGGATTTATTTTCGGCAGCAACGGTGCGCGCTACATACGCATTTCTCTTTGCTGCAAAGACGAGAAACTGGCCGAAGCGCTGGAAAGAATTAAAGAAATGAATAAAAACAAATAAAAATACATATTGAAATTATGGAACTAGAATCAATTTTATTACCGGGTGTTGAGGCAAAAAGACCCATCGTTATTGCCGGTCCTTGCAGTGCCGAAACAGAAGAACAAGTAATGAGCACGGCCAAGCAACTGTCCGAGCGAGGCATCAAAATATTCCGCGCAGGCATTTGGAAACCGCGTACCAAGCCGGGCGGCTTCGAAGGCGTTGGCGTTGAAGGTCTTTCATGGTTGAAGGAGGTTAAGAAGGAAACGGGCATGTATGTTTCGACCGAAGTGGCTACTGCCAAACATGTGTACGAATCATTGAAAGCCGGAATAGATATTTTATGGGTAGGCGCGCGCACAACCGCCAATCCGTTTGCCGTTCAAGAGATTGCCGATGCGCTGAAAGGGGTCGATATTCCTGTTTTGGTGAAGAATCCTGTGAATCCGGATCTTGATTTGTGGATTGGCGCCTTGGAGCGTATCAACAACTCGGGGCTAAAACGTCTGGGAGTTATTCACCGCGGGTTCAGCAGTTACGATAAGAAGATTTACCGCAACTTGCCGCAATGGCACATTCCTATTGAGCTGCACCGCCGCATTCCTAACTTGCCCATCTTCTGTGATCCGAGCCACATCGGCGGCAAACGCGAGCTGATTGCACCGCTTTGTCAGCAAGCGATGGACCTCAATTTCGACGGACTCATTGTGGAAAGTCACTGCAACCCCGATTGTGCATGGAGCGATGCCTCACAACAGGTTACACCCGACGTGTTGGATTACATCCTCAACCTGCTGGTTATCCGCAAGGAAACGCAGACTACCGAAAACCTTGCTGCATTGCGCCGCCAAATTGACGAGTGCGATAATAGCCTGATGGAGGAGCTTGCCAAACGTATGCGTATTGCCCGCGAAATTGGTACGTACAAAAAAGAGCACGACATGCCCATTCTTCAAACCAGCCGTTACAGCGAAATTTTGGAGAAAAGAGGATCGCAGGGTGCTTTGTGCGGACTCGATGCGGAGTTTGTCATGAAGATATTCGAAGCGATTCACGAAGAGAGTGTTCGCCAGCAGATGGAAATCATCAACAAATAAAAGGACAGGACGGTAAATCATGAGGATATTAATTCTTGGAGCCGGTAAAATGGGCTCCTTCTTTACGGATATATTGAGCTTTCAGCACGAAACGGCTGTGTACGATGTCAACCCGCATCAATTGCGTTTTGTGTATAACACGTATCGTTTCACCACGCTCGAGGAGATTAAAGACTTCGAGCCGGAACTGGTGATTAACGCTGCAACGGTGAAGTACACGCTCGATGCCTTCAGACAAGTGCTTCCTGCCTTGCCTAAAGATTGCATCATCAGCGACATTGCTTCGGTGAAAACCGGACTGAAGAAGTTTTACGATGAAAGCGGTTTCCGTTATGTGTCCACTCATCCGATGTTTGGCCCTACCTTTGCCAGCCTCAGCAACCTGAGCAGCGAAAGCGCCATTATTATCAGTGAAAGTGATCATTTGGGAAAGGTGTTCTTTAAAGACTTGTACAACAGCCTCAACCTGAACATTTTTGAATATACGTTCGACGAGCACGATGAAACGGTGGCCTACTCGTTGTCTATTCCGTTTGTGTCGACCTTCGTTTTTGCGGCGGTCATGAAGCACCAGGAGGCACCGGGCACTACCTTTAAAAAGCACATGGCCATTGCCAAGGGTTTGATGAGTGAAGATGATTACCTCTTGCAGGAAATACTATTCAATCCGCGCACCCCGGCACAAGTGGAAAACATTCGCCGTGAGCTGAAAAACGTTCTCGAAATCATTAGCAATAAAGATGCCGAGGCCATGAAAAAGTACCTGACCAAAATCAGGGAAAACATCAAATAAAAACGAGTAAAAGCTTGACTTTGTGTTTGTAATGTTGTATATTTGTAAGCGTAAAGTTAAACTATATTCTATTTATACTGCACGTAAAAGGAGAAGCCGGCGCTTCTCCTTTTTTTGTTTCCGCGCCCGTCTGCTCTTCCCCCAAATGCCTTGTTCCGGCTCTTTGTTTCTTTCATTTTTGCCAATTGCTACCTGCAATGCACCTCATTGCTCGTGGCAATCACCTCCATTGGTCGTTGCAATTCGCCCAATTGCTCGTGGCTTTGGAGAAAAAGCTCGTTATCTTTTCAAAAAACATCAAGGACTTTTTTAAATTCCTCTTTATGTTTTCCAAAAAGTTGGGCAGGGATTTAAAATCGTTGGGCAGCTATTCAGGAAAGTCGGCCCGGCTTTCCAAAAACGTGGTCGTTGCTCCCTCAAAAGCTGGTGGTAAGTGAGGCACCGCCCGCAAGCGTTAATAATATATAAATCAGCACTTGACAAAAACGGGTTGAATGGTCGTTTTTTGTCCGTTATATTCAAGTAAAAGGCAGGCAATCAAATGATATTCAGGCAGAAAGGCTCTATTCACCTGCCGCTTGCAAACAACCCGGGGCTCGCTTTGTGGAATAACAAATTAGGTGTACATTTGTGATGCTTAAAACCATTCGTACATGATAGATCAGGCAACCATAGACAGAATACTCGATGCGGCACAGATTGTTGATGTGGTATCGGACTTTGTTACGCTGCGCAAACGCGGGGTAAACTATGTGGGGCTGTGTCCCTTTCATAACGAGAAAACGCCTTCTTTCAGCGTGTCGCCCTCCAAAGGTCTTTGCAAATGTTTCAGTTGCGGCAAGGGAGGCAACGCGGTGCACTTTATTATGGAGCACGAGCAGATGTCTTATTACGAAGCGCTCAAGTTCCTGGCACGCAAGTATAGCATTGAAGTGAAGGAGCGCGAGCTGAGCAACGAAGAGAAAGAGGCTCAGAGTGCGCGCGAAAGTATGTTTATCGTCAACGGTTTTGCGCGCGACTATTTTCAGAACATACTGAAAAACCACATCGACGGCCGAAGCATTGGTATGGCTTACTTCCGTCAGCGTGGTTTTCGTGATGATACGATCGAGAAGTTTCAACTGGGTTTCAGCTTGGAACAGCACGATGCGCTGGCACAAGAAGCCATGCGAAAAGGATACCAGAAGGAGTTTCTGGTAAAAACGGGTTTGTGCTACGAAACCGACGAGGGAAAGGTGCGCGACCGCTTTTGGGGACGTGTGATGTTCCCGGTGCACTCGCTCTCGGGCAAGGTGGTGGCTTTCGGCGGACGTGTGATGAGCACCGAAAACAAAAAGCTGGCCAAGTACGTAAACTCGCCCGAATCTGAAATTTACCACAAGAGCAGTGAGCTGTACGGCATTTACTTTGCCAAACAAGCCATTGTTAAACAAGACCGTTGTTTCTTGGTGGAAGGTTACACCGACGTGATTTCCATGCACCAGTCGGGCATTGAAAACGTGGTTTCTTCGTCGGGAACTTCTCTTACGCCGGGACAAATTCGTCTCATTCATCGTTTCACCAACAACATTACGGTACTGTATGACGGTGATATGGCGGGTATCAAGGCTTCCATCCGCGGTATCGATATGTTGCTCGAAGAGGGTATGAACATCAAGGTGGTGCTGTTGCCCGATGGCGACGACCCCGACTCGTTTGCCCGCAAACACAATGCAACCGACTTTCAGGCGTATATTTCGGCTCATGAGGTGGACTTCATTCGGTTCAAGACCAATCTGCTTCTCGACGATGCGGGCAAGGATCCCATCAAGCGCGCCGGACTCATTGGTGACATTGTGCGAAGCATTTCGGTTATTCCCGAAGCCATTGTGCGCTCGGTGTACATGAAGGAATGCAGTCAGCTGCTCAAAGTGGAAGAAAAGTTATTGGTGGCCGAGGTGGCGAAGCTGAAGGAAAAGATGGCCGAAAAGGATGGCAAGTCCGGAAGTTATAACGCCTCCACACCGCCTCCGGCCGAGAACGGCATACCGCTTCCCGGCGAAATACCTCCTCCGTATGAATCGCTCATTCCGCAGGAGGGCAAAGAGGGACAGGAATTTTACCAGCTCGAACGGCTTATCATACGAACTGTTATCCGCTACGGCGAACAAATTTTGTGTGAGGTGGCCGATGAGAATGAGAATCCTGTGCCGGTCAGTGTCATTGAGTATATTGTGGGCGATTTGAAAGAAGATGATCTATCGTTTCACAACCCGCTGCACCGCCGCATTTTGTCGGAAGCGGCTGCGCACATGCACGATAAAGATTTCAAGAGCCGCCGTTATTTCCTAGCGCATCCCGATCAGGAAATCAGCAGGTTATCGGCCGAGTTGCTCAACAATCGCTACCAGCTGAGCAAATACCACACCAAGGGACAGAAGCTGCCTACCGAGGAAGAACGGTTGCTTGAGGTGGTGCCTAACTTAATGATTAACTTCAAGAATGCCATTGTTGAAGAGGAATTGAAGCACATTATGTTTGCCTTGCAGAACCCCGAAAATGCCAACAACGTTGACAAGTGCAACGAGTTGATGGAGCGCTACAAGGAAATGAAACAAATTCAGAGCGTCATGGCTAAACGTCTGGGCGACCGCGTGGTGCTGGTGCGCTGACTTATTTGTGCATGATGAGGTTCATAAACTCCTCACGCGTTTTAGCCTGATTGAATGCTCCCGTAAAATCTGAAGTGGTTGTGATGGAATTTTGTTTTTCAACACCGCGCATTTGCATGCACATGTGCTTGGCTTCAACAACGACCATCACCCCTAGCGGGTTTAGTGTTTGCTGAATACATTCTTTGATTTGAAGAGTCATGCGTTCCTGCACCTGCAAACGGTGAGAAAAGATGTCGACCACACGGGCAATCTTGCTCAATCCCGTAATGTATCCGTTGGGAATATAAGCCACATGCACTTTGCCGTAGAAAGGCAACATGTGGTGTTCGCAAAGCGAGAAGAAGTCTATGTCTTTCACAATCACCATCTGGCTGTATTCTTCTTTGAACTTGGCAGAGCGCAGCACTTCGTGCGGGTCCATGGTGTAACCTTTTGTTAAGGTAAGCATGGCTTTGGCAACACGCTCGGGTGTCTTCAATAATCCTTCACGTTGCACATCTTCGCCCAGCAGACTGATAATACCGCGGTAGTGGCCCATTAATTCCTCCAGATGAGGTGAGTTTACTTCTTCTTTATCTAACATGATCTTTATAATGGAATATTAACTTGTTCTTTGACAATGGAAACTTCTTTGAAAACACCTGTTGATCTCAGCTGACGCATGGTAGCATCGGCTTCTTCGATAGTGCGGAAATCACCTACGCGGCACAACCATCGGGGCGAAGTAAAGGTGGTGTACACCTTCAAATCGGGAAAGTATTCTTTTACTTTGTAGCCAATGTTCTGTGCTTCAGTGCGGGCAGCGCGCGAATTGTTTCCGGCATATACCTGAACCCTGTAACCGGCTACTTTAATGAATTGCTGTTCATCGGGCATCCCTGCCGAGGCGGGTAGTTTTTCTTTTCCGATAGCTGCATCCAATCGTTCGTCCTGATGAATGGTTACCTTACCTTGACCGGGCACATCGCGCTCCAGGCTCTTGACAATGTTTTGAGCATTCGCCGTAGTGACGGCAAACAACAGAAGTAACAAACTAAAGTAAAACGAATAAGTCTTCATACGCACAGGTTGATAAATAAAAAAAGATTTGCGAACCGGGGGTAACCGGTTCACAAATCAGCATGTTTTTGTTATGCATTAAATGCATCGATAATACCTTTGAAATCGGCAACGCTCAAAGCAGCACCACCAATCAAACCACCGTCAACGTCAGGGTTGGCGAACAGTTCTTTAGCATTTGATGGTTTGCAGCTTCCTCCGTAAAGGATAGACGTATTGTCGGCCACTTCTTTTCCGTATTTTTCAACGATTGTTGAACGGATGTAAGCATGAATTTCCTGAGCTTGCTCAGCAGTAGCAGTCTTACCTGTACCGATAGCCCAAACTGGTTCGTAAGCCAAAACGATCTTCGAGAAGTCTTCAGCAGAAAGGTCGAACAATGAGCCGGCCAACTGAGCGTAAACTACTTCGTTTTGCTTGTTAGCTTCACGTTCTTCCAACACTTCGCCGATGCAGAAGATAGGAGTCAATCCGTTAGCCAAAGCCAATTGTACTTTATCTTTCAAGATAGCAGGTGTTTCACCGTAGTAAGCACGACGTTCAGAGTGACCCAAGATTACGTATTGAGCACCTGTTGATGCTACCATAGAAGCTGAAACTTCACCGGTGTAAGCACCCGATTCTTTATCGGCACAGTTTTCTGCACCAACACCAATCTTAGCAGCGTCAACAATCGGAGTAACCGATGCCAAGTGAATAAACGGTGTGCAGATAACTACATCACAGTTTTGTTTTTCAGCAGCCAAAGCTTCGTTTAATTCTTTAGCCAAAGCAATACCCTCCTGAAGGGTTTTGTTCATCTTCCAGTTTCCTGCAACAATGTTTTTTCTCATTTTGTTATTTGTTAAAGGGTTAATTAAATTTTTATTTCGATTCTTTCTTTTACGCTCACTACGGCGGACAATCAAGATGTCGAGACCCAGCACCAGCAACAAAGGCAGTATGTACCACCCGAAAATAAGCTGCATGGTTCGCTTGTCGTTTTCCACCTTCTGCTTGCCCAACTCCAACGTGTCCAATGGTCCGGTTAGTTCATATTCGTCGGGCAAATTATTATCGCTCCATTTATTCAGTATCACTCCGTTCTTAATCAACATCACCCCGGGATTGGAGCGAATCATGGTTTTGAGTGTTATGTTGTCCATCAGGCAGAACGGATATTCCGCTCCTGTCTGATCGCGCCACACGTCAATCTGTTTCTCTTCAGATGAGGTAAGGCAATAAAACTTATAGCCATACTCTTTGGAGTAGTCATAGAGTTCGTTGATCAGATCAATGTTGCTGTCGTCGGCTTCCTCGATGCGATGCGCCACCAACAAGAAGGTGTAACCTGAATCTTGCAGCACCTCATCGGTAATGTCATTGCCGCTGGCTAGTTCTTGCATGGAGAAATCATGAATGGCAGGCTCGTATCCTTTCTCTTTGAGTATGCTGCGCGAGTCAATGAACGTCCAGGTACTATCCGGATAGTTCTCCAACGTAAATTCCTTTCGCTCTCCGTTCTTCTCAAGTATGAAACGAGTTTCAAAAACACTGGGCTTCGCCCCGGGAGGAATGCTCATTCCCTCGGTAATGCTCTTCCCAATCTTATACGGACGGAAATCAATAACCGGAAGGTTTCTGATGCAATAGGACGAAAATACCAATATATACAAAACTGTATAAAGAGAGACCAGCCATTCGGTCTGAGCGGTCACAAACCTGATAATCCGTGCTCGTCCTGCAAAAACGGAAGCGGCAGCCACGAGTAAAACCACATTCTTCCAAAATGTTTGCCAGTTGGTCAGCACCCATGCATCGCCAAAACAGCCGCAATCACTCACTGGGTTTGTAACTGCAAGGTAAAGGGTAAGGGGAGTCATCACGAGCATCATCAGAAATGCCAGCGTAGTAGAAGCCCTTTTGCGCACGCCGAAAAACAGAAGTACGCCAACAGAAAACTCAAGCGTGGAAAGAATGACGGAAAATAATAAGGGTAAGAATGCCGGAAACCAGTCGGTCATGCCGAACGCGCTCAGGTAATCTTCAATCTTATATTGGGTGCCAAGCGGGTCAACAGCTTTCACAAAACCGGAGAATATAAAGAGCCCGGCCAGCAGAAACCTGCACAGATTTACCCAAATGTGCTTTGCAATATGTATTCTGTTATTTTTCAAACTCAAGTTTAATTAATCCGAATACAGAATAATTAATCATATCCATGTAATTGGCATCAATTCCTTCGGAAACGAGTGTTTGTCCCGATAAACTCTCTATCTGCTTGGTACGATGTATCTTCATCAAAATCAAATCCGTATACGAAGTTACGCGCATGCTTCGCCAAGCCTCATCGTAATCATGATTCTTTGCCTGCATCAGTTCAAGTGCCTCGGTGGCATACTTGTCATACAAAGCCAAAGCTTGTTCGTTGGTAATATCTGTCGACTCCGAATAACCCAGCTCTAGCTGAATTAAACCGATGATTCCGTAATTAACAATCGCAATAAACTCAGAGCGTATGCCTTCATCCACCAAAGTAACTCCCTTGGTTTCAATGCTCCTGATGCGATTGGCTTTAATGAATATCTGATCGGTAACCGAAGCCGGACGAAGAATACGCCATGCAGCACCGTAGTCATGTAACTTTTTGGCGAACAAGTCGCGGCACAAGGCTATGACATGTTCAAATTGTTGCTTAGTATCTTTCATTTGTTTACGAATAGATCGCAAAGGTAGCAATAAATAAAGAAAAAAGAAAAGAGGGCACTCTAAATTATATTTAAAGTGCCCTCTCCAAGCAAATTGTTTGTATATTCTTTAAGAACAACGAAGAACCTGTCCCGGTCTGAGTACCGTTCTTCTGCTTATTCTGTTCAGCTTGCAAAGTCTGTCGATTGACACGCCTCTTTTAGCAGCAATCCTCGACAATGTATCTCCTCTTTTAACCTTGTGGTATCTGATAGCACCTTCGCTGGCCAGTTCACTGTTCGAAGAACCAACGCTTTCATGCCCTCTGGTCTTTCTGAATGTATACGTATCGGCTACTACGTCTTGCTTGGGAAAATCAAACATGTAAGCAGGATTGATAGCGATTCCTAAGAAACGGGTTTCGAAGTGTAGGTGCGAACCGGTAGAGCGTCCTGTATTTCCACCCAAACCAATAGGTTCACCGGCTTTTACCGTTTGGTTTTCATCAACCAGTTGTTTGGACAAATGGCCGTATACTGTTTCCAAACCGTTTGCGTGACGAATAACAACATACTTACCATAACCACGGCGTTCAAAATTAACAATGCGCACTTTGCCGTCGAAGGCAGATACAATTGTGTCTCCAATGTTAACCTTGATATCAAGTCCGTTGTGCATTCTTCTCCAACGAGGACCAAAAGGTGAGGTAATACGTGTGTTAGGGGTTGGCATGCGGAAACCGGTCAGATCAATAGTGAAAGATTCCGGAACAATGGCGTCTTTGCCATAAGCGTGTACGTATCGGTTATCCCAATTAGGATAAAGGCTCAATGCAGGATATGCAGCTTGCTCTGCACGAATCTGCTTTTGAAGGGCCAGCGAATCTACGCTTTTAAGTTTTCGATCAATTGGGGCTTGGCGCGCAATCAGGTCCTGAGAAAAAGAATTCAGGCTGATCATAGCAGTTGCGGCAATCAATACTGTTTTAATACAATTAAAATTCATTCGTTTCGTCAATTCGTTAATACTCATCACAGGCATAAATAAAATCAAAAGAAGCCTGCTTATATTCGAATATTTCTTCTGGTTTAAAAAATCTATTTAATTCGGTGGCAGCAGTTTCAGGAGAATCTGATGTATGAACTATGTTTTCCTGATAACTCATACTGTAGTCTCCACGTATTGTACCGGGCGTTGCTGCACGTCCGTTTGTAGGACCAGCCAAAGCATGTACAACCTGAATTGCATCGACACCTTCCAAACAGCAAACGATAACGGGAGCCGCCATCATTGAATTTTTCACGCGCTGAAAAAACGGCTTGCTGCTTAAATGCGAATAATGCTCGCTTAAAATTTCATCCGTCAACTGTACCATTTTCATTCCTGTAAGGTGTAAACCCTTACGTTCAAAACGATTTATTATCTCGCCTACAAGTCCCCTTTGCAAAGTGCAGGGTTTTAATATGACTAACGTTTTTTCGATCATAAAAATAGTACGGTTTCAAAGGTTTTAAGCAATCATTTCTTTCAAAATTCTCCCAAAGATAGTATTTACGATTTAAAAACCAACCACCTGCTTAACTTTTTTTCGTACAAAGTTGGTTATAGATGAGACTTTTTGCGCCCTAAACCACTATAAATAGGGAAGATAGCGGCAAAATATGTTTTTGAGCATATTTCTGCAAACAAACTGCATGTTTAACCGATTTTTAGCTTATAGAAGCCCAGTTAACGTTTGTTTTGCGTAGCGCTTTGAGTTGTTTCCAGAGAACTTCGTTTTCCGGTAAATTGGCATTCGGGTCGCTATCAACAATAGAAGTTGCTATTTCGCGAACGTACTGCAACAATTGTCCGTCGCGCGCCAAATCGGCAATTTTTAAATCGAATGCCATACCACTTTGTTGCGTACCTTCCAAATCGCCGGGGCCCCGGAGTTTTAAGTCGGCCTCTGCAATCTCGAATCCGTCATTGGTACGCACCATGATTTCAAGACGCTTACGCGTATCTTCGGCCAGTTTATAACCCGTAACCAAAACACAGTATGACTGATCGGCACCACGCCCTACCCTTCCTCGCAACTGATGCAGCTGCGACAACCCGAATCGTTCGGCATTCTCAATCACCATTACCGAAGCATTAGGCACATTGACACCTACTTCAATGACAGTGGTGGCAACCATGATCTGTGCTTGTCCCGATACAAAAAGTTGCATTTGCGCATCCTTTTCAGCAGCTTTCATTTTACCGTGCACCTTACATACTTGGTATTGAGGAAACTCTTCGCGTATGTGCATAAATCCTTCTTCCAGGTTTTTCAGGTCAATCTTTTCACTTTCCTCAATCAGTGGGTAAACGATGTAGATCTGTCTACCCTCTTCAATCTGCTTACCGATGAATTTGTATAGACTTTCTCTACGATTATCAAATTGATGAATTGTTGAAATGGGTTTTCTGCCCGGTGGCAACTCATCAATCACGGAAACATCCAAATCTCCGTAAAGAGTCATGGCAAGTGTTCGTGGAATAGGCGTGGCCGTCATCACCAATATGTGCGGAGGGCGTTCGTTCTTTGTCCACAAACGGGCGCGCTGGGCTACTCCAAACCGGTGCTGCTCGTCGATAACAACCAACCCCAGCGAGGAAAAGCGGACGGAGTCTTCAATCACAGCATGCGTTCCTATCAGAATATGAATGTCTCCCGTTAGCAAAGCCGACAAAATCTCTTCCCGTTTTTTCCCTTTCACTCTTCCGGTAAGAAGTTCCACGCGGAGGTTCATTCCGTACAGCATCTCTTTGATGGTTTCAAAATGCTGATTGGCTAAAATCTCCGTCGGTGCCATCATGCATGCCTGATAACCATTGTCAAGAGCCAATAACATACTCATAAGGGCCACCAGTGTTTTACCGCTTCCCACATCACCCTGCAACAATCGGTTCATTTGTTTGCCGCAGCCTACGTCTTGTCTGATTTCTTTCAACACTCTCTTCTGGGCACCGGTTAGTTCAAAGGGTAAGTTCTTTTCATAAAACGTATGAAACACGGCACCTACATTCTCAAACACGTAGCCGCGATATTTCCGCTGCCTATCCTTTGAATACCTCAATATATTCAGCTGAACGTAGAAAAGTTCCTCAAACTTAAGTCGATATTGGGCTTTGCGGAGTAACTCGGGACTTTGTGGGAAATGGATGTTTCTCAAAGCCTCCGTCAGTGACATCAGGTGATAGGCAGACACAATGCCGGGTGATAATGTTTCGACTAACGGTTCTTGCAATTGCTGCATCACAGTAGCCATCATCTTCTCAATAGCACGTGAATTTAAGAACCCACGTTTCATTTTCTCCGTCGTATTATAATAAGGCTGCATGCCCATGGAAGAAATTACTAATTCCGAAACGGGATCAACATCGGGATGAGCCAAGTTGATTCGTCCATTGAAAACGGTTGGTTTCCCAAAAACGATATATTCTTGCTGGACTTTATACTTTCCGACGATAAACTTAATACCCTGAAACCAAACCAGATCAACCACTCCCGTTCCATCTGAAAAGTGAGCAATAAGGCGCCTTTGACGCCCTTCGCCAATTGTTTCAAAGCTCAGGATACGGCCCTTCAACTGAATGTAAGGCATGTTCCCATCAATTTCGCGTATCTGGTAAACTTTACTACGGTCAACGTATTTATAAGGAAAGTAATATAGAAGGTCTTGAAGCGAAAAGATATTCAGTTCCTTGTTCATCAACGAGGCACGTTGCGGCCCTACGCCCGCTAAATACTTAATATCACGTGTGGTTAAATCGTACATTACAACAATGCTTCGGCTACCTTCAAATCGAAAGGAGTAGTTAGTTTTATATTTTCACGGTTCCCGGGCGTCAGCGTCACTTTCACACCCATTGCTTCGACTACGGAAGCGTCATCTGTAAACGCTGAAGAATAAGGTTGTTCATATCCTTTGAGCAATAAATCGGCGTTGAAGACCTGGGGCGTTTGCACTAATTTATAAGCAGACCGATCGACCGTTTCACTACCGTTATTAGTTATATGACGTACTGTGTCAACCACATCCACAACCGGAACAACGGCTTTTTTTGTTACTGCCAACTCATAGCAACGATTTATCACATCAACAGAGACAAAAGGACGTACGCCATCGTGAACGCCTACAATGGAAGGGGTTTCAATTAAGCTCAAACCGTTTTTTACCGAATGAAAACGGCTTTCACCTCCATCGGCAACACGATGTTTAATAGTAAAATGGTGTTCTTCACACAGTTGCTTCCAATAGTTTTGTTGTTCGTACGGCAGCACAAGAATAATTTCCATCGCAACATCACTGCGATAAAACTGTTCAAGGGTGTGCATCAAGACCGGCCTACCTTTCAAAGGCAGAAATTGTTTGGGTTGTTCTCCACCCATACGCAACCCTTTGCCACCGGCAACAATCAAAACGTACTTCTTCATCAACTAGAGTTTCACTCCCATTCCTTTAATTAATTCTTGCATTTTGGCTTCGCCGACCAGCTCATGAACTAATGCAAGCGAGAATGCCATTGCTGCTCCCGGCCCATTACCGGTAGTAATGTGAGCATCTTCAACAACCGGTGCATTCACCAGCTGAGCACCCGCCAAAAAGCTTTCAAAGCCGGGGTAACAAGTAGCTTTTCGACCTTTGAGTAAACCTAATTTCCCTAAAGCCATAGGGGCAGCACAAATGGCTGCTATTTTTTTCTTATTAGCATCTTGCTTCAACAACAATTCATTCAGGCCTTCGTGTTTGGACAAATTGTCTGCACCGGGCATGCCTCCGGGCAAAAGTAAAAGCAGTGCATCACTAAAATCACAATCTTCAAACAAACTGTCACAGGTCAATGATACTCCGTGAGCACCAATTACAACATCTTCCGATGTAATGCTTACCATCTCCACTTTCAGTCCGGCACGTCTCAATACATCTACCGGCGTCAGCGCTTCGATTTCTTCAAATCCATTGGCAAAAAAAACATAAACAGTTTCCATAATCTATCATTAATAGTGATTTATCTCAAATTGAAGTAATAGGTAATGGTGCCGGTTTGATTATTAACCCCGTCAACGGCGTTGAAGCGGGCTTTCTTTGCAGCATCTTCGGCTGCTTTTCTCAAAGCCGGATTAACCGTATTGGTCAGTCTGTTAATACTCGTATTAATCACAACGCCGGCAGGATTTACAGTAATGGTAACAACAACCCTTCCTTCATCTTGCACATTGTACTGAGGACGTGGCAGTCCGCCTGTACCAATAGAGCGGCCGCCCAAATCAAAGGTACCATAACCTCCTGTTCCGCTAAGAGCCCCTGTAGAAGAGTTACCGGATTTACTTCCCTGTGTTCCTTCGCCTGATGTAGTTCCCCGGCTACCCATGCCAACTCCTTTACCGAATGCACCGGCCACACGTTTACTTGCTAACTCTGCTGCCGCTTTTCGTTCGCGTTCAGCTTCTGCTTCAGCAAGTTTGCGAGCCTCTGCCGCTTTTTCAGCCGCAGTTTTTTCAGTGCGCTTCACTTCTTTTTTCTTACTTTCAGTTTTGCGCTCTACTGCCACGGTCTGCTCGTCGGCTTGGGTTATCAAATCCGGTACATCTGCTGATTCGGCTGGTTTAGAAGGCGCTGCTGCTTCCTCCGGCATAATGTCGACATCAACCAAAGTTGACGGGTCGAATTCACCTTGAGCATCAGCCATTTCACCCAGCATAACCGGTACACCGCTCTCTTCTGTGGGAACAGGCACTGAGATGCCTAGCAATACCAACAGAATGATAAGAACCAGATGAACCAGAAAAGCACCAAGTGCAGCTATGTATTTTCCTTTTTCCTCTTTATTCATTCCAATCACTTCTCCTCAGGGGGGCGTGTAGCCAACACCATCTTAAAATGGTTTTCATTGGCAATATTTAATATTCTTACAATTTCACGGTAAGGAACCGATTCATCTGCATAAAGCGCCACATACATCTCGGGTTCCTTATCAGCACAAGCCTGTAAAAAGGTTGTTAGCTCAGCCAACTGTAAAGGTTGCTCCTTTTCGTTTCCAAAACCGGCATAAAAGTTCAAGTCTTTATCAATAATGACCCGGGTAAGCGGTTTGGCAGAAGTTTGCTGTTTCCCTTGCGGTAAAAGCACTTTGATTGCATTGGGCGACACAACGGTTGAAGTTATCATAAAAAAGATAAGCAACAAGAAAATAAGGTCCGTCATGGAAGCCATACTAAAATTAGGTGATATTTTTGCTCTACGCTTTAACATGCCGTTCTATTATTAGATTATTTCTTTGCGGGTTCGTTTAGCAAATCCATGAATTCCATTGTACGGGATTCCATCTTATTCACTACTCCATCTACCAACGTAACTAAATAATTGTAAGCAAACATGGCTATGATACCCACAATTAAACCACCTACTGTGGTAATCATTGCTTCGTAAATACCACCCGACAACAAGGTGATATCAATATTATTGCCGGCATTGGCCATTTCATAAAAAGCTCGTACCATACCGGTAACCGTTCCTAAGAATCCAAGCATGGGAGCACCTCCTGATATGGTTGCCATAATAGTAAGTCCTTTCTCCAATTTGGCCACTTCCAGATTACCCACGTTTTCGATCGCAACTTGTACATCGTTAACCGGGCGTCCCAAACGACTGATTCCTTTTTCAATCATTCGGGCCGAAGGCGTATTCATAGAACGACAATAACTCAGTGCCGATTTTATCTCGCCACTTAGAATGTAGTCTTTGATTTTATCCATAAACATCGGGTCCTCTTTGCCTGCTTTACGAATAGCATACATCCTTTCAAACAGGATATAAAAACAAACAACAGAAAATATTCCCAATATAATCATAATCCAACCTCCCTTGATAGCCATATCCAGCATGTTCATCTCGGCCGGCGCTGCAACAGGTGTTAATACAGGATTTGACGTGGCAAGTGAGTCTGTAAGATTGGTGGCCGCTTGTGCCAGTAAATTCATTGTATCCATCAGCGAAGACAATTTTTATATTCATGAATCGTTTTTTCTAGTCCCAGATATAATGCATCACTAATAAGTGCATGTCCTATAGAAACTTCATCCATCCAAGGAATGTTCTTATAAAGGAAGTTAAGATTTACTAAGCTCAAGTCATGACCGGCATTGAGTCCCATGCCCATACCACGAGCTACCTTGGCTGCTTCGACAAATGGCAATACGGCCTTTTCGGGGTTGTGTATGTATTCCGTAGCATACGGTTCAGTGTATAATTCAACTCTGTCGGCCCCTGCTTTAGCTGCATATTCAACCATCTCAATATCTGCTGAAACAAAAACAGAAGTGCGAATACCTGCATTGTTAAATTCATCAAGCACTTCCGAGAGGAAATCAAAATTCGTTTTAGTATCCCAACCTGAATTGGAGGTTATCTGATCAGGACTATCAGGTACCAAAGTCACTTGATGTGGCTTTACCCGCAAAACCAAATCTATAAAATCAGGCGAAGGATAGCCTTCCATATTAAACTCTGTTTTCAATAAAGGCCTCAGGGCATATACATCTGCTCTTGTGATGTGCCGTTCATCCGGCCGGGGATGAACAGTAATACCTTCAGCACCAAACTTCTCACAATCCAAAGCCACTTTAACAACATCCGGAACATTGCCACCCCGCGCATTGCGCAGTGTAGCGACCTTATTTATGTTCACACTCAATTTAGTCATATTTCTATAATTATTGCGGAATAAGATACCGCAGTCGTTAACTCAATAAATAAAATAATAAGAATAAAATAATAGTGATCTGAGAAAAAAATCCCATTTTTGCAAAGGTATCTATTGTGCAAATGTAATATTTATTAAGTAAACAGCCGACTTTTGCACATAAAAGATTCCTAAAAAGAGTTGCAGGAACAGACTAATTCGTATTAATTATGAAATTTGCTATCTTCGGAAATACATATCAGGCAAAAAAATCATCGCATGCCAAAGAGTTGTTCAGGTTACTAGAAAAGCACCGGGCAGAGCTATATATATGTCGAGACTTTTACCATTTCCTAACCAATGATTTAAAATTGGAAATAAAAGATGCCACCCTTTTTGATGGAGATCATTTCGAAGCCGACATGGTCATCAGTATCGGTGGCGACGGTACTTTCTTAAAAGCAGCCGGCAGAGTAGGAAGGAAAAACATTCCCATTTTAGGCATCAATACCGGGCGACTGGGCTTTCTGGCAGATGTATCCCCGGAAGAAATGGAAGAGACTTTCAATGAAATACATAAAGGTCAGTACAACGTGGAAGAAAGAAGTGTATTGCAACTTAGCAGTAACAAAAAGAAGATGGAAATACTCCTCTATGCACTCAATGATATTGCCATATTGAAACGTGACAGTTCTTCCATGATTACCATTCATACCTCTATAAACGATGCATATCTGGCTACTTACCAGGCCGACGGATTAATCATTGCTACTCCAACAGGTTCTACTGCTTATTCATTAAGTGTAGGAGGACCTATCATTGTGCCTCATTCCAATACAATAGCCATAACCCCGGTAGCTCCTCACAGCCTGAATATCCGTCCCATTGTTATCCGCGACGACTGGAAAATTACACTTGATGTTGAAAGCCGAAGTCACAACTTCCTTGTTTCCATAGATGGCAGCAGTGAGTCATTCACAGAAAATGATCGTATTACGATTAATCGTGCAGATTATACAATAAAAGTAGTAAAACGTCTTAATCACGTATTTTTCGATACATTAAGAAGTAAAATGATGTGGGGAATAGATAGTCGTAAATAGTAAACAAGGACTTCGACTCTGGAGATAGAATAAAAAAAAGACCGGTTCAAACGAACCGATCTTCTTTACTCTAAAGGATATATATTTAAAAATTAAGTTTACTCAATTAAAGAGCACCAACTTCTTTTAATGCACCGTTCACTTTACGAACTGCATCTGCACTAGCTTTGAAAGCAGCTTTTTCAGCCTCGTCCAAAGGAAGTTCCACGATCTTCTCAATACCGTTCTTACCTAAAATTACAGGTACACCACAGCAAATATCAGTTTCACCATATTCACCTTCCAAAGAAACAGAACAAGGTACCAACTTCATTTGGTTATGAAGAATAGCTTCAACAACAAATGCTCCGGCAGCTCCGGGCGCATACCAAGCAGAAGTACCTAGCAAGCCAGTCAGAGTAGCACCACCTACCATGGTAGACTTAGCCACTTCTTCTATTTTCTCAGCAGAAAGGAAGTTGCTTATAGGAAGTCCCTTGTATGTAGCAAAACGAGTTAAAGGAATCATAGTTGTATCGCCATGTCCGCCAATTACCATGCCCTCAACTTCATTGGCATTGCAACCCAAAGCCTGAGACAAGAAGTATTTGAAGCGTGAGCTATCAAGTGCGCCACCCATACCAATGATACGGTTTTTAGGCAATCCCAAAGATTTCAATGCCAAATAAGTCATTGTATCCATAGGGTTAGAGATAACTACAATAATTGCATTGGGAGAATACTTCAAAAGATTCTCAGCTACAGATTTAACGATGCCGGCGTTCACACCGATTAATTCTTCACGAGTCATACCCGGTTTACGAGGAATTCCAGAAGTAATAACTACTACGTCAGAATCAGCAGTCTGAGCATAATCGTTTGTGCAGCCAGTCAGTGTGGTATCAAAGCCTAACAACTGAGCTGTTTGCATCATATCCATTGCCTTACCTTCTGAAACGCCTTCTTTAACGTCCAGCATTACTACCTCATCGGCTACTTCATTAAAAGCAAGTACATTTGCACATGTAGCACCTACGTTACCTGCGCCTACTACGGTTACTTTTGACATATTACTATATTTTTAAATTGATAATGAATATCGTTATAACGAGCACAAAAATACAACCTAAATAACAATTAAAGAAATATTTCCATAATAATTTTAGTTAAAGAGTTCTGCTCAATCCATCTGAAAACATTATTTTTGCAGCAGTTAATAACTTTACTTTTAATTATGAATAAAAAATCTATCGGGATCATTGTCGCTTTTGGCGTATTGGTAGTAGCTATATTATCTGTAGCATACCTATTATACACAGAGAAACAAACCAATAAAGAGCTTGTTCAAGAGTTTAGTCTTGAGAAGGAAGATCTTGAAAATGAATATACACGTTTTGCCACGCAATACGATGAATTAAAACTAACTGTCTCCAACGATTCACTAGCCGGACTGCTTAATCAGGAACAAGTGAAGGTGCAGCGTTTGCTGGAAGAACTACGTACCGTAAAAAGCAGTAACGCCACAGAGATACGCAGGTTAAAAAATGAATTGGCCTCTCTCCGTAAAGTAATGATCAGCTACATCAATCAAATTGATTCGCTCAACCGCTTAACAGCCCAACAGAAGCAGGTTATTGCCGAGGTTACTCAGAAATACAACGATGCATCTCGTCAGATATCTAATTTATCTGAGGAGAAAAGTCAGCTAAACAAAAAAGTAACACTCGCTGCACAGCTTGATGCAACCAACATTTGGGTTGAGCCGAAAAACAAACGTGACAAACAAGCAAAGAAAGTAAAAGATGTAGTTAAATTCAATATCGGATTTACGATAGTGAAGAATATCACTGCTGAAGCTGGCGAACGTACCTTATATATACGTATCACCAAACCTGATAATGATGTCCTTACAAAAAGTTCCTCAAACACATTTACGTACGAGAACCGTACGCTGAATTATTCGATCAAAAAATACATAGAATACAACGGAGAAGAACAGCAAATCGTGGTTTATTGGAATGTAGAAGAATTCCTGTATGCAGGTAACTACAGAGTTGACATCTTTGCCGATGGTACATTGATTGGGTCACAAAGATTCGCACTTGAATAAGAAATGATATAAAAAATAGTTTCGCTGTTTTAAGAAAATCAGTGGTTTATAACGGGATTACGGTTATAAACCACTGATTTTTTTATAGTAAAACAGGCTACCCTTTCTTGAAAAGACCAAAGCTTTAAAAAAATATTAAAACATTTTGCCTTATCACCCAAAATCACTATTTTTGTCTCGTTGTTTATGCAATTATAAATAAAGGCATTTTAATTGCATATCAGCTTGTTAAGATGAACAATGTACAAACCAAGGTTGTTGGCTAAACTATATACGACCTTAATTATATTAATGCAGTGAATACAATGAAAAGATTAGTAAGCATCACGCTTTTTGCCGGCATTACTTTTTCACTTCAGGCACAAATAGCCTTAACGCTCGACAGTTGTAGGGCGCTAGCTATGGAAAATAATAAGGAGTTACTCATCGGTCAAGAGAAAATTAAGGCTGCTCATTATCAAAATAAAGCAGCATTCACCAACTATTTACCTAAATTATCGGCAACAGGTACTTACATTCGTAATCAAAAAGAGATTTCTATCCTTAACGACGAACAAAAGGCAGGGCTTAGCCAACTGGGAACAACAGTGGGTACACAAGTGAAAGGTTTTGCTCAACAACTAGCTGTTGCCCACCCAGAGCTCGTCCCTTTAATTACTTCATTGGGTAACTTCGACATAGCAACTCCGCTAAATGCGGCAGGTAATTCAATTGTAGATGCTTTCAGAACAGACACCCGAAACATGTATGCCGGAGCCATAACGCTTACCCAACCACTATACATGGGCGGTAAAATCAGAGCATACAACAAAATAACACAATATGCCGAAGAACTGGCCCGCCAGCAACACCACACAGGGATGCAGGAAGTAATACTCAGTACGGACCAAGCATATTGGCAGGTTATTTCTTTGGTGAATAAGAAGAAACTGGCTGAAGGATACTTGAAATTGCTGCAAAAACTTGAAAGTGATGTTGATCACATGATTGCCGAAGGAGTTGCAACCAAAGCCGACGGACTTTCAGTGAAAGTCAAGGTGAATGAAGCTGAAATGACTCTCACCAAAGTAGAAGATGGATTAAGTCTGTCGAAGATGTTGCTTTGTCAACTATGCGGACTTGATTTGAGTACCAATGTCGTACTTGCCGATGAGAACATGAACGATCTTCCTATACTCTTAAAGGAAAATAGCGAAATCAATATGGAAACAGCATATGCCAGCCGACCCGAACTAAAAAGTCTGGAGCTAGCCTCTTTAATATATAAACAGAAAGTTAACGTAACTCGCGCTGAACATCTCCCCACTGTGGCTTTATTGGGTAACTACCTGGTCTCCAACCCATCTGTATACAATGGCTTCGAAAATAAGTTCAAAGGGATGTGGAACGTCGGCGTTATGGTACAGGTTCCTATCTGGAACTGGGGAGAAGGCGTATACAAAACTAAAGCGGCTAAAGCAGAGGCACAAATAGCCAAATACCAGTTACAAGATGCTCGTGAGAAAGTAGAACTACAAGTAAATCAAGCCGCTTTCAAAGTTACTGAAGCAAAAAAGAAACTGATAATGGCCAGCAAGAATCTGGAAAAGGCCAATGAGAATTTACGATATGCAACCCTTGGTTTTGAAGAAGGTGTCATTGCACCGGCAAATGTACTCGAAGCACATACAGCCTGGCTATCTGCACAATCGGAGAAAATCGATGCACAGATTGATATTAAACTAACGGAAATCTATCTGCAAAAATCTCTAGGTACATTAAAATAATAAGGATACATAAACCATTCACTAAAACAAAAAAATAAAAATATGGCTTCTATAAAATCACAAAACAGTAACATGCTGCTTGCATTTTTAACGATGACGGGAATCATCGTTGTTGTAGCAATCGCCGGTTTTTTCATGTTAAGAAAAGGTCCGGAAATAATTCAAGGGCAGGCTGAGGTCGATGAATATAGGGTTTCGAGTAAAGTTCCCGGACGCATTCTGGAATTCAGAGTAAAGGAAGGACAATCTGTAAATGCGGGCGATACATTGGCCATTCTTGAAGCTCCGGAAGTTCAGGCTAAGATGGCTCAGGCACAAGCTGCTGAAGAGGCGGCTCAGGCTCAAAATGAAAAAGCCATAAAAGGAGCACGCCAAGAGCAAATTCAAACAGCATACGAGATGTGGCAAAAAGCGCGTGCTGGGGTGGAGATTGCGGAAAAGTCATACAAGCGCGTCAAAAACCTTTTTGAACAAGGAGTTATGCCTGCACAGAAGTTAGATGAAATAAGTGCGCAAAGGGATGCGGCCATTGCAACTGAAAAAGCAGCAAAAGCTCAATATACAATGGCTAAGAACGGTGCTGAAAGAGAAGATAAAATGGCTGCTGCCGCTCTGGTAAACCGCGCTAAAGGTGCTGTTGCTGAAGTGGAATCATACGTAAAAGAAACTTATCTGATTGCTCAAAGTAAGGGAGAAGTTTCAGAGATATTTCCTAAAGTAGGTGAACTGGTTGGTACAGGTGCTCCGATTATGAACATAGCCATGCTCGATAAACTTTGGGTCACTTTCAACGTAAGGGAGGATTTATTGCAAGGACTTACCATGGGCAGTGAATTTGAAGCAAGCATTCCTGCAATAAATAACAAAACCGTCAAACTCAAAGTATATTTTCTCAAAGACGTAGGTACTTATGCAGTTTGGAAAGCAACTAAAACAACCGGACAGTTCGATTTGAAAACATTTGAAGTAAAAGCAACTCCGCTTGAAGCAATAGAAAATCTTCGTCCGGGAATGACTGTTATTCTTAAAAAGAGATGAAATACACCGCCTTATATCACGTAGCCAAAAGAGAGTGCCACCGTTTGGTGTCAAGACCGCTTTACCTGTTTTGCATGGTAATAGCGCCGCTTTTTTGCTATGTATTCTTTACCACACTAATGGCATCCGGACTACCAACCGATTTGCCTGTAGGGGCAGTCGACTTAGACAATAGTAACACATCAAGGAAACTTCTTAGAAATTTGGACGCCTTTAGTCAGACAGGAATTGTAGAGCAGTACAATAGTGTAAACGAAGCGCGCCATGCCATGCAACAAGGCAAGATTTACGGTTTCTTCTACATACCTGCTCACTTATCGGCTGAAGCCCAGAGTCAGCGCCAACCTACCTTGTCTTTCTACACCAACAATTCATACCTCATTGCCGGATCACTTTTATTTAAAGACATGAAAATGATGGGAGAATTAGCATCAGGTTCTGCAGCACGCTCTGTTCTTTATGCCAAAGGAGCTACAGAATCACAAGCCATGGCCTTTTTGCAACCTATCGTTATTGACACCCATCCGCTCAATAATCCGTGGCTAAACTACTCCGTTTATCTATGCAACACACTGTTACCCGGAGTATTGATGCTGATGATATTCATGATTACAGTTTATTCCATAGGCGTGGAAATCAAAGACCGTACAGCTCGTGAATGGCTTCGTACGGGAAATAATTCCATTTATATTTCATTAGTAGGCAAATTACTACCGCACACTGTTATCTTTACCATAATGGGAATATTCTATAATGTATACCTGTATGGATATCTTCATTTTCCATGTAACAGTGGCATATTCTCCATGATTTTTGCAACGCTTTTCTTGGTGCTGGCTTCGCAATCATTAGGGGTAGTTATGATAGGTACCTTCCCATCCCTACGATTGGGATTAAGTTTTGCCTCACTATGGGGAGTCATCTCGTTCTCCATTTCCGGATTTACATTTCCCGTGATGGCTATGCACCCGGTTTTACAAGCGTTAAGCAACCTCTTCCCATTGAGGCACTATTTCCTAATTTACGTTGATCAGGCGCTGAACGGTTATAGTATGGCTTACTCCTGGATCAATTACATGGCTTTGCTTATCTTCATGATGTTGCCTTTCCTAGTTATTCATCGGTTGAAGAAAGCTTTAATTTACTATAAATACATGCCCTGATGAAAAATATAAAACTTAAAAACATCTTATCCGAAGGAACAGACGACTTGTTTTATATTTGGAAACAAGAGTTTAAAACCACTTTTCGTGATCAGGGGGTATTGATATTCTTTATATTAGTACCCATACTTTATCCGCTCCTATACGGCTTCATTTACACGAATGAAGTGGTACGTGAGATACCTGCATTAGCAGTCGACCATTCGCACACCTCGCTAAGCAGAGAGTATTTGCGAAAAGTAGATGCAACAGCCGACGTCAAAATAGTAGCCTATTGCAGTAATCTCGAAGAAGCCAAACAAAAATTAAGAGAGAGAGAAGCTTACGGCATCATCTATATCCCATCGGAATTTAGCGACAACATAACCAAAGGCATACAAAGCAAAGTAAGCCTTTACTGTGACATGAGCGGACTACTCTATTACAAAGGTTTGCTGATGGCTAACACGGCGGTATCACTAGATATGAATAAAAACATCAAAGTAGCTCGGGCCGGAAACACCACGCAACGCCAAGATGAGATTACGGCCTATCCCATTGAATATAGAGATGTTGCCATGTTTAACCCCACCAACGGCTTTGCAGCATTTCTTATCCCTGCCGTACTAGTGCTTTTAATACAGCAAACCTTGTTGCTAGGTATCGGTTTGGCAGCGGGTACAGCGCGCGAACACAACCGTTTCAGAGATCTGGTTCCTATCAACAAACACTACAACGGCACATTACGTATCGTACTAGGGAAAGGACTCAGCTACTTCATGGTTTACACTTTTATGTCCACCTACGTATTGTTTGTAGTCCCCCGCTTATTCAGCCTCAACCAAATAGGACATGCTGACGACTTGATTCCATTTATACTGCCTTATCTGGCAGCTTGCATCTTCTTTGCCATGACCGCATCTATAGCCATCCGCAATCGGGAAACTTGTATGTTGATTTTTGTATTTACTTCTGTTCCGTTGCTCTTCATATCGGGAGTATCATGGCCGGGAGCTGCAGTTCCTGCCTTTTGGAAGTATTTTTCCTACTTATTTCCTTCTACCTTTGGCATAAACGGTTTTATACGGATTAACAATATGGGAGCCACATTGAGCGATGTCGCTTTCGAATATAAGGCACTTTGGATACAAGCCGGTGTTTATTTCCTGACAACTTGCTGGGTGTACCGTTGGCAAATCATTACAAGCAGGAAACATGTCATTGAAAAGTACAAAGAGTTGAAAGCCAAGCGAACAACTGTTCTATAAGCCACAAGAATTGATCTTAAAAGCAGTTTTTTTTAATGGCCATGTGGTTATTAACAGATTATCATGTACATTTGTAGCTTAAAATAATTTAGAAAATCCAATGAAAGAATTTATTCAAGTACTCAGACGTTTTGTCCCCCCTTACAAGAAATTCTTATTCCTTAGTATCTTATTCAATATCCTGTCGGCCATATTGAATGTTTTCTCCTTCACGCTAATTATCCCTATCCTTCAGATACTTTTCAAAATGACGGAAGCTCACTATAGCTATATTGCCTGGACCGACCCGGCCGTTGGTTTGAAAGATATTGCGATTAATAACTTTTACTATTACATAACCGACCTAATCAATCAATACGGACAAAGTACCACGTTGCTCATCTTGGGAATCTTCCTGGCAATAATGACATTCCTAAAAACAGGTTGCTACTTTCTTTCGTCGGCCACAATGATACCTATCCGGACCGGTATAGTGCGCGACATACGCAATAAGTTGTACCGCAAGATTCTGTCCTTACCACTCGGCTTCTTTTCCGAGGAAAGAAAAGGCGATATCATTGCCCGTATGAGTGGCGATGTACAGGAGATAGAAACGTCCATCATGAGTTCGCTCGATATGCTTTTCAAAAATCCCATATTGATTTTGGTTTATTTCGGAACCTTAATCGCTATTAGCTGGAAACTGACTTTATTTACGCTGGTCGTATTACCTATTATGGGATGGGCCATGGGAAGCGTAGGAAAAAAGTTGAAGAGAAAGTCATTGGTAGCCCAAGGGCAATGGAGTGATCTGATGTCTCAGGTAGAAGAAACATTAGGAGGTTTGCGCATTGTAAAGGCGTTCAATGCAGAAGTCAAAATGGATAAGCGTTTTACTCAGGCCAATGATGATTACCGAGATACCATCAGCCGCGTTAACACACGTCAGCAACTGGCGCACCCACTGAGCGAATTCCTGGGAACTATACTGATTGTCATCGTATTATGGTTTGGCGGCACCCTCATCTTAAACCACAACTCAACCATTGACGCTCCTTCGTTCATCTTCTATCTGGTAATGCTTTACAGCCTTATCAATCCGCTAAAAGAATTTTCAAAAGCAAGTTATGCCATCCCCAAAGGACTCGCTTCCATGGAACGTGTTGACAAAATATTGCTGGCCGAAAACACCATGAAGATTAGCGAAAAGCCGGTTCCCATTCACGAATTAAAAGAACAGATAGAGTTTCGTGATGTTTCTTTCCAATACGAAGCAACTCCCGTGTTGAAACATATCAATCTGGTCATCCCCAAAGGGAAAACGGTAGCGTTGGTCGGTCAATCGGGCTCGGGAAAATCTACATTGGTCGACTTGTTACCTCGTTTTTACGAAGCAACCGAAGGAGAAGTTTTAATTGACGGAATCAATGTGAAAGACAGCACACTGACTGACCTGCGCAGCATCATGGGTAATGTCAACCAAGAAGCCATACTCTTTAACGACACCTTCTTCAACAACATCGCTTTTGGTGTGAAGGGAGCAACGAAAGAACAGGTTATTGAAGCTGCCAAGATAGCGAATGCACATGACTTTATCATGGCCAGCGAGCAAGGATATGACACCAATATTGGCGACCGCGGCGGAAAACTATCGGGAGGACAGCGTCAACGAATCAGCATTGCTCGTGCCATATTAAAGAATCCACCCATACTGATTCTGGACGAAGCAACTTCCGCACTCGATACCGAATCGGAACGTATGGTACAAGAAGCACTCGAAAACTTGATGAAGAACCGCACCACCATTGCTATTGCCCACAGACTGTCGACCATACGCAATGCCGATGAGATTTGCGTTCTTCACGAAGGAGAAATTGTTGAAAGAGGTAAACATGAAGAACTATTTGCACTAAACGGATACTACAAACGCTTGTGCGACATGCAAAGCTTCTAATAACAAACAAAAAATAAGCAGGCTGTTAGGACGGAATCACCCGTTTTTAACAGCCTGCTTCTTATATAAAGTGATCTTTCAATTACTTATGCATTTCCACTATTTGAGTAGGCGCCATTTCCACATTGCGCTTATCGACCTGGCGTACCAAACTAGCTGCCAATGATAAAAATGCACGACCGGTAATAGAATCCTCATCGAGAGCCACCGGACGACCATTATCACCACCTTCCCTGATACTCTGAACAATAGGAATCTGTCCCAAAAGCGGCACATTCATTTCCTCAGCCAATCTCTTGGCACCTTCTTTTCCGAAGATATAATATTTATTTTCGGGCAATTCGGCAGGCGTAAACCACGCCATGTTTTCAACTAACCCCAGAATAGGCACATTGACCTTTTCGTTGGTGAACATATT
Source organism: Bacteroides graminisolvens DSM 19988 = JCM 15093 (assembly GCF_000428125.1). Classification (GTDB taxonomy): domain Bacteria; phylum Bacteroidota; class Bacteroidia; order Bacteroidales; family Bacteroidaceae; genus Bacteroides; species Bacteroides graminisolvens. The sequence continues at coordinate 167,346 of NZ_ATZI01000006.1, forward strand.
GATACCTTTGCGTGCATCAGCCAACGCCACATCTTGCGGCGTACTTACCACAACCGCACCCGTCATTGCCAACGTTTGCACCACGGTAAGATGAATGTCACTTGTTCCGGGAGGCAAATCAATCAAGAAATAATCCAGCTCTCCCCATAACGCATCACCTATGAGTTGTTTCAACGCATTGCTGGCCATACCACCACGCCACAAAGTAGCCTGATCGGGGTCAACAAAAAAGCCGATTGACAACAACTTCACACCATATTTCTCAACCGGAACAATCATTTCACGGCCATCAACCTTCTCTGCATAAGGACGGGCATCCTCTACCTGAAACATCTTAGGCATAGACGGTCCGAATACATCGGCATCCAGCAAGCCCACCTTATAACCCAGTTTAGCCAAAGCAACGGCCAGATTAGCAGAAACAGTCGACTTCCCTACACCGCCTTTTCCTGACGATATACCAACGATGTTCTTCACCTGAGGCAATAGCTGAGTGACTTCGGGACGAGGAGTTTGCATAGTCTTCACACTGATATTCCCCTGAATCTCAACATCCCTGCTTACATAAGTTAATATAGCAGTTTCGGCCGCTTTGACAACCGATTTCATAAACGGATCAGTCGGCTTCTCAAAAACAAGCGAAAAAGAAACCTTCATTCCCTCAATACGAATGTTATCCTCTACCATACCGGCCTCCACAAGGTTTTTACCGGTACCGGGATAACGCACATTGGTCAGTGCATCCAATATTAGTTTCGGATATAGTGTCATCCTTTTATTGATTTATCCTCTTCGCCTCCCACAAAGAAGAATGATTTAAATGAATAATAACCTCTCTCTCTCCGGGAGGAGAACGGGAGAGAGGTACTACTTGCTCGATTGCAGACCACTACGCTTGCTGCGGTTGTAGCTGCGATACGAATCCAGTTCGATCTCCACATCGGGCTCTTTTAAAACACCATCCTGCGGCAATGCAAACTTAATATATTTAATACTTAAACCACGATCCAACCATTGTTGTTCATAGTAAGTCTTAATTCCCAAAATATCATCAACCAAATTCGAGTGATACAGATCCTCGGTAATAAACAAAACCGGCAATTTATTTTCTTCAATCATGTATCGGGTATACGTGAACATGAAATTACTGTCGGTCTTCACGTGAATGATACCATCCGGCTTCAGAAACTGTCGGTAACGATTCATGAAATACGTAGAAGTAAGTCGCTTGGTAGCCTTCTTCATCTGGGGATCCGAGAACGTAAGCCATATTTCGCTCACCTCTCCTTCAGCAAAGAAACGCTCAATGATTTCAATATTCGTGCGCAGGAAAGCCACATTTGTAAGCCCCTCACTGATGGATTCCGTAGCACCGCTCCACATGCGTGCTCCTTTAATATCAACAGCAATGAAGTTCTTATCGGGAAACATGCGTCCCAGTCCAACGGTATACTCCCCCCGGCCACATCCCAGCTCCAGCACAATGGGGTTACTGTTCTTAAAAAACTTCTCGTGCCATTTTCCTTTCATCTCAAAAGGAACATTTTCCGCTACAGAATAAGGATATTCGAATACATGCGGATAAGCTGCCATGTCGGCAAACTTCTGTAGTTTATTTTTTCCCATCGGGATTCCTTTTAAATAGTTTCTACCCAACCGGTGTAATTATAGAATACACGGTCATTGAATTGTTGACGAAACAAAGCATATTTATCTACCCCGGTGCAATGACAAACGCCCAATCGTTTAGGCAAATTCACACCCAGAAAAGAAGAAATAACATTGAACTTCTCATTCTCTGCATTGTGAATGTGGAAACCTCCCAGCACCAGTTTAAAAGACATGCCCGGAAAAACCTCCTGAACAGTTCGCATCATGTTAGTAATTCCTCTGTGCGAGCAAGCGCTTAATAAAGAAACAGACTTCTCCTCCTTCAGAACCAAAGCCAGTTCATCGTTAAAAGAATCATCCACCTTCTCACCATCCACTTCCACAAAGAAACGTTCAAAATGAGTATCCACCTTATCGGTTATTTTAATCTCCGGAAACACAAAAACACCCGGCACGATTTCCGTGCATGTATCAACAAACCAAAAGCGTTTGTCATCATGTACATCGGCATGCATCATACCGTTTTCTCTTTCCTCCTTGTATTTTGGTGCAAAAATATCCTTTTTGCACACAATCCGCGCCCGGCTATTCAACTTAAGGAAATGATGGAGTCCGCCCGTGTGGTCGCGATGTCCGTGAGACAGTACCACCAAGTCGACTTCAGCTAAATCAATTCCCATCAAACGGGCATTACGAATAAATAGATCCGAAGCACCGGTATCAAAAAGAACCTTATGCTCCGCTGTTTCAACAAGCAGGGAAAGCCCATGCTCTCCCTGTAGCCCCTTACCATAAACACAGTTCTCGGCAAGAGTCGTTATTTTATAATTCATTCTGAATTTATTATTCAACAATAGTTACCCAACCGTGCGCATCCGGTTCGTCGCCGTACTGAATAGCTCTAAGCTTATTGTACAATTTGGTGCATACCGGACCCGGTTTTCCGTCTTTAGAAAAGACATACGATTTATTATTTTCAACGTCATCAATGCGTTGTATCGGACTGATAACTGCTGCCGTACCGCAAGCACCTGCCTCCTCAAACGTGCTTAGTTCCTCTTCTGGAACAGGGCGTCTTTCTACTTTCATGCCCATATCCTCGGCCAATTGCATTAAGCTCTTGTTGGTGATAGAAGGCAAAATAGAAGTTGACAAAGGAGTAATGTATGTATTGTCTTTGATACCAAAGAAATTGGCAGCGCCACATTCATCAATGTATTTTTTCTCTTTCGCGTCGAGATAAAACTCACTGGTATAGCCCAAATCGTGCGCCATTTTATTGGCACGCAAGCTGGCTGCATAATTACCACCCACTTTGTAAATACCGGTACCCAACGGTGCCGAACGGTCAAACTGACGGAAAATTACATAAGGATTAGTAGAGAAACCACCTTTAAAATAAGGACCAACCGGAGTGACCAATACCAGAAACAAATATTCATCGGCCGGATGAACACCAACCTGCGCACCCGTCCCAATTAACAGCGGACGAATGTAAAGCGATGCTCCACTTTCATAAGGAGGCACAAAACGTTCGTTCAGCTTAATCACTTTAAGAACAGCCTCACGAAAACGCTCCGTAGGAAGTTCGGCCATCAAGATACCGCGACAAGTATCCTGCATACGTGCTGCATTATCTTCCAAACGAAACACACGAATCTTACCATCCTTACCACGAAAAGCCTTTAACCCTTCGAAAGCCTCCTGACCATAATGTAAACAAGTAGCAGCCATGTGCATGTTAATGTACTCGCTGCTGCTTACCTCCAGCTCGCCCCAGGCTCCTTCACGAAAATTGATTCTCACATTGTAATCTGTCTTCATGTAACCAAAAGACAAATTCGACCAGTCTATTTCTTTCATTTTATTCAGTAATTAGTCATTTTCCTTTCAACGAACAAAAATAACCTTTATTATTCAGATTGCCGCTTTTCTTGCAGTAATTTTTCTATTTCCGCATCCGCTTTCGTTAGTTTGTCGGAACAAAAAGCTATAATTTTGTTTGCTTCCTTTATTTTATCAGCCAAAACATCCAGCTCCAATTCGTTGGCATCAATTTGTCTCACTATCTCCTCCAAACGGGCCATTGCCTCCGTATACGTTTCCTTTTTTGCAGCCATATTCTTTTATTTAACTGTTAACTTTACTAATGACAGAATCTACCTCCCCTTTTGCCAGACGCGTAGTCAGCCGGTCGCCCTCACGCAAGCTCGTTGCATCAGTAACCACCTTACCCTCTTTGAGCGTTAAGCTGTACCCCCGTTGCAACAAACGCTCCGGCGAAGCATCTTCTACCCGTTGCGCCACCAGCTCCAGCCGATGTTTCTGCGCGGTAAGCAACACCTGCACGGCACGATGCATATCCTTGCGTGCGGTAAGTAATTGCATTTTGGCAGCCGACAAACGAGAAACCACTGCCGAAGGAATGCGCCGTTGCAAGTACATCAATCTTTGCTTTTCCTCTTCCATCCGGTTCAAAGCCACATCCCTGAGCTGCTCGGCCCAATGAAGAAGTTGCGCGGCAGCATCACTCATCCGCGCCACCAAATATTCCGCTGCTGCCGTAGGCGTTTTTACACGGGTATGCGCCACAGAATCGAGTACAGTATCGTCTCTTTCATGACCGATGCCCGTTATCACAGGCAACGGAAACTGAGCACAAGAAGCCGCCAGAAGATACGTATCAAAGCCCGACAAATCGGATGTAGCCCCACCTCCCCGAATAATAACCACCACATCGAACTCATCTATCCGGGCATGTATCTTATCGAGCGCCTGTAAAACAGAATCTTCAACCTGATTGCCCTGCATCAGGGCCGGAAACAGCTCCGTATAAAAATAAAAGCCGAAAGAGTTACTCTGTAATTGGTGACAAAAATCACCGTAACCGGCAGCGGTGGGCGACGAGATTACAGCAATGCGTTGAGGCAGCAAAGGCATGTCTAACTCCTTGTTGAGTGTTAGCACACCCTCCTCCTCTAGTTGTTTGAGTATCTCACGACGGCGCCGAGCCATATCGCCCAACGTATACGTAGGATCAATATCATGCACAGTAAGGCTGTATCCGTATAACTCATGAAACTCTACCGATACCTTTACCAGCACCTTGATGCCCGATGTAAATGCCTGACCGGTAGCCTCTTCAAAATAAGGTCTCAGTATGCGATAAATGGTTGCCCAAATAGTACCTCGCGCTTTGGCCACCAGATTATTGCTACGCGGATCTTTCTGAATAAACTCCAGGTAACAATGCCCCGTGCTGTTTGAACGCACATCACTCAACTCTGCCTGCACCCAATATTCGTCGGGCAGGCATTGCGACAAACTGCGTTTTACCAATGCGTTCAGCTCAAAAAGAGAGAGACTTTCCATTTATTTTTGTTTATTGGTCCATTGATACGCCTTCCAAAGATCAGGCACACCGTAACCGTAAATATTATCCGGGAAAGATGCCCTGTCGCCCGAAGTTCTCACCAAATCGATCAACTGATGAGCCGTAAGTTGCGGACAAGCCTGCCACAGGCAAGCCACCATGCCGCACATGATGGGTGAGGCAAACGAAGTACCGTTTGCATTTCCCGCAACACCGTCGGTTCCCATTACATCGGCAGCCATACCTACCGCCACCACATCGGGCTTAATGCGGTTATCGGCCGTATTGCCTATGGAAGAGAACGGAGCCAGAATGCCTGTTTTAGCAATAGCCCCCACCGTAATAACATGTTCAGCATCGCCCGGAGGAGTTATCTTTTTCCAAGAACCACTTCCCGAATTTCCGGCACTACACACAACCACCATACCCTTGTCGGCCGCTTTGGAAGCCTGACGAGACATCAAGGCATATTGCCCGTTGAGGTTGCGGTATTCGTAATTTTTTGATTGATCATCGAAAGCATAATACCCCAGCGACGTATTGACCAAATCAACGCCAACACTATCGGCAAATTCAATAGCCGCTGCCCAATAATCTTGTTCCACCAAATTTTCAGAATATTCATCTTCGCTGCGAAGCAACCAGTAATCAGCTTCGGGAGCCGTACCCACCATTACATAAGGCTGATTCATGCCCATGCACGAAAGCACCTTCATGCCGTGACTGCTCTCAGCATAAATATCGCACGAAGAGTTTACAAAATCCTTCACACCTACAATATGTATATTCTGCATCGCCTTGATACGATCGGCATTGTGAAAGCCCGCATCAATGACTGCAATGGTCATTCCCTTGCCCCTGAACCCGGCTTCATGCAACTTATCGGCCTTACTCATTTGTATCTGACGATAAGATTTCCCATAGTAAAGGCTGTCCACACGCACCACCTTATCCGTTATAGAATCTCTTTTCAACGCCTTGTCTTTGTTCGTGCGGGTAAGCTGTTGCCACACCTTCTCCACCGACCGAACAAAAGGCAGCCTACTGATGCGAGCCATGCGCGAACTGTCGTTGCAAGAAACCGTCACGAAATTATCCCATTTACCAGTTACTACAATCCTCACCCCTTGTTTCCGAATAGCCTCAACATACCTGGCGCATACGGGCAAGTCGGTCGAGTCTACCGATAACTGCTGGCGGGCACGACGTGCCAATGCCTTTGCCGATAAAAACTCCTGCGGCTTGCTGAGCGAGTAAGTCGTTGCTGCCTTATCGGTTAAACTCACCCTAAATTTTAATGTATCTTTCTGTGCTGCGACTGTAATCGATACAAACGCAAGCAGTGCCATAGCAAATATTCTCATAAAAACTCTTGTTGACCGGCCACCATTACCAGCCATCTTTCTTATCATTAATAATTAAGTTGATTCCTCTTTGCGAAGCGATGTATGCTCCTCCTAAAACCCGGTTTCCGTCGTAAAAGACAGCCGATTGTCCGGGTGTTACCGCCGACGCTTCCGCCAAAAAGCGAACCAGCCACCGCCCGTCGCCCAAGTTCAATACCCGGCAGGGAATAGCCTGACTCCGGTAACGAATGCGTACTGCCAGATTGCTGCACGAAAGCAATTCAGCCTCATCCGTTATCTGCGCCTGTTCAAGCAACATATACTCCGTTTTCAGTTGTTCGGCCTCACCCAACATCACTGTATTCTTTTCCGGGTTGAGTTTGAGCACATACATGGGTTTTCCCAAAGCAATTTCCAGTCCTTTTCGTTGTCCGACGGTGTAATAAGGAAACCCTTTATGGCGTCCCAACTTCACCCCATCGTGACTAACAAACCATCCTTCGCCAATCTCCTCATCAATCTGAGGGTCATACTTCCGGAGGAAATCGCGATAATCACCCTCAATGAAACACACCTCCATGCTTTCGCCCTCGCGTGATTTTGCAACAAAGCCTTTGCGATTGAGATATTCGCGAACTTGCAATTTATTGTAACCCCCTAACGGAAAAAGGCAACGCCTCAACACCGCCTGTCCCAGTCTCCACAAGAAGTACGACTGATCTTTACCTTCATCCTCGCCGCGCACGATGTACATTTGCCCGTTCCGCTCCTCCAACTTAGAATAATGCCCGGTTGCAATGTACTGACATGCTAATTTATCGGCCCACTCCAGCAATATGCGAAATTTAAACAGCGGATTGCATAACACACAAGGGTTAGGCGTACGACCGTGCCTATATTCATCCATAAAGTTTTTCACGACGACTTCCTTGAAGGGCACACGTTCATCGACCACATAATGCTCCACCCCTATTTTTTGCGCCAGCTCCTTGGCATCGGCAATAAAATCATCTTTCTCCCAAACACGCATGGTAAGTCCTACCACCTCGTATCCTTGTTCCTGTAGCATCAAGCAGGTAGCCGAACTGTCTATCCCACCGCTCATCCCAACTAAAACTTTCTTTTTCCCTTCTTTCATCCAACAAATAAATGAATACTGCAAATTTACATGATTTTGAGGAGATTACCAGCTTCGCTACATAAAATGCATGAAAAAAAGTATCACCAAGTATCACCAACGTCATAACTGGTTGATAACCAAACTATTGTGTGTGATACTTGCCTTAAAAAAAGCCTCACCAAGTATCACCAAGTATCACCAACTTTTTCGATAGTAATTCATTACATATTTCTGCTATTTATTCTTTCTATATAGGATCTTTAGTTAGCATGCTTCTGCGATTTATTTTGCAGGTGAGCAATTTTCGTCTACACCCGGATCTACACAGTTTGTACACCCCCGTGTATACGGTCTGTAGATCCGGGTGTATAACATCTGTACACCCGGGTGTATGGAAAGTTTTGCAAGGAGAAGCCAATTATTTGATTATTGTTGCATGAATTGGAGAAAATCAATACCTTTACATTATATATCAAGTAAAGCATCGTTTTTTCGCAACTGCTTGTTTGAATGTAGATGTGTTCAACCCATCAGGGCTGAGAATAACCCCAAGAAAGTGGTTTTTTGTGCCCTTCAATATAATTGAGCAGGCCATTGAGCTAATATTAAACGGCTCGATAATTTATTATCAATATGACCACAATGTCAAGTCTATAATTTTGAAATTATGACTCCGAAATGATATAATCGCATGAATATAGAATTCATCAATAGCACAAACCACTTCTTCCCTGAGGTTATAACACTAGGGAAGAAGAATTCTGCCACATTAGGGTTTATGCCTGATGGTGGGTTTGAAGACCATGCAAATAAAAACGCCATCATTATTGCACATAATGATGCGGATTTGTGTGGCTATTTGATGTTTCGTGAGGTCCCTCGATATTCAAGAATCAGTATCGCCCACCTATGCGTAAATGATGAGTTCAGAGGTCAGAAAGTTACCAGCAAGTTGCTAGATGCCCTTCGACAAAAGTATCAAAGTAAATATTCTGGCATTGCTTTGAGTTGCCGAGAAGATTATGTAACAGCATCTAAAGTATGGGAGAGCTATGGATTTGTCTCAAAAGGGAAAGTCCGTAGTCGCAGCTTGGATGAGCATTATCTGAATAAGTGGTGGTATGACTTCTGCAAACCTGACTTGTTTAGTTTAGCTGCATCAAACTCCCTAAAAGTTAAGGCTTTACTCGATGCAAATATCATAGTCAAGCTACGTGATGCAGCAACCAATTACAACCCCTCGGAAGACCCTCGTGGACTTTTGGCAGACTGGTTGACAGACGAGACTGAGTTGTATTTTTCCCCTGAAACATACAACGAAATCAATAGAGATGCGAATCTCAAAAGAGCCGAAAAAACGAGAGGTTTTTTAAGTACTTTTATTGAAGAGAGGTGCGATGTCGAAAAACAAAAGCAGGTAGCGAATGAATTAAAGACAATAATTAAAGGTAATTCAGATAACGACAAGTCAGACAGAAAACAATTGGCAACCTGTATAGTCTCTGATATAAGTTATTTCATAACCTTTGACTATGGGATTATAGGTAAGAGAGAAACTATAGAGGCTCAATATGATATTCAAATATTCACGCCTCAAGAGTTTATTATTGTGATTGATCAACTACTTAATAAGGAAGAGTATTCTCCATCTTTATTACGTGGCGTAATCAGGCACTCTGTATCAAATATTAAGAATGACGAACTTCAAAAATGTATAGATTCATTTGTCGATCATAACTCTAAAGAGAAAAGATTAGCATTTGAAAATATTGTTTACGGCACCGTTTTAAAGCCGGATAATACAAAAGTAAAGGTAATAAAGAGTGATACTGAATACTTGGCTTTTTACGCTTATACATACCAGCAAAACGAGTTAACGATTCATTTTCTAAGATTAATGCATCGAAGAGATAGCCACACTCTCTTTATGCAACTTATTGCAGATTTTATTTCAAAAGCAATTAAACGAGATATCTCCCAAATTGTTATTCTAGAGACTTGCCTTGCGAATAGCTATAAAGCGACTCTTTCTCGGATGGGTTTTGAAAAACAGATAGATTCGGCTACTTGGATTAAATTACTGTGTAATAGTATTGTCTCGAAATCAGACTTGACATTAGTCATAGAAAAGGCAAATATTGAAACTTCGTGTGTTGATTTACAATCTGCCGATGATGCTCAATTATTAGATATTGAATGTAGGTTATTTCCTCTAAAAATATGGGATATTAATATACCGTGCTATATAATTCCAATTAGAGCATTCTGGGCTGGACATTTATTTGATGCGAATATTTCAGGGCAAACATTATTTGGAGCTGAACCAGATAAGCTATGGAATATAGAGAATGTGTATTATCGAGCCACAAAGCCAATAACCGAGATTGCCCCTGCTCGCATATTATGGTATGTAAGTAATAATAAAAATACGAGCCGTAGTAAGTCTATTGTAGCAACTTCTTATTTGGATGAGGTATTGACAGATAAACCGAAAATATTATATCGAAATAATAGACACTATGGCATTTACGAATGGCAAAACATATATGAACTATGTGACGGGAATATTGAGACAGATATTAGAGCTTTGAAGTTTAGCAAAACAGAAGTATTTGAATATCCTGTTAGTTATAATGATATTCAACAGATATTGAAAGATAATGGGCGAAAAGGAAATAGCTTTGCATCGCCACTGAGAGTGAGTAAGGAAATCTTTAATCAGATTTATAAATTAGGAAAGTGCAAAAAGTAAGCAATATAAAAAAGTATCTATTCATATCCGTGAAACCGGAATTTGCGAATAAAATTATCGCAAAGGAGAAGTGTATAGAGCTACGAAAGATTAAACCTCACGTAAAAGCTGGTGATTATATCATAATATATGCATCATCGCCTATTAAATGTGTGGTTGGATTTGGTAAAATTAAACAAATAATAGAAACGACCCCAATGGAAATGTGGAGTAATTACTCTGAATATTTGGGAATTGATGAATTGAGATTCTCAAACTATTACGCAGGACGTAAAAGGGCTATCGGAATTGAAATAGAAACAATAAAGTCTGTTACCCCTATTAACTTAATAAGCCTCAAAAAGGTAGACGCAAACTTTCATCCTCCGCAAGTTTACAGATATGTAACAAATGAGCAAGTTTGCGAAACCATCACCAAATTTTTAGCACTGAAGTAATATACTCAACAAAATACAACTATTCGAACAGAAATCAAGAGGATTCATGATATGGCAAAAGAAATAATAATAAACGATAGCGAATACGCTCAAATATTGTAGCAAGCAGTTTCTGAGATTCAAACTGCTCGCACTATTGTTGCCCGACAAGTAAACACAACCGTCAATTCTGTATATTAGAATATCGGGAAGCTACTCTTTGATAGGAATTTAGAGAGTGGATATGGTATAGTGGCGTAGTTAAGCGTTTATCGGTGGACCTGAAAGAACAGTTCCCTGATATGGGATTGTCTCCTCGCAACCTTTGGGATATGAAGCGTTTTTATGAAAGATATAAAACGGGTGATTCAATGAGGGTGTGTCAAAACAGGCACATCCTCTTTTTTTCTAATCGCTAGCTTGTCTCTAATCTAAGTTTACCTATGCCGCAATTTTCGGAAGCGGTGACTTCAAAGTCGCCCAATTCATCCCATAAATCGCTTTTAAGTGTGTGTACAGTCGGTAAATTAGGTCAAGAAATAGTTTAGAGGCTTCCTTGGCAATTTTTGCGCACATCTTTTTGATATTAAAGGCAATGACAAAGAAGGCAAAGTCCATTGTAACCTTTTCTTT
>NZ_ATZI01000007.1 GCF_000428125.1 Bacteroides graminisolvens DSM 19988 = JCM 15093
GATTAAGCCCAAGATTACGTGCCGTTGCCCTTATCGAGCCGGTCTTATCGTACATCGAAATTATTTCATTTCTGTCAGTCATTGTTATCATTTTTTGCATCAATATATAATTGATGCAAGTTAAACAAATAAATAGTATGCTCTGAAAAATATGAGCAGTGCGCCCTGAATATTCTCGGCTACGCCTCAAATAATCAGGGCGCACTGCTCGGTCTTCTACGGACTGACAGTGGTATACTTTTTAATTATTAGGGTGGTATACTTTTAAGTTATTATATACAACCGGACGAAAGCCGAGTGTTTGTAAATGCCAGGCGTGCAAGAATCAGTGTCGGACTCCATGTCTGGGAACGCCGCATGATATTTTGAAGCTAATTGAGGCTGGTTACATGGAGAACCTGAAACCGACCTACTGGTGTGTCGGGCTGATATTGGGAAAGCTGAATTACTCCATCGCTATGGTTCAGGCTGAACAAACAAACGAGGGATGGTGCGTGTTTCACAAGGACGGGCTTTGTCAGCTACATGATTTGGGCTTGAAACCGACTGAGGGGCGGCTTTCCCGTCACGATATAAAGCCGGAGAACTATGTTTTCAGCAAAGGACTGGCTTATAACGTGGCTAAAGAGTGGTTGGATAGCAGTAATTTTCCTGTAGTCCAAGAAATTTTCAGCCGTCTGGATGTCTTGGTTCAAGTTGAATCGGAGTTACTGGGGCATAGTTAAGTGTTCTTGTTTAGTTGGAAAATGTATTTGCTTTATAATCAATAAAATAGCTTTCATGTGAAAGTTCGGCAACTACCATGTATATATAATACATATATATTACCTATAACTACTACTATCAAGAATTACTAATTTCACAAGGCTTTAGACTTGTGAAACACATAGGGAGAAAAGGTATTATACCTGAACGTAAGTGAAGGTTAATACCTTTTCGACCCTCTTATTCTTCTCTTTTTATCATAGTTTCCTCTTTAGAGGGAACTATGATATTCTCCCTGTATTGTGATAAGTAACAAAGAAGACCTACAATCTCAGTTATTGTAAATAAACTCTTTCAGTATATAAATACCAATATGCAAACACTTGATTTCCAGTATAAATATTCTTTTAAAGAAAATAATAACCTTCAGGTTAATCTTTTTAGTCCCAAAATCCACTATCCAATAGGTACAACTCTCAGATTTCTTTTAACTGCTATAGATTGTCTCAAAACTCAATGAATTTATGAATAACATACAAACTTTCCAGTACGACAATAATCCGGTTTCCTTCCAGATGGGAGAAGGAACCAGAATGCTTAACGCCACCGAGATGGCGAAGAAATTCGGCAAACGTCCGGTAGATTTTTTGAAATTAGACCAAACCAACGCATTTTTAGCTGAATTTTCCAAAGTGAAGGAAATCACTTTGGCTGATTTAGTGATAGTTAAGAAAGGGGGCAATACTTCAGGTACATGGATGCACGAAGACGTTGCCCTCGAATTTGCCAGGTGGCTTTCACCCATGTTTGCCATCTGGTGCAACGACCGCATCAAGGAGTTGTTGCGCTTCGGCCTGACCGCCACCGAAGAGATGCTACTCAAAGCGGCTACCGATCCCGGCTTTGTGCTAGCTATGGTGGAGCATGTCAAGGAGAGTCGAGAGAAGAATCGGTTGCTGGACGAGAAGAATAAAGAGCTGGAAGCTCAGGTCGAGCAGAATGCCACGAAGGTGCAGTTTTACGATAACTTGCAAGAGATTCGGCAATGGGATGAGGCTGGTAAAATACACAACGTCAGTAAAATTGCCCATGAACTCGGAATGTCACCAGCGGGTCTGAATAAGCTACTCATCAAAAAGGGAGTGGCTATCAAGATTGACGGATCGTGGTATATTGCCGAAAGGCACAAAAATGCCGGTTATGCCGTTGAACGAAAGACATTCACCCAAAGGCTTAACGACGACGACGAAATGATTCCTGTTGAAGTAACTTATCTGGCATGGACGAGCAAGGGTCGAGAATTTATCCATTCACTTATCGAAAAATAACTTCTGAACTATCCGATAAGAACAGAATTACGGTCCTTCCCAAGCGGGCAAAGTGTAACAGCTTTAGCCCGCTTTTTCGTTTTAACCCTTTCTCCGAAAAAGCGGCTATTCCTTCCCAAAGGCAATTTTATGAAGACAGAGAAATTTCAAAATATCCTTGGGGAGGCAAAATGTGGAGAGGTTGCAACCATCCGCTTTTTCGGCAAAGTGACCGAAGAGTCCACTTCCCAATTCAACGCCGAGTTCGACTTTCTCGAAAACTGCGTGCGTCCATCCTTGGTTCGGGTACTAATCAACTCCGAAGGCGGTTCGGTACTGTTTGGTATGACCACTTATTCGACTATCAGTAATTCCAAGATACCGACTGAATGTGTGATTGAAGGTATTGCGGCATCTATGGGTTCTATTATCTGGGCGGCTGGTGATGTGTCTCTGATGCGTGACTACGCCATTTTGATGATTCATAACCCATTCCAGCCCGGAGAGGGTGAGGACGAGAAAGAACCCTCGGATCTTGTGAAAGCTTTTACCAAGCAAATCGAAACCATTTACCGGAAGAGATTCGGACTCAAAGCCGAACACATACGCTCGATAATGACCGGAGAAGCAGACCGGGACGGAACATTCTTCGATGCGGCTTCTGCCGTGAAAGCGGGTATCATCCCGGCTGAAAATGTCCTGCATACCTCGAAACAAATTTGCGATACAGTCAAAAATCAACTCTCAGGATTGGAAGACACTTCACGTATTCAGGACTTGATGCAAGGAATCAGTGCGGCTTTGCCTCCTGAAATCGGCATTAAACTTTTTGAAACGCAAACACCTAATCTACCCCAAACAGATAATACCCAAAGCATGAGTACAGAAAAAAACAACTCTCCAGAGTACGCCGCAGTTGCCGCGACACTGGGAATGAAAGAAAATTACGAGGTCAAGGATGTAATGGCCCGTATCAACTCCTTGGTGGCTGTCGAAGCGAAACTGAAAGAGACGGAAAAATCTCTGGCTGATGCCCAGACGGTGATTGCCGGAAAGGATGCGACCATTACCAACCTTCAAAAAGACCTTTCTACGGCAACCGCTTCGCTCACTACCTACCAACAGAAGGAGGCAAACGGGAAGAAGACAAAGAATGAAACGATGATTGAAGCGGCTATCGTGGCCGGTAAAATCTCTCGTGAAACAAAAGCGGATTGGTTGGCCATGGCCGATAGTAACCCGGAACTGGTGGAAAATACATTGAACGGTATCCCTGAGCGTGAGCAGATTTCCAAGGAGATTGCCGCTGACCCCGCCAACATCCAAGCTGCCGCCGCTGCCGCTACAACAGTCGAGGAAAAGATGGCTGAGAAAGTAACACAGGTAGTAGGCGAAAACTTCGAGTTCAAAAAGATGAAGTAGTCCATCTATATCAATTGACGTGTCGTGAGGGACACAACACCCGTAAACAGCGCATACGGTAGTGCAGATTAAGCTGATAAAAAGAATAATCAAAAAACTACCATAATGGCTGATACATTTGCACAGAACGGTTATAACGGTGAGGTACTTGAAGACCTGCTCACCTATACCGCACAGGGTAACGACACCTACAAGGAAGGTCTTATCCATATCAAAGCCGGAATCCAGCACAAGTACACGCTTCCGGCCATCAAATTAGGTGACATTATTCAGGATAATGTTCCCACCCCTACAAGTAACCACGGTGCCAAAGGTGCCAATGGCGAGAATGAGTACACGCTTACAGAGCGTTACCTTGAACCTTCCGACTTTATGGTCTATCTGGAGTTTAATCCTCGCGACTACGAAAAGTATTGGAAGTTCGCGCAGCCTGATGGTAATCTGGTATTCCGTGAACTCGACCCAAAAGTTCAGGCAACGATGCTTCGCCTGTTGATGGACAAGAAGAACGAGTATATTGGAAATGCCATCTGGACTGCCGCCAAGGGAGGCGCCGCCAGTGCAGGTGTCACTGCTCCGGCAGACTCTATTCAGATTGGTCGTGGCAAGGAGAAGTATTTCGACGGTGTTGTGAAACGCATCATTGACAACGTGAATGCCACCGATGCCGAAACCATAGCCGGAGGGCAGTGCATCGTATCGGGTAATACCGAGTTGACAGATGGTGCGGCGGTCGAAAAGGCGTTGTATGCGATGTGGAAGAAGTGCCCCAAGCAGATTCGTAAAAAGACCAGCCTTGCCTTTGTGATTGGCTGGGATGCGTGGGACGCTTATGACCAGTATATTTCCGATAAGCAGGTGAAATACTCGGAAAATACCGAGGTGAACCGCTACCGCTTTAAAGGCAAGCGCATCATTCCGATTGTCGGCATCCCTGAGCACACCATCGTCCTGGGTGAGTTCTCGACCGGCATGGAATCAAATCTTTGGATGGGCGTTGACTATGCGAATGATGCGGAGGTTCTGAAGATTGACCGCCTGCAATCCAACTCTGAACTCTTCTTCTTTCAAATGCGCATGAAGATGGATATCAACCTTGTACGTCCGGGTGAAATCGTAGTCCACACTGCCTACAAGAAGACTGTCTAAGACTCACTATCATTCATCAACGGGGAGGTGGAGCAATCTCCATCTCCCTTTTTCAAATCCAGAAGAATCATGGCTAAACAGAAAAATCAAATAGAAGAAAATGCGGCTCCGATAGAGGGAGCCGAGGCCTTTCTGGGAGCAGAAGCAGATACCACAGCTCTCACATCCCAACAGGAACCTGCGACAGCACCGGCACCCGCTCCCTCCCCTGAAAAAGGGGAAAAGAAATCGGTGGCAGAAGAACCGGATAGCTACACGCTTGATGTACTCAAATCATTCCCGATGAATGAATCCCTGTACGTGGACAAACACGGAGGAGCCTTTACCGCTGATACCCCCAAATTAATCCGAGGTAATGCGGTACTTTATAAAAACCCCTTTTACAAAAAATAAATCATGGCATTAGGAAATGTAATCATAAAAGACGTTGACGGGAATATCCCGTACAGCGGTGTATCCGGTCAGGAAAAAGTGACCGGGTTGCTCTTCGATGTTTCTCTCCAACCCGAACTCTTCACTGCCGGGTACGGAAAGAACAATGAGAGTAAACTTAAACTAAACGATGTCCTGTATGTAACGAATTTCAAATCGGCGATTAAGGATTTTGGTATCATTGAGCGCATAGAAACCACAGAGGATGACGAGAACAACGTCAATTTCCTACATGGCATTCCTGCGTATCATATCCGTGAGTTTTTCCGTATGTCCGGCAATGTGGATGGTAACGGCAAACTCTACGTGATGTTTGCTGATTGTTCGGCTTCATGGGACGCTATCGATGCGATGCAGCGAGTAGCCGGAGGAACCATTAACCAGCTTGGTATATGGACAGAACAACCCCTGTGGAAGTTGAACGGTGCAGAGGAAAAGTACAACCTCAATATCGTTAAAACCCTCAATGGCAAAGCGGTGGCAATGGCTGACCAGCATCAACCTTTGTCAATAGTGCTTTCGGCTAACCCGTCTAATACAGGTAGTAGCACGAGCGAGGGTAAACAGATTGACTTGAATAAGATCCCGACCGCTATCTGTGAGTCGAGTCGTATCAGTGTTATTTTCGGTCAGGCTCGTAGTTCGAAGGTGTTGACGATGCAGAAACGCAATGTGAACAACACTCCGGTAGGATTTATCGGCGCGATGATGGGAGCTGTTGCTCGTGCAAATGTTCAGGAATCGGTGGCTTGGGTTAAGATGTTCAACCTCTTTGATGATGACTTCCAAGATATTGAGTTAGGCTTCGGAGACATTAATCTGACCGGAGGAGATGAGTTTGTAAGTCTGAATATGTACGAATCGTTGTCGCCGGTATTGCTTGATGACTTGGATGAGAAAGGCTACATCTTCCCGATGAAGTATGCCGGACGTGAGAACGGCATCTACATCAGCAAAGACCAAACTTGCTCAATTGGGGACTATCGAACTATTGCCCGAAATCGTACTATCAATAAGAGCCGTCGTTCCGTGCGTGCCACTTTACTGCCTTATGTGAACTCACCTCTAATGGTCAATCCAGCAACAGGCTTCCTTGCTCCATCTAAGATTTCAGCCTTTAAAACCCTCATCGGTGATATCCTTGCTAAGATGCAAGCGGCTCAGGAGATCAGTGGTTATGCTGTCAATATTGACGCAAACCAGAACGTGCTCATTGATGACACGCTGCGTATCTCCTATGTGATTGTTCCGGTAGGTGTGGCAACGAAAATTTATGTTGAGGAGGGCTTATCACTAACCGCTAAATAATTAATGATATGGCAATTATAAATAATGTAGCTTACTCATGGTCAATGATTACCCTCTCATCGACTGCCCTTGGAATCGAGGAAGGAAGTACCACGCTTGAGGGTGTCTCCGGAATCAAGTGGAACAAGAAACGTAAGATTGAATCAAACTACGGTATGGGAGGAAAGCCTGTCTCACGTGGTTTCGGAAATATCTCCTATACCGCATCAATCACGATGGATTATGCCACTCAACAGATGCTTAGATCTACCTATGGTTCATTGATGGATATTGGTGAGTTTGACTTGATCGTGTCGTTTGCCAATCCAATGGCATCGGATGACTGGGCGACTACCACCGTCACACTTAAGGGGTGTATTTTTGCAGAGGATGGTATGGAGAGCCAGCAGGACGATACGAACATCACAAAGGAGTTCGATTTGAACCCGTTTGACATCCAGATTGGCGATGGCGATACGATTTAAACTTTTCTGAAAATAATGCCTATTCTATCTGTGAAAGTTTGATACACTTTTTGTTCATCGTTTTAATTTTATTGGTTGAAGACCGTCGCTCGTGAGAGTGGCGGTCTTTTAAAATCAACCAAATTATGCAACAAGGGCTATTCTGGGTATACATAAACACATTATTAGAATGAATGTAACTTTTGAAGGCAATTCTGCGACAGGTAAGAATCAATGGCTGACTCCACCGGAACTATTAGCTAAACTTGGGCAATTTGATTTAGACCCCTGCGCTCCGATAAACAGACCTTGGCCAACAGCAACCCAACATTACACAATCGAGGATGACGGATTGAAGCAACCGTGGTTTGGAAGATGCTGGGTGAACCCACCCTATGATACTCAGCTTATCATTCAGTTTATAGAGCGATGTGTCGAACATAAAAACGCCATTGCTTTAACTTTTTCCAGAACAGAAACCAAGCTCTTTCAGGAACTCATTTTTAAGAAAGCACATTCGATACTCTTTATCAAGGGGCGATTATCGTTTCATCATGTAACGGGCGAACGTGGCGGTACAGCCGGAGCACCATCATGCTTGATTTCTTTCAATGAAGTCAATAGCGAGATATTGAAAAGCTGTGGTATCAAAGGGAAATTCATCTTGCTCTAAACCTTTTGCAAAACATACTCCTACTCTGAGAGTGAACATTAATATTCAAAATCATGGAAGAAAAATCATTGACACTGATCCAAGAGGAGCAAATCAGAAAAAGAGCATTGGAATTGAAAGCAGAAAAGAAACTGCGTAAGGTTTATCCGATGGTAGTCTTCGGCGATACGGACTGCGAAGAAAAAGAACTATACGTGGCTTATCTTGCCGAACCTACATTCCCACAGTTCAGCAAATTCATGGCTGCCTCAAAGAAGGATGAGGTCACAGCGATGCGTACCCTTGCCAAAGACTGCTTTATCGACGGAGATAAAGAGCTCGTAGATAACGAATCTCTGTTTCTGTTCGGCCTGATGGGACAGTTGTCTGAAATCATCACCACCCGTCAAAGTACACTGGTGGGTTTATCCAAAGCTGGGAAGTAAGCGACGAGCAACGCATCCGTCAGCGGATTATCTACATCCGCCACTACTTTCCCGGCGTGAACTTAAATGACATCTCGGATGAAGAGTTTGCAATGCTTTCCGAGGAGGCTCTATGGCTACATCAGCAGATGACCATGAGTCGCGTGAGTAACACATTTCTTGCACAAACACAAAATCCTTAATTGACTCTTGCCAAGCTCCTGTCGGACAATTCTGACGGGGGCTTATTTTTTTAATCGGATTTGATGTTCTGGGGCTATTCTACACCAAAATCAGACTTATGGCCCAAGAACAAAATTATACGGTCAGTTATAAAATAGATGTAGAAGCCACTCAAGGTACGCGACAGGTTCAAGATTTTGCCAATGCGGTAAAAAGCTTGTTGATAGCGAAAAACGACATTACCCCTGCACTTACGAACATCAAGAACATGATGTCTGAGATTGATAGGGTATTTCGGACCAAGAGCGGCAAAAAACGGGATTATAACTTTAAAGTAAATATTGAGACGAGTAAGACCGAAGAGAAACTTACCCGTGTCAAAACCTTACTATCCGAAATAGGGGAATTATCCAAAGGAATCAATCTGACCATCAATGCCGGTCAGCCTTTGGATTCCAAGACGATAAAAGCCAAAGCTAAGACGCTCTTGGATAAAAAGTTGGCAGAGGAGCGAAAGGCGGCTATTGACAAAAGTGCTGCTGACTCCGTGCGGACGATGATGGATAGCCAGAAGAGCATCACTAAAGTGGTTGGCAAAATCAATGCTGCACTGGTCTCACTTGAGAAAGGCAGAGAGGTTAATATCAAAACCGATGTCGCCAAGCAGCGTCTTCAGGAAATCCTTGCTTTGATGAATCAGATAAAAGGAGCCTCAAAGATGACTCTCGGTATCGGTATGGGGTCTCCCGGCAAAGGAACAACAACCGTTGCTCCAAATCATATCAAACCGCCTTTTGTCTATAATCCTCAGCGGGATTATGTGATGCCGCAGGCAGTATCGGATAAATTGCAGGAAAGGCTTATAACCGGGCGTGCGCTCAGGGCACAGAAATCTGAGTTCGCCCGTGCTGATGAGGCTGCCAAACTGAATATGCAGCGAGCCCTTATTGAGGCTAAAGGCAAGGAATGGGATCGTCAACGTATTGCCAGAAGCAATGAAACAAACCAGCGGCGTGCGGAAGCCGAAGCTGCCAAAGCTATCCGTGAGAAGACCCGACGACAAGAGCAAAGTGCGGCACAGGCAGTAACGGCAGTAAGGCAGCAACAACGAGCAGCCACACTTGGACAAACCAACAAACAGCGGGCGGCCATTAACCGTCTGCAATATGTTCGTACCCCGTCCATCCGTAACCTGCCGATGATGCACATGTTCAATGCCTACGCTATGTATGGCATGATGCGCAGTCAGATTACTCAGGCGGTTGAGTATTCCAACATAATGACTTCGGCTCAGAGTATTCTGCGTGTAGCCGATAATGACTTGACCACCTTTGAAAATCGTTTTGCGAAGATGGCTCTCTATGTTCGTAAAATCGGCGTTGAGACCAAGTTTACTGCTGTTGAGGTCGCCGGAGCGGTCAAGTACCTATCAATGGCTGGTATGGGTATAGAGACCATCAATGAGTCAATCCGACCAATCACCAACCTTGCACTCATAGGCGATAATGATGTATCCCAAATAGCCGACCTTGCCACTAACATTATGGCCGGGTATGACATAAAGAGTAACAGCATGAATTCAGTTGCCGATATTCTGGCTTCGACTATTTCCCGTTCGAATGTGAATGTGATCGAGATGGCTGAATCTTATAAAATGGCAGCAGGTTATATGCGTTTGGCTGGCGTGGAGTTCTCCGAAAGTTCGGCGGCTATCGGTATCTTAGGAAACATGGGTGTCAAAGGTACTATGGCCGGTACTGCTTTGCGTGCGATGGCGACCCGTTTTGCCAAACCTACCAAAGAGTCCCAGAAGACCCTTGACCGATTGGGTATGAAGTTTACTGAGTATCGTGACATCTATGGCAAACAGGTTGAGAAACTGCGCCCGTTAGCAGAGATTTTCGAGGAGTTGAATGCCAAAGGTGCAACAATGGGTGATATGCAGGCTATTTTTGGCAAAATCGGTGGTAACGCTGCAATGATGTTTGTCCGTAACTACGATCAACTCCGTACTCTTACCACGCAAAATAGCGGCTCACATGGTATATCTTCAGAATTGGCGAAGGTGAAGCAGGACAATACCAAGGGGCTCTGGGCTCAGGTCACTTCTCAATTTTCCGAGTCGTTTATGAAGGGATATGACACATTGGAGCCTGTCATCAAAACAACTCTCCGGGATTTCTTGGAAAAATTCAAAACAGCAGAGTTTTCGAAAGGACTGGCCTCTATCGGTCAATCCATACTTAATATCCTGTCTTTGCTTGGGAATGTCGCAACTTGGTTTACACGCAATTTCCATTGGATAGAGCCTTTGTTTTTTACCGGATTTGTAGCGACGCGACTTTTTAAACTTGCGGGAGCCCTGACGAACGTTGGTGTAGCCTTGGGTTACATCGGCAAGCAGTCGGTCGCAGGTTCGGGACTTCAAATGATTTCTTCTTTGGTCGGACTGGGAGGAGGTAAATTATCTTTTGCCAACAAAAGGTCTATCGTTACGGCTCTGAGTGCTGCCGGAGTAACGGGAAAAGGAGCTATGACTCAGGCATTGATGTCCGGTGCCGGAGGCATTGCCGGGCGTAGCGGATTAGGATTATTTGCCACTCAGGTAGCTACCGGCAACGGATTGATTGGAGCAAGTGCTTCTATTGGTGCTTTAGGTGCCGGAGCAGTCGCGGCAACAGTCGGTATCGCGGGATTGATTGGAGCTTTGGGTTGGGTCGCTTACAAAACATGGAAGGTAAAAGAAGCCAAGGATGCTGTATTGGAAGAGATAGTCGCCAATGAGAAATATCGCTATCCGTCTATCGATGCACTGAACGCCTCTCTTTCCAAAACCTACCAGAATGCGTTGGATGCAAAGAAGGCGGTTGATGAATTGACTGCCGGAAAAACGATCGAAGAGTCATCTGGACATAAGATTGGAGCCTTTACCGGTAACTGGTGGGCAGCGTTCTTAAACCCATTTGCTCTGGCCGGACAAGCTGAATACGGAGGCACTTCTATTGATCGGTACTCTTTTGCGGATGCCCGGCAGGACGATACACGCAGTGCGATATTGACTCTTGCCCGTAAGGATAGCCAGGCTCGTGTAAACTCAGCGTATGCCGCATTGGGGAAAGCCCGAACAGATATTGAAATCGGGGCATTTATCCAGAACATACAAAAGTCTTTCGGACAAGACACACCCAAGCCGGATGGTACACTGTGGACACAAGACAAAGCAGGGAACATTACCTACAAAAAAGGCATTGGCGACTTAAAAGACTCTGATGCCCATAAGCTTCCGCACTATGCCCAGTATATGAATGGCACAGTGGTTCCTCAAATCAACCTGATAGCAACCCGTTATCGTCAGATTATGTCTTCACAGGCTGCGGCACAGGCGGCAATGGCATCGGGAGGTTTTAAATTCGACCTGCTTGCACAGAATGGATTTGTTCAAGACAAAAATGGCAACTGGGTTCAAAAGACCTTGGACAAGAATGCCACAGACAAGCAACGAGAAGATGCGCTGGCCGACTACCAAGAGGTACACGATAAGGTCGTGAAGTTCACTGCCTCCCTTCGTCAGACATGGGGCGGTTCGGCAGAAATAGCCGAGAACATTATGAAGAAAGCCGGGTTTACCCGTTCGCTCTATTCCAATGAGCCGGACATGGCAGATCCCCAACCTTTCAATGCCAACGGCATCACCTATAACTCCGGTGATCCCGATGACGGCATGGCAGGCGGTAACTACTCCGGAACAGGGAAACTTTCGTCGGCTGCACCTAAACAAGTCATCGTCAATATCACTAATCTACTTAGTGTCGAAACTATTAAGTTACTCAAATCGGAAAACGGGCAATCACCGGAGATACAGAATCTGAAAGAGCAAATGGCACAGGCACTGATTGATGTGGTGCATGACTTCGACGCATCGTGGAACGGATAAAATTTAGAATATGAGTAGATTATGGAATATAGGTAAATCGGTTCTGCTAAGTGGTGGAATCATCAGTAATGGTTCGTTGGGCGGCTATATCAGTAATGCTGCCCGACGTGCTATTGGTATGGGGCTAGCGGAGTTTCAAGACGGAGCGGTTCACTACTTCTCGAAAGACAGGGAGGTATTAAAACGAGCCTTGATTCAGACAACTTCCCAGTTGGCATACGGGGCGTTGCGCTCATATCCACGTTTCCTGCAATACTGGGAGCAAAAAGAACGTGATAAATACCTGCAAACCAAATCTCAGACCAGCATTGCCAACAAAACCGGGCAATACTACCAGCTTATCTCCGAACAACAGGCCGTCGCTAAGAAAAAAAGTTATTCGGATAGTATTGTCGGACGTGTGGTGGCAGACTATCTGGAGCTGGTCATATCGGGTGAGGGAAACTATTTCAACTCGAAAAGCGGTAAAGTAGAAGCCAACAGCAATTATGGGTTGGTAGAGTTTGTCGATTTGCAGCCTGTGGTGCAAGTCAGCAGTAAGAATAATATCCTGATGACACAGGTTCAGGGACGTGATTATACCCGTAAGGAGTTTATATCGGGTGGTGATTTGGAAATATCCATCAATGGGAAAATTACAAGCAAGTACCCCGATGTTTATCCGGAAGCCGAAGTATCGAAGTTCTTGAAATTGATGCAGTTTAAAGGTGTGATTGACTGTGATAACACGGTTCTTCGTCAATTCAACATTGACAAACTGATTATCTTGAACTATTCGCTTCCGGCTACGGATTGTCGCAATATCCAACCTTACACGCTTTCGTGTATAGCGGTAGAGCCTTCGGAGAGCATACAGTTGAAAATAGCTGCTGAGGAGAAAGTGGATGTTGCCATCAAGCATTCAAACAAGTGGATCAAGTATGCCAAACTGGGTGCTGAAACTATCGACCCGTCATCACTGCTTAAAATCTCGAAACTATGGGTATAGATATGTTGGATGTTTTATGCTGCCGGATTACCATCGGAGATGCTGATCCCAGTAATCCGATGGCAATACAGAACCCCATCGTACTGACCGAAGTACAGGAGATAGAGATTGAAGAAAGTTATAAAAAACTGATAGGTACGGCGAAGATTGTCTTTCCCAAGGGAACGGTCTATCAGAGTACCCTCATAGGAAATGCTACCATTGAGGGCAAGGATGCCGGTAGGATTACAACCGAGATTATGCAGGACGGGGTAATCGTTGAAAAGCGCACCTCGCAGCAAGCCATGAATGAAACTTCGTTCTGTATCGGGCAACGGGTGAATATCAAGCTCGGCTACAACGGTGTGTTGAAGAATATGTTTGACGGGTATATCTCCGCTTATAATTCCGACAGCCAGTTTGAGATTCAGTGCGAGAATATGGCTTATAAACTGAAACTGAAACAGGCTCCCAAGTTTGAGACCAAAGCGTCGGTTAGTGTGAACGACGTACTGGGCGAAAAGTACGGACTACTGAAAGATACAGGCTTTGAGATTCACTCTGACACAAAACGGTTTGATATTCAGATAGGCAAGGTGAAGATTACCGATAACTTTACAGTTGCTGACATTCTGTCTGAATGGAGCAAATATAAGGTATATTGCTTTTTGAAATATGATGAAAACTCACCAGACAATATGCCGACCATTGCCATTGGCCGTCCGTACTCATCATCCAAAAGCCAACCCGTTTTTCCGAAGGATAGCGAGGCGAAGCCTTTCAAAATCTATTTCAACTACCACGTTGCGAACAATGATTTGAAAATTGTGAAGACCGACCCGAAGTTTCTGGCTGTCACAGGCAAGGCATTGGGTGCGGATGAGAAGTTTTTTGAAGTTACGGTACGCATGAATCCTGAATATGCCCCGGCAGTCAAAGGAAGTAAAGAGTTCCAGACCGTCAATGCCACTCAAATTAGCAAGAAGACCCATAAGGTGACAGGCAATACAACTGCCGAAGGTACTAATACCAAGACCAAGGTCGATTTGAGTACTTACACGATTGTGCCGTATATGTCGCCTAACATGAAAATCAACTCTGACAAGTTGGTTGAAGAGACGATAGAATATTTTCGTAATTACAACCTGAACGGCATTACCGGACACTTAACTTTGTTCGGTGATTTGGCACTGAACACTGCCGTTCAAGTGGAACTGATTGATGATCGCAACCCTTCCAAAAATGGAATTTATCTTGTGGAAGAGGTCACTACCACTTTTGGGACAAGTGGGTATAGACAAAAGATAACTATTCCTTATCGGATATCAAAGTCTCCGGGAACATAGGTGGTATTGAGAAAAAAAACTTATAGAGTTAAGTGTTTTGACAGTTTCTCAATTCCTACATTAAACTTTTGAGGATTACTTTTTTTTAGATTTAATATGTTTTGCAGCTTCCATCTAACTGACGGAAAAAGGCTCAAGTTTCCCGCGCAGCATTTACTCCAATCGGGCTCACCACGTTCAAAGGAAAGCAGGAACTCTTTGTCTTCGGTAGTCATACTCTCATTTACCTGTTTTATCAAATCAACCCTTGCTTGCTCAAAATCTTCATAGTCGAAAGTAGTATCAGTCATTCCCTTGAATTGACTTTTCAAGGCTTCACTTTGGTCTATCGGATTAGGTTGTAACGATTCGATTATCGGCTTGTCGCTTCCGAGTAGGCAAAATATCACCCCATTTTTCACATCACTAAATGATTCCAGTTCCATATATTTGCAGTCGAACAGATCTCGTGGATGCTGGCGACTCAAAGCGGCAGATATTTTACCTCCATATAATTGAGAGAAAGGAACGATCTTAGCCCGGCAACTCATATTGAACTCAGCTCGTGCCTTCGGGCAAAGTTCTCTATCTTCTACTTCTCCAATAATACCACGCTTAGTACCATTCACTTCAATCTTTACTGTAGCTCCGTCTTTCGTACAAAGTAATTTCCATACGGCAGGTTTAGGGACTACGCGTATACCAGGAATAGCTTTCTCTATACTTGTTTTTAACTCAAGCAGAATGCGGTTAATATCGGCCATACTCTCCTCGCGCTCTTTTAAAGGTAGGTATGTTATATCCAAATCGACCGAGTATCTGGACAAATCCCTAACAAATAGGTTAATAGCCGTTCCGCCATGTACGGCAAACTCTTTAATAGGGTAGATAAGAGGTATAATTCTGATAAGCAATCCTACCTGCTGTTTGTACAATTCATTCATAGTCGTATAACTCTTTTGGTACTGTTATTTTGTATTCAGGTATATAGACTCCGTTTTTCGATAGTTGATATTTTGATGTACCGAGATAGATTTTACTTTTATCTAACATTTCAAACCAGTAGTGTCCTGCCTTTTGAGCCATATAGAGGAACATACGCTTAACTTTGAGATTATCGGTATTCTCTAACATAGATTGTAATACCTCTGGCCTGAGCGTTGTCAGTTGCTCCATTATATAGTATAAGTCCATATAGGTATAGTGTGTAGGTGTCAGCAAGAGACACTCTAAAAAA
Organism: Bacteroides graminisolvens DSM 19988 = JCM 15093; assembly: GCF_000428125.1. Classification (GTDB taxonomy): domain Bacteria; phylum Bacteroidota; class Bacteroidia; order Bacteroidales; family Bacteroidaceae; genus Bacteroides; species Bacteroides graminisolvens. The sequence continues at coordinate 15,490 of NZ_ATZI01000007.1, forward strand.
GCTTGCTCCGGAGCGGCTATCGCTATCTCAAACCCCTCTTCTATTCGATTGAAAAATTGTGGTTTTGAAAATGTATTGGTGGAGAAAAATTGCAGTTCCCTTTCGAAGACACAGGTTCTCAACCAATTTGGAGGAACTTCAGAAACAGGATGTCCAACCATAAGAAGCGGCCTACCCATAGGCACAAAGTGGCTGAATCCGGAGAGTTCTAATGCCGAATGAGCTCCGACATGTAAACATTTACCCATTTGCTCGTTGTAGCTCGCAATTGCTCCAAAAGAGCGAAGTTGCCCTCCGGTTCTATACATCACCCCCTTTGAGAGCGATTCCAACCAACCTGAACTACGATATCGCTTAAGTAACTGATTAGAGTAACCTTTTTTTTGCAGATAGGCCGAAAAAAAGAGTTTCCCCTGCTGTTCCGATTGCAATAAGCGGTTAAGTTTATTTGAAGTATCTATACTCACGGTGTATTATTATAAATAATTTCTAACCGCAAAGATAGCAAGTATAATTCCATTCTACAAACAAATCGGTTATATTTATTTTGCAACAGTATACTTTTAGTTTATTTCTATGCTCTAAATGAAACTGCAAACCTTTGTTTGAACATCAAGATAATCTCGGTGAACTCTTAATCTTATCTTCACATAAATGACTATTCTATCCCTAAAAGGAATTTATGGAATCAAAGAATAGTCAGCGGATGATTGGTGAAGCTATCCGCAAAATAGCATTGGGGCGTAGCATTGAGCGAGTGAACATGTCAGAGAGTGGTACGGGAGGTGTTGGTACGGCACGCATGATACACGGTTATGTCGCCAAGATACACGAAGATGGAGAACTGTGTGGCACGATTGACGTGAGGGAGTTTCCGGATGAAACTGCTAGTAGCGAACCGATCACCCATCAGGGCGTATTGCTCGCCGGGGTGAAAGATAACTCCGGTGGTTTTTTGATTATTCCAACGCTTTTTTCGGATGTAACCATTGTAACCGATGCCGCTACAAAATATGCCTATGTGCTGAATTTCTCTCATGCCGATTTTATCCAACTGCTTTCTCACAAGGAGACGGTTGTCGGCGTGGCCGAAACCGAGGAGTTAGATCCCCAAAGCAACGACTCACCCGACTACGATGAGTTAGAGAAGACAGGCAATGAAACTTCGACCAAGTACACGGTGGAGGAGATTAAGACCATAGCCAAGAATAAGAACGACAAACAGGCAGAAATCACAGTAACACCGGAATCCATTGCTCAAAAGGTTGATAAATCCCAGGTTAATCAGTTGGCAGATAAGATAGAGCAAAAGGTAAACAGTACTACGGTAGTAGTGGCGGACAACAAAGTAACTATCGGGGATGAGCAAGCAACCGAACCGCTGGTCCTTGGAAATGAGCTTGCACAGTTAATGCTCGAATTTATCACTGAGTGCAGTAAGATTATGACTCCCACACTGATGGGAACCATGCCGGCCATCAACTGCCCGAACTTTCCTTCACTTGCTTCTAAAATCCAGAAGTTTCTGTCTAAAACCGCCTACACGAAATGAGTATCGCACTACTTCCAGACATCGGGAACTTAGACCCAAATAGTCTGTGCTATGCTATATATAGCCAGCTATACCATAATTTCTTTAATGCTCAGGATAAGAAAAGTCCTGAAAACCCATACGGCATTGAAGAGGGGGACAATACATCACTTCGTCTTCGTAATACCGCTTACGGATTTGCCGAAGCGATAGCGGGAGCTGTCGCCGGAGAAGGTGATGGTACAGATGGCGGTGTACTGCTTGGCTATCTGAAAAAGACAGGCGGCGACATGACCGGAACCCTCCGGGCTAACTATGGTTTTGAGGCAGGGATGGGAAATGTACGGCTACTGGAAACTTATCGTGAGATTGCCGATGACGGTGTAACGCCTGTTTATGGCTTACAAGTTTATGGTGATATTCGTATCGGTGGCAGTAACCTTTATATCGGTGGCAAACAGTTATTGAGATATACGCCATCTGACGGAACAGCTTACCTTGAAAACTCGTTGTTGTCTTTTGGCTCATCGACTCTGCTTAGTCGGGGTGAGATGGTTTTCGGAGAGAGTAAAGCAAAAGGCGTTGTTATTTCAGGTACGGCTGTTTATGTTCAGGGCAAAGAGGTATATCATGCCGGTAATGCCAATCTCTCAACCGTTCGCTGGTCGATGAAAGATGCTGCGGTTGAGGGTGAGTTGAAGGTTAAGGGTAAGACCACTCTATCTGATGAGCTCTCTGCCATCTATGGGGTAAAACTGGGCTTTGCCGGTAAAGAGATTCTTTCAGTTGTAGCCGATGGTGCTCTATTGGAAGGTTTCTTGAACATTGCCACCAACTGTGGAGTGAAGATTGGTAGCTCTCCCGTATTGATTCGGGCAAATGAAACCGATGTTGCTTTGTCATGTGACTATGGCAACTTGCTCCTGGGAAGCGAACGTACACAGAAGATAAAACTCTTTGCCGGTCTATGGGATATTGATGGGGATAATATGCTTATTACCAAATATGGTGGTGCTTACTTCCCCGACTCGCTGAGGGTTGCCCATAACTACGGTGCGGATCTACTTTCCACTTATCGGGTGAGTGATGGGGACGAAGGAGTAATTCTGCATAAAAAGTTACGATTTGCTTTTGCAGATGGTGTGAGTCTAAGCGGAAATCGCAGGGAGCTTATCTTCAGCAAGCAGTCTCATCAGGCAACGATGGGTTTTAGGGAATCCTCTTCGGTCTATCAATTGCCGGAATCCGGCTCCATCTCCTTGTACATCGACACGAATAGTGATTTTATCACTTTTGACAAACCGGTAGAATCCAAAAAACACCTCGGCATCGACGGTTCATTCACCAGACTAACCGATAAGCACCTATACTTTTCCAGCGAGCATTACCTGATGTCTGCGACAGATGGCATAAAGCATTTCGGAAACGCCTACTTTATTGACAGCTTGGGTTCGGAACGATTTTCATCCGGTTTCGCTGGTTATGGGTGGGCTGTATTAAAGAATCTGACAACAGGTAGTAGCGCTGCTACTTTCGATGAATTGACCATTCGCAAGAAGATGCGGATTTACGAGTTGGAAGTACAGAAAAACAGTGCCACCAATGGTTCACTCTGGGTGAGCGATAGTTGCAGTGGCGACAGCGTCGTGAAAGTTAGCTGATAGACATATCCTAATGAATAGTCAACTGAAAATAGTTATTTTAAAAACCATAAGAAGTTATACTATCTATCAGTTTTTTGACAATATCTTTCAATTCTACTGGTTCGATTATTTGTCCTTTGTCCGCAAATGAAAGATACCACCGTGCAAAAAGTTCGAGAGAAAAGGTGTGATAATGGCAAATCGCATAATCGTCGTACTCGGTCTCTTCTACAAGTCTATGGTAACGATTCCCTCTGGCGAGATACATAGCTTCTTTTTCTATTTTGATAGTTACTTTGTACACGATATCCTCGGCATACATTTTTCCAAGCAGTGATTTGAGCGATGGGTGTTTGTGTGTATAAGGCTCTTCGGTCTGCGATACCGAAATGATACGGGTGAGTTTGAACGTGCGATAATCATCTCTCAGACAACACCATGCCAATAGATACCATTGATTGTTCATAAAATAGAGCCCCACAGGTTCTACACGGCGAGATGATTTCTCTTTGGTATATCCAGCCCGGTAATCCATCAATACACTCTTTCTATTGCGAATACTCTGTAACAACGGAGATAGAATATGTGAACACCCTTTGTAGACAATCGCGTCCGTATGTTTTAATACACCGACATTCTCCTCAAAGTTCTCCAACGCATCGCGTTCGGCAACCCTCAGTGCTGTGCGTATTTTATCCATTCCCGATTTATAGATAAGATAGGTACTCTCATCCGACTGTTCACTGAGCAGACGTTCAGCCATAAGAAACGAAAACGCCTCATCCTCTGTAAACATCAACGGAGGAAGCCGGTATCCGTCAACAAGGGAATAACCTACATTGGGAATGGCAGTAATGGGAACGCCGGACTGTTCGAGAATACGCAAATCCCGATAGATAGTCCTCAAACTTACACCGTACTCATCGGCAATCCGAGACGCAGTGATGAACTTACGGCTCTGTAACTTGATCAATATGCCGGAAAGTCTCTCTATTTTATTCATTCATATCACATTAACAACAATACAAAGGTAATAAAAGAGTATGAAAGTACATAGGCTCTCATACTCTTTTGATTCAATTACTTTTGCATAATGTTCCAATAGATTCCGTAGCGGTCGATAACCATTCCGTAGAGAGGAGTCCACGCCGCAGGAGCCAAAGGCATAATAACATTACCACTCTCAGACAGGGTCTCAAATACTCGTTGTATCTCCGCTTTATCCAACAGGGTGATATCCATCATTACGTTATTTCCTTGAGTTGGTGTCTGACCCGGCATTTGGTCGCAGCAATAAATGGTGTTTTCACCGAATTGCAGACAACCATTCAATATTCGCTTTTGGTCTTCAGGTTTTAATTTTTCCGAGCTGCAACAACTGTTTTCCATATCCGAAAAACGGATTAGGCTGATAATTTCACCATTTAGTGCTACGCTGTAAAATTTTAGTGCCTCTTCGCTTTGACCGTCAAATGTAAAGTGGGGTGTAAGTTTCATTTTTTTGATTTTTAAAGTTTATACTTGTCTTGTAATCACGATGCAAAATTACATCGGTCAACTGACAGCAGTGTGTCAGCAATTCTTTGGCATTCATTTTTTTTAGTGGAAAGTACAAATACAATCTTTAAAAAGAATAATCGCAATAATCTTAAAATCTATTTTCATCCGTTATTCGTATTGGTACATAGAGACATTACATCTTGCTCTAAAGATAAACCATATCATCAATTTCTTGCTATTCTCTATATAGAACAACTTAGAGAATGGCATTATACAGTTACTCAAAATACAAAATACTCATTGACCCCGAATCAAAAAAGACTCAGGGATTACAAGTTGGTGATGTGGTACGCCGTCAGTACTTCGACAATCCCAACCTGATTTATTCGTTGATGATTGTACTTGAAACGGGTAGCGATATTGTCAGGGAGAAAGAGTCCCCCTATTTTATCGGAGCGTTAGTTGAGGGCGATGAACCTCAGCAGGGAGAACTACTCGACTTTGTACGTGTTACCAATCTTTTCAATAGCAATCGAAGTGGTGCGCTTTACCTGACCGCATCCGATTCGGAATCGCCTTATATGGATGTAATTGACGGTATGGCGACTGAGCATTCACTGTACCTTCAAGAAAAGCCTAAACGCATCACAGCCGGGAAATCGTTTAAATTCCCTGTCAACGGCACGGTTAGAAATCCCGAACGAATGGTCATTGCTTACAAAGTCAGAGCATCGAAAGCTCAGGCAGATGTGCCCCTCGCTTTTGGTTATACCGACGGCAGTGAAGAGGATGGCACAGACATGGTGGATATCTCAACCGACTGGCAATACAAGCTATCCCTTATCACGATTGATTATCCTGGGCAATATCCCCGTCAACTAACCATTGCTCCGGAGCTAACTGGTGATGACTGGTGCGAGATTTCAGATTTGAATATTGTTCGATTGTCGAGAATCGCCACCTTCGCAGATTCGACCAAAGCACGTATCGGCAAGATTACAGGGATCATTGACCCGGTGTTCGGCTTATTGGAGGGCTATGGGGCTTACTTTCAAAACCTATACGCTACCCGCAATGTGAACATTGCAGGAACATTAACAGCAGGTGATGAAAACGGATTCGCCTCTACTTTTTATGTGGGTAAGATTCACAAGAACGTGATTGCTAATTCAATTGGCGCACAGTTCTCTGGGGGAATAGTTGTGCAAGAGGTTGCTCCGGCAGGAATTGGCGATGTCGTTTGTACGGGTGGAGATACAGAACTATGTGTACAATCCTCTGCCTGGCGCATGGAACGTATCGGTAAACGATATACCTTTTCGATATGGGTAAAGGGAACGGAAGGAAGGATTGCTTTCTATCAAGACGAGCACTATATCCAAGATGTTGAAATAGATATTGCAGGAGAGTGGCGGCGTTATAAGGTCTCATTTGTCGTTCAAGACTCCCGGCAAGAGGCAATGTATATCCGATTCAAAACATCTCTTACAAATCTGCTCTTGACCGCTCCCCAACTCGAAAGTGGCAATAACGCTTCACAATACCAACCCACCGATGAACATTTGTCCTATGTAGAGGACTATGGAGCGTGGTTCAACAAAGGCGGTATAGGTGGTACCATTCAAAATCCGCTATTAAGGTTGAACGAGGATGGCTCTATCAGCTCCCGCAACGGTTCATTTATCATCAAGCCGGATGGTACGGGGTATTTTGCCGGAGGGAAATTCAAATGGACACTGGACGATATTGAACTGACAGATATCACTATTCGTTGGGGAGAACTGGACGATGAGGCCAAAGACCAGATACTGTCCCAAGCCAAACCATCAAATATTCGTGCGTTTGTTTCATCGAATTTATCCACCACACAGATATATGATAAAGAAACTCGCACATGGATGCCAAACTGGGCTCATACAAACCTGATATTGACCCCTTCACTTTTTATTAGCAACTATGGAGACAGTGACTTGATTGGTCAGCTCGCTGATCCGGCGACACAGCGTCCCGGCATTAAGTTGGGCTCTGCGTCGTGGAATAAAAACGGGAAACAAATCATATCGGGAACAGACAGTTGCTGGATTGGTGATACGACAGCTAAATACAACTTAACCATTAAAGCTAATCACATCGGCCAACACGCTCCCTATATGCGGTATGGTTTTCAAGCCATTTGGATCGACAGTAGTGGTAATGAGACTACTATTGCTGCCGACATCCAATTCTCACAGCTAACCAATCCGGGTGCAAGGGTGATGGCGTTGGCTTATGCGCCGGACGGCAATATCTTCAAAAATGGAGAATCGAAAAACTTAACGGCACGATGCGACCTGTGGCGAGGAGCACAGATAGACAGCACTAATGCAGAGTATCGTTGGGGTGTGCGTGATGAGTCTGTGTTTGCCAACGTTCAAATGGCGGCTCCTGTCAGCAAGGGCTCCTATACAATCAGTTTACGCTCGGTTGCCAATATGGTGCCGGGAGGCGTATTGTATTTGATTGGTGCAAACAAGCATATTATCCAATCGATAGATGAACTGACAAAGACAGTTACCCTAACCACCCCCTTAACACGGGATTATGTAACTAACTCTATTGTTACAACCCCTCTATATGACGCTCAACTTGGCCCCGGTTGGGCGGTTCTTAGTGAGACTTACCCACAGGGTGTTATTGCCGGATGGAGAACCTATGAGATTACTATAACGCCCAATGCCGTGCGTAATTTTGAGACCTTTAAGTGTGCCATCAAGGACACGGATACGACCATCGGTAACAGTTATGCCGGGCAGATCGTGTTTGATACTATCACCTTTACCGATATGACTGACCCCTTTGTGGTGGATATTGTCGGAACGAAAGGGTTTGTGATTAAGAACGGAGAGAATGATATTGAAGCTAAAGCACTGGTTTATCGCTCCGGCAAGGAAACAGATACCACCGGAACGGGATTCCATTATAGCTGGAAACTCTTTGACCCGGAAGGCATACAAGTTATTCACAATTATCAGGGAAAACAGATCCAAGTTCCTAAAACAGACATTGACACTCGTGGAGCTCTTGTCTGTGAAATTTATCAAGGGTTGAACCTGATAGCACGGGGACAAATCTCCATCGTGGAACTTTATGACGGAGAGGATGCCTACTCTGTGCAGATATTTACCAGTGACGGCAATCATTTTATCAATGGGAATATCTCAACGACATTAACAGCCAATGTCTATAAAGGAGCAAAAGAAATAACCGAAACCATTCCCGATAACCTATTCTGCTGGAAGAGAACATCACTCAATGCGGATGGCGATGCCGTTTGGAATGAACAGCACACCGGCATCGGTCGCCATCTGACGATTTCGGATGAAGATATTTTCCGCAGGGCGATGTTCACTTGTGAAGTGACTATCAATTAAAACTTTAGAAATATGGCAGTAATATCGAGAGGTCAGATTACCATTGTGGATCTTAACGATGGCAAATCCATCAACCTATATCTGGGCAGTAATGTAGCAACTACCCAGATTTTCAACAAAGAAAACTCAAGCTATGTTCCCAACTGGACGGCATCGCCCTTTTTGGTTATTACCCCGGAGGTGTATGTTACGGGAGTGGGTACCAATCAGGTTTCAAGACTTAAAGGTGTTCCGGTTTGGAAGATAAACGGTTCAACGACAATCGCTACTTTTGGGGCTACAGCAGCCACGATAGCTCCTTATGCGCTGACTATTAAAAACAACATGACTTCGGTGGGTCAGTTGCAGGTGGAGTGTGAGGTGATCTATGTAGACCCTGACACGACCGCAGAAACCAAGGCGAAAGCAAATATTACTTACACCAAAACGACCAATGCCGGACAACTCATCTGTGCAATCGCTTATGCTCCCAACGGAACGGTGTTCAAGAACGGTGATATAACGACTCTTAAAGCACACTGTGATATGTGGAGAGGGTCGGTTATTGACAATACTAACGTGACTTATAAATGGTACAAATTAGGTAGTGGCGCATGGACAGAAATAACCTCAGCAAATGCTGGTGGCATTACTGGATTTACTACCAATGAGATAGCCATACCGGAAGCGGCAGTATTGAACTTCGAATCGTTCAAGTGTGAAATCAAAGACACGGACGCGGCATCCGGCACTTACAATACGACCGTAAGTGATATTCTTTCGTTTGCCGACATGTCCGACCCGTATCAGGTAGAAATCATCGCCCCGGCAGGTACGACACTGACAAGCGGTTTGACTTCAACGAATTTGACCGTTAATTGTTGGCAAAATGGAGCTCTACTGCCTGATTCATTCTTTACGGGGGCTACTTGTACCTGGCGTAAGTTTAATAAACTTGGTGTACAAGATACCGCTTGGGGAACCGCCGGAGTCAAGACGGGTCGCTCATTGACTGTTACCCGTGACGAGGTTTCTGTTGCGGCTACATTTACTGTTGAAATCAGCAAGTAATGGCGGTAGTAGCGAGAGGACAAATAACCATCCGGATAGTTACCGACACCTATGCAGTTTATCAATCCATTGATAAGGCTGCCATTTCGTGTGACCATACTGGAAAGGTTCTCAGTACACTTACTGTTCATTCTGTCCTGTCTGTCCGATGTGGTGAAGCTCCGGTCACAGACTTTAGCATTGGAGCCATTGCTACACCTACCGGATTTTATTCCATCACGGTTAACCAGAGCACTAAAACCGTTTCCTTTACCATCTCTGGAAGCAATACGACACTTGCCGACACCGGAACGATTAGCATTCCTGTTATTATAAACGGACAAACGCTCAACGCTTCTTTTGGTTGGTACAAAGTAAAGTCGGGTGCTCCGGGAACACCCGGTACCGACAGTAACCAGCTTGATTGGGTAGCGGATTGGAACAGCGGAAAGACTGTGATCGATGCACAAAGCGTGATAACCCCCAAGATATTTGCAGGAACGAAGAATGCGAACGGTACTCTTACCGGTATGGCAATCGGTAAGTTTGTACTTAGCACCCAAAATGCAGCAGGAACGATAGCCAAAGAGACGGTAAACGGTATCTATGGTTTCAACAACGGAAAGAAGACCTTTGAAATTAATGCGACTGGCAATGTTCAGTTAGGTAATGGCAACGAGTTTATCAAGTACAATGCCGCAACCGGAAAGGTGGAGTTTGGTTCTGCGGTTGCTTTAGCATGGGTTGGGGCTACCTATATTGATGCGAGTGGAATATTTACAGGTACGTTGTCTGCAAATACGGTGAATGTGGTCAAGATTAATGCCTCTCAAATAACGGCAGGTACTATTGATGCTGCCCGAATCAACGTTGATGCACTTAAGGCAACGTTGATTACAGCAGGGAACATAGAGGCTTTGACTTTGAATGTAACCAAAGGGAAAATTGGCGGTTGGTCGCTGGATGCGGATTCCATTTTTCGAGGAACGAAAAACAACACATCAGGAGGACTGACGGCAGCTTCCGGTTCTATTACCATTGGCTCAAACGGAATCCGAGGATTGAAATGGCGGTTGGATGCAACAGGAGCCGGAGCGATAGCGGGTAGTCATATTACATGGGATACTGCGGGAAATATTACATTCTCCTCTTCCGTTTCTCTATTATGGACCAATGCGGCGGCTAATGCTGCCAACAGTGGAAAATTGTATGTACGGGGTACAGGGTTCAGTCATGCTGCTTCCCGTAAAGTGGTGCTGAATGGTACGACGGTTAATGAGACCAGTGCCAGAGGGCTAACATTGATTGTTATTGCCCGTGATACATTGGTTGCGAATTCTACTGTGAACTATGATGTTTATGGCAGTGAAGCGAACTGTGATACATTGGCAACAGCACTTAATGCACTGGGCAACGATAAAATTGTCATTTTGACTTCCTATGATGCCATCCGTATAAACGCAACACTGAATACAGCGATTCAACGTTGTGGTGGAAGTGACAGGATAGTTACCGACGAACGCATCCCTTTTGCTTTTATCGGTATTCCGGGAATCGGGAAAAACAACGGACTCTTTTCCATGTATGGTTTGGGCGCATCCGAACCTTACGCGGAACTATCTACAATTGTAATAAATGGCGTTCCGCAAGGAATTTCTATTAATGGCCAGCGTAACACGTTTATCAATGGGAATGGTATTTATACCGGAACACTTAATGCCAGTCAAATCACCGCAGGGACGATTGACACCGCCCGGCTGAATGTCGATGCGTTAAAAGCTACTCTGATTACCGCTGGAAATATCAATGCCCTTACCCTTACTGTAAATAAAGGAACTATCGGTGGCTGGACTATTAATTCCACATCTATCTCCGGCGGTCAAATTATTTTGGATAAGGCAAACAACCGTATTGCTGTTTATGGGGCATCATCGAGTCCGACCAGTGGAAATCGAGTACAAATATACCACAATAGCAATACCGATTTTGGGCTTTTCGCCACAGATACAGCAGGAAACACGGTTGTACAGTTGGGATATGTAAATCGCATTGCCGGTTGGACTATCAATGGCACACAAATTTACAAGAATAGTGTTTATCTCGGTGCTGACGGTTCGATTACCAACGGTACAAAATGGAAGTTGAACAATGATGGTTCGGGACAGGTTGCCAGTGGTAATATCGCTTGGGATGCCATCGGAAATGTCACATTTGGAGCATCCGTATCATTGCAATGGAAAAACGACATTGCAAACGCTCAAAAGGCAAACTTCGGCTATCCGTATTACCAGTCCATCGTGATTAACGGAGATGCCAATACCTATTATCCTGTCATTATCAAAGGTGGTGACCAGAACTTTAAACGAGAAATCGTAGTACGAAGAACATACAGCGAGCAAGCACCTGACTCATGGAATACAGCCACTCATAAAGGAGGTATTGTATTGCATCTGAAAACTAATTTTGGTGGATGGGGAGGAATTGAGTACTCGTGGGATATTTACGAGTTGTCGGAAACCTATTGCCGAATGTTTGCCGGTGCATTGCATTGTGGAAACAGTTGTATGTTCGCCATCTTTTTACGTGGCGGTGGTGCGACCGGAGCCAAGTATCATCTCTATTCAGATTTGCCTTTGGTCAGTTCGGAATTCAGCCCGTCTCCTATACCCGCAAGTCCGCAAATAGCCTACAATTCCGATTTGATGTTTCAAAGTGGCAGTACAACCGTGAATGCTCCTGCTCCTCGTACCTTGACTGTTGCTGTTGAGGAAGAGATTCGCAGGCGTAGATTTATCGGTCTGGCACAAGGCAATGATTCCACTTTATCCGCTCATCCGCTAACCTATATCAGTTCGACAGGCATCTATACGGGAACGCTGACTGCCAATCAAGTCAATGCGGTCGTTATCAATGCTTCAAGCATCACAACCGGAGTATTGAGTGCCGACCGTATTGCTGCCGGTAGTATCAATGCGACTAAACTGGATGCTGATAGTATCAGAGCCAATATCATCAATGTTGGTTACATAAATGGACTTAGTTGCACTTTTACCAAAGGAACTATTGGCGGCTTTACAATTGGAAGCGACCATATATCAACGGGAGGTATAGGAGGCGTAGGTACTATGCCGGTGCAAATAAGAACCGCTGCAAATGGTAGCGGATATTGGTACACTGGGGCATATAAGCCTGTGGGTATTTCTTTATTATGGCATCAGTCATCGAACGCAGGGCACATTGTGATTGGTCAGATAGCAGCTACCGGCAATACGGTTAAAACAGGATTTATGGGCATTCAAATGATGGCCTGGGACAATACTGAATACTTTTGTCTATCAACCAACTACTCCCGTTCCGGTAGTAAGGAGGTGTATAACCGTATTGCGGGTTGGGCTTTCGACAATGCGAATATTTGGAAAAATAGTGTTTATCTGGGTTCAGATGGCAGTGTTTACAACGGGACGAAATGGAGATTAAATAACGATGGTTCCGGACGATTGGCAAATGGCAATATCGTTTGGGATGCAGCCGGAAACGTTACGTTCGGCTCTTCCGTTTCCTTGAATTGGACAAATGCCGCCACCAATGCCCTAAACTCTGCCAAGAGCTATGCTGATACCAAGAAAGCAGAAGCCATTAGTAGTGCGGCCACAGATGCAACAAACAAAGCCAATGCCGCAAAAGAATTGGCATCTGCAATGGCTTACGGAAAGATGCTGTTCCGCGATCCGACATTCTTTGATGGTAATAACAGTACAAATGTCTACAATAATTTAGGCAATGGAACAGTGGCTGTTACCCGTGCCTATGACAGTACAGCCCCCAATGACAGCAAGTACCTGCTGAGGATTGTCAATACGGGTAGTGCATCTCCCGGATGCGGTGGCTTTCATTTTGGTCATGCTTGTTCCTATCGTAAAATTTTCATTACCCGAATCATTGCCAAAATCCCTACTGGACGAACAATTCAGTGGGCTTCCAATGCTATCGGTGATGGAGGTTGGAGTAAATGGCTTACTTCAAATGCAGGTACGGGAGACTGGTGTGAGTATGTGTATAAAGTAGTTTGTGGAACGGGAAACTTCTCCAGTACTAACTTCTTCTATATCGAAGGATCTGCAACACTAACATGGTATGTGGCTTATGCAACCGTGTTTGATGTAACTTCCACAGAGAAGTATACGACTACGATAGATTCCAATGGTATCTACACAGGGACATTGAGTGCCAACCAGATTACTGCCGGTACTATCAGTGCGGATCGTATTGCTGTCGGGAGCATCAACTCATCCAAATTAGATGCTGCCAGCATTAAAGCTAATATTATCAATGCGGGGTATATCAATGGCCTTAGCTGCACCTTTGATAAAGGAACAATCGGAGGGTGGTATATCAACTCTTATCAAATTTACAAAAATAGCGTGGCACTTTCCTCGGACGGTTCTATAATCAATGGTAGCCGCTGGCGGCTAAATAATGATGGTTCCGGACAACTGGCCAATGGAAACATATCATGGGACACAAAGGGGAATGTAACAGCTAAAGGTGCTGTATTCAATAATGTCCGTATTCAGGGTAGCGTGCGAAATAAGTTCGTATTAAACGACTCTTCGATTTGGATTGGCGGTGATACAGCAACACAGGAAAACTTTAATAACTACGACAACATTGTAGCCATTCGTGGTTCCTGGGATGAAAATATCTCTTTGCCGTGGTCTTTGGAACAGAGTGGACGTAGGGTTACACTGGTGAATTATAAATGGGGAGGTAATACCACGGTAGGATATATGACGATCTATGCCCCATCGGGAAAATATTTTTTTGAGGATGGCATACAGAAGACTTCCATCACTTTTTCACGGGAAATGGTTGAATTATTAGGCTATGGAGATAATGCAACTTTCTTTGGCTGGATTGTAATCAACAGGCGTGATGTAATGTGCAGTGGTAAGTATGGAAGTTATTTGCAGTGTCTGGCATCAGGTATCGCCACGGTTTCGGGCACCAGCGTTTCTCTTAAGCAGAAAACTTTTGATGGCACCAGAATGTCGATCAGTCGAACCGGAACAGGACGTTATACGGTTTATCTGCCTTGGGGGTTAAATAGTAACTACTTTGTTCAGATGACCGGATATTATACCGGTACACCCATTTACGCTACCATAATGGGTATATATAGTTCTTATTTCTATGTCCAAACACAAGATGATTCCAGTGCCAATGAAGGGTCGTTTTGTTTTCAGGTGTTTAGTACAGCCGATTGGTCTTAAAACTGATAAACTTTTGTCTTTGGATTATTCTATTCTACATGAAATAAAAGCAAATTATGAATATTACAAGCACAGTCCTAACAAAAACAGCGGAAGAGACTACCGCCAATGCCAGTTACCTCATAGAATATGTAACGGTCAACGATGTATTAACCCGTATCAATGCCAATGTTCAGGCAACAATGCTTGACGGAGTGGAAAAGTATAATGCGGGGTATATCACTTTTGAAAATGGAAACGTGTTCTGCAATCTGAATGGTCAGGCGAAAGTTTCTTTATTCTTCCTTGACTTCGAGCGATTTGTCGAAAAAATCAAGGAAAATGCAGGGGAAATGCAGCAACCTGAAAACTATGCCGACAGATAAGGGCTATACTACCTAAGTAAACTAAATCAAAAAGTATATGGAACTATCAATTAAAGACCGGTTGTACATTCCGGCATTTCTCCCCAAAGAGGGAAACTTCAAGCAGTTCAACCTAAAAAAGGAGATTCTGAAAAAGATTGAGATCAGTGATACTGAACGAGATGAAGTCAATCTGCGTGAGAACGAAGAAACCAAACGCATTGAATGGGACATCGAGAAAGAAACGCCCCTTCATGTCGATTTTTCCACCGATGAGATGGAATATCTTAAGATGATTTGTGAGAAAGTATCGGATGAACAGTTTCCGGATGACATGTGGATTTCCATTTCTAAGATATATGATTCAATAGCCGTAAATTAAACTATTCTGCCCGGTTCACTCTATTCTGCAAGAGAGTGAATGTTGCCGTTCACTTTCAAAAAAGGTGGGCGGTTTTTTATTACGCAACTATGGCAAGACAAGATATACAGATAGATACGAATTTTGGAGAGCTGGAAACAGCGGAGAATATTGTTGGCAAAAGCTACTACGATTTTGTATTGCTGGGGCGCGTCGATGGGTTGGATAACGATAATTTCTGCTATGGCGAGATTCTGATTCCCAAAGGCTTTGAAAAACGGGTCAAAGATGGGTTTCAAGTCCATATCCGTTTGCCCTATAAGCCACTGAACAAAGAGTTACAGGTGCGATTGCGGATGGATGTAGAGAACTCACAGCCGGAATATATTCTCAATCAAACGACCAATCGACCGTGGTATCGTGTGGTGTTGCCCGATAACAATATGATTCGGGTTGCCCAGTACCGGACACTCGGCAGCGAAGAGGTCTATAATTTCACGCTCAAGGAGGGAGTGTTTCAGATTTACAGTGGCCATGAGACCGATCTGCTTATCCAAGCTTCGTTGCCCCAGAATCAAAACTTCCTGCTCAAAGCCACAGCCGGAACACTCTACCAGCATCCACTTACGGGTGTCGGATTGATCGATTTTTTGCATGGTAATTTTGAGAATAGCGGACTGGCCGCCAAGCTGCAAAAAGAGTTTGAAGCGGACAATATGATTGTGGTAAACGCTTATATGAATTCTGAAACGGGAGAACTTTTACTGGAGGTCAAAGAGAAAAATGGGTAAATACATTGTCATACAAGGGCAAAACATCTATGATGTAGCCCTGCATATCTATGGAGCTGTGGAAGGCGTTACCGATTTGTTGGTGAACAATGAATCGGTATCGTTTGATACGGACTTGAAAGCCGGAGACGAGCTTATCTATTCAGATGATTATCAGATTAACAAGGAGGTGACCGCTTATTACAAGATGCACGGTATCACTCCGGCATCCGGAGAGCAGCATGTCTATCCGAAGGTGTTTTCGCTACCTAAAACGGTAGAGATCTATACATCCGCTAAAGAGGTTGGAGTCGAGTTTTCGGTTTCAGGTAATGGAAAAATCGAACTGGATTGGGGGGATAACTCCGAGGTTCAAACCATCACGTTGTCGGATAAGATAACTGTATTTAGTCATTTGTTCGATTCTACTATCGGGAATAAACGACACGTTTCAATGTATATGCAAGGGCATATCAATCAGCTTGATATTAGCGGATTGCGACCAATTGAACTGTATATATTAAAATCCATTCCGATTGAACGCTTTGTATTGAATAACGCTACTCTGTCAATTGATTCTCTACCGATGCTGGAAACTGCCTTTGGTGTGTCGCTCGATGGATTGAAAACAAACGACCTGACCCCACTCTTGGAGTTGAAAAACCTGATGTCACTCTCACTGACGCAAACCATCTATCGCCAGCCTACCATAGATGCCTACCTGATTGGATTAGTCCGGCAGCATGATAACCGTCGTAATTGTAAGGTGGTGATGACGGCCCGACCATCGGGAGAATATCGAGAACCGACCAGAGACAGCAACAGTCACTATCGCATCACTTCGGGTATGGAAGCCGTCTGGGTACTGACCCACGAGCCTGCATGGAACGAAGGTGGTATATGGGAATTTATCATTAATGAAACGACTTATAAATATGAGCAGAACCATTAAACAAATATACGAGAAGGCTATCAAGGAACGCAATAAACGCCTTGAGCTATCAGAGTTTGACAGTGACTCAAAGCTGTCTGTTCTAAACGGTATTACCTGGACTTTCGCTGCGGTAGTATTTAGCTTTGAAAGCATACTGGATGTCTTTGCCATTGACATTTCAAATGTAATCAACAATCGGATAAACGGTACGCCTACTTACTATATCAATGCCCTTATGCAGTATCAAAAGGGTGATGAACTGATGGTCAGGGAAGATGGCTTGGCGTTTGGTTATGCAGATATAGACGAAACCAAACAGATTATTACTCAGGCTTCGTACATGGAAAGTTCCAGTGATGTGAATTTGGATAATAAGCTGATATTAAAGGTGGCAACCGGAGAAAAGGGCAAGCTAAAAAGTATTCCACAGGAAGAGTTGATAATGATACAGGCATATATCAACAAGATAAAGTTTGCCGGAACGAGAATCGAAATAGCCAGTCAGGAGGGCGATGTACTGATACCCAGAGTATCGGTTTACCATGACGGTGCAGTGATGGAATCTGAGGTGTACGACCGCATTGAGGAGAAGTTGAACGAGTATATGATGAACATCAAGTTTGACTCTACCATCTATGTATCAGACATTATCGCTGCGATCCGTGGAGCGGAGCACGTGACGGATGTACACATCGATACGGACACGATCCCTACACAGGGAATTTTTATTGCCCCCTATGATTCGGACGGACATATCACACCTACCCGCAAAGTGGGCCGAATGACGCATACTTCATCCGGTTACTTGAAACAATCCGGTGGCAGCGGCGAAGAAAAAGAGATTCCGAACTTTCGTCAGGCTATCAAATTAATACTCGATGCAGGCAATGAGATATAAACTACCTACAGACAAACTCATCAACCGCTTAGTGCCCTATTATCTGAGTGGACGGCGGTACATTCTATTACTGCAAAGCTGGGTATGGCCGCTTCGGGTGCTGAACGACTGGTTCATGGGCTTTGCCCGTGAGAAACATATCGAAGCCCGGATGACTTCACAGGTAATGTACTTCGAGTGGTTTCTCAATTATAAATTCAGCAGGTATTTTGCCGATTCAACAGATCGAATTATCATTACCGAAAGCACTCCACTCGGTGTGGATATTTATCGGGAGAATGCCGTTAACAGCCGACCATTTACTGTCTGGAAGGAAAACGAACATGTAGCGACCGCCAACCCGTTGGAAGAGCCGCGCGAGTTTTATCAGATTGCTGAGGAACGAGCCATAAACAAAGTGAGTTTTATCGTGAATGTCCCCACGATTACCATTTCCACGAAAGAGTTTGTCTATATGCTCTCTTTTGGGGTAAACACCTATAAGGTTGCAGGTAAAACCTATCTGATTAAAATTGAAGGAGAAGAGATTAAGCCTACTAACAACATACATTTATGAAAGAATACATCGCAGAGACCGGAGGGCGTTATACCTACTCCGATGACATATTGAATTTGCAGGAACTTGCTCTGAGCATGACCGCCATTTTTGGCGAGTGTCCGGCATTTATTGTTTCCGGCTGTCAGATCGAAGGAACTGTTATAGCTCCAGGTTATGTCTGGCTGGGTGGAAAGGTTCGCTATTTTGAGGGAGCTAAAAACGCTGCATTTCCATACTTTATCTACGAGAAGAATAGTAATGAGTCTGTCGTTTATGCCAATGAGGTTAATAAACGAGGCCGCTCATGTTATCTATGTACAGGAGGGACTACTGTTCCGCAGATTACAGATCCTGTAACGGGATTTCCCCCTGTCTTTTTGGAGATTACCAAAGAATTTGCGCCCCGTCTGATTGATAAATTTTTCGGGCGTTATGCGCTACTGTTGGATTCTCCATCGCAACGGCAGCGGGTCAAAAAAGACGTAACCTTTGCGGGGGAAGTGTTAGTCGAGAAAGGTCTAAAATCATCCAAGGATGTATCGGTTCAATCCGCTGACGGGCGTAGCTTGCGTGGTCGAATCAAAGAGTCGGGAGCCACAACACTGGGGGCTTATCTGGGTGAGTTGTTAACCGCTGAGGTGGTAATAGATACAGATGGCTCTTTCCTGTTTATGAAAGGTGTGACTGAAATTGCCAAGCTGAGTGAAAGCGGGTTTATCTGTAATCATATCAACCTCAAGACGAGTCGCGTCGGCTCTGTGTACATCTACCAAACACATCTCATTAATATAGCGGATGATACGGACAATGGCTCTGTGAATATCAACCATGTCGGATTTAATCAGGGGACAAGCCGTTTTCGCAACTTCAATGTGTGGGACGGCAAAAGTTGTTCAGTACCACTATTCTCTGTCGAAGGAAAAACCAAAACCACGACCGTAAACGGAACATTCAAAGTTTGTGGCAATGGTCTGAGTGCTGTTTTGAAAAACACCTCGTTTGCCAAGGGAGATCCAGAACTGACAGCGTACTTTGAGTGGCAAGACCGGGATGGAGTATCGATAGCCTCTCTGGGGTATCTCTCTACCACCAATAATGATTTTACATTGGAAAACCTGTTCGGCAATCTGGTATTTACTTCTAAAGGGCATATTAATCTGAATGGTGAAGTCAAATTGAAGGGTGCGGATATTTATTCGGTATTTGTCACCCAAAAGAGCTTTACTGATGAATTGGCAAAGAAGGTGTCGGTAGTTACAGGCAAACAACTATCCACCGAAGATTTTACTTCCACTTACAAGAAAAAGCTCGATGCTATTTCGGGCGGTTCGATTAGTGGCGGTGGTGAAGGATATGTCACGGCTGACGATGTAGTTAAGGCACTTAAAGACAAGGCGGGGGTTGGTAATAACCTGAACGACCTTTTGGATAAAGGGGTTGCCCGAACGAATCTGTCTGTCTATTCCAAAAACGAGACGGACGAGAAATATCTTACAATTAACGGCAAATTGACAGAACTGGTCAATCTCTCTGCTGATGAGATTAACGGTATGTCACCAGAACAAGCTGCCGCCAAGAAAGCGGAGAAGCAAGCTGCGGTGCGGGGTGTAATCGATGCGGAGAAGACAGGCATCGGTGAACTGAAACTGACAAAAACAGCCAACCTCTCTGACCTTGCCAGTATGATTCAGGCACGAAAGAATCTTTGTGTTTATTCAACTGAGGAGATAGACGAAATGATGGCCGGGAAGCTCGGCAATGATGGTGCCTATCAGGGAGTGATATTTACCGATACGCTGAAAAAGAAGCTCGACGGTATTAAGACTGGGAACTTTGCATTTGTTGATAACTTCGGAGTGTCACAATCGCAAGTAGAAGGCTACGCTATGATTTCTGATATAGTGAAGGAATTAAAAAAATATGCTCCACGTCTGTTGGATGGTTATAACTCATCGGACAGAGACTCTGTAGCCACCAATATCGGAGTCTACACCAAGACAGCCGCAGATGGCAAGTTCGCAGCATTAGACCAACTCTTTCAGGATTATATTACTTATCTGGTTAAGAGTGGTAAAACCACCGCTCAGGCGCAACAGATGATGCGTGAGAAGTTTGATGTATTTTCTAAAAAAGAGGTTACGGACACTTATTTGACCAAAGATGGAAAACTTTCTGACTTGTCTTTGCCGAATGTTGATGCGAAAAAATTGGCTTGTCGCAATCTGGGGGCCGCTTATGCCGAGGAGTATCAGACCAAACTGATTGATACAGGTTGGTTGCAGATGAACAATTCCGGCGGTGGAACCGACACACGACAATTTTATGTGCGCCAAATTGGGAATGTGGTTTCTATACAAGGAATCATTAATACGGCGAAACGTGACGGTAGTAACCAAGGTGGTGTCATGGCTGTTATTCCCAACCAAATACAACCTCCCAAGTATGGGCTTCGGACGACTATTGCGGACTGGAATGATGATACGAAGTATAATCGTGGCTGTACTTTTATCATTCGAGGTAATTCACGTACCGTTCAGATATATGAGAGCGGCATGTATAATGTGTCTACTGAGATTAATTTCACCTATTTCGTTTAATAACAACTAATATGAAGAGAGTAAACATTCAATCAGACGTGGAGAGCAGGCGCAATATCGCCACAGCAATCCCAAATGCTCTGGTTACTAAACCGGAAATAGTAACAGAATCAAGAAATACCCAAGAAGATGGCAAAACCGAAGAAGTTCAAGGGGGCGAGAATCACGCTCCCACCCAAACCGAGTCCGACACCCCGTCGAAAAGAGGACGGAAGACCAAAGGGGACACTGAAAAAGTATAAGTTCGAGCAGACAAGATTGGGCTTTATGCTCAAGTATGAAGTTCCGGCAGTCTATGAAATAATTATGCGAATGACTCCCAAGGCTACTTATCCTGAACCTCGGGTGCGTACCATCGAAGTAGTTTGTCGGGCTTCGGATGATTCTGCGCTGAAAAAGCCCAAATTTTTCCGCTATTTGGAGGAATATCGAAAAAAAGGTATCTGCTGTAATCGACCTAAAAGATTGACAGCGGAGAGAGCGGTTTTTTATACTGCAATGCGTGAGAAAAAGCTCAATCAGTATATCCAGAGAAATAGCGATAAAGTACAGAAAATGAGAGTGGAAATGAAACAAAAAAGTAAAAAAAGTCATTGTGGTGACGAGTAAGTTTTGTACATTTGCACATCATCGGTCGAAAATGTGCCGATAGTTTTATTCTGACTGAGGCGCATGGTCGCCGAGAGAATCAAGGGAGCTCTCCCCGATTTCCTCCCATAATATAAACTGATTGTTAGTTGAGACGGACGGTGCAACCGAACTCGCCTGTCGTTTTGATTAGATTGCTTCGGGCAGTTTAATTTTTACACTATTGCAATCATGCAAGAATTCAATGAGGAAAAAGACCAACCCATGATGTCGGTCGAAGAGATGTTTTTAGCATCGCAAGAAAGTTATGAAGAGGCGCAAACCCGTGCCCTCGAAGAAAACAAGTCTTTTGCCAAGGCTGAGTTTTTCAGGATGGATAAGTTAGGTGTTTATCGCCTGCGTATCCTGCCTATCGCTCCGAATCGCGACGGAACGAATGATCGTCGCAGCTACGAGTATCCGGTTCGTCAACTGTTGATGGAACTGGAAAAACCGGCTACCGGTAATGGCAAGGTTACATCCATGTATGTGACAGTTCCCCGCACCACTGATGCGGGATTCACTGTTGACCTGATTGACACCTATCGTAAACTGGCGGTTGCCGAGGCCCAGAACCGGGGTGATGAGAAACTGGCAGAGAAGATTGGCGGTGGTTCATTTGGTGGTGGACTGAAGTTTAACTATGGACACGTGATGTATATCCTTGACCTGAACGAACGTGCCAAAGGTTTTCAGCTACTTACCCTTTCACACGCACAGTTTAAAGAACTTGACGAACGTAAGTTCAAGTTGTGGCAAAAGAAATTGGCAAAGTCTCCGGGCTTTCCATGTCCGATCTCATCGGTGTATAACGCTTATCCGGTAGAGATTGAAAAGAAGAAAAACGGTTCCAAAACCGAGTATTCGATTGAGATTGACAACGAATCAGAGAATGAAGTGTTGACCGGTGAAGAATTAACTAAACTGATGGCGGCAACCCGTATTCCTGAAATCATTTACCGTTATTCACGCTATCAGTACGAAGCTACCCTTGAGTATTTGAAGCAATGTGATGCCAAATACGGCATGTCAATTCTGGGTGATAGGGATATGCAGGAGGCTATCGAAACATTAGGCTCCGAGATTCCGAAGGAAGACACCAGCTCGTTCTCATTTGACAAACGCACCAAGGATGCCAAAGAGAACGCCTCGAACGGTACAGGTCTGCTGTTAGACGATCTTTTCAATCGCTACGATGAGTTACAAGACAAAGGACTTTCTGATAAGACCGAAGAGGGACAAGAACTCAGAGGGCTGATCCGTCAGTTTATTGAGCAGGAAAAACTATCTGTGCGTATCACCCGTTCTACTACCAACAAGGAACTGCTTGACCTGATTGAAGAGGCTTTGGAGACTGATCCCCAAGCAGAAGCCGAACAGGTTCCTACGCCTGAGCCGGAACCGGAGCTGGCAGCAGAACCGGCACAAGAATCAACTGAACGTCGCCGCCGTAGATAAGCGGATAATTCCAGATTATTTATTCACAAGTTTTGGAGAAGGCAGCCTTAAACTGCCTTTTCCATCACTCTTATACGCTTATTATGGCAGATAAAAGTTATCCGTACCTGCTTTTAATGAATGATTTGCACATTGGGAAGGAGAATATTCCCGAATTTGTGGCAAACTGGAATGAGGCACTATCAATATGTGAGAAATTAGATGTTAGGGAGATCGCCATTGGTGGAGATTTGTTTCTCTCGCGTGCTTCTCAAACTCTCGATATACTACTGGCTATACACGACTGCCTATTAACAGCCGCTGAAAACAACATCCGTGTGGTCTTGGCAAATGGCAACCATTGTAAAGTAAATCAAGAAGCAGTTCGGGGATATTGCCACGTTTTTGACCAACATCCAAATGTATTAGTAGCAGACAACTACGTTACCCTGCCCATTGGTGACGGGCAATATGCTTTACTGCACATCATCCCTTACTTTCCCGAAGATGGCAACTTCTCAGAAAAACTGGCTGAGGTAAAACAGAACGGTATTGACCCGGAGAAAAAGAATTTTCTCTATCTCCACGAGGGTATTAACGGCGCATTGTCTCAGCCCAGTGAGAAGGAGCTTCCGGCAAATATCTTTGATGAGTTTGAGCGTGTCTTTGTTGGGCATTACCACAATCGCTGTGTTATTCCTAAAACTCGAATTGAATACATCGGCAGTAGCCGTCAGCATAATTTTGGTGAGGATGAAGAGAAGGGATATACCGTATTGTATAGTGACGGCACCCACGAATTTATCCAGAACCGGGCTAATGTTCGATATAAAGTTATCGACATCGAAGCCGACAAGGTGGATATTCACTTGACAGATTTGCTGGACGAACTGAAAGAAACCGGGCGTTATCGTACCAAAGTAAGAGTTCACTCCACTTCTGCCAAAGCATCAGGTATCGACAAGGCAAAACTATTGGAAGCCGGAGCTTCGAAAGTGGAAATCATCACCGAAGAGCCGGAACAGGTGGATGTAGCCGCCTCGTCTTTGTTTGAGAAATTCGATAGCCATAAGATTCGCGAGACTTACACTGCGTTTTGTCGTGAGAAGGAGATTGAGGATGTGGAATTGGGATTGTCTTACCTTTCAAAAATCAGCTAACCATGTGGAAACTAAATAGAATTACAACACAGAATCTCTGTGCGTTTAAGGAATTGGATTACACGCTGACGCAAGGTGTAACCACGCTTATTTTCGGAGATAACCGGGATAACGAAAGCCAACGCTCGAACGGTTCCGGCAAGTCAGCACTTTTGGAGTGCATCGCTATCGGCATTACCGGCTCACCCCTTCGAAAAATAAAGAATGAGGAGATTATCAACGATGTAGCCGATGAATGCTATGTGTCGTTGGAGTTTGCCAATAGTTCGTCAAACGAAGTGTTTACCATTGAAAGATCCCTCTATCGCAAAGGGGCTTCAGGGGTTCGTTGTGTCATTGAAAGAGATGGTAAAACAGTCACTACTGACGAGGCAGTACAGCATTCAGTAGATGCCTACAACAAGTATATACTCGAAAAACTGGGTATTACCCGTGATGAACTCTTTAACAACTTTATCCTATCAAAACACCGCTACGAGGATTTCCTTTCGAGTTCCGACAAGGAGAAGAAAGAGATTATCAACCGTTTTTCAAATGGTATCGTAGTCGATGAAGCCATAGCTAAGATTACCGAGGATATTGCCCCCATTGAAAAGGAGCTGCACGAAGTGGATCTGGAACTGGCCGGAGTGGACGGGCGAATCAAGATGCTTGTTGAGCAGATAGAGCAGGAAGAAAACTTCAAGGAAGAGCGTGCTAAAAGCAAAGTTGAGAAGATTGCCGCCATTGAGAAAAGCATATCCGATAAACGGGAATTGCTCCGAGGCATGGGTGTCCAAATTGACGCTATTTCAGATGTGCTTCTTACTCTCGACACAACTGACAAGGAGATTCAGCTACTTGAAGATAGTGAAGAATCGTTGAAAATCTGTTTGAATGGCATTGAGGTGGTGCTTAAACCGTTCGGCAAGCTAACCGACTGGAATAGCGTTCTGCAAACAAAGACGAATGAATTATCACTGGCTGAGACTGAACAAGCGGCTCTTTCGGATGAGATTATTACTATCGGTGGTGAAGTTGAAAAGCAGACACATAAATGTGCCGAGATAAAATCTCTACACGCTCAGTTTGTTGTAGATGCCACCACCAAAAGCGAAGGCTATAAAAAACAGCTCGCTGATTTAGAAAAAGAGATGCAAGAGGCAAATAAACTCAGTACCTCACTTTTAGAAAAGAGGCGTGTACATAGTTCTACCATTGAATCACTTAAAAACAAAATTGCTGGAGTTATCACTTGCCCTAAGTGTGCATTTGAATTTGTGGCTTCAGACAAATCGTTCGATGTAGCTCAGGGTGAAGAAGAGTTAGAACTCCTAAAAACGGAGTTAGAAAAGACTACTCAGAAGCGTACTGAGACAGAAAAGACCATTGTCTTTATTGAGCAAGATCAGAAAGATATTCAACAGGCCAGACGCAAACTGAATACCGATAACAGCGAGTGGCTTGCCAAAGTGGATGTGGCGGAAAAGGAGTTGCAAACACTGAATTACAAATTCGAATCCTTGCAACGAAGGAGCCGACAGCTTTCAGACAAACTTGTCTCGATCCAAAATGACATAGAGAATACTCGCCGTAAAATGTTCGACCAAGCGTATGAGATTGTGGATGCTGCGACAACTTCCCGTAAGCGTGAAATTAAGAAGTTGGGAGAAGATATTGCTGCAATGGAAAGTTCTATCGAGACCTTATACATCACTATCGGGGAACTAAACAATGCTTTGCCGGATGAGGTGATTCTCTCTCTCAAAGCATCGCTTAAGACCTATCGTAAAAAGTCGGATGAGGTATTGAAGGAGAAAACGGAAATTGAGACGGAGCTGAGACGACTTCAGGAACAGGAACAACGGTTTATTCAGTTCCGTTCCTACCTCGCTAATACGAAGGTTGAAGCGTTGAGTAAGATTACCAACGAGTTTTTGGAGAGCATCGGCAGTGATTTGAGAATCCTATTTTCTGGATATACCCTGCTTAAAACAGGTAAGATGAGAGAAAAAATCTCTATCTCTATTTTGCGAGATGGCATTGATTGCGGCTCGTTTGGTAAGTTGAGCGCCGGAGAGTCTGCACGCCTGCAACTCGCCTCGATTCTTGCGATGCAGAAGCTGGTTAATAGCAACTGTGATACTGATAAAGGATTGTCGCTTATTGTGTTGGATGAAATTCTTAGTGCGGTTGACGAAGAAGGACTCGCAAAGATGTTTGAGTCATTGAACAAGCTTGGAATAACGGCACTTGTCGTTTCTCATAATCACGTGAGTGAGTCATACGCTCATACTTTAACTATACGCAAAGAGAATGGAGAATCAAGGATTGTGTAAGGAGCAAATACTCGCCATTGACATTGCTACCCAAACGGGATATTACTCTGTTCACGAATCGGGGGCATGGAATTTTTATGAATCCAAAGCCCGAAACGACAACAAGCAGCACAAGGCGTTTCGGGATACGTTGATTGATTTTATAACTAAGCACAGCATCAGGCTGGTAGTAGCCGAAGATGTTAATGTAAACAATCATTTCATTGATATGCGAAAGCTTTCCGAGTTCAGGGGTATTCTCTTAGAGGTGTGTGACACCCTGAACCTTCCGGAGCCTGTATTCTTAAACGTATCAAGTATCAAGAAATTCGGTGCAGGAAACGGCCGAGCGACCAAACTTGATATGATAAACGCCTGTGTTGCCAAATACAACTACCGTCCCCGAACGGACGATGAAGCGGATGCTTTCTGGGTGTTCAAATACTACTGCCACAAGTATCGTGTTTTCTAATGAATTGACCATTGCAAGAAGAGTTTAGATTGATGAATTGATGCGGATTAGCTGACAGATTGAGACGTAGTTTTTTTGTTTCACCATGTTGGCAAGAGCGTGTGAGAAAACAATCTTTACCCTCTGAGCGTGATTTAGACCCGGAGTCAATCAAGCGCAGAACCGAACTTTTTACTAAGTACATATTACCTCATAAGAGGTTGGTATATAGTATTTGTATCAAATACACATTCGAGGATGGCGATATAGAAGATAACTACAGCGAAGTGCTGGTTAATTTCTTTCGCTACATCGAGAGTTATAATCCGGAACGCCCACTCAAAAGCTGGATCTATGCCGTAGCGCAACGGCATGTGTTCGACCTGAACAAACGCAACAGCCTGATGAAGGTCAGCGATAATGTGGATGTCGTGGATCTTCCTGACACGGAAGATGATGATCACATCAGCGGTAACTGCATGGGGATGGAGAATTATCGGCAATATTACAATGACGATATTCTGGAAGCGTTGGATAAATTGGCTCCCATCCACAAAGAGGCACTGCTGCTTCAACAAGCAGGCTACAAGATGGAAGAGATTGTTGAAATCTCCTTCCAAAATGGCAATCTGAAAGCTAAGAATATGGACACCATCAAGAGCCGTATCTTCTTAGCCAAAAAGCAAATGCGAAACCTGATAACACGAGACGGCGATGCAAGAGAAGAGTAAGCTCATAAGCCGCTTGTTTGTGCTCCTCGTGCGTTTGAGCGTTCAATCCACTTTCGCCATGCCGGGTGGTCGGTTGGCGGAAAAGCAGATTGATGATGCACTGGACTACCTCACCAAACATTACGGTGAGGTAGGTCTGGAACGCATTGTCGATTACTGTGTGTGCCAGGTTCGTCAAATTTCCGAATATGGAGCAGATTATCTACCAAAATGGAAACTGCCTCATTCGTTTGGGATAAAGGCACTGACACGATTTGTAACCCGAAAGCCCGGACAGAAGTATTATGAAGATAGGTGGTTAGCGAATTTTAACCTGACTCGTGAGGATCTGCTACGTGAGATAGAAGACCGCAGCGTACATCCTCTGTTTCGGTTTATCTATCCCGATTATGAGGATTCGACCAAGCGCAGGGCACTATCCACAGAAGTCGGTTACTATATCTGTGGGGTTTCCACTTTGCTTTGGACACCTTTTTCTTCGGTATGCCGCAGTTGTGTAAAGTCGAAAGCGTGCAAGGTCAGAACCCAAAAGTTATACCCGGAGATATATCGTCTTCGGGTAGCCGAGTTTAAGGGGAAGGAGGTGCAAAATGGGTAAGCCGAAAACTAACCCACTAAGTGTGGAGTTCCTCTATGAACTGTATGCTACCGCCTTGCAAAGCGATACTATTTGTGGGGTATTGGTGCAATATATGGAGAAGGAGTTTTTGCCTGACCGCTCGTTTCAACGGATACAGGAGGTGGTGGCCAATCACTATCGCAACTATAAAAATCCTCCAACGTATGCTGTGCTTGCTCAGGCTTTCAGTACCGATTACGATGCCATTGAATTAATCAACACCTTTCAGGAGTATGATATTGACAGCAGTTCGGAAGCGGTGTTGGATATGTTTGAGAGTTATATCAAGGGAGTCAGACTACAAAATGTTTATTCGGAAGTTGGCAAACTCTATAATCAAAGCAAACAAGAGAAAGCGCAGGATTTACTGAAAGAGTACGCCG
This sequence comes from Bacteroides graminisolvens DSM 19988 = JCM 15093, assembly GCF_000428125.1. Lineage (GTDB taxonomy): Bacteria > Bacteroidota > Bacteroidia > Bacteroidales > Bacteroidaceae > Bacteroides > Bacteroides graminisolvens. The sequence goes on from NZ_ATZI01000007.1 coordinate 44,020, forward strand.
AGTGGTTGTCCGGCTTTACGCTTAAATCTTCTGCCTTTGTCGATGTTGCCAAGACCTTTACCGAGCGATTCCGACAAAACCAAGCCAAAGACCGGGAGGAACAAAACTCCTCGATGCCGCAAGTGACGCGATTTTATGTGCCATACCTCGATGCATTGAACGGTGGGCGTAACCTGCGTGGGCAGCTAACCTGCTTCCTGGCTTCTACAGGTGTAGGAAAATCCCACATTGTGAAACATATCGGCATCCGGGGTAACATTGATGACGGATTGCATATACTCCATTTCCAGTTGGAGGGTTCGGAGGAGGAGGCTCTGAATGCTTATTCGGGTGGTCTGGTATCAAAAAATGCCTACTACTTTGAGCGTGGCAAGATTTCCGAAACGGAGATGCGACAGTTTGAACGGACGGTAGAAGCCCTGAGCGGTTCGATTACCGTGCGTTGTTTTCCCCGTTTCAATGCCCGTGTCTCGACATTGGATATTAAAAACGGGATTGCCGAATACCGTAAAAAGTGCGGTCGTAATCCGGACATCGTGATTATCGACTCGATGGACTTGTTGACTGATGCCAGCCGCCGGGTATGGAATGCCGAACACGAACGCTCAAAACGTATTGCCGTTGCCAATGACCTGAAAGACCTTGCTGCCGACGAGAAGGTGTGGATGGTCGTGACTTATCAGGCGACCATCGAGAACCGGGACTGGCTTAACAACGAGAACAATGTACTGACCGAATACAACTGTTCGGAGGCAAAAGGATTGGCACGTCCATGTACTCACCTGATTTCATTGAACCAGTCATCGGCAGAACGTCAGGAGGATGTGATGCGGCTTCATATTGCGAAAGCCCGGTTTTTCAAAAAAGGTGATACGATTAAGATAGCCACAGACTACGACAATGAGGTATTCTGTGATTTCCAACGAACATTCTCTTTAAACAGCTAACCGTATGAATAAACACGAGACTGATTTTCTTATTGAGGAGATTACCCGCCATCTGGGAGCCAAACGGGACGGTGGTAATAAGAACCTGATTGCCCGTTGCCCCTACTGTGGCAAGGAAGATAAATACGGCATATACATAGGCAAAGAGACCCTTCGTAAAAAGCCGTTTATGGCACATTGTTTCAGTTGTGGTCGTTCTACGCTGACACGAGATAAATTGCTGGAAGAGATCGGTAGACCCGACCTGATGATAACGCCAACTGCGGATCTCTCGGCACCGCTTAATGCGAACCTATTGTTTCCCCTCGACAATGAAGAAGAGATAGACGATACGCTGGGAATAGTGGAATTACCGGATTTTTACAGACAGGTTTATACGCATCCATATCTCAAGGCAAGGGGTTTTGTCTATGACGATTACGAGCAGTTTCCGGTTGGTATTACCGCAGGGCTGAATCGCCGCTATGATGACTATGTGATTTTCCCGGTGATAGACTCCGGTGATGTGGTGGGTTATGTAGCCCGGCACACCTGGTCAAAAGAAGAGATTGATAACTATAACCGCAAAGCCAAACGAGCCGGAGAGTATCAGATACGCCGGTTTAACAACTCTACGCAGAATGATTTCGTGAAGCTACTCTATAACTACGATGCGGTGATTGAAGATGAAACCGATACGGTGATACTGGTTGAGGGCATCTTTGACGTAGTGGCGATCACCCGAAAGTTGGAATTGTACGACAACCCTCATTTTGTGGCGGTGGCAACTTTCGGCAAGAAGGTATCACAGGCACAGATTTACAAGCTACAAACGAAGGGAGTACGAACAGTGGTGCTGGGTTTTGATGGAGATGCAGTGTCGGCCATCAAACAGACCGCAACGGAACTATCACCATACTTTGAGGTCTTCATCGCAGATATTGCAGATCCTACAAAAGATTGGCAAGACCTGACCGATACCGATATTTTTGAGATTTTCTCAGGACGTCTCAGAAGTCCATTAGAATACAAACTATCAAAATTACAAGAATAATGAATGAATTAATCGCATGGCTGGAAGTGAATCGAATATGCTTTCGGAAGATAGACAGTGAATTGATAGAGATAGAAGATTTTGGGAAGATGCTACTCGCTGACTTATACGGGGTTAGCAGCATACTGAAAGTAACAGATTCCGGTGTCCGATTTAACCTGATGGAGTCGCCCGATGTATTGATGCAGGAAGAGATTTACTATGTAGTATTCCCATTCGGAAACAACTTTTACTATTACGATCTGCGTGAGGAGTTTCGGTTTAATCTGCTCCGCTACATTGGCAAACGGCAACCCACCCGGCTAAATGTTCCGTTTGTCAATCTGGGGGTACATACTTCGTTTGAACTCTTGAATGGTTCGGGTGATGTGGCTGACTGGGTACGAAAGGCTAAATATTTAGGGCATACGGCTCTCGGCATCTGTGATTACAATACGATGGCCGCCACGCTGACTTTACAGAAAGAGTGTGCCAAAGTAGAACTGAAATATGTCTTTGGGTACTCTTTTACGCTAAATCATCTGGATGAAAAGGTGGAAATGAAAGTTTATGCTCTTGCGGACAAGGGATTGCGAAACCTACTCCGTATTCAAAAGGCAATAATGGTTGACAGTGCTGACCAGACACTGACTTTCCGGCAACTGCTTGACTATGCCGAAGGGCTTGTATTGGTATTGGGTAAACGCTCCGGGCTATGGCTCAATCAGAGCAAGCACGTTGTAGCAATGCTTAAAGAAGCCTTTGGCAAGTTATACTTTCAGGTTGACCTTACCGAGTATAAAGCCGAGCGTATTGATGTGGAGGTGTTGCATTCTGTGGCGTGCTATTTTGAGAATTTTGCCGACCCCGTAACCTTTTCATTCGAGATTGAACCTATACTGATATGTGACTGCTACTATTTGGATAAGGAGGATGCGCGGAATAAGATTATTCTAAACAAGATAGCTACCAGTGCAGCCCATGAGCAGAGCGATGAGCAGTATTTTAAGGATGTAGATGAGCATTTTACGGTGATTGAGCCACTGTTCAGCAACAAATGGGATGTAGAAAAACTGTTTGAACGGATGTGTGGGGCAACGGTAGAAATAGCAGAGGCAGCGGAAGCAGCTTATGAGACCGACCGCAACTTTATGCCACGATACGATATGACCGATGAGGAGAAACAAAAATACGGCGACCGACACGCTATGTTCCTTGCCTTGCTGGAAGAAGGTTTTGAACGGTTGGTTCCCAAAGGAGAGGAAGAAGTGTATCGCAAACGGTTGGAGCACGAGATTTACATTTTGGAGAGTACGGATAATGTTGATTATTGCCTTGTGCAGTTTGATACCGTGAATTGGGCTCGAACGAATGGCATCTTGGTCGGGTGCGGTCGTGGTTCGGCTGGAGGTTGTCTGGCATTGTACCTGATGGGGATTACGCTCATTGACCCGATAAAGTACAACCTGCTTTTTGAGCGTTTCCTGCTTCCGGAACGAGCCGGGCTCTATCCGGCACAAGCGACGGTTCTTGCAGGTGAGATAGAATCAACCTCGCATGTCGAGTTGACGCTTGGAAATGGTAAGGTGCTGCGACTGGATAAGGATGCTCAGTTACTTGTTGTGCGAGACGAAACAGAGATAGTAGTATATGCAGATCAATTGAATGATGGTGACGATTTGGTTTTCGATCACAGAGATTATTTGTGGAACGTAAACTATTTCGACAATGAGAGACAATATAACGCTATATCACGGTGATTGTTTGGAGATAATGCCACAGCTTGCCCGGCAAGGGATAAAGGTCGATATGATTCTTTGCGACTTGCCCTACGGTGTCACTAATCACAAAGACGACAAACCTCTGTCTTTCGATAAACTCTGGGAGAGCTACAATGCCATCATCTCGGACAACGGAGTGATAGTCCTCTTTGCACAAGGACAGTTTTACGTGGATCTGGTGAATAGTAATCGCAAGATGTTTAAGTATGATCTTGTGTGGGACAAACAGCTCTCAACGGGATTTCTGAACGCCAGCCGTATGCCGCTGAGAAGACACGAGAGTATTGCCGTATTCTACAAGAAAGCCCCTGTCTACAATCCTCAAAAGAGTGTTGGAAAGCCAAATCACGATAAGGGAACAAAACACAAAACAGATGCACCGACCAATCAGAATTACGGAGTTTATAAGCCGGTTGACGCAGAATTGAGCAGGCTCAAACACCCTGCCAGTATCATATCGTTTCAGAAGCCTCACCCCAGCAAGTGTGTACATCGGACACAGAAGCCGGTTAGCCTCTTGGAGTATCTCATCAAAACCTATACCCATGAAGGTATGACTGTTCTTGACAACTGCTTTGGTTCCGGCTCAACGGGTATTGCTACTTTGAATACCAATCGGAAGTTTATCGGAATAGAAAAAGATAGCCACTACTTCAATGTGGCAAAAGAGATATTGATTGCTGAAATAAGCCTGAAGATTGAATAACAGATTATGTAGAAATTCAAGACAATTCAATTAGTATGGCTACAAAAAATGCAGTGCTGCTCTCAACGCAGCAAATTCTGAACCAGGAGGTTAATGTGTATGGTGATTTTGAGAATCCGCTATTTCTGGCTAAGGATGTGGCTGAGTGGATAGAACACGACAATTCCTCAGTGATGTTACGGTCAATCGACGATGACGAAAAGATACTAAACATTGTTTATACCATTGATGGTGAACAGGAGGCATGGATGCTGACAGAAAATGGAATATATGAAGTGCTAATGCAGAATTTCAATTCTAAGACGAAGGAAATTAGAAAAAATGTAAAAAACATCATTACAGGAATGCACAGAAAAGCAATGTTTCTGAAAGCAACTAAAATAATGGAAGATTCCATTATTCAAGAGAACTGGCGTAAGATTCCCGGATTTGAAGGATTTTATGAAGTGAGCAGCATTGGAAGAGTTAGAAGTACCGTTAGGTCGTTTATTGACAAGAATGGTAAAAAGACATCCTTCCCCTCAAAGATTTTAAGAGTTGGTAGTGGGAAAACATCTCCATACTTAGCGGTAAATTTAAGTATGCGTAATGTCGCCACAAAATACATGGTGCATAGATTGGTCGCAATGAGTTTTTTGTCAAACTGGGATTCTGAGTGCGAGATTAATCATATCGATGGTAATGTTTATAATAACTGCGTATGTAACTTGGAAATGTGCACTCGAAAAGAGAATTACCAACATGCAATTGACGAAAAGCTCAAAAAAGATTATGGTCAATTTAGTTCTAATGCCAAATTATCCAACATTGATGTCAAAAGGATTCGCAAACTGAATAATTTGGGAGTAGCGCAAAGAGATTTGGCCATAGCATTCGATGTATGCAAGCAAACTATATCCAGTATAGTTAATTTTAAAATATACAGGCAATGCAAATAGTATGTGTCAAACAAAAAATATCTAATAGTCCGATAGTCGTTCTTGATACAGTTGTTTTGGACGGTTATCGACAAGGGGGTGGTGGTAGCTGCGGTGATGTCGATTGTGATTTCCAAAGTGATAAAAGACAAGAAGTCAAGGAGTATCTGGAGAGACGATATAATGTCAATGGTAACCAACGTGTATTCTCAGCCGGAACGCTCGCCACACTAAAACTCAAAGCGGTGCTCAAAGATGTTTCGAGGGTGCATAAAGTGCCGTTGAGCATCGTAAACTACATCACAGCCATTTTTGAGGATGATAAGATGGGTTGGACGGAGCTATTTCAGTTGGCCGCAGTCAATAAGAAGGTAAACAAGTTTATTCAGGATTACCCACAGGTCATTGAGGACATTCGCCCTTTGATGGGGCAACCACGCTCGGCTTCGGTACACGCTTCGGCCATACTTATCACTCCGGAAACCAAAGATGGTGAAAAGATGGAGTGTTTTGATTACACGCCCATCAAGAAGGTTGATGATATGCTTGTCTCGGAGTTTGACGGCTATTCGCTGGACGAGGTGGGATTGCTCAAAAACGACTGTCTGGGCATCAAGGAATTATCTAAAATCCAATCCACCATCAACGAGTGTAACCGTGTGTATAATGCGGGAGTTACGTTTGAGGAGATTGTTAAGGGTGACCTAAATGATCCGAAGGCTTATAAGATACTTTCAAATGGATTTAGCCAAAACGTCTTTCAGTTCTCAGGCCGTGGTATGACCAAGTTCTTGATGGATATGCGTCCCGACTGTATAGGTGACCTGATTGCGGCAGCGGCTCTTTATCGTCCGGCTCCTATCGAGGCTGGCTCCACGGAGAAATATTTGGTTTACAAGCGTGGCGAGGTAGCGCCGGTTTATCTATGGGGCACATACGAGGCGTTGAAAAATACATACGGCTTGATTGTTATGCAGGAGCAGGTTGCCCAAATAGCCCGTGAAGTAGGTGGCTTTTCGTTAGGTGACGGTGTTAATCTGGTAAAGCTAATCTCTAAGAAGCGAATGGATAAGATTCACGCTATGAGAGAGCAGTTTATGTCAGGTGCGAAAGAGCGAGGTTGTCCTAAAGAAGATGCCGTGAAGATTTGGGATATTATACAACTGTCTGGCAGCTACCTTTTTAACTCCAGCCACGCCACTGCATACGCCATTACTGCCTATGTCGGAGCCTACCTTAAAGCCAACTATCCGACCGCATTCTACACCGTTGCCCTTCAATGGGCGGACGATAAAGAGATTCCCGCTTTGATGTCGGAAATGGAGCAATGTTCCAAGGCGAAGATTGTACCCCCGGATATAAATGTGTCCGACGTGAAGTTTTTTACCAACTATCAGACCGACGAGATATTTTGGTCGCTGACCCGCATTAAGATGCTCGGAGCAAAAGCAGTGGAGTATATTATAGCTGAAAGGAACCGAGGCGGTGTTTTTATTTCCATTGAAAACTTTATTCACCGGATATTCCGCTACAAACTGAAAAAATACAGTTACTGGGATGATCCGGACAATGCGGACGAAGTAACCCGTGTACCTGTCAATGCCCGGCATGTTAAGAATATGATTCTTGCAGGGTGCTTTGACAATATCGAACGGCTTGAAACCATCACTGACCGATACGGGATTGTGCAACGTGCTGCCAACGAGTTGGGCTTTGAGTTGCCGGAGAAAGATTTTCCGACCGATTTACTGGACAAACATTACTACTGGTCAATGCAACAGATAGCTGTTTCCGGTATCGGCTCTATTGATTACCGTAGAATTTTCGATGCCTCGAAGACTAAGCCGAAAGTCAAGGGTAAAGCCTCTTGGATGGAGCTTCGCAGCGCAATGGATTTGGATAACGAGGGCAAACGTATCGTTGTGTGTGCCACCGTGATCGAAGTCGAGGAGAAATCTTACAAAGACAAGACTAGCGGCGAGAAAAAGAAGTTTGCCAAGCTGACACTACAACAGAATAATGACCTGATGGAGTTGGTTTGTTGGAGCGACTTTCTCAACGAGTTCAAGGCTCCAATTACCACACTCAAAGATAAAGTGATTATCGTTACCGCCATCATTAAGTATAGTGATTACACGGGAGCGAACAGTTTGAACACTCATAAATCATCCATCATGGAACAAATGTAAATGAAACCCACCATCATTGCCATTGTGGGAGCTTCCGGTTCAGGCAAGACCTATCTTTCGAAGCTTCTGCAAAATGAATTGAACGTATTTCTGATCGTGTCATACACTACACGCCCGGCACGAGAGGGAGAGATTGAGGGCATTGATCACTATTACATCAGTAACACACACCGTTTCAGCTATTCGCAGATGTTGTCCTATACCCGATTTGCCGAGTATGAGTATTTTGCACTGGAAGACCAGGTACCACCACAAAAGCACTGCGCTTATGTGGTAGATGAACGAGGCTTGAAGTATCTGAAAGAGACAAAGAGCCACAAGTTCAATATTATTTCTATTCGGGTGGAATCAACAACAGACGCTTTGATTCAGCGGGGCATTGCACCGGATAGAATCAAGCGAGACGATGATAGAACACCACTGCCGCTGGATTATTACGATTACGTCATAGAGAACAACGGTACACTTGAAGAGTTTGAGCACAAGATTCGTGAAACCTATATAAAGATTCAGCAATGGCAGCACCTAAAGTAGAAGCAAAAATTTACACGGCCATCGTGCTGGATTTCGAGACCGGAGGATTGACCTGTGTTGATTCGGCTTGTACGCAGTTGGCTATGCAGGCGGTTCGAATGGATACATGGGAGGTGATTGACCGCTATGAGAAGTACATCACTCCCTACCGTAAACAAGAAGTCGGAGGCGTACCCAAACGCAAGGTACTTAAAACCCGTCAAACCCTTTTTGAGGAAGAACAAGGAGAGCCGATGAAATACGAACCCGCTGCTCTAACCTATTCAGGCATTACAATGGAAACTCTCAACCTGATGGGAGTGGATATAAAAGAAGTGGCAACCAGCGTGATAGAGTTTGCCAAACATAATACCCTGAGTAAGGGACATCAATCTAAACCCATACTCATCGGTCAGAACATCACATTTGATATTGGGTTCTTGCAACAGATGATGAATTACGCCGGATTGGTAAAAGAGTTTGAGAAAGTGTTCGCCGGAACAACTGATTTTTACGGAAACTTTCAGCCTCACTACGTCGATACCATTGATTTGGGACGATTCGCTTTTGCTCATCTGCCGGATGTAACCTCATACAAACTCGAACTATTAGCGGAACGATTAGGCATTGAACTCGATGATGCGCACGACGCGGGTGCCGACGTGACGGCTACGTTGAACGTGGCGGCTGTTTGCTCGGCCCGGCTCCGGCAAGAAGGTGGCGACGTTACTATTGCAAAAAAGGAAAAAACAAGAACCCATTTTAAGATTTAGAGTATGAATGAGGCCGAAAAGAACGAAGAGGTAGTTTCGTTCAAGCAATCAGACCGGATGACTTATGGAGCGGTGAACTATGATGGTACCGAGATGATGGCTGTAATATCAGGTTATGACCTGAATATAGCTTTTAATATGCGTACCATTAACTCTCTATCAGATGCCGAGGCCTCTGCCGATGCGTTGGCTCAGGTCTTTTATGAACTGTTGATGGAGCAATTAATCGAAGAAAAATCATATTTGGTTAAACCACCATCAGATGAAACCACTATTCCTTAATATACAAAGGAAACTAAGGCCTGGATTTCCTTCCGGGCTTTTTTTAGAAAGTAAGTATGGACGAGAAAGATATAAAATTAACCAATGCGGAGATTGAATTCTGCGAATTGTTTGTCGATGGTGATAAAGAGTTTGCCGGACAAGCTGAGGCGTGTTACAGGGAGGTGTTTGGAGAGGATAAGAAAAACATTGCCCTTGCTGCTCGCCGCCTGTTTGCCAAAGAGCATATTACCGCTTACATCAAGGAACTGATAGCCCAAAGGGATATAGATATTGAAGCGGCAGCCGTGAAACTGCAAGTCTCTGAGACGCTAAAGGCTGTAATGTCAGAAACGGCTAAAGGTGAGTATGTGGACAAATTTGGTGTCCCGCTTTCTCCGGCACCGCTTCGTGCCGTATCGGTTAATGCCGCTAAAGCTTTGATGGAGATTTATCCCATTAAGAACGTCCAGAGCCAAACGGGTAAGGGTGGTAATGAAAACAGCAATATTATTTTCAATGTCATTGTACCTCAAAATACACCGCCTCGTGAAACCGAAGATTAGTCAAAAAACAGCCGAAAGGATAGTATATGTTTTAATAATCATAATCCTTGTGATTTATGGAGTATTCAAAGATTCGGCTGCGGCAGATGCGCTTATCAGGGCAGTTAAAGACGCTTTTTCAATTTTAATACAATAATCATTATGACATCATTCAAAGACTTTGTTTCTAACAACATCCGCTCGCTCATTGTCGTCATTTCGTTCACGGTAACGATGTATGTGCAGCATGTAAACAACACCGCTCACATTCAGGAACTGACCACCAAGTGCAAGGCTCTCGAACTCAAAATTGCTGACCAGTACGACCGAATCGACGCTATCAAACTGGATAAAGCGGTATTCGAAGCCACTATGACGCAATTCGTATCTATCCAGACCGACTTGCGTGAGATGCGAGCAGATATAAAAGAACTGCTCAAACAGCGATGAGAAGAGTGTTGCTTGCCTTCGTATCGTCTTTATCGGTTCTCTCCGCTCAGGCTGGATCGCCCTTTGATGTTGCGGTAGAGTGCATCAAGCGATACGAGGGCTTGCACTCCTCAAAGCATCACCCGTATGTCGGCTATGGGCATAAACTATTACCAGGAGAACACTTTGCTAATATGAACGCACAAAGTGCCGATTCGTTGCTTCGTGCCGACTTGTTTCGCCGATGTAAAACATTTCGGGCATTTGGCAGAGATTCACTGCTACTGGCAACATTGGCTTACAACATGGGTGAGAGCAGAGTCCTGAAAAGCCGTTTGGCTCAAAAACTCAAAGCGGGATATCGAGACGTTTATCACGACTATATCACATTCCGACTCATTAATGGCAAGGTCTCAAGTCAACTTGAAAAGCGGAGAAAAGAAGAATTCAACCTATTATATAACGAATAATGAACAAAAGATATGATTACCACAGGAAGTCAAATAACAGTCATTCCTTCACAGGAACTGACGGAGCTGAAATTAGACGGGCTACTTGGTGAGGCCGGTATTGTTTTGGAGGCTTTAACAGAACCGGAACGTAAATCCAAAGGATATATGGTATTATTCCCCGATACCTATAAAGAAGAGTTTTTATGGTTTATCCCCCAAGAATCAGCCTATGAACAAGATTAAGTTATTAGGTGTGTTAGCCTTTATAGGGCTGGGAATGGCAGTATGGGTACAACAACGGCATATCGTCTCTATCAAAAAAGAGAGAGATCGATACCAGATGAACAGCAACGCTTTACTTTCTGAGATGAAGGAGTGGCGGATTGATTCCACGACGATGGCAACGGACGTAAAAACGCTTCGACTTACGGTTGATGAGATGGAGCGATACAGGGCTGAGGATTTAGTTAAAATCAAGCAGATGGGGGTCAAAATCAAAAACCTAAAAGCGGCTGCCAAGCATCAATTAGAGGTCAATGCCGATATAAAAGCATCCGTGAGAGATTCTATTGTCATTCGAGACACTGTTCCTGTGATAGTCAAATCGGTGTCGATGATTACACCCTATCTCCAGTTATCCGGTATTATCGAAAAGGATAGCCTGATAGGTAAAATTCATCTTCCTGTCACATTAAGACAAGCGGTATGGATAGAGTATAAACGCCGTTGGCTGTTTTGGAAAAAGGTAGTTGCGATTCATCAGACCATTACCAGTGACAATCCGCACGTGGAGATTAAATACTCAGAATACATCATCATTCAAAAATAAAAAAATATGTTTACGAAATCATTTCAAACGAGAATCGAAGAAGCGAATAAGGTATTTGTTTCAGCCATTGAGAAGTTAAAATCAGTTCATGCGGATATAACCAATCAGATTACCAATAACAATAGTCAAATTGAGATGCTGAAAGAAGATAATGCTTCTCTCGACACGATGAAGGTCAAAACGGAGAAACAGATTGAGGAAATCGGACGGTTTATTTGTTGATTTCTCGAAATGTATGGATAATATATATTTATTGATATATAGTTCCATAAGATCAAGCTTTCTGTGAAGTTGTTTTCCAATAAAATTCTTACTTAAAGCAAATACATCTACGATTATTTTCTGTCGTTTTATTATTTTATACAGTTGCTTTTGTAATTATCAGCTCATCTTTCCCATTTACAGTTTATTCGCCTTAAAAGGCAGCTTATTCCATAATCTATATGCAATTACATTTACTGATGTAACTTTGTTTTCAAATAGAAACTTATAAAACAGTAAACTACAAACCATGTACAACGATAAAATCCGTATTAATGCGGGTATTATTTCCCGCTTGATGAATAATACTGCTGGTCTCACATTTAATGAGTTGAAAGAAAAGAGTGGATTACCTGACAAAGACTTGTATTTGGCAATAGGTTTGTTAATTGGTGAAGACAAAGTAATATTCTCATCTACTCATGGTGAAGAAAGGTTGTATTTGAATATTTACTTCTACTTTTAAACGAGTGTTAGGATATATAAAACAAACTGCATAAAAATGGAATATATGAATAGATTATCAGCTATTGCAATAATTATTATTCCACTGTACAGTTGGCCTCAAGAAAAAATTGTACCTATAAAATATGGAGATATGGATCAGTGGGAAACCCGTAAGATTCATGAATCCAATATTATTGGAGGCAAATATAAGCTTCTTTATGAAATAGGTCCAGCGCGAAATATTGAAACCAACAATCCATACAAAAATCTGGGGGACTCTCCTTGGGGAACTTCCAACGTAATGGCGAAAGTAGCGGGAATTACAAAGACAAACACAACGGTTTATAAAGAGACACGCGATAAGGGATATTGTGCCCGCCTGGAAACTCATATTGAAAGCGTGAAGGTACTGGGCCTCGTTAATATAAGAGTTTTAGCAACAGGTTCCCTTTTCCTCGGTGATATGCAGGAACCGATTACAGGGACTTCAGATGCAGAGAAATATATAAATTGTGGAATTCCCTTTACTCAACGTCCCAGAGCTGTATGCTATGACTACAAAGTTAAAGTGTCTAATGCCGGAGACCGCATCCGGTTGACCGGTTTCAGTAAAAAAGGACAGGTGGAAGGACGTGATTGCGCAATCGTAGTTTTTTTTCTGCAAAAACGTACGGAGGATATTTATGGAAATATCACGGCAAAGCGAGTGGGAACAATGGTTGCGAAATATGATAAGAATTCGAATGATTGGATAAATGGTGCCATGTATGAAATCCTTTACGGTAACATTACCAGGCATTCTTCTTATGTATCAGAAATCATGGGATTAAGAACAGGAGATTATGCAAGGAACAGTAAAGGAGAAAGCGTTCCGATAAAAGAAATAGGATGGGCTGCTGCCGATGAAATCCCGACACACATGATGCTACAGTTTTCATCCAGTCATGGAGGCCCTTTCATCGGTTCGCCCGGGAACACTCTTTGGATTGATAATGTAAAATTAGTGTATTGAACGAAAGATTATTTCCTGCATCAGTAATTTGCGTATACAAATAACTCATTACATTGTTTATATACGTAAACAAAAAGTAAAAACAATGAATCTGGGAATAAGAGTTATCACAAGACTGGAGTCTGATTATGAAATTACTCTATGGTAATAATATTATTCCGTCAGCCACTTTTTCAATTCCTGCACATTGGTTCTGCTCACGATGATACGTTCTGGAACAGATACGTTAAGATTGACTATCATACGGTTGCTAAACCAAGTCGTAATATCAGTTATAGCTGCCTTTGACACTATGAACTGCCGGTTTGCCCGATAGAACATCGTAGGATCAAGTTGTTTCATCAAGTCATCCAGTAAACCGCCGATGCGACTTTTTGTACCGTCATATTGTATGGCAATAGCATTTTTATCTTCCAAATAAATATATGCGATACTGCTAACTTTGATGGGGATTAGTTTGTCTCGAACAGATACCAACAGCGATGATTTATAGGAAGTGGTTCTCTGTAGTATCGTATCGGCAACCTTTTTGATCAGTTCGGCAGTCTCCTGCGGTTGATAAACAGCAGAAAAACGTTTCAGTTTGTCCAATGCCCGTTGCAGGGACGTGCGACTGACGGGTTTTAGCAGGTAATCAATACTATTCACCTCAAATGCTTTTAAGGCATATTCGTCATAAGCAGTAGTAAAGATAATAGGGCATGTTATTTCCACACTTTCGAATATGGAGAAGGAAAGATTATCAGCCAAGTGTATGTCCATGAAAATCAAATCGGGCATCAGGTTATTCCCAAACCATTCAATACTTTCACTAACTGATTGCAATATGCCCATGACAACAGCATCAGGCGTTAATTCTTTTAACAAACCAACCAGCTTTTTGGCTGTCAGTTGTTCGTCTTCTATGATGATTACTCTCATGGCTTATGTGGTTTTAGGAGATTCGAATACTAAAGGTATTGTCACTTCAAATACATCTTCTGTCTGTTCGATAGTAATATCTTTTTGCCACTTTAACGCATATCGTTCCGACAAGTTTGCCAAACCGATGCCTACACCTGCACTTGGCATAGTTTTGGGTTGATAGTTATTGCTCACAATCAGTTGGCGATCGTTAGTCGTTTTGATTGTGATGCAGAGTGGATGCTGCCGGGAAATGATATTATGCTTCACCGCATTCTCGATTAGTATTTGCAAACTGAGCGGAACGACAGAATAGTTTTTGAGCGCAAAGTTTATCTCTGTTTTAAGCTGAAGACACTCGCCATAGCGGACTTGCAGTAGCCCGAAGTAATCATCAGTAAAATGGAGTTCTTCATCCAGAGTCACAATTTCCTTGGTCTGAAGAATGTAACGGTAAACGGAGGAAAAGCGCTGAATGTATTCATGTGTTCTTTGCTTATCTTCATCCACCAGTGAATCAAAAATACTCATTGTATTGAACAAAAAGTGCGGGTCGACTTGATTCTTAAGTGCCTGGTAGCGTATTTGCATATTCTCCACTTTGAGGGATTCGTACTGAAGAGCCAGGAACTGACGCTTCTCGGACAAATAAATAATGTACGAAACGGCTACCACCATTAAAGCAAGCGATACATTCATCAGAATGATTGATCCGAATATGTAGGAAGAGAAAGACCATACATTCTCCGATGTGAACAGGCTGTTATATAACGGCAACTGTAAAAAGCTGAATAGCAGCGTTATCAGGAGCACTCCGCCCATAAAATACCAGTTCCGCTCCGTTACTGCATATCTCCCCTTCAACAATTGAAAATCGAATACGAAGAGCAAAAATGTAAGGAGGAAGAAGCTCCCTGTACTGTAGAGCAAAGACACATATTTGGGTACAGAGTCTACAAAGCCGAACATCTCGCCTCCCATCATTTTGAGATACAAGGGAGAAAATACTGGTAACACGAATATCAGTGTGATAAAGGCGGCAAGACAGAAAGCTGTCTGCCAGTTCATATAACTTTTTTGTGCCATAACTTTGTTTTTAAAAGTAAAAGTAGACATTCAGATACAATCTATCATTATCCAGATCAGATAAATACATGATTTTATTTTCACGTACTAACCAGCCTATGGCCATACTTAAATCTTTATCTGATAAATGACACCTTTCTTTCAATTCATTATATGTCAAACCGGAGGGAGTATTGTTCATCAATTGTAGAACAATATCTGCATTGATGCTAATTTGATTATTATCCATAAACTTTGTTTTTAGGTATTATTATTTTCTCGACACAAAGATACGAAACCATTCACAACCACTCATAAGTTGACTGACAAACTGTTATTCTTGATAACTGAATTGCTCCTGACCAAAATAAACTGGTTGAATGAGTCGTTAAAAAGACAATATACTCTTAAAAAAAGCCCGTCAAGCGCAAGTGCCTGACGAACTAAATTACTACTCATCAAAAAACAGTACCCATCATTTGGAAGGTTTCTTTTATAATCCAGGTAATTTTGTACGCTTCTTCACCATGTAGAACAAAGCAGGAACTACATATAGTGTCAGGATAGTCGAGGTAATGATACCTCCGATAGTTACTAATGCCATCGGAGTACGGAAGGAAGCCCCGGCTCCTCCACCGAATTCCAGCGCATTGGGAAGTGTACCGACAGCGATAGCCACACTGGTCATGATAACCGTTTTCAACTTTGTCTTTGCCGACTGTATGGTTGCCTGGTGTAACGACTCTCCCCGGGCAAGCAGTTGCCGGTTGTAATCGTATATCAGGATACTATCATTCACCGCCAATCCCAATAAAGTGATAATGGCAATCAGCGAAAGCATATTCATTGATGTTCCGCTTAGGAAGATAAGTACCAGTACCCCGATCATAGCCATCGGCAAGGTGGTAAGCAATAGAAACGGATGCCAGAAGTTTTCCAGCAACGAAGCCATTAGCATATATAGTAGTATAATCGACAGGATTAGCGTAAATGAGAGATCGCGCAGCGACTCATCCATATCCTCTGCCATACCTGCCCATTTCACGGTCACGGATTTCGGTGCCTGAAGGTTGTCCATCAACTGATTGATTTTGCCCTGCATCTCCATGTCCGAAACATTGTCTTTAGGCATTATGCCAAATTCCACCGTCGGGAGTTTGTTGACGTGATAGATCTGCGCCTGCGAAATATCATAGGAGATGTCAGCCAACCGTTCCACCGTATAATGCTGCCCATTAGCCAGAACAGGAATATTCTTGATGCGCGCTAAGTCGCTAATATCATTTTCATTATAGCTGATTCGGATGTCGTATTCCTTTCCATTCTCCTTGTAAACACCCACTTTGATCCCATTTATGGCACTATTGATGGCTGTTGCGACATCGAATACCGATAGATTGAGCCGTGAAACGATTTCCGGCCTTGGAATAATGCGAATCAAACGGTTACCGTTACGGTTGCTCGCTTCGTAGCCGGAGATTCCTTCCATATCCAACAAAGCAGCCTCTACCTTGGCGCTTGTTGCTTTGAGCTCTTCCGTGTTTTCCGACTGTAACAGGAAAGCAATCGGCAGACCGCCTTCGATACCGCTGGCAGACACCAGTGCTTTCACTGACGGAATGCTGTCAAGTTGAGCTTTCAAAGTCTCGGCCAGTTGTATGTTGCTTCTCTCTCGTTCGTTAACTGGGTATAAGTGTGCCATTATCTTGAGCAGGTTTGGTCCTTTGGGCATGATGCCTTTCTCGCCAATCACTGTTTGCATGGCCGACACTTCGGGATGCCGCATGATGATCGCCTCCAGTTTTTTGGCATATTCGCCCGAAGTTTCCAGCGAGGAGCCTGCCGGAAGCTCGACTTCCACAAACACCAGGTTCATATCTTCTTTCGGCATGAAATTGAAGTCGATGAACTTCATCAGACCGAATGAAGCGATGAAGATTCCCATCATGGAGACAAAAAGTAATACACCCCTGCGTTTTTTGGCCAGTAGTTTTTCCAGCGAACGTCCATACCGTTCGGAGAGGTTGTCGAAGAAGCGATCCAGAAAACCGTTGAATTTAGTGGCTTTCAGGTCTTTTTTCAGCAAAACGCTGGCAAGCATGGGTGTCAACGTGAACGATACGAGCAGAGAGAATACGGTCGCAACAGAAATAGTCAGCGCATATTCCACAAAGTACACACCCACCATGGAGGTCATCATAGCCATCGGTAGGAATACCACTAAGTTGGTTCCTGTCGATGCAATCACCGCCATCGTAACTTCCGACGTACCATCTATTGCAGCTTGTTTGATCGGCATCCCCTCTTTTTTCAGGCGGATGATGTTTTCGATTACCACGATGGAATTGGATATCAGCGCACCGATAGAGACGGCAAAACTCATCAGCGTCATCATGTTGAGCGTAGCATTGAGTTGCTTCAGCACGATGAAGCTGGCGATGAGAGATATCGGAATGGATATGCTCACGATAATCACCGTCCGATAGTCCCCGATAAAGAGATAAAGGATGACCCCTGTCAGAATAATGCCGAGAATGACATTCACCAAAGCATCGTCTACGGCACTTTCCGTATATGCAGAATTATCGAACGGAATACTCAGCGTTACACCCTCGGGCAGCTCGTTCTCGAATTCAGGGAGTTTCTCCTTTATGGCTCTCGCCAATTTTACTTCATTGGCATTCGGTTCTTTGAGAATATTGAGCGTAACAACACTGCTGTAATAGTGGTCGTTTTTCAGATCGTGGAAAGTCGACTTATTGGTGGGACGCTTGACACTGTCGCTCACCACAGCGAACTCGCGGACAGACAACGGATAACCTTTGTGCGAGATCATCAGTTCGCTGATGGCTTGAGGGGAAGATGCTTCCTGGCCGGTTTCGATAGAAAAGTTCATTCCGTCGTAGTCGTACGTACCGCCGGGCAGTTTGGTGTTGGCAGCCTGAATGGCTGCTCCTACTTGAGTCAGGTCTAAACCTAATTCGGCGGCTCGCCGCATATCGGCCAGAATCTTGATCTCGCGTTTCTCGCCACCGATAATGTTCACTTTAGTGACACCGTTGATGCGAGTGAAGAGATTCTTCAATTTCTGATCTGCAAGGTCGTACAGCTCCTTGCCGGACTTATTGCCACTCATCACGATCGTCAGTACAGGAACATCGCTGATATTTGTTTTTTGTATCAGAGGACGCTCGATAGACTGCGGCATCTCAGCCATAGCCAGCTCTACTTTCTCCTTGACCTCGTTCATCGCTTCGTTCTCGTTCTTGCTGGAACGGAACTCGGCTTGTACGGTCGACACATTCTCCATCGAGTAGGAGATGACCCGTTTCAGATTGCTCAATCCGGAAATTTCTTTCTCTATTTTTTCGGTCACATTCTTTTCCAGCTCTTCAGGCGTAGCGCCGGGCAGGACGGTAGTGACCATAATGGAAGGGCTGTTCACTTTCGGCATCATATTGACACCTACGTTTACATAAGCCATTACCCCGAAAAATGCCAATGCAATGAAAAGCATCGTGGTGGTAACGGGACGTTCTATTGCAAATTTCGTTATTTTCATAAGTTTGAGTTCGTGGCTCTGATAGCCGATTTGTCGGATATTTTTTCTACGCCCACAGTGACATATTCATCTCCCGATTGTACGCCTGCTTCGATAATGGCCTGTTGTCCCACAATACGGACTATGCGGACGGGAGTGGCGGTAGCATATCCTTGAACACATTTGTAGATCAGGTCTTTCCCTCCGACAGAAGCAATAGCGGTCAGCGGTATGCGAATGGAATTACCGCTTCCCGCCAATTTCATCCTTATGTTGGCGGTCACTCCTCCGGCAGCTATGGCTTGCTGATTGCTGAATTCTGCCCTGATTCGATAAGCCTTGCGTGTGTCGTCCATAATGGTACTTTTCTGTGCCACCCTGCCTTTTAATTCAGGTAGTGAACCCAATTCAAGTGTCACGCCGTCGCCATCCTTAATTAGAAATGCCTCTTTCATTGACACAAAAAACTCTGCGGTCAGTTTGTCCGTTTCAGACAGAACAAAAAGTTGTGTCCCTGCCATCACATGGTCACCTTCGGTTACCGATACATCTGTTATAGTACCCGAGAACGGAGCTTTGACAACATATTGCTCTTCCAGTATCCGTATCTCTTTGGCTTTGTTCTTCACTTCCAGTTCAAGGTCTTCCACCGCCTGTCGTGCTACGAAACCTTTGGCAAGGAGCGTTTTCTGTTTCTCTAATTTACTCTGCATATCTTTATAAACAGCCTGTTGCTGTTCCATTTGAAGCTGATAATTCTGTACCGGGTAAGCGATAAGCGCTTGCCCTTCGGACACCTTTTGCCCGGGACTAATCATCACTTTTGTAGCAATGCCATTTGTTTGTGGTGCAAACTTAAAGGAGCGTGCATACTGCAAATCCGCATGATAGAGTTTCTCCTCACTACCATCATCATACGCTATCCGGGCAGTATTGACAATTACGGCCGCATCTTTTGAATTCTCTACAGGAGTCTGTGGTGTCGGGTTTCCACCGCAGGCAACCAATCCCAGCAAGGAAATAATTATTCCCCCTATCATTCCAATTTTTCTCATGATATAATTTGTTCTAATTTTTATTTCAGTAAGTTTTTAATATTCACAATTGCAGCCTGATAGTCGAGAGTAGCGTTGAGTAGTTGTAGCTTTGCCTGTATATAGGAAATACGCGTTTCGCGAAGTTCGAGATTTGAGACCAATCCCAAACGCAGTTTCTCTTCCGAAGCCTGTATTTCCTTGTCCGCCAGCTCCACCATCTTACGAATGGTGTTGATTTGGGTAGAGGCAACGGTTTTGTCAGCCAACAGGCTTTGATACTCCTTTTCCAGTTGGTTGCCAAGTTCCATATATTCCATCTTGCTCTTTTCGTAGGCAAGATGCGATTTCCGTACTTTGGAGCGATTGTATCCACCTGAAAAAATGGGGATGCTCAAGTTGATCGTTCCATAGCCGACTCCGTTTCTGTCTTTGAACCGGAATTTATCGTCATAAGCGTCCAGCGAGTAACCCAGATTGAAAGTGACTTTAGGAAGAAACGCCGCCTTGGATAAAGAGATCTCCTGCTTTGCTAAATCCATACGTTTGATGCTTTGTTCCATTTTCAGTGTACCGCCGGGGAAACGTTCTTGACCGGTTGCTTCAAGAGAGGCGTCCGGCAAGGCAATCTCACCTTTTATCTCGAACGGTTCCTCCTCCGTCATGTTGGCAAGCAAGCGAAGTTCACGTAATAGATTACCGACAGTTTTCCGTGCATTCTCAATATCGGGCAATGTCTGCTGATAGTAGAGTTCGGATTGCTTCATGGCAAACTCGCTGACAAGTCCGTTTGCAAACATTTCGCAGACTTGTTGGTATTGATTCTGTGCCAATGCACTATTTTCTAAAAAAATAGTGAGCGACTCTTTCGCATAGAGCGCCTGATAAAACAGGAGTGTACCTTGCTTAACCACCTGATTGGTCTGATCTGCCTGAGACAGTTTCATGTAGGCGTTTGCCAACTTGGCTATTTTTTGGTTGGCAAGGGCAGGGGCATTATAGATAGACTGCTCCAGAGTGACGGCACCATTGAGTGTATTTTTGAAATTCACAGGGAATTTGTTGGGAACCCCCTCCATCCCAGACTCTCCCTCGTTGATAAACATATAGCTGTTATTGAAATCCCTACGATAACCCGCCGTGGCTCCTATCTGCGGCAAATACTCGGAACGTGCCATTTTCACATCCTCTGCACTTTGCTGCGTTTCGTTCTGCGCTTTTTTGATACTTATATTCTCTCGTTCGACTTTCTCAAGATATTGCTCCAGAGAATATTCCTGTGCGTTCCCGACAAACGGAATAAGTACGGATAATAAGATTAAGACTTTTTTCATCAGAAATAATAATTAGTTTATTCTGACGCAAAATTACAGAGGTAATTATTGAGGTATATAGGCTATAGGATAAACAGTCATATTTGCCGAATGAGTTGCGTATAATGGGAATAAACTGCCGAAAACAAATAAAAATAGCGGAATAGGATTAATTATTCCGCTATAATTCCTGTTGATGAGGTTATTAAAGCATTCTGTTTTGTTGATTATCGGGTCAGGGGATAGGATAGGTTCTTCGCGTGTTTTCAGTTCTTCACCCTTCCGATTCGCTTCAACCATTGTTCGACGTTCGGTTTGTCTGAAGTAGCCCTGCTGCCTTTAACTTGGTATCCTTCAAGGTATTTAGCTGAGGAGGCATATTTCTTCACCTGGTCGAAAGCCTGTCCGGAGCCGCCACCACCATGCGTGCAGAACGGAACAACGGTTTTGCCTGTGAAGTCGTGGTTCTCCAGAAAAGTGGCGATGATCATCGGAGCGTCTTCCCACCAAATGGGGAATCCGATAAAGATGACGTCATACTCGTTCAGATTCTCTACTTCGGCTTTCAATGCAGGTCTTGCCTGTTCGTCCCTCTCTTTCTTTGCTATGGGTTCGTGCTGTTCGTATACCGAGGGATAGGGCATAACAGGTTCTATACGAAAAGTATCGGCATCGGTTAGAGATTGGATATATTCAGCAATAGTAGCCGTGTTATTGGTGTGCGAGAAGTAAACGACGAGCGTTTTTTCTTGTGCGTGCTGTCCGCAAGACGTGATAGCAAAAGCCGTAACCAACATTAAAAAAAGTTGTTTCATGATGTTCTGTATTTTTCTGTTAGAATAAAAGAGATGTTTCAGATGCTTTCCCCCAGATTTTCAGCCTGCGAGAGATAACCCGGCTGTTTCAAAATATCGTTTACAGCCAATACGCCTGGAACCAACAACGGTTCTTGGGCACTCCATTGAAGTGCTGAAACCGTCATTTTGTACTCCTGTAAAAGCAGGTCGAACACGGCTGTATTTTGATCTCCGGCGGCTGCCAGCAGAAGCGTCTCTTTGTTTTTGGTCTCCGGTCGATCCGTCATCAGGAATGAATAGAACTTATCGATGACAGCTTTCATTTTCGCAGGATAGGTATACCAATAGACTGGCGTCGCGAACACCACCATATCCGATTGCATAATGAGGGTTGCCGCTTCGTTAAAGTCATCCTTGGATATACAGGCACAATCCTCTTTTGAAAAACAATTATTGCAACCGATGCAGGGTTTTATCTCTTTGGACGAAGCGTCGAAGCGCGACACCTGATGTCCGGCTGAGGTTGCCCCTTTAATGAATGCTTCGGCCAACTTATTGCTGTTGCCGTCTTTGTGTGGGCTGGAGGTAATTACTACAATTCTTTTCATGTTGCTTTTTATTGATTATTTAATTTATAATGAGCGGGGGAATATCCGTACTGTTTCTTAAACGCACGGGAGAAATGGGCAGGACTCTCAAATCCCAGTGTGAAGCATATATCGGTAACGCTCATGGGTGTATTTTTCAGCATATCCGCTGCCCTCTCCAGCCGCTTGCCGAGGAGCCATTGTGCAGGCGGCATATTGTAGATGGCTTGAAATTCGCGTTTGAATCCCGACAGGCTGCGACCGGACAAATAAGCAAGTTCCGGTAAGATTAAAGGGTTGGTATAATTATGTTCGACTACGTGGCGAATATCGGCTTTTACGGGCTTCAGCAACTGTAACATCTGCCTGAACGCATCCTCACTGCATTCCGCCACATTGAAAAGCAGTTCCATGACTTTCAGTTTCAATAACGCCGGGTTTATTGTTACCGGGGCATTATAGTAGGGTGCGAGTGACTGCACGAAAGATATCAGTCGGCTATCCATCGGGTGTACCGCTGTTTTTACAATATCCTTTACTTGAGGTGTTTGGATCTTAGCAGTTGTGATAAACTCTTTCAGTAGTTCATTCTGAATGCAGATCATCGTCCCGTCATAAATATCCCCGTTTTCAGCGTCTCCCATCATCTCGAACTGCACAGAGGTCGCTTTTTTTAGCAAAATCATTTCGTTCTTGCGAACCACATGGGACTGTTTTCCATGTCTGAATGTGATCTGCCCGTCGAGCATCAGAATCAGCACGTGCGACTGCATAAACATCGTCCCGCTGCGAGCCATACTGTCGATGCACTGCTGGATGACGGTACAGCCGTCCATTTCGAGCGTGCCGTACAAGACGGGCTTGGCTACTAAAGTCGTCGGTACTTTGATAATTTTTTCCATCTTCATTTCTCAGTAACCACATTTCTAATTGATTGATGCTGCAAAGTTAGCGATAATCAAGCCTACTCATTTGACTTTTTGATTCAATTTACTTGACTAATTAGTCTATCTCGATGTATTATTGCAGTTACTCTGTTCCTCATTCAATAAACATGCCTTGTTGTGATCATTCAGATAGACTCCCGGTCTTCCCGCATAAAGATGACTAGTTACAGACAATGAATCATTGAGATAAGGTGTTTTGATCCCACCTAATTCCAGCATCGTTTGAAAAAATGATGCACTGGATGATACACGCTTTACCTTGTTTGCCTGAACTGCTTTGAGCGATTCCGGATAGGTCTGTTGGTATTTATCAGACATCCATATCAGAAACGGAACGTGCAACTGATAGCTGGAGGCTATCGGAGAGGCATGCAGGAAGAGATGTCTGTCATCGTCATAGATGTCTTCGCCGTGATCCGAAGTGTATAGCAGTGCGGCATTCATATCTTCTTCGTTCAACAACCGGATGAGCCGAGCTAAAAAATAGTCCGTATAGCGGATGGTATTATCATATGCGTTCAATAGCGAATTTCTATTTTTCGCAGTTGCATCCATAGGGGTATCAGGTTTGAAGAAAGCCATTTCTGAGGGATAACGCTCCTTGTAGTTGAAATGAGAACCGTATGTATGAAGCACGATAAACTGCTTCCGGTCACGACTCTTCAACTCGTTGGATACGAGCTCAAGGAGCTCGTCGTCATAAACGATATGGTTGGCATTGATAGCACGCTCTTTAAGGAAGTTCCAAGTGTCCGCTTCTTTACCCAAAAAGTCGATAAGCGAATTATTATAGCGTTGATTGGAGAAGAAAGCCGTCCGGAATCCTGCTTCCTTGAAAGCGGTGATGATACCTTTTTGATAATAGATAGAATCAAAATTGTAGGCTGTTATTGGTGAAAGTAGCATCGGAACGCTTTTGTGCGTCGTGTTAGTCTCCGTGAATGCCTGTGTAAAGGAAGTCAGCCCCTTTACTTTTCTTAGTTCGGGATTAGTGGGACGGTCGTATCCATTTAATGCCCAATTTTGGGAACGGGCAGTTTCGCCAACCACCATCACATAGACTTCTCGCTCTTTTAATGGGTGGGAGGCTTTTGCCTGATACGTGAAGCTGTCGGATGTCTGGTAGTAACGGCATGTTTTTGCATCCCGCTGAAAAGCAAGGTACACGTTATAACATACGTTTACCGGATATAAATCGGTCATTGGCTTGTAATTCTTATCTGCCAGATAAGATATCCCCAATGAGAATATGCCGATGATCAAAGCCAATATGGCTATAGGTCGTTCCCGGGAGAGGAATACGGATGACAGCTTCCGTTTCCCGATGATGGACATGGTAGCAAAGATTAATGCAGGGACATAGAGTAGTACAACGAGAGTGATTGCCGGCATCAGATTATCCAGCAGTTCCATCGCTTCGCCATAATTGGTTGTTATCAGGTTCAGGAACATGTCTACTGCAATAACCGATTGCCCGTACAAAAAAAGCAGTACGATCTGAAATGCACCGAAAAACAGAACAGGAAACAGTATCCAAAACGTCCTGCCATAATTCCTCGACAATGTCATTACCAGGTAATAAACACCAAACGGCAGTAGGACGTTACATATTTTAGCCATTAGTGACAAGGGTTCCGTATAACATAGGATGATATTCGGAATAACCAGGATGAGCAGAAAAAGATAGAAGTACATTTCCGCTTTCACAAAACGGCGCCACCCCTCAACAAGTATTCTTCCTAACTCTTCGGTAAATCTCATTATTAAACTAAAGGTTCTCATAGTTACTTCAATCTGTTAGAATGTGTTTATTGTGTAGTACTATCGAAATATGGAACAGATATATTTATAACAAAGTGATATAAGCAAGACAATGCCGAGCATTAGAATAGCTTCTGTAACCTTATATATCAGCAAGAAACATTTAGGCTGTTCCAAGCTAAAATGTTTGAGATATTTTCCTGTCTTCATATCCGGAGTTTTTAATTATGTGATTACTGACATTATCTTACCTTTCTCTGGCGCAAAGTTATAGTAATCCTTGCCGACACATAATAGACCTGTGCCTAAGTTGCAATTTTTACCAACTGAATTGCTAATAGCTAAAATGAACTGAGTTCTGAACTCTATTCCCTGAACTTTAAGCACAACAAGCAACTCAAATAAGAAATCTTACACATAAGTTGCCTATATTATCATCTGGGGAACCAGACTCATTCCACCTTCTTTAAATACGCTAAGTTTGTTGCCATCAAGATAAATTCAGAGAATAATCTCAGGAAATTATGAAACGAATAATTAACAGGATAATTGCAGTTTTATTTGCTGCCGGTCTATCTCTCAATGCAATGGGGACAGAGATTCAACAAGATTCAACAAGAAATTACATTCCATTTATGCAGATAAAATCAGCCGGAGGTACAGTTCTTCCTACCACACCTATCGTAAGGGGGAATAAACGTATTCCTTGGTTCAACGCTGTCAGTCTGCAATATGGTTATGCCTCTACCGGCAGAAGGTGGCAAGATGGAGTATATGGAATGCCTTATATGGGAGTCGGACTGCATCTTACAGATTTCTCCCGGAACAAAGATATTGGAACTCCCATCACTTTGTATCTTTTTTATGGAGCTGAGTTGAAAAGACTTTCTCCGAAGTTATCTATCGGCTATGAAGGTAATTTGGGATATTCTTTCAATTGGAAGCCTTACGATCCGGCACTTAATCCGGAAAATGGTGCTATTGGCGCCCGTTGGGCGGTTTTTATTGCCGTTGAACCTCATCTGCGCTGGAATATCAACCCACACCTGGACTTACAGGCAGGTGTCATGCTGTCGCATTACTCCAATGGGGGGACCCGGAAGCCTAATAATGGATTGAATATGTTTTCGCCTACCCTTTCTCTACGATACAAATTCCGGCAAGCCGACCGTCAGCCTTGGTCAATCGAGAAACCGCCTTTGTTTAAAAAGCATTTTGAGCATGATATTTCTGTTACCGCTTCATTGCGGCAGATAATGATCCACTCTGAAAAGTCGGATGTGAGGAGGCCACTCAATTACAATTTCGATGTAACGGGTTTGAACTATAACTTTTGCATTGTTCCCAATTATAATTATAAATACGGAATATCAGCCCATTTGGTATACGACGCAAGCAGTCATGCGGAAATAGAAGTAGATGGTGACCAACAATCGGTCAGATTAGCTCCATTTCACCGGAGGTTGTCACTTGGTGTGGCTGCTTACGGTGAATTGGTAGCAGAAGGCTTTTCTCTGTTTGCCAATTTAGGATATAATGTTGTCCATAACCAGCAGGATAAGCGTTTCTATCAAATCATAGGACTTAAATGTTATCTAAAAGAAAACTTATATGGAACTGTCGGTGTAAATGCCAGCAACCTCTCTTCAGCCAAGTTTCTGTTTCTGAGTCTGGGATATACTATCAGAAGTAAGCGTTAGTGAAGCGGACTATATTCATTCAATTTATTATCCGCCATCTACACTTCAGTAGGTAAAAACTGCACTTTAGAACAACTACCTTGATGAATCCACACAAGAGTTCTAATTTTGAAATCAGAAAGTCAATCAACAGGTTTTGATTATCATCTAAAAATATATTTTAATGGTGCCTGCCAGAGGTTTTATTGAATGTAAGCAGGAAAAATTCCAATTCATAAAAGGATCAGGCAGTACATTGACATGCAATTAATTTGTGTTGTAATTATAACTAAAGAAAATGAATATCAAAAAGAAAACCGGTCTAGCTCTTTTGGCATTTGTAGTATGTTGTTGGGGGATAACTCCTATACTTCCTTTTTTAGATTTCCCGAATAAGGCGATTATTATTACTACTTTGCTTATCACAAATGAAGTCCTGTTCATAATTACAATTGCCTTGTTGGGAAAAGAATACTGGAATAAAATTAAAAATGGAGTTTCACGCTTTTTTCTCTTCAGGAAAAAAGAGACAAATGACCAGCATTGAAAGAATTGTAGAAAAAAAACGGGAAAATAAAAAAAGCGCAAATGTTGAAAAATAATCCGTGGAGTATGGGAACAAGGCGTACCTATTTGCTTTTTAGTGACAGACCAATACGATATACATTTCATGACATAACTTTATTATCTGAATTCTGCTAATTTCTGTTTATTATCTCTAATCTACACCTCAGTAAGCAAAAACCGCATTTTAGGAAAACCACCTTGATGAATTAGCGCAAGAGCTCTACCTTTGAAATCTAAAAGTTAATTGCAAGTACAATTTAGCACTAAAAAAAATATTTCATATGATGATTTATGGAAAAAATACATTAAGATTTTTTGAAAAAACATCGTTCGAAGCCCATATATTTATAGAGTTTCCAAAAACGGTTCGTACCCAATGGCTCAAGAGTGCAATAGTATTGTCATTGTTGGTATTTACCATTCCGGCAAAAGGTCAGGATATCTTAATTAAAGGAGTAGTGACCGATTCTATCACGGGAGAACCATTGCCCTCGGTGTCACTAATATTAAAAGGAACAACAATTGGTGCCCCTACTGATTACGATGGTCGATTTTCTTTTTCCGCCCCTTCTAAAGCAGGTACGTTGAAGGTTTCCTATATTGGCTATACTGAGAAGGAAATACAATTAATTCCGGGAAAAACGGGTAATTTGTCGATATTACTGGTTCCAACGAGCATCAGCCTGTCGGAGGTCGTTGTTAAGCCAACCAGGGAGAGGTACACAAAAAAAGACAATCCTGCTGTTGCCTTCGTGAAAAACGTTATCCGGCAACGTGAGCAAAATGACCCGAGGAATAAGGAATTCTATAGCTATGACCAGTATGAGAAAATCATGTTTGCTATGAATGATTATAAACCCAAATCGAAAAAAGACGGTAAAGTCGGTCAGTTTGATTTTCTTAATGATTATATCGATACGCTGGAAATCGGAAAGACTATCCTGCCGGTATCCGAACGGGAGAAACTAATGTCCGTCTATTACAGAAAAGATCCTAAATCTGAAAAATGTGTGATGAAAGCGGCAAAGGCTGATGGTGTGGATGAATTATTGTCTCCCGATGGTATGCAAGAGTTTCTGAACGAAGTATTTAAAGAAGTAAACATCTTCCAAAATGATATCCCCTTATTCCTGAATCGTTTCGTGAGTCCTTTGTCTGCAATGGGACCTAATTTTTATAAGTATTATATGTTGGATACGCTAGAGGTGGCAGGACAAAAGTGTGTGGATTTGGGCTTTGCTCCCTTCACACCGGAATCATTCGGATTTACCGGGCATTTGTTTATCACGTTGGATTCAACCTATTTCGTACAGCGGGTTAAGTTAAATGTCCCGAAGAAGATTAATCTGAATTTTGTAGGAGGAATGACTATTGAGCAGACCTTTTGCCGTACCCCGGATGGAACTCGCCTTCTTACCAAGGATGACATCAAGGTCGATTTCAAAGTGACTGAAAAATCGAAAGGCATCTATGCCCAACGATTGAACATCTATACGAATCATGCATTCGACGCCCCCGTGAATATGTCAGTATTCAGTGAGGGCGCTCCTATCATTATCCCTCCGGAGGCTTATAAGCGTTCAAGTGAGTATTGGGAAGATCATCGCCCCGATGAAGCCGGGAAGCGAAAATCGAAATCAGTGGGTGAATTGATGGAGCGGTTGCGTACGGTCCCAGTCTTTTATGCTGCCGAGCAAGTGATTACGGCTTTTGTGAATGGCTACGTTCCAAGCAATTCCGATCCGGCTAAAAGCAAGTTCGAGTTAGGCCCGGTGAATACGATTATCAGCGGAAATTCAATTGAAGGCGCTCGTTTTCGTGTGGGTGGAACTACGACTACGGCTTTCAATAAGCGGCTATTCGTGAATGGTTATGTGGCATACGGTACAAGAGATCATAAATTAAAGTACGATGCGGCAGTGGAATATTCATTTATCGACAAAAAGAATTATCCAACAGAATTTCCGGTTCATTCTTTGCGTCTGGAATATATGTACGATGTGAACCAGTTAGGGCAACACTATCTTTATACGAATAAAGATAATATCTTCGTTGCTATAAAACGGCAGAGAGATACGCGCGCCACCTTTCAGCGAAAAGCAGAATTAACTTATTACAGAGAGCATTACAATGGGGTTTCCTATGGTGCTGCCTTACGGAACTTGACGGAGTATTCCACTCGTTATGCCGTTTTCGACCGCATCGACCGTGATCAGAAAGTCACTTCTCTGAAAGATTACCATATGACAGAACTTGAATTAAAGCTTCGCTATGCACCCAATGAGAAATTTTACCAGACTCGTGACTCCCGTTTCCCGATTACATTTGATGCCCCGGTGTTTACCTTAAGCCATACGATGTCTTTCAAGGATGTATTGGGCAGTTCTTATAACTATTAGAAAACGGAATTTGGAATAAGGAAACGGTTTTGGCTCTCGGCTTATGGAGCTGTCGATATCATTGGGAAAGTGGGTAAGGTATGGAGTACGGTACCGTATCCTTTGCTTATATTGCCTAATGCGAACTTGTCCTACCTTATTCAGTCGGAATCGTATACAAATATGAATGCGATGGAATTTATTAATGATGAGTATGCTTCATGGGACTTGACGTATAATATGAATGGCTTGATATTGAACAGTATCCCCTTGATTAAGAAACTGAAATGGCGGGAAGTAGTTACATTCCGGGGACTATTCGGGAATCTGACGAATAAGAATAATCCCTATTTGACAGAACGTAATGAGGGGCTATTTCAATTTCCAGAAGGTTCTTATATTATGGATAAAAAGGTTCCTTATATGGAAATGGGCGTTGGTATTGAGAATATTTTCAAGTTTATCCGAGTGGATTATACCTGGCGTCTGAGTTACAAGAATCATCCAGGTATACAAGACCGGGGTATCCGTATCCAGATGAAAATGACATTCTGACAAATAGCCCATTTATAGGTCTAAAAGGAGTGCTAATCGTAATAAAATAATAGATTTTCTTGCAAATAACCAGGTTGGCTGCAATATGATATCGAAGATAGTCTGATAAGTCAAATAAATTGAGCTGGCATGGTAGGCGTGAGTTTCATTTTTGTTATGCTCTTCATTGTGCAATAAAAAAGATTTATGTAATGATTAATCCGTACTATCACTTTGTATTCGGCTGTTTATGCACTATAGTAATATTAAATATGAATTATGGACAAAAGAAAACTTGTAGCAGAGGTAGCAAGAAAAACCAATTATGCAAAGTGGGAGATAAACTCGATGTTTGCTCCTCTCTGCCAGTCGATTCTTGCTGCTTTGCAAAATGGGGAGAAGGTTGCTATAAATGAATTTGGTTCCTTCGATCTCAAGGTCAAGAAAGAGAGGGCCTGGGTAGATCCGAAAACCAAAAGACGGAAAGTAATACCTGCAAAAGTACAAGTGGTTTTCACAGCCACCCCAAAATTTACTGTGGATGTAGAGGTTGTCGAACAACGAATCAACAAGCAAGTGGATACAAAATAGTCGGTATTAGCCAAGAATCTTAAATTATATGCCGGACAGCGAGAAAAAGCGTCACTTGTCCGGTGTCTTTTTTGCCCTCATATCAGCCAATCAAACTTCTATTCTATGGTATAGCTATTCTTCGGATGTAATCAAAAAACATTCGAAAATGAAGCTATTACTCAAAAGAAAATTCAAAGGAGAGACCTATACGATAGGTGATCTCTACATTGATGGTGTGTTTTTCTGTAACACCCTCGAAGACACTGTACGCTTACTACCTCTATTATGCCCCGATACGCCTCAAGGCATCGGCTGTCGCTGCAAAGAGAAAGTGTATGCCCGTACCGCCATTCCTTGCGGCACATACAAAATCACGATGGCTCACAGTCCCCGGTTCAAACGTGTGTTGCCATACCTGCACGATGTTCCCCATTTCTTAGGCATACTCATACATAGCGGCACCACCAATGCAGATTCAGCCGGGTGCATACTCGTGGGTAAAAACACCATCAAGGGGAAGGTTACAGAATCACGTGCCACCTCAGACCGGCTGAATGCGATATTGAGCAAAGAGAAGGATATTACCATTGAGATTGTGTAATGGGAAAGCTCCGTAAACTTAGAGCTCCCGACCATCTGCATATCGACTTTACCCCATCCCCCAAACAATACGAACTTTGGAAGTTGCTACAGCCGGAGTGCCCGAAGTGCGGAGGTGCAGTGAAACAACAATTAGTCGGATATGACGTAAGCCAGAATCCTCAATACAAGCCATTTTGTTACCAATGTGGTAACGCTAATATTCCACAACTCATTTTGGGTGGTGGAGCAGCCGGTAAACGACACCACTGCCGGCCTGTGCAGTAATGCACTGACAATAAATCTCTTTAACTGCTGGGAACTCTGACCGTGAGAGACGAAGACAATCAGCAACCAAGCCGGATAACCGGAAGGCTCAACGACTATCCCTACGGGGAGTACGGTCAAGCGACTGGAAACGGGAGACTCCTTAGAAATAAGGATGAAGATATAGTCTAATCCTTGTAGAAATACAAGGCGGCGAAAGCGATTATCAAGTAGCGATTGATAGTGAATTAGTTAGGGTGGGAAATCGTTTTTGGCTTCAGTATGGTTAGTAAGTAGCTGTATCCGTTTTCCGGAGATACGGGCGATTGTGGCACGTAAGACATTGAAATCGCTCAAAGAATCGACCTGGAATACGATACGAGCGGTTATTAAACGATGGGGGTTGATTGAAGATGTGCATTATCGGGTGAACAACCTTGCCGGAACGTTGACGTTCTGGAACGACTCGATAATACTGATGTTGGAGATGGCAGATTTGCCCTCAGACCCGAATTTCGAACGGTTCGGGTCGATGGAAGCAACTATCTGTGCCGTGGATGAGGTATCGGAAATTGGACAAAAAGCTATTGAGGTGCTGTTCTCCCGTTTGCGCTGGCGTACTCACGAAACGTTTATGGTCTCGAAAATGTTGCTCACTACGAACCCGACTACAAACTGGGTACGTGGACGGTTTGTGCAGGATGATAACGGTGATAAGGTGGAGTTGCGTGAGGGTGAGTATTATGTGCCTTTCAGTGTCTTTGACAATCCTGATGTAGGTTTCCGGCAGACGTATGAAGCGGCTCTGAATAAGATTTCAGACCAAGCCACTAAAGAGCGTCTGCTCTATGGGAACTGGGACTTTGTGGAAGCCAACGATATGGCGATATACAATCGCTTCGATGGTGCCAAGCATCTTATCGCCGGGTTGAAAGAAGGTGTATATGACCCTACAAAACCACTCATTACGGTGTGGGACTTTAACGTTGCTCCGCAGATGTCGGTACTGGCAGCTCAGATTGATTATGACAACAAGAAGGTCTATGTGTTAGAGGAAATCTTAGGCAAACCACAGGATAAGGAGAATAATACTCCGGCACTCTCTCGACGAGTTCAACAGAAATTCTATCGGGAAAAACATATCGGCGGCGTAGATGTAACGGGTGACCCATCGGGTTTACAGCGTTCGACAACTACCGAAGACGGCATCAACAACTACACCGTAATACTCGATACGTTTGGCAAGGGTATTCTTAGACCAAAGTTGAAGTTGATGAGAAAGCAACCGCCCCAAGTGACCCGATGCGAGTTTGTGAACGAGCTGTTTACCGGATACAACGGTTGGGCGATTGAGATAGACCTGAAATGTCGGAAGCTGACCGAGGATTTGATTTACCAGCTTAAAAACGAAGACGGCACAAAGTGTAAGCAAAAAGTTACTGACCCTAAAACGGGTGTGAAGTATGAGAAATACGGTCACTTATCGGACTGCTTGGACTACTTGCTTTGCTACTATTTGCGGGATAGCTGGTACAAATTTAAAAGCGGAGATAACAGCGGAAGCATTATAGCGACCACTCCCGCCGTATATGATGGATTTAACTACTAAAAAAACGAATATGTACAGACGATTTTTAAACGACGCTGATTATCTGGGTGTGATTACCGCCGAAGCCCTGGCACAAATGACACGGGGCAATGCCGACCGTTTTGCCCAAGCCGAAGAATCAGCAGAGATGAGTATCATTGAAAACCTCAGTGAGAACTACGAGATTGAACAGGAGTTGAACAAAGGCAAGTACATTGCCGAGCACGACCGCCGGATTACTTTCCCGGTAGGTGCGTTTATCTATCTGGAAGGACGCATCTATGAGGTGATACGCTCAATCAGTGGTTATAAAGTCCCTTCTACATTAGCGTATTGGGAAGAACACGTAGAGTTGAATTTCGATATCGGGAACACTGCCCGATACTCTCAGTTCGGCACCTACTACGTGGGAGACATTGTAGCGCATAACGGTGTGGCATATATCTGTAAGGAGGAGAACGGCTATAAATTTGGAGATATTCGTATTCCGATGGTAGAGGGTTGGTTTGAGGCGGCTACTACCGAGTGGTTACCGATTGAATACAATCTCTGGGAAGTAGTCTCGTTCAACGGGGCATTTTATACGTTGATGAAGCTCGATGAGTTCGATAATAATATCAACCCGTTTGACTCGCTCTGTTGGGGTGCGATTGCCGACTATGATCCTGCGTATAATGATTATGAGCTGGAGGAGCACGAATATGTAGTGTATGACGGACGGGTGTTCTATCCGGGGTTGGATGTGAACGCCGATATGCCTATCGTAGGACATAACATTGCACAGAATGACCCTCGTAACTACAATATCAAAAAGCACATGGTACGGCTGGCTATCTATGAGCTGACCAAACTGATTGCGCCCAACAATGTGAGTGCTGTGAGGCTGAAAGACCACGAGGAGTCAATGAAGTGGTTGAATGATGCGTCAAAGCTTCGACTCAATCCCCAGATCCCCCGCAAGCTGGCCGAAGACAATAAACCTGTTACGGATTGGCAACTATCGACGTTCCAGACCGATTACGACCCATATAAGAATCCGTGGCTGACATAAATAGTCGTCAAATTGCTTGTTATTCGCGGAGTTTGATTAAATTTGTATTTCAATCAAAGAAATAGCCTATGTAACAGAAAACTTAGAAACATAATATAATAGCTTTTTAGCTGTTTGTCCGCTCCAACAAAACGACCAATTTTAGCAGCAAGATAAACAGGGATAGCCAATGCTATATTCACATAGCACGGGCTTGACTTGTTTGCTGCGTGGTGCTTGGTCGTACCTGTTGGAGGAACTTGTCGAGTACCGTGCTTCTTTTTTAGGGTGCGGTTCAGCAAAAATCAATGTTCAACCAAGCACCCAATATTTTATGGAAATTATCAAAGAAAAGACGGTTGCCTTTACCGGAAATCGCACACTTACAACATCAACCGGACACCCGGATAACAATCTGGAGAATGTCATTCGAACTGAACTTTATTATGTCCTCGAAGAATTATATCAGGAAGGCAAAAATACCTTTCTCAGTGGTATGGCCATCGGCTTTGTAGGCTGGCAGCAGAGACAGTTCTTGATTTAAAGAGAAGTCACTCCGATGTGAAACTATATGCTATTATCCCTTTCGTTGGTCAGGAAGATAGATTTAATCACCGGGACAAAGTAAGATATAAGCAACTATGTGAAGCTGTCGACGAAAGGCATGTAATATGGAGTCGGGAGTATAGCAGAATATCATATTTGAAGCGGAATGACTTTATGGTAGATAACTGTTGTGAAGTGATAGCTTATAGCAACGGAGATGGAAGCGGCACACTTTATACTATTGACAGGGCCACAAAAAATAATATCAATGTACTGAACCTCTACGACGAACTGGCCGAATATTTTGCCATAGATTGTGATGTAAAGCGTTTCTTGCAGGAGCATACTCGTGTGCCCGATATGAAATACGGACGTGAAGGTGTAATATTCAGCGGAAACAATCAGCCATTTCCAGTAAACTTTGAACAAATCAATACTGTTGAGAGCAAACGAGGACGGCTGATTTTTACGCTTAAAAATGATACCGTGATTGGAAAGTCGCTCTTTTCGGAAGATTGTTGGATAAGGAGTTTTGGCGGAGAACCATTGACTAACAGTTCCAAATGGTTTTCTGCGTTAAAAAAACTACTGGGAAGACAATAGATGAGATAAATGACCTACTTTTTTTACTCAATTTGCTCTGAACTCGCACACTTGGGCTACTATCCGAATTAGCAGGTTGTTAGAGGTGTAAATGTATGTATATTCCGCTACTTGTGCGGCTTCCCATGCACTGCAATAAGTGGTGAAAATCAGTATTATCTTAGCCAAAAAGCATTATCTTTGTGGCTCTTAACAAAAAAATATTTGTAGAAAATGACAAAAGCTGATATTGTTAGCCAAATTGCTAAAACGACCGGAGTGGATAAAACTCAAGTGGCTTCTGTGGTGGAAGCGTTTATGGAGAGTGTGAAAGGAACGATGGCCTCCGGAGAGAATGTTTACCTGAGAGGATTCGGCACCTTTCAGATAAAGAAGCGTGCTGAGAAGACAGCCCGTAATATCTCGAAAAATACCACTATAATTATTCCGGCACATAGTGTTCCGGCTTTTAAACCAGCTAAAGAATTTATCTTAGCCGTTAAAAAGCAGTAGTGAATAACATTACGAAATATAACCTGAAAACAACACTAATATCAGTCGCAAAGCTGATATTGTTGTATAGTGCTCTGGCTTTCCTGATTGCGCCGCAGAGTGATGGCTTCGTGTGGAGCTCCATCAATCCGTTGGAGTTTCTGGAAGGAGTTGTTTTTGCTCTCGGTTTCGGATTGGGGGTTCCGGTGTGGCTATCGGTAATCGTGATCGGGTTGTTTTCGTTTTTGCTGTTTGTCGTCTTTTTGTGGGTTGCACGGAAGATGGTGAAATAAGAAAATGACATCGTGGTGATGTCCTTTCTTGTTTTCGGAGATTTTCAGAGTCTTATTTCTTAGACTCTTCCAATGACGCTTTACGAAACTCTTTCATAGCCTTTTCGATTTCCAAAGAAGCTTTGCGAGCACGAGTTCCGGCAGCTTTGTTTCCGTTTTCTGCTTGAGCAGCAGCATCAGTTTTGAAAGCCGTATATGCAGCTTCGATCTTTTCGATTAATTCTTTCATTTTTTGTTAATTTGTTAGTTTATACCTATTTGGCGGCAAAGATAATGATCCTCATTAAATTGTATTCATAACCTGATTGTCAATTGCTTTTTGAGTCGTATTTTTAAAGTAGTGTTTAAATATTGTTTGTGGGCTATTCCCTGCCATCTCAGCTACAATAGCCGGATGCACATTGTCTGCTATCATAGTTGTGATAAATGTTCCTCTGGCTGAATACCATGTTATTTTATCATTGTACTTAATTACTTCGGATAATTTCCGCAAAGTAATATTAACCTTTGTTCGAATCTTATTCATCCGGCTTCTCTTTTTGGATTCGGTTGTATGTCTGAAAGAGAAGATAGGTAGGACATAATTTCCAAAGCACTTGTTTTTATATTTTTCAGCAATAGCTCTCGCTTTGGGATGAAAAATAATAGATGCTTTTTTCGGGAATTTTGTACGCTCATAAGTCAATCTTCCATCTTTATCAATACAATCCCATGTCAGAAAACAAACATCGACGTTAGCCATGCCGCCCGTGTAAAAACTAAAAAGGAATAAATCAATGTGGAACTGTTCTATACGAGAGAAAAGGGTTCTATCGACATTCTCTATCTTTCGGATTACGTCTAAGGGGATTGTTTTGGGCTCAAACTTTTTTGGCTTCATTTTAGGCTGAACACGCTGGAAAATACTCATATCCGCATCAGGAACTCCCATTTTGTTCGCATAGTATACAATTCCTCTCAGCACTTTCATGTTGCCATATAAGTTACCTTCATTCCCATTCTCTGCACCTCGCTTTTGCAAGAAAAAGCAAAAAGCATCAGCAAATTCCTCTGTTATATCTTCAAAATAGTAGGAGGATAGAGCCCGATTGTATTTTTGCAGTGTAAATTCTTCTAATACACGCCGCATACATCTATAGCGTCGAGCTGTGCCAACACTGGTAAGAACATTGCCATTTTTGATTCGTTCTCTATGACAAAGCTTATCATTGAGGATATCGAACATTTGGCAAACAGAAATAACTTTTGTGGATTGACGCTTTTTATCGATATTGTCAAAGCTATGAGACCACTGAACAGGAGCCCATTGTTTGCATTCTGCTTCCCAATCCTCAGCAACTTTAAGGTACTTGGTTTTAAATTCAATTAGCTTCTGATTTTTCTCAGAAGCTTCTACTCCCTTGGACTTGAATTGTTGAGTCTGGCTATCCCAGTCTTTAATAGGACCAGTAATGTTTAATGCCTTTGTGACTCTTGCGTAACCAGTCTTGAAGAAGACTGCCTCCAGTTTTACTAACTGCGGGGTTTTTGGGTTTTCTTTTCCTTTGATGTTAATTGTAAACATAGCATACAAGTTTAATCGTTATACGTTTTTTGGGAATAATCCAGAGTCCAAACCAGACTACATGAATTACTACATCGGAATAGTACCTTTGCCCAAAAAAGGTTTAATTTTGCCATGAGAAACACCTCTATGGCTCTAAACCTGTATGATTGAATTAATCTAATATGCTATGTTTCTGTTATTTACAATATACTTGATTGTATATTGTAAAAAGGGGGTGTGTCAATATTAATTAACACACCCTCATTTTACTATGATTGATTATCTCTAATCGTTCTTTACTTCACCTCCTCAAAATCAGCATCTTGAACATTATCACCATTCTTGCTGTCATCTGCATTAGCTTGTCCGGCATTCATGTCCGGTCCGGGCTGTGCCCCGCTTTGTGCATACATCTCAGCACTTGCAGCTTGGAAAGCAGTATTAACCTCGGCCATAGCTGTGTCAATTGCTGCTAAATCCTGAGCTTTATGAGCATCTTTCAATTTGGTAAGTGCAGCTTCAATAGGAGCTTTCTTATCAGCAGAAAGTTTATCACCCAGTTCTTCCAATTGCTTTTCAGTTTGGAAAATCATGCTGTCTGCCTGGTTCAGCTTATCAATCTTTTCACGTTCTTTCTTGTCAGCTTCTGCATTGGCTTCCGCTTCGGCTTTCATACGATCAATTTCCTCCTTGCTTAAGCCACTGGATGCTTCGATACGAATAGCCTGCTCTTTGCCTGTTGCTTTATCTTTTGCAGAAACCTTCAAGATACCGTTTGCGTCAATATCGAAAGTAACTTCAACTTGAGGAATACCACGACGCGCAGGAGCAATACCTGTCAGGTTGAACTGACCGATTGATTTGTTCTGTGAAGCCATGGGGCGTTCCCCTTGCAACACGTGAATGGTTACCTCAGTCTGGTTGTCGGCAGCTGTCGAGAATGTTTCACTCTTCTTGCAAGGAATAGTGGTATTGGCATCAATCAGCTTGGTCATTACACCACCTAATGTTTCAATACCCATTGAAAGAGGAGTTACATCCAACAATACCACACCTTTAATTTCGTCAGTCAAAACAGCACCCTGTACGGCAGCACCTACAGCAACCACCTCATCGGGGTTCACACCTTTGGAAGGAGTCTTACCGAAGAAATCTTCAACTAGCTTCTGAATAGAAGGAATACGTGAAGATCCACCTACCAAGATCACTTCATCAATGTCTGAATTGCTAAGTCCGGCATCGCTCATAGCCTTCTTACAAGGTTCCAAACAAGCCTGAATCAAATCGTGAGCCAACGATTCAAACTTAGCACGAGTCAGCGTTTTAACCAAGTGTTTAGGTACACCGCCAACCGGCATGATGTATGGCAGGTTGATTTCTGTTGAAGTAGATGACGAAAGTTCTATCTTTGCTTTTTCAGCAGCTTCCTTCAAACGTTGCAGAGCCATTGGATCCTGAGTAAGGTCTGCTCCTTCATCGTTTTTAAATTCTTGTACCAACCAGTTAATGATAACCTGGTCGAAGTCATCACCACCCAAGTGAGTATCACCATTGGTTGAAAGTACCTCAAACACACCGCCACCGAACTCAAGGATTGAGATATCGAAAGTACCGCCACCTAAGTCGAATACGGCAATCTTCATATCCTTATGAGCTTTGTCAAGACCGTAAGCCAAGGCAGCAGCTGTTGGTTCGTTCACAATACGTTTTACCTCAAGTCCGGCAATTTGTCCGGCTTCTTTGGTAGCCTGACGCTGTGAGTCGCTGAAATAAGCAGGCACAGTAATTACAGCTTCAGTAACCTCTTGTCCCAAGTAATCTTCTGCTGTCTTTTTCATTTTCTGAAGAATCATGGCAGAGATTTCTTGCGGAGTATAAAGACGTCCGTCGATGTCAACGCGCGGCGTATTGTTATCACCCTTCACTACTTTATAAGGCACACGTGCAGTTTCCTTCTGAACCTGATCCCAGTTCTCTCCCATGAAACGTTTGATGGAAAAGACTGTTCTCTGAGGATTCGTGATTGCCTGACGTTTAGCAGGATCACCTACTTTACGTTCGCCGCCATCAATAAATGCCACAATAGAAGGAGTTGTACGTTTACCTTCGCTATTTGAAATAACAACCGGTTCGTTTCCTTCGAATACAGAGACGCAGGAGTTTGTTGTTCCTAAGTCTATACCAATAATTTTTCCCATGATTATCTATTTTTTAATTGTTATTATTCGTTTTGAATGCTACCGGAGTCAAACCTCGGCAGACGTCAATGAAAGGACAAACCTTGTGCCAAAACGTAAAGCCAAGAATCCGGCATCGGTTTCTGACAGTAGAAAATGTCGTTTTTAGTCCTTATAAGAAGAGAAAACTGACAGAAAGGCAGAATTTTGAGAGCCGGACGTGAAGAGTTGGTTCATTTAGATGCGTCATTAAAGACTGTGGTATTTATAAAATGAATATCTTTGTGTACTGAATCATTTTAAATAAAAAAACGAATGAAGAAATTGCTTTGTTTACTATACCTGCCTCTGTGCTTATTGCTCCTGTCTTGTGGCAATTCCAAGCAAAATCGTAACTCGGAGGTAGCTGAAGGCAAACCTGTAGATTTGTTATACGCCAAACGCTTCAGCATCGTTCACAACACTGATTACACAACGGTAACCGTATATAATCCGTGGCAGAACAACGAGGTATACGATACGTATTACTTGGTTAAAGACGAGAAGGTTCGGGTTCCTGAAAATGGTCATAAAATAAAAATCCCTTTGCAATCGCTGATGATCAACTCGGCAACACATTTAGGGTTTATGGAGTTATTGGGAGAGCTTGATAAAGTAAAAGGGGTGTTTAGTTCTGCCTATATCTATAACCCTACTATCTTAAAAGGGGTGGCAGAAGGAAAGATAAAAGATTTGGGAGATGCGTTCAATCTGGACATAGAGAATCTCATCTTATTGCATCCGCAAGCTATTATGACATCGGCTTATAACGCCGATGATGAGAACAGCAAACGTATGAAGCAGACTGGCATTGCTATTATTTATAATATTGAGTGGCAGGAGAAAACGTTGTTAGGCAGGGCAGAATGGATCAAGTTCATGGGAGCTTTCTTCGACAAAGAACAGTTGGCCGACAGTATTTTTCATTCTGTTGAAACCAGATACAACGAAATCAAGGCAGCTGCTTCAAAGGTTCAAAACAAACCCGGCATTTTATCGGGACAAGATTACAGGGGCAGTTGGTCTATGCCTACCGGACTAAGCTACAACGCTCAATTGTTTCGTGATGCGGGAGGAAGTTACTTTTACGCCAATGACACAACAGCAAGCGGCAGCCGAAGCAGTACCATTGAAGAAGCTCTGGTACACTTCGGACAAGCGGATGTTTGGGTAGGTGCCGATGCTTCGTCTTTAGAGGAATTAGGAAGTATAGACAAGAAATACCAACTATTCAAAGCATTCAAAAACAAACAGGTATACAATATTAATAAGCGGAAAAATAAAAACGGGGGGAATGATTATTGGGAAAGTGGTGTAGCCCGACCCGATTTATTGTTGAGTGACATGATTCGCATCTTGCACCCCGAATTGCTTCCCGACTACGAAACGGTTTACATGGAGAAACTAAAATAACCGACTGGCTAATGAAGTACAGATTCACACTATTATTCGTCGCTTTCGGAATGGCATTGTTGGCAGATATCATTCTGGGCAGTGTTAACATTCCGCTCAGTGAAATATGGGGAACATTGACCGGACATGAAGGGAATGAGATTTACCGTGAAATTATTCTCAACCACCGCATTCCCAAAGCATTAACAGCTATATGTACCGGTGCAGCCTTATCGGTGGCGGGCGTGATGATGCAAACGCTGTTTCACAACCCGCTGGCCGGACCGGATGTACTCGGGGTGACTTCAGGTGCCAGCTTGGGAGTTGCCTTGCTTACCTTAAGCACTGCTGCACTTCCTTTTGCCTTTGTTTCGGGTTGGGGACAGGTACTGGCTGCCGTAATAGGAGCCACTGCTGTTTTGCTGCTTATCATCGTGGCCTCTGTCAAGATTCCCCAAACCGTGTCATTACTCATCATCGGTATGATGTTCGGCAACTTTGCCGGAGCCATTGTCAGCATCATGCAAAGCATCAGCAACCCCGACATGCTAAAGCTTTTTATCACATGGACCTTCGGCAGCTTATCATCCGTTGGTTGGGAGCAGATGTGGGTAATGGTGTTCGCTATCATGGGCGGACTTTTTATGGCTTTCTTGCTGCAGAAGCAATTAAATATCTTTCTATTGGGAAAGAATTACGCTGCCGGACTGGGAATTTCCGTCATGCGACTTCGTTTTCTGGTCATCCTTGCCACGGCATTACTTGCCGGCACATCAACCGCATTCACGGGTCCCATCGCATTTATAGGTATTACGATGCCACACATCGCCAGGGGATTGATGGAAACATCCAATCATCGCATTATTTTTCCGGCTGTGATATTGTGTGGTGCCACCGTTATGTTGTTGTGTGATATTATTTCTCAACTTCCGGGTACGCAGGGAACTCTTCCAATTAATGCCGTCACCGCTTTGTTTGGCGCCCCGGTTATTGTGTGGATTATCATTAAAAATAAAGGATAAACAGATGGAAAAACGTGTATTTGTTACCGGAGCTGCATCCGGAATAGGCAAAGCAATTGTAGAGGCATTTTGCATGGACGGAGCAAAAGTCGCTTTCTGTGATGTTGATGTGGTCAAAGGAAATCTACTCAGCAAACAAACCAATGCCCGCTTTTTTGAGGCGGATGTGAAGAATGAAGAAGCTCTGGAACATACCATGCGCGTTTTATTCGATGAGTGGGGCGACATTGACGTAATCGTTAACAATGCCGGTATCAGTGAGTTCTCTCCGATTACAGAAACTACCGTAGCGGAGTTTGATAAGATTTTGGCAACCAACCTGCGCCCTGCATTCATTACTTCTCGTTTGCTGGCCGTTCACAGAAGTCTACAAACAGAGGCTAATCCTTATGGGCGTATCATCAACATTGCCTCAACCCGGTATTTGATGAGTGAGCCTCACAGTGAAGGTTATGCCGCATCCAAAGGCGGAATTTATTCACTAACACATGCTCTGGCTTTGTCGCTGAGTAAATATGGCATCACCGTCAATTCCATTGCTCCAGGGTGGATAGAAAACAATAACTACGAAACATTAACCGACGCTGATCATGAGCAACATCCGTCACAACGGGTAGGCAAACCGGAAGACATAGCCCGTACCTGCCTTTTTCTTTGCCAACACGAGAATAATTTTATTAACGCAGAGAATATTGTGATAGATGGAGGCATGACAAAGAAGATGATCTATATATAATTGCGTTCCGATTTATTTTTTTATCTTTGCTCTGTTTATTTCAAACGACGACCTAACAAACCTGTTCGTTCGTTGTTATAGATTGATACTAAATATATAAAGCTAAATAATTAAAATGGGTAAAGTACTTA
Source organism: Bacteroides graminisolvens DSM 19988 = JCM 15093 (assembly GCF_000428125.1). Classification (GTDB taxonomy): domain Bacteria; phylum Bacteroidota; class Bacteroidia; order Bacteroidales; family Bacteroidaceae; genus Bacteroides; species Bacteroides graminisolvens. Next base: position 87,193 of record NZ_ATZI01000007.1, read on the forward strand.
TTATTGGTGCCGGGGGTGTAGGAACCGTAGTGGCACATAAAGTGGCACAAAATGCCGACACTTTCACTGATATTATGATTGCCAGCCGCACACGTTCAAAGTGCGATGCTATTGTTAAAGCCATCGGTAATCCGGCTATCAAAACAGCACAGGTAGATGCTGACAACGTAGAAGAACTGGTTGCACTGTTCAATGACTTCAAACCTGAACTGGTTATTAATGTGGCACTTCCTTATCAGGACCTTACCATTATGGAGGCTTGTTTGCAAGCCGGTGTCAATTACCTGGACACAGCCAACTATGAGCCAAAGGATGAAGCTCATTTTGAGTACAGCTGGCAATGGGCTTACCACGAAAGATTTAAGGAAGCCGGACTGACTGCTATCCTTGGCTGCGGTTTCGACCCGGGTGTGAGCGGTATCTACACGGCTTATGCAGCAAAACATCATTTTGATGAAATACATTACCTTGATATCGTTGACTGTAACGCGGGCGATCACCACAAGGCTTTTGCCACTAACTTCAATCCGGAAATCAACATCCGCGAAATTACGCAAAAGGGTCGTTACTACGAAAACGGTCAGTGGGTGGAAACGGGTTCTCTGGAAATTCACCAACCCATTACTTACCCTAACGTGGGTCCTAAAGAATCATACTTGCTTTACCACGAAGAATTAGAATCTTTGGTGAAGAACTTCCCCACTATTAAGCGTGCACGTTTCTGGATGACTTTCGGACAAGAGTATTTAACTCACTTGCGTGTCATTCAGAACATCGGTATGGCTCGTATCGACGAAATTGATTATAACGGACAGAAGATTGTTCCTATTCAGTTCCTCAAGGCTGTATTGCCTAACCCACAAGATTTGGGTGAGAACTACACAGGCGAAACTTCTATCGGTTGCCGCATTCGCGGAATCAAAGACGGAAAAGAGCGTACTTATTATGTGTATAACAACTGTAGCCATGAGGCTGCTTACAAGGAAACAGGCATGCAGGGCGTAAGCTATACAACCGGTGTTCCTGCCATGATTGGTGCCATGATGTTCTTCAAAGGATTGTGGAACCGCCCCGGAGTGAATAATGTGGAAGAATTCAATCCGGATCCGTTCATGGAACAACTCAACAAACAAGGTTTACCTTGGCACGAGGTATTCGATGCTGATCTTGAACTCTAAAATAAAAAAGTTATGAAAGTAGGAGATAAAGCCCCGGAAGTTCTGGGCATAAACGAAAAAGGAGAAGAAATACGCCTTGCCGATTACAAAGGAAAAAAGCTGGTGCTTTACTTCTACCCGAAAGACAATACTTCGGGCTGCACCACTCAGGCGTGCAATTTAAGAGATAACTATGCCGAATTGCGCAAAGCAGGTTACGAAGTAATCGGGGTAAGCGTGGATGACGAAAAGTCTCATCAAAAATTCATTGATAAGAATGAGTTACCCTTTACGCTAATTGCCGATACGGATAAAAAACTAGTGGAACAGTTTGGCGTTTGGGCTGAGAAGAAGATGTATGGAAGAGCCTACATGGGAACACTCAGAACCAGTTTCATTATCAACGAGGAAGGGGTTATTGAGCGAATCATCGATTCGAAAGAGGTGAACACCAAGGCTCATGCCGAGCAGATAATGAACATAAAGTAGCATACAAGAAACTACTAACCAAGAATAATATGGCCAAGAAAGACGAATTAAATTTTGAATCAGATACGAACAAAATGGCATCAAGCGAAAAATTAAAAGCCTTACAGGCAGCCATGGACAAGATAGAAAAGAACTTCGGTAAAGGTTCTATCATGAAAATGGGCGATAACAGTGTGGAACAAGTCGAAGTAATCCCAACAGGATCAATAGCTCTTAATGCCGCACTAGGCGTAGGAGGCTATCCCAGAGGAAGAATCATTGAAATATATGGTCCGGAATCATCGGGAAAAACAACGCTCGCCATTCATGCCATTGCCGAAGCTCAAAAGGCCGGTGGTATAGCAGCGTTCATCGATGCGGAACATGCATTCGACCGCTTTTATGCTGCCAAACTGGGTGTTGACATCGACAATTTGTGGATTTCTCAACCCGACAACGGCGAACAGGCTTTGGAAATTGCCGAGCAATTAATCCGTTCATCGGCCATCGATATTATCGTAATCGACTCTGTTGCAGCACTGACTCCGAAAGCTGAAATTGAAGGAGATATGGGTGATAACAAAGTGGGATTGCAAGCCCGACTGATGTCTCAGGCTTTGCGTAAGCTAACGGCTGCCGTCAGCAAAACACGCACTACCTGCATCTTTATCAACCAGTTGCGCGAAAAGATTGGAGTGATGTTCGGTAACCCCGAAACAACAACGGGTGGTAACGCACTGAAGTTCTACGCTTCTGTTCGTCTGGATATCCGCAGATCGACACAACTCAAAGACGGTGAAGATGTAATTGGTAACCAAACTCGTGTAAAGGTGGTGAAGAACAAAGTAGCACCTCCTTTCCGCAAAGCGGAGTTCGACATTATGTTTGGCGAAGGAATCTCTCGTTCGGGCGAGATTATTGATTTGGGAGCTGAGCTAGGTGTTATCAAAAAGAGCGGTTCGTGGTATAGCTACAACGAAACCAAGCTGGGACAAGGTCGTGACGCTGCTAAGCAATGCGTTTCCGATAATCCTGAATTGGCAGAGGAATTAGAAAAGCTCATCTTTGAAAAGATGCAGGAAGGTAAATAACCAACCGTTGCTTATTATATAGAAGTTCTGCTCAGAAACCGAAAACAACCGGACTTTCTGAGCAGAACTTTTTTTTGCTTGTACTGTAACAAAAGCAAGAACGCCTACGTCTAAAGATTAAAACATAGATGCAATAACCATGTAGGAAACGCTCTTTAAAACCAATAGATATAAGCCAGTGTGCCCAGACTAATTACCATCCACAAGAGTACTCCCTGAACAAGCGGTTTTATACCTACCGACTTCAACACATCACGCGACAGAGAAGCACCTATAAAGAAAAGAGTAATCGTTAATCCCTTACGGGCAATGTAATTAATAGTCTGTCCTACCTGAGGTACCCCGGTAAGCAAATAGGTATTCACCACCATAGCCAGAATGAAGAAGAATATAAACCAAGGGATGCTTACTTTTTGCCCTTTGCTTTTGAAGAGGAACGAAGTGACAAAAGCCAAGGGTATAATCCACAAAGCGCGAGTGAGCTTAATGGTTGTGGCTACTTTCAAGGCTTCTTCTCCGTAAGCAGCGCCGGCACCTACCACCGAACTGGTATCATGAATGGCGATGGCTGCCCACGTGCCGAACTCGTGCTGACTCATGCCCAGCCAATGTCCGATGACAGGAAAGACAAACAGAGCGATGGCATTCAGAACGAAAATAGTACCTAGTGCCACAGACATTTCACTGTCTTTCGCTCGCAAAACAGGTCCCACAGCCGCAATGGCACTACCTCCGCAAATGGCTGTTCCCGAGCTGATGAGGTAAGATGTATCTCTATCTACTTTCAGTACTTTACGACCGATAAACCAACCAATCAGCATGGTACCCACCACAGAAAGAATCGTAAATTCCATCCCTTCTTTGCCCGAAGCCAAAGCGGCATGCAGATTCATACCGAAACCCAGTCCCACCACCGAATATTGAAGTAAGTATTTTGATGTTTTCTTGTTGAACTTAGGATGCGCCTGTCCGCAAAGCAACGCGAAAGCCAAACCCAGAAACAAGGCTACAGGCGGTGTTAACCAATGCGTATAAGGAGATGCACCGGGTATAAAATCAATCAGTAAAACCAAGGTTTGAATAACCAGAAGTGATACGTAAACGAATTTGTTATTTGCCTTGAGGCATTCAGTCATTGCTGCCATATCTTATATTATTTATATGTTTATGGGTGCAAAGGTAGAGTGCTTTTGCGAATTACGCCAATCGTTTCTTTTTATGATCTATAACTTTTTATTATGAAGTAAGGCATATTGCATGAAGACTTGCGCCAAACCTCCCTCCTGCCCTTGCATTTGTGCAAAACTAAAGGTTCGTTGCATAGGCATTCCTTTTATATCGATGACGCGGTACATGCCCGCCATTAGCTCGCGGCTTACCGAACGCACGGATACAATGCCCATGCAGTCAGAATTGCTCAGGAATAATTTGATACTTTCCGTGCTTCCCAAGTAGAGCAACACGTTTAAGGCAGAAAGTCGCAGGTCATGTTGTTGCAAGGCTTTCTCGAATACATCGAGTGTACCCGATCCTCGTTCGCGAAGCACCAAAGGTATATTCGGTAAATCTTGTGGGAGTATTTCATCGGCCATGCGCAGTTTGCTACCGGGATTTACAATGGCCACCAGTTCATCATCTAGGAAATCAGTGTATTTCAATTGAGGCAGGCGAACGATACCCTCAACGAGTCCCAAATCAATTCGGTGCTCCTGAAGTGCCGTTTCCACATCTCGTGAATTGCCGTTAAAGAGGGAGAGTTTTACTTGGGGGAACTTCTCGATGAAGCTCCCCAGTAATGGTGGTAATACATATTGGGCAATCGTTGTACTGGCACCCAATCGTAGCTCGCCTGTATAAGCGTTATGAAGCAAATTCATTTCATACGCCAACCGTTTGTAGTCATCCAGTATGCGCTCGCTATGCTGTAGCAATAGTTTTCCGGCTTCGGTCAGTGTAATTTTATTGCCTAGCCTGTCGAACAAGCGCACCTGGTAGGTAGATTCCAATTCCTGTATGTGCTTGGTAATGGCAGGCTGACTGATAAAAAGTTCTTGTGAAGCCTTGGTAAAGCTCAAGTTCTTGGCTACATGCTGAAAGACTTTTAAACGGAAATCAGACATTGGCGAACTGTATTTTAATAACGTTCTGTATTGTCCATTGTCGCCATAATAGGTAACAGTGCGCTATCCCATCGGTAGGGCAGCTCAACAGCAGACGATTTAGAAAGCATTCTTACAATATCCTTCTTCTCTGAATTAATATCAAAGATATAGTCTACCAGTTTTTGATGTATCGATTCCGGATACACATCGTTATCCCCGACAACAATTAATTGTGTGATATCTTTGGACTCCAGGAGTATATCCAGCAAATCGAGGAACAGACCTTCGGGAGAGATTAAATCTTCAGTAGGAACACTGGAGAATAAAAACTCATAGCCTGCATCACAACAGGCAACTCCATTGAGTTCAGTACTTAGTGACGAAGGCGTCAAATCGGGCAGCAGCTCCGAGTCTTTGTCATACGTAAAAATCACCTGTACCTGATTGTTGGGTACATAAGGGAATTTAGCATCGAACAAAATGCACCTTACATACTTTACTATATCTCCTTTCTCTTTGGCATTGAAATCTATTTTTTCAGAAAACTCTTTTAAACTAGCTGTTAAACGGTTTACATAAGCAGCATCAATCGCAATAACAGTGGGCGCAAAATTTAATTTTTTCATGTATTATTTTATTTGAGGGTATAAAGATAATGAAAAAGTTCTTTCTAGCGCTAAAGCTTCTCCTTTCTTTATCCGGATAGTTGCCTTCAGTCCGGTTTCAGGGAACATTGATTGAAACAAAACGTCAGAAAATAAACAAGTAAACAGTTCCTTAACTGACTTTTTGTCTCCATAAGACAATGCTTAACTGAAAAATAGTCAGTAAAACGCCGTTGGCAAAACTTTTGCACCCTATCAGTTGTTATTTCATTACTAAACAAGAAGAAAGGAGAACTAACTATATGAACTTTAACAATTTTACTATCAAATCGCAAGAGGCAGTACAAGAGGCTGTGAATCTTGCTCAAAGCAGGGGCCAGCAGGCCATTGATCCTGTTCATGTATTGCACGCCGTGATGAAGGTGGGCGAAAACGTAACTAACTTTATCTTTCAGAAGCTGGGAATGAACGGTCAGCAAGTTGCTTTGGTGGTCGACAAGCAGATGGAATCTCTGCCCAAGGTATCGGGTGGCGAACCGTATTTGAGCCGTGAAACCAATGAGGTTTTTCAAAAGGCAACTCAGTACTCTAAGGAAATGGGCGACGAATTTGTATCGCTGGAACATCTATTGCTGGCTTTACTCGTTGTCAAAAGCACGGTTTCTACCATCTTGAAAGATGCCGGGATGATTGAGAAGGAACTTCGGGCTGCCATCAATGAACTTCGCAAAGGAGAAAAGGTCACTTCACAATCCAGCGAAGATACATACCAGAGTCTGGAGAAATATGCCGTCAACTTAAACGAGGCAGCACGTAACGGGAAACTCGACCCGGTTATCGGGCGCGACGAGGAGATTCGCCGTGTGTTGCAAATATTAAGCCGACGCACCAAGAACAACCCCATATTAATAGGTGAACCGGGTACGGGTAAAACAGCCATCGTTGAGGGATTGGCGCATCGTATTCTACGGGGTGATGTGCCCGAGAACCTGAAAAACAAACAGGTTTACTCATTGGATATGGGAGCGCTCGTTGCCGGTGCCAAATACAAAGGAGAGTTCGAAGAGCGGCTGAAATCGGTTATCAACGAGGTTATCAAGTCCGACGGGAACATCATTCTCTTCATCGACGAGATCCACACATTAGTTGGAGCCGGAAAAGGTGAAGGGGCTATGGATGCGGCCAACATACTCAAACCGGCTTTGGCACGAGGTGAATTGCGCTCCATTGGTGCAACCACACTGGATGAATACCAGAAATATTTCGAAAAGGATAAGGCATTGGAACGTCGTTTTCAGATTGTTCAGGTTAACGAGCCCGATACACTAAGCACCGTATCTATTCTGCGTGGACTGAAGGAGCGTTACGAAAATCACCACAAGGTTCGTATCAAAGATGATGCAATTATTGCTGCCGTGGAACTAAGCAATCGTTACATCACCGATCGTTTTTTGCCCGACAAGGCCATCGACCTGATGGATGAAGCGGCTGCCAAGTTACGAATGGAGGTCGACTCGGTGCCTGAAGAGCTGGATGAAATTTCGCGTAAGATTAAGCAGCTCGAAATTGAGCGTGAAGCCATCAAACGTGAAAGAGATGAAGTGAAACTGCAACAACTCAACAAAGAGATTGCCGAACTAAAAGAGCAGGAAAACTCGTTCAAAGCCAAATGGCAAAGTGAGAAAGAGCTGGTGAACCAAATTCAGCAAAACAAAATTGAAATTGAGAATCTCAAATTCGAAGCCGAGAAGGCCGAACGGGAAGGTGATTACGGCAAGGTGGCTGAAATCAGATACGGTAAACTTCAGGCGCTGAACAAGGAGATTGAAGACACACAGCGCAAACTGCACGAGATGCAGGGTGACAGTGCCATGATTAAAGAAGAGGTTGACGCGGAAGACATTGCCGATGTGGTTTCCCGGTGGACCGGTATTCCGGTGAGCAAAATGCTTCAGAGCGAAAAGGATAAGCTCCTGAATCTGGAAGAAGAGTTACACCAACGGGTAATCGGACAGGATGAGGCCATTGAAGCAGTGTCCGATGCTGTGCGACGCAGCCGGGCCGGACTGCAAGACCCGAAACGCCCCATTGGTTCTTTCATTTTCCTGGGAACTACGGGTGTGGGAAAAACGGAGCTGGCCAAAGCGCTTGCCGAGTTTTTGTTTGACGATGAAACCATGATGACGCGTATCGACATGAGTGAGTACCAAGAGAAACACAGTGTTTCGCGTTTGGTTGGAGCTCCTCCTGGATACGTGGGGTATGATGAAGGCGGACAGCTTACCGAAGCCATCCGAAGAAAACCCTACTCGGTTGTTTTGTTCGACGAGATTGAAAAGGCACATCCTGACGTATTCAACATCTTGTTGCAAGTACTGGATGACGGGCGCCTCACAGACAACAAAGGCCGCGTGGTAAACTTTAAAAATACCATCATCATCATGACCTCTAACATGGGTAGCAGTTACATTCAGAGTCAGATGGAGAAGTTAAACAGTGGTAACAAAGAGGCTATTGTTGAAGAGACTAAACGAGAAGTCATGAACATGCTCAAGAAGTCCATTCGACCCGAGTTTCTAAACCGTATTGACGAAACCATCATGTTCTTGCCGCTGACTGAGAAAGAGATCAGGCAGATTGTACTCCTGCAAATAGGAAGCGTACAAAAAATGCTTGCCGGCAATGGTGTAAATTTGGAATTGACCAATGAGGCTATAGAGTTTATTGCCAAGGCCGGATACGATCCGGAGTTTGGTGCCCGTCCGGTTAAAAGAGCCATTCAGCGTTATTTGTTGAATGATCTGTCTAAGAAGATGTTGGCACAGGATGTTGACAGAAACAAACCCATTATTGTCGATTCATTCGGTGAGAGTTTGGTATTCAGAAACTAAAAAGGCGGTTTAGTGATGCCTTTTCAAGAAACAAGGCTGTTTGCACACGACAAAGCGTGACAAACAGCCTCTCTTCATTGAAAAGCTCAGGTTATAAATAGACTCCGTAAAGAATTTGTTTCACTACAATGTTACAAGCCAAATGAGTGATAACCAATACATAATTCCCTTTTTCGGGCAACTGAAAACAGATGTCACCCCTCTCATATTCCCATTCAGCCATTTTTATCCCATGATGCGTGTATAAAAACACCATGGAACCCGGCATGATATTGCAAACACGCAATATGCCATCATGCTGGTTAACATCTACAGCAACTTCTCTGTTATCAAATAATTCCATGTTTATAAAATGCCCGTAGTTTCCTTTGCCAGGCTATTAAATAAAGAAAGCGTGGAAACTATTGTTATTATTGTACCTGAGGCTCTGGACCTGCCCACTATTCAAATAATACACAATAGCCCACGCTCTTATACTATATATTGGATATACAGCTGAGCAGGAGCGTTTATTTATTATCTCTGAATAGTGAAATTGTCCAGATTTCAAGTACCAGATAATATGCAAAAACGCTTTGAAATTTACTTCTTATATTTTTCGTATCAGGAGCTATGATTGGCTCTCTAAACGATAAAACAAAGATATTGAAAAGGATAAAATAAACAAAAAAATGAAGAGAAATATTTATGCTGATAGGAGAAATATTAAAATTGAGTCAAACTGCCTTATAAAAGCATATTAAAAGGAGATACAGACACAAAAAAACATGGAAATATATCAACTATTTCCATGCTTTTTTATAGATAAATCAATTAGTTTATTCAGCAGCTGTTTCTTCAGTCGCTGCTCCATTAAATTCAGTAATACCATTCGTTACAAGTATGTTATACCAAGAAATCAATTTTTTGATATCTCTAGAATACACACGATCACGATCAAAATCGGGTAATACTTCAGCCAAATAAGCATTAAGAGCTTTATCATCTGCTTTCTTAACATCAATAGATGCTACGTTGCCGTTTTCTTTCTCTTTGATGGCAGTCAACACGTCCTTTAAAGGTGCCTCACCATCTTCAACGAATATAGCAATATCACCTAATGATATCATTTTCTCGTGGCCATAAGCAGGAATACGCTTTTTGTCTGCCGACAACGATTCTACTATCAGCATGTTTTTGCCTTTTGAAATGAGTTTATATAATCCCGGTTTACCTGAGATCGACATAATGGTTTTCAGCATAGTAAATTTTACTTTTATTTTTAAACTGTTTGGAAAGCAAAAGTAATATTCAGTAATGAGATGAGCAACCTTAACATCATAAAAAAGGAGGATTTAAACATATATTAGGAAACGTCTATCAGGCCAAAGTCTTTATTAATGCGCCAAGTTGAGGAATCAACGCCTGCTTGTCGTCATTATAAATGATGTGATGAGCAAATGCCATTTTATCTTCGTCGGGCATCTGGTTACGCATTCTTTGTTGGATCTGCTCTGCCGCACAAGCATCTCTGCTCACGGCTCTCCGCAGCCTTATTTCTTGGGGAGCATAAACAAGAACCACCTGGTCAACATCCTCCGTAAAACCGGCTTCAATCAGAATGGCAGCTTCAATACCCACAATGGGGTAAGAAGAATGTGACTGCGCCCAACGACGAAAATCATCTTTTATGCGGGGGTGAATGATTCCATTAACCATAGTCAGGTTATCTTTATTCCCAAAAATGTATGAAGCCAGCAAGGGCCTGTTCAGTTTGCCATCTTGGTATACCTCATCACCCAAAAGGGATATTAATGCGGCACGTATATCCGGATCAGTTTCCGTAAGTCGTTTCGACTCCACATCTGCAATATAAACGGGAACTCCCATGAGTTGGAGCAGCTTTGAAACAACACTTTTTCCACTCCCTATACCACCTGTTATGCCAATTTTAATACTCATATACGGTAGCTTGCTCTATTAAAAAGTCAACAGCAGGCGGATAAATGCGCACATGACTTGCACCCCGAGGCACACTCTTTATCTTCACTGCATATTTATCCTTCCCACCCAAATGGAGCAACTCCTCATAAGACACATTGAGCACAAAATCATCGGCATTGATACTCTTGAAGCGACTAACCCCTACCTGAAAAGTAAGTTGTACTTTTGAAGGGAAAGTTCTCAGTACCTTGTCGGCCGGAAAATTAATGCCCCTGACAGGAACCTCAACGGTCTTCTCAGTGTACAAGTCTATGGGTAATACCATATTCAACTGATCGGGAACAAACTTGGCCCCCTTTACCTTTGAAAGAGAAATGTGGTGAATGAGGGTATCGGTCATACCCGTGAGATTAAGCCGTTGCGTATAAGCAGCCGTCAACGTATCTAAAATAAAGGGAGGCGCATAAACCAATACCGAATCGGGAGAAAAGAGCGTATCAGCAATATAATACTGACGGGCCGGTGTTAATTTACCAATGAGCCTAACCGGAACCTTTTTGGATTTCCCTGTGGAGAAGTAATATTCCAGCGTATCGGGATTCACAGCAAGCAAACGCGTTGAAGCGCCTAACTGTCCGGTTACCTGTTTCTCTATATCTGCCCAATTCACCTTGACGCGACTACTAGTTGTTTTACTCAACGGAAAGTTCAAAGTGATTGGTAGAAAACTTTTTCCCAGCATGTAATTCAGCAGTACCGTACCCTTATCCTTTACTTTGATTTTAATCTCAGCAGGCGGTTCTGTTGTCAGCATCACATTATCGGGCACGCCTCTCAGGCGCACAGGAATAGAGAATTCTGTTTCGTAATCGTTGTTTAGTGTTTGTAAAAGCCAGAACGCACTAGCTATGAAGTAAAAGAATAAAAAAATTAAGAACTCTCTGCTCTTATCACTAAGCAGAAAGCCCTTAATCCTTCTTATAGATTTCAAATAAAGACACTTTATGTTCCGTAATCTGAACATGGTCATTATTTATTAAAATCTTTATTTTTTCTCAGTATCTGCCGCTGCCGCGAAAACAGAATTCTTATCTATTCTGACTTTCACATTATCGGCAATTTCAAGAATCACATAATCGTCACCTACTTCTTTTATTTTGCCATAAATACCACCGGCAGTAACCACTCTTTGATTTACTTCGAGTGATTTACGGAAGTTGGCAATCTCTTTTTGTTTCTTGTTCTGAGGACGAATCATGAAGAAATACATGATAGCAAACATAGCAATCAGCATAATCCACATCATACTTCCTCCTCCTGCTGCAGGAGCTCCTTGCAGAAATACAGTCAATAAAGTCATAAAAATCGTTTTTTAGTTTTTAATCTACTAGTTACAAAGGTATTATTATTTTGTTAGTTTACCTTCCTTTTTCAATTGATTAACTATTCCATCGAGTGTACCATTAATAAAGCTTCCGCTCTTCGCTGTACTGTAGAGCTTAGCTATTTCAACATACTCATTCAATGAAACACTAATAGGAATATTAGGGAAACTCAAAATCTCAGCCAAAGCACACTGCATGATAACCACATCCATAAAAGCCACACGATCAAGATCCCAGTTACGGGTATTATCACTGATTAAGTGGCGGTAGTAATCACCGTTCAATATCGTTCTGCGGAACAAGCGACGCGCGAACTCCTGGTCCTCATCGTCTTTAAATTCCGGCAGCAAAGGTTGCGAAGCACCTTTGCTTTCTTCAAATCTTTTGATTGTTTTCAATACGAATGTATCAACAATTTCCTTGTCGTCATTCCAATACAAACTTTGATCTTCCAACACCTGATCAAGCGAATCATTATTAAAAACAAAAGATTTATATAACTTTCTCCATAACTCACGATCGGCTTCATAAGAAGAATCGGAAGAAGCCATATACTCCTTATACAAATCAGAAGCAGTGATCTTGTCATAAAGTTCTTTCACGAATTCCTGATCGTTATCCCAGGTTTTCTTTTGGTTGGAGATAAACTCCAGTAATTGTTTATTAACCTCAAGCTGAGCAACAAACTTGTTTTCAATGAACTTCATGTTGGGTGATAAATCTTCCGAAGTCGGTGCTAATTTAGCTTTTCCCGCATCAACACGCTTTTGTGCGTAGTTCGTCAAAGCAACCATCAACATCAGCAGGTAATTATACAAGTCATAAGCCTTTGAAAGGCTAAAAAACAATTCTTTCTCCGCTGAGTCTAAATTTTTGCTGCCGTTCTGATAGTACGCATACACTAGCTGTATGATTTTAAGACGAATAAGAACTCTGTTAATCATAAATTTTAATCAATACTGTTATTAACGAATTGCAAAAGTAGCTATTTTCGGTGAGTAAACCCAAATAAATCACATTTTTTTGCATAGTATTTGATTCTATGTCCTTTTTCTTTTGACAGTTTAAAAAAAAGTATCAATTTTGGGCCGACTTTAGAAATTACCCCAAACGTTATGGAAGATTTTAAAAAGAAAAATGCGATGGATTTAAATGATAAGGAGATTGTCTTTTCAAAATCCATTAAGGCAGGTAAACGCATTTACTACCTTGATGTAAAGAAGAATCGAAAAGATGAAATGTTTCTTGCAATCACAGAGAGCAAGAAAATAGTAATGAGCGAAGGAGATGATTCTCAGGTTAGTTTCGAAAAACATAAAATCTTTTTATATAAAGAAGATTTTGAGAAATTCATGACCGGACTAACACAAGCAATTGCTTTCATCAACAAGAAACAACCGTTAGCACTTGATGATAGTGACAAAAAGGAAAAGCTTGAGGTTGATTTAGAAGAAAATCTAGGCAAAACAGAGATTGGAACGGAAATAAAGTTTGATATAGACTTCGAATAATCATCGGATTGCTTTGATAAATCAAACGAAAAGCGTACTTTTGCACCGCTTTTTGCAACATCGTGTGATATACCACATCGTGTGATGGTGAGTTAAGCAAACAAATAAACTTAATTTAGAGTAACACAAAAAAATTAAAAAATGAAATCAATTGAAGTAAAAGGTACTGCAAGAACCATTGCAGAACACTCTTCAGAGCAGAGCAGAGCTCTAAAAGCACTTCGTAAAAACAACTGTGTACCTTGCGTACTTTACGGAGCAGGTGACAATGTTCACTTTACAGTAACAAATGACGAGGTTCGTAATCTTATTTACACTCCTCACATTTATGTAGTTGATTTGGATATCGACGGTAAGAAAGTAAAAGCAATTTTGAAAGATGTTCAATTCCATCCGGTAAAAGATACCATCCTTCATATCGACTTCTTCCAGATTGACGAATTAAAGCCTATCATTATGGAAGTTCCTGTTCAATTGGAAGGTCTTGCTGAAGGTGTTAAAGCCGGTGGTAAATTAACTCTGCAAATGCGTAAGTTGAAAGTGAAAGCTTTATACAATGTAATCCCTGAGAAGTTGACTGTAAAAGTTGCTCACCTCGGTTTGGGTAAAACTGTAAAAGTTGGCGAACTTTCTTATGAAGGACTTACTCTTCTGAACGCAAAAGAAGCTGTTGTATGCGCTGTTCAATTGACACGTGCTGCAAGAGGTTTGGCTGCTGCAGGTAAGTAATCAGATATTTTCCCTTCGGGGATAAAAAGAAGCGCAGATTAACGCAGAGGATACAGCATCAAGTTGTGTCAATCTGCGATAATTTGCGTTTTTCATTTAAATAATAAGCAATGAAATATTTAATTGTAGGACTCGGAAACATTGGTCCCGAATACCATGAAACACGCCACAACATAGGCTTTATGGTAGTAGATGCATTCGCAAAAGAAGCCGGAAAATCATTTGTTGACGGGCGATACGGATTTACAACCTCCGTCTCCGTTAAAGGTAGGCAGCTTTTGCTACTGAAGCCCTCCACCTATATGAACCTGAGCGGTAATGCAGTTCGCTACTGGATGCAGAAGGAAAATATTCCTTTGGAGAATGTGCTCATTATTGTTGATGATCTGGCCTTGCCTTTTGGTACCCTTCGTTTAAAAAGCAAAGGAAGCGATGCCGGGCACAACGGTTTGAAACACATTGCAGCCACTTTGGGCACTACGAATTATGCACGTCTGCGTTTCGGTATCGGCAATGAGTTTCCCAGAGGGGGGCAAATTGATTTCGTTCTGGGACACTTTGAAGAGGAAGATTGGAAGACCATGGACGAACGCCTGAAAACTGCCGGCGAAATCATCAAAAGCTTTTGTTTGGCAGGTATTGATATTACCATGAATCAATTTAATAAAAAATAAATAATATGCCCGAAGCCAGAATTGATAAGTGGATGTGGGCTGTACGTATCTTCAAAACACGTACCATCGCCGCAGAAGCTTGTAAAAAAGGAAGAGTAACCATTAACGGTTCGCAGGTTAAAGCAGCCAGAATGATAAAACCCAATGATGTGATTCAGGTGAAAAAGCCACCCATCATTTATTCATTCAAGGTGTTGCAGGCCATTGAAAAACGGGTGGGCGCCAAGCTTGTACCCGAAGTGATGGAGAACGTTACCACTCCCGATCAATACGAATTGCTTGAGATGAGTAAAGTGAGCGGATTTGTAGACAGAGCACGAGGGACCGGTCGCCCCACTAAAAAAGACCGCCGTAGCTTGGAAGACTTTACCGACCCCGAATTCATGGACGATTTTGATTTCGACTTTGATTTTGAGGAGTAACACCACCGTAAACAAATCGTTGCACACAGTTGTGAGCATGGACATACCGACATAAAATATCCCCTTGATTCAATTGGCTTTATTAATGAACCAAACAGAATCAAGGGGATATTCTTTTATACGAACTACGTAATTATAAATGAGCCTTCACAGCGTCAATCAGCTGCTTATATTCTTCTTCAGAAAGGTATACTTTGCCGGGATTCATTTGAAAAGTGCTTCCATAATCGGGTCCGTCAACATATTTAGGAGCCAAATGAAAATGCAGGTGAGATAACTTATCGGAATAAGCTCCGTAGTTTATCTTTTCCGGATGAAAAGCTTTATCCATAGCGCGGGTCACGCGTGCCACATCGGCCATAAATGCATTCCGGTCTTCATCGCTCAATTCAAAAAGATCGTTCACATGATCTTTATACGCAACCAAACAACGGCCACGGTAAGTTTGTTCCTTAAACAAAAAAACGCGAGATACACTGAGCTGAGCTATCTCAATCATCAAACTATGCAATGTATCGTTGTTCTGGCAATACAAGCATTCTTTGGGGTCACTCTTCATGATACTTACTTTTATTTATTTACGCAAAAGTACGTATTTCCGGCCTATTTGTTGTCTACTTTTTCATTCTTTTGGTTAACTAATTGGTGCACATTGTCATTTTCACCAACTACCCACACCACATCACCTTCTTCAAAAGGCGCATTCACATCGGGCGACATCAACGAGTTTCCATCTCTCTCAACCCCTACTATCAAACACCTATATTGTTCACGAATGCCCAGGTCGCGAAGTTTGTGGTGCCTGAAAATAGAGCCGGCATCAACAACAAACTGTTTTAAAACCATGGTACTATTCTCTATCGCCCCATTGTCTAAAGAAGAGACACTCTCCATCTCACGAGAGAACAGGTTTAGTTGTTCGTCCGTTCCAATCACCTGAATTTTGTCCATGGGAAAGATACGTTCCTCGGCTCCCGGAATGTTTATTCGCTTCATCCCTCTGAGAATGGAGACCACATGCACATCATATTTTCTGCCCAGATTCAATTCTTTCAGCGTACGCCCTGCCCACGCCGATTCACCCGGTACCTCATAATCAGTGAGGTGAATGTCTTGCGACAACAACCTTCCGGCATAGGCAGGCTTCTTCTCGCCCATGTATTCGGCCTGAAGATCCCGGTAACGAAGGTTCTGAATGAAACGGCGCTCCAAAAAGATAGAATGTCGTTTCAACCGGCGAGAGTACACCATGGCCAGTACAGCCAACACAGCTATGCCCAACGCAATTCCGATGGAGGCTTCGAATAGATTGGCTATGATAAACGTGACAAACGAAATGGCCAGTACCACACGAAACACAATGGTAGAAACCAGCGGGCCCCGGTTCACGTGACTGTCATTCCACAGCGTTGTAAATTCTATGGAGTGGTTCTTTTTGACCACGATAGCTCTTAAGAAGGGCGAAATACAAAGAATCATAAAAGCTGCTCCTAGCAGTGAACTCCAGAAAGCGGGCAAGTTATGGTAGAAAAACGGCATGACGTACCGGAACGAAAGCGCAATTACAGCAATACTCAATACGGAATAAACCACGATGATACGCAGCAAAGCAGCAAGAAGCTTCCTCCATAGATTTTCGTGGTTCATCGTTGTTTCCGTTCCTCGTGAATAACGAGTCAGAAAACGCCGCCACGATCCGGGCAAGTTTCGCTCCAGTCGGTCGGAAACGGGACCCGCTATCCTGATCATATAAGGAGTCATAAAGGTAGTTATCACCGAAACAGCTACCACAATGGGATAAAGAAAGTTACTGGTCACCCCTAATGAAACGCCCAGCGAAGCTATGATAAAAGCAAATTCACCAATCTGAGTCAAGCTGAAGCCGCACTGCATGGCTGTTTTCAATGGCTGTCCGGCCAACACAACGCCAAAGGTGCCGAAGATGGCCTGTCCGCCAATTACCACCAAGGTAATCACACAAATAGGAACAGCGTATTCTACAATCATAGCGGGGTTAACCATCATGCCCACCGATACGAAAAATACAGCGCCAAACAAATCCTTCACCGGTTTCACTAGGTGAGAGATAGACTCAGCCTCCACTGTTTCGGCCAAAATAGATCCCATGATAAAAGCACCGAATGCCGCCGAAAAACCGGTATGCGCCGCTAGCATCACCATGCCAAAACACAAGCCCAAGGAAACAATCAGCAAGGTTTCCTGGTTCATGAGTTTGCGCAACCGTTTCAGAAACTGAGGGATGAGATAGATGCCCACAATAAACCATAGAATCAGGAAGAAGAGCAACTTGCCAATGCTACCGAACATTTCGACCCCTTCGAAATTGTTTTTCAGCGCCATGGTTGAAAGCATTACCATCAACACAATGGCCAAGATATCTTCCAGAATCAAGATGCCCAGCACCAGACCGGCAAACTTCTTCTTTCCCAGTCCCATATCTTCAAAAGCCTTGTAGATAATGGTGGTTGACGACATGGCAATCATTCCTCCTAGGAAGAGACAGTCCATTCGTTTCCAACCAAATGCCATGCCCACGCCAATGCCCAGCAATATCATGCAAAAAATCACCGTACAGGCAGCAATAACCGCTGTACCTCCCACCTTGACTATTTTTTTGAAACTGAACTCCAGTCCCAAAGCAAATAATAAAAAGATAACGCCGATGTCGGCCCACGTCTGAATATTGGCCGTGTCCATCACCGAAGGAGTAAAAGAGATATGCGGGCTAGACAAGAATCCAGCCATTACATACCCCAACACCAACGGTTGCTTTAATTTTTTAAATAACAAAGTCATGATGCCGGCCGATATTAAAATCAGTGCCAGGTCGGCTATCAAGGTAGGTAAATGTGACATTTGCGTATAATCTTATTTTCGGAAAGGCAGTTTCACCACCTTCGCTTTTAATTTTCTGCCGCGCACATCCACATAAAGTTCAGTGCCCGGCAAGGCCAGTTCGGTTTGCACGTAGCCCATTCCTATGCCCAGCTTGCTGAGAGGCGACATGGTACCCGAGGTGACAACCCCTATTTTATCGCCCGCAGCAGCATACAGTTCGTATCCCTGGCGAGGAATGCCCCGGTCAATCATTTCAAAACCAATTAACTTACGGCTAACCCCCTCCTGCTTTTGTTTCTCGAGCATGGCACGATTGATGAAGTTTTTACCTTCCACAAACTTGGTAATCCAACCCAATCCTGCTTCAATAGGAGAAGTCGTATCATCAATGTCATTGCCGTACAAACAGAAACCCATCTCCAAACGAAGTGTATCGCGGGCACCCAGTCCCACGGGCTTGATTCCAAACTCCTGCCCCGCTTCAAAAACAGCATTCCATATAGCATCTGCATGCTCGGGATAGAAATAGAGTTCAAAACCACCGGCACCCGTATAGCCGGTATTCGATACAATAACCTCCTTCACGCCTGCCATTTCACCCACAACAAATGTGTAGTAATGAATAGCAGAGAGATCCATCCGGGTGAGTTTCTGCAAAGTAGCCAATGCCTGCGGACCCTGCACAGCCAACTGCGCCATGTGGTGGGATGCATTTTCGAGTACAGCCCCTTCCGTATTATGATCCACACACCATTTCCAGTCCTTCTCAATGTTCGCTGCATTGACCACCAGCAGATACTTTTGAGGCTCATACTGATAAACCAACAAATCGTCAACAATCCCCCCTTGTTCGTTTGGGAAGCAAGTATATTGAATCTTTCCGGGTGTTAAAGCCGCCACATTATTGGATGTCACTTTCTGCAAAAAGTCCAATGCCTTGGGACCTTTTACCCAAAATTCACCCATGTGCGACACATCGAACACGCCCACAGCTTGGCAAACCGTTAGGTGTTCATCAATAATACCCGAATATTCAATGGGCATGTTGTAACCGGCAAACTCGTGCATTTTAGCACCGAGAGCCACATGTTTTTCTGTAAATGGAGTGTGTTTCATAGCTATAGGTTTATTTATCGGAAGCCACCATTTCGGCAATCTTAACGATTACCTTCATAGCCTTTTCCATGTTCTGAATAGGTACAAATTCGTAACGACCGTGGAAGTTGATTCCACCGGCAAAAATATTGGGACAAGGTAACCCTTTGAATGAAAGCTGAGCACCGTCGGTACCTCCGCGAATGGGTTTCACATTAGGCTTCACGCCTACTGCTTCCATAGCAGCAAAAGCCACATCAATGATGTGCATCACAGGTTCAATCTTCTCGCGCATGTTATAATACTGGTCACGCATTTCGAGCGTAGCCGTTCCCTCGCCAAATTCCGCATTGATTTTGTTTACCAAATGCTGTATCTCCTTCTTTCGGTTTTCAAACTTATCGCGGTCATGGTCACGGATAATATAATTCAGTGTAGTTTGCTCCACATCACCCTGCATGCCGTTCAAGTGATAAAATCCTTCGTATTTTTCGGTATGCTCAGGCGTTTCGTGACGTGGCAACATGTTAATAAACTGACTGGCTATGCGCATGGAATTAATCATTTTGTTCTTTGCATAACCGGGATGCACGTTGCGTCCTTTGAAAATAACCTTGGCACCGGCCGCATTGAAGTTTTCAAATTCCAACTCGCCCAGTTCGCCGCCATCCATGGTGTAACCCCATTCGCAGCCAAACTTCTCCACATCAAATTTGTGAGCCCCTTCACCAATCTCTTCATCGGGGTTAAAGCCAACACGAATCTTTCCGTGCTTAATTTCAGGATGCTCCATCAGGTAAACCATTGCCGATACAATTTCGGCTATGCCAGCCTTGTCATCTGCTCCGAGCAATGTTTTGCCATCAGTTACAATCAAATCCTCACCTTTATGGTTTAGCAGTTCGGGAAACTGTGCAGGCGACAACACAATATTTTCTTCGGCACAAAGCACAATATCACTACCGTCATAGTTTTGCACAATGCGCGGAGACACGTTCTTGCCCGACATATCGGGGCTAGTGTCCATGTGTGATATAAAGCCGATAGTAGGAACTTCTTTATCCGTATTGGCAGGTAAAGTGGCAAACAAATAGCCATTTTCATCCAGTTCCACCTCTTGCAGTCCCAGCGATTCAAGCTCCTCTTTGAGGTATTTGGCAAAAACCATTTGTCCCGGAGTACTGGGAGTCAGCCGTGTAAGTTCATCAGATTGCGTATCAAAACTCACATATTTCAAGAAACGTTCTGTCAGATTCATCATATTATATACTTTAATTATATTTATAGAAGTAGTTTATTGTCCGTAAAGGTAAAATAAGAGCGGTGAACTCCCAAAGAAATTCACCGCTCTTATTGTATAAAAATGATTCTTTTATCAGAAACGCATTCTTTACTTCCACTTTTTCACTGCTTTTTTATCGGCAGCAGTTGCTTCAACCAAGCTCAGAGCAAATCCGCCGCTGGCAGCTTCTTTTACTGAAATCCGTGTTTTACTGGTTACCAAGCCCTTCTTAATCTGGTAAGAAGCCGGGTTGTCAATGTAATGAGCATCTTTACCGTCGGCATAGAGCGTAGCTACATATTGTTTGCCTGGTTCCAGGAAGTTGAGGTTCACCACCGCCGTGCGGGGATTCTCATCGGTAATGCCGCCAACAAACCAGCTGGAACTATCTTTCGCTTTGCGGGCTATGGTCAGATAATCTCCCGGTTCTGCCTCCAGGTACTTACTTTCATCCCAGTCGATGGCTACGTCTTTGATAAACTGGAACGCATCGAGGTGACGTTCGTAGCTTTCGGGCAGGTCGGCTGCCATTTGCAACGGACTGTACATGGTAACGTACAGCGCCAATTGCTTAGCCAAAGTAGTGTGTACAAAACTATGTTCGCCTTCACCCAGGAAAGAAAGTTTCGTATCGAAAATACCGGGTGTATAATCCATTGGGCCGCCAATGAGACGCGTAAATGGCAACAAGGTAGTATGGAAAGGTTTGTTACCTCCAAATGCCTCGTATTCGGTACCGCGAGCCGATTCGTTTCCAATCAGGTTGGGGTATGTGCGGCAAATACCTGTAGGACGAACTGCCTCGTGTGCATTGACCACAATCTTGTAATCGGCAGCCTTCTTAATGGCATACAGGTAGTGATTGTTGATCCACTGTCCGTAATGATGCTCACCGCGGGGAATGATGTCGCCCACATAACCGCTCTTAACTGCATTGTATCCGTTGTCAACCATGAACTGATATGCTTTATCCATGTGGCGCTCGTAGTTACGTACCGAAGAAGATGTTTCGTGATGCATCATCAATCGCACGCCCTTGCTCTTAGCATAAGATTGTAACATCTTCACATCGAAATCAGGATAAGGAGTCACAAAGTCGAACACATAATCTTTGGAATGACCAAACCAATCTTCCCATCCTTGGTTCCATCCTTCAACAAGCACTTGAGAGAATCCGTGCTCCGCAGCAAAATCAATGTAACGTTTCACATTGGTATTGTTAGCCGCATGGCGACCGTTGGGTTTTGTTTTAGTATAATCTGTTTCGCCCAGCTTCACCGAAGGCAATTCGTCGGTATAAGCCCAAGAGCTTTTTCCGGTAATCATTTCCCACCAAACACCGATGTATTTAACGGGTTTAATCCACGAAGTATCTTCCAGTTTGCAAGGTTCGTTGAGGTTCAGTGTTATTCGGGATGCCAAAATATCACGCGCATCGTCACTCACCATTACCGTGCGCCAAGGCGACTGACAAGGTGTTTGCATATAACCCTTATCACCTTTGGCATCGGGAGTAAGCCATGACTCAAAAATCAGATTCTTATCATCCAGATTCAGGTTCATGCATGAATAATCAATCAAAGCCGCTTCGTGCAAATTAATATACAATCCGTCGGCACTCTTCATCATCAAAGCCGTTTGCACGCCCGTCAGCGAGAACTGCGCCTGAGAAGCATTGTCGGTTATCGCCTTTTGCATCAGGCCACGTATCTCGGTCAGTTTTGATTCGGTATAATCATATTCCTGCGTATCATAATCGCCCGGAATCCACCATGCGGTATGATCACCTGTCATGGCAAACTGAGTATGCTCTTCCTTGATCACAAAATAGTTGAGGTTTTGCTGAGCGGGGAACTCATAACGGAACCCAAGTCCCTCATTAAAAAGACGGAAGCGCAACACCATGTGTCTTTTCTGTGCCTCCTGATTCAACGTAACCGCCAGTTCGTTGTAGTGGTTACGAATTTCTTTTTCTTCTCCCCAAACAGGTTTCCATGTTTCATCAAAAGCAGATGTTTTTGAGTCGAGCAGGGTGAAACCGTTCATCAAACCGGCATCCTTTTTCAGTTCCAGTCCCAAGCGGGAAGGCTTCACGGCAACCTTATCTTTGTAGGTCAGTTCATACACCGGCTCACCGTTGGCAGTCAACGAGAACGTCAGTTTCAGCAGGCCATTGGGAGATGTTATGCTCTGAGCTGCGGCTCCCATGCTCACAAGCAGAGAGAATAAACCCACAGCCACACGGGCAGATAATCTTTTGATATTCTTCATAATACAAATTGAATTGGTAATTATATTACAAAGATAACAAGTATGTATCTACTCTTGTTGCGTGTGGCTTCAAAAGGTAGTTCCTTTTTCTGAAAACGTTTGCGGAGAGTATCAGCCTTGGTTAATTGGTTTCTTTTTCAAGCAAGCGTTTGTAAGTCATATCGATACCGAATGCACCTAGCGGAGCGGTTATCAGGATAGCCAGCACAGCCACCGTGAGCACAATTTTACCGCAAGGCAACCCCATGGCCAGCGGCAGCGAACCGATAGCCGCTTGCACGGTTGCTTTGGGCAGGTAGGCAATCATGCAGAACACGCGTTCCTTGAGCGTTAGCTGTGTTTTAATCATGCAAACAAACACTCCCGCCATTCTGAAAAGCAACGAGAAGAGAATAACGACAACGGCCGACAGTCCGGCTCCTACCGCATATTTTATATCAACCGTAGCTCCCACCAGCACAAACAACAAGATCTCCGCTCCTACCCACAACTTAGAGAATTTGGCCGATAAGCGCAAAGCCAGTACCTCGTAGTTTTTCAAAAGAGTAGCTCCTAATGCCATTACAGCCAACAATCCCGATACGGGCAGAATCCCTTTAAGTACTCTTTCGAGAGCCACCAGCAGAAATGACACACTGAGTATGATGAGCACCTTCACGGAGTCTCTCATGTGGTAACGCTTGAAGTAACGAGTGAGCAGCCAGCCCAGCAGCACGCCCAGCACGAGGCCCGACAAGATGGAAACCGGTATCTGCAAAAAGCTCACAGCCGATATGTTGCCGCCCAACGCCAACCCTGTAAAGGCCGTAAACATCACGATAACAAACACATCGTCTACCGATCCTCCTGCCATAATAAGCTGCGGAATGCTCTTTGACGTGCCGTACTTCTGGTCCATCAGATGAAGCATTTTAGGAACGATGATAGCCGGCGAAACAGCAGCAACAACGGTTCCCATAATGGCTGCATCGAGCAAAGAAATACCGAGCAACGGAGGGGCAATGAGCATCATGCCTGCAATTTCAAAACAAGCGGGTACAAAACACATCAGCAAGGCCGGACGCCCTACTTTCATCAAGTCCTTGATATCCAGAGCCAAACCGGCCCGGGTGAGTATGATAACCAATGCAAGCTGGCGCAGGTCAACCGAAACAGAGAGTAGCGAGGGCTCCAGCAGATTCAGCACGTAAGGCCCCAGTGCTATTCCGGTGAGTAACATGCCAATCAGTGCCGGCAGTTTCAATTTCATAAAAACATATCCCAATGACAATCCCAGAAGAAATATAAAAGCTAAACTCGTTAACATATTGTTGTTCTTTTATTTTTAAACAAATTAAAATCATTCATTCACACACCCAAGAAAGAAGGTCTTATGGGAAATGCCAGACGGAATGATAAATAAAACGGGAAAGGAATAAATAGGCAATCAGATGCATTGTTTTCGGCTTCATATAATCAACTCTTCTACTTTTTGTTTTTTACGTTAACTGCATAACAACAAACGAACCTCTGTACACACAAAAGTTCCAAGTAGGAGTCATCAGCCCCACGAAGGGCGGTTAAAGGCAGAATCCATTGCCGAAATCGGATGCAAAAATAAAAAGAATCCTTTTACCTGCCAAATATTTATTGGTTTTCGTGATTGGTAACCTTCGGTACTCACCCAATCGTTTTCTTGCAGATTCACTTTTTTAGAGTGGATTTGCAAGAATGCGCGAAGTATTTTAACAAGCGACGTAGATTCGATGATTTAAAAAATAAAGTAAGTTGTCTATCAACGACCTTCTCTAGGTTGATAGACAGTTTCTTGGGAAAGAAGCAATATGCTGCAATTCCGCTCAAGAGATTCACCACAAAATCATGAAATGACCTATGCCTTGAATGTTCTATTTGTGCAATGTTCTTGAGTTCATCATTAATGGTTTCAATAATAGCTCTTTTTCTGAACAAAACCATCTCAAAAAAATATTTATCATTATTAAATATAGACAAATAAACAATTTATATCTTTTATAAAGAAGATTGAGTTGATTATTATAATCTCTAATTAAAAATAAGCGGAGAGGATACAAGTAACAAAGTTTTAACTCTGAATAGGCTATACTAAACAAATCAAAATCACTCATCTTTCATGAAAATTGAGAATCCTCTCAAAAAAGTATAGGTGCCGGACTTTTGTCCGGCACCTATCTCAATTTAAGTTCTTTTCTTTGCGACAGTAAAAATCATTAAATCCTTCTGATATGAAAAATAGTCAATATCTTCTTCACGACTGCTGCGCGCGCAACAATGCCAAGATGCTTTCCCTCACTGCCGACAAAGGTTTGGAAGGCTACGGAGCCTACTGGGTACTGTTGGAATATCTTCGCGAGCAGAGCGATTACTGCATGCCCTTGTCTTTGTTACCATCATTAGCCAAACAATTGGGCAAGTTCACCCAATGGGTGGAAGAATTAGTTTGTAATTACGGCTTATTTGTGCTGACGGATGACGGACGCTTCACCTCTCAGGGCTTGCAGCAACGAATGAAACCGTTGGAAAATAAAAGAAAGGCGCGCGATGCCAAAGCGGAAAAAGCTGCCCGCAAAAAAGCACAAAACAGCAACACAAATTCGTCATTTTCTGCTGCACAAAAAACAGAAACAAACAAAAAAAACAGTGCAAAAAAGGTCGAAAATACGCCTTTGCAACTAGTTGATAATGAGCGTGTTGCAAAGGCATCTCTAGAAGAGAAGAGAATAGAAGAGAAAAGGATAGAAGAAATTAAGAGAAAAGAAAAAGAAGCTACCGCTTCTGAAAAAGAAAGCAGCAGCGGCAGCAAATCTTCTTCTTGGGAGGGTTGGCTGAACGAAGCGTTGGGGGAGCGTTCGTGGCTGGAACTTCAGGCCATACATTCGGGGGAGAGTCGACGGACAGCGAACGTACTGCGGATTGCCCATTCCCGAGGGAGCACCACCCCGTCCGGCCGTGACTTCGGTGTGGGATGAAAGGAAGCACTGCTGGGAGTATTAGCTTGCTTGCAAGGCACTAAATTGCTCGGGGCAATCCACCCAACTGCTCGGGGCAATTGGCTCCATTGCTCGTGGCAGATTTCAAATTGCTCGGGGCAATTTGTAGCACGAGTCGTGACAGTTTCCGGGTGTTTTTTCGTGAAGTGCTCCAACACCCGTTGCAGGTTCTCACTCGGCAAAAAATACAGGCAAAAAAATGTTGCAAAACAAACATTTTGTATTCGAAATTGTTTTTAGATACGAAGCTACCTAAAAAGTGGTAATGGTGCAGCAATGAATACCCATTTGTGGGTAGAGGCGCACACCCTGCAAAAAAGTATCTTTGCAACATAAAAAGAAATCAAATCAATCATAGTTTGAATTATGAAAATAGAAAAAATTACAGGAAGAGAAATCCTCGATTCAAGAGGTAACCCCACAGTTGAGGTGGATGTATTGTTGGAATCAGGTATCGTAGGAAGAGCATCCGTTCCATCGGGAGCCTCAACCGGTGAACACGAAGCACTGGAATTACGCGATGGCGACAAGGCTCGTTATGGCGGCAAAGGCGTACAGAAAGCGGTTGATAACATCAATAACATCATTGGTCCGCACTTGGTGGGTGTTTCTGCACTCGACCAAAGAGGTATCGACCATCTGATGCTTTCACTTGACGGTACTCCTACTAAATCAAAACTGGGCGCCAACGCCATTTTAGGTGTGTCTCTGGCTGTAGCTAAGGCTGCTGCCGCTTATCTGGACCTGCCCCTTTACAGATACATCGGTGGTGTTAACACATACGTAATGCCTGTGCCGATGATGAACATCATTAACGGTGGTTCACACAGTGACGCTCCTATCGCTTTCCAGGAATTCATGATTCGTCCCGTAGGTGCCAAATCTTTCAAAGAAGGTTTGCGTATGGGTGCCGAAGTGTTCCACGCATTGAAAAAAGTATTGAAAGATCGCGGACTGAGCACTGCCGTAGGTGACGAAGGTGGCTTCGCTCCTACTTTGGAAGGTACCGAGGATGCATTAAACTCTATATTGGCAGCTATCAAGGCAGCCGGATATGAGCCTAAAAAGGACATCACCATCGGGCTTGACTGTGCTTCTTCTGAGTTCTTCAAAGACGGCGTGTATGACTACACCAAGTTTGAAGGTGCCAAAGGAGTGAAAAGAACTGCTGATGAGCAGGTTGACTTCCTGGAACATCTGATTAACGAATTCCCCATCGATTCTATTGAAGATGGTATGAGTGAGAACGACTGGGAAGGTTGGAAGAAGCTGACCGACCGTATTGGCGGACGCTGTCAATTGGTAGGTGACGACCTGTTCGTAACCAACGTTGACTTCCTGTCAAAGGGTATCGAAAAGGGTTGTGGTAACTCCATCCTGATCAAGGTTAACCAAATTGGTTCGCTGACAGAAACGCTGAATGCCATTGAAATGGCTCACCGTCACGGATACACCACTGTTACTTCTCACCGCTCAGGCGAAACAGAAGATGCAACAATTGCTGACATTGCAGTAGCAACCAATAGCGGACAGATTAAGACTGGTTCTTTGAGCCGTTCTGACCGTATGGCTAAGTACAACCAATTGCTCCGTATTGAGGAAGAATTGGGCGACCGTGCCGTTTATGGTTACAAACGCATCAAATAAAAGAGAGAATATAATTTATGAAAAAGGCCGGAAGCGATTTGCCCCGGCCTTTTTTATGGCTTGATTTCGGTTGTTTTAGAACGCTTTGCGATACAGAGCCTCAATGTCTTCTACTGAAGTAGAACGAGGGTTACCTCCTGTGCAAACATCGTTGAAAGCAGCTACTGCCAAAGCAGGGATGTCTTCTTCTTTCACGCCGATTTCGCTAAGCTTCTGCGGAATGTTAATGCTTATAGAAAGAGCTTTCACTGCATCAACAGCAGCTTTCACACCTTCTTCAGTACTCATACCGTCAACATTCACACCCATTGCCTTAGCTATCTCTTTGTATTTGGGAGCAGCTGGTGATTCGGCATTGTATTCCATCACGTAAGGTAACAGCAATGCATTGGCCACGCCGTGCGGCGTGTCATAGAACGCTCCCAAAGGATGCGCCATAGAGTGCACAATGCCCAAACCTACATTAGAGAATCCCATACCTGCAATGTACTGTGCTTGTGCCATGGCTTCACGGGCAGCCGTATCTTTACCATTGTCAACAGCAGCCTTCAAATTGGCAGCAATCATTTCAATGGCTTTAATCTCAAACATGTCACTCATTACCCACGCGCCCGGTGTGATGTAACTTTCAATGGCATGAGTCAAGGCATCCATACCCGTTGCAGCAGTCAGCCCCTTCGGCATAGAGTACATCAATTCAGGGTCAACAATGGCTACAGCGGGAATGTCGTTGGGATCAACACATACCATTTTCTTCTTAGCTTCCTCATCAATAATTACGTAGTTGATGGTTACCTCGGCAGCAGTTCCGGCGGTGGTAGGCAAAGCAAAAGTAGGAACAGCTTTGTGTTTTGTGTCGGCAACACCCTCCAGCGACTTTACATCGGCAAAATCGGGGTTATTCACAACGATACCAATACCTTTGGCTGTGTCAATAGAAGAACCTCCGCCCAATGCGATGATGAAGTCGGCTCCGGATGCTTTGAAAGCAGCCACACCGTTTTGTACGTTAGCAATGGTAGGATTTGCCTTTACATCGCTGTAAAGTTCGTAAGGAATTTTGGCATCATCCAAAACCTTGATCACTTCGGCAGCAACACCAAATTTAATCAGGTCCTTATCGGTTACAAAAAAGGCTTTCTTGAATCCGCGACGAGCTGCTTCCGTAGCAATCACCGTGCGACAGCCTGCTCCAAAATAAGAGGTTTCGTTTAAAATAATCCGGTTAATCATAATTTTATATTATTTAGCGTTGATAAATGTCGTGACTTGCCCTACAAAGATAGGAAAAAAGAAAGCGAATGCCTTTCACTAAAAAACACCACCATCAAAACCAATAACATAAAAATCAAAACGATTAGACCGAAGGCAGTAGCAGGGGTGAACAAAAAAAGGCAGAAGAAGAGATGTGTTACCACACCTGCCCCTTCTGCCTGTCAAACAACAACAATCTTCTATTCTCCTACCTTAAAAGCTATTTCTTGTCCGCTTTGGCTGTCGCCTGCTACCCAAAGAGCAAAATCTCCGGGTTCAACAACGTGTTTCATGTCGATGTTCCAAAAAGCTAATTCGCTTACCGGCAATTCAAAAGAGAGCGACTTCTTTTCTCCCGGCTGTAAAGTAACACGCATAAAACCTTTTAACTCTTTTACCGGACGGGTTACTGAGCCCACCTTGTCTTGCACATACAATTGAACCACTTCGGTTCCTTTGTATTTACCCGTATTCTCAAGGTCGAATGTCACCTTCAACACATCATCTTTCTTCAGCGTGCCCGAAGCCAGCTTGATATTGCTGTACGAGAAAGTAGTGTAAGACAGTCCGTATCCGAATGGAAACAACGGGTCAAAGCCGGCATCCATGTAGAAAGACGTACAGCCCAATGACGTTTGTCCG
Source organism: Bacteroides graminisolvens DSM 19988 = JCM 15093 (assembly GCF_000428125.1). Lineage (GTDB taxonomy): Bacteria > Bacteroidota > Bacteroidia > Bacteroidales > Bacteroidaceae > Bacteroides > Bacteroides graminisolvens. The sequence continues at coordinate 116,209 of NZ_ATZI01000007.1, forward strand.
GCCTCAACCGGAATATCGTTTAATAAAATTTCATTGCGTGTAGCGGGGCGTCCGCTGTTGTTGTGCGAATAGTAAACGGGTATCTGCCCTACCATTTTAGGGAAGGTTACCGGTGTTTTTCCGCTGGGCACTTCTTTACCAAACAATAAATCAGCTATTGCCGGGCCGCCCATGGTACCCGGATGGAAATAGTAAAACACAGCAGCCGACTGGTTGACTTCTTTTTCAATGGTCAACGGGCGACCCGCCATGACAACGGTCACCACCGGTTTACCTGTTTTGGCCAATGCAGCCAGCAAGTCAGACTGTGCACCTTGCAGATTCAAGTCGGCCAAGCAATGAGCTTCTCCCGAAAGGATGGACTCCTCGCCCACAAATGCCAGTACCACATCTGCACGAGCTGCCGCAGCAGCTGCCCGCGCAATGCCCGTTGTATTTTTATCGCGACTGAAATCCAATCCGGCTTCATAGATCACGTTCACCTTGTCACCATATTGTGCTTGAATGGCTTTCAGAGGAGTTTGCGTATATGCTTTATCGCCATCGAACACCCAGGTACCCATTTGCTCGTAAGGAGCATCGGCCATGGGGCCAACCACAGCTACCGTTTTCACCGTTTCTTTCAACGGCAAAATTCCATTGTTTTTGAGCAGTATGGCCGACTCTGCCGCAGCCCGTTTGGCAGCCGCCAAATGCTCCGGTGCGTACATAACCGACTGACGCTTTTCGTCAACATAAGGATTTTCAAAAAGTCCCAGACGGAACTTGATTCGAAGAATATTACGTACCGCTTCATTAACAACGTCTTCCTTCACCTTTCCCTCTTTGATAAGATCTTTGAGATGAGTCATGTACGTGTAACTAACCATTTCCATATCTACCCCCGCATTGACAGCCTTCATTGCAGCATCTTTTTCATCAGCGGCAAATCCGTGAGGAATCATTTCCTTGATCGAAGCCCAGTCAGACACCACGAATCCGTCGAATCCCCATTCCTTGCGAAGCACCTGCTTTAGAATAAACTCATTGCCCGAAGAAGGCACTCCGTCGTTGTCATTAAAAGAAGTCATGTACGTAGCGGCACCAGCCTTTGCAGCAGCTTCAAACGGCGGTAAATACACATTCCGCAATCTTCGTTCGGGAATGAAAGTGGAATTGTAATCACGACCACCCTCGGCTGCACCGTAACCCACAAAATGCTTGGGACAAGCAGCGATGGCGGTCGGGTCATTCAGCGAATCGCCCTGGAAACCCTTCACCATGGCAGCCCCCATCACGGCAGTAAGATACGTATCTTCTCCGCATCCTTCGGCTATACGTCCCCAGCGCGGATCGCGGGCAATGTCAATCATGGGAGCAAACGTCCACCTGATACCTACAGCAGAGGCCTCAATGGCAGCAACACGCGCCCCCTCTTCTGCAACGGCAGGGTTGAACGTAGCAGCCTGCCCCAGTGGAATAGGAAAAATAGTTTTAAAACCATGAATCACATCACGCGCAATCAACAAAGGAATGCCCATGCGTGATTCCTCAACAGCCACCCGTTGCAACGCATTGACGCGAACGGGATCAATTTCATTCAAGATAGAGCCAATCTCACCTTTTTTAATGGCTACGCTCATCTCTTCAATATTACCCAAAGAGCTGATCTGATTCATTTGACCGATCTTCTCTTCTAATGTCATTTTTGACAAAAGAGTTTCAATCTTGTTTTCAATCACTTTATCTTTGTTTTCCTGCATCGTACTGCACGAAGACAAAGACAAAAGCAACAAACATCCCGGAAGGATTTTACCAATTCTCATATCTATTTACATTAATTATTTTTGAAACACACGCACATAGTCGATCTCGTAAGTGGCGGGTAACACACTTTCATCTACCCCTTGCGCGCCACCCCAGTTACCGCCCCAGGCCAGATTTAACTTCAGGTAAAACGGCGCATTAAACGGCCAAGTGTTTTTGTTACCGGTTTTATCGTTGGCAAAGTAGAAAAGCTCCTTGCCGTCGACAAACGTTTTGATATAATCTTCCGTCCACTCCAATGCGTATACATGAAACTCTGTCTGCGCTGTTGAAAGCAAAATTTCTTTTGTTTTCTGAGTGCCGATGGAATGGTTATAGGCCTTGCAGTGAATGGAAGAAGATACGTAATTGGCATTGTAGCCTACTTCTTCCATAATATCTATCTCACCATCATCGGGCCATGCCGTAAAGTTTTTAGGTAACATCCAGAAGGCAGGCCACGTTCCTTTTCCTTTAGGCAGTTTTAAGCGGGCTTCAAAATAACCGTATTTCCAGCTCTGCCTCGTATTCATACGAATGGAAAGTACCTGATTACCAACCTTCTTAGCAATAATCTTCAACTTACCATCGGTCACGACCGCACACGTATCAGTGCCGGAGAAACCTGATATATAATTTTGCAGCTCATTATTTCCCCAACCGTTGTTACCTGTTTCATAAGACCAATTAGTAGTAGCAGGTAAAGCAGGTCTTCCACCACTCAGCCTTGATGCATTAAATTCATCATTCCACACCAACTGATAACCGGCAGGAGCAATAATTTTGGCAGGTTGAGAAATTGAATAAGTTGCTGTGTACGAACCCGATTTGAATGTCAGTTCTGCTGTTTTGGGTGAACCGGAAGTATTCTCTTCAACAGTAATAGTAACACTAGCCGCTCCGGTTGAACCTGAAGAGGGAGTTACTTTGCACCAACTCTGGCTGCTTACAACCTCCCAATCAGCATTCGAACTGACTTGCAATACTTTATTCTCAGCTTGCCCGGTGAGTTCCAGAGACTGTGGAGTAATACTGATTAAAACGGCGTCAGGCTTAGATACCGGGTCATCACTGCTACAGCAATAAATGAAAGGTAAAATAGAAATAAACATCAATAAAAGGACTTTTCTCATCATATCATCATTGTAGGTTGTAACCATTATAAGGGCAGCTTGCGCTGCCCTTATGGGTTTGCTTATTTATTAAAAGAGAAATCATCAAAGAAGAAAATACCAGGTGCAGCATGGCCTTCACCGCCAAACTGAATCACTATCTTGTCATAGTCTTTACGATCTTTCACGGAACTAAAATCAAATTCAAGTTCCAACCATCTGTCTTTCTGAAGATTGGCTTTAACGATCTCAGTCTGCGTAGTATATGAAGTAGTGCCCAGATTACTATTTTGCAACTTCACAGCAACTTGTGACTGTAGTTTGTTAATAGTAACCCAATCACCGGCTGTAGCAAATACATCTTCATAGTTATTGTACGAAGGAATATATACTTTCATTCTTACCTTATTCATTTGAGTCAAATCAAACTTATATCCGGTAACGGTATAAGATATGTTTGAATAGAATGCTGATGTTTTTTGGTACAAATAAACAAGTTTGGATTCATTAACCGGTACTGGAGCAGGGTTTGCATAAATGTGTTGTAACGTGCCCATTTCCTCGCGCTTAAAGTCGACAGACAATTTCTCCTTTTCAAAGTTTTCGGCTAAAGCAACTGCTTTAACAGGTACCACAGGCTTCACATTTTTCTCTTTAGGAATAAATCGATACCACCATTTATTGCCGGATTCTACTTTACTAGCACAACTCAAATAAAGAGCATCATCGGTCAACGATTCAATTTTATAGGTAGACGTACCGGCATAGTGTCCGAAGAAAGCATCATTGCTTAACGTAAGCGTTTTCTCATTTTCATCTAAAGCAAAAGTATATTCAGCTTGAGGTGTATATGCTACATCAAAGTCACCAACACCACCCGGATTTTCAATATAGTCATTTATTCCCAATGCATTTTTACCATTGGCATTGGTATAGATGTAACCATTATTTTTCCATATCATCTTCACACCAACCTGAATAAAGGTGAACTCTTGCTTATACAAGCTAGCTCCTTCTTTACCGGAAGCAGGACATGACCACCATGACGGACTAGTAGAAACACTACCGTCATCATTAAGCACCGGACCTACACCAAAGTGCCCGTCGTGATATTCGTCAAATACCCAAGTCTTTCCTGCCAGATTAGCTGCACCGCCTGTTAAAGCATTGTACATCGGAGTATCAAGCAATGACATATCGTCTTCAGCAATAATAATTTGCTTAGTTACAGTAGCAGAACCACCGGTGGTATACAGCGTTAATGAAACGGTATATGTACCTGCGAAAGGATATTGAGCCTCAACCGATTCACCTTTGGCCGTAGCACCATTGCCCAAATTCCATGTAGCAACACCCGAAACAGAAGAGGTGTTCTTAAGAACTATAATATTTGCTTTTGAGGAAGACGGAGTTGCAGTAAACGACAAATCAGTTTCTGTCGGTGTAGTCCCCAAACCATATTCATTGTTTTCTTGAGGGTCACAGCTTGTCATCAAAAGAACTGATAACAAAGCCAGTATACCTGTTTTAAATATATTTTTCATATTGTTTCGTATTAACTTGTTACGGTTCATCTTAATTCCAACCTGTATTTTGTTCTAATTCATATTCAGTTCCTTTTGTCTTATCAAGTTCACCTTGAGGAATAGGAAGATACTTCATGTAATCATTCCAAGTACGAACCGAATTGTGTGCTGCATCATTATCGTTCAACAAAGAGGTGTCTCCCCAACGAACAATGTCCCAAAAGCGCATACCTTCGCCCAAGAATTCCCGACGTCTTTCTAGTTTTATATTTTCAGCTGTTGCCGGAATAGAATTATCAGCTCCAAAGGCGCGTTTGCGGATTCTGTCTAAACATGATTGGGCAGATAGGCCGTTCACTTCGGTTTGACCATGAATAACGACCAATTCGGCATAATTGAGCAAAGCTTCGGCAAAACGGAAGATACGTACATTATTGCAGTAGTTTAAGTCTTGGTCTCCGGGAGGAGGGTTATAACCGATACGAGCCGAATACTTACGCATGAATAGGCCAGTATCCTGAAAGCGCGGAGTATAACTGCCTTCCGGCCATGCATTAATAGATCCGGCCAAACGAGTATCGCCATCTTCATATACGGCATAAGCAGCCTGTCTTACCGGTCCGAATCCCCAGCCTCCTTTAAAGACCTCTGCCGGGTCAGTCAACCCATTGGGAGAAATAAACGCAGGAAGGTTAGTTCCATATCCTTGCCAACCACTCGCCCAGCTCTTTCCTTCGGGCAACTGATTACTTTCAAAGATTGATTCTACGCAAAATTCATTCTCATCATTCCACATGGCATCAAAGTTTGAATAAAGGTCATATCCTCCGGTAGAAATAAGTTCTTCCATGTCTTTAGCCAATTCGGCATATCTTGATGCATCTTTCTGGTACAAAACTACACGAGCTTTCAGCATCAATACAGCAGCACGTGAAACACGCCCCGTATTGGCAGCAGAAACTTTCATGGGTAATTTTCCTTCAGTAGCGGCAAAATCAATGTCTTCCATGATTTCTTTGTAAATGTCGTCAGCCTTGAATTGTTTTGCCATGTAAGGTGCACTAGTTAAGGGTTCTTCAAAATAAGGAATATTTCCCCAGAACTTCCATAACAAATGAACATAGTAAGCGCGTAAGAAATGTGCTTCTGCTTTGTATTGTTCAAGTCTGGCTTCGGGCACATTCACTGCATTGCCGCAAGCTATAATTACATTGTTACAACGAGCAAGCCCGGTATAATAGATGCTCCATAAACCGGTTATATTTTCATCGGCCGATGAAGTAAACTGTGAGAGCTTGTATAATTGTCCCTGGTCACCGGCGTCTCCGCCACCTTTATAAATATCATCTGAACGAAGGTCAGACATCAGCGGTACACTGTTGTAGTTGTTATTTGCATAACTGTCAAACAACAATATCTGATAAGCAGAGCCCAAATTAGATAAGATAGCTCCTTCGGTAGCTGCTCCTCCGGCTTCTTGTTTCTCCGTAGAGGAAGCTGTTAGAAAATCATCACCACATGAAGTTGTACCAAGTACAACAAAAGCGGCTGCTATTATCATTAAGAATTTATTATTTTTCATACCATTTATCATTTAAGAATTAAAAAGTAATATTTGCTCCCACAGAAATGGTTCTTGCCTGCGGATATATACCACGATCGATACCAATAGTAGTATAACCACCTGAAGCAACTTCGGGGTCAAACCCGTCATACCCGGTGAAAGTCAACAAGTTCTCTGCTGCAATATAAACTCTCAACTTTTGAACAGACACTTTTTGAGTCCACATTGCCGGCAAGGTATATCCAAACTGAGCAGTTTTTAAGCGGACATAACTTCCATCTTTGATATATAAATCAGAAGAACGCCAGTTACTATTAGGATTTGATGATGTCATGCGTGGAATTTTATTAGAAGTACCCTCGCCAATCCAACGATCAAGTATCCATGTTGGACGGTTCATAGCAGGGATATCACCACGTTGTGAAAAGTCAAACACATCATTTCCGGCAGTACCTTGGAAAAATAAATTAAGATCAAAACCTTTCCACTCTGCATTTAACGTCAATCCGAAAGTCCAGTCAGGCATTCCTTTACCTATTTTGGTTTTATCAGCATCTTCAATTACGCCATTGTTATCATAATCAACAAAGATAACATCACCCGGCTGGGCCTTAGGCTGTAATTTAACTCCCTTATCATTTACGTAAGCGTCAACTTGTGCCTGGTTTTGGAAAATACCGGCGGTTTTGTATCCGTAGAAGAACGGGTAAACTTCACCATTCTGGCCTTTTACATAACTACCTAAACCTGATGCACCAGCATTTTCATAAATAGCTTCTCCTGAAGCATTACCTAATTTTATCAATTTGTTCTTTAAATAAGAAGCATTGGCGTTTACAGAATATTTAAAATCCCCCAATGACTGCTTCCATCCCATTTCAAATTCCAATCCCCAGTTCTCCATATCGCCAGCATTGGCAATGGGTGCGCTCTGCCCAACATAACTTGGGATAGGCTGATCCATCAACATACCATTTGTCTTTTTCTTGAAATAGTCAAAGCCAAAATTCAAAGCATTATCAAAGAAACGGATATCAAAACCTAAATCGGTTTGTTCAGACTCCTCCCATTTCACATCAGGATTAGGTATTGCAGCTGGAGAACTACCATACTGCATCACACCATTTTTACTTTCCGTAGCAACTACGTAGCCACCACCAAAATAATAATTCTGTCCGCCATCCATCAATGATGTGTAACGGAAATTACCAATATTCTCATTACCGTTTTTACCCCAACTTGCACGAAGTTTCAAAGAAGTCAACCAATCCGGTCTGTTTTCCATAAAAGGTTCATTGGATACGTTCCATCCTAAAGATACAGCAGGAAATACAGCCCATTTATGACTAGGACCAAATCGAGAAGAACCATCGCGGCGTACGGTTGCCTGTATCATGTACCTCTCTGCATAGTTATAATCAATACGACCAAAATAAGACGCTAAACTAGCATTATTATACCCACCGGTTCCACCATAAACACGTTCGTCGTCTCTATCGGCTATAGCAGAGTTTATATTTGCTTTTGACGGATCATTTTCAAGTAAATCATAATCACTACCCCCTAATTGACGATAGGTGTACCTTTGAGCAGATTGACCTAATACCACAGTCAGATTATGATTGCCAGCAAATGTTTTATTGTAAGTCAATACATTTTCAACCTGCCACTTATAACCTCTATTCATCTCACTCCAAACGGAACTTTGTGTTACGTCTTTGCCTTGGTTTGCCAAGAAATAAGGAAATTCATATCCGTCTTTCCCCCAAAATGCGAGGTCGAATCCATAGCTACTTTTGAATTTAAGTCCAGGCAATACATCTATTTCTCCCCAGAAAGTACCTACAAATTTATCTTCGTTGTTTTTCTCCGAACGAGGTTGATGCAACATAGCAACTGGATTTGCAATTTCTTGAAAGCCCGAAGGAGGAATAGAATATACGCGACCATCTTTATCTTTTACCGCATAAGGATGTGCTGCCAATATATTAGCCGCTTCGGTGTCACTTGCATATACAGAAACCAAAGGAGAAAAAGTGAGTGCACTACCCAGGATAGAACCATATTCAGAGTTGGTTTCAATTCCTGTAGATTTTCCTCTTGAGTAACCAACATTCACTCCTACTCTTACTTTATTAAGGAATTTGCGGCTATTATCCTCAAACACATTATAAGTAGAATTTGTACGAATACTCCATCTGTCATAATTTGATTTGCCATAATCACCACCAACAATACCTTCTTGATTAAAGTAACCTAAAGAGAGGAAATAAGAGACTTTTTCACCACCCCCACTGATACTTACTTGATGATTTTGAACGGGAGCATCATAATTAAATGTTTCATCTTGCCAATCGGTACCTTTACCGGCGTTGGCAACCTGATCTGCAGTGTATCTGGGAGCATTCCCATCATTAATCTGCGCTTCATTCATTATAACCATGTATTCAGTTGCATTGAGCACAGATTTCTTCTTCCACGGATTCTGCCATCCATAGCTAAAGTTGTAATTTACAGTAGCCTTACCTAATCCTTTGCCAGTGCCTCCATCTCCGGTTTTTGTAGTAACCAACACTACACCGTTGGCAGCGCGTGCTCCATATATAGCAGCAGAAGCGGCATCTTTCAGTATTTCAACTGACTGAATATCTACCGGGTTCAAATAACCAATGCCACCATCAACAGGCATGCCATCTACAATATATAAAGGGTCGCTGTTGTTTACGGTACCAATACCGCGGATCCTCACCTTGGAATCGGACCCCGGTTGGCCGGAACTCTGAGTTATTTGCACACCGGATACTTTTCCTTTTAATGCATCTTCAACGCGTGAAGGTTTTGCTACATTCAATTCCTCTGCTGTTACACGGCTAATAGCTGCTGTTACAACACTTTTCTTCTGAACACCGTAGCCCACAACTACAACCTCATCGAGCGTTTCGGTATCTTCTTGCAAAACGACTCTCAGTGATCGGTTGCCTTTAACTGAAACCTCTTGCGATTTATATCCTACATAGGAAATAGATAAGATACAATCAGAAGGGGCATTCAATGTAAACTGACCATCGAGATCTGTAATTGTACCATTAGTAGTCCCTTTCACTACCACATTAACTCCGGGCAAAGGTTCACTGTCTTGCCCGCCTACGATTACACCTTTTATCTGTATATTCTGTGAAAATACAGTAAGTGCAATCCCCCAAAAAAGAAATAAGAAAAATAATTTTTTCATAATTTTTATAAATTAAGATTAACACTGTTCCTTGTCGAACGATGCAAACATAATGTATTTGGTCATGAATGATATCATAAAATAGCATTCCTAAATACGTCAATTCAAAAATTTAAATACGTTATAAATACGTCAAAAATAAATAAAGTATTGATAATCAATGTTTTATATATACATCAATCAAACTCGTCATTTATGTTATAAAGCATATATAACAAATAAGGCCACATCAAAATGCAGCCTTATTAATACCATGTGAACAGGAGTTAAATTTTAGTGTTTAAATATTCAGTTAATCCTTCATCTCTTTCCAATTCAAATTTCTTTCGAAGACGATAACGGATTGTCTCAACTCCCCTAATGGAAATATTTAAAAGAGGAGCTATTTCTTTACTGGAAAGATTCATTTTAAGATAAGCGCACATCATGCGTTCATTTAAAGATAGATCGGGATGTTTCTCTCCCAAATGCTTCATAAAGTTATTGTGAATAAGATCGAACTGATCTTCAATGCGTTTCAAGAGTTCATCCGACTGGATGTTAGCATCTATTTTATTGTTAACCACCAGCAGCATTTGTTTCGCATCTCTGGTGCCATCTCCTTTCATACTGGAAACAACCTTATACAAATCGGCTTTTATCTCGGTAAGCATTTCGTTCTTGCGAACAAAATTAATCATCAAATTAGCCATCTCCTGACTTTTATGTTGCAAATCGTATTCCAACTTTTCTTTTTCAAGTTCCATAATTTGTCTTTCCTTTATAGCCTTCTCTTTCTCGTATTCTTTTTCCAAATGATGAATCTCTTTATCCTTTTCAAATACGACCTGCTCATTTTTACGTTTTACACGTGAATCATCCCAGCGATAAACATACCATAAAGCCAAAAGAAACAAAACCAAGTATATTGCATAAGCTATCGCTGTTCTATACCAGGGAGGCAGAATTTGAAAAGAAAAAGTGTCGGCAGAACTACTGCCATCAAGAAATACTGCTTTTACTTCAAATACATAGTCGCCTTCGGGCAAATTACTGTATTCTTTAGTCAAAGAAACAGTAAAGTCTGACCATTCACCGCCATTGAGACGATACTGGTAGCTAACCTCCTCACCTTGCGTAAAAGATGATATGGAATATTCAATACGTATTGAATTATGCGCATACGGAATTCTGGGTTTTTCCTTTTCTCCCAAAAAATTGCCTATATAAACCAATGAATCTTTGGGGTATGAAACGAAGACTTTACGTACAAACATAGACCGACTATAGTCTTTCTTTGTTTTGAGGGCCGGCACTTTCAACATGGCAAATCCATAATCATTCGGGATAACCATCAATGAATCATTTAAAGGAACTATTTTTTCGGCCCCCTGCACTAATTCAACACCTGGTAATTCTATAGGAACAACAACAGTGGCCGCTCCTTTTTTGTAATTACGCAAATTAGCAATACAAATTTCTTTATGACTCAGGCTGATAACGTGATTATTAAATTCCAGTAAACGTGAATACGTGGTTGTGCCATTTAATAAATTATCTATTTCCTTAGAGTGTTGCATACAATCACTCTTATCATTATACTCATATGCTCCTTTGGGAGTGGCAAAGTAGATTTTATGGTTCAATTTGCTGACATAGATTTCTCTTTCGGAAGGAAATCCTTTTGTTACTCCATACGACTTTATATTCTGAGCTCTTTTGAGGTCCGCACTTAATTCAACCCGCAATGTTTTATCCGAGTTAAAAACCCATATAACACGTGATGACTCTTGTTCGAAAAAGCGACAAGAGTCAAACAACCCCTCTATTTTATGACTGACTTTCCACGTACCATTTTCTTTTTCAAATACGTACATACCGTCATAAACCCCCACGAACATTTGATTTTTTTTGCCCATAATCTGTTCACAAGTCCATGTACCTGAAATGTTGCCAATGCGTTCCATCTCGCTACCTTTTACCAGGAACAATCCTCTATCATGCAAACAAAAAAGATCATCTCCTATTTTGCATAAGTTCCACACCTGTCCACTGGAATGCCCCACCGGCTTTATATCCGGTAAATTATCATTCATAACAACAGGATATTTCACGTAATAAAGCCCCCTGTTTGTTCCCAAATACAAGAAATCATTGTGTAAGAATGCGGCATATCCGGTTCCAAACGAATAAGGATAGGTGTATAGATTAGTGAGCGATGAATTCAGGCATATATAATCTATTCCGCTATCAAGACCAGCCCATAGGTTATGAGAACGGTCAAAAGCCATGGAAAGTACGGTATTATTCTGAAGACCGTTGTTCTCATTGAAATACTTGGTAACCAGCGTTTGCTTGTTAACCAGAATAATACCCTTATGGACGGTTCCCAAGGCTATTTGATTTCCGGATGAAGCAACGCAAAACACTTCGTTATCCCTCAAGAAAGTTTCGGCGCCTGTTAAGAAAGGACGAGTAACGCCTCCATCGGAGTAAAAAAGACCATCGTAGGCAGTGACAACAATCACCCCTTTCCCATGAGGAATAATTCCTCTAATGCGCTTCGACATTAATGATTCCGCACCCTGCAAAGGGAAAAAGGTATTGCCAACCAGAACATACACTCCATAATCCGTTCCTATGTACAATACCCCATTAACCATGGAGGAGCATTCAATTTTGGCTGCCGCATCTATTGCCGTGTATTTACCATTCAAATATTTTAGTATTTTCCCGTCACCTTGTATATAGAGTATGTTATCATTTTCATGAATACGCCAAACGTTGCCGATAAAACGGTTTGAATCAGGAATCGAGTCAGACATGCAAACATACACAAGCTTTCCACCTTTTCCCGGTTTAAAGTACCCGAATTCGTTGATTCCACCTACATAAATACACTTTTGAGAGGTAGAAGGAAGCACTGATCTCACATCCGAATGATTGTGTAAAGCGAACACATTCCATGAGCTTCCGTCAAATTGAAGCATGCCATTTTTGTTTGCGAAATACACCCAGTTGGCATCATAAGAAGCAATCTGCCAAGTCTGCGAGCCCTTGCCGTAGAGGTTTTTATTATAATTGATAATAAAACTATTCCAATCAGCGTAGACAGGAAAGGCAAAACCTAAAAAGAATAAAGAGATTCAAGTTTCGCAAGTTAATGAGATATGTTGACATGATGGCATAAAAAAGGCATAGGAGTTTCTGTATGTTGCAGAAAATGAGTAAATTTAAAGTGCAAACTAAAATTAATACTCGCCCCTATGCTTATGCACAAAGTTACAACATTCCTCTCAGAGATCAGCATCTTTTTCCGGGAAAATGATTCCCATAAAGCCATGTATACCATTATGGATGTGATTAAAGGGTTAAAAATGACAGAGCTATCCCTCTTTGGGACAAAGAGCAAATGCAACCATGTATATACATTGCTGCA
>NZ_ATZI01000008.1 GCF_000428125.1 Bacteroides graminisolvens DSM 19988 = JCM 15093
TACTTCGATCACGCAGGAAGACTGACAACGGTGAAACATAAACTCAATACGGACAGTATAGTGACACTGGCAGAAAATACCTACGACAAACTGGGGCGTCTTAAAAACGAATAAAAAGAATAAGCAATCTGCTATGATCTGGAGCGTTGCGGGAGAGAACAAAACAAAAGAATTCCTTTACGATAAAAATGCCAACCTGATAAAAGATTATAATAAAAGTATAACCGAAATCTCATATAATGTATTAAATTTGCCGCAGACGCTTAAGATTTCTTCTGCCACGAATACATACACGTATGCAGCCGACGGACGGAAATTGAAAACGGTGCTCGGTGGTAGTAAAATAACTGATTACTGTGGCAATGTGATCTATGAAAACGGCTTATTGAAACGCATTCTGGTTGATGGAGGCTATATAGAAAACGGTACATACTATTTCTACCTGACGGACCATTTGGGTAATAATCGTGTGATAGCCAGCTCTAGTGGCAGTATTGTTCAGAGTAATCACTATTATCCGTTCGGAATGTCATTTGCTGAGGGTTCCGCAACCAGCCAGCAGCCTTACAAGTACAACGGTAAGGAACTGGATACGGAAAGAGGGCTTAACCTTTATGATTATTCAGCCCGGTATATGGATCCTGCATTGGGACGGTTTAGTACGGTGGACCCGATGGCGGAAAAGTATTATGATAGTTCTCCTTATGCTTATACAGCGATAACCCTATAAATTTGATTGATCCAGATGGACAATCTTGGGAACCGTTTGATAAAAAAGGTAATTCGGTTAAAGTGAATGATTATGATAATATACAGGTTATCGTTGGGTTGATTATGACACTGATAAAGACGGGGATAAAGTTGCACGAGCAAACACAGTAGAAATTGCATATGTTTTTGGAGAAGGAGGAATGACGACGTTAAGTTCTGAGGGTTATAAAGCAAATCAGTCTTGGCAAGCGTATCAAGATATCAGTACAGGTAGTGAACCTACAGACAAAAAAATGCATCTCTTCATCCTTCAATCCAAAATCGAATGAAATCGTTTGTATTAAAGGCTAAATATAGATATAATATAGATTTACGAGTGACGGATGGTTTTAGAAGTGTCGAAGAACAAGATAAACTATATGCGAAAGGAAGAACAGCTCTTGGCAGTATTGTCACAAAAGCAAGAGGCGGATGTAGCAACTATAACTTTGGATTAGCCATTGATATTGTTCCAATTGAAAATGGAAAATTGAATTGGGAAACTAATAATTGGGATATCATTGGTCGAATAGGCGAGAGCAGAGGGCTTGAGTGGGGAGGCAGATGGAAATTTTTAGATAGGTCACATTTTCAAAATTTACAAGGAAGGACTTTGCAACAATTACGAACTTTACCTAAAAAGAAAGGATTACCCATATTATGACAATGAAAACGATGTTAATTTCCTTAGTGTTAGCATTGACAAGTTGCAATTTAAAAGATAGCAATGAACCGAAGTCTGTTAAAACTATTACAAAAGAGAATGATGTAATAAAGAAAGATACGATAATTACCTACAATATTGATGGCATTAGTTCTGAAGGGACAGAAGCGAAGGTTATTTATAAGAAGCAAAAAATTTATGAAAGTGAAATAAATGTATATGGAGAGACGGGCCAAGTGAAATTAACCTACAAGTTCTTTTCTACAGATATTGAGGTTACAGAGAATAGCTATAAGTATAAAGAGGATCTTAAAAGTGTTAATAGTAAAGACGATTTGATTTTATCAAATTCGGTTAAATACTATATTGATTATTCAGGAAAAGTATTATCAAAAAATATAAAAAAACATATAGATATTTTTAAAGAATTTAAGGTATCTGTTCCTTTTGAATTAAAATAATAAGAAGAGGGTGTGTCGTCAAGACACACCCTCTCTCATGATGTACATTGATTATTGCCTAAGCGATTATTTCAATTTAAAATCTTCTATTTGTTCATCCCAAATAACAATACCCTTTTTAATGGGCTCTGTACGTATATTATTGATAATTCCGTTTCGGGCTATCTGGTATACTTTGGTTTCTATTTTGCTGTTCATTTCGGACTTGTTAAACTCTAGGATTTTAATTTGCTGCACTTCGATGTTCTCCCTTGTTATTTGTGTCAAACTAATCCAGCCATCATTGTCCTTACTTATTGATTGTGAGGATAATATTCTACCTTGCTTAGAATAAACTATCAGGACAACCTCCGACAAGTCAAAATCATATGGGGTTGTACCTTCATATTTTTGCTTGTGTACAAGAACAACGTGATAATCACCAAGAGCAAACTTAACCCCATAATCATATCTGTATTCCGTAGAGTTTACAGAATAATTTGTGGAGTCATTACAAATAAACTCTTTCACCAAATTTTCAATAATTTCGTGATTTATTTTGTTTGGATAAAAAATGGTGCTGTATGTTTTTCTGTCAACTGTCAAAGGCAGTTCAACGCTTCTGAAATTTGACAGATATATAACAAACTCTTGATTTTGTCCTTTACAGCTTAAGGTAAGGAATGAAATTATTATTAGAATAAGATGTTTCATGGCGTTATCTGTTGCGTCTTACTGTTGTTACAGTATAATTATATTTACTCCTCCCATGATTATAGGACCCCGTCATCTTATTATTGCTTATCGTCAATTGATTATTAGAAGATGTCCCATAATTGGATTACCGTTTTCCAGAGCTTGGCCAATCACGGCAAATCCAATGCTTGCATTTGCATTCGCATCGCCAGCTCGTCCGTTGGCAGCTGTACCTGTAACTAATACTTCTGTTCCTCTAACAGTGGTTTCTACTCCTTCGTTCTCTAACATTTCCGAACTTGCTTGGTAATAATTCGTTCCATTAGTAATTTGAGATTCCCAACTGGATTCTTTTGCCCCTGTAAAGGTCATCAATGTTGCGTCAATTTGAGTATAAGTAATAGAAATAACATCTCCTATATCCATCGTATAACTTGCTCCAATATTTTTATACCCTTCAATATTTCCATTTCCTTCTTGCCATAGGACATTGCCTTTTTCATCTTGATACCAATCCTTACCATTGTACTTGTAAGGTTGCTGGCTGGTTGTGGAACCCTCAGCAAATGACATCCCGAACGGATAATAATGATTACTCTGAACAATACTGCCACTGGCACTGGCAATCACACGATTATTACCCAAATGATCCGTCAGGTAAAAAGAGTATGCGCCATTTTCTATTTTCCTCCGTCGGCCGCATACGTATATGTATTCATGGCAGAAGAAATCTTCAACGTCTGCGGCAAATTTAATACATTGTATGAGATTTCGGTTATGTTTTTATTATAATCTTTTATCAGGTTGCCATTTTTATCGTAAAGGAATTCTTTTGTTTTGTTCTCTCCCGAAACGCTCCAGCTCATAGCAGATTGCTTATTCTTTTTGTTCGTTTTAAGACGTCCCAGTTCGTCGTAGGTATTTTCTGTCAGTGTCACTATACTGTCCGTATTGAGTTTGTGTTTCACCGTTGTCAGTCTTCCTGCGTGATCGAAGTACATTACACCGCAAAGATAGGAGGGAGTGGAACTGCCTTCTAGCTTGGCTGTCAGGGCGCCTGTCAAAAAGGTTTTGGCACTTGCCGTATAACGGGTATCGTAACCTGTTTCGGCATCGTATTTGAAGTTTGCATCCGTAGAAGCCGGTATGCCATTGGTACCCATAAAAGCATAGTCATCATAGTAGCTGACGTTCAGCACAGTGGAGCTTACAAGGGTAATACCCGATAAGAAATACCCTTTGTAGGTACCTGTTACATTATCACGGGTGGCTTTCACCACAATGCCATTCAAAGGTAGGTGGCGGATAGAGCGCTCAAGGTGTTTTTACAGGTGCTACTCCTTACGGTCTTATCGACAACCTGAGCATGACTTATGCCGGCAATCAACTGGTGAAGACAGAAGGCACAGGTTTCTCTGTGACTCTCTCTCAATCGATGGATTTTAAGAACAATGCCAATCTTGCAACAGAATATCTTTACGATAAAAAGATTAATCAGATAAAAATATTATAATAAAAGTATAGCTGAAATTTTATATAATGTATTAAATTTGCCGCAGACGCTTAAAATTTCTTCTGCCACGAATACATATACGTATCCAGCCGACGGAGGAAAATTGAAAACGGCACATACTATTTTTACCTGACGGATCATTTGGGTAATAATCGTGTGATTGCCAGCTACAGTGGCAGTCTTGTTCAGAGTAATCATTATTATCCGTTCGGGATGTCTTTTGCCGAGGGTTCAGCAACCAACCAGCAACCTTACAAGTACAACGGTAAGGAACTGGATACCGAGAGAGGATTGAATTTGTATGATTACTCGGCTAGATTGATGGATCCTGCATTGGGTAGGTTTAATACTGTAGATCCAAAAGCGGAGAAAACGATTCGGATTTCTCCATATGTGTATTGTTCTGACAATCCAATAAACAAGATTGACCCGGATGGAAGAAGAGAATGGCCAGTGAATAAAACTTATAATGGAAATGGACATAGCCATGAGAATAATTGGCATGCACCAAGACTTCGTGGGAGATTACACCAAGGAGTTGACATTAATCATACGGGAGGCGGCAATACGGACCAGGGAGCGCCAATTGTTGCAACTCACAACGGAACCGTAACAAGAGTAGGACATGCTGGAGATGGAGATGGCGGCGGTAACAGGATAAAGATAACTTCAGCAGATAGTAAAGTTTCGACTTCATACATGCATTTAGATGCTACAAGTTCTGGTCTTAAAGTGGGTAGTGAAATAAAAGAGGGGCAACAAATTGGAACTATGGGCGGATCTGGTAAAAATGGCCAAAGTGACTACACGGAACACTTGCATTACGAAATATCAGTGAATGGATCTAATATAAATCCGGCTAACGGAGCGAATCATTTGGTTGACCCTCAACAAATAATAGATTCCAGCACTCCTACTCAACAACCGGAGTACAATGGTGGAACTTTGCCTGAGGTCACAGTAGTTGGACAGAGTCCTGAAGCACCCCAAAGACCACTGCCTGAAATATCTGTTTCTGAAATAATATTAAAAAAAATGGAGATAATTATTCAAGACTAAAAGATATGAGTAGAAAATATTTATTTGCATTAATATTCGTAGTAGAATATTTATTATCATCATGCAATGGGACAAAAAATAAAATAAATGATGAAAATACAAGAGATACTATTAGTGTAGATCTTTCTAGCAAACCTGTCCAAGTGGAAAGAAAACATAAGGTTATACCTTTTGAGTCTGTCAATGTAGATTCTATTATCGGTCGTTATCATGTTTTGTATAAAACACAAGATAATGGGCAAGTTGTTACCAAATATCCAATTATAGACGGAAAAGGAAAGGATACTGTGTATTATGCCTGTAGGGATATGATATTAACCATAAATAAAGATGGCAAAGATATTCTTTTAAATAGGAAAATACAGCAAGATGACTTTAGGGCTTTTATACCTGAAAAAGAGATTGTAAGGTATAGTTTATCTTATTTCTCAATAAGAGAGGCGAGAAACAATGAAATAGTTTTTGAGATTAGTTTTTGTGTTCCAGATACAGATGTCTGTTATTGGTTCGAATTAATTGTATTAGACAATGGCGATGTGAAAATTAATGAAATAATAGTCGAAGAAAGTGATATGTAATAGATATTTAACGAAAATAGAAAGGTCTGGCATTGTCTAGACTTTTCTGTTTTTACTGTTTCCTTTGTTGTCATGCCATCGATGGCACTCCATTCAATGATTTTTCTATCAAATAAATTCAGCGCTATGATCTGGTAGGCAAAGTCCCCACCCAGAACAGGAAGATTGGTTACGTCTGAGGCGCAAGCTAAATAATTTTTCATATGGATAACAACTGTTGCTCATGGAGCTTTCTGCTGTTACCTACAGGAGATTGCATTCAGGAATAATATCCGCTTTTGCGACCTTTAAAATTCTACACATCAATATCACGTATGCGTTTTCTCATTTCAGGGAGTTGCTTTTATTCAGGAGTCTGTTTGATAATGCCATTACTGGGAAATGACCTTTGCTTTTCTCGCCAACGATAAAGCAAAGAGCCGCTCGCACCAAGTTTACCGACTATACAACTTGCGTTTTTTATCATATAACTCAATTTAAGCACATTCTCTTTTATTTGGTAAAGTTACTTTTTATACTCAACTCAATGTCTGGATAAACATAGCTATTCTGTTTTGATGTTATTTTATTCTTAAAACTATGATATAACATAGAATTAACTTATGGAAATTTGTTTTAATGTTTAGAACCTCTATTTTTGAGAAATGACTTATTTCCTACTTTTAAATAATTATTTGTTGGGTTTTAGAAGTTGCTGAAGTGGGTCGTGAGCCTAAAGAATGGCTTCCTGCTTCCGTATCCGGTAATAACGGTTCTTATGTCCCTTTGAATACGTTGATGACCCATGCCTCAGGCAGTTATCCCGGAGAGACCAAACCTTATGCCCTCCCTGTTTCTGAATCCTCTCCCTTGAACCGTGTTCTGGAACAATACGGTCCGGGTCAGGCCTGGCAAAACAACTCCCGAAGTGCCAAAAAACTTTTGACAGGTACCCTGACAGCCAGACTGGAAGGCAGTTCCACTCCCTCTTATCTTTGCAGTGTAATGTACTTCGATCACGCAGGAAGACTGACAACGGTGAAACATAAACTCAATACGGACAGTATAGTGACACTGGCAGAAAATACCTACGACAAACTGGGACGTCTCAAAACGAATAAAAAGAATAAGCAATCTGCTCTGATCAGTTCGTATGCCTATAACATCCGTTCCTGAATGAAGTCCGTTGCTTCCCCTCTTTTTAGTCAGACTCTTTACTATAATGATACTTATGCGGGCAATACCCCTCGTTATAACGGTAACATCTCTGCCATGAGCTGGAGCGTTGCGGGAGAGAAGAGAACAAGATAATTCCTTTACGATAAAAATGCCAACCTGACAAAATATTATAATAAAGGTATAACCGAAATCTCATATAATGTATTAAATTTGCCGCAGATGCTTAAGATCTCTTCTGCCACGAATACATATATGTATGCGGCCGACGGAGGGAAATTGAAAACGGCGCATACTATTTTTACCTGACGGATCATTTGGGTAATAATCGTGTGATTACAAGTGCCAGTGGCAGTATTGTTCAGAGCAATCATTATTATCCTTTCGGGATGTATTTTGCTGAGGGTTCTGCAACCAGCCAGCAACCTTACAAGTACAACGGTAAGAAACTGGATACCGAAAGAGGACTTAATCTTTATGATTATTCGGCTAGATTGATGGATCCGGCATTGGGACGGTTTAATATGGTGGACCCGATGGAATGGATTGGTATCAAAGTAATGAGGATGAAACCCGATATCTATGGCGGGAAGGTCATAAAGATATTATTAAGTGATAACAGTCCGCTGTCAGGAAATTCTAAGTCTGAACTGTTCAATGGCTTGACAAACACAGAAAAGAGCGAAATTGAGCATCGGATAGGTAAAACTCTAGTGGGCATTGCAGCTGTAGAATTCGCAGGAGCGTTAGCAGGAAGAGCATTGGCCTTTTCAGGGTCATGGTTGAAAGTTCTTTTTAAGGGAGCCACTAAGGGAGTGGCTGAAGCAGAGAAAGTTATGGCTCATATTTACTAGAGTTTCAAAGCGGTAAATTCTACGCAGGTAAGGGTTTAGAGTCTCGAATGATGCAATCAATAAATCGTATCGAAACTAGATACGGTGACAAACTTCTAAAAAGCACATTTTATCCAGCATCAAGTACAAGGGCAGCGTTTATTAATGAGCATAAGTTGATGATGCAATTTGGCGGCCCAAAAAGCTTCAACCCTTTATCACCGACTTATAATAAGATATTTTCACCTGGTAAAAAATTAGGAGGGTTTTAATTATGGTAAAAGAAACTGAAGAAGGATTGAAAATCTTAGTAGGAATAAATGGACAGGAGTCACTATTTATAAACTCTGATAGACTTTCTGATTGTATAGAGTATTTATACAATAATAATTTGCGGTTTATAACAATAAACAGTTTTCAAAATTACAAGGCAAAAGATATTGGTTTTTTGACTGAGCTTAAAGACTTTTTAGAAGGGTTATCTGTTTTGGAAACACATTATGATTATAGTATAGTAAACGAATTGCATAAGTTAAAATACCTTGGTATTCCTGATAATGGAAAAGATGTAATTGATTTAAAAAACTTTCCTGATATTGAGATGTGCGGTGTCGCATTCTCTGAAAGATTACAAGGTTTAGAATTTTGCAATAATTTGAAAAGCCTTACTGTGAGTAATTATAAGCCTAAAACCAAAGATTTATCTACCTTACCATCACTGAGTAATTTAGAGCATTTAAGTTTGATAAAAACAAATATTGCCACCTTGCAGGGTGTTAATAATTTTAATAATCTTAAGAGACTTGAAATATTTAGTGCTTCAAAATTGGAAACCATAGCAGCATTACAAGTCTTATTAAGTAGCCTTGAAGAAATACAAGTGGAGCTGTGCAAGAAAATAACTGATTTTGAAACATTGGGGAAAGTGAAATCCCTTAAAAAAATAATACTGTCTGAATCAGGAGAAATTAAAAGTCTTGCTTTTGTAAAGGATTTGCCCGAACTTGAATTTATAAGCTTTTGGGGAACAAATGTTTTAGATGGGAATATTAAATACTGTGAGGGCATAAACTATGTTGGCTTTGATAATAAAAAGCATTACACTCACAAATTAGAACAGTTTAAGAAATAACAATGGCCCCCGCAAGAACGAGTCTTCCCATTACATTATACTTTGCAATTTAGTTTGCTTAATAAACGTATCAAGGAGGGCAAAAACATGTTGTTTGTAGCTCTCTTTTAGTTTCTTTAGTATATCTGGAATCTTATTGACAATACTTTTCTTTAAAAGGATATCGGTAGAGTCTACCAAATAATCCAAAGATACTTCAAGAGCTTCGGCTGCGTATTTCTATGGACCCTTAAAATTCTCCACCTGAATATCACGTATACGCTTTTTCATCTCAGAGAGTTTCTTTTCTTCAAGAGTTTGTTTGATGATGCTATTGCCGGGAAAGAGAGTCATAATGTGTTCTTTCTTCTTTTTCATTTGGTAAAGTTAAACTTTTTATGCTTAACTCAAATGTTTGCTTAGAGTTAGCTATTCCATAATTATACGATAATACAACATTTAATTGTGTTAATTCAGATAATCATGATTTTAACAAAAAGATTGTCTATGAACGTTATGATGACTTAGGCAGTCCTACAAGCGTAAATACAAGATAACGAGAATGTTTTACGCCGGCAATCAGTTGGTGAAATCAGAAGACACAGGTTCAGTGGTGACTCTCTCAACCGATAGATTTTAAGTAGGCAATACCAACCTTGCAGCAGAATATCTTTACGATAAAAATATTAATCAGATGAAAATATTATAATAAAAGTATAACTGAAATCTCATATAATGTATTAAATTTGCCGCAGACGCTTAAAATTTCTTCTGGCACGAATCCATACACGTATGCAGCCGATGGACGGATTCGAAGGCTATAAAAAATGTGGGCTCTTCCATGTCAATTCAAACAGATAAATATTCTTATTTGAATTTTTATTAAAATGCGGGAGTAAAATCTAACAAAGCCGTTAATGCTTTTGATTTGATTGCTTCCAGTGGCAAGTTGCAAAACATTCTATTAGGTGATAACAGTCCGCTGTCAGAAAATTCTAAGTCTGAACTGTTCAATGGCTTGATAAACCGAGAAAGGAGTGAAATTGAGCATCGGATAGGTAAAACTCTAGTGGGCATTGCAGCTGTAGAACTCGCAGGACCGTTAGCAGGAAGGATATTGACCTTTTCAGGAGCATGGTTGAAAGCACTATTTAACGGGGCTGCAAAGGGGGGAGACAATTATTGGAGAAGGGATGAAGCGTGTTAGCGTGGAAGCTGCTAAACGTCCGGGGTCAGTGATTTTGAATAACATGCCAAAATATACAGGAACTGCTGATCAAGTTACAAGTCAAATGATGACTTATAACCGACAATGGATTTTGCAGCAGAAGAGAAGCGGCAGACCTATTTTGGATATTGGGCTTGATGTTACGAGAGCTAATCTGAGTATCTTTTATTAAATGGAGCAAAATATGATAAAAAATTATTTAAAGTTTCATTCTAACGCATTTCAAATTATAAAGCCATGATAGAAATACAAGAATATATAGAAGCTGTTAAACTTTTTTATTCTTTTCTTGAAGCCGAATTTGGTTTTAGTAAAGTAAATGAAACTATTAATGGAAATGCTTTTTATGATGTTGAGTTTAAGAATAAAGAAAGAATAATTTCTATTTCATACGAAAATATAGAAGACCATTTAGAGGTTATTATTTTTATGTTGCAAAACGGAAAATTGCCTGACTATGACGATAAAACAAAAACGCTGCATTTGCAACAGCTTAATCGACAGGTAATGGCAAAAGCAAGTAGAGAGGAAATTATTTTGAATGCCGAATATTTTGCCAAGTGCAAAGCAAAGAATGAAATAGAACGGGAATTATTAAAAGAGGCAAGAGAGCTTCGATTATGTTTGAAGCATTTTAATGAACTACAATTATTATAATGAAAAAAAGACAAGTTGAATTTGGATTTTTTTAGTGTATTAGAGCTTGTTTAAAAATGGTTGGAATAAAAAATTAAAAGAGTTTCTTTTTCTTTTGAATAGTTGTTTTCTTTGAAGTGACCAAACCTAAAAGAAATGTACCCAACAGGTTTGAAAGAAAATCAGTGACAATATATGGTGAAAACTTTGCTTATGCAAGCACGTAAGCGAAAATATTATTTAAAAGAAATCTGGAATGTCATCTTTTATGTAGTAAAAACAGGATGTCAATAGCATATGTTGTCTACAGATTATCCTAAATGGCAATTAGTTTACTACTATTTCCGTAGTCTGTAGAAGCTATGAACTAACATTTGATTCGGCTGAAGAAATGGTCAAGATTGCAGTTATAAAAAGATTAATCAGATAAAAATATTATAATAAAAGTATAACTGAAATTTCATATAATGTATTAAATTTGCCGCAGACTCTTAAGATTTATTCTGGCACGAATCCATACACGTATGCAGCCGATGGACGGATTCAAAGGCTATAAAAAATGTGGGCTCTTCCATGTCAAATCAAACAGATGAATATTCTTATTTGAATTTTTATCAAAATGCGGGCAACTTGCAAGACTTTATATGAGATATCCTTTGACCATACAAGAAATTATGTCAACTGATAAAGGTATACCAGATGCAACTTTCAAAGGAGGTATGAATTGGGTGTGCCTGGAACTTTTAGGGGCACAAGGAATATGGAAATTATGAATTAATCCTAAAACGAATGTTGTTTATTACCTTAATATTACATACTAATGAAGTTTAATGTAGAATATACAGGCGTTGCAGAGGAAAGAGTGTTAACTTATGATATTGAAGAATGCTCTTTTGATATTGAACCAACAGTTCAAGAAATAAATCTTGATATAGTTGTCAATAAGTTGAATCTTACTGTAGTTGATAACAATAAAGTTATTCAAGTATGGGGCTTTTGTGGTTTTACTACTTGGATAAAATCTGATTGTAAAGTTCCACAAAGTACAAAAGGGACTTTACAGGTCATGGATGATTTAAAAGCTGGCGTCGGTTCTTACAGGGTGAATAAAGAGGATTTTCCAGTTTACATAAATGCTCAAACAGGGTGGGTATGTATTGGTAACCCTGAAAAGTCAGGTAATGCGGTTGAATTTATCAATAACTGCATTGCAGTTATTGACACCTATAATGAATTTGTATCCTTATGGTTGAGGCCTCAAACCTTACCGAAAATATAAAGAAGTTATAATAAGAAAGCCTCGGAGAAATTGAAAACGGTGCTCAATGATAGTAAAACAACTAATTACTGTGGCAATGGTGCTAATAATCCAGTAAACCGCATAGCCCCTAACGGGAGAACTAACTTTGAGGTTAATGGTAAAGTAATTGGTAATGATGACAAAATGAATGGCACAAAAAAATCTTGGTTTAATCAGTTTCCCTCGTTTGTTGATGTAGAAAATGCAGGTACAGGAACTCATTATGTTTTTGGCAGAGGCGATGGAAAAGTTTATGTTTATACTTCGGTCGGTGTGCAGGCAGTTATTCCAATGAAAAGATTTGTAAATTCTAAAAGATAGAGAGGTATGAAAAAAAAAGTCATCATTATTGTTCTTTTTATGTTCTTTCAACTCAAAGGACAGGCAAATAATCAGTTAAATGAAATGATAATTTCAAGTATCAATTCATATATTACTTGGAAAAATAGTTTTGTAAAACGTGGAATTAGTGTGCGTGATACTTGCCATTATTATATTTGTAAAGACGGCTTACCTGCTGATTTTCCTTGTAATAGTATGCAGAATGTTACCTTTTTGAGTTTGCATAATTGGAATGGTTTATCGAAATCGTTGCAAAAGGAATTAAAAAAAGGAATAAGTGCGTGTTGTGTATGGTTAAAACTAACAGACAGGCAGTTAGCTATTAGGATTGGCGGTAGGGGTGTTAAACTGATTAAGAAAAATAATCTTGGAATTAGTGTCGGAGATTGGGGCATTTTTACTTATGAATACTCTTGCGAAAAGCAAAAATGGTTGCTTGCCAATACCGAATACGGCGGTATTTGAGTTAAGAGGGCGAATCAAAGCCCTTGTAAGCCCCACTGTGCTCAACTTTAGCCACTATGATGACTATGCTTTTATGGGTACCAACGGTATACCGGCTTCTACGGATGCAAACTTCAAATACGATGCCGAAGCTGGTTACCACACCCGTTATACGGCAAGTGCCAAAACCCTTTTGACAGGTACCCTGACAGCCAGACTGGAAGGCAGTTCCACTCCCTCTTATCTTTGCAGTGTAATGTACTTCGATCACGCAGGAAGACTAACAACGGTGAAACATAAACTCAATACGGACAGTATAGTGAAACTGGCAGAAAATACCTACGACAAACTGGGACGTCTTAAAACGAATAAAAAGAATAAGCAATCTGCTCTGATCAGTTCGTATGCCTATAACATCCGTTCCTGGATGAAGTCCGTTGCTTCCCCTCTTTTTAGTCAGACTCTTTACTATAATGATACTTATGCGGGCAATACCCCTCGTTATAACGGTAACATCTCTGCCATGAGCTGGAGCGTTTCGGGAGAGAACAAAACAAGATAATTCCTTTACGATAAAAATGGCAACCTGATAAAAGATTATAATAAAAGTATAACTGAAATCTCATATAATGTATTAAATTTGCCGCAGACGCTTAAGATCTTTTCTGCCACGCATACATATATGTATGCGGCCGACGGAGGGAAATTGAAAACGGCGCATACTATTTTTACCTGACGGATCATTTGAGTAATAATCGTGTGATTGCCAGTGCCAGTGGCAATCTTGTTCAGAGTAATCACTATTATCCTTTCGGGATGTCATTTGCTGAGGGTTCCGCAACCAGCCAGCAGTCTTACAAGTACAACGGTAAGGAACTGGATACGGAGAGAGCATTGAATTTGTATGATTACTCAGCTCGGTATATGAATCCTGTATTGGGATGGTTTAACACTGTGGACCCGATGGCGGAGAAGTACTATGAAATTAATCCATATGCATATTGTGGAAACAGTCCAGTGAACAGAATTGATCCCAAGGGGAAAGAATAGGTAACAGATAAAGATAAAAATATAACATGGAACGATAATGCAATATCAGCCAAAACTACACCTAAAGGATACACATATATTGGAAACGATAAAGCTCTTTTAGGGCATTTAGACATGTCATATAATTTTCCAGAATTATCTTCAAATCAAATTGGTTTTGTTACATTTGATAAAAATGTGGGAATGCATATGATAAATATAAAAGAAAATAGTAATGTCGGGATTGAAGTAAATGCAATGATGGACACTGATAATGCTACAGGAACTAATATTGCAGGGAAAACTTTTGATGGGGTTTTGTTGTTACCAACGTCAGCTCAAATTGTGGAACAGATGGAGAATTAACAGGATCTTCTAGTAGTATGACAGTAGAGTATGGGGGCGAACTTATTCGAGGGTATTAACAGAACCTACTGGGGTTAATTTCTCACAAACAGGGACAAGAGTTATACAAGGAGTTATTTCTGTCCCAGTTTCCAATGTTAGTTTTAGTAGTAGTTTTTCTAAGATAGAAGTTAAAGGTAATTGGTGTGTTACTAAACCAGAGGGAAGAACACCGGTAGTCACGCTTGGTTTCTTCCCAATCCCCAAAAGTTTTACGCATAAATGGACTTTCCCAAAACAATAGGAGATAATAACATGAAAATCAATATTATATTCTACTCTTTTTTATTCTTTTTATTTTCTTGCAAAGTAGAAAAAGATAGTAATTGCAATGTTTTACTAAGAAAAGCAAAAGAAAATTTGAATAGTTTTTACAATAAAAACGATGCCGACTATTTAATAGCTTCAAAAATATATCTTGATAGTATTAATTGTAATTCATTTAAATATAAAATATTCAACACAAAAACAACGATTCTCTTTTTATTGAAGGATTATAAGGAAGGCATTCAATACGTTTCATCCTTAGACTCAACTGCTTTTGATAAAAACTATATAAAATCAATGTACTTGAATAGGTTTAAAGCTCTCGAAAGTGAAAGTAGGTCAGATACAATTCATCGGAATCAATATTACAACGAAGGATTGTCGGCAATACGTTTGTACATGAATGAGCATCCCTCTGATAAAGAGACTTTATGTGAATACTATCTTTTCAAAATGTTGTTTACTGATCGTACAGAGGTCCTTAGAGAAGTAGAGTTGTTGAAAAAACAGGAAATGTACGAAAATGAATTCTTGGAGGTTTTGATTGAGACGATAAATAATTTTAAAAAATAGGCTTGCAGGGTAATGTTTTTATAGCATCCCCCCCCCTCATATATTTGGCAAATTCAATCTATTTGAAGTTATTTCTTTCCTAGATAGCTTTTACGTTGTCATATAAACTCGTGAATGCAAAAGAAATTGTAACTTTATGTATGATACCTCTCTCGTCTTGTCAGAGGAGGCTACCCACAAAAGAACAATACCAACCTTGCAACAGAATACCTTTACGATAAAAATGGCAACCTGATAAAAGATTATAATAAAAGTATAACCGAAATCTCATATAATGTATTAAATTCGCCGCAGACGCTTAAGATTTCTTCTGCCACGAATACATACACGTATGCGGCCGACGGACGGAAATTGAAAACGGTGCTCGGTGGTAGTAAAACAACTGATTACTGTGGCAATGTGATCTATGAAAACGGTTTATTGAAACGCATTCTGGTTGATGGAGGTTATATAGAAAACAGCACATACTATTTTTATCTGACGGATCATTTGGGTAATAATCGTGTGATTGCCAGCTCTAGTGGCAGTATTGTTCAGAGTAATCACTATTATCCGTTCGGGATGTCATTTGCTGAGGGTTCCACAACCAGCCAGCAGCCTTACAAGTACAACGGTAAGGAACTGGATACGGAAAGAGGGCTTAACCTTTATGATTATTCTGCCCGGTATATGGACCCTGCATTGGGACGGTTTAGTACGGTGGACCCGATGGCAGAGAAGTATTACTCTTGGTCTCCTTATGTGTATGTTGGAAATGATCCTGTCAATTTGTTTGATCCCGATGGAATGGATTGGTATCAAAGTAATGAGGATGAAAACCGATATATATGGCGGGAAGGTCATAAAGATATCGAAGGCTATAAAAATGTGGGCTCTTCCATGTCAATTCAAACAGGTAAAGATTCTTATTTGAATTTTTATCAAAATGCGGGAGTTAAATCTAACAAAGCCGTTAATGCTTTTGGTTTGATTGCTTCCAGTGGCAAGTTGCAAAACATTCTATTAGGTGATAACAGTCCGCTATCAGAAAATTCTAAGTCTGAACTGTTCAATGGCTTGATAAACCGAGAAAGGAGTGAAATTGAGCGTCAGATAGGGCGAACTCTTGTGGGCATTGCAGCTGGAGAACTCGCAGGACCGTTAGCAGGAAGAGCATTGGCCTTTTCAGGAGCATGGTTGAAAGCACTTTTTAAAGGGACTGCTAAGGGAGGAGGAAAAGAGTTATTCAATTTTAGTGCGAAAGCGGCTGAACATATGACAAACCCTGGCAGAGCGGTTCCTGTTCAAATTTTAGAGCAAGCTATAAAAGGCTCAAGAGGAGTAGCAGATCCGAGAGGTTCAAGGGCGTTAATGCATACTATTGAAATGTGGAAGAATGGAAAGGCGTATAATCTGGAGGTCCTTTATGACAAGACAACAAACTATATTTGGCATTTTAAATATAGCCCAATAAAACCATAATGAATATGTACGATAATAACGATAAACGAAGATTATATTGGCTTATTGACCAATATTTATTGAATAAAATCGATGAATCTATTTTTTGTGATGAATTTTATTATTCATACGATTTGGAAGTTAGTAGCGAAACGCTTAGTGAAATTGAACAACAAGCATTCTTAGAACTAAGCAAAGTTGTCAGCAGGTTTTCGCAATATGAAGAAGATCATAAATTGGATGCTCGTGCTTTTTCTACTGTGCAAGAATTGAGACAAAAAATAATAGAGACTAAAGATAAATTAAAAGAGTAAACCCCAGTTTAGCTAGACTTTAGTTTGTGATAACTTTTAAGTTTAGCGCTGTTTAAGAAAGCAGCAATCATTGCAAAATTTACCCTTTATCATTAAGGAGAACTTCACGGTTCCTGATGTTTTTGGTCGCGTAAGTGTTTCGGGCACCTAAAACACCCTGAACACTCTATCCGCTACTTCACCTTTGAATGGTATTGTGGTGAAAGCCACCCGTGATAATGTAACAGGCACCTATAAAGGGTATTCCTTATCGGGTATTACCCTTGTAAGCCCCACAGTGCTGAACATCAGCTACTATGATGACTATGCTTTTATGGGCACCAACGGCATACCGGCTTCTACGGATGCAAACTTCAAATACGATGCCGAAACAGGTTACCACACCCGTTATACGGCAAGTGCTAAAACCTTTTTGACAGGCACCCTGACAGCCAAGCTGGAAGCCAGTTCCACCCCCTCTTATCTTTGCAGTGTAATGTACTACGATAACCGCGGACGTGTGATTCAAACCAAATCACAGAACCACCTGTCGGGCGGTATCGAAAAAGAATACGTTGCTTATAACTTCACGGGACAACCCACCGGAAGGAAGCACGTGCATTCCGCTACAGGCAAGGCAACCCAAACGGAACTTTATACGTATGCCTACGATCATGCGGGAAGACTGACAACGGTCAAACATAAACTCAATACGGGCACTGAAGTGACACTGGCAGAAAATACCTACGACGAACTGGGACGTCTTAAAACGAACAAAAAAAATGGGCAATCCGCTCTGACCAGTTCGTATGCCTATAACATCCGTTTCTGGATGAAGTCCGTTGCTTCCCCTCTTTTTAGTCAGACGCTTTACTATAATGATACTTATGCGGGCAATACCCCTCGTTATAACGGTAACATCTCTGCCATGAGCTGGAGCGTTTCGGGAGAGAACAAAACAAGAGGTTACAACTTTACGTATGACAATCTTTCTCGTCTTACCGGAGCGGGGTATCTGGAAAACGGCAATGCCAATGATCGTTTCAATACCTCTTACGCTTATGACAAGCACGGTAACATGACCTTGCTCAGTCGCAGAGGTAATACGGGTACCACTACGTACGGCCTGATCGACAACCTGAGTATGACTTATGCCGGCAATCAACTGGTGAAGACAGAAGACACAGGTTCCTCTGTGACTCTCTCCCAATCGATGGATTTTAAGAACAATGCCAACCTTGCAACAGAATATCTTTACGATAAAAATGGCAACCTGATAAAAGATTATAATAAAAGTATAACTGAAATCTCATATAATGTATTAAATTTGCCGCAGACGCTTAAGATTTCTTCTGCCACGAATACATACACGTATGCAGCTGACGGACGGAAATTGAAAACGGTGCTCGGTGGTAGTAAAACAACTGATTACTGTGGCAATGTGATCTATGAAAACGGCTTATTGAAACGCATTCTGGTTGATGGTGGTTATATAGAAAACGGTACATACTATTTTTACCTGACGGATCATTTGGGTAATAATCGTGTGATTGCCAGCTCTAGTGGCAGTATTGTTCAGAGTAATCACTATTATCCTTTCGGGATGTCATTTACTGAGGGTTCCGCAACCAGCCAGCAACCTTACAAGTACAACGGTAAGGAACTGGATACGGAAAGAGGGCTTAATCTTTATGATTATTCTGCTAGATTGATGGATCCTGCATTGGGACGGTTTAATACTGTAGATCCAAAAGCGGAGAAAACGATTCGGATTTCTCCATATGTGTATTGTTCTGACAATCCAATAAACAAGATTGACCCGGATGGAAGAAGAGAATGGCCAGTGAATAAAACTTATAATGGAAATGGACATCGCCATAAGAATAACTGGCATGAATCAAGACCTCGTGGGAGATTACACCAAGGAGTTGACATTAATCATACGGGAGGCGGCAATACGGACCAGGGAGCACCAATTGTTGCAACTCACAACGGAACTGTAACAAGAGTAGGGCATGCTGGAGATGGAGATGGTGGCGGCAACAGGATAAAGATAACTTCAGCAGATGGTAAAGTGTCGACTTCATACATGCATTTAGATGCTACAAGTTCTGGTCTTAAAGTGGGTAATGAAATAAAAGAGGGGCAACAAATTGGAACTATGGGCAGATCTGGTTCAAATGGTCAGTTTGATAAGGATTATAAGTCTCATTTGCATTACGAAATATCAGTAAATGGAACTAATATAAATCCGGCTAACGGAGCGAATCATTTGGTTGACCCTCAACAAATAATAGATTCCAGCACTCCTACTCAACAACCGGAGTACAATGGTGGAACTTTGCCTGAGGTCACAGTAGTTGGACAGAGTCCTGAAGCACCCCAAAGACCACTGCCTGAAATATCTGTTCCTGAAATAATATTAAAAAAATAGAGATAATTATTCAACAATAAAAGATATGAGTAGAAGATATTTATTTGCATTTATGCTCGTAGTAGGATATTTATTATCATCATGCAATGGGACAAAAAATAAAATAAATGATAAAAATACAAGAGATACAATTAGTGTAGATCTTTCTATCAAACCTGGCCAAGTGGAAAGAAAACATAAGGTTATACCTTTTGAGTCTGTCAATGTAGATTCTATTATCGGTCGTTATCATGTTTTGTATAAAACACAAGATAATGGGCAAGTTGTTACCAAATATCCAATTATAGACGGAAAAGGAAAGGATACTGTGTATTATGCCTGTAGGGATATGATATTAACCATAAATAAAGATGGCAAAGATATTCTTTTAAATAGGAAAATACAGCAAGATGACTTTAGGGCTTTTATACCTGAAAAAGAGATTGTAAGGTATAGTTTATCTTATTTCTCAATAAGAGAGGCGAGAAACAATGAAATAGTTTTTGAGATTAGTTTTTGTGTTCCAGATACAGATGTCTGTTATTGGTTCGAATTAATTGTATTAGACAATGGCGATGTGAAAATTAATGAAATAATAGTCGAAGAAAGTGATATGTAATAGATATTTAACGAAAATAGAAAGGTCTGGCATTGTCTAGACTTTTCTGTTTTTACTGTTTCCTTTGTTGTCATGCCATCGATGGCACTCCATTCAATGATTTTTCTATCAAATAAATTCAGCGCTATGATCTGGTAGGCAAAGTCCCCACCCAGAACAGGAAGATTGGTTACGTCTGAGGCGCAAGCTAAATAATTTTTCATATGGATAACAACTGTTGTTCATGGAAGCTTTCTGTCTGTTACCTACAGGATATTGCATTTAGGAATAATATCCTCTTTTGCGGCCTTTGAAAATTCTACACATCAATATCACGTATGCGTTTTCTCATTTCAGGGAGTTGTTTTCATTCAGGAGTCTGTTCGATAATGCCATTACTGGGAAATAACCTTTGCTTTTCTCGCCAACGATAAAGTAAAGAGTCGCTCGCACCAAGTTTACCGACTATACAACTTGCGTTTTTTATCATATAACTCAATTTAAGCACATTCTCTTTTATTTGGTGAAGTTACTTTTTATACTCAACTCAATGTCTGGATAAATATAGCTATTCTGTTTTTTTTGATGTTATTTTATTGTTAAAACTATGATATAACATAGAATTAACTTATGGAAATTTATTTTAATGTTTGGAACCTCTATTTTTGAGAAATGACTTATTTCCTGCTTTTAAATAATTGTTTGTTGGGTTTTAAAAGTTGCTGTTATTAATAATCAAATAAATATAGATGTGAATATGAATAAAATTGGAATTGTGCTACTTATTTTATTAAATGTGCAAATGTTGTTCTCGCAAAATAATAACTATTCTTCTTTGGTTATTCCGCCTTCTCCTACCTCGGCAGTTTATAGACAATATGGTAATCATCAGCCCTCTTTATCTTCAGGCAGCATTAATGTTCCTATTCCATTATATGAATTAAAGATTAATGATTTTATTCTTCCGATAACACTAAATTATAATACATCTGGTATTAATGTTGCAGATCGTCCTTTCCCTTGCGGTTACGGCTGGGTATTGTCACCTGGATTAAGAATTACGAGAACTATATTAGGACGTCCGGATGATCATTTTGTCATGGGTTCGCTAGATCCTAGACCTAGTGGCATAGACGAATTTGAACTTTTAAAACGTGGAATCCTGGACCGTGACCAATGCTATGAACACCATATTAGCTTGGATGAATTGTTTGATACACAAAAAGATATATTCAGCCTGCATCTTCCCTCTGGGAATTACACTTTTCTAATAAATAAAATTAATGATTCATTTGAGGTCCTTTCCGTTGGAAATTTATTGAAAATAGATACATATAAAAATCAGCTCGGATACATTAATGGGTTCAAAGTTACTGACGAGAATGGAATTGTTTATAAATTTGGATTGTCTGAAAATGAATTAACAACTAATGAGTACGTAGAATATGTTGGCAAGTATAGTTACATTACGGCTTGGATGTTAAGAGAAATTGTATTACCCAATGATAGTTCGATTAATTTTGCATGGAGGAGTTTTCTTCCGAATGAAAATTATTCTATGAATAATGTATCTATGTTTATTAATGTTCAAGATTTTAAAACAATTACATGTAACGGTGAAGAGTTAATAAATGTTTCAGATGAAGGAGGTGTGCTTGATTATCATGTATATAAGAAATTGTCAATGTTAGAAAAGATAACGTTTTCATCCGGTGACATAACAATTTCTTATAAAGAAGAAGCTAACCCTTTTGTCTCAAAATTGACAGTACGAGATCTTAATGGGTGTATATGTAAAAATATAGATTTTATTTATGGAGAGGGGAACTCTCTTGATCAATCTTTATTAAGAAATATCAAGATGAATGGTGAAGTATATCAATTTGGATATAATAAAAATAGATATTATAAATCAACAACAAGTCTTGATTATTGGGGCTTTTATAATGGTAAAAGTAATTATTCCTTAATTCCTAGGATAGCATTAGCATTATTCTCTTTTTCTGGTTTAAACTGGATTTCACCTCCAAATGAAAGTCGTAATATCGGCGATTCAGACAGGGGGGTTGATTCTGAATCAATGAAGGCTTTCATGCTAGAACGAATTGATTATCCCACAGGTGGTTATACTGAATTTGAATACGAACCACACGCATTTACAGATCAATATCCAATATCTAACATGGCTTTTGCAGTGAGCCCTGAACCGTTAAAAATGGGTGGAGGACTTCGCGTTTCTGAGATAAGGACAAAAAGTGATGTTAAATCACTGATAAATGTGAAGGAATATAAATATGGATTGAATGAAAATGGATTGGCGAATGTATTGATGACTCCTACCATTGATACGTTTATTGATGAAAGTTGTATCATAGAAGATAATAAATGTGCTGGTACAAGAACTTCTCGCCGCATGACTATTAATCCATTATCAAACTATTCTAGTTATTTAATTAATAATCCCATTTGGTATAGCAATGTTGCAGAGTATGTAAATGGGAATAAAACTGAATATGTTTTTGATAATGATATAGATATTAAATCTTCATATGATTTATACCGCCTCATAAAAAGACCTTTTATTCATGCGTATAAGAATTTATTTATAAATGGTCCGCGTTTAATTGAACAAAATGAGTATGTGCTAAATGGAACTCAGTATGCTAAGGTCAGTCAGACTATTTGGTCGTACAAAAAAAAATCATCTGGACTTGTTTTGAATTGGATTATTGAAAGACAGAGTATTAACAGTGTAAGTCAGTCAGGTGTTAACGGACCCGACTTTTTGACTTCTGATTCAAGAAACTTTTTCAGCCCTTATCAGAATGGAAAAATAGGTTATACTCTTATTCCTTATAACATAAATATGGACTATTACGAACTAGAGAATAAAGAAGTACGTCGCGTTGCAAATATAGGCGATATAATTTATAATGAACACTATGATTATAAAAGAGCTACTCAAATCTGGAAGAAAACAATTACAAATAGTCACTCATCAGAATGTCATGTCACTGAATATAAATATCCGTATGACTTTGTTGATGATATATATGCTACTATGACAGGCAAAAATATTATTTCTCCGATAATTGAAGAGATTAATTACAGTAATGGTTTTGAAGTTAAAAGAATAAGAAAAGATTATGCAGATGATATACGTACTTCTGGGATAATACGTCCCATTTCTATCAAATCATCGTTTACCGGTCCGACAGGATTTCATACGGATGTGAGTTTTGATAAATATAACTCGTATGGAAATTTATTACAAGAAACATTGTCTAATGGGCTTGTTAAATCATATTTATGGAGTTATGCTCATCAATATCCTGTTGCGGAAATAATTAATGCTGATTATAATACTGTAAATAATACTCTAACTTTGTTGGGTTGTAACGCTCAAACCCTTTCCTCCGATTCTAGCCCAAATATTAATGTTTTTAATCAGATAAAACAATTAACTAATAGCTTGCCGCAAGCCTTCGTCTCCGTATATAGATACAAACCTCTTATCGGTTTGTTGAATATATTTCAATCTTCAGGATTAGATAATACTTATAACTATGATGATTTTGGAAGATTACAATCTGTGGCATGTAATGATAAAAAAGTAGCTAGTTATACGTATAATTATAAAGAAACAGGAGACCCTATGGGCATTAGCGTTCCGATTGATGCTAGTTATTATATGAGTTCACTTTTATTTAATCATACTTTTTCCGCCGATGTGACCAATAATAAAGGGAGCCTGATGTATGATTGGTATGTACGTAATTCATCAGGTAGTATTTTGGCTAGTGCTGTAAACGTAACATCTAATAAATTCACGGTTACATTGCGAGAAAATGGGGTAATGACATTAACTTGTATAGTTAGAGACTCTTCAACGGGCAAGACAGTCTCGTTAGTACAGAATTTTACCCTTAAAACAATGACTGAATTTATTAATGTGCAAAAAACTGATGATCCCAATTCTTCTTATAGAAGAGCTAAGGCAGATGTTTATTGTGCTGAAGCTTGCACAGTCCGTTTTGAAATAAACTATAGTCGTGCAGATGCGAATATCTATGTAAAATTAGGTTCTTCTGATGTTATGCTCATGTCTGAAGCAGGAGGAACCATAACTCAAGATATTTCTTTTTCTCCTGGATGGTCGTACGTGGATATAAGTATTGAGGGTTATGACCCTTCTGCTATGGTTGATTTGCGGATTTTATCGGTTAGCAATGGTAATTTATGTGGCCCTAGCAATATATTATATTTATGGCCTTAGTAGAGATAAATACTACAATCTATTCGTGATTAATTATACTATATTGGTATTTATTGTTTTTTTATGATGTCAATTATGAAAATTAAATTATGTTTAATGTTTTGGGTTATTTCTTGTTCGATTGAATTTAGCAATGCTCAATCCTTAACTGAGAACTACATCCTAACTCGCACGTACACCAATGATACCGGCACTTTGTATCTGGATCAGATAGCTTATTATGACGGTTTGGGTCGTCCAGTCCAAACAGTTCAGAAAGGTTTTAGCCCATCGGGTGCCGACTTGGCAGACTATCAGGAATACGATGAAGTGGGCCGTGAGTCCAAAAAATGGCTTCCTGCTTCCGTATCCGGTAATGACGGTTCTTATGTCCCTTTGAATACGTTAATGCCCCATGCCTCCGGCAGTTATCCAGGAGAGACCAAACCTTATGCCCTTCCTGTTTATGAATCCTCACCCTTGAACCGTGTTCTGGAGCAATACGGTCCGGGCCAGGCATGGCAAAACAACTCCCGAAGTGCCAAAACTGCTTATCTTACAAATATATCCGGTAATGACACGCTGAACTGCATTTACTATAAATCCACAACTGCTTCTGCAGACACCCTTGTAACCATCGTAAATGGCGGGAACTACGAAACGGCACAACTTTATGTCCTTCGTACTACAGACGAAGACGGCAACCCCTCTTTTGAGTTCAAAGATAAACTGGGTAAGGTTGTACTTACTCGTCAGATACTACGCAGCAGTGGTACCAAAGTGATGTATGACACCTACTATATTTACGATGATTTTGGAAATCTGTCCGCCGTCCTTCCTCCTTTGGCATCCGATGGAATGAAAAGCGGCACTTCATGGAGCAACTCTTCCTCCTCTGTCCTTAGAAACTATGCTTATCTGTATCTTTACGACAGTCGTAACCGCTGCAAAGCCAAGCGGCTTCCGGGTTGTGACTGGATTTACTACGTGTATGATACCGGTGACCGCTTGATCTTTGCCCAAGATGGTGAACAACGTGCCAGAGGAGAATGGAGCTTTACGATTCCCGATGTTTTTGGTCGCGTAAGCGTTTCCGGTACCTGTAAAAACACCCTGAACGCTCTATCCGCCACCTCACCTTTAAATGGTATTGTGGTGAAAGCCACCCGTGATAATCTAACAGGTACCTATAAAGGGTATGCCTTATCGGGTATTACCCTTGTAAGCCCCACTGTGCTGAACGTCAGCTACTATGATGACTATGCTTTTATGGGTACCAACGGCATACCGGCTTCTACGGATGCAAACTTCAAATACGATGCAGAAACAGGTTACCACACCCGTTATACGGCAAGTGCCAAAACCTTTCTGACAGGCACCCTGACAGCCAGGCTGGAAGGCAGTTCCACTCCCTCTTATCTTTGCAGTGTAATGTACTACGATAACCGCGGACGTGTGATTCAAACCAAATCACAGAACCACCTGTCGGGCGGTATCGAAAAAGAATACGTTGCTTATAACTTCACGGGACAACCCACCGGAAGGAAGCACGTGCATTCCGCTACAGGCAAGGCAACCCAAACGGAACTTTATACGTATGCCTACGATCATGCGGGAAGATTGACAACGGTCAAACATAAACTCAATACGGACAGTATAGTAACACTGGCAGAAAATACCTACGACGAACTGGGACGTCTTAAAACGAACAAAAAGAATAAGCAATCCGCTCTGACCAGTTCGTATGCCTATAACATCCGTTCCTGGATGAAGTCCGTTGCTTCCCCTCTTTTTAGTCAGACTCTTTACTATAATGATACTTATGCGGGCAATACCCCTCGTTATAACGGTAACATCTCTGCCATGAGCTGGAGTGTTTCGGGAGAGAACAAAACAAGAGGTTACAACTTTACGTATGACAATCTTTCTCGTCTTACCGGAGCGGGGTATCTGGAAAACGGCAATGCCAATGATCGTTTCAATACCTCTTACGCTTATGACAAGCACGGTAACATGACCTTGCTCAGTCGCAGAGGTAATACGGGTACCACTACGTACGGCCTGATCGACAACCTGAGTATGACTTATGCCGGCAATCAACTGGTGAAGACAGAAGACACAGGTTCCGGTGTGACTCTCTCTCAATCGACGGATTTTAAGAACAATGCCAACCTTGCAACAGAATACCTTTACGATAAAAATGGCAACCTGATAAAAGATTATAATAAAAGTATAAGCGAAATCTCATATAATGTATTAAATTTGCCGCAGACGCTTAAGATTTCTTCTGCCACGAATACATACACGTATGCAGCCGACGGACGGAAATTGAAAACGGTGCTCGGTGGTAGTAAAACAACTGATTACTGTGGCAATGTGATCTATGAAAACGGCTTATTGAAACGCATTCTGGTTGATGGAGGTTATATAGAAAACGGCACATACTATTTCTATCTAACGGATCATTTGGGTAATAATCGTGTGATTGCCAGCTCTAGTGGCAGTATTGTTCAGAGTAATCATTATTATCCGTTCGGGATGTCTTTTGCTGAGGGCTCCGCTACCAGCCAGCAACCTTACAAGTACAACGGTAAGGAACTGGATACGGAGAGAGGACTTAATCTTTATGATTATTCGGCTAGATTGATGGATCCTGCATTGGGACGGTTTAGTACGGTGGACCCGATGGCGGAGAAGTATTACTCTTGGTCTCCTTATGTGTATGTTGGAAATGATCCTGTCAATTTGATTGATCCCGATGGAATGGATTGGTATCAAAGTAATGAGGATGAAAACCGATACATATGGCGGGAAGGTCATAAAGATATCGAAGGCTATAAAAATGTGGGCTCTTCCATGTCAATTCAAACAGGTAAAGATTCTTATTTGAATTTTTATCAAAATGCGAAGTTAAATCTAATAAAGCCGTTAATGCTTTTGATTTGATTGCTTCCAGTGGCAAGTTGCAAAACAGTCTATTAGGTGATAACAGTCCGCTGTCAGAAAGTTCTAAATCTGAACTGTTCAATGGCTTGATAAACCGAGAAAGGAGTGAAATTGAGCGTCCGATAGGGCAAACTCTTGTGGGCATTGCAGCCGGAGCACTCGCAGGACCGTTAGCAGAAAGAGTATTGGCCTTTTCAGGGTCATGGTTGAAAGCTCTTTTGAAAGGGGCTGCTAAGGAAGCCAACATTTTAAAACCTTTAGGATTAGGTTCTACTGGTAGAGTCACAGCTAAAAATCTCACAGAACAATTAGCAATGGAAGAAATTATGTCCAATCCTACACTTGGCAAAACAATAATGAAGGTATGAAAGATAGTCGTTGGTTGGGTTGGAATAAGATGCAATACACGCATACTGCATTGGATGGAACTAAAACTACCATACATTACGTGGGGAAGTTTAAAAATGGTATTTGAAAAGCTGTTGATGATTTTGAATTCAAATAACTTATGAAAGTACGTTGCGTATACAATACAGGGGAAGCTTTAAGGGCGTATGAAAACAGCCCACTAAAAAAGAATGAATTTGGGCGATTTGGTAGCTCTGAGAATAGTCAGTTTAATGAAATAACAATTGGGAAAGAATACTTGGTAATGGGGATAATAGTTTTTGAAACTTACCAAGCCTATCTAATAGATGACCAAGGATTTATTTCTGCCTGTCCTTGTCAATTATTTGAAGTGGTTGATGGTGAAATAAATACTAATTGGTTTTTTAGAATCATAGATAAAGATGAAGATATTTACCCCTTTGTACAAGCAATTTTTGGTTATCCTGAATTATGTTTTAATAAAAAATCTTATGAGAATCTTATTGTGGAAAAAGATGAAGAATCTCAAAGAATTTATTTTAGGTGCAAGATAGAGCAGGAAAAAGAATTAGCAAAATATAACAGAGGCATTTAAGGATTGAGGCTTTTGTTTGTTGTTCTCCTTGTATGTGTTGAGTTTTATAGACTATACTTTTTAAAGAGAATATTGGCAAAATTCACCAAATAATTCAAAGATACTTGAATGGCTTCTGTTAATCACGTCCCCCTTTCAATGGACAATCATTTTTTTTCATTTGAGAACGACTATAAAGTCTATATCTAAAGCAGGAGATAATATAGTGAGGGTTGATTTTGGCGAAGTAATAGGAGAATGTGTTGACTAGATAACAGGTAAGGCTGTGCCAACCACTAAAGTGATTATACATATGGGAAAAGACGGTGCACATATTGTTCCCACAAAACCTTAAATATTATGGAAAGAAAAGACATTCTATTATCAGCACAAAGAGCTATGCTTGGCGCAGTAACGACCAATATGCAAGCTATTGCAATTGGCTATAAAAAAATGCCTGTCATCTTAAGAGTTTATTTTAAGACACAGCCAACAGAGGATGAATGTGAATTGGTAAAAGAAATTACAACTGAGATCGTTGCAGATTTTAATGAGAAAGAGATAACATACATAAAAGAAGAAATTTTTGTAGCTCAAAAACTTGAATGTTTAGACGATTGGCTTTATTTGCAGCATGTAAATATCTAATCAGGAGCATACAAAGTGGTTAATGGTTAAATTGTTTCTCAATAAAGTAACATAAAAAAATAAGATATGAAAAAGTGGAATCCTTTATTAATATTGTTTTTATTATTTATTTTTTATTGGGTTATTTTGTTTATTGTAGCAATTACAGTTGATTCTCAACATGCTGGTGGAGAACAATACTTCCTGACTATATTTTCAAAGGGAATTGATTTGTCTCCAATAATTGGAACGATTCTGTTGGGAGTTATATGTTTAATATATAAAAGAATGGACTATTAGACATAAATTATTATCAATAATTCTGTTAATATTCCTATTGGTAGCATCTACGTTCTTATTGTTCTTTAATCATTCGTAAAATAAATAGTTCTATAGCATAAACGCCCGGCAATGTCGGGCGTTTATGCGTATATGCATTACCTCTTAATTTCCACCACCTTATAAACTGTTCCCTGACGTAACCTGCGGTTACTGAAATGGTTTTTCAATGATCGCCCCAGTTTCATGGCTGTTGTGGTGCTACACCTGAAGCCTGAATGCTTGCGTTGAATGCGTTCCAGCATTTCACTGCAGGTGAGTTCCTCAAACAACTCCGTATTGACCGGTACACGAAAGTAGCTGTAAATGGTTTCTTCTTCGGGTAACATCCGCTGAAATTTTTGATTGCAACGGGTGATGTATGCTTCTTCTTTCGGTGTAAACCAGTAAGGCTTCTTGCAGCGCAACTCCTCAATGGCTTGGGCATATACCTGTTTGTAGTCGATGGCACTGCTGTAATCAATTCGCCCTTCTACTTCAATGCAGATAAAACGGCGACTTCCTGTTGGGTCAGTCAGCAGGTCGAAATTGTTGCTCGTGGCAATGAATGTGGCATAACGCGGCATGCGCTCTGTGCTTCCGGCGTATGGCAAGCGTGTTTGTATGACTGTTTTTTGCAATACATGCTTCAGGAAACCTTGATACGAAGCGCTGATGGAGTCGAATTCATCCATGTTGATCAGGGCAAAGCGACTCAAAGCCTGTTCTGCCTGACTGCGTTTGCTGAAATCAATGCTGTCCGTGTAGTATTCGCGAAGCTCGGGAGGTAGCAGGTTGAGACAGAAAGTTGACTTGCCACACCCCTGATCACCCACCAGCAAAGGAAGTACGCTGTTTGCATGCTGCTTACTGAGCTGTTGCCACCCGGCAACCATCCCCAGAAACCAGGTGTGAAACAGTGCCGGCCACTTGGGGTTATCACATTTTATGCGCCGAGCCAATTCCCCGATACGATCTTTACCGTCCCACGTGCCGGTGGAGTACAGAAAATCTTCTATGGGATTATAAGCCGGCACACGGTCGGATTCCAGATAACGTTTAATATCCACATCCCACGAGGGCAAGCCTTCGCTGATGGCATTCATGCAAATGGAGTTCATTGCCTGCTTGTTTACGCTGCGAAAGTCGAAGTAAAACGACATGACTTCCCTGTATTCTACCTGATTTTTCAGTACGTTGCGTCGTAACTGATACCGTCGTTGCATAAACTCTTCCATTTGTATAATCAGTGCGGTTCCCGAAGGAATGCAGGGATTGTTGCCGAACAGGTTTGCTCTATTCTCCATGGAATAGACGTTGCGGAAACTGGTGCGAAGCACGTTTAAATGTGGTCTGATGCGACTGTATAAAATGGACCAGCGAATGGCGTCTTCTTCCGGAATGCCTGACCGGAAACAGTTTTCGGCCAGTTTGATGCAAAACGGAACCATGTCGCCCTCCCAGTCAATGTGGTTAATCTCCCGCAATGCATTCTCCATTGACGTGCTGTAAAGTAACGCAATGGCGTTGCTGCGTTCCAGCCCGGGCAACAATCGTTGCAGCGGGTTGGACTGCATGTCTCTTTTTTCCTGATAGGTCGTCTCTACGGGCATGTTCATGGGCTGACTGATGCGAATGGGCACGGCTTCGGGGTTGTAATACAGGTTGGGGTCATAGCTCATGTGGCAGCAATGATCCAACGTGGGTTTCTTCAGCATGATTTCACGCCGAAGTTGAGGCTGATACCATTGCACGGCATCCCTATACGCTTTGGCATGAAAAAACTCGGCCAAACGGTGTTCTTGCGGCAGTCCCCCTTCGGGTAGGGTAAAGGGTACTACTATTTTCACTGTTTTGTTACTCGAACCAATGAAGGCAACCAATGTTTGCGGCAATCTTGCGACATCATTTCTTACCTGTGTGGCTTCCTTGTGGTTGGCCAGGTTGTTAACTTCCAGCAGCACACAGCCGTTGTACTGCACCATTTTCTGCTGTCCGTCGCGCTGATGGAATACACCTCCGAAGGCATACAACGGAATTTTCTGTGCGTACACGGTTTTTGCGTTGGGTGAAGCGTAGGCCAGCATCTCTCGCAAAGTAGATACGGGGCGTGCTTTGATTTCCGTTTTCATGGCTTCGAGGGCAGCAATCAGCTCTAGCGTGCGTTGAGTCTGGGTTTTGCCGTCTTTTCTGTATAAGGTTATTTTCATTTTTGAGGCGCTCTTTTGGTTCGTATGAATTTGATTTTGCCCATAAACACTTTCATGTATTTATCGGCTTTGAAACAAATACGCTTCGCCTTTACTTTTGATGGAGTGCATTCTTTCGCGGTGCTGAACCCTTCACTGCTGGCCGAAACCGAGAATAAGCCAATGCCTTTGAGATACACGGTGTGACCTTTGGATAAGAACTCTTGCATGACTTCGCCCAATGCAATAACGGAAGCCTCTACATCGGCATGCGTAAGACTACACCTCTCGCTAATTACTTCGGCCATTTGTGACACACCAATTTGCCCCGAAGTTACGGGAATTCCGTGGTAACGAATTTCTTCCTCAGAACCACTTTTGTTCACTTTCTTTCTAACTACGTATGAATACATAAGCTTTTTACTTTAAGATTAATTACTGGTTAATAAAAAGCATATAGACCCGGGTGTACATACCTTATACACCCGGGTCTATAGCCCTTGTACATGGGGGTGTATGTGTGTTGTACACCCGGATGTACACACTGTTTTTCATTCTTCAAATATACGAAATATAACGAGGAAAGTCAAGTGTTTACGGTTTTATTTTACCGTTTACCTGTCATTTATTTTATTAAAAAAAGTTGGTGATACTTGGTGATACTTGGTGAGGCTTTTTTTTAGCGAAGTGTCACACACAATTATCTGATAATCAATTTGTTACAAGGTTGGTGATACTTGGTGATACTTTATTTCATACTTTTTATGAGGCGAAACGACTCAATCAGGGGCGGACAAACTTCACCGCCGTCCAGTTGTTTTGCGATTTACTGTGCGTAAAACGCAATCCTAGGCTTTCTGCTTTCTCTCTGATCAAGGGAACATCTTCTGCATAAAAGCCGCTCATATAAAGCTCTGCCTGTGGTTTCATGCAGGCTACGTAGGCAGCCATATCATGCAACAGAATGTTTCGGTTGATGTTGGCTATCACTACATCAAAGGGACCTTTTCTGTTCAGCGTTGCCGCATCGCCCAGTTCCACCTCAATGTTGTTGATGTGGTTCAGCGCTATGTTTTCAATGGAGTTATTCACACACCATGAATCAATGTCAACAGCCAGCAGCGCATCGGCTCCCCGCATGGAAGCAAGTATGGCCAGAATGGATGTTCCGCAGCCCATGTCGAGAACTGTTTTGCCTTTTAAATCGGCATCGAGCAACTCACTGATTATCAAACTGGTGGTTTCGTGATGTCCCGTTCCGAAAGCCATTTGCGGGTTAATCACAATGTCATATTCTGC
The DNA here is from genome assembly GCF_000428125.1 of Bacteroides graminisolvens DSM 19988 = JCM 15093. Taxonomy (GTDB): domain Bacteria; phylum Bacteroidota; class Bacteroidia; order Bacteroidales; family Bacteroidaceae; genus Bacteroides; species Bacteroides graminisolvens. Next base: position 32,345 of record NZ_ATZI01000008.1, read on the forward strand.
CTGTGGAACATCTTGGTGAAATGTGCTGTGAATCACGCAGCGGTTACCGATAACAATGGGTTGAAAGAAATTCTTTTCCCACTCCTCGTTCCAGTCTTTGTCTTCGGCTTCGCTCCACGTATAACCAATGGACACGTTTTCGATGGGAAAATCTTCGAGGGAGGCTTTCAGTAACTCTTCCCGGTACAGCTCTTGTTGAATATATGCCGTGATTCCACTTTCGGAGTCAACAAAACTTTCAAATCCGACTTCGCCCAGCGTGGCAGCCAATACATCGTTTACCGCTTCTGAGCATGGCTCTGTTTTAAAAATAAATTCCAGATACTTCATATTCATGTTATTATTTACGCAAAGATAAATTCATTTAGGGAAATCCCTATGATGAATTGGGGAAAATCTTCCTTTTAAGTAATAACACGCGCGTATCTTTGTAACGTGATAGTAGAATTAATAACTATAAAACCCGAGATTATGAAAAAGATTGTTTTAAGTATGCTGTTTGCCTTGTGCCTTCCATTGGCTATGATGGCACAAAGCTCTAATGATGATCTTTACTACGTTCCTTCTAAAGACAGTGAAAAAACGACTGTCAGGGAAAAAGCTCCGGAGGCAAAGAAAGAGGTGAAGAAAGAAGTCAACACCAACGTATATGTTGCACCCGGTTCAAAAGTAGTAATACAGGATCGCAAGGGAAATACCCGCGATGTTGATGAATACAATCGTCGATATAGTTCGAAGGAAAATGATTTCGTTCTGCAGAATGATACATTGTACGTGAAGGAAAAAGAAGAACCCGAACTGGATGGTGAATGGGTGAACGGCTTTACCGGATCAGAAGATGATTACGAATATGCAGAGAGAATTATCCGTTTCCGTAATCCGCGTTTCGCCATACACATAAGCAGTCCGCTGTATTGGGACATTGTATACGGAGTTAATTCGTGGGATTGGAACGTGTACACCGATGGTTTCTACGCATACGCATTCCCAACCTATACAAACCGTTTGTGGTGGGATTGGCGCTTTAACTCCTTCGGCTACGGATGGGGTAGCTGGAATTATCCTTATTATTATTCAAGCTGGTATCCCGGTTGGAATAGTTGGTTTGGTTTCTCCTTTGGAGGTTCTTGGGGAGGCGGCTACCACGGTGGAGGCTATTGGGGACACCCGCATTATGGCGGCGGTAACTGGGCCTATAACAACAGAGACGTATATTACAATAATAGAAGATCAGCTTATGCGAATGACGGACGTAGTTCGGGCTCATCCAGAAGGTCTTCTTATGTATCCGACAGACAATCAACGAGTAGCAGAACCAGTACCTATCAGTCGGGCAACTCATCGAGAAGGGTAGTGGGTACCAGAGAAGTTGGTTCCAGAGTGGTTGGCGAAAGACCGAATGTAAGTAGCCGCACCGATGCTTCTTCATCACGCCGCACCACATATACGCGTCCCAGCAGCACCCGAAGCAGTATCTCTTACGAGAGTGTGGGCTCAGATAGCAGAAACACCACTGGCTCACGCCGTTCTTCGGTAAGCACCGGAAGCTCTGAGAGAAGTAATTCTACGTATAGCAGAAGTAACTCAACTTACAGCCGGGGTAGTTCATCAGAACCACGTTCATATTCTTCGGGCGAAAGCAGAAGAAGTTATAATCCGGGTAGCTCTTCCTCTTCTTCTTCCAGAAGTTATAATTCGGGAAGCAGCAGTTCATCTCGCTCAAGCGGTGGAAGTTATTCGGGAGGCAGTTCTTCACGTTCCAGCGGCGGAAGCAGTTCTTCTTCTTCCAGCCGTAGCAGCGGAAGTAGCAGACGGTAATCCGGTAAGAATGAAACTTTCTAATTCATGCATATAACTTAATAGTTAAATACTACGATTATGAAAAAGGTAAAAATGATAATATTAGCAGCTCTGTCTGTGTCGGCTCTGACGGGCATACAGGCTCAAACCTTATATGATGCAAGCAGGCTTTTGGATAACGACCTGAACGGAACTGCCCGTTTTGTGGGTATGGGTGGAGCGATGGGAGCCCTTGGAGGCGACATTTCTACCATGGGGACTAACCCCGCAGGTATAGGTATTTACAGAAGTAACGATGCCATGATTTCGTTTGGCTTTAAAAGCCTCAATACGGAATCGAAGCTGGGCAGTAGCAAGAACGAAACGGATAAATTCCGTGGTTCATTTGATAATCTGGGATTTGTATTCTCAAATAAGATAGGTAATCGCACGGCCTTGAAATACGTAAACTTCGGTTTCAATTACCACAAAGCCAAATCTTTTGATAAGGATATGGTGATGGGGGGAAACTACAATGTTTCACAAACTCAGCAGATAGCCGGTTTAGTAAATGCAAACAGTGCTTACTATGGTGAATACTTATCACCGGAAGTATTATTAGACAAAAATGCATTTAATTTTGGCGATGTACCTTGGTTAGGTGCTCTGGCCTATGAATCTAATTTGATTGTTCCGGGCCAGAATCAGAAATACAATCCTTATCTGCTGAATGGTCATTCGGTTGATGGATATTACAGATCCAGAGAACGCGGACAGATTGCTGCTTATGATTTTAATGTTGCGCTTAATTGGTATGACCGAATTTATTTGGGTGCAACTTTAACAGCTTATAGTGTGGATTACTCAAAGAGTAGTATTTATCAGGAAACGTTCTTATCGAATAATCAGGATGATGGCAATTACGCATTACGTAATTATTACGATTTGGATGGTTCGGGCGTTGATTTTAAATTGGGTCTTATTGTGAGACCATTTGAACAGTCGCCTTTACGAATAGGACTAGCTGTACATACGCCTACTTTCTACAATTTGGAAGAGAGAAATTCATCGTATTTAGATTATGATACGTATAATGAAACTGAGGATAAGTTCTTGAAGGGTACTACTTACACGCAAAATCAATATGGTGATGAAATGGAAGGAAGTACCAAGTATAAACTTACCACACCGTGGAAATATAACTTTAGTTTAGGATACACCATTGGCCAATCAGTAGCGTTGGGTGCCGAATATGAGTACAGTGATTATTCGACTTCTAAACTTGAATATGATGATGGAGTAAACATGGACTATGAGAATTCTACCATCAAGCAATCGTTAAAAGGAGTGAGCACAGTACGTTTGGGTGCTGAAATTAAATTATCTCCCGAATTTAGTTCTAGAATTGGCTACAACCATATTAGTGCGCCGATTAAAACTACGGCCTTCAAAGAGCTTAGCGTAAATGCTATACGTACGGATACTGAATTCTCAAACAGTAAATCGAGAGATAATTACACGATTGGTTTCGGTTATCGGGGCTCTTCTTTTTATGCTGATTTAGCTTATCAATATAGTACGTACAAAGAAGATTTCTATGCGTTTGACAACGTTGATCTACCGGCTACTAAAATCACGAACTCAAACAGTCAGGTGTTAATGACACTGGGTGTGCGGTTCTAATATATTTAATGTCACAGTTTTCATAGCAATATAATTTTTTTTAGTGTCTAAACTCCGGAGGCGTAACAACCTTCGGAGTTTTTTTGCATGAATATAAACCAGCAGTTGGATGTTATTAAAATAATAACCATTTTTGTAATTGCAAAGGGCATTGTTGCAACAGTTTGCATTAAGAAAAAAGCATGAATAACCTGAATCGTGAATCATCCGCTTCTGATAGAGATCTTTGGCAAGCTTTTTTAGCCGGAGACAGAGAGGCTTTTGCCCGTTTGTTTCACCTGTATTCTGATGCCATGTATGCCTACGGCAAGAAGATTACTCCCGATGCCGAACTGGTCAAAGACACTATTCAGGATGTTTTTGTGAAGTTGTATCAAAACAGAGCGAACCTGAGTGAAACCGATTACGTGAAAGGGTATCTGTTTATGGCAATGAAAAGAACACTGCTGAATAAAATGTCAAACCGGATTATGTTGTCTATTGACAATGAAGAGGATGTACGCTTTGAAATTGATCTCATCACACAGCAATCTACAGCAGATGAGGAGGAATATAGTGAGGAAGACAGACAACGCCTAGCGCGTGCACTAAAGGAGCTTACTCCCCGGCAACGCGAGGCTGTCTATCTGTACTACATTCAGGAAGTGCCACTCAGTGAAATTCCTGATTTATTGGGCATGAACTATCAATCGGTACGCAACCTGCTGCATCGGGCAATGCTTAAGTTACGACAGTCTGTTTCTACTTCTGAATTAGGAATTTCTCTCGTTTTACTCCGATACCTTTCAGAGTGAGTTTCTTCCAATGAGACGGGAGGGTGCCGCGTTTTATTTGTTTCACGCCGCTGTCGGTGATTTCCAGACCGCCAAACCCCATCAGTACACTTTGTAATACGCCACCTGCTCCTGTTGCAAAATAGGGATTATCACCTCCTTTTGTCTCGGCAATCACCCTGAAAGGAGGGTTTAGATTAGGTAAGTAGGCATCTTGAAAGAAATGCCAGGCTTTATCGGCCTCGCCCAAACGGGCATAGAGCAATGAAAAAATGGCTTGGGTCATGGCAGGGGTGTTTTTCTCGGGCACTCTCACGGAATAGAATTCCAAATCTTTCTTGATCTGCTGCGGGTCGCGTATCAGGTTTAACGGATAGGGCAGCAGGTTAACATCTGCTTGCTTGATGCTTTCTCCGTTATACGTGCGATGTTCTTTGGTTACTCCATCGGCAAACTGATAGAAACTGAGCCGGGATGCCAATGTTTCCCAATCGGGATTTGCAGCTTGTTTGAGTATGCGCGCTGCTTGTGCTGCGGCTTGTAAGTTAACCTTAGCCACACCGTTGGTGAAGGCGTCATCGTCAACATTCTCTGCCCACTCATCGGCAGCTACTACATTCTTTATGTGAGCTTTTCCGTCGGCCTCGTATTCGGCGCGACTTAACCAGAAGTTGGCTGTTGCCTCCAATATGGAGAATCCTTTTTCGGCCAACCACTTTGTGTCTTGCGTAACACGGTAATAATTCCATGCTGCCAGTGCCACACAGCCTGAAATGTGATGTTCAAAGGTGCCGGCCAGGGCCCAGACGGGAGTCTCTTCAAATCCGCTGTCACTGCTTTCCCATGGATACATGGCGCCTTGGTATCCGTGTTCAAAAGCGTTCTTTTTGGCTGTCTCCAACCGGTTGTAACGGTAATCAATCAATGATTCGGCCAGTTTGGGTTGTAACATCAACAGAGCCGGGAACATCCAGGTGTCTGCATCCCAAAAAATGTGTCCGTTGTATCCTAAACCGGATAATCCCATGGGGGAGATGGAGAGGGCGGAGCCTTGGCGTACAAAGGAATAGAGGTGATAAATCATGCTGCGGATGTCTTGTTGTGATTGGGCATCGCCTTCTATTTCAATGTCGCTCTTCCACAATTCACTCCATTGTTGTTTGTGCATCTGAAGCAGACGGTCGCATCCTTCTAAACTGGCGAAGACGGTGAGTCGATCGGCTTCGTTGATCGGATCGGGGTGATGGGCGCTGGTGAGTGTTGACCCTACCACGCAAAAACGATATTTCTCTCCGCTCTTCAACGTTTTGCTAAATCTCATGTAGTGACTGTTGTTGTTGGGGGTGCTGTGAATAACACGGGGTTCTTCGCCGGCCTTTTCGGGAAACAGAAACGATGAGGATGCACAGATTTTCAGTTTGCCTGTGGGACTCATGGCTTGGGTCGACATCAGTTTAACGGAAGCATGCTTGCGGTTTATTTCGTTGTAATACATTTGTCCGTCACGAAATGCGTCCGGGGTTTCGTGTATGTTGGTTGCACTGATGGTAATATCGGCATGTGGGGTTATCTCTATTACCAGCAAGGCTGAATAGGGGAGTTGACGCAGCGCGAGAAAGGAGTAAGTCACTTCTGCCTTGTTGTCGAAACGAAAGGAGGAGCGGTGAATGGCTTCTTTCATGTCTAACTCTTGTGTGTAGGAGCTGATGTTTTCCATCCGGAGTGTTTGTCCGTCTATGCTGAGGGTTGCGTTGAGCATGTTGTAACCATTGAGGAAGTTACTAACTCTTCCCCGGCCGTATTTGTCATAACTGCCTGCCAATACTACCTGACTGGTGCGTAAAGGTTCGGGTGACGATACAATGCCCAGCATACCGTTGGCCACGGTAACTCCGTAATAGTTTTGTGGGTTGATGTGGTTAACTTTGATGCTCCACGGATCTTGTGCAGAGGCGTGCGCAGCAAGAAAGACGAATAAATAAATGATGTATCTTTTCATGGCTTAGTCTATTTTATATATACCGATTGATAGGGGTTGAACGTGAAGATGAAGGTTCTTGCCCCGCAACTTTACGATCTGCCCCTGGTGGCTGTTTTCATTGATAATTGGAGTGAGTTTGCTGAACGACCGATTGTATCTTCTCACGGTTTTAATTTCTTTGCCCGATGGGTTTATGCAGATCAATATGCGCTGGTTTCCTTTTCTTCTTTCGTAAACCAACGGGTAGTTGTTCTTCCCTTCTTGCCAAAACTTAATTTCGCTGCGACAGGCCAAAGCGGGGTATTCTTTGCGAAGTTTTAATAGCCGGCGGGTGTAGTTGAGAAGTGAATGCGGATCGTTCTCTTGTTGTGCTACGTTGGGACGGTTGGCTGACGAGTCAACCGGCAGGTAGAAATGTTCGGGCGATGCAGTCGAGAAACCGGCTCCGGCACTGGCATCCCATTGCATCGGGGTGCGTGAACCGGCTCTGTTTCCCTTTGACAAGAGGCTTCCTTCTTTGTTGGGCAACCCGTCTATGTACTTCATTCCGATTTCATCTCCATAATAGATAAGAGGTACGCCGGGCAATGTGAGGAAGAAGGTCATAGTTGTTTTTAACTGTTCCATGCTGTTTCGCCTACCGCTGTTGGGACGCTGAAAATCATGATTGGATGTAGGGATGCAGATGTGTCCTTTGTCACCAATTACCCGAATGCAATCGTTGAGGTAGCTGATAAACGGATCGGGGTTACCAACGCCTTTCAAATCGAAATAACACGTATCTCTGCGGTAGGTACCTACTTCGTTAAACATCATCTGGCTGTATCCGGTGTTACCGAAGCAGATAATAAAATCCATCATAAAACCTACCTGAATGGCTTTTTGGGGGTTGCTCCATTCGGCTAATAATATTCCTTCGGGATACAGACTTTGAAAATGGGTGCGTATTTCATGCCACAAATAGGTGGTGCCTACTAAATGAGGATCATTCTTGACCAACGATCCTGCCAAATCAACCCGAAAACCGTCACAACCCATCTGCATCCAGTAATCCATGATGTGTATCAGTTCTTGTCGGGTAGCGGTAGGTCCGGGAGCGGTAACGGGTTCTTCCCACGGATGGGAGGGGTTGGGTTCTCCGTATCCGTAATTGAATGCCGGCTGGCAATCAAAATAGTTTTTACGGTATGTGCCGTTGCGCTCAAACTTGCCCGAAACAAATCGGTCGGGCCGTACGGTGGAATCATTAGTCCATATATAACGGTCGGAATAGGGATTCGTTTGTTTTTGTTGGGAATATGTAAACCAGGGCGATTGATCGGAACTATGCCCTGCTACCAAATCGAGTACAACTTTCATTCCTCGTTCATGAGCTTCTTTAAAAAGCGTCCTCATATCATCGTTCGTACCGTAACGAGGAGCTACTCTGTAGAAATCAATAACGTCATAACCTGCGTCCATGAAAGCTGAATGGAAACAGGGATTTAGCCATACTGTATTGCAGCCTATCGACCGGATGTAATCCAAACGGTTGATGATACCTTGGATATCTCCTATACCGTCTCCGTTACTATCTTGAAAACTTTGCGGATATATCTGGTAAAAGGAGGCATGCTCTATCCATGCGGGCAAAACAAAATGTGTGTCTTGGGCATTGGTTTTATGTACGGAGAACAGACACAACAAGATGCCAAGAATGGTTGGAGAAAGTCTCTTCTTCATTGTTTTAGGGTTTGGTGAGTGAAAGATAAAAGCTACAAGCCGCTGCATCACAGTCAGCTATTGACAGGCACATGATGCAGCTTCTTGTAGCCGGAGATTTTTTACTTAATAAGGGTAGCTTATAAAAATAAGCTTATTGATATTGGTCGTTTTGTTTCAACTGCTCATTGGCTTCGAGAGCACTCAGAGGTATGGGCAATAAAATTTTGTATGGTTCCGACGCCGGCTTTTCATAACGGGCTTCGCAGTAACGGTTGAAACGAACCATGTCGTTGCGGCGTGACGGACCGTCCCAATAGAACTCATATCCGCGTTCATTGTATATCTTCTCGAGTGTAAGCTCTTCTTTTTTGTAGGTGCTCACGTGGCGTTTGTTTCTCAGTTCATTGATGTCAGTCAATGCACCGTCCACATCTCCCGAACGGAACTTCGCTTCTGCTCTCATCAGATATACATCTGCCAAGCGGTAGTACTGAAAATCATTTTCACTGTTGCTGCCATAGGTTGAAGTGGGGTCGGGTGCGTATTTTACTACACGTGCGCCTTGGGCTTCGGTTGAATTCTGTACACTGAATTCGGGCGTGAAGATGAGTTTGCTTCCGCTGCGCGTAAGCAATTCGCTGCCGTTTGCGGAGTATTGCTGACCAACGAGTATGCCGAGGTTAAACCCAATTTGACTTTTTAACCGGTTATCTTGATAACGAGGGTCGGTGGTGTCCCATGTAGCCAGGAAGGTGGGAGTGGTACAGCAACCGTTCCACATGCTGGTAAAGCTACCGAACTTCTGGTTATAGTGCAGGGTGATATTTAACCAGGGAATACCTTTCAATCCGATGGCATTGTTAAAGATAATAGGCAGAATGGTTTCTGTGGCATCAGATTCTTTCTGATTGTCGGCCAGATAGAGTTTCCAGAAGTCGGTAGACAGGGTATACTTTCCCGAACCGATGATGTCATCACAAAGATCAATGGTTTCTGTCCACTTTGATTGTCCGTCGGCAAAAGTAGGAGCCGTGCCGGTATACACCTGATAGTTGAGATATACTTTGGCCAGCAGCAGTTGGGCCGCAGCTTTGGTTATTCTGCCATAAGGTACCTCACCCTTTTCTTTCAACTGAGGAATGATGGTTTCCAGTTCCGTGATGATGCGGTTCAAGGCTTGTTCCCGTTCCAAGATAACAGGTAGTTTGGAATAGTCGGTCTCCGTATATTCACGCATGGGGAAATGGCCGAAACAATCCATCAGGTGGTACATGCACAATGCTCTGATGAAAAGAGTTTCATTCACATAGTTCTTTACCTCTTCGGTTTGTTCCAGTTTGGTGAGATACTGCAAAGCCACGTTGCACTTGGTGATTCCCAGCATAAAGCTGTTCCAAGTGTTTTTAATATACGTATTTTTGCTGTCGTATTCATGCGTGAACAGGGTACGGTAGTTGGAATTGTTCCAATCGGTTCCGCGGGTAGGAAACACCATTTCGTCCGTCAGACTTTCCAGTACGAGCCAAACGCCACTTCTGCTTTGTAAATCACGCAGGTAAGCGTAAGCAGGAGCAACAATGCTGCCGGCATTACTGGTATCGGATATAGTCTCTGACTCGTCTTGCTCATTTAAAACTTCTTCTTTCAAATCGGTACACGATGTAATGCTAAGAAGAGTAAGGGCTGTATATAGTATAATTGCTATTTTTTTCATGTCAGTAATATTTTTGTTAGAAGTCAATTGATACACCTAAGCTATAGCTGCGCGCCATGGGATAGTTGGTCCACCCGATGCCCAGTGCGGGAACGCCGTTACTGGTTCTGTTGGAGTTCACTTCGGGGTCATAACCCGAATATCCGGTGATGACAAACAAATTGTTTCCGGTAAGGGTGAAACGCAGGTTGCTGATGTATCTTTTGTTTTTCAATGGAACGGTATATCCTAATGTGGCGCTGCTTAACCGCAGGTACGAACCGTCTTCAATGTAACGACTTGAATAATCGAGCACATTGTTAAACGCTTCATTGGTTTGGGTGGCGTGCACCGTGGTGTTGCTACCTTTGGAAAACATACTCAGGTTGTCAATCACATTGGCTAGGTTGTTGTAAATGTCATTGCCTACCACACTGTTGAAGTAGAGACTGACATCGAAATTCTTCCAGGCAACGGAGGTGTTGAAGTTCAGAGAGAAGTCGGGTTGCGCATTGCCTATGCACTTCTCAACCACTTTGCCGTCGGCATCTTTTTCATAGATACTTTTCCCGTTTTCGTCGAATCCGAGGAAGTTATATCCCCAGAAGGTTCCAATAGGGTATCCGCTCTTGATGATTTGTGAAGAGAATCCGGTAATGCCCGGACCGCTGGGGTTACCTGTGGTAATGGACGACATGGGCAGGTTTTTCACTTTGTTCGTGATGCTTGAGAAATTGACTCCTGCATTCCAACGCCAGACTTTTGTATCAATGATTACTCCATTCAATCCAACTTCAAAACCATTATTGACAATTTTCATATCAGGCACGTTGCTCCACACTTGTGTGGTGGGTGCCGGAGAAATAGAATATACTTGCAAAAGCACATCCTTGGTTGTTTTCGAGAAGAAGTCGAACGTTCCACTCAAACGATTCTTCAAAATAGCGAAATCGAAACCGATGTTTATTTGTTCGGTACGTTCCCATTTCAAATCGGGGTTTGGAGTACGGGTTAGGGTAACTCCCTGAGTGACGGTTGTTCCTCCGTCGAGCACGGCACCATCGGTACTACCTAGTTTGATTTGAGATATCTTATTGGGAATTTCCTGATTACCGGTTATACCCCAGCTCAGACGAAGCTTTAAGTTATCAAATACGTTGAGGTTCTTGATAAATTGTTCCTCACTCATGCGCCATGCAAAGGCGGCCGACGGGAAGAAACCGTATTTATTGTTTTCTCCGAACTTAGTTGAACCGTCGACACGGAAGTTTGCAGTAAGCAGGTATTTGTCGAGCAGGTTGTAGTTCACACGACCGAAGAAAGATTGCAATTCGTTGACTGTTATGTTTGAAGTTCCGGTAATATCGGTGTTTTTTCCGAAAGATAAATCATACAGGTAGTCAATGTTATCGATGTCAAAACCTGTTTCCGAGAAGCCGTACCAATAGTTGCGGAACTTCTGGTAAGAGTGACCCGCCAATAAATTGAATTTATGTATGTCTTTTACCTTGAAATCATAAGTAAGATAATTCTCAATCAAGAAATTGCTTGCTTCAACGTTGTTGATGTTGGCCGTACCCTTGTCGCTCATATAGATAAGCTGTTTATCCTGGGTTACTTTTCTGCTGGCTTTAGTTTCGTCAAAAGCCACGTTCATTTTATACTTCAGCCCTTTCCAGAGATCAAGCGTACCGGTAACATTGGCCAAGATTCGGTCGGTTTCCGTGTTATCATTGGTCAGATCAATCATGGCAACCGGGTTTCGCACATCCTGACTCTTCTGATAGTAAGTTCCGTCTTCGTTGAAGATTGGGTAGGTAGGATTAACTTTCAGCGCGGTGAGCAACAAGTCGCCTTCGTAACCACCCGATTGTCCGAGCGGAGCCCGTTTATCTTTTGTACGTGTGGCCATCAGGCTCGCTTCAAACAACAACTTGTCGTTGAATGTTTTCTGACTTAAATAAAAGCGTCCGGTGTATTTCTTCATACCGCTTTTCTTGATGATACCTTCCTGATCCTGGAAGCTTAATGAAGCGCGATAGTTTCCTTTCTTGCCTCCTCCGCTTACTGCCAGGTTATGATTGTGCGATAAGGCTGTGCGGAATATCTCATCCTGCCAGTTGGTGCTTGCGCCACCATCATCAATGGTAATTCCTTTTTCACTGGCAAATGCCCGATACTGATCAGCCGAGAGAACTTCGTATTCATTGGGCAGTTCGGAAACACTGGCATAGGCTGAATAGGATACTTTCGCTTGTCCTTCGGAACCTTTCTTCGTAGTAATCATGATCACTCCATTGGCACCTCTGGCTCCGTAAATGGCTGTCGCAGATGCGTCTTTCAGGATGTCGATGGATTCAATATCATCCGGATTTAGAAAGTTCAACGGGTTTTTGCTTCCGGTACTTCCGATACCTGTGGTACTTGCACCCGATGGTTGCAAATCGTCTGATGCATCCAGCGGCACTCCGTCAACAACATACAGCGGGTCCTGCCCGGAACGGATTGAGTTAGAACCGCGTACGCGGATGGTTACGCCTCCACCGGGTTCGCCTCCGTTGTTTGTGATGTTAACACCAGCCACACGTCCCTGAATAAGTTGAGAGGGTGAGCTGACCAGTCCGGTATTAAAATCTTTAGCTTTTACGCCCGAAACAGAACCGGTCAGGTCGCTTTTCTTCATGGTACCATAACCTACCACCACAACTTCGTTCAGCAACTCGGCATCACTTTGCATCTCGACCTTCATTTGTGATTGGGCTTTCATTTCAAGTCTCTTGTATCCTACATACGAGAATACAAGGCTTTTGCCTGCCGGTACGTTCAACGAATATTTTCCGTCAATATCGGTTATTGTTCCGGAAGTTTCACCTTTTACTTGCACATTCACACCAATCAGGGCTTCACCATTTTCGTCGAGAACCGTTCCCGACGACAGCATCTTTGCGGAAGTTTTGCTGTCTTTCTGATTGGACCGAAATATGAGAATCTGTCTGTCGGAAATTTCATAACTCAACGAACTTCCTTTCAGCAATTGAGTCATTATTTCGTTGATGGAACCCGAAGTGATGTTAAGCGTAACGGGTTTATCGAGGTTTACACTCTCCGTATTGTATACAAACACGAACTTGCTTTGCTGCTCTATTAAAGTCAGCACTTCTTTGATGGGCTTGTTAGCCACTTTGATAATTATATCACCCGATTTTGTTACTTCGGTGGGATTGGAAGTTGCATATGCATTGGTCACATTTGCACTTAGGAAAAACAAAATATAACTTGCAACCATCAGTCTGTTACAAATAAATTTTGTATACTTGCAGAAATAATGTTTTTTGTTCATTATTGATAGATTTTGGTTATTAAAAACATTTAGAATCAAAGTCGGGGGCTGAGAAATATTCGCACTATTTCTTGGCCCTTCTGGTTTTTGGTGTGCTCACGTCATAGGCATATCTTTTTAAGGTTTCTCTTTCGTTATTTTAATTGTTCTCTGTTCTTTTGTGATAGTTACCTGCGCAATGCGACTGATATTTTCCAATACTTCGTTCAACGATACGCTGATATCTAATTTTCCGCTGATGTGTATACTCTCCATTTCTTTCCAATTATAGCTGAAAGCTATGCCGTAGTGTGCTTCTATGGTTTTCAGCACTTCGGCAAGCGACTGGCTATCCATTATCAGCAGGTTTTCTTTCCAGGCAATGGCGGGTAATACATTTACGTTCTCGGCTACATGTGCAGAGGCGGTTGTTTTATTATATATAAATTTTTGATTGGGCACCATGATAACCGATTCTCCTTGTTCCGGAGTTACTTGTACGGAACCCTTAACCAGCAAGACTGATTGTTCGCCGGAGTGGGGGTAGGCAACTACCAGAAACTCTGTTCCCAATACACTAATATCCATATAGTTTGTTTGGGTGATAAAGCGTTTGTGCTTATTTGGCGCAATCTGCATGTAGGCTTCTCCTTCCAGTTTTACCTCTCGTTTGTCTTTCTTGAAATGGAACGGAAAAATAAATTTGGATTGCTCTCTGAGTATAATCTTCGAGTTGTCCGCCAATACGATTTGTGCACGCTTGTTCTTGGGTACAGCAAGTTGCATGTACATTTCTTTATCCTGCGGAACGGATAGTTTAAACGAAGAATTACCGGCTGTTTTTATTTCAAGCTGATTGCTTGAGGGGAGGCAGTAAATTTCCACTTGTTCTCCCAATTCAATTTGCTGATCGCCGAAATACAATCGGGTATTTCTCAAGGTGTCGATGTCAACCAAAGCCGACAGGCGGTTGTATGGGATGTTTGTGAAAGAATTCTGGTATACCACAATGGAGACTGTTATCAAAACAAGAGTAATAGATGCTGCTACATACCAATTCCTGAGGTGAGCAACAGATCGCTTCTTCCCTGTAGTTCTGCGTTCGATGTCTGTCCACATCACACGCTTTTCTTCAGCACTGAGTCTGGGTTCTGCCTTTTTCAGTATGCGATAGGACGTTTCTGAAAAAAGGGGATTGTCTTTGGATTTGTTTTCCATATTCCGGTGCGTATTAATTGTCTCTATAACCCATACAGGTCATCGGTTGCTTTTGTACTCAATACCAACTGTTTTTTTTGGGAAAATAAAAAAGCACTGTTACCAACTTACTCCTTTCAGTTTGGTAACAGTGCTTTTTCGGAATGAACCGTTCGGTTAATATTCTACTTTATCGTCCTTATCGGTCCAACGTTCGAATGCCTTGATTGCTTCATCTCTGAGTAAAACTTCAGAAGGGAGCTTCCTTTCGGATGGCTTTAAATCGAGTTCGTCATAAATGAACGAATCATCAAAGCCTATGTTTTTGGCATCTGTTTTATTATTGGCGTAATACATTTTATCTAAACGGGCCCAGTATATAGCTCCCAAACACATGGGACAAGGTTCGCAGGAAGTATATATTTCATAACCGCTTAAATTAAATGTGTTTAATTGAGAGGTGGCTGCGCGTATGGCGCTTACTTCAGCGTGAGCGGTGGGGTCACATGATGCGGTTACTCTGTTAACTCCCGTTGCTACAATCTCTCCGTCTTTTGCTATCACAGCACCAAAAGGACCGCCTCCATTTTCAATATTTTCTTTGGAAAGCTCAATGGCTTTCCTCATAAGTTCTTCTTTCGTCATTTGCTAATTCATCATTTTATTGTTCACCGGCAAACGTACGAAAAAAAACTGTAGTTACCAATACCACACCAGTCCGAAACTTACCGGATTCCAATCGGGACCTTTATCTTTTTCGAATAAACTGATTGGAGAATACCGAAGGTAAGCGCCGATGTCATCGAAACCAACCTGGGCTAAAAGATTAAGTCCGACGGGTCTTACATTCAGGTCTTTGCCTAATGTGTGTCCGTGACCTTCATATTCAGCTTTTGATTTTACCCAGCAACGAATTTCGGCTTCAGCTCCGAGTGAAGCAAATATCGGACCTTTGTTGCCACACTTGCTTTGCCACTCAAGCAATAACGGAATGCGGAAATGGTTGTAGCGCAAGCGGCTCTGACTGTATTCTATTCCTTGAGAAGGAGCAACAAGCACGGTTGCATTTCCTATTTTTTCGAATCCTTTGTTTCCGTCAACTCGAAAAGAGGTGTAACCAAATCCTAACCCGGTGGTTAATCCCCAATGGCGGTCGGCACTTAACACGAAAGAGCCTTGAAACAGGTTTAATCCGATTTCCCATGATTTAGAGCTAACCAAATCAATACCGTTGGCATTGTTGAAACTCAGGTTGTCGGCTAAATTGGTATAACCCATATATAAACCGGCATAATGAGGATCAAAATGGCCGTACGATTTCTTTGATTTACTAAAAGGCACCGCCAACTCAAATCTTCTTTCCGTACTCTGGCCATCCATGTATACCCCTTCGAATATTTGGTCGTTTTCAATGGTGTCACCGTGGCTTGATTGTTCGTAGAGTTTTACTTTAATCTTACCATTCCCTTCTTTGATACTAATCTTTCTGCCGTTTACATAAAGGGTTGTATCTTTGGCAGTGTTCTCTTGTGCGATGCCTGCTACCGGTATCAATAACAGGCACAATAATAGGAGCTTCTTCATAATAGTTTTTTTATATCATTATTAGTTTTTCTTCATAAACAACATCGTTACCAGATCATCGGCTTCCAACTCTCCTTCAATGTAAATCAGCGTTGCCGATTGTTTGGCATTTGTTTTAAACAAGATGAAGCGGTTGATCTCGTCTTTTAGTTGAGGCAGTTGATAATATCCGGATTGAATTTCACCTCCCGAAATAACTTCTTTTACTTTCTTAGCCTTTTTCTTATCGGCTTCGAGGCAACGCAGAATGAAAGGCAGTTCGTCACTTGCATTCTTGAACGTGATACTTTTATAGAGTGTCATTTCATAAGACTCAACTATCTCATTAGACAGCTCTACCATTGTTACCCCTTTTTGTTTCCCGTATTTTTGGAAAACAGAGGCAATCTGCAATCCTTGCTGGGCATAGATGCTCGATGTGCAGCTCAGTAAGGCTATTATACATAGTAACCGAATGACTTTACTCATAATTCTACTTCTTTATAATCAGATTTTCATTATTCATTAAATAAGCTGGCAAAAACTTCGTCCTCACTAATTGCTACATCCTGAAAAGCAGCCTGTGCCTCTTCCTTTGCCAATTGAGCATCGGTATATCTCTTCCCGTCAATAATAACATAGCAATCTGTGTTATTGCTGTAATACTTATACATTCCTGCCACAGTTATTGCCAGCAGCA
Source organism: Bacteroides graminisolvens DSM 19988 = JCM 15093 (assembly GCF_000428125.1). Lineage (GTDB taxonomy): Bacteria > Bacteroidota > Bacteroidia > Bacteroidales > Bacteroidaceae > Bacteroides > Bacteroides graminisolvens. Next base: position 48,737 of record NZ_ATZI01000008.1, read on the forward strand.
GACCTGCCGCTATGCCACTTGCCACATACCAACCATGCTTCTTGGTTTTGCGAACAGAAAGGGTGGTTGGTTTATTGTTCTTATTTTGCTCAATTTCCTGCTCAAAATAGGCAAACAGGGGACGATAAACTTTCAAGTGATCAGGAATCGGCTCTTCAGCGAAGAAACGTCTCAGGTAACGTTCCTCTTCAGAGGTTGTCGCTCCTTCAAAATACTTGTTTATAAGACTATCTATATTCATGTTTCACTCATTTTAATTTTCAGATAAATATCTCTCACTTTTTTTCTGGCTCTGGAGAGATTGCTGCGAATAGATTCGGAACTGCATCCGGTAATTTGCGCAATTTCTTCTGTCTCATACTCTTCAATATCTTTCATCCGGATAATTGTTTGCTGCAAAGTGGGTAATGAACTTATGATTTCGCGCATCAGGCGTATCTCATCATTTCCTTCTAAGACTCGTTCCGGATTCACGGTTTGACTGACTACCGGCACCTGATCCAGTGAAACCTGATCTGTTCTCTTGCTTCTCCACATGTCCATGCATAAGTTGTGGGTAATGCGAACAGCCAATGCTTCAATGCTATTGTACTCTTCCAGCTTTTGCCGTATGTTCCACAGTTTCAACATTACCTCCTGCACAACATCCTCAGCGTCTGAGGAGTCGTCGGTCAGCTTGCGTGCATAGTTCAGTAACTTGCCCCTGAGCGGTACTACGGTTATTTTAAACTGATTGAGTTCCATTTATATAGATAAGACGCACGAGTTAGTGAAACGTGACATGGGAAACTACTTTTTTTTAAAAAGAAACGCTGCAATGTGCGTGTAGCCAATAAAAGGAGGCTAACAGGCAGATTGCAGCGTTGTATTAGGTGCTTTCTATCAAAAGAAATGTAGCTGTGCTATTGTCTTTTTATAATTTTCCGAGGATCTTATCCATCACCCAGTTTGTTGTGGTGGCGCTTTCGCCATCGCAAGTGCAGATTGATTTTCCTAAAAGATGGTCGACTACTGCCTGAATAAGCGGTTGCTGAACATGCTCGGGGTTGGGAACCACAATTTCTTCGCGTCCGTTAACCGTGTGCAGTGCAATGGGGTCATACGTAAAAGTAGAAAAGCAAATCATACCTTTGTCGCCTATGATCTCAATACGGTCTTCTTTGGCCGACTCATGAGCTACAAAACACCACGAACCGGAACCTACGAGACCGGAATCAAACTGGAAGCAGGCACTCAGCGTATCTTCCGCCGGGTATAGCCCTCCACGGTTGCTTTTGTAACCGTTGGCTTCGAGTATACAGCCAAAAATATCCTGAAGCAAATCGAGCTGGTGAGGAGCTAAGTCATAGAAATATCCGCCACCCGAAATATCGGGTTGCACGCGCCAAGGTAAATTGTTCTTGTTATAATCTAAATCATACGGAGGTTGGGCAAAACGAATTTGTATGTTAATCACATTACCGATTACTTGATTTTGCACCAACTCCTTAACCTTCATGAAGTACGGCATGTAGCGCCTGTAGTAGGCCACAAAACAAGGAACGCCCGTTTCTCTTGAGATGCGGTTTATGCGTGTGCACTCCTCGTACGTAACTGCCATAGGCTTTTCAACATACACCGGTTTGCCGGCTTTCATAGCCATGATGGCATAGGTAGCATGTGAAGAAGGAGGGGTAGCTATGTAAACGGCATTTACATCCGGATCTTCTATCAGCGACAAGGCATCATCATACCATTTGGGAATGTTTCTTTTCTCGGCATAAGCTTGCGCTTTGGCACCATCACGACTCATGACGGCAACAACTTCAGAACCTTCAATCTTCTTAAAAGCCGGGCCGCTTTTTTGTTCGGTTACGTTACCGCAACCTATAAAGCCCCATTTGATTACTTTATTGCTCATATTCATGTATTTATTACCTCTTTGCAAATATATACAAAAATATCCAATTCGGGGCATCGTGACAGGCGAAGCTAGTCCTTTTTGTAGTAACTGCGATAGATCTTTTTGAAATCTTTGGTTTTCATGAAACTCTTTATCCAGTTATTCAGACTATCGCGCAAGGCAGGTGATTGTTTGCTCACCGCCCAGGAATTGAATTGATTGAAACTGATGCCCGTACTAATGTCTATTTGAGGAAACGAGTCGACGGAGGCGCGTGCTATTTCTTCATCGCATACGGCATAATCAATGTCACCGTGTTCAACCATCGCCAGAAGTTGTTCCGTTCCGTATTTATCAACCTCTTTGATGTAAATAGTATCTCCAATTTCGTTGCCCAAGTTTTTGATGCGCATCACTGCCGGCGAGCCTTTAATGAGGTGCAGGGTTTTGCCGGCAAGACCCAGCTGACTGGTTATTGCCACTTTGCCATCGGCCAGTTTGCGTTGCACCAATACTTGTTTGCTGAGGCTGATGGGAGCGGTGAACAAGAGCGAATCCTTAAACTCACTAGTTGTTTGTATGCCATAGGCTATTACATCAAAGGTTCCATTGGCCAGACCTTGCAAACGCTTTTCGAAACTCATTTCGGGAATAATTTCAGCTTTCAACTCCTTACTACGCGCAAAAGCCTGAATTAACTCGTAGTTAAAACCGGCCATGCTATCACCTGTTGCAAAGTAGCTCACAGAATTATATTCCGTTGCAACACGGATAACTCCTTCGGCACTGATTGCAGCATAGTCACGCGGTTGTGGATGAGGCGACTTATCCCTAAACCAGAAAAAGGAGATGAGACTGCATACCAAACCTAGCAGGAGGTATTTCATCCATTTTGTTTGGGTTAAGCTTAATTTAATCATAGAAGTTCCATGATAATCCCAGTTTCAACATACGCGGGTTGATGGGGTAGTGCGGAGAAAGGAATGAATTGGCATTACTCATCATACCCTGATTAACATGATACATCATCACGAAAAAGCGAGTGCGCTTTAACTGTAGATTGGCATACACATTCACAATGGGATAACCGCCTATGTCCACCTGATCATCATCGGCTTGCAAATGATATTGCTGAATGGCAGGCGTGTAAGCCGGTGCTTTATACTTGCTGAAGTACCTTACGTCGGCTCCCAATTGTACGCTTAATACTTTTTTGGCTAACTTTGTTTCGATGTACAAGTTGTGGTACAATGACAATTGCGGCAGAGGCAGAATCTTTTCGTTGCTAGTTTTCTGCCACGTTACTTCATTGTCAAGATGTAAAATACCCAATTTGAAATCTTGGTTTAATGTAGCCGAAATTACCTGAATGTTTTCGCCTGCTTGTGCCGGCAATGCGTTTTGATTGAGGTAAGTATAGTTTTTAATGTTTTCAACACCCGCTTTCAGATTGGTCCTCCATCTTTGAATGTTTAACTCTCCTTCCACTCTGGAACGGAATTCTTTGTCGAACTCATTGTCCCAATAGAAATGGTTGGAGTGATAGTGGCGCAGATAGAACGCAGGCAGTGTATTACTGATAGCTGCCCGGGCGATGAAACTTACCGTATCCTTCCATAAGCGGAAGTTCAAATCTAAATCTCCCTTTAGTTTAAACTGCCCAATGGCCTTTTCAAGCATACCTGCTTCGCCGTTGATGGTATAGTGCAGCACGTTGCCCTGTCTTTTTGAAAGCTGTCCACCGATGAAGACTTCCTGTTCGTTGTACTTATCAACTGTTGCCGAATCGGAGTTCATTAAATTGTACCGGTTGTATTTATGCGAAATGTAAGCGGTGAGTCCGGCTTTCGCATATTTGTTGAAGCCTTCCATCAGCTCGATGCCAAAGGTGTTTTTGATGCCAAAGTAAGTGGTTGAGTCGTTGCTTACCAAACTTCCCGTATTAATATAAGTATTGGAATAAAAATCTTCGGGTTCGGAGTTTGATATAAACCGATGAGAAGCTCTTTCAACCTTCATGGTATGTATGAAACTGGTAACGGGAACATAACGATCTACCGTATCGTTCTCCACTCCGCTGGCCTTTTTCGTAAATCCCAGGTTGTATCGGTGTGTAAGGAAAACATAGAATTTCTTATTGCGATTCCACGTTTCCTCCAGATTGGTAGGAATGCTGCTTGCTTCGTACTCCTTTTTACCTTCAGCCATTTCTTCGGGGGCGGTAATGTACCTGTCGTCTGTTATACCTCCGTTCTCGGCCATTTTCATGTAATAGTTATTGTATACCAAGTGTGCCTGATACCTGTCACCAATGTAACTGCCGAAGAGGCCGCCGTTGAAGAGCGAGGTCGATTGACTATTATATAATCCTCGTCCGTAAAGGTAGTCAATGTTGAATCCGAAAGCCAACCGTTTATTGACATTGACTGAGAAATATGATTTGAAGCGTTCTTCACCGTCAAGTTTGCTTCCTGCCTTATAATAGGTAAGGTTGGTATATGGTACGTTGCTGTTTGTGAACTTAAAATCCCACGGGTTCTGGTAGAAACTAGAGAAAGGATCTATGAACATAGACTCTGACGCTTGCGGCCGCTCAAAGAAAAGACGTGATAAACGGGGGGCACCTAAGTTTCCTAAATAGTTATAATGCCCTTTCACTCCCTCAACCAGATTGGTGTTTTGAAAGTGATGAAACAATGTGTCTACCTGAATAGGCAATACAGTACCCAATTCTTCACTCACATTCCACATGTACAGCTTGGGCGGAACACTTTGTACTTCCACATTCGAACTGTCTTTTTGCGTGCGCATGGCCGGATCAATCTGATTGCCGTATTGGTCAAACTGAGAGTTCTGGTCGGTTTGAGCTTGCAAATGGTTATGCGCTAGTATACCGATTAATATGTATGTAAACAGGAATCTTTTCATAATTAGCGGCAAATATACAATAAAAAATAATTTGTCAGCAGAAAAGCGAAGCGTATTAACTTCAATTATCGCTTTGATGCAGGGCTACAAACAATAGCGCCCGGACTTTTAAAAGCCGGGCGCAATGAGAACAGCAGATACCTGCCTTCTTATTGTTCACGAATAAGCTCCATTCCTTTTAGAATAGCTGCTTCATTCATTGGTATCAAGTGATGATGACGTTCGGGTAATGTTTTCTTTAGTCCCTTTAGCACATTGGCTATGGTCACAACCGGACGAATTTTCAATAAGCCTCCCAATACGATCATATTAAATGCTTTGGCGTTGTTCATTTCATTGGCAGCATCCATTGCATCAATACGGTAAACCTTGATGTCTTTGCGAGTGGGAGGGTGGATAATTCCGTATCCGTCATAGATAATGATTCCTCCGGGTTTCACGCGACTCTCAAACTTCTCGAGTGAAGGTTGGTTCAATATAATAGCCGTATCGTATTTACTTAAAATGGGCGAAGATATTTTCTCATCGCTTACAATGACGGTAACATTGGCTGTTCCGCCACGTTGCTCGGGTCCGTAAGCCGGCATCCAGGTAACTTCTTTGTCTTCCATTAAACCAGAATAGGCCAGAATTTTACCCATCGACAATACTCCCTGACCGCCAAAACCTGCTATAATTATTTCTTCTTTCATTTGGATATTCTTTTAGCTGAAATTGGTTATTTGTCTTTAATATCTCCCAATGGGTAGAAGGGGAACATGTTCTCTTCCATCCAAGTGTTGGCATCGGCAGGAGTCATCTTCCAACCGGCGTTACAGGTTGATACAATCTCTACCAGGTTAGATCCTTTTCCTTCCATGGAGTTCTCGAACGCTTTGCGGATAGCCTTTTTGGCTTTGCGTATAGCGGCAACTGTGTGAACGGCCTGACGAGTTACGTAGGCTGTGCCTTCCAATTGAGCAGCTACTTCGGTTATTTTAATAGGATAACCGTGAATCTCGGGATTACGTCCTTCGGGGCAAGTAGCCGTTTTCATTCCCAACAAAGTTGTGGGAGCCATTTGTCCGCCGGTCATACCGTAAATACCGTTATTGATAAAGATAATGGTAATATTGTCACCTCTGTTCAGCGCGTGGATGGTTTCGGCTGTACCGATACAAGCCAAGTCACCGTCGCCCTGATAAGTGAAAACCAATCGGGCCGGCCATAAACGTTTGATGGCAGTTGCTAATGCAGGCGCACGTCCGTGAGCAGCTTCTTGCCAGTCTATGTCCAGATAGTTATAGATGAAGACGGCGCAACCTACCGGTGAAATACCAATGGCTTTGTCTTCCATACCCATTTCCTGAATGACTTCAGCAATCAGCTTGTGAACCACACCGTGGCTACAGCCCGGGCAGTAGTGCATGGCATTGTCATTCATCAGTTCCGGTTTCTTGTAAACCAGATTCTTGGGATTGATTATTTGTTCTCTTGTTAACATAATGCTTCGATTTATGAAAGCGTTTCTTTTATGAGCAACCGTTTTTCCGTATACACGGCAAGAAACAGTTGCCCTTCGGCGCTTTACCTGTTAGTGAATCGTATGAAAAACTCCATGATCTTAACGAAGATTGCTGCAGCACAAACATAAATAAACGTTTTCTTATCGTCAACGGCGAAGTACACAATGATAGCAATCAGTGTACCTATCATGAAAAGAATGTTCAGGATGTTTCTTATTTTCTGCGGATCCATCTTATTTGTTATTTAATGAGTTGTTCTTTTAATGCTGCAACTATTTCGTCGGGATCGGGAACAATACCACCTAAACGGCCGAAGTGTTCAACTTTTACCCTACCGTTAACGGCCAAACGAATGTCCTCAACCATTTGTCCGGCATTCAATTCCAGCGAAAGCATACCTTTCACCTTATCAGCATAGGCTGCAATAGCCTTTGTTGGGAACGGCCACAAAGTTATGGGGCGAAGAATACCCACTTTGATACCTTCTTCGCGTGCAATTTCCATTGCTTTTTGTCCGATACGGGCCATTGATCCGAAAGCGATGATGAGATATTCGGCATCTTCGCAATGAATTTCTTCGTAGCGTACCTCATTTTCTTCAATCTGTTTGTATTTAGCCTGGAAACGAAGGTTGTTCTGTTCCATGGCATCGGGTTGAAGTTCCAGTGAGGTAATGATGTTGGGTTTACGTCCCGACTTACCGGTAGTAGCCCATGGGCAACGCGCAATAACCTCTTCGTCGGTGAGGCGTTTCTTTTGCGGTGGCAATACCACTTTCTCCATCATTTGCCCTATCACTCCGTCGGCCAGCATCATCACCGGGTTGCGGTATTTAAAAGCCAGATCAAAAGATAGTGCTACAAAGTCGGCCATTTCCTGCACAGACGCAGGAGCCAGGGCAATGAGACGATAGTCGCCATGTCCGCCACCCTTCACTGTTTGAAAGTAATCGGCTTGGCTAGGCTGAATGGTTCCCAGTCCGGGACCACCGCGCATTACATTTACAATAAGACACGGAAGCTCTGCTCCCGCAATGTATGATATACCTTCTTGTTTAAGACTGATGCCCGGGCTTGATGATGAAGTCATCACCATTTTACCGCTTCCTGCACCGCCGTAAACCATATTAATAGCTGCAATTTCACTTTCGGCTTGTAACACTACCATGCCGGTTGTTTCCCAAGGACGCAACTCGGCCAGCGTTTCCAATACTTCCGACTGTGGTGTTATGGGGTAACCGAAATAACCATCGCATCCGCAGCGAACTGCCGCATGAGAAATGGCTTCGTTTCCCTTCATTAATACAACTTCTTCTTCCATATTCTTCTTATTAATCGCATTTAACTTTATAAACCGTGATACAACCATCCGGACAAACGGTAGCACATGCGCTACATCCGATGCAAGTATCTTCTACGTATTCGCGGGCATAATTATACCCTTTTGCATTCACCTCTTTGGCGAGTGATATTACTTTTACCGGGCAAGCTACCACACACAAACTACAGCCTTTACAGCGTTCGTTGTCGACAACTATTGCTCCTCTAAATTTTGCCATAATCTCTCTATTACGTTTATTTGATTATATATAGTCTTGATTGAAGAAGTTCATTATGTCCATTGCCATTTTACGGGCCTCTGCGGCCGGACTTTGGGGATTGAGGTCGATGGCGGACTGATAATGATTGAGGGCAGTTGCCCAGTCACCGCGTTTGCGGTAAGCATTGCCCAGTAGATAATAGGCTTCATCTTTTCGTTCAGAGTCAGTTTGAATATAACTCTCGAGTTGTAGAATTGCACTATCTATGTTGCCTTGATTGATAAGCTCTTTTATGCTATTTATTGGGTCCATATTTCAAAAATATACGGATTAACAAGAGGCAAAGATAGTTTTTATTTAGACATGACGGTTATGTTTACTGTGAAAAATCGGAAAATAGGAAAAATAAAAATCGAATTAACGACAGATATTTTGTCTATCTGTCATCAATTCGACCTTGCTATGACTGTATGCAGACCTATTCGCTTACAAGTCTGCCATTAATGTATAAGTTTTTAAAGGTAACGTCTTTAGCACTTTTTATATCATTTCCATCTTTTGCAACATTATTAAAGTGAGAGTCCTCTACACTTATGTTGTTTACAAGCGACGGATCTTCCAATCCGATGATCAGAACGCCCAGCTGACTCTTCTGGCAAGTCACGTTTTTGAGGTGCACATTGCGCACAGTTGGGGTAAATCCGCGCTGACAGTTCTCACGGTTTTCGTATTGCAGATTAATGCGCAACACAGCTTCGCGGCACTGCCCAACGGTAACATTGCGCACAAATACATTCTCAATAACACCTCCGCGGCAAGTACTTGTTTTGATACGAATTACACGATCAAGTTCCGGACTGTCCATCTCGCAGTTCTCAACGAACAGGTTGCGGTAACCGCCTGATATTTCGCTTCCTATGACTACGCCACCGTGACCGTTTTTCATTTTGCAGCCCCTTACGATGATATTTTCACTGGGGATGTTCCATTTGCGGCCGTCGTTGTTTCTTCCCGACTTGATGGCAATGCAGTCGTCGCCCGTATCGAAAACACAGTTTTCAATCAGTACATTTTTGCACGACTCGGGGTCGCAACCATCGCCATTGGGGCCGCGGTTGAAGATATTCACACCCCGTACAATTAAACTTTCGCAGAACAGAGGGTGAATGACCCAGAAAGGAGAGTTCAACAAAGTTACATCTTCAATGAGAACCGTGTTGCACGAATACAAATTGATCAGCTGCGGACGCATCCCGTCTTCGGGAGTCATGATTCGTTTGTAGATCGGTGTGTTGGTTTCGCCGTACATCAGCAAACGCTCGCGACCACCGTTGCGCTGAGCCACCATGCCTTCTTTCCAGCCATATCGGGGAGCACCGCACATGGGCCACCAAGCCTCCTTAGAGCCTTGCCCGTCGATGGTACCTTTTCCGGTGATGGCAATATTGGTTTCGCCATAAGCATAGATAAGAGGACGTGCATTATAACAATCTATTCCTTCCCAACGGGTAATAACTCCGGGGAAATATAAACTCTGATCGGTTGAAAACTTAAGCGTTGCACCTTCGGACACGTGAAGATTCACGTTACTCTTTAATGTGATGGGGCCTGTGAAAAAAGTCCCTTTGGGCACTACTACAGTACCGCCACCCGCCAAGCTGCAAGCAGTAATGGCTTGATTGATGGCTTCGTGACATGGTTCGGCTTCATTGTGGGGCTTTGCTCCGAAATCGGTAATATAAAAAGTACGCTTAGCGAATGATGTGCGTTTAATTTGTTTTTCAATCTTGGCACTCTCTTTAAAGGCTTTATCGAAATCGATATTACTTGCCCGGGCGTACAAAGCGACCAAAAGTAAGGTAAAGACTCCAATGGCTTGTTTCATCATGGTTCTTGTTTTTTAAAAGATGGTTACTAGTTTTTCATGCTACAAAAATAAGACTTAAAAAGGAGCACAAAGTTTAGTTTTTGGTGGAAAAGGTGCAATTATTGACGTTATTCTCTTTCCCGGTACTCTATTTCAAGTTTTAGAAGCTATTAATAAAGTAGACGAGGCAAGCAAAATAATGAATCAAATGCTTGACTTTGGTTATATAATGTATTATCTTTGTCAGCATAATCCTATAGTACATTCAATTTATTATAGGCGTAAAGGCAGGAGCTTAAACTCCTGCCTTTTTTCGTTTTGCACGGTTCATTTTTTCATTCGGACGGTTGCTTATTCTCATTTGCACGGTAGCAAAAGGTCCGCGAGAAACCGTCTCACAGCCAAGAGACGGTTTCTCATGACCCAAGAGACGGTTTCTCTTTTCAAATTGCTCGTTATCTTTTTCAAATCGGCCGTTATGTTTTTCAAAAAGTTGGTTATGTTTTGTCCAACTCCTCCCGATGCCTGTTCGAAGTTCCTCAATCAGTTAATAATACATAAACTTGCTCTTGACAAGAATCTGTTGAAAAGTGTGGGGTAGTAAAGCTATTTCGTCAAAACAGCCCGACGGGTGTTCTGCCCCGTGAAGCTGATGTTTTGGGCATTATTCCCTTATTAATTGTATTATATACACTTTTATCCACTAAGAAAAGACTTTTGTCCACCTGCTACTCTGAGCGGTTATCTATCTTTGCCATACAAAAGAAAAATCTAATTAACCTTTAAAATTAGTATTATGAAGACAAGAAAATGGCCGTCACTTCTTTTGGCGGTATTTACAGTTCTTTCATTCGGTGCCTGTGACGACTGGGGACAAATGGACCCCGCGGCAGGAAATCAAATTTATCCGAAACTTGAGCTAAAAGGAGAATACAAGTTTGAAGAAGAACTTTCTCCTGAAGAAGTAACTTTGTCGGCCTACGATGGAGGTGAAGTTCCCCGAATTGTGACCGACGAGTTCAAAGGAAAAGTGCTTAATCTCAATGGAGGTTATGCTCGTTTCCATAATCCTTTGTACAATGTAAAGGTGCAAACGGGAGTATCTGTTACCATGTGGGTGAAAACAGCAGCCGACAATCTGGAAGGCGCCATCTTTTCATTTGCCAATGAAGATAATTCGGAGCGCATCTTTTTCACTCCGAACGCTTGGTTGCACCGCGACAGTCTGAGCGTTTCCGGTGAAGTGAATAAACCCACCCAAGCCTCAACGCCACCCTTCACTGCCGATGAATGGCACTACATGGCACTCATTATCACCACCCAAGGTTATACCTTATATATTGATGGTGAAAAAAGCAGTGAGGAAGTTGCTTCAACCGAAGCTGCTTCCTTTGACTATCCGAGTCTGGTGCAAGCATTTCCACGCTTGCCATACCTGTATTTGGGTTACGGATCGCCTGTGCAACCCAAAGCCATGCGTGTTGACGATGTGAGAGTGTACCGAAACGTCATCACTGATAAAGAAATTGCCGTGCCTGCCGTAAGCGGAGGAGAAGAATATCGCTTCCCGCCAAGAGGAACTGTTGGCTATTACACACTCGACAATACATTTGCCAACAATCTCAATGCGGCACAAAGTGGCGAATTAATAACCGTTGAAACGCAAGCCACCCCATCGGCATTTGAACAAGACGCCGACAGAGGAACCGTTTGGCATCAGCAAGAAGGATGGACCGGCAATACAAACGGTTGGGCATACACCCGTTTCGACAATCCACTCAAAGGGAAGACCTTAGAAGACGGACTAAGTGTTTCTTTATGGATTAACCCGCCCACGTTGAATTGGTGGGATCAGATCTTTGTGCTGAACGACGGAACCACCAAATTCTGGTTCAATGCCATCGGTTACCTTGGTTACAACGGAGCCGGCGGCTGGTTTGACTGCCAGAATAACAATGCCGACAATGCACTGACGGCAGGCAAATGGACTTTTGTAACCATCAATATTTCGACCGACGGGTTTGAAGTTTACTACGACGGAAAACTGAAGTTTGATAAAGATAACAACGGAGCGTTTGCCTCGGGCGACTTTACAGGATACAATAATGTTTTGAACTTGTTTACTTCTGCCAGCAACTTCTACCTGGGATACGAAACCTGGTGGAAAGCAGCCCCTGCATTGGTTGACGATATGTTCTTTGTAACAAGACCTTTGACAGAGAAAGAAATCCTGAATCTGTATGCCGATACCAAAAAAGCATCGGGCGGAATCCCCGTTAGTCCTGCCTATGCACCGTCTTTGGCCGGCTACTATCCGTTGAACAACTCTTATGCAAATGCGGTGAATGCAGCGCAGGGAGGTGAACTTATTACCGTAGAGGCACAGGCTACTCCGTCGGCTTTTGAACAAGATGCAGTCAGGGGTACCGTTTGGCATCAGCAAGAAGGATGGACCGGCAATGCAAACGGATGGGCATATACCCGTTTCGACAATCCGCTGAAAGGGAAGAATATGACCGAAGGTCTCAGTGTCAGCATGTGGCTAAACCCGCCTACCTTGAATTGGTGGGATCAGATCTTTGTGCTGAACGACGGAACAACCAAACTTTGGTTTAACGCTATCGGTTACCTGGGCTATAATGGAGCCGGCGGATGGTTTGATTGTCAGAATAATAATGCCGATAATGCGCTGACAGCAGGCGTCTGGACATTGGTGACCCTAAACTTTATGCCCGACAAGTTTGAAGTGTATTATAATGGTGTGCTGAAGTTTGACAATGAAAACAATGCAGCGTTTGCCTCGGGCGACTTTACAGGATACAACAACATATTGAACCTGTTTAACACGGCTAGCAATTTTTATTTCGGTTACGAAACTTGGTGGAAAGCCGCACCGGCATTGATTGACGATGTATATCTATGCGCCAGTCCGCTGACGGCTTCACAGGCAGCTGCCCTTTATAATGCGACAAAAAAATAACCTTGTTATTTCCATAAAATAAAGATAATATGAAAGATAGACAAATGAATTCCAAATCATCCGGGAGCGTATTAATGCTCCTGAGATGGCTGTCGGTGTTCCTGATGTTGCTGGCCGGACAAACTCTGTGGGCACAACAGCGGCAAGTGACGGGTATCGTGAAAGATCAGACAGGTGAACCCATAATAGGTGCCAGTGTATTAGAGAAAGGTAGTACCAATGGTGTGATTACCGACTTGGACGGTAACTTCAAGCTCACAGTAAGCAATGCCGTGAAGGCTGTTCTGCAAATCTCTTATGTTGGCTATAAAACACAAGAAATATCAGTGAACGGGAAGACCTTACTAGAGGTCGTCTTGAAAGAAGATACGGAGTTGCTGGATGAAGTAGTTGTTGTGGGTTACGGTGCCCAAAAGAAAGAAAGTGTGGTAGGAGCTATCTCGCAGGTTTCGAGTAAGGAACTTCTGGCTTCTCCCGCAGCCAATGTCTCTCAAGCGATTGCCGGAAAGATTCCGGGTGTTATTACAACACAGACATCGGGTGCACCGGGACAAGATGATACGAAGATTAATATTCGCGGAAGGGCTACCTTTGCCGGCGACGGTTCTCCACTTATTTTGGTGGACGGTGTGGAGCGTACCTTTTCGCAGATTGCTCCCGATGACATTGAAACTATTTCAGTCTTGAAAGATGCTTCGGCAACAGCCGTTTACGGTGTGCGCGGTGCCAATGGCGTTATGCTTATTACCACCAAACGTGGTCGTGATCAGAAACCCGAAGTAAACCTCACGGCTAACTGGCAAATTCAAAGTCCCACACGCAGCGACACGTACCTTGACTCTTATCAATCTGTCGTATTGCTGGAAGAAGCTTTGAAGAATGACGGATTACCTTCTCAATTCTCGGCTAACGACATTGAAATGTATCGTAAGTCGGCTGCCGGAGAGTTAAGTGGTTTGGACGCCATGCTTTATCCGAACGTAGATTGGTACGACGAAGTTTTGAAAAAATCGGCCCCTGCACAACGTTACAACGTTAGTGTTCGCGGAGGAACTAAGCGCATGCGGTACTATGCTTCTGCCGAACTTTATGATCAGAAAGGTTTGATCAAAGAACTGAGCCAGGATATGTATGGAAACTCCTCTAGTCCCAGTTATCGGAGATACGCTTTCCGCGCTAACATGGACTTGTTTCTGACAAAGGATCTCACGTTCTCTGTCAATTTTGGAACTCGCTTTGAAGAGCGTCGCGGCTCTAATACAAGTGAAAGCAGTACGTTTAGTCAGACTTTCTATGAGCTGAATCACACTCCCGGCTGGCTTTTCCCCGTATCTTACGAGGTACAGAATGGAGAAAGCACCAAGACTTTATACGGAGGTAGTTCACAATATCAAAGCAATATCGTTGCAGCGTTAGCCAAAGGAGGATATTATCGTGCTACCAATACCATCAACGAAACCAACTTTGTTTTAGATTATAAAATGGATTGGTTGACCAAGGGCTTAAGTGCGAAAGGTATGGTTTCGTTCGACTATGACTCTTATTATAAGAAGATGTTCAAGGCCGACTTTGCTACGTATGAATTAAATAATCGTGATAACTACGAGTCAATGGATGCTTATAATCAGTTTAATTCAGATGGCGAACTGGCGTATAGTAAGGAGAACAGTACTACTTACAAACTTTATATGGAAGCGCAGGTTAACTACGCACGCCAGTTTGGAAAACATGATGTAACGGCTATGGTATTGTATAATCAGAATGATTACCGTTACAATTCAGAGTTGGCTAAGCGTTACCAAGGACTGGTAGGACGTGTTACTTACGGCTACGATGACAGATATTTGGCCGAGTTTAATGCCGGTTACAACGGTTCTGAAAACTTCCTTCAAGGCAAACGCTTTGGCTTTTTCCCTGCTGTATCGCTAGGATGGCGCATAAGCAATGAAGAATTTATGGCCGGTACGGCTCAATGGCTCAATAACCTGAAGATACGCGCCAGCTACGGTGAGGTAGGTAATGACATCTATACGGTGAACGGTACGGCTCAACGATTTTTGTATGAAGAAAAATGGTCTCAGGTTAGTAATGCTTATTATTTTGGCAGTTCAGGTAAAACCGGAATCTACGAATCTCAGTATCCCAACCTCGGGGTAACTTGGGAACGGGCTCACAAGTATAACGTCGGACTTGAGTTTGGCTTATGGAATGGGTTGCTGAATGGTAACATTGATGTGTTTTATGAAAAGCGTAATGACATCCTGACTTCCTATCTTACTCGCCCACAATGGGTGGGTGTGGCATTGGCGGCCGGTAACTTAGGTGAGACAAAAAACAGTGGTTACGAAATAGAATTGAAGCATAATAATCGCATCAATGAAGATCTGAGCTACAACGTTGGATTAACGTATTCGCACGCACGCAATGAAATTATCAGCATGGATGAACCCGAACTGAAGACTGCTTATCGCAAGCGCGAGGGTAATCCTATCAGTCAGTATTTCGGACTGATTGCCGAGGGCTTTGTTACGCAGGCTGATTTAGATAATCCTGATTTCCCCGTATCTACGTTTGGTGCCGTAAAGGTGGGCGATCTTAAATATAAGGATGCAAACGGTGATGGTTTCATTGACGATCGCGATGAAAGTCGTATAGGATATAGTGATATTCCCGAAAATACGTACGCATTGTCTTTGGGCGTTAACTATAAAGGATGGGGATTCAGCGTGATGTTCCAAGGTGTGGATCACGTAAGTCGTTATTACGATGCCGAAGCGATGTATGCTTTCGTTAGTGGCGGTAAGGTGAAAGAACATCATTTGGAACGCTGGAATCCTGCGCAGAGCGAAGCTTACAATCTGCAACATGCCAACTATCCGTTGTTGCACTACGACAATTACGGTGATCACAATCAGCGTACAAACTCGTTCTTCTTGAAGAACGGATCATTTGTTCGTCTGAAAAACATAGAGTTAAGTTATACTTTGCCCGAGAATTGGTCTAAGGTGGCCGGCATGAGCAATTGTCGTCTTTACGTGAATGCGAACAACTTAATTACTTGGGATCATTTAAACAACTTAACCGATCCTGAAAGTAATGGTTCAAATCGTTACCCTATTATGAAAACAGTGAACTTTGGTGTAAACATTAAATTCTGACACACATGAAGAAAACAATATTATACAGCTTGCTTGCACTAACCATTTCTACAAGTGTTCTTACTTCATGCGAAGATGCATTTGGTAGTTTCTTGGACAAGCAGCCCAGTAACGAATTAACCGAAGAACAGGTCTTCGGTGATTGGAGCTTGATGGAACAATTCCACTTTGATACGTATAACTTCCTGCGTCACGGAGCATGTCGCATAAACAATTCTTGGCTGGATGCGGCTACTGATTTAGCCGAAACCAGTTATGCAACTGGTGGTGTGCGTAGTACTTTTAATATCGGTAATTATTACGGATCGGCCGGTGCTGCCGAACTGACTGATACTTGGGAACATTACTATCGCGGCATCCGCAAATGCAACATGATCATTAATCGCATAGAAAGTGTGCCCAAAAGTGCCGACTTAAGTAATGATAAGTACTTGCAGGACAAAACAAACTATACTTCTGAAGCTCGCTTCTTGCGCGCATGGTTTTACTGGGAGTTGTTTTTGCGTTACGGTCCGGTACCCATTGTTACCGAAGTACTTGATCCGGATGGTGATTTGCTGAGCGGATATACCGACCGGCCAACGGTGAAGGAATATGTAGTCGATTTCTTATTGAAGGAACTGAGTGAATGTGAAAGTGGCTTGCTTACTTATCAAGATGCGTGGAATGCAACTTATGCAGGTCGCATTGGTCAGCCAATGGCACGGGCACTTGCTTCACGCATTAAGTTGTACATGGCCAGTCCCCGGTATAGTGCTGAGAGTGGAATAACCTGGCAGGAAGCGGCAGATGCTGCGAAGAGTTTTATGGATACTTATGGTTCTAAGTTTGCTCTTTTTACAGAGGAAACAACAGATGGTATTTTGCCATATAATAATGCGTTGCTTCGTACAACCTATTTGGACAGCAACAAAGAAATTATATTCTTCAGAAATGATGTAGCAGTAGGATGGAGTGCCATACAAAATGACACGCCGGTGGGCGAAGGTGGTAAAGGAGGTCTTTGTCCCTCGCAGAACTTAGTCGACATGTACGACATGATTGACGGTTCTTCGCCCTTCACTACTTATGACGCCACGGGTGCACCGGTTTACAACAACGGTCAACCTACCATTAACACAGGCAGTGGATATAGTGATGCTACTATGTGGACAGGTCGCGATAAACGATTGGAGGCTACTGTTCTTTATCATGGTACGGAATGGGGCAACGGAACAATCAATGTGATCAAAGGACAACGCGACAATCCGGTGGGTAATGCAAATGCTACGCCTACGGGTTATTATGTTCGCAAATACATTCCGGAAGCTATTTTAGGTTCGGTACATACCGGTACTTCACGTCGTTTGTGGACTTTCATTCGTTACGCTGAAATTATGCTGAACTATGCTGAGGCGCTGAATGAAGTGCAAGGACCCTCTACAGAGGTTTATAATATGCTCGACCAGATTCGTCGGCGTTCGGGAATTACCGGTTCGGTGGCCAATCGTAGCGACTTGACCAGTTCAAAAGAAGCCATGCGAAACTTCATTCACAAAGAACGTACGGTTGAGCTTGCTTTCGAGGAACATCGTGCTTGGGATGTGCGTCGCTGGAACGTAGCTGTTGAGGCTCTTTCTCGTCCCATTTATGGTATTGATGTAGCGGCCAATGGGGCTATTAGCCGTAAAACGGCACAAGGACGTGTCTTTGAAAATAAGATGTACCTCTATCCAATACCCGAAGGTGAGGTATGGAAGACCAACATTGAGAATAACCCGGATTGGAAATAATTCTTAAATTGAATAATTATGAGTAACATAAAATATAGTATAAGAAAATGCACAGCATCAGGCAGATTTCTGTTGCTGCTAGGCTTTCTCTGGTTGCAAACAATTGCCCTTGCACAGAACGAGCAAGTATTGAAAGGGCGGATTGTAGACAGCAAAGGTGCTCCTATTGCCGGTGCTGTAGTCAATGTAGCCGAACAAAGTCGTATTGCCCTGTCAGACAAAGATGGTTATTTTATTCTCAAGAATGTGAAGTCTCAGGATGAGATATGCGTGAGTAGTGTTGGCTATTTAAATGCTACGGCAAATGCCGATTTCAATGAAGGCTTTCAGATTGTATTGGCGGAAGACTTGGATGAATACCTGCATACCATGCCGGTTCCTTTTGGGCGCAAGGCGAAAAAGCTGATGACTGAAGCTACTTCTGTAGTGACTGGGCAAGAATTACAAAAACATCCTGTTACCATTTTACAAAATGCTTTTACAGCTACCGTTAACGGTATGGAAACTTACGAATGGAGTAGTGAGCCGGGGTGGAGTGAAACTGCCATGTACATTCGTGGTATACGTACCATGAATCAGAATGCGCGTGCTCCGCTTATCATTGTGGACAATGTAGAGAGAGATCTCTCTTTTCTCGATGCTTTTCCGATTGAGAACATTACTGTATTGAAAGATGCAGCGTCTACCGCTATTTACGGTATGAGAGGAGCCAATGGTGCTATACTTGTAACCACTAAGCGTGGGCAGGCTGGTAAAACCAATATTGACTTTACTCAGGAAATTGGCTATCAAATGCTGAGCAACAAAATGGAATTGCAGAATTCCTATAATATGGCGTTGACTCGTAACCAGGTGCGTTACCTGAGTGGAAGTGATCCCATGTATACGGATGAACAGATTGAAAAGTATCGTCGCGTAAGTAATGGTGAAACATTAGAGGGCGTTGATCGCTATAGATACTTCGATACGAATTGGTTTGAACAGTTGTATAGGGATGCAGCTCCCATGTACAAAACGAACATGCAGATAAGCGGGGGTAATAACCGGGCTCGTTATTATGTGTCTTTCTCTTATCTGCGACAAGAAGGTATGTGGAACGAGACAGGAACCGGTTGGAACGAGAACTTTGATACGCAGCACATGCTGAATCGATGGAATTTGCGTTCTAACATTGATATTGATGTGACGAAGTTTTTAAATGTATCATTAGATTTAGGTGGACGTATTGATAACATCAATCAGCCTACACAGAGTGTGTTCGATTTAACAACGTTCGGAGCAGTGGAGGCTAACCCGATGGAACCGGTTTATTGTCCCAACGGTGAACTGTATGCCAGTAGTACAGCCAACAATCCCTTACGCTATTTGGCGGCTAGTGGACAAGAGAAAAACCGTCGACGTAATTTGTATAGTACATTGAGTGTGAACGGAGACCTCAGTAGTTTATTGAAAGGATTGAAGGTGAATGCTACTGTTAGTTTCGACTCTTACGAAACATTTGAATCTACTCAGCGCAATGCCATCAATACGTATAATTACGACTATACCAATGTGAATGTTACTGATCCGTCCGAATTTACGTATACGAAGTATACTTCATATTCGGCATTGACTAATCCATCGGCCAATCAGCGTGAGTATTACTATCATTTGAACTTTAATGGCGGATTGAATTATAGCAATAAATTTGGTAAACATGCGGTCGATGCACGTGCTTTTATTCGCACTTACCAGAATGTGGTAAGCGGAAGTACATCGTCGGAACGTACACTTTCATGGAACGGACAAGCAATGTATGCTTACGATAATAAGTATATCTTCTCCGGGAACATAAGTAGAATGGCTAGTGATAACTTTGCTCCGGAAGAACGTTGGGGCACTTTTTACGGTACATCACTCGGTTGGGTTGCTTCTGAGGAGTCATGGTTGAAAAACAAAAATATAGATTTGTTGAAGCTACGTGCTTCTTATGGCCGTGCCGGACAGTCGAGCACAGGTGCCGGAAGGTATCCTTATCAGGGTACTTACTCTAGTGGAACTGGTTATAGCTTTGGTTATTCGCAAAGCAATATCGGAGGTTACTACGAGAGCAAAGCAGGCAATAGTAACAATAAATGGGAAATATCCGATATGTTGAATATTGGGGTAGACTTTGACTTCTGGGGTAAGAAACTTTACGGTGCGGTAGATGTGTTTAAAGAGTGGCGTTCGGGCATCTTAGTAACACGCTCCACTATTCCTTCGATTATTGGAGTTTCAGTAAGTTCTGATTCTTACGGAAAAGCAGAGAGCAAGGGACTTGAGGTGACTTTAGGCCATCGTGGTAAGATAGGTAAGGTAAACTATTACTTAGAAGGTTTACTAACTTACAATACGAATAAGATAACTGAAATGGATGAAACGGAGCCCAATGTGGAATGGCAACGTAAAACGGGCCGTCGAATTTATGATGGTACGGAAGTAGCAGCTTTATATGAGAGCTCATTTAATAACACAGTGGGCGGATGGAATATTTATAAGTTCGTGCAATGGGCGAACGATCCCGATAAAGTAGCTACCAGTCAGCAAGATGCAATTGATCATCCCGAGAAATATCCGTATCATACGGCATCTAACGGTAAGCAGACATTAGGTACGGCTGTTTTCAAGGATTTGAACGGTGACCGACAAATTGATTCTAACGACATGTTACCTGATAGCTATACCATTATTCCCGAAATTATACCGGCATTGAATATCGGTTTGGAATGGAATGGTTTTGATGTACGTGCTGTATTTAATGCTTATCTGAATCGTAGTGTTTTTCTTTCACCTGCTATCAGCTTTAGTGGCTGGAGTAACATGGGAACACACGAAGTAACGAAGGCATGGGGATATTATACTGATAATCCCGCTGATCCGCGTAACATAAACGCAACTTATCCACGTCCGCTTTACGGTGGCTTTAATGCCATAGACTCAGATCGTGCTACAGGTACATACAAGAATGATATTTGGGTGAGAAACGGCAATTATCTGTCTTTACGTAATGTGGAGATTGGTTATTCGTTACCCAAAGAACTCATTGCTAAAATTAGCATGACGAAGTGCCGATTTTACTTTAGCGGATATAATTTATATAACTGGAGTGATCTTCCGGATGACGTAGATCCTGAAAAGCCGATGAGTTATTGTTGGTGGTATCCCAAGACCCGTTCGTTTACATTTGGTGTAAACATCGGATTTTAATGTTGTACTTTAAATTATGAAATGATGAAAAAGATATTGATATATATCACTGTAGGATTGCTGGCAACTGTTTCCAGTTCTTGTAGCGATTATTTAGATAAAGAAGTAGATTTGACCTTGTCTGAGGAACAGATATTTAGCAAGTACGAAAATACACGTGGCTTTTTAGCGAATGTATACACATACCTTCCTGATGCTTTTGCCGGATATAGCGACGGACAGTTTCTTGCTGCTTCACGTGACTGCATGACTGATAATTCACTCTCATTCTGGAACGTGCATTATTATCACAGTGTGCTGACAGATGCTTATTCTGCTACGAGTCACCCGTTTGCGGAACGATTTTGGCCCAACGATTTGAAGGGGATTAGAGCCGCTAACCAATTTATGAAAAACGCCAGAGAAAGTGTTATTGGTAATGCTGAAAAAACAGGTGATGATAATCATTTGTATGACCGTAATATGGCTGAAGCTAGATTACTCAGGGCTATCTTTCACTTCGATCTTGCCGGCTGGTTTGGCGATATACCGGTTATCGGTAATGATGAGAACGGTGTTCCTATCGTCTTTGAAGCGGGGAATGCTTCGGCCATGAATATGTCGCGCACTGCTTGTAGTGAAGCTCTGAAATGGATTGCTGATGAATGTGATGCTGTTAAAGATATACTTCCATTTCGTTATAGTAATGAGAATGAGAACTGGGGACGTGTAAATGGCGCTACTGCTTATGCTCTGAAATCAAGGGCTCTTCTTTACAGAGCTTCTGCATTGAACAATCCGGAGGGTAAGACTGACTGGTGGCAGGAGGCCGCACAAGCTGCCAAAGATTTTATTGCGAAGAATAATCAACAGGCGCATCCTTATAAACTGTTTACTACTGAGGATAACGATCCCAATAAAAACTATTATCAGTGCTTTGTGTCTACGCCTCACTTAAACAATGAATACATTCTGAGCCGTTCCGAGTGGAATACTCGCGAAATTGAGCTTTTCTTAGCACCTTGTGGCTTCTCCGGAAATGTGAATTCTACAGGACGTACCAACCCAACACAAAACCTGGTTGATGCGTATGAGATGAAGAATGGTAAGCCTATTGATGATGCTGCTTCTGGTTACGATGAGCAAAATCCTTATGCAAACCGTGATCCGCGTTTGGAACAAACAATTCTGCATCATGGCTCTATTTGGGGTGATAAAGTACAAGAGGAGGAACGAGCTGTTGATGTATCATATCCCGATGGAAAGGATTATCAAGACTTGCATGGTGGAACAACAACAGGTTATTATACCAAAAAATTCTTGAATAACATGTCTTTCAAGAATCCGACCACGTATGTTCATGCTTGTCCCATTTTCCGTTATGCCGAGATATTGTTGAACGCAGCTGAAGCCATCAATGAATCTGAGGGACCGACTAATGCATATCAATATGTCAATCAGGTTCGTGGACGCGTGGGAATGCCTGCTTATAGTGGGATGACGAAAGAACAGCTTCGCGAACGCATTCGTAACGAACGTCGCATTGAACTTTGTTTCGAAGATCATCGCTTCTTTGACGAGCGTCGCTGGAAATTGTTTGAAGGGAAAACTGCTGCCAGTGAGAAATCTCTACCTCGTTATCAGCAGGTCTACAACATTTATAGTGTAGTAGTTACTCCCGGGGCATCTTCTGTCTATTCTTATGAAGCGGACGGAACACATCCTTCCAGAGCGTTTAATAGTCCGAAGAATTATCGTTTTCCTATACCGGATTCAGAAGTTAAGAAAGCACCTTTGTTGAAGCAAAATCCAGGGTGGGAGTTAACTACTTCTGCAGCTGAATGATAATTTAAATCTAATATGTTATTAACTGAATAAATAGATATGAGGTATTTTAACCTATATTTCTTCTCCATGTTCTGCACGCTAATTTTAGCGTGCAGTAACAATGATGACCCTCCTTTATCAGAAAAACCGTCCTTGGAGAATCCTGTAGTTACGAACTTAACTGTTTCTTCTGCCGATTTAAGCGCAGTCGTTTCTGGCTCACAAACAGATGTCATTAAACGTGGTTTTTGTTATAGCATAACCAAATTAACACCTACAACTGCTGATAATGTAAAGGAAGCTGTGGGTGATAAACTTGAGCTGACCTTATCGGCCTTGCAATCTGCTACAACCTATTATGTACGTGCTTATCTTCTGACTTCTGAAGGAACTATTTACTCTGCTGTAACTAGTTTTAAAACATTAGCAGAATATGAAGATCCTTTACTGGCTCAGTATCAACCACCTGTTTACTCAGATAATTATACCTCTATAGCTGCCTGGAGTCAGCGGGATCAATGGAACTTGGCCAATGTACATGATCCAACTGTTTTTAAAGCTGATGATGGATATTATTACATGTATCAAACTGATGCTTCATATGGTAATGCGCATTCCGGCTATGGCCATTTTCATGGACGTAGATCTAAAGATTTGGTTAATTGGGAATATTTGGGAGCAACAATGCCAGAGAATCCTCCTAGTTGGGCCAAGGATAAATTAAATGAATATCGTTCGGAGATGGGGTTACCTCTTATTGATAATCCGCGTTATGGATATTGGGCTCCCGTGGCCAGAAAGGTAAGAACCGGATTGTATAGAATGTATTATTGTTTAGTGCCGGGACATTATATAAAAACGGGTAAGTATGACGATGCAACTAACTTTGATAATTCATGGACCGAACGTGCACTCATCGGTGTGATGGAGTGTTCGGATCCGGCTAGTAATCAATGGGTTGATAAAGGTTATGTAATTTGTTCTGCTTCCAATAAAGGTATAAATGAATGGACTCGCTCGAGTACAAATGATTGGGAAGCCTATTTTATGTGGAATGCGATAGATCCTTCGTATGTTATTACTCCAGAAGGAGAGCATTGGCTTGTTTATGGTTCCTGGCACAGTGGGTTTACTGCTGTTCAGCTTAATGCAGAAACTGGTAAACCATTGAATGAATTGGGTAAACCTTGGAGTATTAATGGTGATCATAGTTCTTACGGCGACTTGATAGCTCGTAGGGGATATGGAAGGTGGCAGGCTTCTGAAGCTCCCGAAATTATTTATAATTCTAAAACAGGTTACTATTATTTGTTTATGGCATATGATGAATTGTCCGTAGCATATAATACGCGTGTGGCTCGCTCAAAGAATATAAAAGGTCCTTATCTTGATATGGTTGGCAAGAATATAACCGAAAATGGGGGAGGAGATGCTTATCCTGTTCTGACGCATCCGTATAAATTTAATAATAGCTATGGTTGGGTGGGAATTTCTCATTGTGCTATTTTTAATGACGGACAAGATAATTGGTTTTATGCTTCACAAGGGCGCTTGCCTGCTAACATTACCGGAATTAATGCTAGTAATGCTGTTATGATGGGTCATGTGCGTAGCATAAGATGGACGGATGAAGGTTGGCCTTTGGTGATGCCTGAACGCTATGGAGCGGTTCCATCTGTTGCTATTAAGGAGGAAGAATTAGTCGGTGAGTGGGAACATATAAATATGGGATATAATTATCAGAAGCAATTTACGTCTGTTTCATTGAAACTTAATTCCAGTAATATTTCCGAAGGGGCCTTAACTGGTTCCTGGAACTTTGATGCTACCAAGCAAACTGTGACGGTTGGGGGTGTGAAATTGTATTTGCAACGAGAGGTTGACTGGGAAATTTCCCCACGTAAGTTGACCATCGTTTATGCTGGATATAGTTCCGATGGGAAAACTACTTATTGGGGAAAGAAGATTGTGAACTAAAGGAATCAAGTTATTGCTAGATAGAAGGAACAATTATATTTAGTGAGAGTATATAAAAAGGGCTGCAACATGAAGTTACAGCCCTTTTTATATACTCAATTTTTTCCAATCGCTTTCTACAAAGGAATTTTATCTATTCGCTTTTGATGACGTCCTCCTTCAAATTCGGTGTGAAAGAACTCAGTCATTATTTTAGCAGCCTCTTCTTCCGACACAAATCGTCCGGGCATGACCAATACATTTGCGTTGTTGTGTTTGCGGGCGAGAGACGAAATCTCAGGAATCCAGCAAAGTGCTGCCCGAATTCCCTGATGCTTGTTTAAAGTCATGTTGATGCCGTTGCCACTTCCGCAAATAGCAATACCCGGATAACATTCTCCTGCCTCTACAGATGAAGCAAGAGCATGTGCGTAATCAGGATAATCACAACTCTCTGCAGTGTATGTGCCAAAGTCTTTGTATGGCCATCCTTGTTCTTCCAGCCATTTCTTTACGAATTGTTTCAGTTCGTAGCCTGCGTGATCGGAACAGATTCCTATTGTTTTCATTCTAAAATATAAAGAAGCGGTTTGTACTATTTATGTTTTGCTGACTCATTACTTTAGGTGATTTTACTGATAGCAAATCACCTAAAGCATGAATCATACTTTTAAGCTAATAATGCTTTTACTTGGTTGTAAACGTTTTCAGCAGTGAAGCCAAGTTTCTCATCCAACACTTCGTAAGGAGCTGAGAAACCAAATGATTCCAGACCAAAAACTTTCCCATTTGCTCCTACTAATCCTTGCAGATTAACAGGTAAACCAGCGGTTAATCCGAAGACCTTTGCGTTGGCTGGTATAACAGTCTCTTGATACTCTTTATCCTGAGCACGGAATAAGCCTTCTGAAGGAGCCGATACAATGCTTAATTTGATTCCGTCTTTACGAAGTAATTCAGCACCTGCAACTAAAGTTGAAACCTCTGAACCGGAAGCTACTAATATAACATCGGGGTTAGAATCAGAACCGGCAATTACATATGCGCCTTTTGAAGTTTGTGCATAATCTGTTCCAGCCGGAAGATTGGCTATGTTTTGTCTTGAGAGAATAAGAGCTGTTGGAGTACTCGTATTTTCCATCGCTAATTTCCATGCCTGAGTGGTTTCTTCTGCATCAGCCGGACGTAAAACTAACATGGAGTTGTGCCCTTTGTGATTCTTAAGTTTCTCCATTAAGCGAATTTGTGCCTCTTGTTCAACAGGTTCGTGAGTAGGACCATCTTCACCTACACGGAACGCATCATGTGTCCAAATGAATTTAACCGGTTGCTCCATTAGTGCGGCCATACGTACTGCCGGTTTCATGTAGTCTGAGAATACAAAGAAAGTGGCACATGCAGGAATCACACCGCCATGAAGCGACATACCGATTGAAATACATGCCATGGTTAATTCAGATACACCCGCTTGTAAAAACGCACCACTGAAATCATCCTTAGTAAATGCATGAGTTTTTTTGAGGAAGCCATCAGTTTTGTCTGAATTAGAAAGGTCAGCAGAGGCAACAATCATGTTCTCAACTTGTGTAGCAAGAGCAGCTAAAACAGTTGCAGAAGCAGCACGGGTTGCCGAACCAGCTTTCTGTGCAATGCCATTCCAATCAACAGCAGGAGCATTGCCTTGGAAGAATGTTTCCATTTTCAATGCTAGTTCCGGATTGGCTTTTGCCCAATTAGCTTTTGCTGCGTATTTATCAGCTACAATAGATTCTAATTCTTTTGCGCGTTTTGCATATAACTCGGCAACTTCAGGGAATATCACAAATGGATTCTCAGGATTTCCGCCCAAGTTGATAATTGTATTTTTATATGCGTCACCGCCCAGAGGAGCTCCATGAGTAGCACAGTTACTTTCAAAGCTTGAATTGTCTGCCTTGCGAGCACCCTTACCCATGATGGTTTTACCGATGATAAGTGTAGGTTGTTTTTCAGTTGCTTTGGCCTCTTTCAAAGCGGCGCGTATTGCATCGGGGTCATTACCGTTGATTGTGATGACTTTCCAATTCCACGCTTCATACTTCTTGGCAACATCCTCGCTGGTAACAGCATCCGTTTCGGTAGACAGCTGAATATCGTTTGAATCGTAGAACATAACTAAATTGTCAAGTCCTAAGTGTCCTGCAATACGTCCTGAACCTTGCGATATTTCTTCTTGAACACCACCGTCTGATATATAAGCGTAAATGGTTTGGTTCATAACTTCACCAAAACGAGCTTTTAAGAATTTAGCAGCAATGGCAGCTCCTACTGCAAAAGTATGTCCTTGACCTAATGGTCCTGATGTGTTCTCAACACCACGCATTACATCTACTTCCGGATGGCCGGGAGTAGGACTTCCCCATTGACGAAATTGAGAAAGTTCATTCATGTTGTATTTACCGGTCAATGCTAACACAGAATATAACATTGGAGACATGTGACCTGGGTCAAGAAAGAAGCGGTCACGACCTTCCCATTTAGGGTTTTTGGGATCGAATACAAGAAACTCTGAGAAGAGTACGTTTACAAAATCAGCTCCTCCCATAGCACCACCCGGGTGACCTGAGTTTGCTTTCTCAACCATTGATGCAGCCAAGATACGAATATTATCAGCCGCGCGATTCATTAGCTTATTATCATTCATAATATATAATCATTAAGTTTGTCTGCAAAGATAATACTTTATTGTAAGTTATCTTTCTGAAAAAACTATTTATTTTAGTGTCAGTGTAACAATTGATTTAGCAGGCAACTTAACCTTTAATAGGCTTTTTGTCATTTTTGCATCTTTAAAATCTTGTGGTTTTATAACATTTGGATTTTCAAATGAGTTATAGTCTGTAAGATTATTTGATGTTAGTATCTGCCCTGAGATATTGTTTACCTTAACCCCTGGTAATTCAATGCTCACCTCTTGATATTCATCTGCATCAACATTAGATAGTGAGATGTGTATGATACCGTTTTTGTCTTTTGAGGCAGTAGCGCTGATGAAAGGAACGGTTCTGTTGTCTCGAACATTGATTTTGTCGGAAATGAGATTCAGCGGAAGATAAGTTGCACCTTGATGTACTTTATACATGTTGAATACATGGTAAGTCGGAGTGAGTATCATTTCTTTGCCTTTGGTCAAAATCATAGATTGTAGGACGTTTACTATTTGCGCTATATTAGCCATTTTTATACGATCCGTATATTTATGAAAAATATCAAGGGTTAACGAAGCGACAAATGCATCTCGCAATGTGTTTTGCTGATATAAATGCCCACGCGTTGTTCCAGGTTCTTCATCCCACCAAGTTCCCCATTCATCAACTAGTAAGCCGATATGTTTTTTAGGGTCATATTGATCCATGATAGCAATGTGCTTCTTTACTACATCCTCAATTTCCAAGCACTTACCCATTGTCCAATAGTAATCATCCTTGTTAAACTTGGTTGCTGCTCCTTTACTTCCGCTCCACCCGGTAACAGTGTAATAGTGTAAAGAGAGACCGTTCATACGGTGACCTACGTTTTTCATTAACACTTCTGTCCAATTGTAATCGTAATCGCTGGCCCCGCTAGCTATTTTATAAAGGCTATTGCCATCATAATTGCGACAGTAGGTAGAATAACGACGGTACAAATCAGCATAGTATTCAGGACGCATGCTTCCTCCGCATCCCCAACTTTCATTACCTACACCAAGGAATTTCACTTTCCACGCTTTGTCACGACCGTTTTTTCTTCTTAAATTAGCCATGGGAGAGTCGCCATCTGAAGTCATGTATTCAACCCATTTCGCTAATTCCTCAACGCTACCACTACCTACATTTCCACTTATGTATGGTTCACAATTTAGCATTTCACATAGGTTCAGGAATTCATGCGTGCCAAAACTATTATCTTCAATAGTGCCTCCCCAATTATTGTTGACCATTTTAGGACGATTCTCTTTGGGCCCAATGCCATCCATCCAGTGATATTCATCGGCAAAACATCCCCCCGGCCATCTTAAAACCGGAACTTGAAGATCTTTTAAGGCATTCAACACATCAGTGCGATAACCTTTCGTGTTAGGAATATCAGAGTTTTCACCGACCCATAGTCCTCCATAGATGCATGATCCCAGATGTTCTGCAAATTGCCCATAGATTTCTTTTGGAATAATTTCTTTTCCTTGATCTGCATAAATCTTAATACTAGCACTTTTTTGTGCAGAGAGTGACATAGAAGCCACAAGTAAAGCACTTGTTAGGATTTGTTTCTTCATGGTTTCTTTTATTATAAAGTTAAGTAATATTGTTTATTCATTGCTGTAGATTACGCAACCACCCAGATTCTCTAGTTCTATTTTCAATAAACCTTTTTTGTCTATTTTGGCAGTTTTGAATCCAACACTTCTATCTTTATGGTCAAACAGAACTGTGACTTCTTTTCCTATAAGCCAAGGCAAAGAAAGTGTGTAGCTCTGTAAACTGTTGCTTGCATTAGTTGCTCCTATATACCATTTACTTCCAAATCGGCGAGCCATAACGCAATATTTCCCAGGATAGCCATCAATGAACCTAGTTTCATCCCAAGTGGTAGGTATCTTTTTCATGAAGTTAATCACGTATTCAGGCTGTTCTTGTATATTATTAGGTGTAATGCCAAAATGTTGTACAGGAGATTGATATAGAATGGATGTTGCTAACTGAAAAGCATCGGTTGTTTTTCTTATAGTACCTTTATCTGCTTGTTTTGAGAAACGCTTATTAAAGAATACGGGTCCGAAGTCCATTGCTGAAACTGCATTCCGTGTAAAAGGTAACATAGTGCTTGTATAGGCTTCTTTGTTGGCAAAATCCTGGCTAAATACTAAATTTTCCGAAACCAAAGCTGCTTCACTTCCCATGTGATTAGGGTACATGCGTTCCCACCCGCGAGGAAGTGTGGTTCCATGGAACACAACAAATATTCCATATTGATTGGCATCAGTCAGTATATCTTCGTATAACTTCATTGTGGTTTGTTTATCTCCACCAAAGAAGTCAACTTTGATGCCCTTAACCCCCAATGATTTCATCCATGCCATTTCTTTCTGTCGGGCTGGAGCCGTATCCATTCTTTGTTTGGGACCTTGAGGAGCATCATTCCATGCGCCATTCGAATTATACCATAGTATCACATCTACCCCTTTTGATTGTGCATAGGCAATTAATGAAGGCATATTTTCATATCCAATTTGTTTATCCCACAGCGCATCAATTAATATATATTCATATCCCATCTCAGCAGCCAAATCAATAAAGATCTGCTGATCTTTGTAATTGCAACTCTCATCTTGCCACAAGATCCAGCTCCATGTACTGCGTCCTGGTTTGTAGGGTTGAGAAGCAGTATATACAGGTTTCATCCCGTTATATGCAGATGTTGTTTCAACAATTGGTTTCAAAGTCTCACCAACAGTAATTGTTTTCCATGAGGTTGTTAGCGGTAAATTTGATGTCACGGTATTATCACCCATGCCTCCATTTTCTTCTTTTTCAGGGAAAGCAATAGTGTATAAACCTTCTTGATTGCCTTCACTAAGGCGGGTACCGGCATATCTGCTAGTTACTCCTGTTTCAGAAAGTAACACCCAGCCAGTATTGCCTAAATGGAATAAAGCAGGAAATGTGTATCCTAATCTATATTTTGATGGAGTACCAATGGGCTCTTCATTAGTGTACTCTTCTTCATAACTAGGCTTTGTTTTCATCCAGCCTTCTCCGGAAGGAGCTTGCGGAGTGATGAAAGTGGTAGTGTGTGCCGGGAAGTTAAATCCGGTCAATTCTCTTTTTATGGTGCAATGTGTCTGTTTAGGAGATGCAAGACGATATGCCAATGCTATATCATTATTACTTACCCTAAATAAAACTTGCAGTGTGTCTTTGTTTTTGTTTAGATATGAAACAGTCAATTCATTCGCTAAATAATGTATACGACTAGTTTTCCCATTAGGTAAATAATAATTTTCTTCTATTTGCTTTTTACTCTCTGATAGAAATGTTAATCCAGTTGAGAAATCACCAATAGTACTTTCCAGACCTAATGGAGACTCTTCAAGCATCGTTTTGTTCTTGTATGTTACAACGTAAGTTGTTTTTTCGCTCTCAGATTTTAAAATAACTTTCAGAAGACCATCGGGACTCTGGATGTCCTGTCCGTAAAGAAAGATAGGGGAGAGGCAAAGTGATAGTAATACTCTTTTGATTTTCATGGATATGTGTGTAACGGTTAACAATCAAATAATTAGGTAAACAAAGATGATGTGCCATACTCCATCCTTGTTTACCTATAATTATTATTTATGAAAACAGCTCTTTTTCAGTGAATGAGCCAAGTTTAATGTATTTGTCATAAACATCTTGATATGCAGCAGCATTTGCTTCGTTGGGTTTGTATTCAAATGCAAACCCAGATGACATAGCATGTTGTGCATCTTCAATTTTGGTATAAAGACCGGCTGCGGTAGCGGCAAACATGGCAGCTCCCAATGCACAAGCCTGATCTGTTTTACATACTTTGATTGGCATGTTAAGCACATCACTTAATGTTTGCATCACAAAAGATGATTTTAATGCAATTCCTCCAATACCAATTACATTGTCTATTTGTACGCCCTCATTCCTAAAACGATCAACAATTGCTTTAGAACCAAAAGCTGTTGCTTCAACCAAGGCACGGAAAATACGAGGTGCAGAACTTCCTAAAGTGAGTCCTGTGATAGTTCCTTTGAGCATTTGGTTAGCATCTGGAGTACGTCGTCCATTCATCCAATCAGTAGCAATGATTGTACTTTCACTTACTGGTACTTTTTCTGCCTCTTTCGTGAGAGCAGGTATTATTTGAGATGAAATTTCGTCGATCAACTTAGCCTTTGTTGTTTCATCGATCAGCGAGCTTTCAACTAAAATATTTTTAAGAGGGAATTCCAATACTTTTTTAAACCAAGCGTAGATATCTCCGAAGCCCGACTGACCAGCTTCCAGACCAACCATACCCGGAATAACTGAGCCGTCAACCTGTCCACAAATACCTTTGATCAGCTTATCACCCATTTCTTCGTAAGAAGCTACCATGATGTCGCATGTTGACGTTCCAATTACACGCACAAACGTGTGTGGAGTGATACCTGCGCCTACAGCACCCATGTGGCAGTCGAAGGCTCCACCGGCAACTACAACTTGGGTTGTTAAGCCCAAACGTTCAGCCCATTCCTGGCTTAAGTTACCTACAGGTTTATCGGCTGTTTCTGTTTTGTCAAACAAGCGTTCTCTGAATCCTCCTAAGAGTGGATCTAGTGTGGTCAAGAAATTTTCGGCAGGTAAGCCTCCCCATTTTTCGTGCCACATCGCCTTATGTCCACAAGCACAACGGCTACGAACAATATCGCTGCTTTTGTTAACACCAGTAATTAAGGCTGGTAACCATTCGCAATATTCTACAATAGAATATGCTTTGGCACGAACCTGTTCGTCTTGGCGCAATACATGAAGAGCTTTTGCCCAGAACCATTCAGAGGAATAAATTCCTCCTTCGTATGCAGTATAGTCAATGTCCCATTTTTTAGAAAGTTCATTAATTTCGGCAGCCTCTTTAATAGCCGTGTGGTCTTTCCACAAAACAAACATGGCGTTTGGGTTTTCTGCAAATTCAGGAAGAAGAGCCAATGGCGTACCCGTTGCGTCGGTGAAAGCAGGTGTGCTTCCTGTTGTATCAAAAGCGATACCGACTACCTTTTCAGCAGTACCGGTAGGACAAGCTGCAAGAGCTTCTTTCACAGTTCCTTCCAATACATCGATGTAATCTTGTGGATGTTGACGATATTGGTTGATGGCAGGGTTGCAGTACAACCCTTTTTGCCATCTAGGATAATATTTCACCGATGTTGCAAGCGTTTCGCCAGTCATTGCATTAACTACAATTGCTCTGGCCGAATCACTTCCATAATCAAGTCCGATAACAAATTTATCCGTGCTCATATTAACAAAGTGCTTTGTTTAACATATAATACACTTCATTCATTCTGAGTTCTTTCTTGAATTCACTGAGTGTAGTGGCATTATCGATTACTACCATTTCGATTCCCGCAATTTCTGCATAATCTTCTAAGTATTCAACTGTTAAATCGTATGAGAAACTGGTGTGGTGAGTACCACCTGCTAAAATCCAAGCAGCAGCACCTACTTCTAAGTTAGGCTCCGGAATCCATAATGAAGAGGCTACCGGAAGTTTAGGCAATTCTTTGCTTTTGATGCAATTAACCTTATTTACAATAAGGCGAAAACGATTACCCATATCAATAATTGTTACAGCAACGCCTGCTCCTTCTTTTGATGTAAATACTAAACGAGCCGGATCGTTTTTACCACCGATTCCAAGAGGGTGAACCTCGAGTTTGGGCTTATGTTCTGCGATAAGAGGACAAACCTCAAGCATGTGTGCTTGAAGAATAGTACTGTTTTCGCCATCGAAATTTAAAGTGTAATCTTCTAGGAAAGAACATCCTTTAGGCAATCCTTGTCCCATGAACCACATGGTGCGGTATAAAGCAGCTGTTTTCCAGTCTCCTTCTGCGCCAAAGCCATAACCTTCGGCCATCAGACGTTGACATGCCAATCCTGGAAGCTGGTCAATACCTGCTAAGTCGTCAAAGTTAGTAGTGAACGCTTTAGCACCCTTTGCTGCAAGAAAACGACGAAGGGCTATTTCTGCTTTAGCTGCTTCCTTTACTTGGTGATTAAAGTGTTCATTTTTCTTTTGTTCGTCAGCTATCACGTATTCTTTTTCGTAAGTTGCAACGAGTTCCGCAACCTCTGCATCAGTTACTTCATTTAATAGAGCAACCAAATTGGCAATAGGATAGTAGTCAACGTGGTAGCCTAAACGCATTTCGGCTTCAACTTTGTCTCCATCAGTTACAGCTACATTATTCATTTGGTCTCCAAAGCGTATAATACGCATGTCTTGTGCATCAGCCCATCCGGCAGAAACACGCATCCATACTGCAATTTTTGCTTGTGCTTTTTCATCTTGCCAATGCCCAACAACTACTTTACGATTTTTACGCATACGAGTAACAATGTGCCCGAACTCGCGGTCACCGTGTGCCGACTGGTTTAAGTTCATAAAGTCCATATCCATTGTTTCCCATGGAATTTCCTTGTTGAATTGAGTGTGGAAGTGTAGCAAAGGTTTTTTGAGCTCTTGTAAGCCGTGTATCCACATCTTTGCAGGTGAGAAAGTATGCATCCAAGTCATTACACCGATACATTTTTCATCATTATTTGCAGCTTTGAATGCGGCAGTAACCTCTTTAGCTGAGTTTACAGTTCCTTTGTATACGATTTTAACAGGAAGATTGCCCGATTCATTGAGCCCTTTTACTATTTCATTTGAATGTGCATCAACTGCGATAACTGCGTCACCTCCGTACAAAAGCTGTGCTCCTGTTACGAACCATACTTCATAATTTTCGAATGCCATAATTGTATTGTTATTAAGTGATTATTTATTTAATTATTTCTGTCCATAATAAGCATTAGGACCATGTTTCCTATTGAAATGTTTCTCAATAAGTAATGGATTCATAGTCAACTGAGGATTAACTGCAAATGATATACTTGCCATTTTGGCTACCTGTTCCATTACTACTGCATTGTGAACAGCGTCATCTGCATTCTTTCCCCAAGAGAAAGGGCCATGATTTTTGACTAATACTCCCGGAGTATGTACCGGATTCATACCTTCGAATCGTTTGACGATTACATTACCTGTTTCCAATTCATAGGCACCTTCAACTTCTGCTTCAGTCATATCAGCCGTACATGGTATTGCGTCATGAAAATAATCTGCATGAGTAGTACCTATATTAGGTAAGTCAATTCCTGCCTGCGCCCATGCTGTTGCGTATGTTGAGTGAGTGTGAACCACACCTCCTATTTCAGGAAAAGCTTTGTATAATACTAAGTGTGTAGCAGTATCTGAAGAAGGTTTCAATTTACCTTCAACAATATTTCCTTCCAAATCTACAACGACCATATCTTCTGCCTTCATCTCTTCATAAGAAACGCCACTTGGTTTAATAACCACCAGATTGGTTTCTCGGTCTATAGCTGACACATTTCCCCACGTGAATATAACCAAACCGTGCTTAACTAAATCGAGATTGGCACGGAACACTTTTTCTTTCAGAGTTTCTAACATAACCTTTTTATATTTTAAATTTAGGATCTTTTCGATAAGCTTTGCTATTAAATTTATATAGGTACGCTCCCCGTCTGGATCCTGATTTATCTATTTCGTCTGTTTTCTCTATAAAGTCCATTTCAGCAATACGTTTTCTGAAATTTCGTTTATCAAGTGATTCTCCATATATTGCTTCGTAAAGAGACTGTAGTTGACTTAAAGTGAATAGTTTGGATAATAAATTAAATCCAATTGGTTCAGTTGAAGCTTTACGTTGCAAAATATCCAAAGCAATTTCTACCATCTTAGTGTGATCGAAAATTAATGGTGGCAGATCTTTAAATTTTATCCAATGCGCATTGTGCTTTTTGGCTAGCTCCGGATCGTAATGATCAATGTTCATTAGTGCATAATAAGCAGCTGATAGAACCCGTTCACCAGGATCGCGCTCAATTTCACCGAAGAAACCGACTTGATCCATATATACTTTTTCGAGGCCGGTTAACTCATAAAGAACACGTTTAGCCGCTTGGTCCAAACTTTCATCTTTTTGTAAAAAGCCCCCCATTAGTGACCATTCTCCTTTTGCCGGCTCGAAATTTCTTTTTAGCAGCAGCAGATGCAGTTCACTTTGGTAGAAACCGAAAATGATGCAGTCTACTGCTACGTAAAACTTATCTTTACTAGAATAAAATGAACTCATCTTAATTACCAGAACATCACATACAAGATTGTGTAAATTGCACAAATTCCGATTGCGCCAATTGCAAACCCTTTGTTGGTTTTGAATAATTCTAAGTTTATAACTAATGATTTCGGATCCTTAACTACGTCTTTAGAATTCGAGTATAAGAACAATGAGATAGATGATATTAATGCTCCGAAGAAGAATAATGCTTCAAAACCAATATTCTCCAGATAGAGAACCGTTGCATTGCTACTTCCGCTTACATACATGATTTTTTGTATCGCTGCTGAAACAAGGCAAGTCAATGCAATGACAAACGTAAATCTAGCCCATTTCAACATTTTCTTTCTGTCTTCTTCAACGGGTAATTCTACATTCACCTTTTTGTTGTCCATGTACGTCAAAGCAACGAAAATCAAGAATAGTACGATAAATATGTATCCCATACGGAATTGAAATGGCATATCTGGAAATGCTACCTTGAAGAGAATCCCCATTGGGATGGTAAGGATAGAAGTCCAAACCGCAGCATTTGAGGAAGCTCTTTTCCAAAGTAATCCAAGACCGAATACTACAATTATACCCGGATAGATAAATCCTGAATACTCCTGTATATACTGAAATGCCTGATCCAAACCACCTAATAATGGTTGTACGGCTATTGCAGCAATTACTAAAGAAGCTAAAGCTGTTATACGTCCGATTTTCACTAATTGGTGTTCAGAAGCTTTTTTATTGATGTGTTGCTTGTAGATGTCCATTGTAAAAATTGTAGAGGTTGAGTTGAACATGGAAGCAAGCGATGAAATAATTGCGGCTGCCAATGCTGCAAATGATAACCCTTTAATTCCAACAGGAGCAAAGTTTCTAATTAACCAAGGATATGCATCATCTGATACATTGATGTTACCGTGAACATTGAAATAACCTTCCTGAATACCTGGGATGTCCTGAGGATAGGTATACATCACGTATGCTGTGATACCTGGAATTACAACGATAAAAGGAATAAGTATTTTCAGGAAACCTGCAAAAATAAGTCCTTTTTTTGCCTCATCAAGACTCTTTGCTGCTAAACCTTTTTGAATGATATATTGGTTGAAGCCCCAATAACCTAAGTTAGTTAACCAGACACCACCTACTACTGCTGCTATTCCTGGTAGATCTTTAAAGGCATCGGGAGAAAGTGCTCTGTCTACTACCAAATTAAAGTGAGTATCTTCCGGAAGCGATTTCAATTTATCGAAGATAATCACAAATCCATCCCATGCACCACCGTTAGCTCCAGATACAGCTTCAAGTGCAAAGTATGCTGTAATTAATCCACCACCAACAAGGAAAACTACCTGAAGCACATCGGTCCAAGCTACTGCGGCCAAACCACCATAAATTGAATATACACCGGCTATTACAAAAAGGAATATGATGATGTACATACGGTACATTGGGTCAATACCCAATATCTGTTCAATGGCAATTGTTCCTAACCAAGCTACTGAAGTGAGGTTCACAAAAACATAAAGTAGTAACCAAAAAATAGAGAATGCCAATCCTACACCACCGTTATATCGTTCTCTGAGGAACTGGGGAATAGTGTATATTTTCTGGGTAATCATAATGGGTAATAAGAATTTGCCCACCACGATTAACGCAAGCGCTGCCATAAGTTCGTATGCTGCGACGCACAATCCGATTTTATAACCGGAACCTGACATGCCGATAAATTGTTCGGCAGAGATATTGGCTGCAATAAGCGAAGCTCCTACAGCCCACCAAGTAAGCGTATTACCTGCCAAGAAGTAATCATTTGCATTTTTTTCCTGACCTTTTTTGTTGCGGGAAAGGAAAAGCCCTAAACAAACGAGGAGTATTATATACGCCCCGAATATAACAAAGTCAATTGTTTGAAAACCTGAACTATTCATTAGCTAATGATGTGATTATGTTGGTATTAAAAATTATTTGTTTACTGTAAATTTGAAAATACAGTGACTGCGATAAGTTTTGCCTGGCTCTAAAAGAACGGAGGGCCATTCTGGTTTATTGGGACTGTCGGGGTAGTGCTGAGTCTCCAAGCAGATAGCTGCTCGCTGATTGTATACAATACTTTTTTTGCCTTTCACTGTTCCATCTAAAAAGTTTCCTGAATAAACTTGAATTCCCGGTTCATCTGTATACACCTCAAGTGTTATTCCTGAAACAGGAGATGTTAATCGTGCTGCCACTTGTTTGATATCACCGTTTGTGTTTAACACCCAGTTATGATCATATCCATTTCCGTTTTTAAGCTGGTCGTACTCGTATTTGTCGATATCTTGTCCAACAGTTTTAGCTACAGTAAAATCCATTGGAGTTCCTTTTACATCCAGAATTTCACCTGTTGTCATGAATGTGCTGTCAACAGGAGTGAATTTGTCGGCGTTGACATACAATAAATGATCGGTAATTGGTTTCTGAGCATCGCCCGATAGGTTGAAATAAGAGTGGTTTGTCATGTTAATAACCGTTTTCTTATCGGTTGTAGCTTCGTAGCTGATATCTATAGAATTGTCATCTGTTAATGTATACGTAACTTTGGCAGTTACATTTCCGGGGAAATTTTCGTCGCCATCTGGTGATTGGCGAACCAATTCTAATTTTGTGTCGTCAATCTGTTTAGCCTCGTATACTTGATATTGCCATCCTTTGGGACCACCGTGCAAACAATGTCCGAAGTTGTTTTGAGGCAATTGAATGGTATCTCCGTCAATAACAATTTTACCATCTTTTATGCGATTTGCATATCGACCGATGGACGCACCAAAATCACTGGGTATATTTACGTAATCGGCAATGCTGTCAAATCCGAGTACTACATCCTTCATATTACCATTTTTATCAGGTACCATAACAGATACGATACGTCCGCCGAAGTTAGTGATGCAAACTTCCATGCCGTTTTTATTCTTTAGCGTGTAAAGGTTAACGGAATGATCATTCACTTTTGTTTCAAAAGCTTTGGGGTCAAGTCCTGAAAGAGTCGTTTCACTCTTCGGCTGATTACTGCAAGATGAAATCATCAATGCGGCAATTCCCATTAAAATTAAATTCTTTTTCATGTTTTTCGTATTGGTACTTAGTTCGTAAATAAGTTAATGATTTTATTTGGGTGTAAAAGTAACACTTATAATTAAGATGAAACGTTCTATTTATATGTTATGCAACATGAAAGTCTCAAAAGTTATTATTATTCATCCATTAAACTACTTGGCAGGACGTTGAAATGCTTAGTAAAGCAACGGGTAAAATATTTAGGGTCATTGAATCCTACTTCATAGGCTATTTCGGAGATATTCATATTTTTGGTTTTCTTGTTTTTAAGAATAAGTTCATAAGCAATATTTAATCGATAATTCCTGAGAAATTGTCCCGCTGGTTGTCCAACTAGACTTTGCATTTTTTTGTTGAAAAGACTTTTACTTATTCCCATAGCTTCAACTAAGTCGCTTATTTCATAATACGAATTCTTGTAATTGGCTTTGACAATCTCCATCACTTTGTCGATAAACTTCTTATCGCTTGATTCTTCTTCAATCTGAAGTTCTTCTATCTCCATTTTTGCAGAGAACTGTTGCTGGTATCTTTTCCTGTTTTCCAATATATTCTGAATACGGGTCAAAAGCATTTCTTCGTCAAACGGCTTAAGTAAATATTCGTCGACTCCAATTTTGTAACTTTGAAGTTTAGCTTCACTAGATGTTTTTGCAGTCAGCATTAAGAATGGTATATGCGAAATATTGAAGTTTTCTTTTACCTTTTTTGAGAACTCAAGGCCGTCCATGACCGGCATCATTAAATCACTGATAATAAAATCAACGTTATATTCGCTTAATTTAGTTAATGCATCCGCTCCATTTTCAGCTTCTATAACATGATAGGTTTCTTCAAGGATAGAACGTATATATGCCCTCATATCATTGTTATCTTCAACAACTAAAATGGTCGTTTTAAGCGTTTTACGTTTATCCCTTAAACTTTCGGAACTTTCAGTGACAAGCTGTAGTTGGTTATTGAGAGTTGATACGGCGTTTTCCTGTTGGTTTTCTCTAATTAATGGAATGGTCATTCTGAAAGTACTTCCACCTGCGCGGTTGTTTTTCGCAGATATAGAACCATTGTTGAGTTGAATAATGCGTTTACATAGATACAAGCCAATGCCAGTTCCACTTTGTCCATATACAGGGTATTTAACGTGCGACCTTGACTGATAGAACCGGTTGAATATCTTATCAACGTCTTCATTAGCAATTCCTGTTCCGTTATCTTTTATGGCAATATATAAAACTTCCTCTCCGCTCTTTTGTATAGAAGCTACATATATTATGATGTTTCCGTTATTAGGAGTAAATTTAATAGCATTGGATAATAAATTGGCAATTACTTTATGCATAGCGTCCTCATCAAAAAGAAAAAGAGGATTATTTAAGTGATACAGCCGGCTGATTGTGATGTTTCTTTCTTTTGCAAAAATTTCAAAAGGAGCAATGATTGAATGAATAAACTCAAGAAAATTACCTTTGCTTCGAACGATTTCCAATTTACCTGATTCTACTTTTCGGAAATCCATTAACTGATTAACAAGCGAAAGCAGGTATTTTGAATTGCGTTCTACAAAATTAAGCTGCTCAATCACTTGAGGATTGGAACTTAATTTTAATGCGCGTTCAATAGGCCCAATAATCAATGTGATGGGAGTTCGGAATTCATGAGTGATGTTGGTGAAAAACGATAATTTGTCGAGTGTAAGCTCCTGAACCTTCTTAGACATCCGGAGTAATTGTGTTTTTTGCTTGGTGATTTTTTCATTTTGCTGTATCAGCAAATTGTTTTGTCGGGATAACTCGGCCGTCTGTATTTCCAGAACTTCTTTTTGACTCTCAAGTTCCCGGGTGCGTTGTTCTACTTTTCTATGCAGAATCTCTTTTTGACGTTTCAATGTTCTGATTCTCCACAAATAAAATTGATAGACAGCTGTACCAATGAAGAGTACGACCAAAAATATAAACCAAGTTGTTTTGTAGAAATAAGGCTTAATAATTATTGTGAGTTCGCTTACGGGAGCGTTCGTCATGTTTTTGTCAGACGAATACATGACCTGTAACGTATAGGTTCCCGGTTGCAGGTTTGTATAACTGGCAAATCGTCTGTCGGCCGATACTTCCACCCAGTCTTCATCAAAACCCAGCAAACGATAACTGTATACGGCCGTAGCTTGCTGGTCAAAGTTAAGCGAGGAAAATTCGATGGAAAACGATTTTTCTTTTTCATGAATGCGTATTTCTTTGCAGAGTGAGATGTCCTGATCGAGATAATCACTGCCGGGTATAACCTCTTCGTTTCCTACTTTCAGCTTGGTAAAAATAACATTTGCAAGTGATGATTTACTTTCGGAATGATTCGGACTGATTACGCTTAGTCCGTTGAGACTACCAAAGTACAGATCTCCTGTTTTTGATTTACAGTATGCATTCCAATAAAACTGATCACATATCAGTCCATCTTGCGAATTGTAGTTTATGAAATGTTCGTTAGCCGGATTGAAACAAGATAAACCGTTGTTACTGCTTATCCAGAGCCATCCGTAATTATCTTCCAGAATCCCTCTGATGCTGTTGTTGACCAATCCCTCAGAAGTGGTGAATGCTTTAAACTTATACTGCCCTCTGATACTTGTTTTTTGTGCTTTATAAAAGCCATATCCATTGCTTCCTATCCACATTGTGCCATCTTTGGCCAGATAGAAACAGGTAATTTTTTCGTTTAGACCTGATACCGGATCGTCTAACTTATAAGTGATATGTTTGTACTTAAAGAAACCATTTTCGCGTTTGTTGAGGTCAACAATATACAGCCCTTCCAAACAACCAATCCATAATTGATTTTCTTTATCGATAATAGCCCCGATGCATCCGTGAATTTTTTCTCCGGCCTGGTCTTTGAAAGGGGATTTGAAGGTTTCTGAATTTAAATCATAGTAATACAGTCCGTGATTGGAACCTATCCACATTAAGTTATTACGAGTATCATAACAAAGCGAGCCTATAAAATTGATAGGGAAATTAGGATGTGTATCACTGTTTAGGTATTGAATAACGGGTCTGTTGGTATTGTTGATATCCAATAAATTGATGCCAAATCCCCAGGTACCTACCCACAGTCTATTTTGATTATCAGCAGCAATAGCACTTACAGAGTTGTGACTTAACCGGTTGGAAGACTCGGCTGTATAATGATGAAAACGATTCTCCCCTTTACTTTTTCTATTGAGTCCTCCTTCAACTGTTCCAACCCAAAGAGTACCCTTCTTGTCCTCGTAAATGGCATTGACCGGGTTTCTTGATATACTGTTCAGGTCATCTTTATCGTACACATAATTGCGAAGACTAAGTCTTCTGGGTGTTAACTTATTCAATCCACCTGTTTCCGTGCCAAACCATACAATGTTTTTGTCAACAAACACACAGTTTACAAAATTACTGTTCATCCGAGTTGTGTTATCATTGTTCTCCTGATTGAGATGTTCGAACGTATCAGTGATCGGATTGTATATATTGGCCCCTCTTAGAGTGGTAACAATGAGTTGTTTGTCGGTTGTTACAGCCATGTCCGAAATATAATTCTGAGAAATAGAGTAGGTGTTTGTGCTACTATAAGTATAATGCTTCACCATGTTGCCCGTTTTGTTATATCTGTAGAGCCCCTTATCACTTCCTATCCACACCTCATTTTCCTTTAACTTGAAGACAGATATAAATGTACCTTTGTCGAAGATCAGTTTAGGCGAAACCAGTTGCGGAACAATTACGCTGTTATGTGCAGTGAGTTTACAAACTTTATTCTCTAGTCCTACCCAGATACTGCCGTCTTCGTCAACGTCACAAAGAGCTATTGAAGGAATGGGTAAAATATTTAGTTTGAGCTTTGCAATCTCTTTTACAGAGCTGTCTGTCTGGAAAGATATTTTATAAATATAATCGGAGCAACACAGCCAAATAGCGTTTTGACTGTCTTTATAAACCTTTATGCTGGGCTTTTTAAGTATCTCGTTTATCAACCCTTTTTCATCAGCAGGAATAATCAGGTTGCGTGAAGCCAAATCAAGAACACTTGTTCCCCCTTCAGATACAATCCACAAACGTTTGTGAGCATCTTCACATACATTTTGAATGAAGTTACTCCTTAATTTTCCCTTGGTGTTTGATGTGTTGAAATTGACAAACTCGTATCCATCGTACCGGGCCAGTCCGCCTCCTGCAGTAGATATCCATAGGAATCCCTGACTATCCTTATATATATCGTCTACAAAGTTGTGCGGTAATCCGTTTTGCATGGTGAGGTAGCTGATGTTATATCGCAACAAAGAGTTGCTCTGCGCCGTTACATGGCAGACGCAAGCAAACAAAAACATACCCCAAAGAATGTAGTGCTTCTTCATAGTTTCCTTATATATTACAGAGCAAAGTTATTAGAAACTCTTTCATTATCAAAAGAGCAAGTGTCTTTTTGCTTCACAATGGAATATTGTCCACCATTAATATTCTTTAGTCCACCTTACCCCACCTCAGTAAGCCTATTTTTGCATAAAACTTTAGTGATCAAATAAAAAGATATTATGCAAACACGTAATTCGTTTGGCGTTATTCTTCTGCTTGTTTGGGTTTGTTCCTGCACAAAACCTGGGATATACGCACCGGTGTCGCTCCCTAATCCGTGGCAAGACAATTACTTATCAGTGTCGGGTATGGAAAATTATCGTTCATGGGGAACGTACAATGTACACGATCCTGCCTGCAAAAAGTTTGGCGATACTTACTACATGTATTCTACCGATGCTATTTTTGCTGAGAACAAGGAAGTAGCTAAACAGAAAAATATTCCTTTGGGATATATCCAAGTCCGTAAATCTAAAGACTTGGTAAACTGGGATTTGGTAGGTTGGGCTTTCCCTGAAATACCTGCTGAAGCCGTTAACTGGGTACGCACTCATGCAGAAGGTCAGGGAGCCACTAATATCTGGGCGCCTTATATCATCAAACATAATGATGTGTACAGGCTATATTATTGTGTGTCGGCTTTTGGTAAAAAGACATCATATATAGGTTTGGCAGAGTCTGCTTCACCCGAAGGCCCTTGGATACAGAAAGGATGTGTCGTGAAAACGGATGAGCAGACACCGATGAACGCCATTGATCCCAGCGTGATTGAAGATCCTCAAACGGGTAGGTGGTGGATGCATTACGGCTCCTATTTTGGTGGTTTGTTTTGTGTTGAGTTGAATCCCGCTACAGGACTTACCCAGCAAAAAAACGACTACGGTCATCTCATTGCTCGAAGAGCCAACTACAAAAAAGACAACCTGGAAGCGCCCGAGATTATTTATAATCCGGAATTGAAGAAATACTTCCTTTTCGTTTCTTATGATCCGCTGATGACAACCTATAATGTTCGCGTGGGGCGTGCCGACAAGCCCGAAGGTCCGTTTCTGGACTATGCCGGACACGACCTAAAGGATACCACCAATAACTTTCCCATCCTGACGGCACCTTATGCTTTTGAA
Source organism: Bacteroides graminisolvens DSM 19988 = JCM 15093 (assembly GCF_000428125.1). Classification (GTDB taxonomy): domain Bacteria; phylum Bacteroidota; class Bacteroidia; order Bacteroidales; family Bacteroidaceae; genus Bacteroides; species Bacteroides graminisolvens. The sequence goes on from NZ_ATZI01000008.1 coordinate 92,879, forward strand.
GGTCATCCCGGTTGGGCAGGTACGGCACACTGTGGTGTGTGGCGCGAGGAAAACGGTCGCTATTATATGTTCCACCAAGGTCGGTTATCGCCCGAAAACCAGTTAATGGTGCTACATACACGGGAAATCTTTTTCAATGCCGAAGGCTGGCCGGTGGTGTCGCCCGAGCGTTACGCAGGAACAAAGTCTCGGCGTTTTACTGTAAAAGATATGTTGGGAGAGTGGGAAATTATGCGTGTGATTGAGCCGTTGCACGAACGTCAACTGGAAGCCGGACAAGTTTTGTGGGGTGAAGGACAGTTGGTTGATGATGAAATAAACAGATCTTCCGTTTATCATTTTGAAAAAGACAAAACGCTTAGAGAAGGAGGTCGTTGGTCGTTTTATGCTGATAAACAGCTGTTGGACTTGACTATAAAAGGAGAAAGTATCAGAAATCTCATTATCTTTGCCGGACACGACTGGGAAAGACAAACGGAAACAATTCTCTTTACCGGACTGGATCAACGCGGCCGTTCGGTATGGGGAAAACGAATAAGATAATTGCATTTATTTAATATATACATAAATTATAAACCATGAGTAAACACAGGACTTTTTTAGCCGCTTTGGCATTATCGGCCGGTTTGGGTATGAATGCTCAAACCAATGAACTAGTCATTCAGACTAAGAAGTTGGGCGCTGAGATTCAGCCAACCATGTACGGACTCTTCTTTGAAGATATTAATTACGGGGCCGATGGAGGTCTTTATGCAGAGCTTGTTAAAAACCGCTCTTTTGAATTTCCTCAAAATCTGATGGGTTGGAAGACCTTTGGTCATGTAACATTAAAAGACGACGGACCGTTTGAGCGTAATCCGCACTATGTGCGTTTGGCTTATCCGGGGCACGACCATAAACGTACCGGATTGGAAAACGAAGGTTTCTTTGGAATCGGCGTGAAGGCTGGTGAAGAATATCGTTTCAGCGTGTGGGCCCGTTTGCCCGAAGGCGCTTCTTCCGAAAAAATCAGAATAGAAATGGTGAAACCCAATACAAATGCCGAAAGACATGCGTTTGCCTCTGAGGAACTAACGATTGATTCAAAAGAATGGAAGAAATACCAGGTCATTTTAAAACCTACGCAAACGGAAGATAAATCTACTTTGCGTATATTTTTAGCATCCAAGGGAACGATTGATCTGGAACATGTGTCTCTTTTTCCGGTTGATACATGGAAAGGACACGAAAATGGCTTGAGAAAAGACTTGGCGCAAGCATTGTATGACATCAAGCCCGGTGTATTTCGTTTTCCCGGCGGATGTATTGTTGAAGGTACCGATTTGAACACGCGTTACGATTGGAAGAAAACTGTTGGTCCGGTTGAAAACCGTCCGTTAAACGAGAATCGCTGGCATTACACATTTCAACATCGTTTCTTTCCCGATTATTATCAGAGCTACGGAATGGGCTTTTACGAATTCTTCCTGCTATCTGAAGAAATTGGTTCGGAACCGTTGCCCGTATTGAGTTGCGGATTAGCGTGTCAGTTCCAGAATAGTGATCCGCATGCTCATGTAGCTGTGTGCGATTTAGATAGTTACATTCAGGACGCACTCGACCTTATTGAATTTGCCAACGGAGCAGTTACCACTAAATGGGGTAAAGTTCGTGCAGATATGGGACATCCGGCACCGTTTAACCTCAAATTTATCGGTATTGGTAACGAACAGTGGGGATCTGAATATCCCGAACGTTTGGAACCATTTATGAAAGCAATCAGGAAGGCCCATCCTGAAATTAAGATTATTGGAAGCTCGGGCCCCGATTCCGAAGGAAAACAGTTTGAATATTTATGGCCGGAAATGAAACGCCTGAAAGCCGACCTGGTGGATGAGCATTTCTATCGTCCGGAAAGTTGGTTCCTGAGTCAGGGAGCCCGTTACGATAACTACGACCGTAAAGGTCCGAAAGTTTTTGCCGGAGAATATGCTTGTCACGGTAAAGGAAAGAAATGGAATCATTTCAATGCATCCTTGCTCGAAGCTGCCTTCATGACAGGTTTGGAACGCAATGCCGACATCGTTCACATGGCGACCTATGCGCCTTTGTTTGCGCATGTAGAAGGATGGCAATGGCGTCCCGACATGATTTGGTTTGATAACCTCAAATCAGTTCGCAGCGTTAGCTATTACGTACAACAGCTTTATGCGCACAACAAAGGAACCAATGTAGTGCCGCTAACAATGAACAATAAACCGGTGACCGGTGCCGAAGGCCAAAAAGGATTGTTTGCCAGTGCCGTGTGGGACAAAGACAGTCAGTCGTACATTGTAAAGGTCGTAAATACGTCGGATGAGGCACAGCCGCTTTCGCTGACTTTTGCCGGAATGAAAAAGAAAGAAGTACTTTCAAAAGGAGTATGCATCAAGTTGCAATCTACAGATCCCGACAAAGACAATACATTAGATAATCCTCAAGCTATTGTGCCTGTGCAAACTGAGGTATCGGCAATGGGTAATGCTTTTGATACGCAAATTGAGCCCAAAACATTTGCTGTCTACAAATTTGTTAAAACCACGAAGTAATGAATAGATTTAGATTCATGGGTAAATTGGGTTTGTTAATCCTTGCACTGGCAGCTCCTTTGGGGCTGTCAGCACAAGGTGATACTACATTTGTGGCCCAAGGAAACCCACTGTTCAAATACAAATATACAGCCGATCCGGGTGCGTTAGTACACGGTGATAAAGTTTATATTTATGCCGGACACGATGAATGCCCGGCTCCGCAAGAACGCTATGTGATGAATGAATGGTGCGTTTTCTCATCTTCCGACCTCAAAACCTGGACCGAACATCCCGTGCCTCTTAAAGCCAAAGATTTCGCTTGGGCTAAAGGAGATGCTTGGGCTAGTCAGGTTATTGAACGCAACGGTAAGTTTTACTGGTATGTCACCGTGGAACACAAAGACATTCATGGAAAGTCAATAGGTGTGGCCGTATCCGACTCGCCAACAGGACCCTTTAAAGATGCCAGAGGTTCCGCTTTGATAACGAATGATATGACCACGCAATACACCCCAATTAGCTGGGATGATATTGATCCTACAGTGATTGTTGATGTTGACGGTCAGGCCTATCTTTTTTGGGGCAACACCCAATGCTATTATGCCAAACTGAAAAAGAATATGATTGAACTCGATGGCCCTATTATGCCGGTTACTCTTCCGCGCTTTACAGAAGCGCCGTGGATTCACAAAAGAGGAGAGTGGTATTACCTTTCTTATGCTTCAGAGTTTCCTGAGAAAATATGCTATGCGATGAGCAAAAACATCAACGGTCCGTGGGAGTATAAAGGTATTCTGAATGAAATAGCGGGTAATTCAAACACCAATCATCAGGCTATTATTGAGTTCAAAGGCAATTGGTATTTTGTGTATCACAACGGGGGAATTAATACGCAAGGAGGTAGTTTTCGCCGTTCGGTATGCATAGATCGCCTATATTACAATGCCGATGGCACCATAAAACGGATTCAAATGACCACGGAAGGGGTTCAATAAACCTTCTGCTATTATACTTTTCGCACATAAAATGGTTCTTCGTCACTTTAGGTGCAGGTTTCGATTCATATAATACTTTGATTCTGAGCAGGCTTATGCCTGCTCTATTATACATTTGCCTTTTATTCCTTTTATTTGATTGACGGTCCCCTCTGCCCGTCCATTGCTTAATGGAATGTCTATGGCTGCCTGTTCTCCAAATCATTCACTTGGCCTTTTCCTTTTATGATGCTTCTGAACTCTCTACATAAATCACCTACTGCTTTGATCTCAATGGATGGTTGATCTTCTTGTCTGAGTGTATTGCTGCCGTCATTTTTCGCCCCGGAGTAGTCCCGAGATTTTCTGATTTGGAGGTTATAGCACTGAATATGATATCAGAAGCAAGGGGTATTGACAGCGAATCATTCTTCTTTTCCCAGCAACAGGAATACAAAGAATAGATAGAACTAATTTTACAAATACACCCCTTTATATCCCGAATCAGACGAATCTTGTCAAGAGCAGTTTTATATATTATTAACGAGTAAACCGGAAAGCAACAAAGATCGGCAAGACTTTGGTAAAACATAACCAACTTTTTGAAAAACATAACCGACTTTTTCAAAAAGATAACGAGCAATTTTAAATCGTAAACCGTCTTTTGGGTCATGAGCAACCGTCTCTTCGCCATCAGACGGTTTCTTATTGACCTTTTGCTACCGTGCAAACCGGCGCGAGACACCGTGTTAATGCAATCATAAACCGTCAAGACATAAAAAAAGGCAAGAGTATGAACTCCTGCCTTTGCGCCTATAATAATTTGAATATACTATAAGCTTATAAGTACAAAGATAATACATTGTTCTGTCAATTCCAAATCATTGTGGTTCTTTTATCAGGTTATTATTAGGGCACAAACCGTGGTGTTTCGAATGTAACGAAAACGGCCAATCCGCAAAATAAATACATAAAGGGACCAACGAAAACGCTTATATACAAACAATAAACAGATAGATGCTTATAAGGAAACATCGTCAAAAAAGTTGGTGATACTTGGTGATACTTGGTGAGGCTTTTTTTTAGCTAAGTGTCACACATAAAAAACTGATAATCAATTTGTTGAAAGGTTGGTGATACTTGGTGATACTTTCTTTCTATCATTTTATGAGGGAATATCTCTTCATTGATGTGTGATGTATAACAATAAATATAATACCGAACCTGCAAAGAAATCCAAAATATAGTTCTTAGAAACATTATTTCTGCTGCTAAATATGTAAATTTGTCATTATTTGAAGGGTACGATGAGGAACGTATGGTTGATTTACTGTTTGACAGTGTTATGCTGGATGCTAAAAAGAATTCTTTACAGTGAAATCCTGGTTTGAATGCAACCCTACATATTGGCCGAATCCATTTTAAATAATTTAGTAATATAGTTTATTATCATGAGAATGTTTCTTGTTTTTTTATTCGTTTTATGTTCGTCGGTGTCTACCGTTTGGGCACAAGTGGCCTCTGAGAAGAATTTCAAGGCTTATTTATTTGTTTACTTCACCGGTAATCACATTGATGAAGAAGCTGTGTGTTATGCCGTTAGTGAAGACGGTTATAGATACAAGGCACTAAACAACAACAAACCAGTTATCGATTCCAAAGTCATCAGCTCTACCGGTGGCGTACGCGATCCGCATATCTTACGGTGCCAGGACGGTAAAACATTTTATATGGTAGTTACCGATATGGTTTCCGACAATGGATGGGATTCTAATAGGGCAATGGTGCTGCTGAAATCAAATGATTTGGTGCATTGGAGTCATTCGGTCATTAATATGCAGAAACGATATAAGGGACAAGAAAAGCTGAAGAGGGTATGGGCACCTCAAACGGTATTTGATGCAGAGACCGGAAAATATATGGTTTATTGGTCAATGAAGTATGGTGATGGTCCGGATGTTATTTATTATGCGTATGCTAATAAAGATTTTACCGATCTGGAGGGTGAGCCTAAACCATTGTTTTTACCGAAGAACGGAAAATCTTGCATAGATGGTGATATTGTGTTCAAAGAGGGAGTGTATCACTTGTTTTATAAAACTGAAGGGCACGGAAACGGAATAAAGAAAGCAACAACACGTTCGTTGACATCCGGCCAATGGGAGGAAGAAGATGGTTATAAACAACAAACAACTGAGGCTGTAGAAGGCGCCGGCACTTTTAAATTAATCAACCAAGATAAATACATCCTGATGTATGATGTGTACATGAAAGGAAAATACCAGTTTACTGAAACTACTGATCTGACGAATTTCCGGGTAATTGATCAAGATGTGACAATGGATTTTCATCCTCGTCATGGAACAATTATTCCCATTACGGCAAAAGAATTAAAGAGAATAACTTCAAAATGGACTAAGTAAGTGTTGTAGGCAACAAGCTTATTCGCTCATTTTTCATACATAAAAGAAAGCGGTAAAACGAGTTATTACACTACGTTTTACCGCTTTTCTATTATACTTTTATTTGATGATTAAACTAATCTTCTTGAACCATCACTAATTACTACATCGTATACTTTAGGACTTCTTCCAAATTTAGCCTTGAAAGTTTCTTTTGCTTTGGCAATGAAGCTATCATAAAGTTCATCTTTCACCAAGTTGATGGTACAACCGCCGAAGCCGCCACCCATCACGCGCGATCCGGTTACGCCGCATTCTTTTGCACAATCGTTAAGGAAATCAAGCTCTTCACAGCTAACTTCATACAATTTGCTCATACCGTGGTGAGTCTCATACATTTTTTGTCCCACAGTCTCGTAATCGCCTACCTGCAGAGCATCACAAACATCAAGCACACGTTGAATTTCTTCAATCACGTATTCAGCACGCATAAAATCTTCCGCAGTGATTTCGCTCTTCACTTCCTTGAGCATGTCCATAGTGGCATCTCTCAAGAATTCTACATTCGGGTGATTCTTTTTGATGGCAGCAACTGCTGTTTCACATGACTGGCGACGTTTGTTGTAAGCCGATGAAGCCAACTCATGTTTAACAACTGAGTCAACCAATACCAAGCGGTAACCTTCCGGTTTGAAAGGGAAGTATTCGTATTCCAAAGAACGGCAGTCCAAACGGATAAGGCTTCCTGCTTTTCCGAATACCGAAGCAAATTGGTCCATGATACCACATTTTACACCGCAATAATTGTGCTCGGTAGCTTGTCCTACTTTAGCCAGCTCAAATTTGTCAATGTTACCGTTGAAGAGTTCGTTCAATGCAAACGCGTATGTACTTTCCAAAGCGGCAGAAGAAGACATACCTGCACCCAAAGGAACATCACCTGCAAATGCGGTATTGAATCCTTTTACAGCTACTCCACGTTTAATCATTTCACGGCATACTCCGAAAATATATCTTGCCCAACTAGCTTTAGGTGCATCTTCTTCATTCAACCCAAATTCTACATAGTCTTTCAGGTCAATAGAGTAAGCGCGTACCTTATCGGTGCCGTTTGGCTTTATCTCTGCAATCATTCCTTTGTCAATAGCTCCCGGAAAAACAAATCCTCCGTTATAGTCAGTGTGTTCTCCGATGAGGTTAATGCGTCCGGGTGATGCATATACATTTCCGGTTTCGCCGTCAAAGTGTTTGATAAAACGGCTTCTTACGAATTCTATATCCATGGTGTTTTAAATGTTATAGTGTGAATAAATTAAATGAATGTTCGGTTATTCTACCGGAATATCTTTGTTAACGTTTTTACAGCCAACCAAACCATAGAATAGTAAGTAAGCCAGTAAAACGATAATCAGCCAGTAACTTGCCATGTAGCCTACAGCATCTGAAATGAATTGTTGAACAAGTGGCAGCACACCACCACCAACAACCATCATCATGAAAATACCCGAAGCTTGTGCGGTGTATTTACCTAAACCTTCAACTGCTAAGTTGAAAATTCCACCCCACATGACCGATGTACATAAACCGCAAAGTACAAGGAACAAGGCACTTACAGGAACTTGCGCCATTTGGAATCCTTTGTCTACGCTATAACCTGGCATAGAAAGAGTCACTTCTTTGGGGGTAATGATAGCGATCAATACAAAGCAGATGGCTGTAGCCGATACAACAATAAGTTGAGTTCTACTTGATATTTTACCACTGATAGCGCTACTAGCCGAGCGACCTACCAGCATCAGTAACCAATAAATAGCTGAAATAGCACCACCGATAGCTGCACCGTCTACTAATAAGCCGGCACCTTTTTCGCTAGAGTCAGCCAAGTAAAAGTTTAGTGTACCCGGTATACCGATTTCGATACCAACATAGATAAAGATACCAACAACACCTAATAATGTATGGCGGAAATGCCAAGGGCTGTGAGCAAATTTTTCCTTTTCAACATTGCCTTTGCGAAGATGTGGTTCGGGGATAGCAATGAATGAGATGATGATAAATGCAGAAGCAAATACTCCCATGGCAATAAATAGCAACGGTGCCACATCAGTCATAGCAGTCTGAGCCGTAACCGTGCCGATCAATGCGCCTACAAAGAGTGGAGTCAATGTACCCGAAAGTGAGTTTAACGCACCACCGGTTTGTATGAGCTGATTACCTTTGTTGCCACCACCTCCTAAGAGGTTTAACATGGGGTTTACTACAGTGTTAAGCATACATACGCAGAAACCGCAGATAAATGCACCCAATAAATAAATGATGAAGTTCAATTTTATTGCGAATCCACCCAACGTGAACACATCCAGATTGGCTCCGAATAAACTTGATAGATATTGAGTAAACAAGCCTAAGACACCCACTGCCATAGCAATGAGGGCTGTTTTCTTATACCCGATTTTAACGAGCATATTTCCTGCTGGAATTCCCATAAATAGATATGCTAGGAAGTTCATCATGTTTCCCATCATACCTAAGGTGTTGGCTCCTTCGTATTGGTTTTTCCAGATTGTACCGAAAGGCGCTGCCAAATTTGTCACGAATGAAATCATGGCAAAAATGAAGAACATCGTGATTATGGCAACGATGTTTCCGTTCTTTTTTTCTTGTATCATTGGTAAGTTTTTAAAGTAGGGTTTATAAATGAGTTAGTTAATTACTTTTCTATTGTAAATTTGTAAATAGTCATTTGATAATACTCTTCACCCGGTAATAAGGTTGCTGAAGGAAAATAAGGTCTGTTGGGAGTATCAGGGAAACATTGTGCTTCAAAGCAGATTCCACTTCTTGCAGGGAAAGTTGCTCCGTGCGCACCTTCGAAACCATTCAGCCAATTACCCGTGTAAAGCTGAACACCAGGTTCAGTGGTATACACTTCCATAGAACGTTTGCTTTCGGGGTCGGTATAGATTGCTGCCAAACTTAAATCGTAACCCTCTTCTTTGTTCAGCACATAGCAATGGTCATAACCGGCACCGTTTATCAATTGTTGGTGTTTTTCTTCTATGCGTTCACCCACTGTGTGAGGAGTGCGAAAATCCATAGGGGTTCCTTCTACCTTCAGTATCTCTCCGGTAGGGATAGACACTTCATCAATAGGTAAAAAATGATCCGCATTAATTGTAACCAGGTGATTGTTGATAGATGGGGTGGGGGTAGCTATTCCTGCCAAGTTGAAAAAACCATGATTGGTGAGGTTTACAAGCGTAGTCTTGTCTGTTGTGGCACTGTATTCTATAACCAGAGCATTGCTTTCTTCATCAATCTCGTAAGTCATTGTAACTTCCAAATTTCCGGGGAAGCCTTCTTCACCGTCTACTGAAAGGTATTTAAACTCGATAGTACTTTCATTTAATTGATTAGCATCCCATACTCTTCTGTGGAATCCTGTGGGGCCGCCGTGCAACGCATTCGGACCGTTATTAATGGCTAGTGAGTATACCTCCTCATCCAGAGTAAATTTCCCTTTGGCAATACGGTTTCCATATCGACCAATCACGGTACTTAAAAAGGGTTCCGGACTATTGATTACATGGTCAATGCTATCGTGTCCTAAGAGTACATTCGCATATTTTCCATTTTTATCGGGCACCATAATTGAAAGCAGAGCACAGCCAAAGTTTGTCACAGCTACTTCCATGCCGTTTTGGTTTCTCAGGATATATAAATCCGTGTTCTTTCCTTCTACCTGCTTTTGGAAATTCTTTCGATCAAGTTTCGATAAATTTCCGTCTGTTGAAAACGTGTTTATCATGTTCGGTATTATTTAAATTTCTGCAAATAAAGACAAATTCTTCGGTTCTCCCAAATTATTAGTGGCAAATGTTATTGTATTATTAGGAAAGTTTAGCGTTTGCCTGAACGGTATCTTCAAATTGTATTTTGAATGCTTAATTGCAGTTCTTTTTTGAGGAAAAAAACATTTTAAGAATGAATATTTTGATATTTTTTGTATGTTTGCCTTGAATTGTTAATATCCAATTTATAATCTAAGTTTATAACAAAAAAATGTATCCATTAAAATTTGAACCCATATTAAAGCAAACGCTTTGGGGGGGCGATAAAATTATTTCATTCAAACAGCTGAATGACACACGAACTGAAGTAGGAGAAAGTTGGGAAATATCTGCCGTAGAAGGTAGTGAGTCTATCGTAGCAGAAGGACCCGACAAAGGAATGACTTTAACAGAAGTACTAAGCAAATACCGCGAAGAACTTTTAGGAGAAGCAAACTATGCTCGATTTGGTGTCAAATTTCCCTTGTTAGTCAAGTTTATTGATGCGCGCCAAGATCTTTCCATTCAGGTTCATCCTTCAGATGAATTAGCCAAGAAACGTCATAACTCAATGGGTAAAACTGAAATGTGGTACGTTATTGGTGCAGATAAAGGAGCCAAACTTCGCTCTGGCTTTTCTGAACAGATTACCCCCAAGGAGTATAAGGATAGAGTCTACAATAACACCATTACAGAGGTTTTACAAGAATATGACATACAACCGGGTGATGTGTTCTTCTTACCGGCAGGTAGGGTTCACAGTATTGGTGCGGGGGCTTTTATAGCTGAAATTCAACAAACATCCGATGTTACTTATCGTATTTATGACTTTGATCGCAAAGACGCGAAGGGAAATGCACGTGAGTTACATACCGATTTAGCACGGGAAGCTATCAATTTCGAGGTACTCGATGATTACAGAACTCAATATGATGTGGTTGAAAACGAACCCATAGAACTGGTTGCCTGTCCTTACTTTACTACTTCGTTATATGATATGACTGAAGAAATCACGTGTGATTATTCGGAGTTAGATTCTTTTGTGATTTTCGTTTGTGTAGAAGGAAGTTGTACGCTTTATGATAATGAAAAAAATGAGGTGTCATTTAAAGCCGGAGAGACGGTTTTAATGCCCGCATCTATACAAGAAGTAACTATTGTGCCAAACGGTAAAGTGAAATTGTTGGAAACATACGTTTAGGAAATACTTATTGTTTGATATGAAAAATCCACGTCTTAAACTGAGATGTGGATTTTTTTATCTGAAGAATTGTCTGATTCTCTTCATTATTTTGATGCCTAGCATAGCTCCTTCGATAATTGCCATTCCGGTATTGAACGATTTTAGCAGTGAACTTCCTGTCGATGCTGCTTCAGAATAGGGTGCAAAGCTTTTCCTGGCCGTTTTCACGATGAGGCTCTTTTGCTCACGAATGGCTAGTAATACCTCTTCCTTTTGTCTGGCTATTTCTTCCAGAGTTATTTTTGCGGTAGTATCTTGCTTATTCATGACTACTTTGATTTATTTAAAAATAATCGGGCTACGAAATTCACTGTTGGTTGAATAATAAGCTGCTTTTTAAAATAGATAACTAACAGAATCAGTAATACGTTGATTCCCGCAATAACGGCGAAACTGCCCGTTAAACTACCAATTAGAGGCTCAAGTATGTAGGCTAGTGCAAATAATGCATAGAACAAAGCCACCATGCCTAATATGATAAGTATGATTACAGTTATGAATGTTGAAAATAAAATGGTTAGTTTCTCGGTAATTTCCAATTGGGTATATTCCCTTTGTAACTCCAGATACTTCTTGAATTCAACAAACAATTGTTGCAAATTGTCTATACTTTCGTCGTTAATAAACATAGTGGCTTTGAATTTTAACCTTTGACTTCATTTTTAATTTCAGCAGCAATCTCATCTACTAAATCTTCCATGTCGGTTCGATTTAGTTTAATACCTTTTTTGCGAAGTGCTTCTGCAATTTTTTTACGGGTATCTTCTCCTTTTTCGGGTGCAAACAATATCCCGAGTGCAGCTCCCACAGCTGCTCCTCCTAAAAATGCGGCCAGAACATTTAAACCTTTCATAATCAATCCTTTCTTTTAAATGTTATTACTATTGATAAACGCTGAGAAAGCAAATATTGTTCATTCTTTTTTTGAGTATGATTGTTCTTGCTTTCTTTTCTTTTTTCCACTTTTTCTTATTTTTCCCTTTTCTTTCTTCTCCAAAAATCACCGTTCGATTTATTTCCCCGATACTTTTTGTTTTCTTTCGCCTTTACTTTAAGCTCTTCGGTTACTTTTTCTTGGGCTATAATATTGTCTTTGGTTACAAAAGGGTGATCTTTTACTACTTCAATATTTTTGTTGATCAGCTTTTGTATGGTTTTCAGGTAAGGAATTTCTTCCGAATCACATAAAGATATGGCGACACCTTCGTGACCTGCACGACCAGTTCTTCCTATTCTGTGAACGTATGTTTCCGGAACATTAGGCAATTCGTAATTGAATACGTGTGATAGTTGGTCAACATCAATGCCTCTAGCTGCAATATCAGTTGCTATCAGTACACGCAATGTATGTTCTTTGAATTCGCTTAACGATCTTTGTCTGGCATTTTGGCTCTTATTTCCGTGAATAGCGTCGGCTGTAATACCTTGTTTGCGCAAAGCGCGAGATAGCTTGTCGGCTCCGTATTTGGTACGCGTGAATACTAATGCCGATTCAATGTTCGTATTTTCAAGTAAATGAATCAGTAAGTTCGTTTTCTCTTTTTTCTCAACATGATAAATATACTGAGATATGATATCTACCGTAGAAGAGATCGGAGTAACTTCTACTTTAGACGGTTTGTTCAGCATGCTGTTAGCTAATTTCTCTATTTCCGGGGGCATGGTTGCTGAAAATAGAAGAGTTTGGCGTTTAGATGGCAACAGTTTGAGTATACGCTTAATGTCATGAATAAAACCCATATCGAGCATACGATCGGCTTCATCTAAAACGAAGAAATCTAGTGCTTTCAAAGATACAAATCCTTGTTCTATTAAATCAAGCAATCGCCCAGGAGTTGCAATAAGAATAGAACTGCCTCTTCTGAGTTCATCGGTCTGTTGCTTTTGTTTTACGCCGCCAAATATTACTGTGTGACGTAAACCGGTGTATTTGCCGTAAGCTTCAAAACTTTCACCAATTTGTATGGCCAATTCTCTGGTTGGAGTTAGTACCAATGCTTTGATGTCTTTCTTGTGATTACTGTTATACAATGTTTGTAAAATGGGTATGGTGAATGCAGCAGTTTTTCCTGTTCCTGTTTGTGCACAACCTATCAGATCTTTTCCTTGAAGTAAAACCGGTATGGATTGTTCTTGTATGGGAGTAGGTGAGGCATATCCCTCTTCTTTAAGCGCCCTAAGTATAGGGTCAATTAATTTTAAATTTTCAAATGTCATTGATTCGAGTTAATGAGCCTCTCGGCTCCGTTATAGTAGGCACAAAGATACGCTAACCTTTGCTGAATGAAGGGTTCTTCTGTTGAGTTTAATTATATTTAACTAAACAGATTGACTATTGACAAGCAGGAAACGGTATTTTTGTCTAGGCTTTAAGAATAATGATTAAATAAAATGATGAAAGACAGAATTGTTTTTATAACCGGAGCCAGTAGTGGCATTGGATTGGGTTGTGCTCGGAAATTTGCTTCTCAGGGAGCAAGCCTGATACTTAATGCAAGAAATGTAACTGTTCTGGAGGATATAAAAAAAGAGCTGGAAACAAAATATGCAACTCGTGTTTTGCTATTACCTTTTGATGTTCGTAACCGAGATGAAGTTGCTAAGGCATTAACATCATTGTCGCAAGAGTGGCAGGCAGTTGATGTGTTGATTAATAATGCCGGATTGGTTATTGGACTCGATAAAGAACATCAAGGTAATCTTGATGAATGGGATGTGGTTATTGATACCAACATTAAAGGATTGCTAACTGTAACGCGTCTTTTAGTGCCCGGTATGGTTGAACGAGGCAGGGGGCATATTATCAACATCGGTTCTATTGCGGGTGACGGTGCCTATCCCGGAGGAAGTGTGTATTGTGCAACTAAAGCTGCCGTTAAGGCTCTCTCCGACGGTTTAAGAATAGATTTGGTTGATACGCCGTTGCGTGTAACTAATATCAAGCCCGGTATGGTTGAAACAAACTTCTCTGTAGTACGATTCCGAGGCGATAAAGGAGCTGCGGATCGTTTTTACCAGGGTATTCATGCTTTGTCGGGTGATGATGTGGCCGAAACGGTTTATTATGCAGCTTCTGCTCCTGAACATGTGCAAATTGCAGAAGTCTTGCTAATGCCTACCAATCAGGCTACCTCAACTCTTTCGTATAGAAAAAATGTATAGAATATGATTTTGTAAAACAAATTATTAACTAAAATATGACGATTATGAAAAAATTAGTAATGTTAGCTACGGGTGTATGTGTAGTCTTTGCACTTAGTTCTTGTAAATCAAGTGAAAGTGCTTATAAAAAAGCATACGAGAAAGCCAAACAAAAAGAACTTGCCGAACCTCAAGTGAATGCACCGGTTGATGTAACTCCGGTTACTACAACTTCAACAGTTGTTAAGTCAAATAGCACAGCTCCTGTACGTCAGGAAAAAGTAACTGTGGTTTCAGGTGTTGATGGTTTAAAAGAATATAGTGTAGTTTGTGGTAGCTTTGGTTTGAAAGCTAACGCTGAAGGTTTGAAAGACTTTTTAGATGCCGAAGGTTACAATGCAACCATTGCATTTAACGCTGAAGCTGCGATGTACAGAGTTATTGTTAGTACTTTCTCTGATAGAGGCGCTGCTGCTGATGCTCGTGATGCTTTCAAAGCTAAATATCCTAATAGAAAAGACTTCCAAGGCGCATGGTTATTGTACCGAGTGTTCTAATAAAAACCCTACTTATCAAATAAAAAAAGCTCCGGAAGAATATTCTCCCGGAGCTTTTTTATTTGGTCTTATTTAATCGTTAAGTTCTGATTTTATGAAGTAAGGATTATAACCGTTGTCTTGCATAATGTTGTCACTTGCTTGTGATTTAAATGTTTTGCCATAAACCCTTTCATTACCGGCATTGTAGCCTATACCGAAGTTACTTGAAGGCATTACACGAGGAACATATTTGTTCCTTTTATATTTGTAAGGAGGCAATGCTATCTGAAAGCGGAAACCACCGTTAAATCCATTATTGCCGGCATGTTCTACCTTCATGGCGTAAAACCCAACAGAGGCATGACGAAAATGCCGTATCATATCAAATCGAACACCTAGTTCTTCTTCCAAATAACGTTCTGCTTTCAAGCTGAACTGTGTATTGTAAAGTGGCCAATAAAAGTTGGCGCCTATATTACCGGTAAATTTCCACTCTTTACCGTGGTAAAAAGACCAATTGTCAAATTCCCCTTTTCCAGTATAGGCCAATCGCGCTTCCAGAGAGAAACGCTCATCTCGTAAAAAATGCTTCGCCCTTGCATCCATACCCCAACGGAAATTATTGAAGAAACCGGCAGATGCAGTAAGGAATGTGCGCTGAGGAAGTCGGAATGATTGCGATAACGTAATGAATCCGGGCCTTATTTGTTCGTACTTAGTTCCGTAGTCGTTCACAATGGGGAAGATGATTTGTCCGGTGAATTTCATGCCTTTCCAAAAAGAGACTTCTATTGCGGGAGAGAAGTTCAAAAGTATGTCGTATACCCGTGATAATTTATAATTTTGAAAACTAAACTCCGGATATACCAATAAATCGACCTTATATAATGAACTGTTTGTCTTTTTTTCCTTTTTAATTTCTTTCCAGTTTTCACCCAACTCGTAGCTAACAACCCAATTGCTTTTTTGAGGAACATTTAGGCTGTCTTTTGACTCTTTTGAGTAAAGTAGTGAAATTTGGGGAACGTTGTTATCTAAGATGATCACCCTGCATGATTTATTTTGAGGTAAACCTTCTTTTTGAATAATACTTATAGCCTTATTGACGCCTACACCTGTAAGGCGGTAAGATACACTTTCCAACGTATAAGTTAATTCTTGATTATTTTCTGTGAATGATATGTTTTCAAACCCCAGGTCGCTCAACTCCCTGATTGTTTTGTTCGCATCTTGAGCCTGTGATAAAGAACTTGATAAAAGCCCTATTATAAAAAAGGATAGACTTATAACATGCTTTGATTTCTGAAGAATGATCATATTCTCTAATTTATAAATGTTTAAACTGTAGTTCATTATTTTTTATATTATGCAAAAATAGAGATAGTTTTCTTATGCCCCAATTATTTATGTGAAAAAAGAAGATTTATCTGTCTTTTTCTTTTCAAATGAAATACATTAATGAAAATAAATTGTAATTTTGCACCACTTATGGGACGAATATTGGCAATAGATTATGGTAGAAAGCGCTGCGGAGTTGCTGTAACCGATACGTTACAGATAATAGCCGGCGGGTTGGCTACAGTCGCTACTCACGAACTTTTGAAATTCATAACTGACTACTCAAATAAGGAAGATGTTGATCAGATTATTATCGGACTTCCCAAACAGATGAACAATGAAGCCTCGGAAAGCATGAAATATATCAAACCTTTTGTTGCTTCTTTAAAGAAAACGTTACCGGATATGAATGTGGAATATGTCGATGAACGTTTTACATCGGTTTTGGCACATCGCACGATGATGGAAGCCGGTTTAAAAAAGAAGGATAGGCAGAATAAGGCATTGGTTGATGAAATAAGTGCGACCATTATATTGCAAACATATCTTGAGGCAAAACGTTATAGTATAAAAAAATAAATTTTAAATATGATATTACCTATTTATGTATACGGCCAACCTGTGTTGAGGATTGTAGCCGATGATATTACACGTGATTATCCGGATTTATCGGAACTTATTAAGAATATGTTTGAAACGATGGATCGCGCAGATGGCGTAGGTCTTGCTGCTCCACAAATCGGTTTACCTATTCGCGTAGTCGTTATTGATCTTACCCCACTGGCCGATGAACATCCTGAGTTTGCCGACTTTAAAAAAGCATACATCAATGCTCATATCCTTGAAACTGAAGGAGAAGAGGTTTCGATGGAGGAAGGCTGCTTGAGTTTACCTGGTATTCATGAGAGCGTAAAAAGAATGAACCGCATCCATGTGAAATACATGGATGAGAATTTTGTGGAGCATGACGAATGGGTTGAGGGTTATTTGGCAAGAGTGATGCAGCATGAATTTGATCATCTTAACGGCATCATGTTTATTGATCATATTTCACCGTTACGCAAACAGATGATTAAAGGAAAATTAAATGCAATGCTAAAAGGGAAGGCACGCTGTTCTTATAAGGTAAAAACAGTTAAATAAAATTCGTAGATCATATTGAGCTTGTGTTTAATGAGGCTTAATTTGGTCAAAAAATACAAAAAGCAGTACTATGTTCTTTGTTTGTCAGTTAAAAGCTATATTTTTGTTTTGCTTATTAATAATTGAAAGCTGATGGTCAAGAATATAATACTGCTTTTGCTGTTTTTTCCTGCTTATCTTTGTGCCCAAATCAATACAGAACGAGTAATGACTATTGCTCGGAATGCATTGTATTTTGAAGACTACGTTCTTTCTATCCAGTACTTTAACCAAGTAATCAATGCGAAACCTTATTTGTACGAGCCTTATTTTTTTAGAGGATTGGCCAAAATAAATCTGGAAGACTATCAAGGCGCCGAAGCTGATTGTAGTGCTGCAATAGAGCGTAATCCTTTTGTTGTAGGCGCTTATCAGATACGCGGACTGGCCCGTATCAAGCAAAGTAAATTTGAAGGAGCTATTAGCGATTATAAAACAGCACTTCAGTACGAACCCGAAAACATAACCCTGTGGCATAACCTCTCCTTGTGTCACATTCAAAAGGGTGATTACGATGCTGCCAAAAAAGACCTCGGAAATTTGTTGGCTTTATCACCCAAATATACTAAAGCCTACTTGATGAGAGGAGAGGTTTTACTAAAACAGAAAGATACCATTCAGGCTTATCGCGATTTTGATCTTGCGATTGAAATGGATAAATATGATCCGGACGCCTGGACTTCCAGGGCTATTCTAAAACTACAACAGGCGAAATATACAGAGGCTGAATCTGACTTGAATCAGGCTATTCATTTGAATGTAAAAAATGCAGCTAACTACGTAAATAGAGCATTAGCCCGTTTTCACCAAAACAACCTGAGAGGTGCTATGAGCGATTACGATCTCGCTTTAGATGTTGACCCGAACAATTTTATCGGTCACTACAACCGCGGTTTGTTGCGTGCTCAGGTGGGTGACGATAACCGGGCTTTGGAAGACTTTGACTTTGTTATTAAAATGGAACCCGATAATATGATGGCCATTTTTAATCGCGGATTGCTAAAATATCAAACAGGAGACTACAAGGGAGCTATCAAAGATTACAGTACGGTAATCAATGAACACCCTAATTTTATGGCTGGTTATTATAATAGAGCGGAGGCTCGTAGAAAAATAGGCGATAAAAATGGCGCCGAACGCGATGAATTTAAAATACTAAAGATGCAGCTTGATAGAAAGAACGGATTGCTTTCTTCAAATACAAATAATGACAAGTCGGCCGGAAATAAAGACGAAAACACAGATGATAAATCGAAAACACGTAAGAAATCAGATAAGAACGTTAGTAATTATGGCAAAATAGTTATTGCTGATGATTCAGAAAGCGATCAGAAATACAATAGTTATTACAGAGGTAAAGTGCAAGACCGTAACGTTGAAGTGAGAATGGAACCGATGTATGTGTTAACGTATTATGAGAAAATGAGCGAAGTAAAGCGCAATATAAATTATCATAAATTTATTGACAACCTCAACCGCTCGGGTGCGTTGCCTAAGCGTCTGTATATAACGAATGACGAAGCACCCTTGTCGGAAGCACAGGTCAAGGAACATTTCGCGATGATTGATACACATACCACTGAGATTGTGGAAAACCCTCAGGACTCAAGAAAAAGATTCTCTCGTGCAGTCGATTTTTATCTTGTGCAAGATTTTGAGAACTCAATTGAAGATCTTACTCAGGCTATTTTGAATGATAAAACATTCTTCCCTGCTTATTTTATGAGAGCTTTGGTGCGTTACAAACAACTAGAATACCTTAAGGCTGAAGGACAAAATACGGCAAATGTATCACAAGGAAAAGCTGCAATGGTTGCAGCTATTGACTATGACGTGGTGAAGAATGATTTAGATAATGTCATAGCCTTGGCGCCCGATTTTGTTTATGCATATTATAACAGAGGTAATTTACTTTCTGTACTCAAAGATTACCGTTCTGCTATTATAGATTATTCAAAAGCTATTGATTTAAATAAAGATTTTGCAGAAGCCTATTTTAATCGAGGGCTAACCTACATATTCCTAGGAAATAACAAGAAAGGTATTGCTGATTTGAGTAAAGCAGGAGAGCTGGGAATCGTTTCTGCATATAATATCATAAAACGTTTTACAGAAGTCCCCGAATAATATTTTTGATTTATTTCGGATGTATCTTAAAAGAATTAATTAATTTTGCGTTTCAATAGACAATAACATTAAAATATGATAAAAATAACATTTCCTGATGGCTCAGTTCGTGAATACAACGAAGGAGTTACTGGTCTGCAAATAGCAGAGAGCATTAGTTCTCGTCTTGCGCAAGATGTGTTAGCGTGTGGCGTTAATGGAGATATTTATGATTTGGGACGTCCTATTATGGAAGACGCTTCTGTGGTGTTGTACAAATGGGAGGACGAACAAGGTAAGCATGCTTTCTGGCATACTAGTGCACACTTGTTGGCGGAAGCTCTACAGGAACTTTACCCCGGAATCCAATTTGGTATAGGTCCGGCTATTGAAAACGGATTTTATTATGATGTAGATCCGGGTGAGGCAGTCATAAAAGAAGCTGACCTTGCTGTTATCGAAGCCAAAATGGCTGAACTTTCTGCAAAGAAAGAAGCAGTGGTTAGAAAAGAGATCAGTAAGAGTGATGCTTTGAAGATGTTTGGAGATCGTCACGAAACATACAAATGTGAACTCATTTCGGAGTTAGAAGACGGTAAGATCACCACTTATACTCAAGGAGAATTTACTGATTTGTGTCGTGGACCGCACCTTGTAAACACAGGAGCTATTAAGGCTATCAAGCTTACTTCTGTTGCCGGTGCTTATTGGCGCGGACAAGAAAATCGCAAAATGCTGACTCGTATTTATGGTATCACATTCCCTAAGAAGAAGATGCTCGATGAGCATCTGGCTATGATGGAGGAAGCTAAAAAGCGCGATCACCGTAAAATTGGTAGAGAAATGGAACTTTTCATGTTCTCGGAGACAGTAGGAAAAGGTCTTCCTATGTGGTTACCTAAAGGTACGGCTCTTCGTTTACGATTGGAAGATTTTCTGAAGAAAATACAGAAACGTTTCGGTTACCAACAGGTAATGACCCCTCATATCGGCAATAAAATGCTTTATGTAACCTCAGGTCATTATGCTAAATATGGAAAAGACTCTTTTCAACCTATTAACACACCGGAAGAAGGAGAAGAGTACTTATTGAAGCCGATGAATTGTCCGCATCATTGTGAAATATACAAATGGCAACCTCATTCATATAAAGATCTTCCTTTGCGTTTGGCCGAATTTGGTACCGTTTACAGATACGAACAAAGCGGTGAGCTTCATGGCTTGACACGTGTTCGCAGCTTTACGCAAGATGATGCGCATATTTTCTGCCGTCCGGACCAGGTGAAAGAAGAGTTCTTGAGTGTAATGGATATTATCTTTATTATTTTCAAAGCACTTAACTTTGAAAATTTTGAAGCACAGATATCACTCAGAGACCCTAATAACCGTGAAAAATATATCGGTTCTGATGAGAACTGGGAAAAGGCTGAACGAGCTATTGTTGAAGCTTGTGAAGAAAAAGGTCTCAAAGCCCGTGTGGAACTTGGAGAAGCCGCATTCTACGGCCCTAAGCTTGACTTTATGGTTCGTGATGCAATTGGTCGTAAATGGCAGTTGGGAACCATTCAGGTTGACTACAGTTTGCCCGAAAGATTCCAGTTGGAATATACCGGTGCCGACAACCAAAAACATCGTCCTGTTATGATTCACCGTGCACCTTTTGGTTCTATGGAACGTTTCGTGGCCGTGTTGATTGAACACACAGGTGGTAAATTCCCGTTGTGGCTCACACCTGACCAAGTTGCTATTCTGCCAATTAGTGAGAAGTTCAACGGCTATGCACAAGAGCTGAAAAAATATTTTGAGAACATTGACATTCGTGCTATTGTTGACGAACGTAATGAAAAAATAGGCCGTAAGATACGTGATAATGAAATGAAACGTATCCCTTACATGCTGATTGTAGGTGAGAAAGAAGCAGCCGAAGGACAGGTTGCTGTCAGAAAACAAGGTGAAGGTGACAAAGGAAGTATGAAATTTGAGGATTTTGGTAAAATTCTTAATGAAGAAGTACAAAATATGATAAATATGTGGTAACTTTGCCGCGAAATGTAGAAGCATAGCATTTTTTTAATGTTCTAAAGTTCGCTTTTACTTTAATGATAATAATAATTGGTAATAAAGAAGAAACAAACCGGAAGTAATCGTTTTTTAATGAAGAATGACAGCTTAAAAGGGCAACATCGGATCAACGAGCAGATCCGTGCCAAAGAAGTCCGCATTGTGGGCGACGAAGAGATTGAAGCAAAAGTTTATCCAATCTTTCAGGCCTTAAAAATGGCCGAGGAGCGTGAAATGGATTTAGTGGAGATCTCTCCAAATGCAGAGCCACCTGTTTGTCGTATTATTGATTATTCTAAATTTCTTTATCAGTTAAAGAAGCGTCAGAAAGAACAAAAAGCTAAGCAGGTTAAGGTCAATGTGAAAGAAATACGTTTTGGTCCTCAAACAGATGACCATGACTATGATTTCAAATTGAAACATGCAAAAGGTTTTTTGGAAGATGGAGATAAAGTGAAGGCTTATGTGTTCTTCAAAGGTCGCTCCATTTTGTTTAAAGAGCAGGGTGAGGTATTATTGTTACGTTTTGCCAATGATCTTGAAGATTATGCAAAGGTTGACCAAATGCCGGTTCTTGAAGGTAAAAGGATGACAATCTTTTTATCTCCCAAGAGAAAAGAAATGCCCAAGAAAGTTGTCACTAAACCGGCTGTTGCTCCGGCAAAGCCTCAGGTGAAGGACGATTCAGAAGAATCAAAACCAATGGATGACGCGCAGGTATAGTGCGTCACCATCAATTTTAATAATTAAATATCAATTAAGATGCCAAAGATGAAGACTAACTCCGGTTCTAAAAAAAGATTCGCTCTTACCGGAACAGGTAAAATCAAAAGAAAGCACGCTTTCCACAGTCACATTTTGACTAAGAAGTCTAAAAAGAGAAAAAGAAACTTGTGCAGCACAACAACAGTTGACGTTACTAACGTAAGCCAGGTTAAGGAACTCTTAGCAATGAAGTAACCTCGAGAGCGTACAAAAGTATTATTAAAAGTATTAACCGAATGCATTAGCCTTTAAGATCATTGTTAATCAATGGCGCTAACATTCAAAAAAGAGTAAAACTATGCCAAGATCAGTAAATCATGTTGCTTCAAGAGCAAGAAGAAAGAAAATTTTGAAATTAACCAGAGGTTACTTTGGTGCAAGAAAAAACGTTTGGACCGTTGCTAAAAACACATGGGAAAAGGGTTTAACTTACGCTTACCGTGACCGTAAAAATAAGAAAAGAAACTTCCGTGCGCTTTGGATTCAGCGTATCAATGCTGCTGCACGTTTGGAAGGTATGTCTTATTCTAAGTTGATGGGCGCTTTGCACAAAGCCGGCATTGAAATTAACCGTAAGGTTTTAGCTGATTTAGCTATGAACCATCCGGAAGCTTTCAAAGCAATCGTAACTAAAGCAAAAGCTGCTTAATTTTCTGAATTGAAAAAAGAGGGGCAACCTCTGAAATGATAATTCTTGCCCAAGTTTGCAATCATGTGAACTTGGGC
Organism: Bacteroides graminisolvens DSM 19988 = JCM 15093; assembly: GCF_000428125.1. Taxonomy (GTDB): domain Bacteria; phylum Bacteroidota; class Bacteroidia; order Bacteroidales; family Bacteroidaceae; genus Bacteroides; species Bacteroides graminisolvens. The sequence goes on from NZ_ATZI01000008.1 coordinate 115,735, forward strand.
AAGTTCGTTTTAAAAAGTTAGTGAACAAATCACGCTTTGTGCTTGTTTTTATTATAGATAAAGGTTATCTTTGTTGCATAAAAGAATTAGCCGCATTGGTTGGATTGGGAAACTCATCAAGTAAACTGAAATACCGAGACAAGCTTTGCTTTTCAATGGCGGGCCACAATCCTTCGGGATACTTTTTAGTCAGTGGATTACAAAGAGGGTGAGCACTCAAATCATGTCATTCGGAGTTTCATCACATCATCGATGCGGCTTTATTAAAAAGGGCAAACTTGTTAAAAGTCTGCCCTTTTTTGTATCTATAACCCTAGGATACTTATTCTTTAATACGTATTTGGCAATGCGAAAGATCTTCGATGATTGCTAAAGATTCCACCCTGATTCCTTGTTCTTCAATTCGTTTACGGCCATTTTGGAACTCCTTTTCAATAATAAATCCCATTCCTACAAGTTCGGCACCGGCTTGCTTAACCAAGTCAATTATGCCCAATGCAGCATTACCGTACGCCAGAAAGTCATCAACGAACAGAATCTTATCGTCGGGAGTTAGAAAGTCCGAGCTGATAACCACTTCATAATCTCTGTCTTTGGTAAAAGAGTGAACGGTGGTGCTCAACGCATTTTCTATTGTCTTAGGTGATTTCTTTTTAGCAAAGACTACCGGAAGATTCAGTAGGTATCCCGTCATGATAGCAGGAGCAATGCCACTTGCTTCTATGGTCATGATCTTATTTACTTTTGTACCAGCAAAGCGTCTTACAAATTCCACCCCAATGGCCTTCATTAATTGCGGATCCATCTGGTGATTAATAAAACTGTCTACTTTTAAAATTCCCCCTTCAAAACATTTCCCGTCCTGAAGAATTCTTTTCTTTAATAATTGCATAATGTATCTATTTGTTATCTCTCAAATCTTTCACACGTACAGCTTTTCCTTCGCTTTGAGGCAAAGACCCCTTCTTAACCAGCTTGACCTTCGGAGTGACTAGAATTTCATCCTTTAGGCGGCGCACAATTTCTTTTCGTGTATTTTCAAGCTCAATGTAGTTATCTGTTGATAATTCATTTAGTTCTACCTCTACAATCATCTCGTCTTGATTGTGCAACGTTTCAAGTGTAATGAGGTAGTTGCTTCCCAATTCAGGAAACTGTACCAATATCTTCTCTATTTGCATGGGGAATATATTCACCCCTTTGATAATAAACATATCATCGCTTCTTCCTTTGATGCGATCAATGCGTCGGTGCGTACGTCCGCAGGGACATTCACCGGGAATAATGCGCGTAAGGTCACGTGTTCTGTAGCGAATGAGCGGCATCATATTGCGATCAAGTGTCGTAAGAACCAATTCGCCAATTTCACCGTCGGGGAGAGGTTGCAACGTTTCCGGATCGATAATTTCTACCAGATAACAATCCTCCCAGATATGCATTCCGTTTTGCTCCAGGCATTCAAATGCTACACCGGGACCGTTCATTTCAGTCATCCCGAAACAGTTGTAAGCCTTTACACCAAGCATACGCTCAATCTTCCTTCTCTGCTCATCGGTGTGCGGTTCCGCCCCTATAATAAGCGTCTTCAGACTGCTTTCAGTCGGATCGATCCCTTCTTCCTGAAAGACCTCGGCCAAACGAATGGCGTAGCTGGGAATGGCATGCAAAGCCGTTGTTTTAAAGTCGGTTATGAATTTAATCTGCCTTTTGCTGTTACCAGCTGCAGCAGGAACCGTCAATGCCCCCAAACGTTCGGCACCATACTGAAAACCCAGTCCGCCGGTAAACATACCATAGCCTGAACTGTTTTGAAACACATCCTTCTTACGCAACCCCACCATATATAAACATCGGGCAACCAAGTTAGCCCACGAGTCCAAATCGTGCTGCGAGTGTATAATTACAGTCGGATTCCCCGTAGTTCCGCTCGACGAATGAATTCTGACCGCATCTTCCAGATTACCCGCCAGCAAACCGAAAGGATAATTCGCTCTCATGTCAGCTTTGGTGGTAAAAGGTAGCTTGCGGAAATCGTCCAGACACCTGATGGCGTCCGGACTTATGTTGTGCTTTTGAAATTGATCCTTGTAGTAGGGAGCGTTGGAAGCTACTGTCAACGTGCTTTTGATACGTTCCAGTTGCAACTTCTCCAACTCCTGCCGTGGCAGAGTCTCGATGGACTTTTCCCAATATTCTGTGTTCATCGTACTAGATTTAAGTTTGTCACATCATGTTTTCTGCAATCTTCTTGCCCGCAGCAAGTGCTTTCAGATTCAGTTCAACAATCTCATTTCCCTTCTTTTCAAAGATCTCGCGTATGCTGTTTTCTATTTTTGCATAATCAATACCCAGAAACGGAGTAGTTGCCCCCAGCAATACCATATTAGAAACACGCGCAGAACCAACCTCCTTGGCTACTTTATCAACATCCAGTATTACTTTGTGCGGAAGCTTGTTAACTTCATCAATAATAAGCTGCTTATCGGGGTAATTGGGTATATTTTCAAACGTCGTTTCGTTGGTTACCAGCCATCCCTCCTGATTGAGGTAGGGGAGATAGCGCAAACTCTCCATGGGTTCCAGTGAAATAATCAAGTCACATTTGCCCAGCGGAATAAGATCAGACGCAATGGGCAGGTCGCTGATGCGTAAATTTGATTGCACATCGCCACCACGCTGGCTCATGCCATGCACTTCAGATTGCTTCATGTAAAGTCCTTCTTTCAGAGCCGCTTTACCGATAACCGTTGCTATTGATAAAATACCTTGGCCACCAACTCCCGATAATATAATGTCTTTTTTCATGGTTACTTGCTGTTTTTCTTTTTACGCGATAAGGTTTGTACACACTCTCTTCTGGGGATAATAACAGATACCCCCTTGTAATTAATCTCGTCACGGATGATTTGTTTCATTTCATCGAAGTTTTTCTTCAGAGGAACCACTACACGAATATGCTCAGGCTCCACACCAAGTCCCATGCAGATAGCCTCAATGCGTCCTGTCCCGGCAGAATCCTGACCACCCGTCATCGCGGTTGTTTCATTGTCGGAAATCATAACGGTTACATTGCTCTTCTCATTCACACAATCGAGCAAGCCCGTCATTCCGGAGTGTGTAAACGTAGAGTCACCAATCACGGCTACCGAAGGATACAAACCACCATCGGCCGCCCCTTTGGCCATAGTAATAGAAGCCCCCATGTCCACGCATGAGTTGATTGCGTTGAACGGAGCGTTGGCCCCTAATGTGTAACAACCTATGTCACTGAATACTTTGTGTTGCGGATACTCCTGATTCAATATCTCGTTTAGCGCATTGTACATGTCGCGGTGGCTGCAACCATCACACAAAGCCGGAGGTCTCATTTCCACAACGGCAGGCGTGGTGAAGAACACCGAAGTACTTTTACCCAATGCCTTGGCAACAGAATCGGGCGTTAATTCTCCATCGGTTGAGAGCGTGCCATCCAAGCGACCTTTAACCTTGACGCCAATTCCCAGATACCCTTTGAGTTGCCTTTCAACAAAAGGCTGTCCGTCTTCCAGTACCAATATCTCATCACAAGACTCGGCCAATTGAGCCAATTGCTTTTTGGGAAGAGGATACTGTCCGATCTTCAAAACCGGATGCTCACAACCATCAGGATAATTCTCCATTAAATAATTGTAAGCTATGCCACAGGCCACGATACCCAATTTCTTATTTGGTCCGTCGGTTAACGTGTTGTAGATAGAATTCTCAGACGCAGCAATCAATTCACTTTGAAGAGCAAGTAAAGCCTTATATCTCTTTCTGGCATTGCCCGGAAGCAAAATAAACTGTCGGGGATCTTTGCTGAAAGAAATTTCGTTTTGCGCCCTTACCGCTTTCCGTTCAACCCCTGCGCGCGAGTGAGCCAGACGAGTAACGATGCGAAGCAAAACCGGTTCGCCGGTCTTTTCAGACAACTCGAACCCGCTGTACACCATGTCATACGCCTCCTGCTGGTTGCTGGGTTCCAGCATCGGAACCAGAGAAAAGTCGCCATAAAACCGGCTATCTTGTTCGTTTTGTGAAGAGTGCATGCTGGGATCATCGGCAGCAACAACTATTACCCCACCGTTTACCCCCGTTACACCAGCGTTGATAAAACAATCGGCCGCTACATTCATCCCTACATGCTTCATGCAAACCAAAGCCCTTTTGCCGACAAACGACATGCCAAGAGCTGCTTCCATTGCTGTTTTTTCGTTGGCGCACCAATTACGGTGAATGTTTGAGTCAGTGTTTTTAAGCACAGCCTGAATGTATTCAGTAATTTCAGTGGAAGGTGTTCCGGGGTATGCATATACGCCCGATAAGCCAGCGTCTAATGCCGCTTGCGCAATGGCTTCGTCTCCTAGTAAAAGCTGTTTATCCATATTTCTTTCTTTTGGTGTTAATCTGGTATTATATACTTTATTTATAAATGTTACGTTGGTTGAGAGCCTGCCAATACTTGCGTGCGTTGGCCATGTGTTCGGCATAGTTTGCCGCAAAATTATGAGTCCCCGAGAAATCCTCTTTGGCACACATATAAATGTAATCGTGACGTGTGTAATTCAACACACTATCAATGCCTTTGACAGAAGGTATGCGGATGGGGCCCGGAGGCAAACCGATATTTCGGTACGTATTATAAGGCGAATTGATGTTCAGATGATTGTTCATGATACGCCTCAGTCCAAAATCCTGCAAGGCAAATTTAATGGTCGGATCGGCTTGCAACGGCATGGAAGCATGCAAACGATTGATGTATAGCCCCGCTACCATAGGCTTCTCGGCGTTATTGTTTGTTTCCTCCTCAACGATAGAAGCAATGGTAACCACCTCTTCCGGAGTAAAACCGATGGATTTCGCTTTGGCCAGACGTTCACTGTTCCAGAAACGGCTGTGCTCCTTCTGCATCCGCTTGAAGAACTTATCCAGACTGATGTCCCAATAAATTTGGTACGTATCCGGAATAAAAAGACAGATAACCGTTTCCTCTTTGTAGCCCAACTGCGCGCAGAAAGCAGAATCCAGTAGCTGTTTGGCAATTTCGGCTGAATCAATCATCAATTGTTTTCCCAAATAACCGGCCAACTTCTCTTTGGTTCGTTGGTTGCCGATAGTCAGATTCATAGGCTCCTGGTGCCCGCGTGCCAAACGCTTATAAACACGGTAGATATTATCGCCCGGATTGATTAAGTACCGCCCGGTATGTATGTGCTCACTGAAGTTCTGGTATTTGGCCAACAACCGAAACCCCTGAAAGTTACCCGGATTTCCGGCAGCAATAACCTTGTTAAACACAGAATCGGTATTGTCATCCTTGTCAATGTACACATATACTTTGTCAGACGGTTTGAACTGCGGATAAAGCAGATAATAATAGATAGTGCCCAAGGCACAAAGACTACACAATACACCTAAAGATATACCAATTAGTAGCTTTTTGTTCTTTCTTGAAGTCATTTGGCGAGTAAATTGAATTTGCACGCAAAGATATAAAGATTTGTAGTAATTGGCTTTAGTGTAGCGTGAAAATATTGGAAATCAGGACAAAAAAGAGTGAGAACATCTCTAATTAGGAAGCTCTCACCGCGTTATTTGATTCTTGTAATTGAAAAGTCTCAGTCGCCTCGTTTGAAGAAAGACGCTATCCACAAAAGAAGAATAGCTCCAACTGTTGAAGTGGTTAAGTTACCGATAATACTTGTTGTTTGGAATCCTAGCAGACTGAATACCCAGCCACCCAGCACACCGCCCACAATTCCTAATAATAAGTTTGTGAATAAACCGAACCCGCCACCACGAGTAATTTTCCCTGCCAGATAACCGGCAAGTATACCAATGAGTATGTACCAAATAAAATTCATAACTTTCTTTATTAATGATTTAATAATTGTATTAAGTAATAACACGGTAGAAGTAAAAAAGTTTTTATAAAGAAGAGTCGGGGATCACTGATGCTAATATATTGCTTACATCCCATATTTTTTCCGTAATTTTAGTAGCTCATTTAATTAAGTATTGCTTGAACTCATTGCCTTCATTTTTATTAATGGAAGATGTTTTTTTGAATGAGTGCTAGGAAAGAGAATGTTTTATTTTTCAAAACGTGTGATATTAAAAAAAAAGTAAGTTTACTCTTAAAAAGTCTCTGTCAGGATCCTTTTGAAAGATGCCATTTTTCATAAAATTTAATTAAGATGTGATCAAAATCTCATATAATGTATTACATTTGCCGCTGCTGATTAAAAAGGGGGAGGTGCTCGCCATATGTCTATTTAGTTGATGAACGGATCGTTGAACATAATCCAACAGCTTGCAGAGGAAGAAAGCTCAATCTGCAACTACAGTTTGAATAGTAAGTTCGAATATAATGTTTACTTATACAAATAAATTATTGGAAGATGATAAAAAGAAATAAGGTAATCATATTGTATATAGTTGCTTTTTTTACTTTAATTTGGGTTTTATATTCAAATATAAATGTTGCAATACAAACTACCGTAACATTTTTTGGTATATCATTCTTTGTCTATACTTTAATCTTTATTTATAAACGATTAAAAAGCAATAAATTTAGATTTAGTGGAGCTATATCTAGGAAAGAATGGCTGTTTTCTGCTATTGCAATCATTGTTATTTGGGCACTCTTTTTGACTGTACTATCAGAAACTAGCCTGATTTTCGCAACAAGTGTGTCTTCTATTTTACTTGTAGGACTATTTATATACGACAAAGTTAAAACAATAATAGCAAAATTATTTTAGGCGAGTGCTATTGCTGCAGAATATACGAATAATATAGTAAAGCTCCCTTAATATCAGTGAGTGTTCGAAAAATATATGCATCTAGCGCTCCTTTTCGTCAACTACCCAATTGTTCCATCTCTGAAGTGTTTTTTTTACAGTGCCCAAATACTGGCTTTTTATTGAATTTTGCTGTTAATTTCCAACAATTATTATCTATTGTATATGTTCAATCTCTTTTCTGACCATTTGCTCACATCTCATACGTTTTCCGTAATTAATTAGTTCATTTCATTAGTGTCCACTAAAATAAATTAAGAGTTAATTGACCATCTTCAGTATCACATACAGGTTCATTAGCAAAGATATCTTTGATCGGAGTCTTGTCAAACAGGGAAGCGATCAAAATTCGCAACACTTCGTATGTCGTCCTATGCGATTTAAGGTCATGCTCTATAATAGCTACCATGCAATAAGCTGTGATAGAGGTAAATATCTGGATTCTAACAGCACTTTCAGTTGTCCCCCAGAAGGACTTAATCTTAAGATGTTGCTTAATCCATTTAAAAAAGAGTTCCACTCGCCAACAATATTTATACAAGAGGGCAACTTGCAGAGCAGGTATTTCCAAGTTGTTGGTCAGGTAGACAAAAGTTCGGTTCAAATCAGCTGCATAGTAGACAACTCTGCGAAGTTTTTCCGGATACTTCTTGGCAGTGTTGTAACCTGTCAGTTCTATAAGTTGATCAGAGAGTATGCCATTTTTATTATGGTTGACATCAAGTTCTTCAAGGATTTCATATTGGAGATTCCCTCTTTGCCGTATAACAAAAAACGATTCAATTTCTGTAATATGAAAGAGTCTCTTCAAATCAAAATATCCACGGTCAAAAATGTAATAAGCCCCTGGCTGATAAGGAATAGAGTCCATTGCATTCTGATCATGAAGCTTTGCTTGAGTAACATGTCTGTACGTGGGTATGTCTGTTTCAACATCGTAAAGCGTATGCATTTTGATACCAGCCTTAGTGTGTCTGAACTTTGCCCACCAGAAGACACGCAAACAAAGGTCGATAGTGGTCGAGTCAAAGGCATATACCTGTCCGTCTATCTCAAAATCTTTGTTGATTCGTTTCTTTCTTGCAATATCAATCATCCGATAAGCAAACTCCTCAAAGATTTTGGGTTCTCGTCGTTCGTTGACTTTTGCAAGATTACTTCTCGTTACATGCTTGCCAAAGCCAAGATGATACGCTTTGCTTCCATGAGCTGCGAGAGTTGTCACAAGATCACGAAGACTGTCACGGTTACTCAACTGCCCGAACATCATTACGAGGAGTTGATTCCAGCACGTAAAGTGCTTCACATATTTGTTACCTTCGTATTTCATGACAATTGCATCAAAAACTCTTTGAGGCAGGAACTCTACAAGTTGAGAGAATATATATTTTCCGGTGTTCATCGAATGAGTGGTTTGCTTATTGGTTGCAAATGTAATCCATTCAAATCGTCACGCAGGAATATGAACTCTAATGCATTGTTATTTAATAACTTACGGGGGAATTCGCTAATCTTTAGTGGACACTAGTGAGTTCATTTATTAAATATTTCTTAAACTCATTACCTCCATTTTTATTAATGGAAGATATTTTTTGAATGAGTTCAAGGAATGAGAATGTTTTATTTTTCAAAACGTGTGATATTAAAAAAGTAAGTTTACTTCTAAAAAGATTCCAACTCGCAGATTCTTTTTGTAGGAAAAATAGGCAGGTTTGTGATAAGATAACAAGACCTGCTTCAGGAACTATGTCACAGTAATATAATACCAGTGGAAAGCCTTTGTCAGGATCCTTTTGGAAGTAATAAATTATAAAATCTTCATATATAACACTGTGATATTTTAATTGTAGCATTGCCTCAACTAATGTATAGTTCCAATGATCATCTTTTGAAAGATGCCATTCTTTATATAATTCTTCAAGTTTGGGAGCAAGTTCAATTGCATTTATTTCAACTATTGTTTTCAATGCGACTGAACGATAATTATTGTTATTGAACTCTACTTCATTTAAAAAGAATTTTAATATGCTTTCTTTATCATCCTCCACTGTAACAGATAGTTTAGAAGATAGCTGGTGAATAAATTCACCGCCACCATCCTTGTAATGATTAGCGTTGTATTCGCATTCTATAGTGCGAAGAATATTAATTATTGTATCTGTATTCATGGTAATTAGATGTTTTGTAAAGTGTAATTGTAAGCTCGTTTAAGCTATACAATCAATTCTTTCGTGTAAGATATATAGTCACTCAGCCCCCAATAACAGCCCTGTCCTTGTTTAGAGTTCCATTCTTCAATGACTTTTTTTTTAATATTTAAACTTTTGGATACTTCATAACTATCTGTATCATATACACGTAAAAAGATCTCTTTATGATCTTTGTCGTAGATGCGATAAAACATAAAAACATCTAATAAATTGTGGGATTGAATATACTCCTTAAGCCATGAAATGCTATTAGTATTTAATATGAAAAAGCGGTCCGTATCGTATAATTTGTTTTTATTAGAATATTCAAATTGGGAAAAAGAGTTAAAATCAGGAAAGGAATGTAGTATAAGGCTCTCCATCATAACACCATCTAAATGGAATGTGGACCCGTAAGGTATCTTATCTAGAACCGTACAAAGCATTTCGATTTTAAGATCATCCATATACTTACTAATTTAGGGGAAATACTGCTGCAATATATGGAATTCTTTTCGTCCACGCAAGATGATATGTGAAAATGCATTTTTAAAATGATTATTGATATTATTGGCTTTGTTTCAATTCCATAAGGTACAATTAAAAGAATGACAGAATGCCAGCATCAAGTAAAGGATATGTGTTTCAATTCCATAAGGTACAATTAAAAGAAAAAATCAATTGGAAAAGATGCTTTTACCTCTGCGGTTTCAATTCCATAAGGTACTGTGTGCTTCCTGTCAGCTTCCCTTTTTTGTGTGCTTCCCTTTAAGTCGGACTGTTTGTAATTAGACAAATCTTATTAAATTTGTCAAGGAGGAATAAAAGATGAAAAAGTCAAGACACAGTGAGCATGAAATCGTAAAAGCAGTCAATCAGCTTGATAGTGGTTTATCTACAGATGTTATCTGTCGTGAATATGGTATATCTCGTGCTACTCTTTATAATTGGAGATCGAAGTACAGCGGCATGGATTCAAGCCATATTAAGCGCTTGAAAGAGCTTGAAGAAGAGAATCGTCGCCTAAAGCAGATGTATGCTGATATAGCTTTAGATAATAAGATCCTAAAGGATGTCATCGAAAAAAAGCTATAGAGCCCGAGGTAAAGAAAGACGTTGTAGCAGAAATAGTAACGGATTACAAAATCAGCATCACTGGGGCATGCAGGTTAATATCGATTCATCGTTCGTATTTCTATTATGCTGAAAAGAAGGATGATAATGAGGTAATTGATTCCATTCGAGAAGCCTCAGAGTTTGGCGATGGATTCTGGAAAATCTATTCAAGATTACGTCGGGAAGGTAAAAAATGGAATCATAAACGAGTGTATAGGGTTTATAAACTGATGAGGTTTAATAAGCGCTCAAAGCTAAAGAAACGATTGCCAGCAAGAGTTAAGCAACCTCTTATTACTCCAGGTCTGCCCAATCAAACTTGGTCTATGGACTTTGTAAGTGACGGCTTGGAGTGTGGTCGTAAGTTTCGTGTATTGAATATATTGGATGATTTTGACCGTTCCGCCATAGCTCAAGAGATATCAATCTCAATGCCGGCGGAACGTGTTATAAGAATATTGGAGAAAGTAATATGGCTTAAGGGAAAGCCTGAAGCTATAAGATGTGATAATGGACCTGAATTTATTTCAAATAAATTCCAGGATTGGTGCAAAGCTAATGGTATAACGATCAAATATACCCAACCGGGATGTCCTACACAAAACAGTTATGTAGAGCGTTTCAACGGTAGTTACCGAAGAGGGGTGTTAGATGCATATATCTTTAGAAC
>NZ_ATZI01000009.1 GCF_000428125.1 Bacteroides graminisolvens DSM 19988 = JCM 15093
AACAAGAAGATCATACTCTTTTTTTTAAGAAGAAAGGAGCGAAAAGGCTTAAAGCGCTAGACATCAAGGGATAACAGCAGGAAAATAAATGCAAAGAAAGGGGGAAACGGAGAAATACGAAGAATGGGGATACCTTAATATTATATAGGGGGAATCCGTTGGCGGAATTAACTTAGCGCAAATGTAACTCCGGCAATGGACTTTCCATTCATGGCATCCCCCTTTTAGCTTCATGAATTCTGCCAACGAATACTCGCACAGGTGTCGTTTTTCCTCATAAAAAGTATGAAATAAAGTATCACCAAGTATCACCAAACTTGCAATACCTTGATTATCAGTTTTGTATGTGTGACACTTGGCTAAAAAAAAGCCTCACCAAGTATCACCAAGTATCACCAACTTTTTTGGTGATGATTCCTTATAATCATATAGCTGCTTATTGTTTGTATATAAAGCTTTGCGTTGGTTCCATTATGTATTTATTTTGCGGATTGGCTGTTTTCGTTACATTCGAAACACCGCGATTTGTGCCCTAATAATAACCTGATAAAAGAACCACAATGATTTGGAATTGACAGGATAATGTATTATCTTTGTACTTATAAGCTTATAGTATATTCAAATTATTATAGGCGCAAAGGCAGGAGTTCGTACTCTTGCCTTTTTTTATGTCTTAACGGTTTATGATTGCATTCACACGGTGTCTCGCGTCGGTTCGCACGGTAGCAAAAGGTTCCTGAGCAACCGTGTGATGGTCGTAAGACGGTTGCTCAGGGGCCAAAAGACGGTTTATGATTTAAAATTGCTGGTTATCTTTTTGAAAAAGTCGGTTATGTTTTTCAAAAAGTTGGTTATGTTTTTGAAAAAGTTGGTTATGTTTTACCAAGGTCTTGCCAATCTTTGCTGCTTCCCGGTTTACCCGTTAATAATATATAAACTTGCTCTTGACAAAATTCGTATGATTCAGGATATTAAGGGGTAGATTTGTAAAATTAGTTCTACCCGTTGACGGGATTAACTTACCGCATGTTTAACTCTGCCAATTGGATTTTCATTCATGTGGTTAATATGTGGAAAGAATTACCAACCCGTATTGCTCCAACCTGCCGCCGAATACCAGGCATAGCTATGATAGAAAGTATTAAGAGATACATAGCTACTCCTAGGGATATATGCAGATAAACCACTCGAACCGGACATCGAAAGCATGCCATAAATAAACGAAGAATAAGTTTTATCTGTAGTAAGGTGCTCCGGAACAGCCAACTCAAAAACGTCACTCCAAGTTGAAAACGAAGTTTGATCTACAGAAGAAGTTAATGACTGAACCAATCCTTTCAAATCGTAGTAATAATAAGTAGAACGAGGGTCATACGAATAGATGGAAGAAACATTGATTGCACTACCGTTAGTTATGTATTTAGGTAAAATAGCAGCTGTAGCAGTTGCTAAAGCCTGCACTTCGCTACTTTTTAAGACAGACACAGTAACCCCCATTGTCCAATTCTCATTGCTGCCAAGCTGCCCCGTATAGTTTCTAGCATAATAATCATAATAACCGTGAGCCACAGTCGACGCCAAATTATTCGCCTGACTAAACATAGCCGGAACCAATTCCGTGTAATAAGCTCCCGGGCCGGGAATTTCATTGGGAGCACCAATAAAATAATCGGCACGATCTTTTAGCTCATAAGCGACCTCTACTGACTGCATAAAACAAGCATCAAAAAGAATAAAGTCAAAATGAGGAGCACTATTTAAAGCGGTATTCAGACTTGAGATATCCATATAAGAAGTTCCATCCTGTCCGAACCAACGGGTAGAGGCCTTGCTCGCACTAATATTGGCAGGAGATGGTAACCATCCATCGCCGTGTGACCAAAGAACCAATCCGTAGCTTTTAGCAGGGAAAGCGGAAAATACACGGTTGTAAACCTCGGCCATCACAGTAGGGTAAACAGAATTTTGCTCTTCGTATTCATGCAAAATATTCTTAACGACTGCCCCTTTGCTATCTTTACTTATCTGATACAAAAGAGGTTTTGCACTTTGCGTATCAACATATACCAGCAAATTATTTTTATCGGCGTCTACAGCAGCAAAGCCAGATACCATTTCAGCAACATCATCAGCGGCAAAGGATGTAAGGGAGTTGTCAGCAGCAATATAAACCAATACAGTTCTTAAATCTTCTTCCTGAACAGGATCGGGTTCATCATTGTGATTACAAGCCACTAGCACAGTAGTTACTGTAATTACAGTTAGCACTGCCAAAATCAGCTTTTTCAGTTTACCAGTCATAAAAGAGAGCTATTTTATTCAGACACAATAGGCTTTTTAAAACTGAATTCTGTCGTTTTAACTTCCCGAAGCGTAACTGATTTGTTCTTTTTATATTGACTAACGATTTTAGCCATCTCTTTGTTTAACTTTACTTTGTTTTCTGAGAAGTAAATCATACAGGTGCGGTTAGAGAGATTTTTCTCCAGCTCCAAATAATTCTTCAACTGATAACTATACAAATCCCTTTGAGGCAAGAAGCCGTTTTTGTCGAGTTGAACACTATCAAGCAATTGAATTTCAGTATAATACACTACAGTATCAGTAAATGAAGCCGAAACTCCAAACGCATACACCTCTTTCTTTGCTTTTTTAAATGAGAAAGCCGAACAAACAACAAACGCCAATATAAGCGACAGCGTTATTTTCGCAAATTTCATACTATATTATTTTAAAAGTCCGTTACAAAGATAAACATTCACTTCAAACCAAGATACAAAATGCACTAGAAATAACAGATACAAAAGAAAAAACCGGTTCAGCCTTGACGGCCAAACCGGTTTAGTAAACCTTTAAATGTCAGAAACTGATATTCTTATTTATCCTAAATAAGATTTGAGCAACGTGCTACGATTACCTTGTCTTAATCTTCTAATAGCTTTTTCTTTAATCTGACGAACACGTTCACGGGTTAACCCGAATTTATCGCCGATTTCTTCCAGTGTCATTTCCTGTTGTCCGATACCAAAGAACATTTGTATAATATCCTTTTCCCTATCGGTTAACGTAGAAAGTGCTCTATCAATTTCCCTCGCAAGAGACTCATTTACCAGAGAGCGGTCAGCCATGGGCGAATCATCGTTGATCAACACATCCAGGAGGCTGTTGTCTTCTCCTTCAACAAAGGGAGCATCTACCGATATATGACGGCCAGATACTTTCAATGTATCAGAGATCTTATCAACAGGGATATCCAACTCGTCTGCCAGTTCTTCAGGTGACGGCCTGCGTTCATTTTCCTGCTCGAATTTAGAGAAAGCTTTGCTGATTTTATTCAGCGAACCTACCTGATTCAAGGGAAGGCGTACAATACGCGATTGCTCGGCCAAAGCCTGTAGAATTGATTGACGAATCCACCACACAGCATAGCTGATAAACTTAAAACCACGTGTTTCATCAAATTTCTCAGCAGCTTTAATCAGTCCTAAATTACCCTCATTAATCAAGTCGGGCAAACTCAAACCTTGGTTTTGGTACTGTTTTGCTACAGAAACGACGAAACGCAAATTGGCTCTTGTCAGTTTCTCTAATGCCACGCGATCACCTTTTCGAATGCGTTGAGCGAGCTCTACCTCTTCTTCCACAGTAATCAAGTCTTCACGACCAATTTCCTGCAGATATTTGTCAAGAGAAGCACTCTCTCTGTTAGTGATACTTTTTGTAATCTTTAATTGTCTCATCCTTCTAAAAAACACATTTTGGTGCGCAAAGGTACAACAAATTATTCTTATACTGAAAAATATGAAGTAACTTTTTGCTCATTCCTATTATCTAAAGAACAAAAAGAGCGTCGACATGTTGACTGTCAACGCTCTTTTTTCATCAATGTTAGCTAAAATTCAATCTTCTTACCTTAATATCATGCTACTCTTGACTTAAGTCGACCGCATAATTAGCTCTTTTTCCTGAGGGGAACATTCCTGTTAAGAACAATACTTGTTCGGGGGATTTGGTGGCCGACTTAAACGCTTCTTCCAAATCACTAACCGAATTCATAATCTGTCCATTGGCTTTCAGTATAATAAAGCCTTTTCTGATTCCCGCATCTGCCATTTTGCCAGCCGAAACTCCTGTAACCTGAATTCCATAACCTAAGTTGAGTTGTTTTTTCAACTCCGGCGACACTTCATTAAAGGCAGCGCCCAAAATATCGAGTCCGGCATTCTTCATCACTTTCGTAGTGCCTTGCTCATTTTTCAATGTAACCACGATTGTTTTTTCTTTCTTTTCGCGAATAACCTTCACGCTAACCTTGTCGCCCGGACGATGTTTTGCCAATTCGCCTTGCAGTTCAGCCATATTCCGAACCTTATGTCCGTCAATTCCTATAATAACATCATCCACTTTGATTCCTGCACCGGCAGCAGAACCACCTTCAACAACCTCAGCAACAAACACACCGTCAACAACGCCTAGTTCTTTTGCTTTTTTAGTCGCTTCATCACTTAATTGTTCATCGCTCAATGAACGTCCCTTTATACCAAGCAACGCGCGCTGAACGGTTCCATATTGTTTCAAATCAGATACGACTTTAGTCATAATGCTTGACGGAATGGCGAATCCGTAGCCTGCATAAGCACCTGTTGGAGAAGAGAGAACCGCATTGATTCCCACCAATTCACCTTTGGTATTTACTAATGCACCACCACTATTACCTTGATTAATAGCCGCATCCGTTTGAATAAACGACTCAACACCACCGCTGTAAACACCCAACATACGAGCCTTGGCACTCACAATACCGGCAGTAACCGTAGAAGTAAGGTTGAAAGGATTTCCCACTGCCAATACCCATTCTCCAATTTTCAGTTCATCAGAGTTACCCACTGCAAGTGTTGGGAATTCGTCTCCTTCTATCTTAATCAAAGCCAAGTCAGTAGCGGGGTCAGCACCTATAATTCTCCCTTTGAATTCGCGATTATCATTCAGCTTCACACTAATTTCATCGGCACCTTCAATGACGTGATTATTAGTTACGATATAACCGTCTTTGGAAATAATCACACCCGATCCATAGCCAACTCTAGGCTGTGTTTGCATTTGACGCTGGCGACCGGTTGCTCCGTCACCGAAAAAGAAATCGAATAAATCGGGGGCTTGTTGCACTGTTGTCACTTTCGACAATTGAGTCGATTTAATATGTACAACCGCATGAACAGAGGTTTCGGCTGCCGCCGTGAGATCAACGGGTTGTCCTCCTATGGCATTATAGGCTGCCAAACGAGAGTTTGGGTTTTGCTGAAACATTTCATCGTAAGTCAAGGGCCTGATTTCCGGCCTCAACATGGTGTAAGTAGTGATTCCTGCCACTCCCGAACTCAAAAGAACTATCGCTCCGACTCCGAGGATTTTTCTGGTTGTCTGTTTCATATTATTCGTTATTTAGATTGTTAATATTAAATTCGTTTTTAACATTGCCGACGTTAAAATAACGACAAAATTCGTTCTCTTATTCTCTTTGTCACCTTTTTTTGTTCTCTTTTAACATTGAGTATGAACCGATTAACAGCGGTTAACGACAAAGCCTGACAAATTTACATTCATTGTGACATAAGTATATAACTTGCATCTGGATAAAGAGTAAGAGTTCGCTATTTCGAGGCCCTTACCTCTTTTTTAGCAAGGGTAAAAACTGGCAAAAACAGGAATACACCCACCACAGACATCACTAATCCTCCAATAGTGCCTGCAGCAAGAGGAAACCAAAAGGCTTCTTTTTCTGCACCCACCATAAACGGTATAAAACCAAGTATAGTAGAGAGAACCGTGAGAAAAATGGGAGTCGCCTTGGCATTCCATGCTTTGGTATATGCATGTAAGGCTTTCATAGACGGATGCTGCCGACGAATACCATTGTATTCATTGAGTACATAAATACTTGCATTTACCGTAATGCCACACAAAAGAATAAATGAAGCAAAACCTCCCTGATCAAAGTTTAATTTGAACCAATAGAAAGTGAGAAATACACCGATATATGAAATGGGTATAATAAAGAGAATGATTAACGGCTGTTTCAAAGAGTTAAACAAGATACTGGTTATGAAAAAAATAATGGCAATAACCACCAACAATAGAAAGTACTGTTTATTTTCCTTCTTTCCCCATGACCAAGCATTACTATCCGACTCGGCACTGTATCCCATCGGAAGTTCTTTATTAAATTCTTCCAAATCTTTCTTCAAAATCTTATTCCCCTGTTCAGACGAGCCAATGTATTCGTATTGAAGGCACAATCTATATTGTTGGTTTTCTTTGGCTATCTCCTGAGGCATCTGTCCTTTACCAATATCTGCCAGCTCCGAAAGCTTATACCATTGAGCTTCATCTCCATAAGGATAATTTTGCATAGCCCAAATGTCATATTCATCAGACTGACGAGAAGATAGCTTTATTTGCTCTATTCCATTATCAGTTACCACTGAGCCACACTCTATGTTCTTGCCAAATATAGGGCTGATTGCATCAAACAATGTACTGGCCTGAAGATCTTGTTGCGCCATTTTCGCTTTGTTCAAGTCAAAAAAGAATTCCTGATAGTCATCTTTCCACCAAGAGAATTCGGAGTTAATGAGCACCTCTTTTATCCTTCGATGCTCCAAGAGCCTTTCTTTCAAGTTCTCTCCCCAATGGTACAATTCATCATAATTATAGCCATACATCTTTACTCTAAATGAGCCCGCCCCTTCACGCACATCATTGCTAAAGCCCTGATCTTGCAGTCCGTATACTCCCCAACTTCCACCTCCCAATTCAAGGGCCTTACTGATAATATTTGCTTTCAGTGTATACGGGAAACCACTATTTTGATGTTCCTTGTCAAAGTAAATACTAATAGTAGCCCTTTGTGCACTGAATATGGATGTCTGAAACTGTTTAATGTCTTTAAACTCACTCAGATAAGTTTCCATTCTTTTCATCAGCGTGTTCATCTGTTCAAGCGTGCTGCCATTGGGCAAGTTCGCATTGGCATACAATACAACTTCTTCGTTCCGGGTAAAGTAACTACCTTCGTATACTTTTTGAGCAAACAATCTTAAACTACCTCCCAAGTATTTATCGGTAACAGGTTTTACAGTCTCCTTATAAAAGATACTCCCAATCGTTTTATTGTATACTTCCGCCATTTTCCCCTCTCCCTCTATTTTTTCGGGAAGTAAGAACAGCGGCAGTCCGAAAAGTAGAATAAGAATTAAGCAAACAGTCATCTTCCAGCGACATAAGAATCGTATCAGCATACTATAGATCCGAGTAAAATGCACAATAATCCGTTTCACCAATAAAGAGTTTCGTCGAAAAAAAGGAAGTCGTCGAGCTAAGAAGGTACGAGAATGGTTCTTTTCAAGATGAATCTTATCAATCATAGCCGGAACAAAGAATAAAGCGACAAAAAGCGAGACTGACAGATTAACGATCACAACCGCTGCAAAATCTTGAAGATTCAGCCGTATTTTTTCATCCAAAAAGAAGATAATGATCAAGGCACCCATGGTAGTAAGTGTGGCTGCTAATACAGAGATAAAAGCTTTCAGATTACGGCGATGCAAGATGTGATCAGCCATCACAATAGTGTTATCAATCACCAAATTGAGTGAAACAGTGATACCGGCTAACGAGTAGAGTTGCATCTCCAGTCCAAAGAAATAATAAAAAATAATAGCGATGGCAATATTGACACTTAAGCTGGTGATAATAAGAAACAGATAGCGCAAATTCAAAGTAATCATCAGAACGAACGCCAATAAAATTAAAACAGTAAGTCCCGTACGAAAATAAATCTTATCCAGCTCTGCACGAATAAATTCGGTAGCATCGTAACTTGTATGAATCTCATATCCTGCGGGCAAAACACGCTCTATCTCGTGCATCTTCTGCATGATTGAATTACTTAATTGCAATTGATTAGCTGTTTCTTCTGCTGTAATAGACAGATAAATAGAATTTAATCCGTTGATGCGAAAATAGCTTTGTGGAGCCTCCTCTACTCGTTCTACCGTTACCAATTCATCGAGCCGTATCAGCTTACCCTCTGAATAAGAAACCTGGATTTGAGACGCGTCAAAGGATGATCCATCATGTTCGGGCACTAAAGCCAACCGTATCCATTGTTTATTCCCCGGAAGCGTTTCAGTGTCATACGTTCCTAAAAAAGACTTTTGATAATAACGGTAAATAGCTTGTCGAATATCTGCAATCGTTATTCCCAAACGAGAAAGCTGATCACTGTTATATTCCAGCCTCCATTCCATAGGAGTAGCTCCATTCAATTCAATTTGATAAACACCCGGTATCTGTGCCAAGCGTGTTTTTATGTGGTCTTCCGCATATTGCTGAATCAATATCGGAGTCGACGGAGCATTTAGAGTAAACGACATAAATGGACGCGAAGCATCTTCATCAGGTTGCTTCATTCGAATGTACGGATAACTAACCCCTTGAGGCAATTGCGCCCACGTTTGCCTGATAATAGTAGAGGCTTCAAAGCGTGCTGCATCTACATCAACATGCTTATCCAGTTCAACTGTGATCCGCCCCCATCCATTACCCGAATTAGAATTGATGTATTTTATGCCCTTAATACGGGCCAGCATCGCCTCAAGCTTGGCTGTAGCTTCCATTTCTACGACACGAGAGGATGTACCTGCCATACCGAATTGCACCGTGAAACCCGGTAACGTTCGTGAAGGATTCAACTTAACAGGCAGTAGAGGTATCAGTGCCAATCCCAGCAATGCAACACAAATAAATGCTACAATTATCGTAAAAGACGAAACAGTTCTTTTATTATTAGTCATCAATACTTCTTTAATAAAACATTAACATCACTCATTGAGTGCCAATTCCCAATCAAAATACCTAAATAGATGAATCACCACCGAGAGTTTAAATTATAATCAAACTTTTCGGAGAGAGAAAAGCCGGAAGCAAAGTCATGCAACGTTAACTTCCTTATCTTATAATAATTCAACCAATAGTTTTGTAAAGCGGATATATAATTCTGCTGAGCTTCCTGCTGCCTATTCAGTGATAGCGTGAGACTATTGATGTCTGTCTTTCCAATCACAAAGCGTTGACGAGTTTCGTTATAAGCTAGAATAGACAAGTCCAGAGCTTCCTCCGCACTTGCAATGAGACTTTGCTGGATATTAAAGTCATTAACCGTCATAATCACCTCCTCTTCAAGAGTAAGTTCACCCTGACGTGAAGACGTTTTCACAACTTCCAAGTTATTATGTGCCATGTTACGTTTACCCTTACTGACCCCCCAGTCCAATAATGGAATACTGAAGCTAACCGATACCAGTTCTTGTTGCATAGGTCTACGATATGCATCACTTAAATTATCCGCTACCTGATTATAACCGACACTAGCATCAAAACTAGCGTTCAAACGAGACTCTTTTTTTGCTTTATCCAACGCCTGTTGTGCCTCCAATACATTCTGCTTCCACTCCAAAAAACTAGGATTGTTCTCCTTTGCCAAATTAAGCGCCTTGTCTACCATAATAGAAATCTCGTGCGGACGTCCGGGAAGATCTAACTGGATCTCCGTGTTCTTGTCCATACCTAAATATGAAGCCAACGCAAACATCGCTCGTTTACGAGAAATGGCTATATTCTGCAAAGTATTACGAGCATTCACCAAATCAAGTTTCAACGTTAACAGATCCGCTTGAGAGATAGCCGCAATCTTATGGCGTTGCATACCCATCCGATAAAGAGTATCACTAGAGGCAACAATATCCTGCGCTAATTTGTACTTGGCATCCGCCATTGCCAAAGCAAAGAAATAAGTAGTAGCTTGCTCGGAGACGGCTTCCATATTATATATAAGCTGTTTCTTTACTTTCTCATATTTCAAAGGCTCAATGCGTTTTTCCCACTTAAAAGCATTATAACCCAACAAACTCTGCGAGTAACCTATTCTTAAAGGCACACTGGTAAATTGCGTAGCATCCGTGGCTCCAAAACTACGGATATAACTAAGATTAGAATTCACATAGAAAGTACCTCCCGTCCAATCAAGATTCTGCTTAACAGATAAGTTACCATACGCAAAATATGATTGCTGGCTACGATACACATCCACATCATTTTCCGAGTCATACCGTTGCGTAATAGCCCTATTATATTCGGCCGGCGTAGCATTCAGAGTGATGCTAGGAAGGCGGTTTGCCTTATAAGTACGATATTCCCAATAACCTGACAGATAAAGATTCCGGACACGAAAAGCTTCCAGTGAACTATCATTTGCCAGTTCAATTGTTCGTTGCAAGTCTAAGACTATTTTCGTCTGAGCAAAAAGAAAAGGTACAAATACACACCCTAAATTCAAGCAAATAGCGAAACGTAAGAAATTCCTTCTCATCATAATATGAAAATTCATAGTAGTTTATTTTTTGATTCTTGATATGGCACTTCTATCTCTGTAAATAGACCAATAGACCAGCGGAATGACAAACAAGCTCACCAATGTACCAATCGCCATGGTTCCTATCATAGCTATAGATAGAGGTTTTTGCAATTCCGACCCCATATCATAAGAAAAGAGCAGTGGCACCATGGCAAAAATGGTAGTCAGCGAAGTCATGATGATAGGGCGCAATCGACGTCTCCCTGCTTCGTGAATCGCTTCAAGTAAGGGAGTACCCGCTTTCCGTAATTCATTAATCGCATCCAATTTCAGAATAGAGTCATTAATGATAATACCGCAAGTCACAATCAAGCCAATGGCCGACATTAAATTTAGCGTATGCCCGCACACCCAAAGCAGCAATAACGCAAAGGCTACATCAATGGGAATTTCAAGCAACACGATCAACGGTTGCACGAAACTCTCGAACTGAGCCGCCAGAATGAAATACATCAGTAAAATGGAAACAAACAGAATGATCACCAATTCATCCAACATTTTTTTATTCGAGAAAAAGCTACCCGAAAAAGCCATATCCCAATCATCCGACTCTCCTACCACTTGCTTTGCTTTCGCCATTAACGTTTCGGGAGCCTTCACATCATAAAACCGAAAAGGGATGTATTCTCCGTTTTTACCTGCTGTAATGCTTTTAAAGTCTTCAGCCGGAGTAACCGTAATCAGTTCGCGGAGCGGGATATAATTCACAGCCCCATCTTTATCAGGCGTTGTGCGTATAAGTGTTTCTTGCAGCACCCTATTTACTGTTTTCTCACTTCCTACAATATTAATAGGCAGATACTGCTGATAAGAATGCAGCATAGCAACACTATTTTCTTTAAAGATAGTCTTCAGTTCCCGATAGAGTTCATCATTAGATACCCCATACAAAAGCAATTTCTCATGGCTGATGCGAATATTCAACTGATTTTCAAAAGCAATGCCTGTGGGAGCCACACCGGTTTTACCGGCAAAACGTTCTTCCAATTTGCGCACTTCACCGGCAGCCGGAGCCTTCTCTTTATTCCGAGCATAAAGTTCAGCCACAACATCCGCCTCATTGGTTGTAAAAAGCTTCTCAAACACCGTTTCAGGAGGCGAAAAAGAGATCACCGCTAACGGATATTGCTGCTTTAATACCTTATACACTTCTTTTTGTAAAGGCTCAATTTCTTTGGGATCAGCCGTTTTAAAGTATAATTCAGCCTCAGATGCCGATAGTTCTTGTTCTCTGTTGAGGATAAAATCTTGTTGCCCAATGGATGCTGTTTGCTCCACCGTCTTATCTTTCATTTCACGAAACAGCCCATCTACCCTCTTTCTGTTTTCGTCAATATGAATATTTTCGTTCCACTCCACACGCACCACCAATTCGTTCTCATCAATTTTAGGCATTCTCTCCTTATCTATAAAGAAAAACAAAGCGACACAAAGAGGTATGGAGACGATGCAAAACACTGCCGTAATAGTTTTATGCGCAAAAACCCAATCACACCATCGATCATAAAAAGCATCAAGAGTATGCTCCTTTAACGGATTATTTATCTTCCAATTAAACCTTCGTATCCCCATACCATACACCAACATATACAGCACCGGCAGCAACATAATTCCCGTAAAATAAGAAACGATCAATCCCACAGTAACTGAAAATGCCTGATCAAAAAAGATTGCCCCTGCAATGCCGCTCATAAAAATTAACGGCACAAACACCGCAATAGTAGTTAAGGAGGAACTCAACATAGGTGTAATAACCTCAGAAGTACCGGTTATGCAAGCCCTTCTCAACGAATAGCCCCGCTCACGATATTGCGATATATTCTCCGTTACAATAATAGAGCTGTCTATCATCATACCCAATGCCAGTATCAAACCCGACAAAGAGATTATATTCAAAGACATGTTGCATAGATAGAAAAACAAAAAGCTGATTACGATGGACACCACCATACTCAGTCCAATAATAAAAGGAGATTTCACATCGCCTAGAAACAATACAGCCACAATGCAGATAAATAGAAACCCAAGAGATAAGTTTTGCTGCAAGTTAGAGATTGTATAATCCAGCAATTCCGTTTGGTTGCGACTCACGCTAAATTCAATATCGGGGTATATGCGGGCAAAATAATCCGTAGTTCTCGTCAACGAAGCTTTCATCTGATCCATGTTTTCATCAGCCTGCTTGATGATAGCCAATGTCACAGCCCGTTTCCCATTAGAGACAGAGATTCCCTTCTCTTTTTCCGGTACAATGCTTACGTTACAGAACTCCTTAAGCTGTATAATGCGGCCTTCCTTTCGGATATAGATATTCTCTACATCCTGCGCAGTGCGAAGAAGAGTTGAAAACTTGATGTTATATTCATAATAACCATCACGCACCGTCATGCTTCCCGGTTCAATATTATTTCGCTCCAGTGCCGCTTCAATATTTTCAATAGACAATCCCAGCATTGCCATTTTACTCATATCCGGCACTATCTGCAACTGCCTTTGCAGCAATCCACTAACATCCACCATCGACACTTCCGGTAACTGTTCTATCCGGCGCTTGATTACCGATTCAGCGAATTCACACAGGTTGAGAAATGCCTTTTCATCCGTTTGGGTATAAGCACTGTCACTCTTCAAGGTTAAGTTCAGATACAGCACCGGTATATCCGTAGCACTAGCCTTTACCACTTTCGGGCGATCCGTATCTTTGGGAAGATAGTTCATTGCCGCGTCAATCTTCTCATTCACCTCAATAAAAGCTAAATCAGTATTGGTACCATGCTCAAAACTAAGCCTTATAATGCCTGCGCCATCACGTGTTTCGCTAGTCATATCTTTCAGTCGCGCTATTTGAATCAACTGTTGACGAATAGGCTTCACTACAGTATTCTCCAATTCACGGGCAGACGTATTGGGTACTGCCACCTGCACTGTAATTTCGGGTATAGATATGTCGGGCAACAAAGAAACCGGCAAGGTGAAGTATGTTACCAAACCGAGTATAAAGCAGGCTGTAAACGCCATCAGTACTGCAATAGGGCGTTGTATTAAGAATTTTATCATTTGCGTCCGGTCTGTAGGTTTTTAACAACAGAAACAGGTGCTTCGTGAGCCAAATTTATGTTTCCGGTTACGATCACCGTATCTCCCTCATTCAATCCGTCTGCAATACTATAACTGTCGGCGTTCTCCAAAGCCGTATGTATATAGTTCCACATAGCTTTCCCATCTTTTAGCGTAAAGACTACCTGTTTGCTCGAACGAAGTACAACAGCGCTCTTCGGAATCACCAATTGCTCGCCTAGTGAACGGTGCACACTCACCCTCACATTCATTCCATTGAAAAGTTTGGCATTGCCATTTACTCGCGCCCTAACCTTTACCATTCCCTTGTCATCCACCAATGGATTAATCTCCGCAATGCTTCCTTCATGCAGGGCAGATACATCTGCAAAAGGAGTTATCTGCACTTTATCTCCTTTCTTTAACAGCGGCAGTTCACTTTCCAGTACGGAGAAATCCACCTCCATACTCCGGGTATCCATCAGTGTGCAAAACACATTGGCAGTACTTGCTACATTCATTGGTTTAGAAAAAAGATTAGCCACAGTTCCATCAAAAGGAGCAACTAACGTAGCATGTTGTTCTTCGTACAATGCCAAATCATAATCAGCCTTACTCTGATCATATCCACTCTTTACCTTTGCCAACTTCATAGTTGCGTCCGGTACCTTCTCGAAATCCTTCGCTGCATACCCCTGTCCAATGAGTACGTCTTGCAACTCCAAGCGTGCTTTTTCGAGTGCATTCTTTGCCTGTAACAGTTTATTGCCCAATCGAAATTTATCCAGTTCAGCCAGCTTCTGTCCTTTGCGCACTTTATCGCCATTCTTCACCCAGATATGTACAATCACTTCAGCCGTTTGGAAGCGAAGATCAGCAAAACCCAGAGCAGCCACCTTCCCATTACTTACTAACTCGTGATTAAAAACCTGCTTACGCAATGGGATGACGGTAACTTCGTTTTTAATATCAGGCAACACCGTTTCCACTCCTTTTTCGGAGGCTTCTTTTTTCTTTTCACCGGAACAAGCAATGAATAAAATCATTAGTAAACAAAGGCACAAACAGGTTTCTTTTCGTTTCATATTTAGTAGTTTTTCATTTCAGTATTTTTCATCAAAAAACATATCAGAAATTTTAATCATTCAAACATAGCAATTTAGTCTTTAAAGAGCAAAAAAAATATCGTCACATTTACGTCACATTTGAAAAAACGTACAAAATCAGCTATTAAGCACAACTGTATTGATAATAAAGTTATATTAAATCCTTAATAATA
This sequence comes from Bacteroides graminisolvens DSM 19988 = JCM 15093, assembly GCF_000428125.1. Classification (GTDB taxonomy): domain Bacteria; phylum Bacteroidota; class Bacteroidia; order Bacteroidales; family Bacteroidaceae; genus Bacteroides; species Bacteroides graminisolvens. Next base: position 14,811 of record NZ_ATZI01000009.1, read on the forward strand.
TCTCCAATATAAAATACGACAACACAGGTAAGATCGTCCTTGTCTTTAGCAATAGCATATATATATTGATTATCTTCACTAACAGTAATTCTTCTCAAATTTATATCCGAGTGTAATTCTAATCCAATAGATCCATTCCAATCGAAGATACGTATTATACTACCAAAGCTATAATCTTTTTCTTTAACTTTTCTACCAGAATAGAGTGCATAAACCAATTTATCAGTTGACTCTATATCCGCATACCCATATCTAGTTTCATCAGTAATAGCTGCTCTAAAAGTTTCTCCCATTTCAATAATGTAAAGATGCTCTGGCAAAAACTCATGATAATTCCAAGTTAATATAATAGAATTATTTTTTATCGAATAGACATCAATCATTCCAGCAGTATATGTTGCAAGTGCTAACATTGAGCCATCTTTTTTTACTGTAATACCCGATGCATATAAATTAGCATTTTCAAAATCTGATATTTTCGTTTCAGTTTTACGAGGATATTCTCCTCCATATCGAATAAAAGATAGACATTAAAATAAATATTTATTACCACTAAATATTCACTTGATAAATAATTTCTGTTCATTATAATATTATATAATACCTCCTTCACGCTAAGTAGACGTACCTCAATCGCGTAATATCTTTACTTCAAAATTTACTATGCTTACCAAAAAATAAAAACTAGTTAGATTTCAAATTAAAATAGATTAATTCAGGATCTGGTTTATTTGATATTGCATACAGAACTGCATCGTCTGGCGAAATACAAATTTCAGTTACAAATATATCTAAAGCATATTTAGTCACTGGATTTCCAGACCAATCAAAGACTAAAACCTGATTAGATTCAAAAGCCCCTGAGGCGGCATCTTTAATCGTCTTACCTGAATATAACGCATATACATACTGCTCTGTTGTATAAACATCAATATAACCTATTTTATTATTACGGCTCATTGCAGCAGACATGGAATTCGATGTTTCCTCCGGCTTATATTCTGGATAAGCACTAATGATTGAAGCAAGCAGTTTTAATGACCGAGGAGTAATTTGATAAAAAGATATAATTGGAGAATATGAAACAGCAAATACCAGCTTATCCATTGAAGGATTAGTCAGCACCTTTCCCTGGTACGCCATAGCCCTCAACCGATTAGATAAACTTTTTTCATATTCATCCTTATAAGGATATTCAAAAAAATCATTAATTCGATGCCCTTTAGGATCAAGCATCCTAAATAAACAATCTTTGTAGCCACCCATTGCGATATAAGTATTATATTTTGTTGCTACAAAAGAATGACACATTACTGAATCCAAGCGCATGATGTTATAATTTTGCAAATAACCTAGAGATACACTATTCGCTTTAAGACCTATTAAAGAACCTTTCCATAAATCAAAGACTGCGAGTATCGAGTCCGAGTAATACTGGAAATGATAAGGTTGTAAGAACTCATCTGGGCCCTGTCCTTTCTTTCCAAACCCTCCCACATATCGATCCTCCACCATGTCAATAATATGAAAACAGCTATCGCCATTTTCCTCCATCATAAAAAGCTTGTTGTTAACGAGGTGTATATCAGAAATACGTCCCATAATAAGATCCGAATATTTTTTTTGCTTATAATGCAAATTTCTTGTTTGCGGAAATAAAGATTCAATATCAATTGTTTTATTCTTGTTACAAGAGCAAAATAATGCCATAAATAGTAAAATTATTATTGTTTTCATACGTAAATTATCATTATTAACCTCACTAAAATGAAGTATCTTTTTCTTTCTTAATTACAAATATAATAAATTTAAACAAAGCAAATAAAAGCACTTATAGATATACAAATGCGATAGGCTACAAAATTTGCAACTTTTTAGTTTAATAATAGCTCTATAATATAAATAGGTTTTCTATAGACGCCCATAGTATCAATTATAATATCGATAATATTATCAGACAAAAAATGCCTTCTCAATTCTGTAAAATAACTTCCTGAATTCTTCAAATTACTACTCAGTTAGAATATCTTAGCTACTGATTAAGCATAACCGTTACTCCTCAGCGAGCACCTATTTCACAACCCTATAAAATTTTCTTTGGAAAGCGACTGTAATAATAGCATTATATAGTTTATATGAATACTTCTAAGACAACCATTTACTAAATATTTAGTATTCCTTGGACGAATTTTATTTTATAGATGGCATATATTTTTGTGAAAGTAGCTATTGCCACTTTCACAAAATAAAATATTAATATTGACGATACCCCCATATAAATGTATTATCATCAGTAAACCTAATACATATCTTAGGCATATAGATACAAAAACCAACTTCAACTTCTGGAGTTGCTAGGGCTTCAATATTAATCAAATCCAAAGCGACATCTGCTTTCTCATGATTTAAATATAAATATGATGATATGGAGGCCACGAGAGCAACTAACAAAATAACTAGACCGTACTTTTTCATTGTATATTATGATATTAAAGATAACGATAACCTAAGCATCCACCCCAGGCAAACACTTTACAAATCCCATTCCATGGAGAATTACATCCAGAACATTCAGTGGCTTGTTCTGTATTATTAGCTAATGCCTCAACATTAGCTAACATCAAACTGGGCATATTCTCATTATTTTGCGAAGAATAAACGTTATACCCTACAAATCCAACAAACGCTATCACAAAAACTTGTACTATAACCTTTTTCATTTTCCATTATTTTTAAATGTTTAAAATATAATAAATAAGCCGTTTATATCCTTTCAACGGAAAGCAAAAATGCTAAATAAAATAGAATTGTAATGCTAAATCAACCTCCTTTCTCTATATATTATATTGTATTATCAGTTCATCCCTATTCACACCTACAGCAACAATAATACTTTTTTTCATCTACAAAAATACCATATATATAATCGTCCAATACGTATTTGCATATAGGATCCCCTTTAAGATTAAAAACATAAATAAATTGACCATCATCCGGCAGATCAACTCCTGCTTGCGCACTCTTAACAATCTCTTTAAAAGAACGTCCATGAAAAACGGCATAAATAGCATTTTCAGCTACCTGAACATCACTAAAGCCCATTATGCCAGTTGGAAGCTCATAGCCTTATGATATTTAGAACTCAGGTTCACCACTTGCTCCAACACACACAATACGAGTACTATCTTTCAAGTTATAAATCTCAAGGACCTCACCAAGTTGGGTAACTGAAGCCAACACTCCATTTTTAGGATTATAATCAATAAAACTACGCCATGTCAGCGCTAACGCTGGGCGTGCATTCTGTAAGGCAGCATCATTTAAAGTCGGAATAGAGCCTGTATTAGCAATCATTTGCCCTTTTGCATTTACCCAACAAAAACGATTATCACCTGAATAGTCAGAAATAATAAAAGTAGAATCATTATATTGAGCAAAGTCTAAAGCACAAAGCAAATCTTTATCAAGGTTCACTGCTTCTTGATAAAGCAGCGAATCATTAGTTAAAGCGAACTCAAAGCTAATTAATTGTGACTTACCTGCATCCAAAGCCCATACCCTTTGCTTGTCAAATAAAAAATTCTCTGCTGAAAGCATTTCTTGAGGAGTCCCCCTCGTTTGCCAAAGGATGACAAATATTGAAAAACGTGAAAGGAGTAATCAACTCCATGCAAATCCATTATTATCGCTTTATCGTTATGTATCTGCATACGAAAGGGACAACTAAACAGAACCGAGTCTAATGTAATATGGCTTGCCTTCAAATGAACTGTTTTCAGAAAATCATTATAAGTTATACTATTCTCCACAAATGTCTGGTTGCAAGATGAAAAGGAGAGCAGACTAATAAAAAGAACTATAATAAATGCGTACATGAGCAACTCCTTCATTATTAAATGGACATATAATAGAACCAGCACCTATACACTCTCCTCCCACGCTACCTTCACCAGCCGCTAATGCATCAATATTTTCCAATAACAAATTATCTAGTTTTCGGGGACTATAAACTTGAGTATAACAAAATGATGCAACAATTAGAGTTACGGCTATTCCAAATAATTTAATTTCGTTTTTCATAAGCTATTTTTATTGTTTTATAGAAGCAAATATAGAAAGACACTTCTAATATGAAGACAATTATAGCGTGAAATAAACGTGAAAAAGGCGTGAAATAAACTTCACGCCTTTCCAGATAATCAAATACACATCATTTATTGTATATAACAATCTGATAAGCTTTTTTAGAAGACAAAGCGATAATTGTAACTGAATCATCTGCCTCAAACAACTTACGTAACAGATTAATAGCTTTTCTACGACGTTCGTTTATACCATCATCATCCAGAGACCAGCCACAAGCCATCGCTATTTTGTCATTAGTAAGAAGATAATCAGGAGCTCCAGCAAAAGCTAATAACAATCTTGCAGCTTGAGGAGTACAAGATAGCTCCTCTTCCTTATAAGATAATCGATGTTGTATCGTATCAAAAGTATAGTTTCCGAACTTATAAGTAGTCGGAGGTAAAACCTCTACAGTTTTTGTGTCTTTTCTAATTTTATTTATGACCCACATAATTAATCCCAAAACCATAAAAAACAAAAGTAAAGACAAGAATAGAAGTAAAGGAGCGGTCCAATTGATACAGTCCCAAAAAGTGGATTGCAGAAAAACATTCAATGTCATTGTGTACATCTCATCTAAATAGTATGAGGCTAATTTGTTCTGAACAGAAAAAATAGTAGTGTCTCCACATGAATATTTTTGCAAATGAGTTGTCCCCAAAGGAGTTATTTCTAAAGACAATGCATGTTTTACTTCTCCGTAATTGCCTGTCATTCTTTTCTTCCAATTAAACAGAATGTCTTTCAAGGGAAACTTGCCGTAGCAATTTAGCACATCTGCTTTATATCCTATCGCCTCCAAAGAATATAAACCTTGAGTTTCTTTCAATGAATCAACCAATATTTCAAATTTCCCATTTTCAGTAATTGCCAAGCGTTTTATATGTTTTGCCTTAGCTCTCCAACGGCTATAAGAAAGCCCTAGTTTCTCGAACTCCTTATTGACAGCCAGTTCACCAACCTCTTTCAGCGTTTGTATAGCTACATTTTTTAATTTTATTTTACCTTGAATTCCATTATTGTATATTGTAGTTCCCCAAAATAATGACACTGCTATAATTGCAGATGCCCATATCATAATAATTTTATTACAGCAGTTCATTCTCACTTTAATTTAAGTGCAAAAAATGTCAGTTATTTATTTTGTCACAAAGATAATATTTTTTATCAGAAATGGATAGATGTCTAGCACTTTTTTTTAGGACGGTATTAAATTAATCCATCTAATCTTAAATAAGCAAATTAAATTTCATCGTCCAAATTCATTATGATTCTATTATCATCATAACAAAAATCTACTATTTTATAACCTACATCTAAAGTTTTCAAATAATTACCTTATAAATCAAAAAACAATATTTTTCTTAGGATCGTATTTATCAGAAAAACTAGCGCTACCAGAATACGAAGCAAGCATCTGATTTTTACCTGATTTCGGGATAAGATTTCATCGTAATAAATAGGTAATTATGTTAATTTTCTGTATCTTTATGGTATTCAAAAACAACAAGATATAGTAACATTATCCCATGATTACCGTAGGCAAAGTTATTGAACTATTCTGTATTGCAGACGATTTTCGCCAAGAATATTCGAGTGAAGTTCAAAAACATCAATTAGAAATCAAGGATGGTAAGAAACGCCGTAACCGTCTCTGCCAGCTTTCTGATAGTGAAATAGTGGCAATTCTGGTTTGTTTTCATTTTGGTACGTTTCATAATTTCAAGCACTATTAGCTGTTTTTCATCAAAGAGCACATTCAGGAGTATTTCCCTGCTGCGGTATCTTACAATCGTTTTGTGGAACTTGAAAGCCGGGTAGCTGTTCCTATGATACTCATGCTTAAACTTCTTTGTTTTGGAGAGCGTACTGGAATTACTTATGTAGATAGTACTTGTGTTCCTGTATGCCATAATAAAAGGATTAAGCGTAATAATATTTCAAAGATTATGCCAAAGTGGGCAAAAGTACAATGGGCTAGTAGTATGGATTTAAGCTGCATTTTGTATGTAATGATCAGGGAGAATTATTGAATTTCTGCCTGACCAAAGCTAACGTCGATGACCGTAACCCTGAAGTATTCAACGTATTGAGTAAATACATATTCGGAAAGTCATATGGTGACAAAGGGTATATTTCAAAAACGCTCTTTGAAGCATTGTTCAATGATGGAATACACTTAGTAACAGGAATTAAATCAAATATGAAGAATAAGCTTATGCCACTCAGAGATAAGATATTGCTTAGAAAAAGGTCGGTCATTGAAACAATCAATGACGAACTCAAAAACATTGTACATGCTGTACACTCAAGACACAGAGGACTGGGAAACTTTCTGATGGATATGATCTCGGCAATCATGGCATACAGCTTCTTTCCTAAGAAACCTGCCATCAAATGGGAGATAGAAAAACAGAATCAATTGGAGCTGTTTTTCTAATTCCTTATCCCGAACTCAAGTTAATAAAGTTTAATATCTCTCAATGATTACCTAACAATTTCCGTGCTTCCTCTCTCATCTGTTTCACAGCAGTAGATTGCACTTTAGGTTCCTTCGTGAGTACTATCTCAACCGACTGTCGCAACTTATCCGAATGATAAAATTCAGGTTCAGCATATAGCTTGGCTAACAGATAATAAGGATAAATTCTTCCCGGCAATAAATGAGTAGAACGAATCAGGAATTTCTCAGCTTCAACATACTCTCTCATTTGCTGGTAGTTCTTCCCAATAATATTCAATATCATTGGATCGCAACTGCAAGTGGCAGCTTCCTTTAGTATCACGTTCGATGCTTCATATTTTTTTTGCTTATGTAAACAGTGCCCATATTCAAATAAGAAGGTAGCTCTATTTCGTAGCAGAGGATATAATCTTTCGTAATCCTTTTGTGCCTCTTTTAGACTTCCTGATAAATAGAATATCCGAGCATTTGCCCACTCTCGACATGCTTCTGATTTATCATTGCACCACAAACTAAAGCCTAAGCCCCCCATAACAAGAGCAAATACAAGCAAAATCCATTTTCTGTTATTAGCAATTAGGCAAGCCATAAGCAGAAAGAGCAAAGAGATAACGAAAGCAGGATACTGCAACGGATACGATGAAAAAGAAAATACCATCAAAGAGATGACACCTCCACAAGCACTTAGTTGTCCATTCTTCACTCCAAACCAAAGACAAAAGGCCAAAGCTAGTATTATGCATAGCAGCATAGGGATTCCCCACTCTACAGCTATCTGCAAATACTCATTAAATGCATATTCAGGGCTTCCCGCAACCAATTCTTCTTGCAGAGAAAAATCACCTCCTGAAAAATAAGCTTCCTGAAAAACCCCATACGTTGCAGGAAAACTACCTCTTCCATGACCCAATAGAGGCTTATCTGCAATAGCTGAAAGGCTTATCTTCCACATAAATAGCCTTCCGTTGGCAGAATCTTTCTTTAGATAAAATGCAGCGCCAAGAAGCAGGAACAGAACCACAAAGCTAATAGATGCAATCAACAGAACCTTTCTTTTATCCTTTATCCAGAAGTTATTCAGCATCGCCCTCCAGTTCCGATGCATGCCATAAATCCATAAACCGGATATAGCAGCAGCTAGCCATGCCGAACGGCTCATTCCTGACGGAAGCACGCAAATAATAAGAAGCATGGAAGCTAAAGCAATGTAACAGCCGGCTTCTTCTGTCCATGTCTTATTCTTTTTAGCTTTCAAAGCTAACCATTCATTCAAACAGAGAGGAAAGACCATAGCCAAATATCCGGAATACGGTCCGGGATTAAAAAAAGAACCAGTTACAGCAAATAGCGAATGATTGGAATAAGACAGCCCATATATCTGTCGTAATCCCCAAACAGCCTGAATTCCTCCCAGCATAATAAGCGTCCACACTACCATTCTACTAAACGGCAACAACTCTAAGGTTGGTTGTTTAAAGCAAACAGTAAAAGCAAACAGAATACATACAGCAAAGAAGACACATGCTTTACCTAACCACAGCCATTGCCCCGCAAATTCCCCAACAGGAAGTTCCGGAGTAGATAAGCAAACCACTCCAAGCACCGGAATGATTCCCAATAATGTAAGAACGTGAGAGAGATATTTTTTAAATTGCAGCATTGATCATTTCAATTTTATATCACCACCAAACTTGCTTTCCATTCTCATAAGTAAAGATACGCTCCTCCGTCCCTTTTGTAAGATTACGCAGTAGAAAAAGAGCATTTGTAGGTGCATCTTTATAAATCAACCTATAAGTGTCACTTGATCCCGTTTGCTTTCCCAATGAGACCCATTTATTATCCCAATAAAAAAGCTCATATAACTCACCATCACGAATGCAGTTATCATCATTCTTTGGTATATAAACAACTTTCGCTATCCGTTTAGGTTCATCAAATTCAAGACCAATCCATATATTATTAACTTTGCTATATATCCGAAAGCAAGTAAGCGGATCTCCATCAAATGCATTTGCATGGCAGAACTCTGGAAGTACCGGAGTCGTTCCTATTATTTTTCCAGAAAGCTTTATTTTTGAATTGGACTCATATACTTCTAATTCTGCAATATCGCCAATAGAATGCTTTGGAGAAAGATATCTGAAATATTTATAAGCACGTGAAGACTTAATTTGTACAATTTGAAAACAGGCTTCGGGTTTCGTTTTTATTGTAAATAAATCCACCGCATTAATAAAAGCCGGATTATTTGCGGCTTGAAATTTTCCACCGACCATTTCTTCACAAGATCTATCCACTAAGCTAGTTTGATATTTTCTCTTCAGAATAAGGCTTTGTCTTTTTTTAAAATTAGGTTTTATTGATAGTATGTTCCCTGAATCGCTAATAATGACAGGATAAGAAGAAGGTATAAATTGTTTGTTATAATAATATCCTGGCATATATAAAACCCCTTTGTGCAAATCTCTAAAAACGGCTCTATCGTCTTTGATTTTTGCCCAACATACAGGTATCCAATCGCGATTATTAAACACTGCAAGGTAAGCAAATTGATTATGCGCTGGTGCTTTAAAATTAAATTTAATCAAAATATCTGTAGTTGAATAATAATCTTTGGTCACATCTTTCATGCATGGCGACTTTAGCGAATTAGGAATTTCTTCCTTACCACAAATCATTGCCAAACTTTCTTTCTGTTTGGCAAAAGTTTGGCGATATACTTTAGGAGGTATCCTATCAGGAATTAATTCAACATGTTCACCTAATTTGCACTCATCATTCATACCAAAGCTTAAAGGCTTTCCGTCTTTAGTTATCAATGCATTCCATTCATGCCCCAGACTACGAGTAGCCCATTGCGGAGTAAAATCAATAACAACTGGTACTCCAATACATCGAGCAGCCAAAAGGCTTTGCAAGCAATATTCTCTACACGTTCCAAGTCGAATTGATGGCAAAAGCCGGGCATTATAATCAGGCACATCCTGTGGCGTAGTAAATAGATGCGCGCATTTACAAACTCTTAAAGCCTCACATATTTCAATTGAAGAAATGGAATCTTTATTTTTATTTATTGAAGAAAATAAATTTGGGATATATTGTTCATTAAATATATCTTGCCATGTGGTTAGCGGCTCATTTCCTGCTCTATATGGCAACAGGTATTCACAAAATTGATCAAAATTAAGATGCTCAGCATATGACGTTTTCCATTTTTCAAAAGCAAAATCAATACATCTTATCAAAAAGTCAGCTTTGACAGTTTTCAAATCCGATAAATAGCGTACATCTTTCAAATCATATCTGCTATAAATAGAGTTATATGCCTTCGTTAGTTTTTCTCTATCGCACTCATTTTTATATAGAGTGTCTAATTCTACTTGAAATTGCTCCCATGAATCACTTTGATATGAATAGTGGGCATCCATATTCTCAATCAGAAAACATGCAGCTCTATATTTTAAAGAATCAACAGGTGATTTCATATAGTGATTTAACACTTTTTGAAGTTCACTTCTATTCTTCCCTGCTAACTCTAATGCCTGATTCAGTTTTATAGAATTTGAGCAGGCAGCAATAAAAAACAATAGAGAAGCTAATGCAAACCCTATAAATATAGTTCGATATCTATCCATACATTTAGTGAGAATATCAAATAAAAAATTAGAAATTACTTATACTAAATTTTAATTAACAATTAAATAAACATTCCGTAATTATATCCTTTCAACAGAAAAAGCAATATTTGCCTTATTCGATCCTTATTTCTAATTCCTGCCAAACGCCTCCTTTCTTTTTAGATGTTCGGAATGAATGTAAACACATCTTTCAGAGAACAATCATCATTCACTACCACCAAACTTGTTTTCCATTCTCATAAGTAAAGATACGCTCTTCTTGACCTCTAGTAGTATTCTTTAGTACGAACAGCACATTTACCGGAACTTGTTCGTAAATTAATTCCTCACTTTCAGCAACTTTCGTTCCCAGCGAGTGCCAATTTCCTTCATTATAATAGAACAATTCATACAAATCACCCGGAGTAATGAAATTATCATCATTATGGGGATAGTACACAATCTTATCCAAGTGGCAACGCTCCCTCAAGTCAAGTCCAACCCAATAGTTTTCAGTTCTGGGATCTCCGATAGTCTTCCAATCGCGGTCAAAAACGCGTTTCTGCGAAGACGGTGTCAACCCTTCGCCTATAGCTTCACCCTTCAACTCTTTTTCTTTATCAAAGAAAAACAATTCGGCTAATGCACTTTTTGAAATACCAGGAGAAATATAACGAACGTAACGATAAGATTTGGATGTCTGCAATTTCACTTCATTACGATAAACAGGAAGTTCCGAAATACGCCACAATACATCTGCACGACGAAAATGGCTATCATTACTCCCTTCAAAACAGCCACCAGTCATTTCATTCCATCTGTTAGTCCAAGTAGTCAAAAATATATATTTCCGGTTCAGTCGCACGGTTTGCTTACCACTTGCAGGAATCATTCTCCGTACCTTTCCGCCTCTATTCAATGCAAACGGGGCATCCAGCGCAATGATTTTACCTTTTTCCAACTTAGCAGGCAGATAGATGATAGAAGCCCCCAAATTACGAAACACACAACGTCCATTGTTGACTTCACCTTTTATAGCGACCCGCCAACCATCTCCGCTTTTGAAAGTACAGAGACAAATAGCCTTTTCGACACCATCCGTATAAATGACCACGCTATCCGTCAATCCGTATTTTTTTGAAACGTCCTCAGTATGTTGATCTTTTTCGTTTACACTATAAAAAGCTTTCCGATAAACCTTTGCTACCCGTTTCAGCGAATCCACCCAATAGGGATAAGAGGAATCGGGCAGCATTGATGGCTTAAAAAAGGCAGCATCAATCGGATTATCTGTTTTCGGTATAGAATCTCTAGGATATAAAGTATATGTTTCTCCGGTATTTTCCACTAATGAAATCCAGAAATGCCCATGTCGGCTATAATTAGCCCATCCATCGACATAATCACCCACCACAGGAAGTCCTAAAGCGCGCATCACATTACCACGCACAATGCAACGCTGTTCGCAAAGCGAAAAGCCAACCTCTTCCATTGTCAAGGCATCAAGCATATAAGGACACTTTAATAATGGACGCTTTCGAAGATCATCAAACTCCTTTGACAATAAGGCAAAAGCCCTTTTCATATCCGTCACTCCACTAATGCAATCTGCATAACGTTTTGCCAAAGTATCCCGCCAATGAACATCATCCGCCAACTGTTCATCGGATATACGATAAGGTAAAATATAACAACAAAAGGTCTCAAAGCTAACCTCCTTATGCCAAGGTGCCTCTTCCCATATCCGAAAGGCTTGATTAATGTTTGCTATCAGATAAGCACTCTTTATAGTCACACAGTCGGGTATTCTATCGAAAGCACCGTCAGGATACATTGAAGCAGCTTGTTGCCAGAAAACTTTCATGGAATCCGAGCGAAGTTGCCTTGGCAAAGTCTTCAATTTACGCTTACAGTACTCCATTGCCTCTCCCTGATAAGAAAAATGTCCTGACATATTTTCTATTAAAAAACAAGCAGCCCGATACTTTAATGAGTCATTTTGATAGAATTCTAGGACTTTTTCCAATTCCTGTCGATTCTGTCCCGCACATTGCAATACATCATCAACCCCAGAAGGTCTATTTCCTTTATGGTTGCAAGAAACGACCATAAATAGCAGAATGCCTAAGTAAACCTGTATGTGATTCATAATTTAAAATTAAAGTATTATTTCCACTGTTTTTTAAGAAAATGAAGTTCTCTGTTCTTATCTATTAAGAAAGTATGGAATACTATGTCCGTAAGAAGATTATTCAATTTATTGAATGTAACATTATGATCTATGCATACAAGATAATCAAATCTATAACCCTTTAAGAGCAACAATATTTCTTTAAATTGTTGAAAGATATAACAAAAATATTACTATTTTTCATCTATAAGTTTAAATAATTCAAAAGTCATATAATCCTCAGATTGCCCGTAGAGCATTTGATAATCACGGCTTATATATAGTTCATCACTATTTACAAAAAAGACATATGAATTATATATTGCTTCTGGAAACAATGTTTCCTCTATTATCTGAAAATCTTTATTCAATATCATAAGTGTCCACTAAAAAGTAGACACTTATGTTTTCAACATAAGATCTAAATATCCTGCCGATAAATATTTGTTGTCGCATTTGCCAAACAAAGATTATTATACTAACTAAGAGACTATTTAAATTTTATTTAATAATAATCTTATCTCAGCTATTTTGATTACCGAAGCGAGCACACACATCTTATTTCATTCTATAATTGTTAGTTTACAAGTTGTCTGTATGGGATTTTCAAAAACCTTCCCACTAAAGTTTTCTTTATAAAATACACCACTTCCCTTTTTATTGATCTCATTAAAAAATGGAGAGTTCATTAAAAACACTAATTCATCATTCTCGGTCAACTGCAATGGATACTGTAAGCCCATAAAATATGTATTTTCCGGTTCCATTTTTATAATGGCATCTTTGTCGTTTCGCTTATCAATCACCCAATGATAAAGAGCCTTCAATTCTTTGCCATCATATTCTATTAAGCCAGCATAAATAAAATGGTTGTTTTCCAAATAGCGAAATACAGCGATGTATGGATTCTGCTTTATGAAATTTCCAAAGTCTTCATCTGTACCATCCAACACGTTCTGAGGAACTTGAAGCTTGCCAAAATTTAATTTATACATTAAACGCAAGCTATCGCCTTTAATATGATATATATTCTCATAAAAACTTTCTTGAAAAGTACGAATTGGACTATTTCCAAAACACTCGCAATCGGCTGGAGATCGCTCAGAATCGAATGGCAAGAAACCTTTCTCTTTCTGATTTCCTTTATATAGTAATAATCTATCAGGACCACTAAGCGTATTTCGCCCTGTATAAATCCAATACTTGTTTTTATCTGCAAGAGTAAATGCTGATATTGAGACTTTTAAAGATTCAATATTACGAAAGGTTCCATCTAAACCATAATGATATAAAGTGCCTGTAGGTGATGCATTAATGATTACTTCATCATCCGGTTCGTTTACAACAAAGTTCTTAGCCATAGTATACTCTCCTGGGCCTCCTCCTACATTACCAATAAATCGTTCAAATCCTCCCTCGCGATTAAACACCAATACTCTCTTATTATACTGATGATCATATATGTATATCTTTGATGAAGAGACATAAAGTTGTGGATTAAAACCAATTAACGTTTCATTGGTCGATTCCAGTGGAATATAATCTACATCTGAAAACAATTTGTTTAAATCATTATCAGTTGCAATACTTTTATTAAATACATATTCTTTATGAAAAGAATCTTTCTGCTCCTTACATGAGAGCAAGATTAATGCAAGAAAAACAAGGTATAAATTTTTCATAAGTATTTTTTTATATTACTTTAAAAGACCATCCAACTTCAAATAAGCAAACTGAATATCATCATCTAAAGCCATAATTATACGATTATATTTAGAATCATAACAAAATAAAACAATATTACAAACCACCTTTAATGTCTTTATATAATTACCATCTAAATCATAGACAATGAGACTAGTTACATGTACTTCACCTACATCAAGATTTCTTTTACCAGAATAACCTACTATAAATCCGATTATTACAGATTATAATACTTTCATAATAAAAAAAACAAATCACATAACCAGAGAATCTTTCCATACGTTTTCATTATACTTTCGCCTCAAATTCATTTATAAGGAAAAACGAACTAATATAGGATTCTCATCAGGATTTTCACATGTTTTTCGCAATTTAATCATCTCTTGATCAATCGGTGGATTTAAATCAAAAAAATCTTTCAACTCGCTCACTGTATATGAATATATGACTGAATTCTCATTTCTCCCTACACAGTTAGCAGTATTCGGTAATCCTTTGCATAATTTATTGTATAAAAAAACTTCTTTTTCTTTAGAAGAATAAAAAGCGTATAGATTATTCATCTCATACATAAATGAAAAAAATAATTTATCATTTATATATGCCACTGAGTATATTCCAGAAATATAATTTCCAGTCTTACAAATCATATCATATTCGCGTGCATCAGAAATTGGTTTATCGATTGAATTAATAGATCGTTTACCAAAATCAATAAAATAAGCAGGATATAATTTTTCTTCATCTATTTCAAAATGATAGATAGTATCTGACAGCATATGTGAAAAGAGATATTTACTATCTCCACACATGCTAAATACATTAGACGGCATAAAAGCAATTTGTTTCAAATATTCATTTTTCTTACAAAATGATTTATCTTTGGAATTATTATTAAATAGCCGTAGGTGGAAGTTGTTCTTTT
Organism: Bacteroides graminisolvens DSM 19988 = JCM 15093; assembly: GCF_000428125.1. Lineage (GTDB taxonomy): Bacteria > Bacteroidota > Bacteroidia > Bacteroidales > Bacteroidaceae > Bacteroides > Bacteroides graminisolvens. Next base: position 29,822 of record NZ_ATZI01000009.1, read on the forward strand.
TACTTAGGTTAGAATCAAATAGCAAAAAAGAATCATTAACTCGAGTAAACAAAAAACAAGGAGAATCTAATTTATGCTCATTCAAGAATGTTCCACTTAAGTCATATTCTTTAATTACTCGATATACATCTAAGACATATAATTTATTATGAGGCTCATCTACATAAAAGTCAGTAGCAAATGTCAATTCTCCGGGTCCGTTCCCCTGTCGCAGTTTCGAAATATATTTCCCATTATTACTATACTTATATATATTCCCTCCATATGATGATAAGAGATAAATATAATCATCAGAGAAAACAACCTTAACAACTTTTTCTAAAAGACATTCGTCTTTTGTTTCCAATTTTATAAAATCAAAAGATGAAAATAAAGGAGTCTTTTCATTTACTTTGGATAGATCAACTTCTATTCGTTCAACGCCTAGATCTTTATTTAGTCGATTCATAGTACAAGAAGCAAACAGTAGTAAAAAAGAAATTTCAAATAAAACAAATAAATTTTTCATATGCATATTTTTTACGGTCATCTACAATAAGTAGATGACCATTTTGTGAGTTTATCAATAAGTGCAATTGGAATACCACAAGAGCAACTTTCATTATATCCTTTTTCAGAATCAATAAAAGTTAAATAATATTCCGTATTATATCTTTTCAACGGAGAAAGCAATATTTGCCTTATTCTATTCTTATCCACTTTTTTGTCTGATGCCTCCTTTCTTTTAGTTGATCGAAGTGAATGAAAAAACAAATTTTTCAGAAAACGATTTTCTTTCACTCCTCAATTATTTTTTTCTTTCAAACATAAGATTTAAAGATTCCACAGACAAATTTTCATCGTCACATTTACGTCACATATTCCAAACAGATACTTTTAAACGGAATAATTTCAAATACTCATAATCCAGACTTGGATCTTTCGGATTATTACCACCCACGACAAGCCCAGCTTTTGTAACTCCAAAAAAGATGAAATTATATTTGTAATTATCCAATCTAAACTCTGAAATCATCTCTAGCTTTTCATTAAAAACGGAGAGCACAATCTTTTTATCATAAGGCGTTGGCTCTCCATAAAAATGTTCACGAAATTCTCCTAACTGAATCCGATAATATAGTTTCCGATATTTATCATAGATAGGAGAATAAAAGATAGGATTATCAACCCAATGTTGCCATTTAGCCTTTTCATTATTATCATCACCCTTATATAAAGAAACATCACTCTTCACCATGCGACTTTTTCCACCTGCAACGGTATTACTTTGTTTTGATATATCATAGACAAAAATATCCGAAAGACAGGTAAAGTTGTAGCAAATAAGACCATCACTAATCCACATATTGAGATGATTATTTTGGCCCAAATTTCGCCAATATTTTTCCATAAAAGACGGCAAATAAATTGGAAGTAATTTCCACTTTTGGGTTTTAACATGATATGCCGCAAACAATTCCTGTCCGTCAGGATAAGGATATGGTTCTTTGGAAGTAATCAAATTACCATATATTATTCCCTTTTTTATATCATAGAAAGGCTGAGTAAATTCTCCTAGTTCTAAGTTACCAACACAATCTGAAGCAGTGTACCGAATCACCTCCTTACATATAATATTTCCATTAGCATTCAAAATAAAAAAACCAGAATCATCAAAACAAACCAAACTGTCTGGTGATAATACTTGTAAGGCCTTGATGTATGGCACGCCATTCGCACCCTCTCTGTTTAAAACAATGTGACTTTCTACTAATCTATTATTTAGATTAAAAACATCAATGCTCCATGTCTTCGTATTAAAAGCATATAGATACGTATGTTCATTATTTGAATAAACAAATGACGCTGATGGATAGACTGGTAGAGATAAGGAATCCAAAGGAATACAAATGGAGTCTACCTCCAATTTCAAGGACGTAGTCGTATTATATTTGGTAGTTGTTTTTATATTATTGCCACACCCAAACATTAAAGCAGTAAGCAATATAAAAATGCATTTTTCTTTCATTGTATTCATTTATTATTTATTATTTCAAACCACTAGTGTCCCGTTAAAATCGGGACACTAGTGATTCAATATATTAAAGTTTAATATCTCTCAATGATTACCTAACAATTTCCGTGCTTCCTCTCTCATCTGTTTCACGGCAGTAGATTGTACTTTAGGTTCTTTCGTGAGTACTATCTCAACCGACTGTCGCAATTTATCCGAATGATAAAATTCAGGTTCAGCATATAGCTTCGCTAACAGATAATAAGGATAAATTCTTCCCGGCAATAAATGAGTAGAACGAATCAGGAATTTCTCAGCTTCAACATACTCTCCCATTTGCTGGTAGTTCTTCCCAATAATATTCAATATCATTGGATCGCAACTGTAAGTGGCAGCTTCCTTTAGTATCACGTTCGATGCTTCATATCTTTTTTGCTTGTGTAAACAGTGCCCATATTCAAATAAAAAGGTAGCTCTATTTCGTAGCAGAGGATATAATCTTTCGTAATCCTTTTGTGCCTCTTTTAAATTTCCTGATAAATAGAATATCCGAGCATTTGCCCACTCTCGACATGCTTCTGATTTATCATTGCACCACAAACTCGAGCCTAAGCCCCCCATAACAATAGCAAATACAAGCAAAATCCATTTTCTGCTATTAGCAATTAGGCAAGCCATAAGCAGAAAGAGCAAAGAGATAACGAAAGCAGGATACTGCAACGGATACGATGAAAAAGAAAACACCATCAAAGAGATTACACCTCCACAAGCACTTAGTTGTCCATTCTTCACTCCAAACCAAAGATAAAAGGCCAAAGCTAATACTATGCATAGCAGCATAGGGATTCCCCACTCTACAACTATCTGCAAATACTCATTAAATGCATATTCAGGGCTTCCCGCGACCAATTCTTCTTGCAGAGAAAAATCACCTCCTGAAAAATAAGCTTCCTGAAAAGCCCCATACGTTGCAGAAAAACTACCTCTTCCATGACCCAATAGAGGCTTATCTGCAATAGCTAAAAGGCTTATCTTCCACATAAACAGCCTTCCGTTGGCAGAATCTTTCTTTAAATAAAATGCAGCGCTAAGAAGCAGGAACAGAACCACAAAGCTAATAGATGCAATCCACAGAACCCTTCTTTTATCGTTTATCCAGAAGTTATTCAGCATCGCCCCCCAGTTCCGATGCATACCATAAATCCATAAACCGGATATAGCAGCAGCTAGCCATGCCGAACGGCTCATTCCTGACGGAAGCACGCAAATGATAAGAAGCATAGCAGCTAAAGCAATGTAACAGCCGGCTTCTTCTGTCCATGTCTTATTCTTTTTAGCTTTCAAAGCTAGCCATTCATTCAAACAGATAGGAAAAACCATAGCCAAATATCCGGAATACGGTCCGGGATTAAAAAAAGAACCAGTTACAGCAAATAACGAATGATTGGAGTAAGACAGCCCATATATCTGTCGTAATCCCCAAACAGCCTGCATTCCTCCCAGCATAATAAGTGTCCACACTACCATTCTACTAAACGACAACAACTCTAAGGTTGGTTGTTTAGGGCAAACAGTAAAAGCAAACAGAATACATACAGCAAAGAAGACAAATGCTTTACCTAACCACAGCCATTGCCCCGCAAATTCCCCAACAGGAAGTTCCGGAGTAGATAAGCAAACCACTCCAATCACCGGAATGATTCCCAATAATGTAAGAACGTGAGAGAAATATTTTTTAAATTGCAGCATTGATCATTTCTATTTTTAATTAAAAGTTTGATCTTGTTATTCGTAGCTTATCTCATACTAATACCATATTTGTTTTCCTTTCTTATATACAAAAATACGTTCTTCATTGCCCCTGCTTATATTCCGTAACCATAATAAAGCATTGGCGGGCACTTCATAGATTAGCTGAAAATCATCAGCTCGCTGTTTCCCTAATGATTTCCAGCCACAACTACTATAATAATACAATTCATATAAATCACCTACATGAATAAAATTTCCATCATTTTTAGGGTAAAGGATAATCTTGGATATGCACATAGGACTTTTCATATCTAATCCTATCCAAAATTTTTGCTTCGTACTACAAACACTCATTAGATCATTATCAAAGGGACGTTGAAGTATTTTTTCGCTAAAGAAATCAGATCCGATAGGTTTTCCTTCAATACGTTTTCCTGTTACATTATCATAGATTTCCAATTCAGCCAAGGGAGTCCGACAATTATCAGGACAGACATAACGTATATAACGATAAGATTTAACAGAAATGGGTAAAGTGAAAACATTTCGATAGACAGGAGTTGTGGATATAGTATCCACAACCAGAGATTTGGAAAAATCTTTTTTGTTGGAGACTTCTAATCTACCTCCTATCATTTTGTGCCATTGGTTTGTCCAGTTCGCAAACAAAGGATATTTACGCATTAAAACAGCTTGCATCTTGTGGCTATTATCTGGATACAAAAACTCTGTCCGCCCATCGTCATGCAAGATAAAAGGCATTGACAACGGCTTCCAATCTTTTTCTACTTTTTCCATCAATAAATAGATCGTTTCTCCTCCAAGCTGTTCAAACTGGCATCTGCCTCTTTTAACTGTTGTAGCATCTACTGGCATCCAACCATAGCCGGTACGGAATGTACATAAATAAGCTGTCTCACATTCTTTTTTTACTTTCATCTCAATATTCAGATTAAGGCCATAAGCCTTAGAAACGTTTTTATTATCTATCGGTCCATACAATGAACGATAAACTTTTGACACTCGCTTTTGTGAACTTATCTGATAAGGATATTCTTTCTCGAGTGCATATTCCGGTACGAAATGAGAAGCCGGAATATATTTGGCTTTTCTCACTAAAGAATCTGTTTTTTCGCATATAAAAGTACTATCGGATATGACTAAAGCTATCCAAGAATGTCCTTTTCGACTATAATTAGTCCAGTGATTTACATAATCGTAAGCTACAGGTATTGACAAAGCACGACATATTGCTCCCGTTAAAACGCATTCATCCTTACATATACCAATTTTCAAATTATCAAGAGTCAATACATCAAGTGTATATGGACATGCTGGTTTCATCTCTCTGAATGATTCCTTTATTTTTTTGTTTATCAAAGCAAAAGCACGTTTTAAATCTGTCACTCCTTTAAGCATAGGCTGATACCGTTGACGTAGCGAATCAATCCAGATATTAGAAAGCTGCTCGTCTATTATACGATAGGGCAGAATATAAAAACAAAAATCTTCAAAAGTAACCTCATCCCGCCACGGAGAAGCCCTCCATCCATCGACACAAGTATCTATATGCCGAATCAGATAATCAGCGGTGATAAGGGCTACATCACTCTGTTCATTAACATTTCCTCCTGTTTGCGCCTCTTTCCAAAAAGCAGTCAATGTATCGCCTGGCATAGGTTTATGCCAAGCGATAATCAAACGTTTATAGGCTTCCAACGGCATACCTTGTGACGAAATTTTCTTTTCCATATGAGCAAGGAGGAAACGAGCAGCTCTCAATTTTTGTTCATCAGGTTGTTCTTGTCTGTAATGATAGAGGACTTTTTCCAACTCTAGACGGTTCTCACCCGCTTGCTCTAATGTAGCATTAATTTGTCTAGTTTGTGTATCACAACAAGAAAAGCAAACCAAACAGCTAAAAGATAAGAAAAAAACAGAAAAATTCATATGCAATTATATTTTTTTCAAACACCTATTTTTTAAGATAATATTTGATAATAATAAGATTATCATCTTCCTTTAAACCTTTAATTTTTTGAATATCTTTCGGTGACAAATATCGATTATCTAATTTTGTATTTGCAACATTCACTGATATTATGCCTAATAAAACATTATCAGAAAGGCCGAAGCAGGGAAACATATTTATTGGAGACCCGTTTCTTTGAAGAAATTTTTCTTTAGTTTTCCTATTATAGATAAAATTACTAGAGACATCTTCTTTCTTATAATAGACGTATACAAAATCATCATTGAGAAATTTAATTAATGGTTGCGGATCTTTCGATTTTTCCATTATATATTGATTCCTCTCACGCAATTGCTTCTTAAAGTTTTTTTTCGTGCTCTCTTTAACATCTTTTTGAGCCATACCAGGCAATTTCGTCTCATCAATTGTTTCTTCTCCAAAATCTAATTTTATAATAGGTTCTAAAAGATGTTTTTGAGTATCAATATGATATAAATAATAGTTTATTCCATGTGGGGCTAAATATGCATTAGAGTTATTCATATAGAATGCCTCGTCACTCACATTAAAACTAGCCAATGATTTTTCTTTATAACTGATTTTATCCACAATCTTTCTTTTCTGATAATCCGCTAAGTAGATACTTCCATCATCCCACTGTACAGAAGGTGATAACATATATCTATTACTATCAATTGGCATAAAATTCATATATACATGTTTATTATCCTCTAGCTTTTTTTTAGCAATAAGCTGAAAATTCTGATCATACGTATAAATTGTTCCGTATGGATTTAGTAGATCAATTCCATTATAGAAAGGATTAAATCTCATATCTACTATTAATTGGTATTGTTTAGGACCATCACCCTGCATTTTTGCAGAACTTGCTATAAACTTACCGTCACCAGAAAATAGAAAAACAATAAATCGACTATCTAAAACGGCATACATATCCATTTTTTTATCGTACACGACTTTCCTGCAATCTGAAATGAGTGAGGAGTCATTGGTCTCTAGCGGAACAATTTCCAGCTTATCAATAAATCCATCTATCGACTTTGACACATTGTGTAATTCTACAGAAACAATTTCTGTAGAATCTTCAGTTTTATGTCCAACACAAGAACAAAAAAACAATAATAATATATAAGCTACTTTTTTCATATTATCATATTTAAATATAAAATACGGATAAGTGGACTAGCCAAGCAACAGATTCTTTCATATGGACAACAACTGTCATTCATTGAAACTTTCAGCATATTGCCTTAAAAAAATAGCAACTAGGAATAATATCTGCTTTTTGAGCCTCTTAGAACTCCACATCAACTTTACCTCAAAAATTTTACAGTATTTTTTTGACAAATCTATAAATCAACAATTATTCTTAGAAACGATGCTCAGCGCTTTTTTAAGATGTCATTCTCCATTTCAATATCACGCTCTCATAGAGTTCCTTTTCTTCAGAGGTATTTTTGATGATGCAATTGCTCGAAAAATTACCTTTGCTATATCTAAGTGGACTCTTTTCACCAACTATAAAGCAAGGTCGTACTCACACCAAGCTAACGGATCAAACCACTCACACTCTTTCTCTCATAACTTAATTTTGCCGCATCTATTTAAAAAAAGATTCATTATGCGTTCTTCCTTTTTCATTTGGTAAAGTTAAACTTTTTATACTTAACTCATTATCCAGGCAAAGTAAGCTATTCCACCGGACAGCAATATATCTATAATTTAATTAATCCATTTGTGTATTTATTAGTACAATTTATATCTATCATTAATTTTAAAAATACTTCTTTTTTATTTCTTTTAGATATGTGTTTGTATAATTCTCAAATTTTTCTTCAGGGATAAAAATACGACTTATACTATTATTTTGAACAATAAAATAGCAAACATTATTAGATTCTTCTATAGCCAATCCATCTATCTTTTTATTCCATCTTATTGTGTTTTTCTTTTGAAATTCTGCTTTTTCATTGAAATTACAAGCAACAAAATAAATTCTTGATTGTTCTTCCGGACTTGGAAAGAATTCATCTATTTTAGATATAGCAAAGTTCACACAAGCTCCGCATGTCAAAGAAGAATAGTAACAAACCAATAATTCTTTTTTTGAGTTCAACTGCGGTATGCTAATTATACTGTTATCATTGTGTATCAACTCAAAAATATTACTCTCAATATACATTCTTTCCATCCATATTTCAGAATCATCATTTAATCTTTTTTCTTGTTTTTCAGTGAAAGAACTTAAACAATTATAAGCCCCATAAGATGTAAATAAAAACACAATAAGCTGAATTATTTGAATTATTAATATTTTCTTCATCTTTAAAACTATTTAAAAGTATATTTGATTATAATAGGATTATCTGCAGGAGACACCTTATTAATTTCATCTCTGTCTTCTTTTGATAAAATATTTGGATTAACAGCAACATTTAATTCTTCTGGATAAGATATAAAATACAAGGCTTTTTCATCCATACACAGCGGAAAACACAAACAATTTTCTTTTAACTTAGTGAAATAATATGTTTTTCCTGTTTTTTTATCCATCACTAAGTGTGATAATTTCTTACGGAAGTTAAAACGAGATATGTAATATTTTGAATTTTCACCATAAGCTATAAAACGATTAGCATATTTAGCACCGACTGTGGCTGTATAAGTTATATAATATCTCATATCTTTATCTTCCAGCCCAGATATATCGAAATTATATTCACCAAAATCAAAGTTGTATTCAGACTTAAAATATCCTTCACTATCAGCCGTAAAAACGGTGCCGTTATATGCTTGAACAAAATGTACTCTATCATTATAAGAATAAAAAGGAGTGAAAGTATGATGAAAAGGGGTATTGAAGAATAAGAATTTAGGTAAGTTATAACACTCTGCAATTATGTCATTTTTTTCAACATCATACCACATCATTTTATTACCCTTCCGGCTCTTTGAAAAAAAGAGGTATTTGTTTGGAGACAACTCAATAAAATTATGGACTACAGATGTTTTGTTCCAGTCAAATGAAATACGTTTTTTAAACGTTTTTCCGGAATGATCATATACATTTATATATCCCCAACAACATAATATTTCAAGATCACCATTGAAACGATTAAATCTAAAATCGGACAATGTAGAATATTCATTTGGGCCACTTCCATAATGATTTATTTTATCCACGAAATGACCCTTCTCATCGAAATGCCATATCACCTCTTGCTTTCCCGTCAAAAGATAAAAATGTCCATTATCTACTCTCATCTCACGAATAGGTTCCCCCACAACAGCTTCGTTTGTATTCTCTAAGGGTATAAGCTCTACTTTAGAAAATAGGTCATACATTGATACAGAATTCTCTTTCTCCAGGTCAACGAAAATTAAATTTTCACTTTCTTTTATAGGCTGGCGTTCCGCGCAAGAAGATCCCAATAAGATAATTATCACATATAAAAATTTACTTATGCTTTTCATATATTATAGAATATTACATTAATAAATAACAGAATAGGAGTTTATACCAACAAGGAATCATTAAAGACACAGTTAATTGCTATATGTATCAATTTATAAATAAACAATCAACTAAGCAATTATTATGGAGATATTATGGAACACTATATCAAACCAATAATTTATAACTACACTTTCTTAAATTTCACATATCAAGACAAACTCCTTTCCCAATTTAACTCACACGCCCATAGCCGAGCAGAAATTTACAAAGCCAACATAAAGAGAATTGCAATAATCTGCAGGATCACCTGTTGCATCGCAATCAAATCGACAAACGCCGTATAAACCTTCTTCCCAAGTCATATTATAACACTTTCCGGAACCTCCTTTATCACATTTAATTTCTATTTCAGGGAGTTCATTACGTGCTAATGCTTCTAAGGTATTCAACGCTAATTCAGAGAAGATTTCTTTTTTTTGAGAATGATATATAGTATACCCAACAAGCAATACAAAAACCGTAGCTAATGTTATTTTAAAAGCACCCTTTTTCATAAATAAATAATTTTAAATAAAAAAATAAATAGCATTCCGTATTATATCTTTTCAACGGAGAAAGCGATATTTGCTTTATTCGATTCATATTACTATTTTTTTCTCAATGCCTCCTTTCTTTTCTCTTAGGTGATCGGAGTGAATGAAAAACAGATTTTTCAGAAAACGATTATCATTCACTCCTTTCATTATTACTTAACTCTTAATTCTCCTCTCAAACTTAAGATTTAAAGATTCTGCCGACAAATATTCATCGTCACATTTGCGTCACATTTTACAAACAAAGACTATACCCCAATTAATCCCACAATAGCTCCAATAATTTTAGAGTTTCATTTGCCGAGCATTACCTTTGATTCTAAGCTTAATCGGTGAAGATGGCACATTGCAATATACTGTAACCGTTTTGTCTAAATGCTCAGCGTAATCAGCTTTATAAAACACCTGAAAATTCATTTTTTTTCCAGGTTGGATCGGTTCATGACTATATTCAGTCGAGATACAACCACAAGAAGTTGTCACCCCATTTATAACCAAAAGTTCATCACCTTCATTGTGAAAAGTAAAAGTGGCTTGTTGTTTCTTTTGCCAGTCAAAGATTCCCAAATCAATCATCTCTTTGTCTATTGATATCTTCGTTTGAGAAAGAATAGCATTATTTGTATACGCTTTACCCAAAACTAACTTCAGGTATAATTCTTTAACCTTAGGGTTGTGGAGAGGATTTCCAATAGCAATGACTTGATTTTCTTTATTCAAAAGAAAAGTTTGAAACATCATTTCACCTGGAAATTGATTCAATTTATTGATGCTATCCGCATCATCTATGCATACCGGATGTTCAAACTGATCACGCTTCAAGATATAAGCAATTTCCTTTTTACTTTTCGGATGAAAATAGAATAAAAAAGCAGTATTGTTATTAGTTAAGGAATCAAACTCAGTCATTAGTTCTTTCCATTTAAGTAGTTGCAGCTTGCAGCTGGTGCAACCGATAGAATCAATATAAGTAAAGATTCTATAGTCACAATCATCCGTATCAAACGCAATAGTATCTCTACCTAATTTTGTAAAGATTGGGTTCTCCGGAAAAATAAGCTCTCGGCTCTCCCACTCATTCACTAAGCGTGCTATTTTATCTTTCTCTGTTTCCTTGCAAGCACAAAGTAGAAAAATAAGCAATGAATAATAAAATGTTTTCATAGTAATTTTATTTATATCTTATTCAATTGATTTAAGCAATCTTCTCCATTCACATTTGCTTGTTCCCGGCCTTACCGATTTCCAAATGAGAGCGGCCTTTCCTACAATGAATTCCTCGGGTAGTAATCCCCAATAACGGGAATCTCGCGAGTCACGGGTTTTATCACCAGCCATGAAATAATAGTTCTGACGAAATTGATACCATTTAATCGGGTAATTATTTAGAAAAACAGTATCTCCGGAAATAGTTATTTTCATGTTCTGTTCATATTCGATTAACTGTTTATAAAGAATAGCATTCATCTGATTCATAATCACAACGCTACCTTTAGCCGGAACATAAAGCGGACCAAAATTCCTTATATCCCAATCTACCAGTGAATCATGAGGATATCCCTTAAGAGAAATTTCCTTATGTGTACCTTCATTTAACAAAGTCAATAGATTGTCTTGCGATTCCATATTACCCAACGCATCAGAGCATCCCTTCACATAGTAATGTGCATTTACTATTGAAAAAGTATCTCCGGGTAAAGCTACACAACGCTTTACGTAATATTTCATCAAATCGAATGCAATGCTGTCCCATCTACTAGGGTAAGGAAAATTAAAAACCAACACATCATTACGCTTAATCTTTTGAAAACCAGGCATTCTGCGAATATGAATAGGCTTATTTTCTGCTGCAGCCGTCAAATTAAACAATCGGCCTCCAAAAGCTAATTTATTGACTATTATATTGTCCCCCGGCAATAGAGCTGGTTGCATTGAATCTGTTGGAATACTGAAGGATGTGAAGCAAAAGACCTGAAGCACAATCCACAAAGTAGCTGCCATACACATCCAAAATAAAATAGTAAGTACTTTATTACCGACTTTACAGATGTGGCTTCTAAGTTTTACTAACATATTCAACTCTTTATCAAATTAACCCGAAACTCAACGATCGGTTGATCACTATTTACATCCGTTGCAATGATGGTTCCTTGCGATTCATCCACATAGATACCATAAATATAACGGTCTAATATATATTTACATACGGGTGCACCCTGTAAACTAAAAACATAGATATATTGACCACCATCAATGATTTTACCCTTTTGTTGTGACAATTCTTTAAACGTACGCCCATGAAACACGGCATAAATATAATGATCGGTAACCTGCACATCACTAAATCCCATGATACCTGTAGGGATAGCATATCCCTCTGATTGACGAAATTCCGGCTCGCCATGCGGCCCCTTACAAACAACGTGTGTGCTATCTTTCAAGTTGTAAACTTCCAACACTTCACCTAACTGAGTAACAGCAGCCAATACTCCATTATGAGGATTATAATCAATAAAACTACGCCATGCTTGTGCCAATGCCGGTCCCGCATGTTGTAACGCTTCCTTATCAGCAGTAGGAATAGTGCCCGCTTTGCAAATCAAGTGCCCTTTACGATCAACCCAACAGAAACGATGAGCACCCGAATAATCGGGAATGATAAACGTTGAATCATTGTAAAGGGAGAAATCGAGTGCACGAAGAATGCCATTGTCCAGCGACACGACTTCACGAATAAGAAGTGAGTCGCCGGACGCTGACAAAGGGAAACCTAACCTAATTAGTTTACTTTTATTAGCATCGAGTGTCCAAACATCATGTTGTCCGAAAAAGCGTATATTCTCTGCAGAAAGCATTTCCAAAGGTGCTTCTCCCTTCTTTCCGAAGGAACTAAGATAAGTAAACTCGGGATAAGTAAACAGATGGTAAAAATTATCAGTATTATGCAAGTCTAAAATCACAGCTTTATCTTTATGAATGCGAACACGAAAAGGGTATCTGAAAATTGCAGTATCTAACTCAACAATAGTCGATTTAAGGTATTTTTCTTGAGGAAAATCCTCATAAACAATCTCTTTCCATTCACTTAAGTGAGAGGAACAAGCATTGAAAAATAGAAGAGTTAAAATAATAATTCTCATTGGTCCCAGATTCTATAAGCTTTGCTCTTGGTTAGAGGGCAATCTAAAGAACCTATTCCATAACAAGAAATATCTCCATTTTCACCACCCGCCAACGCTTCTACATTAGACATAAACAATTCACTTTCAACAGATTTGCTTTTTTTGCACAGATATGTAAGTGTACATACAACAAAAAACAAGCAAAATAATTTCAATTTCGCATTCATTGTGTTTTATTTTTTATAACTTTGCAAACATAGATTTTAAGACGATTAATAACAAAAAAATATCGTCACATTTACGTCACATTTTTAAAACACCCGATTATAGGCCTATTATGAAATACAAAAAACACATTACTAAAGCACTAGCTGGACTCTTTTTATCTATTACAATTGCTGAATTGATTATATTTTGGGTTCACTATGAGGAAGCAAAATATTACATACACCATGAAATTCGTCCGCTCCTTGAAGAGGCAATGAGGAAAGACATAAGTGAAAAGATGAAAAAGGAATATTTTTATTTTCCTCAACATGAAAACGATCCAAAAAAGAAAAATTTAGGCAAGTACGAAAAAAGAACATATATAAGCCAAGATACCACTTTTACTTATCAATCAAAAATTGTAGATTGGGAAACTGCTTTATTGAGAAGTAGTCACTGTTACTTACAAGTAACAAATAAGCTACATCCCCAAGACGTAAAAGTCATCTTTGACAGTTTGGCAACAAGAAAGAAAATAATAGCGACAAAATCAGCAATCGGTATTATATCGACATTTTATAAAGAGCAAAACGAATGGGCGGGTGACACAACAAGCATGTCCATTGATTATCGCACATCCATTGATAAATTAGGTGATTTTGAAAATATCAGTTACCTGGTTTACCTTGATTACTCATTCGGCACGATCTGGAAATTAATGCCGAAAATAGCATTGTATATTCTCTTACTTCTGCAAGTGCTTTGCGGCATAACACTGATTGGTTGGTTAATAAAAAGAGCGAAAGAACGTCGCAAAGAAATCGTCAAGTTAAAAAATGGCAATTACAAGATAGATAGTATCATCTTTAACCCCGATACGATGAAACTTACCAATGAAGAGAAGGAATTAGTACTTCCTGCTCAACAAAACCAATTGTTATTACTGTTTCTGCAAAGTGAAGACCATAAAGTGAGCAAAGACACGATAATGGATACGTTTTGGGCAAAGAATTACTCTGATTCAAGAACCAAAATGACTACCGCCATAGACCGATTAAGAACCAGCCTGAAAGGCATAGGATCAGAAAGGATTATTTACACCCAAAAGGGTAGTGATTACTATGAATTAATTTAAATATTCAATATCCATTTTATACTTCCACTTATTAAAGTACAAATTGCCTCCCTCCCATTCAACTTCACCACGTTGGAAGTCGACTGTTTCGCTGCGAGGATATTTCTTTTCGGGCATCAACGAAGCCGAATAATCGCTATTCACAATCATACGCCAAGAATCAATGCCACCCAGAAAGAAGTATTCTTCTTCCAGACTACGGGCAAAGGTAGGAATGCCAAAAGATTGGTCAACAGGTACCCAACCAATGCCCTCCAAATAAATCTCGGCCCAGTCATGCAGATTCCAAGCACCGGGATGCATCATGAAACCGCTTTGAAAATGAGCCGGAATGCCACTACACCGGCAAAGGGTAATGAAGAGTAGACTAACCTGTCCGCAATCGCCGTGATGATTATCGAGAACGTATTCGGGAATGTTTTCAATGGTGGAATATTCGCGTGCCGATGCCCATGGAAAATACCTGTTCACCCAAGCAAATATGCGGCGAGCCTTCAAAAGCGGATTGGTTTCACCCTCTGTTAGCCGGGCTGCCAGCTGCCTGATGCGAGGCGAAAAACGAATGTGAGTTTCACGTTCCGAGGTGTATTTTTTATAAAGAACCGAAGTTGTGTCATAAGGAAGTATGTCTTGCGGCTTCAGAGCATGCCACTCGGCATACGAGGTGTATTCTACTGTTTCCGAAAAAACAGTCGGCTCATTACGCACGGCCTGTTTCTCCATATAAAGCGTACTGTGTGCACACGTTGCAGGTGATTGCACATACTTGTCTTCGCTGGTTGCAAGTAACTTCACATGCTGCTGCCGGCGTTGATCGGTTCGGGGAAAAGGTAGCCAACAACGAACCATTTTTCCGGAAGGCACCGCATTGGGTTCTACTGTAAGCGTATAGGTTACCCGCATGCGCTTAGGTAAAACAGTATCTGTACCTGTTGCCCTGACCGCACTCATCACCTCCGGAAGATGTTCTTTGTTCACCTTTTCACTGCCACTGAGTTGCGTACCCTCTTTGGCTATCTTGATGCAATAAGCGGCAGAATCTATTCGAAACAGATTGGGACCGGCATTGCGAAAATAACGTTTCTCGCCATCAATCTCCATGCATTCAAGGGCTTTGCTCTCTTCCCAGGCACGCATTTGTTCATTGGTCACATCCGGAATATACTTACGAATATACTCTTTAACTTGCGACTCGCTCATGCAGAAATCAAGTTTGATGCGTTCCATCCGTTCCTGCTCCCAAGCGTCGGTAACCGGTGCGGGTTTGGGTGCACAACCTGCAACAAACAGAAAGGCAGCCAAGTAAATCAGTCTCTTCATGGTTTACAATTTAACAAGGCCCAGTCCGGGCAGATCGTTGAGTGTGATTTTACCTTTTACTACCTCCATGCCTTTGAAACGATCGTTGGCAATAAGCAGGTTCCCATCCAGATCAGCAAAATCTACTGCAGGCGAGAATTGAGCAGCAGCCGATACGGCACAAGAGGTTTCAGTCATACAACCTACCATCACTTTCATGCCTAGCGCCCGTCCCAGGGTAACCATCTTCCAAGCCTCGCGCATGCCGGTGCATTTCATTAACTTAATGTTGATTCCCGTAAATGCATCTTTCAGCTTAACCACATCCGATAAGCGTTGCAACGATTCATCGGCAAAAATAGGTAGCGGACTCTGTTGCGTAACCCAGGCGATGTCATCTAGTTGTGTTTTCGGCATAGGTTGTTCAACCATAACAATGCCTTGTTCCTTGAGCCAGAAAATCATATCGAGCGCATGATGCTTGTCGGTCCACCCTTGGTTAGCATCCACTGCAATGGGCAACTGAGTAACGGAGCGAATGGTTTCAATCATCTCCTTGTCATTGTCACGCCCCAGCTTAACCTTCAATATATTAAATTGTCCGGCTACCTCCAGTGTTTTCTGTCGCACCACATCGGGAGTATCAATGCCAATGGTATAAGTCGTTGAAGGAGCTTTCGACTTGTCGAGTCCCCATATTTTGTGCCACGGCGCTCCCAGCAATTTACCTACCAAGTCGTGCAAAGCAATATCGACCGACGCTTTGGCAGCCGTGTTGCCGGGCATAATACCATCTACATAAGCTAAGATTTCTTCCAGCTGAAAAGGATCACTAAATTGTTCCAGATTTACTTGTTGCAGGAAACGGGTAACCGATTCAACCGACTCACCCAGATAGGGGGGCATGGATGCTTCTCCGTAACCCGTTATGCCATCGTACTCAACCTCTACCTGTACATCGGGGGTAGTGGTGCGCGAATATGTAGCCACGGTAAACACATGCTTCAGTTGCAGGTTATAGGGATGAAAACGCAGTTTGAGTTTAGCACCCTTTCCTGATCTATTAATCGAAAAGAGAGAAACCGGTGTCTCGGCAAACAACTTATTGGCAGCTATTCCCGAACCGATAGCTGCTAAAGCAGCCGTCTTAATAAAATCACGTCTATTTTGAGTCATCAGTAGTGTCGTTTTATAAAGTGAACAATCAACTATTTGGTATAATATGGATTCGTATCAGTGGTATTGATACCCGGTGTTCCAATGCCGTTGAGTATGCGTACTGCATAAAGCAAACGGTTGAGATTGTACTCATCATACTCCTGATCGGCAGGATTGAAGCTACTTACGTGCACATCTCCCTGCGAATGAATAAATTTCTGGTTACCGATGTAAATGCCCACGTGTACCACGCGTTCTTTCTTATCTGCTGTGGCTTTTCTTCCGAAGAAAATCAAATCACCCGGCTGCACATTGCCAAATCCGGGAACAATATCAATGTGTTGTCCTACATAAGCTTGTTGGGATGCATCCCGAGGAATAATTATATTGTGCATAAACAATACAGTACGCACAAAGCCGCTGCAGTCTATGCCTTTAGATGAAGTTCCGGCCCAAAGATAAGGAACCCCCATCAATGTATAGGCAGTTCGGATAATACTCTGTGCATCTTGTTTCACTGCCGCCTTCCATTCTTTTTCGGGCATGGAGGCCGCTTTGGACACAAACGCTTCGCGTCCGTCGGGGTATGCAACCCGATAATAATCACCCGCTGTACCCAGCCATTTCAGTCGGTTACCCGCCACAACGTCGGAAACCGTTTGAGAAGTAGCATCGGGGTTCACGTACGTAAAGGCATAGTGCGAAGTAACCACAATTTTATCGGCTCGGTTCCATTCATCGTACGCTTGCTTGGTGACCGGATAGACTCCTACCCTATGCACCCAAGCAATATAGTCATCGGGAGTCTGCACCCGATACCAGCCATCACGCTGCAATACTTTTACGGGCATACCCAGCAGGGCCTGACTAGTCATTTCTGAAGAAAAATCGGGTTCCACGCGCAGGTTACAAACGGAGAGGTTTACAATTCCGTAGGTTTTACCTTCGAGTGCCACACTGTCGGGCAATAACATCATACTGTCCGTTATCTGATAATGACTTTCTTTTAATCCACCAAGAAGTGCCAATTTAGCATCCAAGGAGGTGGTTGCTCCTTTTACTGTGATTTCTTTCCGGGAAGGGAAACGGTAATCAACATCGAAGATAGCCACTCGTTTATCGGGAATAAACTGTTTGCGCACATGCTGAGTCAGCTCATCAACTTCCACCGGTAGTTTTTTCTCGTTTTTTTCTGTCTGTGCCATACAGGCTGATACAGCAAACGAAAGCAAGAAGAAGGATAAATACTTTTTCATCTATAAATAATTTGGGGGTTTCGTTGAAGCAAAGATAGGAAATATTTCAAACGACCATACAAATTCCTTATAAAAAGAGCACATTGCTAACAAAAAGGTTTAAAGCAATAAAGGGTAGCCCAATCATTTAAATGTTAATTACGAATAACCATATACCAAGTTATCAGAAAATTTGTTTACTTTTGCAATCTAAAGCAGTCGGCCGGTTTGTCGCTTGCATTTCGCAAGAGGAAAGTCCGGGCAACACAGAGCATCCTACTTCCTAACAGAAAGCTGTCCGCGAGGGTAGAGTAATGCAGAAGAAAAGAACCGCCTCTTCCGTCGGGAAGAGGTAAGGGTGAGAAGGTGAGGTAAGAGCTCACCAGCCGCGTGGCGACACGACGGGCTGTGCATCTTAGGAGTTGTAAGGTCATGTATACCGACGTTATGAGAGCTGCTCGCTCCATGTCGGAGGGTAGACCGCTAAAGTGACGTGGTGACGCGCCACTCAGATAAATGACAAACACCTCTGGTCATTGAGGTACAGAACCCGGCTTACAGGCCGACTGCTTTTTTTTAATCGCACCTTGATGCCCAAAAGATATTACCATGAACAAGAAATTGAATACCATCTGGAAGTTCCTGACATACGACATCTGGCGTATTACCGAAAGTGAGGTTACCAAAACCAAGTTCTCCTTATATACTATCATCAAGACCATTTATCTTTGCGTGAACAGATTTTCCAAAGATCAAATCATGAATAAAGCATCGGCACTGACTTACAGCACCTTGCTGGCCATTGTGCCCATATTGGCCATTTTGTTTGCCATTGCCCGTGGTTTCGGCTTTGCCAACCTCATGGAACATCAGGTCAGACACGGGTTCGGTGGAGTTAAAGATACAACCGAACTGTTGATGCAATTTGTAGACTCGTATCTGTCGCAAACCAAAAGCGGTGTATTTATCGGAGTGGGATTAGTCTTATTGCTTTGGACCGTGATTAACCTGACCAGCAATATTGAGCGCACATTCAACCGCATTTGGCAGGTAAAGAAGCCCAGAAGTATGTATCGCAAAGTAACCGATTACTTTTCGATGTTTCTGCTTCTGCCTATCCTCATCGTGGTATCGGGCGGTTTATCTATCTTCATGACTACCACCATGAAGGAGATGTATAACTTCGCAGTACTAGCGCCCATCCTGAAATTCCTGGTACGACTCATTCCTTTTGCGCTGACTTGGTTCATGTTTACCGGCCTCTACATTTTCATGCCCAATACCAAAGTAAAGTTCAAAAACGCGTTCATCTCTGGGGTGCTTGCCGGAACGGCCTATCAGGCTTTTCAATACTTATATATTGATAGTCAGGTGTGGGTTACCAAATACAACGCCATATACGGAAGTTTTGCCGCCATACCCATGTTTCTTTTATGGATGCAAACTTCGTGGACTATCTGTCTCTTTGGTGCGGAGCTGACGTATGCCGGACAAAACATTCAGAACTTTAGCTTTGATAAAGACACCCGAAACATAAGCCGTCGGTATCGTGATTTCATAGCCATCTTGATCTGCTCGCTTATAGCCAAACGCTTTGTCAATAACGAACCGCCCTACTCTGCCGAGGAATTATCGGCCGAGCATCACATTCCCATCCGGCTAACCAACCAGATTCTTTATCAGCTTCAGGAAATCAACATGGTGCACGAAGTGGTGACCGATCACTTAAATGAAGACATCGCTTATCTACCTTCTATGGATACCAACCAGATGAGCGTGGCAATACTACTCGACAAGCTCGATTCTTACGGTTCCGAAGATTTTAAAGTAGATAAAGATAATAAATTTGTGGGGCAATGGAAAGTATTAATAGAGGCCCGCGAAGAATATTATAAAAACGCGGGCCAGGTATTATTGAAGGATTTGTAATTATCCCAAGGCAATCATACGGCTGATGTACTTGCCGATGATGTCAAACTCAAGGTTAACAACACTGCCCACTTTTATTTCGTGGAAGTTTGTATACTCATAAGTATAAGGGATGATAGCCACCTGGAAGGTATCTTCCGTTGGGTTACAAACCGTTAAGCTAACACCGTTAACTGTAACTGATCCCTTGTCTACCGTTATGTAGCCACGTTTAGCCATTTCACGATCAAACGCATACTGAAAGGTGAAATACCAGCTACCATCGGCATCGGCAATATCAATGCAAGTTGCCGTTTGGTCAACATGTCCCTGCACAATGTGTCCGTCTAAGCGACCGTTCATCATCATGCTGCGTTCTACATTCACTTTATCGCCCACTTTCAACAAGCCGATGTTAGAGTGATCAATGGTTTCCTTCATGGCGGTAACCGTATATGTATCATCTGTTTTGCTCACAACTGTAAGGCACACTCCGTTGTGAGAAATACTTTGGTCTATCTTCAGTTCGCTTACAAATGAACAGCTCATGGTGAGGTGAAGGTTTTCCTGGTCTTTAACCAGCGATACGACCTTTGCGTATTCTTCTACTATTCCTGAGAACATATTTTCTATTTTTACAGGTTAATAAATGAGGCATATCCGCAACATAGACAAACCTCCGTTATGAATAACGCAACAAAGATACAAGAATAATATGGATAATAAAAAAGTGGGGCTTTTCACAAAGCCCCACTTTTCAGTTTTCAATAGGTATTAGTTTTTTTTAAGGTAAAAAGATTGTTTTCAGGATAACGGCACAAATATAAGACATATTTTTAATACCTACCAAACATTTAAACATGTCTTATAACATATTTTTGAGATTTCTTTGCCTTTATTATCATTTTCACTTCTCCGGGTAGTGTTCATCTACCTTGCCACTGTGCTTCAATACTTTTGCATCAATATAGAAAACAATCTCTTCAGCAATGTTTGTAATGTGGTCTCCGGAGCGTTCCAGCTTACGAAATACAGTGAGCAGATTGAGGTAAGGCAACAGGCTATCGGTATGGTCTTTTAAGTATTCCGCCAAGACTTTTGAAACATTGCCATTAATTTCATCCAGCAAATTGTCTTTCGCAAAAACCGATGTTGCCAAATCTAAACTCTCTTCGGCCAAAGCACGTTTGGTTAATTCAAGCATAGAAAGAGCTTCGGCATGCATTTCTTCCAATCGCAACTTCTTAAGCAAATCGGCATCCAAAGCAGGTTCCTGGCAGTTGATAACAAAACGGGCAATACTCTCTGCAAAGTCACCCAAGCGTTCCAAGTTAGTGTTAATCTTAAGCATAGCCAATACAAAACGAAGATCAATAGCTACCGGATTGTAAAGTGCAATAATATCTTCCACGTCACTGTCTATCTTCAATTCAAATGCGTTGACGCGCTTTTCGCGAACCACCACCTGGCGAGCCAATTCTTTATCTAGGGTAAGTACAGCCTCTCCTGCCCTGTCGAGCTGACTGTATACAAGCGTCCACATCTCATCAATCTCTTTTCTGAGCAGCACGAGTTCCGATTCTATAAACTTAACCATATTCGAAATGTATTATGAGTTATTTTAATTGCTGTTAGTTACGGGTACAAATATAACATTATTATCCAAATCTTCCTGTTATATAGTTCTGAGTTTGTTCTTTTAGCGGATTGGTGAATATCTTTTTGGTTTCACCAAACTCAACCATTTCTCCAAGATAGAAGAAAGCGGTTTTATCACTTACACGAGCTGCCGGCTGCATGTTGTCGGTAACAATCACAATAGTATATTCTTTCTTCAGCTCATGAATAAGTTCCTCGACTTTGGCAGTAGATATGGGGTCGAGCGCAGAGGCCGGTTCGTCCATCAGCAGAACGGAAGGCGAAATAGCCATCGCACGCGCTATACATAAACGCTGTTGCTGTCCGCCCGATAAAGCGTAAGCAGACTGTTTGAGTTTATCTTTCACTTCATCCCACAAAGCAGCTCCTTTCAGCGTTTCTTCAACGCGCTGTCTGATAAAAGATTCATCTTTAACTCCATTTACCCTAAGTCCGTAAGCTACATTTTCAAATATACTTTTAGGAAAAGGATTGGGACGTTGAAAGACCATACCTACTTTTTTACGGAGCTCATCCACTTCGATCCCTTTCTCGTATATGTTCTGATTATCAATCAACACTTCACCTGACAGGCGGGTATCAGGAATTAAGTCATTCATTCGGTTGAGCAAACGAAGAAAAGTTGATTTTCCACATCCTGAGGGACCGATAAAGGCTACAACCGATTTTTCATCAATTGAGAGACTTATGTTTTTCAATGCATGAAAGCTTCCGTACCAGAAATTCACATCACGCGTGGTTATTTTACTATTTGTCATTTTCTATTTTTCTTTTTTAGATATCAATGCATTTTTACTTTTTTCTCGAAATACTTGCGAAGGGCATTGGCCAGCAGGTTCACAGCCAGCACAATAAGGATAAGCACCAACGCAGTGCCATACGCAATGGGCAACTGGGCTTCCATATCGGTTCCGCTCGTCGAGATAACGTATAGGTGGTATGGCAACGCCATACATTGGTCCAAAACACTCTGGGGCAGTTGAGGAAGAAAATACGCTGCACAAGTAAAAAGAATAGGAGCTGTTTCGCCCGACACACGTCCCAAAGCCAAAATAAGTCCGGTTATAACATTGGGCATAGCCATCGGTAAGATTACATGCCATATAGTTTGCAACTTAGTGGCTCCTAAAGCACGGCTGCCTTCACGCAAAGTATCGGGAATAGCTTTGAGTGCTTCTTCGGTCGTTCTAATCACAATGGGAACACAAAGCAAACCCAACGTTAACGAGCCGGCCAAAATACTATCTCCAAAACCTAAGTAATTGACAAAGAGCGCCATACCAAACAAACCGAAAACAATAGAAGGAATACCGCTCAGGTTATTTGTCATAACCCGTATAAAACGAACCAACTTTCCTTTGGGTGCATATTCATTCATGTAGATGCCGCTCATCACCCCTATCGGAAAGGCAAAAAGAGCACTGCCTACCATCAAATAGAAAGTTCCTACTATGGCAGGCCATATACCTCCGGCAGTCATCCCCTCGCGGGGTGCGCTACTAATAAATTCCCAATTAATAACTCCCACGCCTTTATAGATAATAAATCCCAGAATGGCAAAGAGAATAAGCACTACGCACAAACTCAGCAAGCGAAACAAGCCAAATGCAACGTATTGCGAAGTACGTTTCCGGTTGCTTGCTGATGAAGTGATTTGAGCCGATTTATTCATTTCAGTCATATTATTATTTTTCTACGAATGATTCGTCTATTTTCTTTTGGCAGAAATAGCCTCCACACTCAAATTGATTATCAATGTGATGATGAACAAAACAACCCCAAGAAGGAACAACGCCTGATAGTGTGCTCCACCCGCCGGGGCTTCACCCAACTCGGCAGCAATGGTTGCCGGTATGGTGCGTAAAGGTTCAAGAATAGTAGTTGGTATCACCGCAGCATTACCGGTTACCATCAGCACGGCCATGGTCTCGCCAATGGCACGACCGATGCCAAGTACCACACCCGATGTGATGCCCGATATCGAATAAGGAATCACAACTTTATAAATCGTTTGCCACTGCGAAGCGCCAAGCGCCAAACTAGCTTCGCGCATAGAGCGGGGACAGTTTCGCATAGCATCTTCCGTAACCGTAATAATGGTAGGCAATGCCATTATGGCCAGAACAACACTTCCGGCAAGACCGGTTTCTCCTACGGGCAAATCAAATGTTTTTTGTATGAACGGAACGATGACAATCAATCCGAAGAAGCCATAGACCACCGAGGGTATACCACTCAGCAGTTCAATAACCGGCTTCAGTATGTTACGCGTTTTAGTATTTGCCACTTCGGAAAGATAAATAGAAACCGAAAGACCAAAGGGAAGGGCTATCAGAATGGCAAAAAGGCTCACCCACAAGGTACCGGTTATCAAAGGCAGGAAACCAAACTGCGGAGCAGGTGTAGCAGTAGGGAACCACTCAGCTCCGGCAATTACATCTTTAAAAGATATATTATTGTCTTTAATCAGATGAAGGTTACTACCTTCTTTTACAAACTGGGAAGGAATGAACGCTATCATTCCGGGGTTGTGCTGAACTAATTCTGCAATCTTATCTCCTGCCAGTTCATACGCCTCTCCTAATTCTTCCTCAGAATAATAATCGGTAATATTTTCGAGTCTGAATACTTTGATTGGGGCATCAATACCTCCAACTTCTTTCCAATTAGTAATTTCTTCATCGAAGATGTTCTTAATTTCAGACGGGCTAAGCCTGTTAACAGGGTTTGCCTTATTGAGTGCCAACACGTAGCCATCTTCAATAACCTTGCTTTTAAATAGGCCAAATGCTTCTATAAATAAGAAAACAACGATCAACAAAATCGTAATACTTGTTACAAATCCGCTGCACGTAAGCAGGCCTGCCACAATCTTTTCAAAAAACTTTCTCATACCTTATTATTTGATGACGCAAAGTAAGGGGCTTTATATTAAAAACGTGTGAATAGAGTTTGAAGGAAATATTGCATAAGTATTACATTTTGGTTACAATGGACTTATTTAAAGAAAATGTAAACGAAATGTAATATCGATTTATGTAATTTGCATCCATCAAAAAAGAAATAATAAAAAGAAATAGAAAATGAAAGCAAGCTATTGGGTATTTCTCCTTATTGGGGCATGTAATGCAATCAATGTCAATGCACAAAAAATCAAAGGCAGTGACACTGTACTGCCACTCTCGCAACAAGCAGCAGAAAACTTCATGAACAAAAATCCGCAAGCACGTGTCACCGTTACCGGTGGAGGTAGCGGCGTGGGTATTTCTGCCTTACTTGATAACACAACCGATATTGCCATGGCTTCGCGAGCCATTAAGTTCAGTGAGAAAATAAAACTGAAAAAGGCCAAGCAAGATGCTGAAGAAGTCATTATTGCCTATGATGCCCTTGCCGTAGTTGTTCACCCATCAAACCCGGTCAGAAAGCTAACCAGACAACAATTGGAGCTTATCTTCCGGGGCAAAATAACCAACTGGAAACAAGTGGGAGGTGACGACCGTAAAATTGTAGTTTACTCGCGTGAAACGTCTTCGGGTACATACGAATTCTTCAAAGAGAGCGTATTAAAAAACAAGAATTACATGAGCCATAGTTTGTCTATGCCGGCTACCGGAGCCATTATTCAGTCGGTAAGCCAAACCAAAGGGGCTATCGGATATGTGGGGCTGGCGTATCTTTCTCCCAGAGTGAAAGCTATAGCTGTTTCTTACGACGGTACGCACTATGCAATGCCATCTGTTGAAAATGCAACTAAAAAGTTATATCCCATCGTGCGTCCCCTATTTTATTATTATAACAAGCAGAACAAACAATTAGTAAATGCCTTCATTCAATACATCCTTTCTGACGAAGGACAGGAAATAATAAAAAAGAGCGGATATATCCCTGTACACTAGGTAATCAGAAAAAAATATCATATTTTTGTGCCCTTATTACAAGTTTATATTCACAACTATGACAGATATTATAAAAGAAGATGCAGGTGAGAAAAAAAGCCTCAACTTCATTGAACAGGCTATTGAAAATGATTTAAAAGAAGGCAAAAACGGAAGCAGACTTCAAACTCGTTTTCCGCCTGAGCCTAACGGTTATCTTCATATTGGACATGCAAAAGCCATCTGTATGGATTTTGGTGTGGCACAGAAATATGGTGGCGTGTGTAATCTGCGCTTTGATGATACGAACCCGGTAAAAGAAGACACTGAATACGTGGATTCTATCATGGAAGATATTCAATGGTTGGGTTTCCAATGGAAAAACATATATTATGCGTCTGACTATTTTCAGCATTTATGGGACTTTGCCGTTGAACTGATTAAAGAGGGCAAAGCATACATCGATGAACAAAGTGCTGAAGAAATAGCCAAACAAAAAGGCACTCCTACTCAACCGGGCGTAAATAGTCCGTATCGCGACAGACCGATAGAAGAAAGTCTCACTCTCTTCCATCAGATGAATACCGGTGAGATTGAAGAGGGTGCTATGGTGTTGCGTGCCAAAATTGATATGGCACACTCAAACATGCATTTTCGTGATCCTATTATATATCGTGTTATTAAGCATCCGCACCACCGCACAGGAACAACGTGGAAAGCATATCCCATGTATGACTTCGCCCACGGACAAAGTGATTATTTTGAAGGTGTTACGCACTCCATCTGCACATTAGAATTTGAAGTACACCGCCCGCTTTACGATTACTTTGTTGACGAACTAATTGAAACGCCGCTTGCTACTGAAGCCGGATATCGTCCGCGACAAATGGAATTCAATCGTTTGAATCTTACCTATACGGTAATGAGTAAGCGTAAACTTCTTGCTTTAGTGAAAGAAGGATTGGTTAACGGATGGGACGATCCTCGTATGCCTACTATCTGTGGTTATCGCCGCAGAGGGTACTCGCCTGAATCAATACGTAAATTCATTGACATGATTGGCTACACTAAATACGAAGCGCTAAATGATGTTTCTCTCTTAGAGGCAGCCGTTAGAGAAGATTTGAACACCAGAGCAACACGCGTATCGGCCGTACTGAATCCCGTGAAGCTTATTATAACTAACTATCCTGAAAATACGGTAGAACAAATGGAAGCGATCAACAATCCGGAGGATCCGGAAGCAGGCTCGCACATGATAGAGTTTAGCCGTGAATTATGGATGGAACGCGAAGACTTTATGGAGGACGCTCCTAAGAAGTATTTCCGAATGACACCCGGACAAGAGGTTCGTTTGAAGAACGCTTATATTGTAAAATGTACCGGATGCAAGAAAGATGAAAATGGAGAAATTACGGAGGTTTATTGCGAGTACGATCCCAATACACGTAGCGGAATGCCGGATAGCAACCGTAAGGTAAAGGGAACGTTGCATTGGCTAAGCTGCGCTCATTGCTTACCGGCTGAAGTACGCTTGTATGACCGCTTATTTAAAGTAGAAAATCCGGGTACTGAAACGGAAGCTGATTTCCGTGAGTTATTGAATCCTGATTCTCTGAAGGTGCTAACCAACTGCTACGTTGAAAAATACTTGGCAGAACTCAAACCATTGTCATACCTACAATTCCAACGCATAGGATATTTCAATATAGACAAGGAATCGACTCCTGACAAACTAATATTCAACCGCACAGTAGGACTAAAAGATACTTGGGGGAAAATAAATAAATAAATAACAAGTAACCAAATAAATAAAAACGTCATGGAATCTGTAGCTTTTATACAATGGTGCTTGGATCACCTCAATTATTGGACCATCACCTTGCTGATGACTATTGAAAGTTCGTTTATTCCTTTTCCTTCAGAAGTCGTTATTCCGCCTGCTGCGTACAAAGCAGCAGTGGGGCATGAATTGAACATATATCTCGTTGTATTATTTGCCACCATTGGTGCCAATATTGGAGCGTTGATTAATTATTATCTGGCCATGTGGTTGGGCCGACCGCTTGTGTATAAGTTTGCTAATAGCAGGTTTGGACACATGTGCCTCATTGATCAGGCTAAAGTAGAACATGCTGAAGCCTATTTCGACAGAAATGGAGCGCTTTCAACTTTTATTGGCCGACTGATACCTGCGGTAAGACAACTGATATCAATTCCGGCCGGATTGGCACGTATGAAACTGAGTACGTTTTTACTGTATACAACATTGGGAGCCGGAATATGGAATGCGATTCTTGCTGCAATCGGTTATTACTTAGCCAGCGTACCGGGCATTGAAACTGAAGAACAACTGATAGCTAAAGTGACGGAATACAGCCATGAATTGGGTTATCTTTTTATTGCAATAGCTATATTTATTGTAGGATACCTGGTATATAAAGGTTATAAATCGAATAATAAATAAGAGATCTTTTGATAAATCGTGGTGTGCTTGTATAGGGGATTTCCTTTTTCAAAAAGCTCATTATGTTTTTCAAAAAGCTGGTTATGTTTTTTAAAAAGCTCTTTATGTTTTCGGACTATACAAATAAAAGAACGACTGGTCAACTTGTTTTGGCCAGTCGTTTTCTTTTGAGAATCTACATAATTAATCACTTACCAAGTGCTGCAGTAAGCGCTTTTTCGTAATCGGGTTCCTGCGTAATTTCAGGCACCATTTCAGTATATACTACTTTACCGTCTTTATCAACCACCACAACAGAGCGAGCAAGCAATCCATACAAAGGACCATCTTCCATTAGCAAGCCATAGTTGTCAGCAAAAGGAGAAGGACGGAAATCTGAAAGGGCTACCACATTGGTAATACCTTCTGTACTACAGAAACGTCCATGTGCAAAGGGCAGGTCCTTGGATATAGCCAAAACAACTGTATCCGGCAATGAGGATGCCAATTTGTTAAATTGTCGTACCGAAGTGGCACAAACACTTGTATCCAAACTTGGAAATATATTTAAAATCACATTCTTTCCTTTGAATTCACTCAGTGAAACAGAAGATAAGTCTGATTTGGTGAGGTTGAAATCGGGGGCTGTTGCTCCTACTTTGATAAATTCACCTTTAATTTTTACAGGTTGACCTTTAAAATTTGTTGTTGTCATAATTCTACTTTATTAGTATTCTTTGTTTAAAATCATTTTATATCATATAAACAACGGACCAACCAATTGGTTCAAACAAAAAAAAGAAGAAGTCTCACAACCTCTTCTTTTTTGTTATTTTTTTGAATCTTCCTCAATATACGAAATCAGTAACAGTCCGTATATCAGTTGATGAAGCCCCTATGTACACTTTAAATTTTCCGGATTCTACTTTCCATTCACCACTTGCTTCGTCATAAAACTTCAAATCATCGGGTGTTAAAGTAAAGGTAATTAGTTTCTCTTCACCCGGATTCAAAGCAACCTTGGCGAATTTTTTCAATTCCTTCAATGGCCTTACAACAGAACACTTTTCATCTCCTACATACAACTGAACCACCTCTTTACCGCCTAACGTTCCATTGTTTTTCACCTTTAAAGAGATAGCTAAAGAGCCTTCGGCAGGCATTTGTTTCGAAGAGAGAGTTGCCTTATCGTAAGCAAAAGTAGTATAGCTCAAACCGTGACCAAATGGGAACAGTGCAGGAATCTTTTTAGTATCATGCCAACGGTATCCCACCAGAATGTCTTCTTTGTATTCTTGATTAATACTGTCGCCCGGGTAAGAGATCTCTCCGAAAGCATGCGCTCCATTATCAGCCAACTTCACCGGAAAAGAGAAAGGCAGTTTACCACTGGGGTTCACCTCACCGGTTAATATATTAGCGATAGCATTACCTGTTTCAGATCCCAGGTACCAACCTTGTATAATAGAAGGTACATCTTTTACCCAAGGCATCTCAACGGCGTTGCCACTTAATAGCACCATAACCATCTTCCTGTTCACATGTAGAAGCCCCTTTATCAAATCATTCTGCCCGAAAGGAAGTTCATAACTCAATCGGTCACCGGCTTCACAATCCTGCAGGTGGTTTTTATTCAAACCTCCTACGTAAATAACAAGATCAGCATCTGCAGCTTGTTTAATTGCTTCAGCGCGAAGTGAATCGGTCACAGATGGTGGTACAACATCCACATGATCGTACATCGCACGTCCTGATTCATAGCCTTGAGTATAAACAATCTTATCACCCAGCTTGGCTCTTAATCCATCCAAAGTAGAAATTTCTTGCTTCACTTTCAAAACAGAAGAGCCTCCGCCTTCGGTTAAGCGTCTCGTTGCATTTTCTCCAACAACCAATATTTTATTGTATTTCGTTGCATCAAGAGGAAGCAAAGCTTTTTCTTTTTTGGAAAGAGCTTTGTTTTGCAACAATACAATTCCTTCTTCAGCAACCTTGCGTGCAACCGAATAGTGTTCTTCCGAGGTAAACGATCCCCATGGCTTTTGGCTGTTCATCGCAGTACGAAAGATCAATTTCAAAATGCGGCTTGCTTTATCATCAATAGTAGACATCGGCACGCTACCTTCTTTTAGCATCTTCAGGTAAGGTTTAGCCAGATAATAATCATCATAAGTAAATGCCGATTCGGAAGTGAGTCCGTTAGTATACGACCCCATTTCAATGTCCAAACCATTCAAAGCCGCTTCACGTGTGTCATGTGCTCCACCCCAATCGGTAATCACCACGCCATCGAACTTCCAGTCTTTCTTTAAAATTCGCTGCAGCAACAATTCGTTGTGACAGGCATGCTGGCCCCTGACTTTATTATAGGAACCCATGATACTCCATACATGACCTTGCATGACGGCAGCCTTAAAGGCGGGAAGATAGATTTCCTGCAAAGCGCGATCGCTAAGTTCCACATTGATGTGCCCGCGCCACAATTCCTGATTGTTGAGCGCGTAATGTTTCACACAAGCAGCAACGCCATTTTTCTGTACGCCCTGAATATAAGGTACTACCATAACAGAAGCCAGATAAGGATCCTCACCCATGTATTCAAAGTTACGACCGTTGAGCGGTGTGCGATAGATATTCACACCAGGTCCCAGCAATACATCCTTTTCCCGGTAACGTGCTTCCTCGCCAATGGCTTTTCCGTAAAGTGCTGACATGTCAGGATTCCACGTGGCAGCCAGACAGGTCAGTGCAGGGAAAGCAGTGCACGAATCATTGGTCCAGGAGGCCACATTCCATGAGTTCCATTGAATTTCCTCCCTAACCCCATGAGGTCCGTCACTCATCCATATTTCAGGTATCCCTAAACGAGGAACACCCGGACTACTAAATTTGCTTTGTGCGTGACACATTTTCACCTTTTCCTCAAGCGTCATTCTGCTAAGTGCGTCTTTTACACGCTCTTCCAGAGGTTTAGTTTCGTCCAGATAAACGGGTGTCTGCGACAAAGCCGGTAATCCAAGGCTAGCAGCCAAGATAAAGACTGCTATAAATTGTTTTTTCATTTCAATAGTATTATATCCAAATTATTATTCTGCTAACGTGCTTCTAATGTCAATGCACCCTCTTGCAAACCGGCAGAAGTAGCTTTCAATGTAATCACACCTTGGGCTGTATTATTTTGAAGTACAACCAGGCATTTGCCATAGAAAGCCTTACGTTCCGGCTTTTTGAAACTCTCAGAAGAGATGGGACTGCCATTATCAACCCCACTCACAAAAGCAGCACCATCAACCTCAAACTTCACCAAGTTGTCTGCATGAGGGCAAAGATTTCCATCACGATCCAGAATATCCACCGTCACAAAACTCAAGTCAACTCCATCCGCCTTTATTGAATTCCTGTCGGCTGAGAGTCTGATCCTGGCCGGCTCACCTGCTGTGTGCAATTCACGGCTAAGCACCTCCTTGCCATTCTTTCGCGACACAACACGCACAGTGCCCGGCTCAAATGTAACTCGCCAGCTCACATGATAAACGTCCTTCTCTTTTTTCCTGATGCCACAAGATTTGCCATTGACAAAAAGCTCCACCTCATCTGCATTGCTATAATAAGCCCATAGATCAACCCTTTCACCTTTTTGCCAGTTCCAATGCGGAAAAACATGCAACACCGTTTTGTCAGTCCACTCACTCTGATACATATAGTACACATCTTTCGGAAATCCGGCCAAGTCAATCACGCCAAAATAAGAACTCCGGGCAGGCCACCAGTAGGGAGTTGGCTCACCTAAGTAATCAAATCCCGTCCACAAATACATGCCACTGATAAAATCATTGTTCTTCACCAGTTTCCAAGATTCTTCATGAGTAGTTCCCCAAGGAGCATGACAATTATCATAAGAAGAACAAGAGTACGAATCATCGTGAAAAGGAATATCCCAACGAGTAGGCCAGATATACATGGAGTCGCTAGGCATCCGATAATATCCGCGTGTCATTAGTGCAGAGGTTGATTCGGTCACAATAAACGGTTTGCCCGGAAAGTTACGTGGTACATCTTTGAAATAGGTTTCGTGATAATTAAATCCGATGAGATCCAGTGCTCCCGAGCGAAACAGGTGATTACTCGGATCGGGTTCATTGTTTCCTGCTGTTACGGGACGTGTGGGGTCAAGAGCCTTCACCATATCCACCAGTTTCTTGGTGAGGAGAGAATTCACACTCAGTTCCTTGCCATCTGCAGCCAATGATTTTTTATCACGTTTCATGTTCAGCAGCAGATTAGCCTCTTTGATATCAAGCGTATCAGCATCGGCATGCGTCCATTGTTCAAGAACTTCATTTCCAATACTCCACATAAAAATGGAAGGGTGATTCCTGTCACGTAATATATGGTCACTTAAATCACGTTCGTGCCATTCATTGAAATACAATGAGTAATCATACGTTGTTTTACGCTTTCGCCACATATCAAACGTTTCATCCATTACCACAAAGCCCATCCGATCACACAAATCGAGCAATTCGGGCGCAGGCGGATTGTGGCTGCAACGAATGCCGTTACATCCCATCTCTTTTAAGATCTCTAATTGCCTCTCCATGGCCCTCACGTTGATGGCAGCCCCCAGACAGCCCAAATCATGGTGCATGCAAACTCCCTTTATTTTTATTCGCTCTCCGTTCAGGATAAATCCTTGAGATGAATCAAAGGAGAAAGAACGAATACCCACAGGCGTGTCATACACATCTACCGTTTTACTGCCTACCTTGACCTCCGTGCGCAAGCTATAAAGATACGGAGTCTCCAAAGTCCAAAGCTTCGGCCTGTCCAAATGAAGCAGCTGACTGCAAACGGCCACTCCCTGAGGAGTAACAGATATGTTTTGTGCACTAGCTTGAGATACCACTTTCTGAGTGGCATCCAATAAATACGAAACAACCTCAGCCTTCAAGACCGATGCCGTGGTATTTTTCAGTGTAACATCAGCTTTTATGCTTGCCTTCTGTGCATTGGCAACGGGAGTCGTAACATACGTCCCCCATAAATCGACATGGAGAGAATTGGTAATAGAAAGCCATACATTCCGATAAATACCGGCTCCGCTATACCACCTGGAGTTGGGTTGTTCAGCATTGTCAACCCGTACCGCAAGCACATTTTCTTTTCCCTGTATGATATAAGGAGTCAGGTCATGACGGAACGAAATGTATCCATAGGGACGAATGCCTAATGACACACCGTTAATGAATACCTCCGCATTCATATACACCCCGTCGAAATCGATATATATCCGTTTACCCTTCATGGAAGCAGTGGCAACAAATGTTTTCCGGTACCACCCTATTCCACCCGGTAAAGCTCCACCTCCACTACCTGCAGGATGGTCCTCACTGAATTCTCCCTCGATGGCCCAATCATGAGGTAACGACAATTTGCGCCAAGAGCTATCATCATACGTTTTTGATTCCGCTCCTTTTATATCTCCTAAATGAAAGCTCCAATCTTGGTTGAACAGCAAACGCTGACGCACATTCTCGCCGGGTGCACCGACCATTGATAGCGGGAGCAACAAGAAACTCAGAAACAAGAGTAATGTTTTACCTTTTTTCATCGGAATCAAAGCTTTATCATGATTTCACTTCCTTCATAAGAAACCGTTTTGCCTTTTACCTCTTTTTCAATGCCCGCCGCATTTGTTTTATTGACAAATACCACTTCGAATGTACGCTTGTTCAACATGCCATCAAAACTGCCTTCACGGGTCCCTATTATCAGCGAACGTGTCGCATCGTTATAAATAAAAGGAATCATTGAATACTTTCCTTTTTCATAATTATAGTTCACCCCTTCATCTTCATACAACGTAAAGCTTCCATTTTTCCCTGCATAAACATAAATCTTGATGTTTACTGGTTGTTTCTCGGTGGTGTACTGCATATCAGGACCAAAAGGCACAATAGCACCTTCGCGCACATACAGTGGCATACGTTCGTATGGTGCTTCCACTGAAAGGAGCTGTCCACCCGCCAAATGCTTACCACTGTAAAAGTCATACCAGCCTGTGGTAGCAGGGAAATAGACATTTCTTTTACGTGCACCATATTCATATACCGGACAGGCCATCACCGATGGTCCAAACATATATTGATCACCAATATTATTCACCTGGGTATCTTTACCAAAATCCATGACCAAGGCCCTCATGATTGTATAATCATTGAAATAAGTCATTCCTGCCAAGGAGTAAATATAAGGCATCAAACGATAACGCAATTGAGTATAATAAACAATAGACTGATAAGCCGGGTGTCCTTCGGGAGCAATGTTCCATACCTCTCTATAGGGGAACTGTCCGTGAGCACGGAACAGAGGACAAAATGCTCCAAACTGATACCAACGCGTGTTCAGTTCTCTCCATTCTTTGTAATCAGCATTCTCTTTTCCGGTGGCGTTAAATTCATATTGTCCTTTCTCATAACGTTTTTCTACACAAAAGCCACCAATATCCATCGTCCAATAAGGGATGCCACTCATTGAGAAGTTTAAGCCGGCAGAAATCTGCGCTTTCATATCTTCCCAGCGAGTAGCAATATCGCCACTCCAGGTAGCAGTAGAATATCGTTGAAGCCCCGCAAAGCCCGAACGCGTAAGCAAGAATACACGTTTATCTGGATCAGTACCACGCTGTCCGTCATAAATAGCTTCCGCATTCATCAGAGCATATGCATTGAAGTACTTGGTTGAAGGACCCAATGCCGTAGGACCGCACAAGGCCTTTCTATATTCCATATCGGTGCAGTCGCGCACATTCGGTTCGCTCGCATCCATCCACCAGGCATCAATCCCCAACGGATACAAATGATCTTCCATTTGCTTCCAGAAAAGCTTACGTGCTTCGGCACTGTAGGCGTCATAAAATGAACCCACATAACCCGGACCTACCCAATCTCGTATACTGTCTTTCACGGCTTGCTGATACATCCATCCCTTTCTGTCAAACTCTTTATAATGTTCAGTGGTAACATAGAACTTAGGCCACACAGAAATCATCATCTTCGCATGCATTTGGTGAATGGAATCAACCATTCCTTTAGGATCGGGGAAACGCGCTTTGTCAAATTCATGGCTACCCCATGCATCTTCAGGCCAATAGTTCCAGTCAAGCACAATATTATCAATAGGAATTTGTCTTTTTCTAAACTCTTTGAGCACTCCCAGAATTTCGTCCTGCGTTTTATACCTTTCTCTACTTTGCCAATATCCCATGGCCCACTTAGGCATGATCTGCGATTTTCCAGTCAGCCTTCTGTAACCACTGATCACGTCATCCATTGAATGACCGGCCACGAAGTAATAATCAATTTCATCACCCATCTCACTATACAAAGCCAGCTTATTCTGCTCTTTGTCGGTTACCGGCGAAAGAGCACGTAATCCGCAATAAGAGACACCTCCATCGGGGCGCCATTGAATTCGTAACGGCACGCGTTTACCGGCTTGCATATTCACGGAGAACTTATAGCTATTGGGATTCCAGGCCGTACGCCAACGTTCGGGCACCACTTCTTTGTTGTCTAAGTATACGGTTACGTAACCCGCATAATAAAGTTGAAAACGATAAGCACCGTCTTCTTTAGCCTCAATCTCTCCCTCGTACGTCACCTTTGAACCGTCAAATGGAAAATCCTTGGGCAAATTCAGGATTGTTTTTATATCTTCAAAATAGATATTCTTTTCCGTACGAACCACAGGTTGAGCCTTCCTATTCGCGCCGGGTACGTATGTGCCGGTGAGACCGCCTTTGACACCTTTACTATCATAAAGTGTAAAGGTTTCATCTAACTGGGCATAATCTCTTTCATCACCAAATCTGCTCAATGAATAATTATCCCATAATATCCCATAGTTTTTATTTGATAAGACAAAAGGAACTGAAACCTTGGTATTGTATTGAAAAAGAGATTCGTTTTTACCTTTGTAGTTGAATTCATCCGCCTGATGCTGCCCTAATCCGTAAAACGCCTCATCATCCGGAGATTCAAACGACTGTTTAAGGGCATACCCATCTGTGGCCTCCACTGTAACCGGATCAAAACGTTTGCCTCCTCCCTCATTTTCGCGAAGAAGGATCTTCCCCGAAGCATCAAAGAACTGTACTTCACCAGTCTTAAGGCTAACTACAGCCTTCAAGTCGGCCGTGCTCACCACCACATCATCATTCTTCTCTTCCACAGAGAAATCACTGAATTTTTCTTGTGGAACAACGATCAGACTTTTTTCTTTGGAGAAAGATTTCTTTGGAGTAGCTGATACATGAATGATCTTACTATTTACCACATTCAATCTAACCAGCCGGGAGTCCGTTGATTCTTTTTGATCCAGACGGATCAATACACCCTCATCCGTTCTTTCGTACCCCGGTGAGGCACACGAAGCAAAAAACAATCCTGCTATCAACAACCAGTGCGTGTTCTTCATTATTTTAAAGTTTAAAAATTATAATAGGATAATTATTAGCGTAACAAAAATACGAATAACAACTCAACTGGAGCATTCACTTTGTATTATAGACAGGTGCCTTTTGTTTAGAAGAGGTATTTTAATTGTTTCCCATCAGGGCATATATTGTTAAATCCTAGAGAACGAGATGATTTCCCGGCTCTTTTTTCATTTCTGCCATGTAAGCTGAAGGCAGCATTCCGAATTCATCTTTGAAGTATTTGCTGAAATACTTTGGGTTATTGAATCCTACCTCATAAGCTATTTCAGAAATATTCATCTGACTTTCGCGCAATAGCTGAGCCGCTCGTTTTAATCTGAGTGTACGAATAAACTCTACCGGCGACTTTCCTGTTATATGAATCAATTTTTTATAAAGATGTACACGACTCATACCCAGTTCACGGCTCAGTTCTTCAACTGACAGTTCACTACGTGAAATATTGTTTTCAACATAAAGAATTGCCTTTTTAATCAGTTTCTCATCCAATGGAGTAATCGTTATCTCGCTAGGTTCAGGATCAATCTGTTTAGTAAATTTAGACCTTCTTACCTCTCTAAACTCAAGCATCTTTTTGATGCGTAAAGAAAGTATTTCAAAATTAAATGGTTTGGTTATATAATCATCAGCACCAATCTCTAATCCTTCAAGTTTATGTTCCTCTGCAGTACGGGCGGTCAGTAAAATGAGTGGAATGTGAGACGTTCTCACATCATTTTTAACCATGCTGCACAACTCGGTTCCATCCATCTCAGGCATCATTACATCACTAATGATGAGATCCGGCTGCAAATCAGGAATCATCTCCCATGCCTCACGCCCGTTCCGTGCTTCCCTAATTCGGTAATAACCACTCAAACTCTCTTTCATAAATGAGCGAAAATCTTCATTGTCATCCACAATCAGCAGCAACGGAATATCTTTGCCTGACAATTCAGGAGTGTTTTGTTTAAAAGCATTGCTAGCCGTATCTTTTCCATCAATAATAACTTCTTCAGTCATCGCGCCCTTTTCCATCCAATCAAATGATTCCTGAGCATTGACGACAGGGATAGTGAAAGTAAAAACACTTCCCCCTCCCACATTATCAGTGATTTGTATTTGTCCGCCGTGTAAATTCACAAATTCTTTCACCATATGCAAACCGATGCCACTACCTCCAAAGTCGTGAGCATCACCGTGTTGCACCTGATAAAAACGGTCGAATATGCGCTGCTTATCCTCATCTTTTATACCAATACCCGTGTCTGCCACACTGACCTGAAGCGATAGATCAGCATTCCCTTCCTCCTGACTCAGGCAAACGACCACATCAACCCTGCCCCCGGCATCCGTAAATTTAAACGCGTTCGACAAAAGATTCATCAGTATTTTATTCAATTTATCTTCATCAAAATCCATGTTAAGAGCATGGATAGCTGATTTCAGAGAAAGCTTAACATTTTTCTTATCCGACAAGTCGGCAAATGAAAGACAAGCATTGCGTATGCAAGCCATCGCGTCGGCAGTGACAGGCTTCAACACATTACCCTGTACATCACTTTTCCTGAAGTCCAAGATTTCATTTACCAAATTCAGCAACCGGAATGCATTGCGTTTCATCACCATTAATTTCTGCTTGTGTTCTTCGCTCTCCATGCTTTTAATCAGCCCGTCTATGGGTGAAATAATCAGTGTAAGCGGAGTACGCAATTCATGACTTACATTCGTAAAGAAACGTAATTTCATGTCGTCAAGCTCATGCTTTCGTTCAGCCTCCATCTCTATTTGTCGTATCCTAAACCTATTTCGTTCAGCTCTCAACACCATTCTGCGAGCCAAGATCAACAAACCCACCAATAACAAACCATACAAAGCATACGCCCAATAGGTTCTCCAAAACGGGGGACGGATAACAATAGTCAACGTAGCAGCTTCTTCATTCCAATACCCATCACTATTAGCCGCTTTGACTTTAAACGTGTAGGTTCCCGGAGCCAAATTAGTATAAGTAACCTCATGTACACTGCCGTCAACATACAACCAGTCAGGATTAAAACCTTCGAGCATATAAGCGAAACGACATTTTTCGGGTAAAATGTAATCCATTCCGGAAAAAGAAATCGAAAATACATTCTGACGATACTTCAATTCTACCTTATTCGTTTTATTTAATGCAGCAACTAATATTTTATGTCCGCTATACACGGAGTCAATTTGTACTTCTTCATTAAAAAGGGTGATACCCGTGAAACTCACTTTGGGCAATATCTGGTTATATTTTATCTTATCGGGGAAAAAATAATTTAACCCTCGCAAGCCTCCCATAATAATTTCACCATTCCGGGTGCCTGCTATGGAACGAATGTTAAACTCATTGCCTTGTAATCCGTCTTTCGAATCATAGTTATTAAACGAATACTTGTAGTCTCTGGTTTTGGGGTCTTCAGAAACCACCACATTAGATACTCCATTGGCCGTAGTTATCCACATATTTTTATGCTGATCCTCTACGATAGCACATATAATATCATCAGCCAAGCCGTCAGCCTTTCTTAAAATCCTGATTTGGTCCTGTTGAAAATTGAATATATTCAAGCCATCTCGAGTGGCTACCCATAAAAGCCCCCGGCTATCCTCATAAACCTGATTCACGTTCAAACTGGAAAACTGCTGAGTACCGGCACGATTACCGTTAAACCGTTCGAAACTCCCTTTATTCATGTCGAACACCGTCAGTCCGATGGCAGTACCAATAAACATTTTCCTGTTTTTACCCAGAAAGAGAGACGATACATAATTAGAAGTCAGATATTTATCGGCCTGATAAGTAATAAACTTTCCGGTTGCCGGATTCAACATCTGAAGCCCACCTCCCAAGGTGCCAATCCATATCATACCCTTCTCGTCTTCCACAACAGACCAGACATTATTATTAACCAATGAATTAGGATTCTTCGGATTGTGATTGTATCGAATAAATTTTCTCCCGTCAAAACAGTTCAGTCCGCCCAGGTAAGTTGCAATCCAAAGTTTCCCATCAGAAGCCTGGCACAACCCAACTATCACGTCTGCCGACAAAGAAGAAGCATCACTCGGATTATTTTTAAAAATAGTTTTTTCTCCGGTCAGTCTGTTTATCTGAATAAGTCCACTTCCATTGGTGCCAACCCATAAATTACCTTTTCCATCCTCCTCAATATACGTAATATCACTCTCAAAATTACCAATGTTTTGCAAAGATGTAAAATGCTCAACTCCAAATTTAAAAGTACTCTCACTGTAATATGACACACCTTTTTTATAAGTACCGATCCAAACAATTCCTACATCATCACAATACACGCAATTGATGCTGTTGTGCGATAAACTCCTATCATCCGCCAAATTATTTTTCAAGTTCACCAGAGAACCTTTTCTTTTATCAATGATGTCCACTCCTCCGTGATCAGTTGCCAGCCAGATCTTGCCATGAACATCCTGAGTGATATCTTGTACCACATCGCTCGACAATCGGTATGGCTTACTCTGCTTTCCATTGCTGTAATGCTCCCAGCGATTACTCTTTCGGTACCAGACCCATACGCCGGAAGCCCCTTTAGAATAAATCCAGAAATCACCGTCAGAATCAATAAAAAGAGAATACTTATCGGACCAATAGTACTGAGTTGAGACCATCATGAAATGATTCTGCATCACAATCCGCGACGAATTTTTATCAACAATATCTACGGCACCGTTATCAAAAAGAAAAACGCCCTTGTCTTTTAACGTACGAATACACGTTACCAGCCCTTTGCTCAAACCATTCTTCTGATTCTGAGGATAGAAGTGCAGCGTTTTGGTTTTGGTCAGATAAGAAAATCCCCCCAAATTCATCACATAAAACCAAAAGTTCTTATCCTCATCAATATAAACTACGGAGGGAATATGATTGATGCCGAATCCTTTCATGATTTCCGCCAAGTTGTTAACAAAAACTTCTTTTTTAGAGTCAAAAAACACATACCCCACTCCTGTATGTATCCAAAGATTGCCATCAGCATCCTCTTGAATCAAATCAACAAAGTTATCTGCAATAGAATGACCGATACTCTCTTTATGCCTGAATATTTTATAATTATATCCATCATACCTGTTTAATCCGCTAGCCGTTCCAAACCACATAAACCCTTTACTATCTTTGAATATATAGTTAACCTGGCTGTTAGAGAGTCCATTCTTCGTATCAAGGTGTTTGAACATATAACTGTCTTGGGCCATCAAGGGCCATGTACTCGTAAGTAAGAGGAAGAATAATGAAGAGAGGATGATACGTGCTTTCATAAATGTTTTTCATTAATAATGCAAACTTAATAAAAAAAATTCACTTTCACAACTGCTCAGAATAATACTTTCTTAATTAATTGTCATACTTTAGTTTCATAATGAGGTTGAATTAAATTTTTATACCTATTTTCGTAACCAGATAGAATTAAACCATTTGTTAAACGAATATTATGATGAAAAGAAAACTCTTTTTTGCAGCAACTTTATTGCTGGGAATTTTAGGTGGACAGGCCAAAGTCGTACTGCCTGACATTGTTGGCAACAACATGGTACTACAGCAAAATACAAAAGTTAAACTCTGGGGAAAAGCCAAGGCCCATGCAACCCTAAGCGTAAAAACATCTTGGAACTCAGAGACGTATACAACCAAGGTCGAAACTGACGGTAAATGGATCATTTCGATTCCAACTCCTAAAGCAAGCTTTACTCCGCAAACCATCAAACTGTCTGATGGCGAAGTGATGGAGTTAACGAATATACTCATCGGTGAAGTCTGGTTTTGTTCGGGACAATCCAACATGGAAATGCCATTAAACGGATTCACGAACTGTCCCATCCTCGGAGCCAACGAAACGATCGCTATGGCAAGTAAGTACAAAGCAGGCATACGCGTTGCGACCATCGCAAAAAAGGCTGCACTCACCCCTCAGGAATCCTGCGAAGGAAAATGGATGGAATCGACTCCGGAAAACGCCCAATGGTTTAGTGCAACAGCCTTTCACTTTGCAACAACACTCTTCCAGACATTGAATATTCCGGTGGGAATCATTAATTGCAGCTGGGGAGGCTCCACCGTTGAAGGGTGGCTACCCAAAGAAATCTTAAACAATTATTCAGACATTGACATCAAACAGGCATCCGGCAACGAAGGACCTGAATACATGAAACCGATGATTATGTACAACGGAATGCTAAAACCACTACAAAACTACACCATCAAAGGCTTCCTTTGGTACCAGGGCGAATCAAATCTGGGAAAACACAATACCTATGCACAAAGATTGGCCACCATGGTAAATCTATGGAGAGAAGAATGGGGATTGGGAACACTTCCATTTTATTTTGCAGAAATCGCCCCCTATGAATATGGAGACAATATATTAGGTGCTCTTTTGCGTGAAGCCCAATTCAAAGCACAAGAGCTTATCCCATCCAGTGGCATGATTTCAACCAATGATTTAGTGGAACCTTTCGAAGCTCGCAACATACATCCGCGTAACAAAACAACAGTGGGCAAACGCCTATGCTACCTGGCACTGACCAGAACCTATGGTGTGAAAGGCATTGTTGATCAAGGGCCCATTTACCAGTCCATGGAGATAAAAGACGGTAAAGCCATCATTCGTTTCAGTAACGCACCCGAAGGTTTCAGCCGGATGAATGGCATTGAGGGCTTTGAAGTAGCAGGAGCCAATAAAGTATTTTATCCGGCTGTGGCTGAGGTCGACTGGAATAAGCACATCATTGTAAGCAGTGATCAAGTACCCCAACCGGTAGCCGTAAGATATGCATTCAAGAACTTTCAACCGGGCAATCTGCACAACCACAGAGAACAGCCTGTATTCCCTTTCCGTACAGACAATTGGTAATCAGATAAAACGATATACATCATGACAATCAGAATCAAAGAATTACTCTGGATAGTGTTTGTTGGCATCGGCAGCACTACCTACGCCCAAAAGAGCTTTAAACTAACGTCACCCGACGGGCACTTGGTTACAACGATACAAACGGGGAATGAATTAACTTACTCCGTTGATTATAAACAAGAAAACATATTACTAGCCTCTCCGATCGCGTTAACTCCAACCACAGGAAGCGTAGAGGCGCCTCAAGTAAAATCGGCAAAAGGAAAAATTCAGCAAATAAAACAAACGATCCCCTCTCCTTTTTATCGGAAGAGTGAAATAAACGATCACTACAATGAACTCAAACTCAGTCTGGGAAAACAATGGAGCATCGAATTCAGAGCCTATGACGATGGAGTCGCTTACCGGTTTGTAAATCATTCAAAAAAGCCGTTCCATATTGAAAAGGAAACGGTTCGTTATAATTTCCCGGATGATCTGATGGCAACCGTACCTTACGTAGCGCGCGGTGAAGACGGTAACTATGAATCTCAGTTTCATAATTCCTTTGAAAACACCTACACCACCTTGCCTCTTTCTGAATTGAACAAGAAAAGGCTGATGTTTCTTCCTTTGGTCGTGCAGACTAAAAATGGAACAAAAATATGTATTACCGAAGCTGATTTAGAAAATTACCCAGGGCTTTACCTCAGCAGTGCAGAAGGTGGTAACTCCTTAAGCGGCGTGCAACCCGCATACCCTAAAACAACCGTTCAGGGAGGGCACAACAACTTACAATTCTTTGTCACCGCCCGCGAGTCATACCTTGCCCGCGTTGAAGGAGCACGTACATTTCCGTGGAGAACAATGATCATAACCGGCAATGACACTCAGTTGGCCGAAAGCGACATGACATACAAGCTGGCAAGTCCGTCACGACTA
Source organism: Bacteroides graminisolvens DSM 19988 = JCM 15093 (assembly GCF_000428125.1). Taxonomy (GTDB): domain Bacteria; phylum Bacteroidota; class Bacteroidia; order Bacteroidales; family Bacteroidaceae; genus Bacteroides; species Bacteroides graminisolvens. Next base: position 72,975 of record NZ_ATZI01000009.1, read on the forward strand.
AAAGACATCTCATGGATCAAACCGGGGAAAGTAGCATGGGACTGGTGGAATGACTGGAATATTGACGGAGTTGACTTCGTTTCGGGAGTCAACAACCCAACCTATAAATATTACATAGACTTTGCGTCTAAGCACCACATGGAGTACGTGATATTAGACGAGGGATGGTCCGTTAACGGAGAAGCCGATTTAATGCAGGTAGTGAAAGATATCGACATCAAAGAGCTGATCGATTACGCCGAGGCGCGTCAGGTAAGCATCATCCTATGGGCCGGCTTTCACGCATTTAACCGCGATATGGAAAACATCTGCAAACATTACTCCGCTATGGGAGTAAAAGGATTTAAAGTCGACTTCATGGACCGCGATGATCAGGAAATAGTAGCCTTCAACCAACGTGCGGCAGAGACTTGTGCCCGTTATAAACTGATCCTTGATCTTCACGGCATGTACAAACCGGCCGGGATGAACAGGACATACCCTAATGTACTCAACTTTGAGGGTGTACACGGACTCGAACAAATGAAATGGAGTCCTGCATCGGTTGACCAAATGAAATATGATGTGACCATTCCCTTTATCCGCCAAGTGGCCGGTCCGATGGATTACACACAAGGAGCGATGCGCAACACAGCCCGCAACAGTTACTTCCCCTGTAATTCAGAACCGATGAGTCAAGGCACGCGGTGTCATCAGTTAGCTCTTTACACGATACTCGAGTCACCTTTTAATATGTTATGCGACAATCCGTCTAATTACATGCGCGAGCCCGAATCGCTGGAATTTATTACTCAGATTCCTACCGTATGGGATGAAACCCGCGTACTGGATGGGCAAATGGGTGAATACATCGTTACCGCCCGTCGCAAAGGCAATGTGTGGTACATAGGAGGCATTACCAACTGGACCGAACGAGATGTAACGGTCGACTTCAGCTTCCTGAACAATGCATCATTCCGTGGTGTCATGTTCAAAGACGGAGTCAACGCGCATCGTTCAGCCCGCGATTATACCAAGAAAGAGCTTGAAACAATAAGTCCGGTAAACATACACATGGCCCCCGGCGGAGGTTTCGTTATGAAACTTGTGTTGCCATAAATACAAGAAATACGGATCAACAAAAATGTCGCTTTGCTTTTTATGGAATAATTAAGCAAAGCGACATTCTTGTTATGTAGATGTTTATTGAAAAGCAACAAAGAAGCTTAAAACCACCATTTCTTTTTCCTATCCTTCTGAATAGGCATTGCATTATCCCGATAAATTTCTTCAAAGCTTACTTTTTCTTTAATAATGCGATAAATCAACCCCCAATCTGGCAAGCCGCCTAAATTCCGATCATCAATAAACATGTCAGCTTTCAGCTTACGAGAGAATCCTCTATCCTCACGAGTTTCTTCGGGATAATCGCGGTTAACGGCATAAAATTCCAAACCTCTTTCCTTGCACCATTGCACAGCCTCATCGAGTAAATGACCTTCGCGCACTGTCCATAAAATAAGTTTATGTCTGTCCTGTTGTAGCATTTTAAGTGTTTCTACTGAAAAAGGAATTTCTTTTCCTATCTCCGGATACCTATGTTCAACAATAGTACCATCAAAATCAATTGCAATAACCATATTTCTATTCTAAAATGTATTTGGAGTTGTACATCTATCTAATTAAAAGTTTGCAAATATACAGAAAAAAAACAATCCAAAACATTATCTTTGCAGACATTCACAAAATCACAAAAATCAATGAAAGAAAGAGAGCAGATTTTAATCCGTGCCTCATGGATCAGTATCATCGGTAATGCAATTCTTTCCATCTTAAAGATGGGAGTCGGCATATTTGCAGGTAGCTTGGCCGTGTTGGGTGATGGTATTGACTCAGCCACAGATGTGGTTATCTCCATCGTAACCCTATTCACCGCACGAATTGTTAGCCGCCCACCCAACTCGAACTATGCATACGGGTATGAAAAAGCCGACAGTGTAGCCGCCAAAGTACTCTCTTTCGTCATCTTCTTTGCAGGTATGCAAATGCTACTGTCAACGGGAAAAAGTATTATCTTTGCCGTGCCCCGGGAACTACCCTCTACCATTGCAATCTACGTCACCCTGTTATCTATCATTGGTAAATTGGGGTTAGCCTATTACCAATTTCGCCAAGGGAAAAAAGCCGGAAGCGTCATGCTTATTGCCAACGCCAAAAACATGCGAAACGATGTCATCATATCAACTGGCGTACTATGCGGACTCTTCTTTACATTCATATTAAAAATGCCAATCCTTGACTCAATTACGGGCCTGCTCATCAGTTTATATATTATTAAATCATCCATAGACATTTTCATGGAGACCAATGTGGTGCTGATGGACGGCGTCAAAGACACCTCTGTGTACAGCAAAATTTTCGATGCGGTAGATCGCGTGCCCGGTGCTGTTAATCCGCACAGAGTACGCTCACGCCAACTAGGCAATCTGTACATGATTTCGCTTGATATTGAGGTTGACGGTACTCTTTCTCTCAATGAAGCCCATGAAATAGGCAACAAAGTAGAACACAATATCAAAGAAACCGTGGATGTATATGATATCATTGTGCACATCGAACCCAAAGGAAAAACACACCATGAAGAGAAATTCGGTGTAGACAAAAACTCGTTGTCTGATAAATTAAGATAAAAGAAAGAACTCTTCCGGGCTCGAAATAACATCAGCCTTTCAGTGGCATCAAAGCATCCTGAAAGGCTGATGTTGTATTGATAATTAACCATGAAAAAGCGCACATGATTTCGCACACAAATTTAGGCACATAATACACTGATAATAAACAGTTTACAAGACCATACTTTTATTGAAACGAACATAATATGCCCACAATATAATATAGAATTAATAATATATATAATAATTCGGAGATTTCCTTTGTGTTTTCCTGAGTTGTCCTGCCGGTGAAGAGATTATATCGAAACAAAACTGCATCAATATGTGTTTCATAAAATAAAGTGTATCACATTGTGTTTTACTGAAATACATTAAATAAGCAGTTTTTAGTTATAATTGAAATTTAAAATAACATTTATAGGTCAAAAAGTATTTTTTTTATGAAAATTCCTTTGCGTTCTTAAAAAAATAACTACTTTTGCGTTATACAATGTTTAAAGACTATTGCAAACTATTGTACGTAAACGTTATAATTAAATCAGAATTATCAATTTTAATTTTTTTTGAGATGAAAATGAAAAGTAAATTATTCGGTTTGAGCGCAAAATCAGCGCTTTACCTGTTGGCAATTTGTAGCGCCCTTTTTACAAGTTGCTATGAGAAAGAAGAAGTTGACGTGACACCTCCTGTGGTTTTACCAGATGCAGCCTATGTCATTGTGGGTAATGTATACTTTGCTAAAAATGGCGAGCCGGTTGCTAATAAAACAGTCACAATTGATGGTGGAACTATACAGACCGACTCTAATGGCGCTTTCATAAAAGAAGGTCTCACTGCCGGACAACATGTTGTAACTGTTGATTTAGACGGATATGCAAAAGTAGCCAGAACAGTTTATTTAGTTGCAGTTCAAAAAGGTCAGACTAGTTTAGCCAATGTAGAAGTTGTTTTATATGACGCTAATGATGTCGCTGATTCACAGCCTGAACAAACAGCTCCGGGAACGCCTGCACAAGCAGAAGAACTTAAGGGTGCCGTAACAAGCTTAGTGCCAGGTGCTGCTGTAACAGTAAACACAAATGGTAATATCGTAGTTACAGAAGATACTCCGGTTAGCGTTGCTACAGGAGAAAGTGCTACAGTAAATATTGAAGTCTTTACCGGCTTTAATTCGAATATTACCCCTGCTACTACAAAAGCCTTAACTCCTGGAGAAATTTGGTTAGCTTCAGCTTCTAAATACCTGAACCGTACTTATGGGTTGCAAGTTAAATTGATTTCATACATCATTCCGGGTGTATTAGGTAAAACAATTACCGGATTCAAACAGACAAGTGTGTTGACTACAGAAACACTTACCTTCGACGGACTTACAGGTACTGTAATATATCAGGGAACTGCGAATAGTTATGTGATTGAACCGGTTTACGAATCACACGATTCACACGATGCTCATGGTGGTTCAAGCAATGCCGGTGGTGGTGCAGGTAGTGCTGAATAACTCCCAACCGAGTAAGTTGAATGAATTATCCAAATTAAAAAGTAAAAGTGATGAATAGTAAATTAGTAATATTATCCTTACTGTTGGCTGGTGCATCAACTGCGATGGCTCAAAGCAACGGCGCCAAAGATAAATACTTCTCTGAAAGATTCAAAGATAATATCTTTATCAGCGTTGGTGCGGGAGCTCAGTTGAATGTGAATCCTGACAACTTTGATTATGGCTTCGGACATGCCATAACTCCCCAGATTCATCTGTCGGTAGGTAAACTGTTCAACCCAACATGGGGTGTTCGTTTCCAGGCAGCCGGATTATGGTCTACCCTCTATTCTAAATATGGAATGCCGAGTGGTACTTACAATGAGATCAAGAACAAGCACTATCTGACAACCCGTATCGATGGATTGTATAACATCACAAACGCCATCGCAGGTTACAACCCCGATCGTTTGTTCACTGTATCTGCCTTTGCAGGTCCTGGTCTTACTTGGGCTAAAACATTCGGAGATCAAAAAGATATCAATGCTTTGATTAACGGTTCAGTTGGTTTGATGGGACAGTTCAATGTGAACAAATACCTTGATATCAACATCGAAGCACGTGGTGAAGTATCTCCTTCTATGTTTGGTCGCAAGAGCAGTGCATACACTGACGGAGCTGTATCATTGACAGCAGGTGTTACTTACACATTTGGTGGCAAAAACTTCGTATCATGCAACTCTATTGTTGACACAAAATCAATCAATGATGAAGTAAACAGATACAGAAATGAATTGGCTGCCGCTCAACAAGAGTTGGCTGCTGCTAAGAATGCTGCCGGCAGAGTAGAAACTGTAACCAAAGAGGTGGTTAAAGAAGTTCAGGTTCCCGGACCTCGTGCTATCTTCTTCCAAATTGGTAAAAGCAAGCTTAACGACCAAGGTAAAGTTAACTTATTGTTGGCTGCTAAGGCTATGAAAGCTAATCCTGACAAGAAATATAAGATTGCAGGATATGCAGACAAAGCTACAGGAAGTGCTCGCATCAACCAGAAGTTAAGCGAAAAACGTGCTAAAGTGGTTTATGATGCTCTCGTAGCAGAAGGTGTTAACCCCAACCAGATGGAAATCATCGCTAATGGTGGAACAGATAACATGTTCTATAACAAGAAAGAACTTAACCGCGTAGTGATACTTGAATAATTATTTTATTCTATCATAATAGAAACGGAGTACTAATTAGTGCTCCGTTTTTTTTGTATCTTTATTAAAAAATATATATTTGCAAAAAAACAACCTTTAGCGATGAAAAAAGACAGAATTCAATGGATGTGCCTGCTAGCAAGTTGCGCCATCCTCAGCAGTTGTAGCAGCGTTGCACTTACAGGGCGTAAGCAACTCATGCTAGTATCTGACGAGCAGGTGATGAGCCTGAGTGAACAAAGCTACACCGATTACATGAAAACAGCGACCCTTTCTACCGACAAGAAAAACACCGAAATGGTTGTGCGTGTAGGTAAGAAAATAGCGAGCGCAGTAGAGACCTATCTCACATCACAAGGTCGCCAGGCTGACATAAGTGGGTTTGCGTGGACTTTCAAACTAGTGAAAAATGCAGAAGCCAATGCATTCTGCTTGCCCGGAGGTAAAATTGTTGTCAACGAAGGCATCTTACCCATTACTCAAACGGAAGAAGGGTTGGCAGTGGTTCTGGGACACGAAGTGGCACATGCCGTAGCCAAACATTCAGCAGAAAGACTCAGCCAGCAAATGGTCATGCAATATGGCGGACAGGCACTCGATGTGATCCTGAGCGGTAAAACGACACAAACCAGGCAGCTAGCTCAAACAGTGTATGGATTGGGGGCGCAATATGGTGTCATGCTCCCTTATTCGCGTGCCAACGAAAACGAAGCCGACCAAATTGGCCTTATCTTCACTGCCATGGCCGGTTACAACCCGCAAGCTGCCGTATCCTTTTGGCAACGCATGTCTGCACAAGGGACACAAAAAGTACCTGAGTTTATGAGTACGCACCCTTCAGATGCTACTCGGGTAAGCAACATTCAGAAGCTCATTCCCGAAGCAATGAAATACTATAAGAAATAAAAAACATCTATAAAGAGAAAGCTCCCCACCGGTTTTTCCGTGTGGGGAGCTTTCTCTTTATAGATGTATCACCAGTTTTAATCAATAATCACCTTGTTTAAACCGTGATGGGGTACAATTAAAGTGCGCTTTAAAACATTTGCTAAAATAATAAGGATCATCAAAACCTACTTTATAAGAAACCTCCGAGACAGTCCAATTACCTTGCCTTAACAAGACTGCACTTTCATTAAGCCTTTTTAATTTAATCAGTTCATTAGGGGAAAAACCTGTAATCCCCTTCACTTTCTTAAAGAACAGCGTACGTTTCATGTCTGCTAATTCCACAAAGCGATCAATAGTGAAATGCACATCCTTGTAATTATCTTCAAGAATCTTTTCAATGCGTTCCATAAAGTCTTGATCTCGATCGGTAATAGCAACTAAACTACCATCAATTACGAAATCTTTAGAAAAACGTCTCTTTAGTTGTTCTCGCTGTTCAATAAGTTTCATCACTCGTTTCACAAGATATTTCAGACTGAAAGGTTTAGTTATGTAGGCATCCGCCCCACTCTCAATACCTTCCAACTGGTGTTCTGGTGACGAATGAGCCGTAAGCAATACAATGGGTATGTGACAGGTATGAAACTCACTTTTTAACTTCCTAGTTACTTCAAATCCATCCATTACCGGCATCATCACATCACAAATTATCAGATCAGGATTATTTTCTATCGCTTTATTTAGACCATTCTCACCATCTTCAGCCACATCTACCTCCATATAATTGGCAAAAGCATCTTGCAAAAAAATACGTATATCGTCATTGTCATCAATAATTAGTAAGCGGTATCCTGCAGGCACTTTTCCAGTCATTGCCAAACTAGGATCTTCAGGAGGAATCAAGCCATTAACAACAATTTTACCTATCGGTCCGGACAATTCTTCTTTTGCAACTTCTAACATTGGTAAATCCGATGATTCAAGAAAATTTTCACCTTCGTAAACATCTCTTCTAGCAGACAATATCACAGTAAAAATAGACCCTCCATCTATGTTGCTATCATAACTCACCTTACCTTTGTGAACTTCCACAAACTCCTTAACAAGAGACAATCCAATACCTGTACCCGAGGAAGAAAAATTGATTTGTGCAAAACGGCTAAACAACAAATCTTGTTTTTCTTTTGGAATGCCCACTCCATTATCCTTAACAGAAATAACACAAGAATCTGTTCCCTTATCGTATCTCAATACTAATTCTATTCTTCCACCACGAGGTGTAAATTTAAATGCATTCGACAGTAAATTATATAAAATTTTATCACACTTCTTCCTATCTAGAAAAATACATAACGAATCCACTTCTGTTATAAATAGATAATTCATATTTTTCTGATTGGCCAATTCCTGAAAGCCGGTGTAAATATCGTGAGCAAACTCCACCATATCCGTCTCCTCCAGATCCAATTTACGCATATCGTTTTGTAGCTTTCTGAATTCGAGCAGTTGATCAATCAATCTCGTTAAATTCATTGAATTACGATTTAAGATACACAATTGTTTTTCCATAGAAGAAGGTAAGCCACTATAACCATTCAAATTTTCCACAGCTCCCCTTATCAATGTTAGTGGAGTACGAAATTCATGTGAGATGTTAGTGAAAAATCTCAGTTTATGGTTAGTTAGTTGCTTCTCTACCTCAACAGCATTATTCAGACGATTAAATTTCATAACCAAACGTAAAGTCAAGTAAAACAAGCCACAAGTAATCAAGATATAAATGAAATAAGCGAGTGTCGACTTCCAGAAAGGAGGCAAAATGACTAATTCCAACGAAGTTTCAATCTCATTCCATACTCCGTCCGCATTAGCACCCTTTACCCGAAATACATAAGAACCCGGTGGAAGATTTTTGTAACCTACAGAGTTTTCATGCGTTGGAGCACTCCATTTCCTATCATAGTTTTCCAAAAAATAAGTATACATATTATTACCGGGTTTCTTCAGTGAAAGCGTAGCAAAATCAATGGATAAACTATTTTGTAGATAGTTCAATTCCACTCTATTTGTGTACGTTACAGAAGGAGCTTCTGGGCTTGGTTTCAACGTATTCCAGTCAACACCATCAACCTGCAACCGGGTTATCAACACATCCGGAACCTTTTTATCTGGCACAAACTTATCAGGATTAAACACAAGCATTCCGTCCAGACCTCCCCACAACATTGTTCCCTCTTTGCAATGATAATATGCCCCCTCATTGAATATGTTTCCGTACGGTTTTTCTGCAAACTGATATGTTACTACCGTTTCCTGTTTTTTATTAAAGCGCGACAAGCCGTTCTCACTGCTTATCCATAAATCATTTTTGTGTTCCAGAATTCCTAGTACATAATTATCTACCATCCCGTTAACAACAGTAAACGACTTGAATCTAAGCGCGCCTGCTTCGTGAAGTAATTTGTTCAGTCCACCTCCTGCTGTTCCTATCCACAACGTCCCTTCACTATCCTCGTATATTGTTTTAATGTCATTACTGCTCAGTGAATATGCCTGTTTCAGATCCTTCCTATAACACACAAATGCATTTTTATTTTTGAGTATCTTTTCCGGATTAAAAGAAATCAGTCCGTCGCTGCTTCCCGCCCATATCATTCCGCTTCGGTCTTGATGCAAACACCTTATTAGACTTTTATCACCCATTGATTGAATAAATCTCTTGAAGGAAACCTGTCCACCACTTTCTTGCACAAGATTCAATCCTCCACCAAAAGAACCTATCCACAAACGGTTTTCGCTATCTTTCAGAATATGAAAAACGACATCGTTACTCAACGACGAATTATCTTTCTCGCGATGTTTGAAATGAGCCAGTTCCCTACCCGTATTCACATCATACACATAAACTCCGTTTCCTTTAGTCCCCACCCACATTCGTTGTCGTGAATCCTCCACCATTGTATACGGATTCACTCCTTCGCCAATGCAACGGGCTTTTGTCAACATGGCATCATACACATACAAACTACCATTTTTCGTTCCTACCCATATTTCTTTTCGTGAACTTTCGCAAAGCGTCCTTACGTTATTCGTTTTCCCTATAATCGAAGTAGGTTCCGGTCTCACGTAGCGAATATATGAGGGAGTCTTTACAATACGAATGATTCCAGCATACTCGCTACCCACCCACAAATTCCCATATCGATCTTCTGTTACACAAAGCAAATAATCCGAAGGCAAACTGCTAGCATCAGTCGTATTGCGGTAATGACTTAACTTATCCGTACGTTCATCGTAACAAAACAAACCATTACCATAGGTCGTAATCCATACCAGCCCCTCCGTATCCATAAACACAGTATAGCGTTCTAAATCCACCACACGTGCAATCTCCTCTGGAAATAATCTCATTTTCTTCCATGAATGTCGCCGTGGGTTGTAATACCACACCATTCCCGAATAATTGTATAACCATATTCCATGCTTCCTGTCAGTAGCCAATCTCAAATCACCCTTTAATTGTTTGTCACTATTCAAAGGAACATCAACAAACACTTTCTTCTCTGTATTATAAATAAGTAAGCCCCTGTTTTGAGTTATCAACAATAAATTAGAACCTTCCAAAACTGCCATATTAAAAAAAACAGCCGATTGTTTGCATAGCACTTCGCGAAAACGATGAGTCTGCATATCATATATAAGAATGATTGATTCTTTCGTTGTAAAGTACACTTTTCCATTTACCTCTACCGCCTTGGTAAACGTATACTTTTTACGGCTACCATAATCTACCGGCCTCCTACCGGGAACCACCATCTTCAGGCCATGTTCTCCACCTAACCAGATTATTCCTTTCGAATCTTCAAATAGAAAAGAATTGCTCCCGTTTTTTTGATTTTTCATTAACATACGTTCCTGTAGAAACTTTCCTCCGTTACATTTGCGTATTCGTATCACTCCGTTGTTTGAGCCCCAAAGCCAAATTTCCCCTCGCACCGATTCATGCAAGCATGCATACGTAAGCGGTACCCCCTTCTCATCACTCAGTTGAATGAAGGAGTCGGTCAACGGATTATAGCAGCTATATTCATCTTTGTATGTTTTCACCCACAGTAGTCCGTCCCTGTCAACAAACAGTTCACGTATCCGGTGATCAGCAAGTGAATTAGGGTTACTGATCTGTGATTGATAAGAACGAATATTATACCCATCATAACGGTTTAGTCCGTCAAGTGTACCGGCCCAAATAAATCCATTTTTATCAGTTGCAATGGCACGTACGGTATTTTGCGATAACCCGTTTCGTGAACTAATCTGCGAAAAGTTAAACCCATCGGCATAAATTAAAGAGCAGGATAAAGAAAATCCGCATACTATCAGATAAAAGGTTAGCTTTCTCATGCGAGACGTGTGTTTTAGTATTTACAGACAAATATAGAAATATTTCTCCTAAAATATTTTTGTGTGCACTAGTTTACATCATTCTGAACTGAATTTCATTTCCATCCCTGTACCTCTTAGTAATTTTGTCGTGTAGCGATACAAATAATTAATCTTGTGGAAAACAAAACCTTTTAATCATGAAAAACAGGAAAAAAAGCAAAACTAGTTGTGCTACATGCACACGAGGAATGGTATTCACCTTATTCCTTTTCATCTCTTCTTTCGTCTTTGTGCTACATGCACAACAAAGAACCATACGGGGTTCCGTTGTCGACGAACGTAACGAACCCATGATCGGTGCCACTGTCATGGTCAACGGTACCCAAAACGGAACCATCACCGATATGGATGGAAATTTCACTATCCAGGCACAGACAGGCGATGTACTCCGTGTATTCTATGTAGGATATACTGAGAGCCTAGTCACTATTGACGGAAAAAGTGAAAAGAAAATCATATTAAAAGAGAATACCGAGATGATTGACGAAGTAGTAGTCGTTGGTTACGGTACTCAAAAGAAATCAGATGTAACAGGTGCTATGGTCAGCATCGGCGACAAAGAGCTTTCCGCCCGACCGGTATCCAATGCATTTGAAGCCATGCAGGGTAAAGCAGCCGGAGTAGATATTCGCACAAGTGATCGTCCTGGTGAAATGGGCGATGTCTTTATTCGAGGTACACGTTCACTAACAGCTTCCAGTTCTCCACTTTACGTAGTAGACGGTGTACCTTTGAATGGTACCGTTGGTAAAACACCTGAAGAAGATCTCAACGGACTTTCCAACTCACGTGGCGGTGTACTCGAATCGCTCAACCCATCAGACATCGAATCTGTGGAAATCCTAAAAGATGCCTCTGCTACTGCTATTTACGGTTCACGTGGAGCCAACGGTGTTGTTCTTATAACCACCAAAAAAGGAAAAGACGGACGTTTCACTGTTAATTACAGTGGTTCCGTATCAATTGACGAAATTAAAGATCGTACCACATGGATGTCGGCAGGAGAATATCTTGAATGGCGCCGTTGGGCTTATTACTACAGAGATTCATCCGTTTACCCAAGAGGAGATCAGCCTACTCAGGCAAACGATAAAGCTATTTTTAATGGTGATAATGATCCGTATGCTTGGAATAATATCATGAAAGGTTGGTCAGGAGGAACGTGGGACGGCTCCAAAGTCAGTACGACAGACTGGACTAAATATGTGACACAGACCGGAATCACTACAGAACATACAGTCAGCGGATCGGGTGGTAACGAGAAAAACCAATCGTATGTCTCATTCGGATGGCTGAACAACAAGGGCACCATCAAAGGGCAAGATTACAACCGCTACACAGCCAAAGTGAGCAACGACCTCAAACTAACCAACTGGCTATCATTGGGTGCCACCGTAAACGCTACTTACAGTATACAAAACTACGGAATGTCCAATGACGGAGGAACAACTTCTGGTCCCAACAGTGCCTATGCCGCTGCCACACGCAACTTAGTTTATGCTGTTCCCTACGATGATGAAGGAAGCCGCATCGAATATCCGGGAGCCGATTCCAAAATCAAGACCGTTGTCGACGAATGGCAGTATTCCAAAGATGAGCGTAAAGTATTCCGTGCTTTAGGAAGTTTCTATGCGCAGTTCAACCTTGGCAAAATATGGAAGCCCCTCGAAGGATTGTCTTATAAGGTGAATTTCGGTCCTGATTTCCGTTACTACCGTCGCGGTATGTTTAACGATGCTGAAAGTGTAAACCGCGAAGGTGTGAACTATGCCTCGCTAACCAAAAGCACAGACTTTTCATGGACACTCGATAATTTGCTTTACTACAACAAAAGCATCGGTAAGCACGATTTCGGATTTACTCTTTTGCAAACAGCCACTCAATACGAATATGAATCGAACTACATGGCAGCCGAAGGCATTCCTTTATCAAGTTCGCTATGGAATGCACTGAGCACTACAAATATCAGCGCTCTCAAAAGCTGGGATTCTTCGCTTACAGAAAAGCAACTCCTCTCTTACATGGGTCGCATCAATTACACCTACAACGGACGCTACATGCTTACCGCTTCCGTACGCCGTGATGGTGCCTCACAGTTAGCCGAAGGTTACAAATGGTCAACTTTCCCCTCTGTAGCTCTAGGCTGGCGCATAGATCAAGAAGAGTTCTTCAAAGAACTTCCGTGGATTAGTCAGTTGAAGCTCCGCCTAGGTTACGGTGTAACCGGTAATTCCGCCATCGCTCCCTATTCTACCAAAGGTGCTATTGCCAGTCTCTTCTACCCCTTCGGCAGTTCACCAACTGCAGGCTACGTAGGTTATGAATCACAACTGGCCGACGGAGCTATTACATTGGCCAACCAGAAATTAGGATGGGAAAAGACCAAACAATGGAACCTCGGGATCGATTTCGGATTCCTCAACGGACGCGTCAGTGGTATTTTCGATATTTATACATCGCGCACCAGTGATCTACTTATGCTTCAAAGCATTCCATCTTTAACAGGATACATGGCTACCTACAACAATATTGGTGAAACCAAAAACTTTGGTTATGATCTGACTCTCAATCTGGTTCCGATAAAAACACGCGATCTCGAATGGAATATAGGCCTCAACGCCGCTTACACAAAAAATGAAATCGTGTCATTAGCTAATGGAAAGCAAGACGATATCAGCAACGGATGGTTTATCGGTGAATCTGTAAACGTTATTTATGATTATGAATCGGCAGGAATCTGGAAAGAAGAAGATGCTGCAGAAATGGCTAAATTCAATGCTAACGGCCATAACTTCCAAGTAGGTATGGCACGACCGGCTGATCAGAACGATGATTACAAGATTGACGCCAACGATGATCGCAAGATTATTGGTCACACAGATCCTAGGTGGACTCTTGGTATTGGTTCCAATATCACCTATAAAGGTTGGGAACTAGGCATACAACTTTACGGACGTATGGATTATACATACAATACCGGAGGTGTATGGGTAGGTGGACGTTACAACGTACGCAGTTATGATTACTACAACGAGAATAACAAGAATGCCGAATACCAGAAACCCATATTCGACGAAGGTGGCAAAGACGCTTATTACTATGTGCTTGGCTTCAAGAATGGCTCCTATCTTAAGATACGAAACATCTCACTCGGTTATACATTCCCGGGAAAGATGCTCAAAGGTACAGGACTTTCTAATCTGAAACTCTATGCTCAATGCAAGAACCCCGGCATGGTTTTCAGTCACATCGACTTTATCGATATGGATACTTATAGTAATACGTATAATTCGGGCCTTACTTTTGGTTTGAACGTAACCTTTTAATAACCTTTAAATTTACTAAAAATGAAACTAAATAAAAACATACTATTTTGCATGTTGGCGGGCAGTCTAACATTACCGGTAATCACTTCATGCAGCGATTTTCTCGATGAAAAGCTCACAACAGATCAAAACACCGAATACTTTGATACTGACGAAGGAGTAGAATCACTCATGACAGGTATCTATTACAACTTACGCTATCATTTCGCTTTCGAATGGGGCTTCTCAACAACAAATTACGGAACCGACGAATTCATTGTAGGTGGTGACGGGTCCAATGCCATGTGGAACTCATATATCTCGAGTCTCAGTTCTGACATTCCGGTTGTGAACATCAACACCACCCATGCATACGACGTTTGGGATAATATGTATGCCGGTATTGCCACCGCCAACACGTTGATAAAAAAGTGCGAAACTTATACTGGAAGCAAAAAAAATGAAGCATTGGGAACAGCTCATTTCATACGTGGTTTCAATTACTTTAAACTACTACGTCAATACGGGGGGGTACCTATCAAGCTGGAACCTTCTACCAGTGTGGAACTCGAGTTCACTCGTGCCACATCACAAGAAGTAATGGACCAGGTAATTGCCGATCTACTCGAAGCTTATGCAAAATTACCCGAAACAGAATCTGTTGAAGGTAAATTAACTCAGTCGGCTGCCGCACATTTCTTGGCCAAGGCCTATCTGTGGCGTGCATCCGAAATAAATGACAGTTGGAATGCAAGTACCCAAAGTGCCGACTTGGACAATGTCATTAAATATGCTTCAGAAGTAATCACCGATCATCCGCTGGCTACTAATTTCCATGAGCTTTGGGCCTATACCACACCCGACGGAAGCAACGAGAAACTCTCTGAAGTTGTACTGGCAGCTCAGTTTACTTCGGCAGATGCCACACAAGGCAAATACGGCAACCCACAACATCTGTATTTTCTGAATATATATCGTGATTTGCCAGGAATGGCACGAGATATATCCGGCGGACGCGAATACCAACGCTTGCGTACCAGCTACTATACGTATAACGTGTTTAATCACCTGAATGATTCCCGTTTATGGAAATCATTCCGCACTAAATTCAACTGTACCAAAGCTTCGACTACCGGGACAAATGATACATATGTAGCGGGCGATCGTGGTTTAATGTTTATTCTCAACCAACCGGGCGATAATCGTTTTGCCGAAATATGGAACAAAGAAAGCGTGAAAGATGCAGAGACCGGTAAACTGGTGCCTACCACATTTGCTATCTATCCTTCGGGTAGCAATGAAACAAGTAATCCCATGGAAGGTGACACCTACCTTAAATATTATGCTCCGTTAAGTAAGTATATGGATGGTTCTCGTAAAACCGTATCACAAGAACAAGGTTATCGTGACGGAATTCTTGCACGTTCAGCAGAAGATTACCTCTTCATTGCCGAAGCATATATCCGTAAGGGAGAGTACACCGAAGCGCTGAAATACATCACTCCACTACGCACACGTGCCCAATGGAAAGCCGGTGAAGATCGTGCCAACTATATCGACGGAGGCGGTGCCTGGAACGAAAATGCACTCGGTTGGTCTGTTTACACTGCCGTAGCGGGTAAAGGAACCTACTGCAACCGTAACTCCTACTACGAGTCAAACAACGTAGCTGCAGGCACCCTCAACTCACAAGCTTCAGTACTAACCGTAACTGATATTACTTCCATAGCCAACTTGCCTGCCGAAGACCGCTCTGTTTGCGAAAAACTCGGTGTGAGTTCGGCATATGACGTAGCTATGTGCTTCCTCCTCAACGAAAAAACCCGTGAAATGTGTGGAGAATTTGTACGTTGGGAAGATCTGGCACGCACACAAACCCTGGTAAAACGTGCCAAAGCATTCAATAAAGATGCAGCACCTAATATTCAGAGTTACCACAGTCTGCGTCCTATCCCGCAAACCTATCTGGACATTATCCAGAAAGAGGGCAAAGCTCTGACGGCTGATGAAAAGAAAGCACAACAAAACCCGGGCTATTAACCAATACCAATCGCACGTATGAATAAAATAAGCTTTTGGACAGGTGCATGCCTGATGAGCTTCGCACTGGGTTCGTGCCAGCAACCTCCTAAGGGACATCCAGAACTCAACGACTCAAACACGGCATTACACCTGTTGGTCCCTCAACACGTCATTCCCTACAAGGAGTGGAATAAAGAAGAAATTAAAGCCTCACTGGACCAGATACTAAGCTACCTCGAAACGGCTACCCCCATGCGGGTAGCCGGCTCAGGGAGAACTACGCGGCTCGAGCATGGCGATTTCCGTCTGGCAAGCTACGAATGGGGAGTTACTTATTCGGGCATGTTGAAAGCTGCCCAGGCAACCGGAGATGTCCGTTACATTCGTTACGTAACAGACAGACTCAGTTTTCTGGCACGTGAAGCCCTCCGTTTCAAGCAGCTGATGAAAGACCAAGGAGTAATTGACAAACAGATGAAACAGCTCTTGCACCCCGAAGCGCTTGATGATGCTGGTTCCATGTGTGCAGCCTTCATCAAAGCCCGTAGGCTGGCCCCTGAAGTCGATTTCAGTAGTATAATTTCCAATTACATGCAATTTATTGAACACAAAGAGCATCGACTGTCTGATGGCACCTTTGCCCGTATGCGGCCCCAAGCCAACACACTATGGCTTGATGACATGTATATGGCCATTCCTGCTATTGCACAAATGGGCTCCTTAACAGGCGAAAATCGCTATTTTGATGAAGCAGTGAAACAGATTCGTCAGTTTAGCAACCGCATGTTTGTACCGGAAAAAAAACTCTACATGCATGGCTGGGTAGAAGAAGCCGATACGCATACTGCTTTCCACTGGGGGCGAGCCAACGGCTGGGCGTTACTCACGCTGACCGAAGTACTCGATGTATTACCAGCCGGGCACCCTGATCGAAACGAGGTGCTACAGCAATATCGTGAGCACGTCAAAGGCATTGCCTCCTGTCAATCAAGTGAAGGATTCTGGCATCAGCTGCTGGACCGTAACGACTCCTACCTGGAGACGTCCGCCACCGCCATCTTTGTCTATTGCATTGCCCACGGCATCAACCAAGGCTGGCTTAACCCCATATCATACGGTCCCGTAGCCCAGTTGGGATGGAGTGCAGTTGCATCATGCATTAGTGAAAAAGGTCAGGTAAAGGGGACTTGCGTCGGCACAGGTATGGCTTTTGACCCGGCATATTATTACTATCGCCCAGTCAATGTCTATGCAGCTCACGGTTATGGCCCCACCCTTTTGGCAGGATCCGAAATAATTATGATGTTACAAAATTTTTATCCACGAATGAATGACAGTGCCGTACAATACTATCGTAGTCAGCAAAAAGCCGCCACTCCTATCTTCGGAGTCGACGGTAAAGAGTACCGATAAGCATTAAAAAGCTTCATTCACTCTGCCGCTTTTTTACAATTACAAGCCAGAAGCGAACGTTATGAATAAAACGTATCGACTTCTGGCTATTTGCGTCCTCCTATTACATTCAGCACTCAACCTGTCTCATTTCCGCAAACTAAACATCAATCACTTCACCTGCTTTTTTATCCAAAGCATGTGCCCATATTCCGTATCATCAGATGTCCAGTGTTCATTAATGGGAGTAATCAAAGCCTCCTTGGGTGCCTGAATCAGGTTGTACACCCGATAACTGGTTGTGGGCGGACACACATCATCATTAAATCCCCAGGTGAGATACGTGTTGCAACGAACAAATCGTGCAAAGTTCACCACATCATAATAAGCCAGCGTCTTCACCTTTTCCGGAGTCAGCATGTTTCTCATGCGGTTAAAATGCGGATACCCTCCGGTACCCCACAGGTAGCCTGCCATGTCACTCAGAGCCGGATGATTGGCCACACACGCCGTTACACGCTCATCCAGTCCCGCCGTTACAAGCGCCAGTGCACCTCCCTGACTACCACCTTGAGCAATCACATTCTTTCCATCCCATTCGGGTAGCGAAGTCAGGAAATCAACCGCACGCACACAAGCCAGATACACCCGCTTCATATAATAATTATCTTTATCGTCCAGGTTATTGGTCAGATACCCATTCTCCGCCCCGTTGAAAGCGCGGCTCACCTCAGTAAAATCATCCTCACTCATCTCAGGATTCAATCCATGAATCTCCATCTCCAGGCGTATTAAACCATTCTGAGCATAATAAATACGTTTCATGGGTTCTTTGATTGTCTTGATTCCGGCACCCGGCGGACAAATTACCACCGGATACTTACCGGGCTTCACCGGCATGGTAAGATAACCGTATACCGCCTGCTTCTTGTTATTCACATACAGCTTTACCAAGTAACAATTCACCTCATCCGAACTGTACTTTTCTACTTTCTTCATGGTAAACGTCAGCGGATACTGATCCAGTTCCTCCTTAGCCTTTTTCCAGAACTCCGTAAAATCGGCCGGCAATTGAGTATACGGTTTCAGCTTCTCGGGTGAGAATCCCACCTTCACATGATGTTTGTACGTCTTGCCATCAGCCACAGCAGTCAGCCTGCAATCCAAAAATCCGGGCTCCTTCATCGTTCCCAACGCAATGACCCCTCTACCATTTTTCAGCACCAACTTTCCCTTGTCATGAGCAGGCAGCATGTCATATCCCAGTTCATAACTCACCTCCACATCTCTCGGAATACCATATTTGTAAAACTGTATTTCCACCTTAGCTTTCTCCCCTGTTTGGTAGAGCCAATCGGCCTTGTCGGGTACAGTTACCCAAAGCACATCACTCCGGTAAGGATAATTTTCAGCACGGGCCAACGTAACAAACTGGATGCCTACAAAAAGTAATAAAAGCAAGCGCATTCTCTGTGTCATAATTACATCTGATAAATGGTTATTATTAGCATACGCTTACAAATATAAAACATAAATAAAAGAACCAACAGAAACTCCGACTAAAAAGTGTAATTACACCTTTACTTGCTTTGCTTCACGAAGAATTCTGTCATCTTTTTGAAAGTAGCCTCATTGAAAGTCACCGGACCGTGCTGACCGCCCGGAACCGAAATAAACTCCTCCAACAAGCCCTTTGCTTTCAATGCATCAGAGAAATAAATACTCTGGCAATTAGGCACTACCGTGTCGGCATCTCCATGAATCACTAAGAACTTCGGATCCTTCACATCCAGATAAGTCATCGGATTAAGCAACGCCAACATCTCCGGATGATCGGCCGGAGCACCACCTATCAGAGCAGCCTCGGGTGAATCGGCACCCTTCGTGGTGTTGCAATTCTCCATGCGCGTCATGTCAATAGGGCCAAACCAGTCGACCACTGCATCTACATCACTGCTAAAAGAACCGTATGCTCCCACACTGCCCTCTATATCTACCGTAGTATTGCCCACCGTATAAGCTTTCACCCCATTGGTTGCCCCTGCCAGTGCCGACAGATGACCGCCCGATGAGAAACCGGTGATACCGATAAACGACGCATCAATTTTGTATTTCTCCGCATTGGCACGAATGAAGCGTATGGCCGCCTTCACATCATTAATCTGTGCCGGGAATTTGGCATCTCCACTCGACCGGTGATTGATGCTTATCACTGCAAAACCACTCTCAAGCAACGGCTTCCCCATGGCCTGAAAAGCCATCTGCTTCATGTTATTGGCAAACCATGCACTACCGTAAATCAACACCACCGCTTTGTAAGAAGGCTGATTGGTGTCCGGCAGCACAATGTCCAGTTTGTGTCCTTCTAAATCATCATCGGCATAACTAACATTCGTCCATTGCGTTTGCGCAAAAGAACCGGCACATATAAAAAGAGCCGCAAAAATCAGGATAAAGTTTTTCATTCTTCTTTAGTTAACATGTTATTTTATTCCTCAAATGTACTCATCTTCCCGCAAATCGCTACCACCTCATGATACAAATCTTTATGGTGAAGATACAGATTTGCCCCGTTAAGGCGTAAATAAACGGTAAAACGGGGCACTGACAAAAAGAAGTTCATTTCGTATTAAAAAAAACTGTAATTTTGTAGAAATACAACCTAATATTATTTATGATATCATGAAAAAACATCTGTTATTATTTTGTCTACTCCTCGCATGCGGCATGCTCCATGCTCAGGATATGAGTGTATTAACCTCTCCCGTTATTAATCCGAACGGCACCATCACCTTTCGCATCAAAGCACCTGCTGCCCAACGGGTGGAAGTAAGAGGCCAATTCATGTCGGGCACCGCACCGTTAATCAAAGGAACCGATGGGATATGGAGCGTTACCCTTCCATCACCCACAGCCGACATCTATCCCTACAACCTGATCATCGACGGAGTGGAAGTAGCCGATCCCGGTAACCCCCACATCTTCCCCAATGAAACCTTCAAGGCCAGTCTGCTCGAAATCCCCGATCCCAACGCACTCTACACCGTCAACCCCGTGCCTCACGGCAAAGTGCAGTATGGCATCTATCAATCGCACGTGTTGAATCAATACCGCAACGTACTGGTCTACACCCCTGCAGAGTACGACCAAAACCCAACGAAGAAATACCCCGTGTTCTACCTCATCAGCGGTACCACCGATACCGAAGAAACCTGGTTCAAGGTAGGACGCGCCAACACCATACTCGACAACCTCATTGCCCGTCAGCAAGCGGAGCCCATGATCATCGTCATGCCCTACGGCTACATGAACACCGGCGTCACACCGGGACCGTCGACCATGGCCGCAGCCGAGAAATATGTCACCTTCGCTCAAGAGCTTACCGAGTGTGTCATGCCATTCGTGGAACAGAACTACCGAACCATCAACGATCGCGACCACCGCGCCATAGCCGGTTTCTCACGTGGAGGCGGACAAGCCATGTTCACCGCCCTGCAGCATCCCGACAAGTTTGCCTGGTTAGCTTCCTACAGCGCATACCTCACCCCCGAATGCATGGACAAATACTTCCCTAACCTGGCGAAAGACGCCAACAGCTTCAAGATGTTGTGGCTCGGTGTAGGAACCAGTGACTTCCTCTACCAAGGAGTGATCGACAACCTCAATTACTTCAAGACAAAAGGCATTCAGCACCAGCAAGTAATCCGTGAAGGCAGCCACACCTGGATGCACGCCCGCTTCTGCCTGGCCGAAACCCTCAAGAAAATGTTCCGCTAACGATCAGACTTCGCGAATGCTATAAAAAACGTACCCGATTTCTCCAAAGGCTCAGTTTGCCGGATCAATCGGGTACGTATTATTCCTCAATATAAAATCAAAGTCGATTAACGCTTGAACAGATGCGGTATAAATTCATTCAAGCACCTGCGCCAGGTTAGCCATTCGTGTGCCGTGCCCTGAGACACATACTCAGTCAGATTGATATTCATGTCGCGCAGAGACTTCACCAAAGCCGCTGTGCCCATGTTTTCTTCCGTGCCGCTACCCAGGAAAAGATAGTTCACCTTCTTATTGAACGCCTTGGCATCCGCAAACACACCGTTGAACGCATCCTTCACATTCAGTCCGAAGATAGCACCGCTGAAAGCACCGATGTACGAGAACTTATCCAAGTTCGTCAGCGTAATGTCAAACGTCTGCTTGCCACCCCATGACAAACCCGCCATGGCTCTGTTTTCACGATCCGTATACGTACGGAACGTTTTGTCAATCATCGGAATCAAATCCTGTACCATCAGCGTGGCAAACGAAGCACCGTATAAATTGCGTTCGGCATTTGCATCCTTGTTGGGGCGCGGACGGAAGCCCACTTCCACATCACCGCTTTCCATCACCACAATCATCGGCACACACTTACCTTGGGCAATCTGGTTATCCAAGATGTTATACATATACCCCTGCGTAGACCATCCCGTTTCATCCTCACCCATACCGTGTTGCAAGTAAAGCACCGGATAACGCTTCTTCGTATTCTTTTCATATTCGGCCGGTGTATACACTACACAACGGCGGAACTTCTGCTGGCTTTCCGAGAAATAAGTCACCGTGCGCACCTGTCCGTGAGGCACATTCTGCGTCCGATAATAATCCCCCTCCTTGCCTTCGGGTACCTCGATGCCACTCGCCATGCGGCTACAGCCAAAGAACGTGTTACTCATCGGGTCAATCACAGAGAAACCGTCCACCAGCAAGAAATAATAGTGGAACCCCACCACCAATTTATCCGTTTTAGCACTCCACCAGCCCTTTTCATCCTTCAGCATATCATAACGCTTGCCGCACACATCCACCTGCAAACGCTTCACATCGGGAGCGAACAGACGAAAGTAAGCACGGTTATCCTGATCCAGACGAGGAAAATCACAACCGTGCATGTTAGTCGACGCCGGCACCGTACGCTCCATGAGCTCCTCCGCGGTAGGCAAGCCAACACCCAGCAACTTCAGCGCCTGCGCCGCATACCGTTGACCGAATATACGATAACCAGCCGCATCAAAATGCAAATGATCGAACGCACAGCCCAGTCCGGCCGACGAAATCACGTAACTGTTCGGAATCACCTCCGGCAGCGTCGCAATGATCGGATTCATCGAAGCACACGTCCCCCCGTGATCCGCATTCACCACCTCACCGGCAATCAACGGCACATCCTGCCCACGCAGATTCAAGTCCGCCAATAAATTATCGTACACATCCTTCACCTTCAACGGCCATTCCTTTTCGCCCGTGTTCGACTCACCCTGGTGCATCAAAATCCCCTTGATCACCCCGTCCTTTTGAGCCAGCTTCGCCATCTCCACCAGTCGGGCATACGGATCATCATCATACGCCTTCAGCATCCCCTTCATCCACTCGGGTGCAGTTTTTATGTATTCCTTGTACTTATCCTTCTGAAACAACTCAATGCGGCAACCACCAATGGCTACGTGCACCACCCCCACCCGTACATTCTCGGGCAGATTCTCCACCATCGTACGACCAAAATAATCGGCAGGTCCCAGTCCCGTACCCTTACGGCATAGCGGCGCCCTTGCCGGATACCATTTTCCTTTCAACCGTCCCACCTCACTGTTATCCACAGCAGATAAAACCTGGAAACGCGGATTCACAATAGTATCTTGCGCCTCATAACGGGCATTGCCCTCCATGTTCGACTGACCGAAACAAAGGTAAATGTAAAAATTAGGATCTTGCGCAAAAGATCCCACGCTCAACAGCAGAGCGCAACATGCGATTAATAACTTTTTCATTCTTCTTTTTGATTAGACATAAGTATTTTACAGCTCCAAAAGTATCCATAAAAAACGGATCATCCGTTTATTCATGATACAAATACTTTTAGTGACGTTACATACTACTGTCTAACCAAAGAAACTACTCCGTTCCGTGCAACGTTCTGATGTGCGTGCTCATCTCCCCATTCTCGTTGATTTCAATCACCCGCGCACCCTTCTCCAGTATGCCGTACGAGAGGAATCCCGTTTTTCTCCCGTAACATAACTCGATACCCGCCAGGGAACCTACAAAATCATTGTTGTGATCATGCCCCACAAAAGTAGCCTTCACATTCTGCTGCTGCATGAAAGCAAAAAACAGCCCACTGTTCAGCAACGGCGAGCACACCTTCTCCGATGTATTTCCCACCGTATTCTTCTGCAAGCGCACATACTCATATTCCGGAACAGGAATATGGAAGAAAGCCAGAGCCGGCACGTTCCGTTTGTTCTTCGCGGCACTCCGGTTACTTTCCGCCACAAACCAGTCCACCTGACTTTTCTTTATCCAATCATAATACCCCAGCGTTGAGTCGTTGGTATACGCATGAGAGTCAAACAGAAAAAGATTCCAAGCCGTAGCATCCTCCTTTTCGTTTCTGACGGGCAACACACAGTTGCCCACCCCCTCTACTCCGCCGCCGGCGTTTGTCGTTACATTATACGGCCTCTTTGCTATGAAAGCCAACACATCCGTTGTGGGCACATCCGCTTCCGTATCGTGGTTACCAAACGTCACCGCAAAAGGAATCTTGCGCAACTCCACAGGAGCCAGCACACGCTCCCAACCTTCCAGCGCATTCTTTGAAACCACCACATCACCGGTAAACACCACCAAGTCGGGCTTCTCAGCATCAAGCACCGCATTCATAACCAACAGCGTACTATCGTTTTTCACCTCGTACTTGCTGCCCACACTCCAGTGAACATCCGTAAACTGAACTATCTTAAAATTCCCCTTGTGCAATTTCAGCACAGGCCTGCCCGCATGCAGCAGCAGAGAGGAGAAAAGAAAACACAAAAAAAACACTTTCTTCATTTTCGCGATTTATTTAATATATTGCAAACATAACCTTTTGAATTATTTCAGCCACCACGTTGCATCAGTTATTTTTTCCTATCCGCAGAAGATATCCTCATAAAGTGCCCTTTAGCGACAAAATTTGCATAGATAATTAGAAAAAATCTAATTAAGTATGCAAATAATTACTATATTTGCGAAAATGTTTATTTATGTCTATGGAAATAAACCTCAAACAATTCGGAAATGTACCCGTAAATGCAGATGTTATAACATCTTTATTGAAAGGATACAATGCCCCGCTTCAAAAACTAATGAATATGGAGCGACAAGGTGATCTGATACGCATCAAGCGTGGTATTTATGTCGTTGCGCCCAAAATCTCCGGTAAAAAACTATCTTCCGGGCTTATAGCCAATCATCTCTATGGTCGTTCATACGTATCCATGCAAACCGCCCTTCGTGAATACGGTTTAATTCCGGAACGGGTTTTCTCCATAAAGTCTATGACCACCGAGCGTTCAAGACGAATAGAAACCACGTTAGGTGAATTTGTGTACGTGCAGTGCCCACCAAAATATTACAGTATAGGTGTTACCATATACACCGAGGAAGGAGTAAGCTACATGATAGCCTCTCCCGAAAAAGCCCTTTGTGATTTGGTTATATCAACGCCTAATCTTAATTTGCGGTTTCTCACTTCCACGGAACAATATCTTGAAGAAGACATCCGCTTTGATATGGATGCCTTAAAGAAGATGAATTCCTCTATATTCCGTGAATGTGCTCAAATCGGCCGGAAGAAAACATCATTGCTAAACATCGCCAAATTGATAGATAAAGATTGAAGTAGATACCCAACCTCCATTGCATTTCTCCACTGAGCAGAAGTTATTACTTCAACCATTCTCATTTATGACAAGATGCTATACATTATCTGACCTTTTTGCAGGAAAAATGCACGCATTAGTTTTCCGTTCTTGGAAACATAGAGTAAAAGGTCGTGATTGGTATGATTTTGAATGGTACGTGCGCAACGGTATCAAACTGAACTTTGCACATTTACAGGAACGTATTCTGCAATTCAATGGAAAAGTGATGTCGAAAGAGGAATTTATGGGAATTCTCAAGGAACATCTTGCCACAACCAACATGAATCAAGTGAAAGCCGATGTCGAAGATTTCGTCATTAATCGTCAAGAGCTAGCTATCTGGTCAAATGAATATTTCCTGCAAATCTCAGACATGATACAATTTGAATAAAGCCCCACCTAACCATAAATATATTTATTTTTATCTCTATTATTTCCACATAACCATAAATTTATTTATGTCAGCTTACTCAACAAGAAGCAGCAAACAAGGCCGGAATAAGTGTGGTGACATTACGCTAATAAAAACGAACAAAAGATAATTTCTGAAGTCACACTTGCCGTCAGCCATTTCCACGAATACGCTTTAAAACACCATGTGCCCCCCTATTGGGCAGAAAGAATAGATCATCATTTAAGGCACTTATCTAAACAATCAGGTAATAAAAAAGCGCCATGAAACGATTAAATTTCATGGCGCAATGGCATACAAAGAGAGAATAAATATTATTTGCTTTCTTCTTTAATGGTACAAATACTCACACGATTCCAGTCCGGATCCGAATACATATTGCCCACTCCCTCACCTTGTGCAAGAATGCGTTCGCTACTTATTCCATATTTCTTTATCAGCATATTTTTCACGGCATAAGCCCTTGCCAAAGCCAGTCGCTCATTCAGTTCAAGAGCACCTTCCGGAGAGGCAAAACCCTTGATTACCACTTTTGCTTCATTATGTCTCTTCATATACATACCAATTCTTTCCACATTGGGTAGTTGAGAATTGTCGATGGTTGACTTTCCCTGACGGAAAGACACTACAGACTCCAGCATTCGGGTTGAAGAAGTCTCTATCACCTGCTGAATCACCGGTTTCTTGTTAAGGCATTCATCCAACAACACGCTTAGCTCCCTGTTCTTTGAATGCAAAGATGCTTGTTGGTTTCTTTCAGCATTCAGATTGCTACGCAAATCATTGATGTCACCGTTCAACGCATCTATTTCCGCCTGATTATACGGTTTGGCATGGCCAAAATAACGTTTCCCATTGCTGTTTTTAAAATGATAAATCAGTCCGGCCGTCAATTCCACTTGAGCATTATTGGCATTGAAGCGACTTTTATGCGCATTAAAATCGCCATCCATATCATACACCAACCCCGGTTTCAGGGCGAAAGTCCACGCTTTAGCTTCACCAAGGTTAAAATTAAAATTCATACCCACTTTGGTTGACCAGCTATTATCATCACCGTCTCCATTTACAAAAGAATGCATCCATCCCGTACCAAGTACCCCTTCCATTTCGAAAGTACGCGGTTCACCCGGGTAACCACCCAGTAAATTCATCAGATTCACTTTACCTAACAGACTCACATTCGACGCATCAAAAGCCGTTTTACTTTCACTAACATTCATATAGCCCATACCTTCAACTCCCAGTCCGAATACCGGAGTTAACTGTTTGGAAAGCTCCACCCCCATAGCCGGTCGCATGTTCTTCACAAAAGCGCTATGCTTAAAAGGAGTTACCGCGCCTCCGCGCACACCCAGTGACCAATTATCACGCGTTCCGTTCCCGTCGAGCAATGACTGACTATTCATCCCTAAAAAGGGAATAGTTAACAAAAAAACAAATAAAAAATTCTTTTTCATAAAATTAAGAATTTAGTGTATCATAGTTAGAACAAAGCATTGTTAACTATAGTTGCAAAAAGTAGCGATAAAAAGTTATTTACCAAAAACATTATACAATTTTTACCAATAAGACCATTTGTTAACCTTGTTGAAGTACGCATATCGTCTGTTTGAGGTATCCGTTCATTTTCCCCGACGTGTGTCATATCAAGCATACTTGCCGCCTTTAAGCCTGTTTAGATACCTAAAAAACAAAAGGCTTGCTCGGTTTAAAAGAAGCATTAACCACCCATTATAAGTTGCAAAATTACTCAAGTCAAGTTTCATTATTTTCCCTTTCTTCTCACTTAGATCAAAGCCCTTCAAATCTACCCAGCTTACCGTTTATGTCTTCAAAGATGGCATTATCACCATCCGCATCGGATAAAGACAGATGCAAAGTCGTAAACTTATCTGTTCCGGGAATATAATCACTGACTACCAAGAACGGTTCATTCTTCATGTAACCGACGGCCTCTTTCACAGTAGCAAAATTATCTAACATATATTGCGCCCAGAGTGAAATGGCCAAACCCTGCTTTCCTCCTTGCGGATCGAAACGAGGATACTCCGATTCTGCCAACCATAACACATTCGCTACCAACCCCTTTTCACTCATACCATCTGCAGTAGCAATATCCCAGGCACTGGCAATAACACTGCCATACCTCGACGTCCACTTTACAGACAGCGACCCCACCTGTCCGTCTCTACTTATACCTCTGGGAAAAACCCACAGATTGGCATCAATCTCAGTTTTCCAATCCATAGAACGAGCAGTCAGCACAGTGTTATGTGGACCTTTATATACCACACGCGTACAAGCTTCACTTTGATTAGCAACACTAACAATCCCTGCAAGAAAAAGTAAAAAATAAATTCTTTTCATAATGACTTACGTTTAAGAGTTAACCTATACAATGTAACAAGCCAAGCGTTTAGTTTTTCAAACAATGTTGCTGATTGAAATTGATTCAATCGTAATAATAAAGGAGATAATAATAAATCCTTCGGATCACTGTCCCGTGGCTGTGCAAGTGGTGTTGTAAAAGTAAACACTACACAGTTATATTTTCAAAAAAACCTTCTGTTTGTATAAGAAATAAAGAAAGAGCCAGCAAACCGATACGTAACCCAGACTAAGAATCAATGCAAATACTTCTTTTTCGAAAAGAGAAGCCAAACCGCCTATAAAATAATGGGCTATTCCGCCAAAATCAATGATACATTGCCCCAGGTAAATAATCAATGAATTGACTCCGATCACCCGGAAAAAGAAAGCCCATTTTTTATACCCTCTGATGTCGATCAGCCAATAGAATAAGAGCAAAAAGACCAACGCGATACCTCCACTGATTAGGGTAAACGAGCCCGACCACAATGATTTATTAATCGGTTCAAACAAGCTCCATATCATTCCCAAAGACAACAATAAGCTTCCGTAAATAGCTAATGTTCCGCAAATGAGGCTTCCCGTATACCCCTTTTTATTTAGCAGCACTTCCCCTGTTGCCATACCCAGCAGAGCTGTCGATACAGCAGGAATAATACCCAATAACCCTTCAGGGTCAAAATCACCCCCATACAGTTTACCGGGAAGGAACATTCTATCCATCCAGCCTACAACAGAGCCCCGGGCAGAGTATATATCTGTTCCCGGCAAAGCATCAGGAGCAAGTATAGTTCCTATCATCAAACTATACAGCAATAAAATAGCCAATGGCAATAGCAAACGAATTTTCCTGTTTGACACATGCATCACGATCAGCGCTGCAAACATCCAGGCCAGTCCGATCCGTCCCAGCACACTGGCGTAACGCATGTTGTCGAAATCAAAAGCAAGTAATCCGTTGTAAACACAACCCAGCAAAATCATCCAGCAGGTTCTTACCCAAATATGCTTATATATTCGCCGGTTTGTTTCTCCGTTCTCCCTCCGCTTTGCCAAAGACAGCGAGAAAGAACAGCCTGCTATAAACAAGAACGTAGGAAAAACAAGGTCCATTATAGTCAGCCCGTGCCACTCGGCATGATGCATCTCATGCGAAGCCCATACCAGTAAATCGCCACCCCATAGTTGCTTCAAAGCTTCTATAATGCCGGGAGCTCCCATAATCCATAACATATCAAACCCGCGCAGGGCATCCAGTGATTCCAATCTCTTCATATCACACAACTCATTTACATGCCCCCATCGTATAAGTAGCAGGCATACAACCGTTAAAGTTCTGATCAGGCATACGGATCCCAAATTCTTTTTTCAAATCCAGCCCTTTATAGCGTAAGGGTGAATCTTCAGCCAGGCAATAAGCATCGTATTCGTGCAAAAGGGTAGGGTCAGTCAACACCGTTTTTCCAGGTCTTTTAAAGATCGGTTTAACATTCAGTCCCACTATTTTCCCTTTCCATAACTCCTGTCCGGTCGCTTCAGCCCACTGTTCAAAATTCAGAGTTCCCCCCATATTAAAGCCCGTGCCGCTAAGCAAACTAAACCAATTATTTCCAATGAAATGACCTGAAACGGGAGCCTCTTTATTCAGATCATCTCTTCCTACAAATATATTGTTATAATAAAAGAAGTTTTTATTATTGCTCTTTTTCTCAAAACACATGGCACCTCCCCTTTCGTTGTAAATCGTGTTGTTATAAATATAGCAGTCCTTTAACTCCTCAGGATCCTCCGAATTGTTCCATACAAAAATCCCTCCCATACCGTTCGACACATTTCCATCGTTTTCACTGATACAATAACGCACCACGTTGTTATACCACAAACTAGCACCTTTGTATTGAAACAAACTATATCCTGCTCCTTCGTTCTCATAAGAAAGACAGTATTGAATGGTTGAATTAGTCACTCCCCCGTCAAAGTCATACCCTCCTCCGTCCTGACCTCCTTTAGACGTTTTGTTGCGATACGATATGCAATACTGAATAAGTATGCTATCCGCCTCAAAGGCCCATATCCCAACCGGACCGTTTCCTATACGCGGCATATCCCAGCCATTGTTTGTGGCCACACAATATTCAATAGTCACCTTTTTGCAACGCCCTACAACGATGCCATTCCCGCTATGATTATCCATATTGGTCGGATCACCCGGATTGTTTACCGCCTTGCAATGACTGATCAGCACATCATACGCAGCATCTTTCCGACCCGATTCACCCGAGACCTGAATCCCGGCATAACCGTTATCATGCGCATAAACACGCTCCGCCACCACCTGAGAACAACAATAAATTTCCAGTCCGGACTTCTGATACCCTTCTATCTCCACATCTGCCACATCCATGCAGCGACTATTCGACAGGCATACCCCCTCTTTGGTATTCCCTTTTTTACGACCACTGCCTACAAAATGCAGATTCTCAATCTTTATGTATTCAGAATCGTAAACTAACAGTCCCGTTTTATTGCCCGACGCAATGGTCGCTTTCGCATTCCCCCAAGAAGAAATAACAATAGGATTTTCCCGAGTCCCCGCACGTAACGAATGAATATAAAGACTCGTATCAAAACGCTCTCCTCCCATAAAATACACCGTATCACCGGCATTCAACTTCGATAATACCACCGAATCGAGTGCAGCAAACGGCTTCCTTATGGAACCGTCATTTTTAGGGCTCCCCTTGCGACTGATATAATAAGCTCTTCCCGAATCGTTATCTGTTTTAAAAGAAGAAACGGGCAATCCTCCCGTACCAAAGAGTTCCCCTTTTACATAATTACGAAAGGCATAACGCACGGCTACCGGCTTCTCCACCCATTTTGACGTACACACCACCGTTCCGTTATTTTCGTCAATATACGCCTCTGCTTTTTGAAAAACCTTATTATCACCCGCTATTTCAAACAATTCCAGCGGTTTACCGTACGACGTAATTCCGTTGTACTGTTTGGTAAAATGAACAATGGCTTTGTTGCCCTCAATCTCTAATTTTTCATATTCAGGACTCTCCGCCTCAAAACCTTTGAATCCGTATATTTTTGATAAAGCCAGCAACCCCAGCCGTTGTCCGACTTCTTCTTTGCGTGAAGGATGAATCACATACTCCTCACCTGCATCCAGCAACACCGCCATGGCACTATGCGGTATCAACTTCATACACATCCGTTGGGCCTCACGCTGATAAGCAGATATTTCGGGCCATTGCGGCGTAAAAAAATTCCAGCACTTATATTCATACGGAGCTATCTGAACATAATAAAACGGAAAATCTCCCCTGTTCCATCTTTTTCTATATTGTGCCACCATCGAAGCCACTGAATGCGCATATCGGGGTACATTAAAAATATTCGATTCTCCCTGATACCATAACATACCTTTGATGGCATACCCCACTATCGGATGAATCATCGCATTAAACAATGCCGTTGGCGTATTAGCCTCATTCGGTACCGGTTCATCGCTTGCACCGGGCACCGGAATATCCTTAAACTGCCTGCAAGCCTGTGCATCCATCCACGCTTCAACGGACGATCCGCCGTAGCTGGCATTGATAATACCAATGGGTATTCCAACATGCTTATTGATGAAATCGGCAAAAAACCACGCCACGGCGGAACAGTCGCCCGTATCTTGAAGCGAAGCCTTCTTCCATTCGCCCCGAAAATCCTCCTGAGGCTTATATGCTCCTTTGGCTGCTATGTTGATAAAACGAATCTGCTTCCCCACAGAGTTTAGTATGGCCTCATTCGATCCGCATACCGGCTGACAGTAATACCCTTTTAGCGGCATGCTCATATTCGACTGTCCGCTACACAACCACACGTCCCCAATCAGCACATTGTTCAGAACAATTGCCTCTTTACCGCACACAATACGCATTTCGTATGCAACGGCCGAAGCTTTGGGCGTTAATATGTTAACCTTCCAGTTCCCGTCAGGAGACGGAGATACCTTGTAACAACTATCGTTCCACGAAGTAGTGATCACCACCTCTTTTCCGGCCTGTGCCTTGCCCCATATCGGTACGCTACATTCCCGCTGAAGCACCATATCATTGCTAAATATACCGGCTACACGTAACTCTTTAGCCTGTGCTACCAGGCAAATGGCCATATTCAGCATCCATATCCAAACTCTTTTCTTCATTTTACTCGTATCATTCATTTAACACCATCCTGTATTCAGGTATTATCTTACATCTCTTCACAAAAGCACGATCGTACTCGTCCGCCCCGGGAGGTACATCAAAAAACACTTTCGTATCCCTGCTCAGCGGATACACCACCAGCCTCATGTTTTTTCCCAAAGGAGAAATGGATAAACGGTTCAACCCGATCTGCCAAGGCACATTCGCATTAAAATCATCGGCCAGAAGCCTGTAATCAGCATACAACTCAGCTCTGTCGCCTGCATAGCTTATGTGCAGATACAAGTTACTCAACCCATCAAGCTGATCAAAAGCCACCGGCAACTCCCATTCTTTGAATCCTTCGTATTCGATGGATCCGGAATACAACGGAGGTTCCACTACCCGGGGGGCAACAGGGCGGTCATAAGCCCGCATGGTTGACGGATTCGTGTACATATCCGTTGTAAGCCAAGATTCATCGGTTAAAAAATCAACAACATCATCATTCTCATATTCCACAATCAATCTCGCTGCCATCTTTTTCTCTCCTATCACATAGGGGAACGACAGGAACAGTTTGTTTTCATCTTTTCGAACGTAACCTGTCAAATCAATGACATTCAGGCATCCCGGGGTAACCGGCTGGTTCACCCATCGTTCATTCACATTCAGTTCACAACCCTCTTCGGGATAGATGAAAAGCGTCGCCTTTTTCACGGCCGACGAGTTATTCAGGCTAAACTCCTTAAAGAAGAAACGGTGGTAACGTTGTCTATTTGCTTCAATCGTTTTGAAGTTAGCCGTTTCCAGCCACCGGGTCCCCGTCAGTATGCTTCGTTTGGTAAGCGCCAACTGAGCATCCTTAGCCTGTGTAGTCACCTCCCTTTTATCAAACACCCCCGTGGCAGCATTCCATTGATAAACAGTTGCTTTATTCTGATTGGAAAGCACATATACACTATCCGCAGACGCATACAGATTGGCCGTGGTAATATACAGATTCGTACCCCTTCCTGTCTTGGTCAGCCAGGCATTATCCGCATCCTCTTCCGCCAGCACCACCAGCGTCACCCGGTCACCTTGTGCCGATTGAAGCCGAATGCGACAATTCTTTCCCGGTTCCATACCGGTAATAATCGTACAGTCGGGTGTATGCCGTGTTTGAAAAGCCCCCGGTTCCACAGTGGCATCCTTTACAGCTATTTCAACAGGAATCCGTTTGTTTTGAAACAGAACATACGTATCACCTATGCGCGTTAATAACTGAGCAGTAGCATATTTCAAGGTCATACCCTTCATCGCCAGGTTAAAAGGCCAGATAAAAACAGTGCTATCCTCCACACAGAACGCCTTGGAAGGAAACTGCAAACGTTCATTGTCGAGCCCGATGGAAAACCTCACCTCTTTTCTGGTAGGTTGTGGAAAATACCTGCCATAATTTATCCCAAACAGAAAGCCCGATTTATTATCCGTTCTCACGGCCACCTGCATCTCATTTTCCCCTCCCTTATACACAACCGGCAACATCGGAGCCAGTTGTTCTCCGAAAGCATTGGTAAACAGATGCAGCTTTTTAACCTGTTTGTAACTCGCTGCTATCTCGCCCGACTCCTTGATGGCCGCCTGAAAATCGTATGACCTGGCCGGCACACGGCTCCAATATCCGGTTTGCTGCTGCTCCTCCTCGTTCGAGAAGAGCTCACCTCTCACCTGCGTGCCCCCGGCAAACATATAATACCCCAGCAAGTTACTTCCCGATCCCAGCTTAGCCGTAAGCATCCCCAAGCCATCCAACGCACCAATACGCAACCTTCTGTGATACGTATTCTGAACACCGACTCCCATCTCACAGGTAAAATAAGGATAGTCCTCATAAGTCATATACTCGTCACGCCCGCTAATCTGCTCGTTGCCTATATTTTTATTATCCCGGAACGAGTCAAACTGAAAATTACCTGGTTGAAATTCTTTCCCTACATGTTCCGCCCACGGAGCATCCGCATATCCTCCCCACAGCGGAATAAACTCGTAAGGAGGAACCGAACCGCCTCCCCATCCGGTAACCGTATATAAAGGAACATCTCCTCCCAGCTGCATCACTGTCTGCTTCAGCCAAGTCATGTGCGCCTCCCCTTCCTTGGCAAACCAATATTCATTTTCCAGCTGCAAACCGATTATATTACCGCCATCTTTGTAGTACAGCCCCTTAAACTGATTCAGTAACTGAGTAAAATATCGCTTTACATACATCTGATACACCACATCATTGGAGCGGTCTTTGATGAACTTCTTCTTCAATATCCAGTCGGGTGTCCCCCCGTTACGAGCTTCACCGTGTGCCCAGGGACCTATCCGCGGGTAGCATAACATGCCATGCTTTGCACACAATTTAATAAACGCGCGAATATCTTTATCGCCGCTCCAGTTAAATTGTCCTTCTATCTCCTCGTGCTGATTCCAGAATAAATAAGTAGAAATGATATTCACCCCGCACGCCTTCATTTTAAGGATATAATCCTCCCACATATCGCGATTCACTCTCGAGAAATGGAGTTCCCCCATAATGGGCAGGCAAGGTTTCCCACCCAACGTAAGATACAAACTGTTGGGAACAATTTCTTTTCCGGTCGGACCGGCGTTTCCCATTTTCAAGTGCCCGTAACGGGGTTGTCTCATCACGTTACGCGCATCTATTACAAACGTCTGCGCTTTCACTCCGTAACCAATCGCCATCAACAGCAGAAAGGCACCATAACATAGCCCATACTTTCTCATAGCATCATTCTTTTTTTCCAGGTAATCACAAGTTTCTCCTTTTCAAATGAAACAGGCAACCAAATATACGTAGAATGAATCAAATTCTTTTTATTCCATCGGTCAAATAGAGCAATATACCGATCTTCCCCTTCCAGTTGCAAAACAAACGTGCTCTGTGCATAAAAAGTCTTCTTCGCATTCGGCCCGCTACAAGGGTTTCCCTGCGCAACCCATGTTCCTAACAGAGAGTCGGCCACAGCGTATGACGCCTCGTTGGGATCCCATCCCGTGCATCCCGATGACAGAAGATAATACTTCCCCTTTCTTTTAAAAACAGCCGGCGCCTCACGCTTTTCGTGAACAAGAATACGCTTATACACCCCTGTGGTACCGGTATAATCGTCCGTCAGCAAGCTAACGAGTAACGTCTCGTTCCAGTCGGTTGCACAAATATGATAAGCCCTGCCGTCGGTATCCTTAAACAAAGTCTGATCCCTGCAATCAAAGCCATTGGGTTTAAAAGAACCCCGGTACACAAACGGACCCGTAGGTTTGTCGGCAACAGCCACCCCCGCCATGCCTTTTTCATAATCCGGACTATCTATGTGCAGCCAGAGCACAAACTTCCCTGTCTTCTCATTATACAAAACTTTGGGCCTTTCCATGATTTGCGACGGGTGAAGGTCCGGCAGAGAATCCTGGGGAACAGAAGGCAATACAATACCTTCGAATTTCCAGTGCACCAGGTCGGCCGACGAATAGCACGACACCCCCTTGGCATCCGCCCTCCAGCACTCCCACGACTTCACACGCTCCAACCGGTAAGTAGAATCACCTTTGCATTCCCCGTACCAATAATAGCGCCCCTTGTAATGAAGAATACCTCCCCCATGCGCATTAATTAACTGTCCATCCACATCCTTCCATAATTCATCCGAAACAATTTCGGTTGTCATAGCAGCCTGCCTCTTCGTGCAGGACCACAGCATACATACTGCAAAGACCCCAAGTCCCAACAAGCGTAATTTCCTATTATTTCCCATTATTCTTTATTATTTCATTTCACATGGATTCGAATAGAGTCCGGTTCTAATCCCGGCGAGCAGACCGTTAAAACCATCTCTCCCCGTACCCCTTCGGGACGCATGATAACCAATGCCTGTCCCCTGTACGCGCGTGGCGAGAGCGACCGGAAACTCTCCATATCCGTGGGCGATGCATTACCAGATCCGGCAATAGAGCCTACCCCCTTTGCATGCAGAGACAACGATGCACTGCTGTCGTCCACCCGGTTCCCCGTCTTGTCCACCACCATCACCTTCACATACGCCAACTCATTGGGTGACGCATTCAAGTGATAACGGTCGGCTACCAGCTTCAGCGCATAAGGTCTCCCGGTAGTACTCAATACCACCTCCTCCTCTTCCTCCTTGTTAACCACGTTCACAGCTTTCAGCACACCCGGCATGTATTTCAGGCGAAAAGACGCCGTGTACCTCTTCTCCGCGCCCACCGCCTTCTCTTCCACAAGTTTACCGTTCAGATACAGTCGCACCGCCGGCGCACAGCTATACACATTCACCGTCACCACCTCATTCAAAAAAGCAGCCCAGTTCCACGAAGGATACTCATTCGGCCATCCCCAGTAACTCACCTTCTCAACCAGCCCCTTTTCCAGCGGAGGATGCACGCACATGCTCACGGGCAACCTTCGCCAAACCACATCACGGTAGTATGACTGTGGCTTCTTGTCGCCACACAAGTCAATATCACCACACCAGGCATTAAACCACGGCCACTCCATAAACTGCGGATTCTTATCTTTTTCCTTCAGATTCAGTACATGTCCGATACCCGCCTCTCCCAGGTAATCAAGGGCCGTCCACACAAAATCACCTATCAGAAAAGCATGCTTCTCCACCAAATCCCAATTCAGAGCCGTTTCACCGGGGGCCGACTCACTGCCATATACTATCCGTTGCGGAAATTTCCTGTGGTCATTCTCATACTCATACCACATGTAGTTATACCCGCACACATCCAGCACATCACAAGCCGTTTGCGCATTATGCTTCCAGGAAAGCTGCGGATTATCCCAAAAGTCATTCACCGCAGCCGTAACCGGACGCGTGGCATCCAACCGCCTCACTATATTCTTCAAATAACCCGCTATCGCCACACCCGCCAAATCGGCACGTTCCTGAATTTCATTCCCTATGCTCCACATAATAACCGACGGGTGATTCCTGTCGCGCAACACCATAGCGGCTACATCTCCTCCCGCATAACGTTCAAAAAAGCGGTGGTAATCATCCGGGTTCTTGGGTTTCTTCCATTGATCGAAAGCCTCGTCAATGACCAACAGCCCCAGCGTGTCGCAAGCATGCAAAAACGCTTCCGAAGGAGGATTGTGAGCACACCTCACGGCATTGAACCCGTTGGCCTTCAACAACTCAACCTTTCGCACCTCCGCCCTGTCTATGGCCGCCGCTCCCAGAAAACCATTATCATGGTGCACACACCCTCCTTTTAACTTGGTAGGCACACCGTTCAGCAGAAATCCCTTCGACGCCGAAAAGGCAAGCGTCCGTATCCCAAAAGGCACTGCCTCCTTACCGATGACCTGCCCCTTGTTATTACGTACGGACAATACCGTGCGGTACATCGCCGGACTCGCGGTCGACCAGAGCTGCGGATCCTTCACAGTCAGAGGCACAGTCACCTCACGCTCACCACCGGCAGCCACAGAAACCGTTCGTTCCTCCGTCGCCACCACTTTCCCTTGCGGAGACAACACAGAAACCGTCAGCCAAGCATGCTGCACCGTGTCATACCTGTTGCAAACCGTTGTCGATAGTTGCAGCTGTGCCAAATCGGGTGCCACAGCCTTCGTCACCACAGCACTGCCCCAGTTCTTGAAATGAAGCTTATCGGTAACCATCATCCACACATGCCTGTAAATACCCGATCCGGAATACCACCGGCTGTTCCTTCCCCGGTTAGTGACCCTCACCACCAGCGTATTGGGTTTTCCCGTCACCAGCAATCGGGCAGGTATTTCGCAACAGAAAGACGTATATCCGTGCGGGTGATACCCTATCCGTTGCCCGTTCACCCACACATCCGTCTCCATGTAAGCCCCCTCAAAATAAAGAAAATGCAGTTGGTCCAGTTCACCGGCAGGCACGTCAAACGTTCGCGCGTACCACCCGGTTCCGCCAAGGGTGTATCCCGTCGAAAGACCTCCCGGACTGTGGCGCACAAACACCCCGCACACACTATCATTGAGCTGTTGCGCGTATCTGTCCACACTCCAGTCGTGAGGCAGATCCACCTTCTTCCACCCACCGTTATCCGCTGCACCGCCGGATGCTCCTTCCAAACGGAAGTACCATCCGCGGTCCATGCACATTCTGTCTGCCGTCAGATCCCCTTCCTGCCTGCAAGCCCAGAGAGCCAACAACACAAGAGCCACCCAGCCGATTTTCTTCATTGCCATCAGTTGTATATCGGATTTTGAATAAGAGACGTATTCTTCTGCATCTCCGTACGAGATATGGGAATCAGGTAATGACTATTGTTCCATGCCCTGTTCTCAAAAGTAAATTCCTCATATCCTCCGGTAGCCACCTTCACTCCTTTGGCAGGCACATAA
Source organism: Bacteroides graminisolvens DSM 19988 = JCM 15093 (assembly GCF_000428125.1). Taxonomy (GTDB): domain Bacteria; phylum Bacteroidota; class Bacteroidia; order Bacteroidales; family Bacteroidaceae; genus Bacteroides; species Bacteroides graminisolvens. The sequence continues at coordinate 111,475 of NZ_ATZI01000009.1, forward strand.
GCCTCCGGCGCAATCATCCACCTGCGCACATCGAAGAAACGATGTCCTTCCCATGCCAGTTCCACACGGCGTTCATTCCTGTAACGCGCCAGTAGCGTACTACCCGTTTCCGTATCGGGCACATCAGGCATTCCCGCTCTTTCACGTATCCTGTTGATGGCCGACCGTGCCGATGCCTCATCCTTCAGTCCCAGACACGCTTCGGCATAATTCAGCAACACCTCTGCAAACCGGATCTGTATATAAGGTTGCGGTTGTCGTGACCCATAATAATAGTTATTCTCCGACGGCGAAATAAATTTGCTGATGTAATACCCCGTGGTATTCCCCTTGTTGCTATCGGTACTTGTTATATCAATTGTAGTGGGCGTCAGCGTACCCCATGAGTTAATGTACCACGAAGCCCCGTTATACAGAATGGAAGCATAGAAACGCGGATCTCTTCCGGCGTACGGATTACCCTTCTGCTCATCAAAAGCAAAGGTCGTTCCATCGGCATTCTCAAAAGCATCGGCCAAATTGGCTGTTACCTGATTCAGTGCAAACCCTCCGTAAGAAGGCGTTCCGCAAACCCAGGCCACCCAATCGGTTGCATAATACGGGAAGTTCTGCTTGTCATACTGCGTAATAAAAATCTGTTCAGCCGATTGCATCTGCAAAAACAGCTGACGGAAGTTTACCGCCGCATCACTATACCCCTTATACAAATCATAGTTCAATGCCATCACCTTCTCGGCAGCCGCTTTGGCCCCTTCATAAAGAGCCTTCCTGTTATCGGTCACATAGCCAATCAGTTCCGGATGGGCATAGGTGCCCGCCCATGATCCGTTTGAATGATACAAATCACTGGCTGCATACAGCAACACCCTCGACTTCAGCGCATACGCCGCCCCAACCGTTGCCCGTGTTTTATCGGCCTGACTGTTGAGTTTGTTATCAGCCACCGCCGCATCAAGATCATCCACAATAAACTGCACCGTTTCCTCAAACGTGTTGCGCGGAATGTTATAATTATCACCAATATTAATCACCTTATCAATCAGCGGCACGCCACCGTATTGAGCCATGAGCAGGTAATAAAAATAAGCCCTCAGAAAGTGCACCTCACCAATCAGCTGTTGCTTCTTGGCCTCATCGGTAAACTCAACGCCATCAATTTTCGACAAGAAAAGATTGCACGACCTGATGTTAGTGTACACCGACTTCCACCACCAGTTTTCCATGCAGGTAGCCCAGTTGTTCACAAACGCTCCCTGATCGTCGGGCGTCATGGTCGACGTAAGTACCCGGGTGGTTACTCCGTCATTCTGAATGGGCACCGCCTCATCAACAAGCGAAGCACTCATGTACCATTGATACGGATAAGGCACACCCAGATATATCTTATAAACAAAACTCTCTACCAGATCCGGACTCGACCACACTGCATTGTCGTCATACTGATCTCCGGGCACTGTATCAAGATAATCACTGCATGAAGAAAGCATGCATCCCAACCATATCGATAGGATAAAAAATAACCGTTTCATAGTTTCCTGATTTAAAAGTTAATAGAAATACCGGCAGTTAGAATTCGCTGTATGGGGTATCCCTGACCGGCAAAGCCATCCCCTTTGTATTCCAGCTCAGGATCAAAGTCTTTCATGTGAGGTGCATACGTAAACAAATTCATCCCACTAACGCAGACCCGTACCTTCTCCAGTCCCCATTTGCGTACCAAGGTTGCCGGAATCGTGTAACCCAGCTCCATGGTTTTAAGCCGGATAAAATCCGTGCTGTGCAACCAGAACGTATTGGGATTTTCAGAGCTCACCCAATACTCCTCGTTCCGGTTAAACGTACGCGGATAATTGGCATTGGGGTTATCGGCAGTCCAGCGATTATCATAAAAAGATTTGAAGTAATTAATTCCGTCTTTGCTTCCCAGCGCCTGAACATAGCGCACCGCGCCGGCCTGTCCCTGAAAGAGAATCGAAGCATCAAACCCCTTGTAGCGGGCCGATATGTTTAAACCACCCGTCCACCGCGGCACATCACTCTTGTAAATGCGCGTTTTGTCCTCACCGGTAATCTTATCGTCTCCGTTTACATTCTTAAATTTTATATCTCCGGGCACAGTACCATCCATGTGCGGATAGTTATCAATTTCCTCCTGATTGTGGAAAATGCCTATTGCCTCGTAATAGAGACTAGAGTTCATGGGGTGCCCCGTTTGCTTCTGCCAGGCAAGCGCCCCCTCGGCCTCATCAAAGAAGATGATTTTGTTTTTTGCATACCCGCCGTTCAGCCCGATGCGGTATTCAAAGTCGCGCACCTTATCCGTCCACGCCATCTCAAAATCAAACCCACTGTTGCGCACCTTTCCCAGGTTGATATCCGGCAAAATATCTGTCATACCGGTAGCATCGGGCACAGAAGCTGTTTGCGGAATCAATATCTTCGAACGTAAGTTGTTGAAATAATCCGCTGTCAGTGACAAACGATTATCCAGCAGCGTCACATCGAAGCCCACATTCATCTGCTCAGCCTCCTCCCACTGCACCTTCACGTTGGCAGCCAGACTCTCGTAATACGTAGAATTGTTAGTCAGATCTCCGGTCACAAAATCCTGCCAGTATTTAGCATAAAGAGAATAATACTGGTACGGATCAATCAAGTCGTTACCCGTTTTACCGTATGACGCTCTTAGCTTCAAATTCCCCATCAGTCGCCCCAGCTTACTGTCCTTCCAGAACTCTTCTTCAGAGAGGCGGTACGCCAGAGATACTCCCGGGAAAAATCCCCACCTCGTTTCCGAAGCAAACTTGCTGGAACCCTGATACCTCCATACAAACTCCACCATGTACTTGCTTTTATACGAATAGTTCACACGTCCGAAATAATTCAGCCAACGGTTTTTACCCGGATTAGAACCGTTTGAATACTGACTGTTCGGATCACCGAAGTTCAGCTCATCCGGAAAGCTCACCGTATAATTCCTGCGTTCGGCGCTAAACCAGTTCGATGTATTTTCAATGCTCTCCACACCCAGCAACACAGACACATCATGTACCTTGTTGAAAGTGCGTTGGTAATTGGCCAGCAAGTTCAGCAGATACTCCTTGCTGATGTCCAGTTGCTGAACCAAGTTACTTGACGAGCCATATTGTCCCTTCACCAGCGTAGGCAAACCGTCGGTTCCCACAGTGGTCCCGTCCCAAGTGTACAGATCATACTTTTTATTGAACTTCTTGGTGTAATTCAACCCCCTGTCAATAGCAGCCACCCCCGTAAGCGATAAACCTTTCACCCACGGAATCTTCACATTCACTTTGGCGTTGATGTTGAAAACATAATTCTCCCCTTTATTATAGCCGGCTTGCGAAGTTGACTGCACCACCGGGTTGTTCTGATTCTGCAAGTCGAGTGGAGGTCCGGGCAATCCGTTGGGCCACACAGCAGGCAGTATCGGACTGGCAGTCATCAAGTCGCGAAACAACCGGGGCGATCCCACCGACAAAAAATTACTCTGCTCCATACGCATGCTCGCATCCAGTGACAGGCTGATGTAATCATTCACCTTGCCATCAATATTAGCCCTGAAATCATGTTGGGCATACTTACTGCCGCTATTCTTAAAGAATCCGTCTTGCGAACGCGTCGACAGCGAAACATACGCCTGTAACTTCTCCGTTCCGCCGGACATGGTTACGTTGGCATTCTGTTGCAGAGACCATGTTTTCAGCACCGTGTCAAACCAGTCGGTATTCGGATAACGCCACGGGTCACTACCGTCTGCAAACTTCCTGATCTCATCGGCAGAGTACGTATTCGGACTTATCTCATTCACCAGCGTGGCATATTCGGCCGCATTGGTCAGCTCGGGAACTTTAGTCGGTTGCGACCAACCTGCCGAGTACGAAGCCGATATACCCAGTTTCTCCACCTTACCACGCTTGGTAGTAACCAGAATCACCCCGTTGGCAGCCTGCGAACCATAGATCGCCGCCGACGCATCTTTCAGCACCGTAATGCTTTCAATGGTCGAAGGATCAATCCTTTCCAGCGAACGATTGGGCACCCCGTCAACCACCACCAAAGGTGAGTTTTCGTTCAACGAACTCTTACCGCGTATGTACATATTAGCATAATCGGCTCCGGGCTCCCCGCTCTGGGCCACTACCACCAGTCCGGGCAGCGTACCCGCTATAGAGTTGGTTACATTCATGGCAGGTGATTTCAGAATATCCTTCCCGCTTACGGAACTCACAGAACCCGACAACGTCGTTTTCTTTTGCACCCCATAGCCTACCACCACCACTTCGTCAATCACTCGCGTGTCTTCTTGCAGCGTAACCGAAATGTTACCTGCCACAGAAACCGTTTTCACCACCGTTTTATATCCTATATAAGAATAAGACAGTTTGGCACCGGGCATAATGCTAATGTAGTAATTACCCTCCATATCCGTTATCACACCGGTAGAGGCACCTTCCACACGTACCGTAGCACCTATTACCGGGTTCCCGTCCTGATCAGTCACACGCCCTGTGACCTTTATCTCCTTTTGTTGTTGCTGCCCGTTACTTCCGTATGCAACAGATGCAACAGCCACCGTTGTGAGCATTACCCAAATAAGGAGTAGACTCTTGATTAGAAATTCAGTTTGCTTTTTCATACTAATTCATTTATCGATTAACTTCGTCAAAAGTATGCATTCCGTTTTTCTTTCGATAACAATAAAAAAGCGTTTTATAATAAAATCATGCCAATCAGCCTTTTACCATAGGATTTGATGAAAATATATTCTAGATTTGTTTCACAATAACCCGCATACTATGAAACGAAGCCTGTTTTTTTTAGTCCTGTTTGTACAAAGCCTGTTTGTTTTTTCACAGGAATTTCGCCACTATGATACCATGGATGGCCTCTCGAGCATCGAAGTTACTTCCGTATGTGAAGACAGCCATTTCATGTGGATTGCCACGACCGACGGTCTCAACCGATTTGACGGTAAAAACTTCAAAGTCTTTAAGCGAGAGAACGGAAACCCCAACAGCCTCACGGCTAACAACATAGAAACACTCCTCTTCGACTCCCGCGGGCGGTTGTGGATTGGTCTGAAAACAGGCGGAGTCAACCTCTATGATCCCCGGAAAGACACCTTCACCCACCTGCAAACCCTCATCAAAGGGAAATGCCCCCACCGGGTCGTATCCCTGTTCGAAGACTCACAAAAAAACATCTGGATGGGCACTTGGGAAGAAGGGCTGTACAAACTAACTCCCAACAAAGACAAGGGATACGATGTGGTCACGTACTTCAACGGATACATCATATCCGCCCTGGTGGAAAAACCCCTCGGCTATGTGTGGGCAGGCAGTTACTTTGGCTTTTTTGTGTATGACCTCCATCGCAAACAATGGATTGAGAAAGGGAAAGGAAAAATGGCCGTCACCCAATTCTTAGACAGTGGCGAGAAAAACACACTCCTGTGTTCCACTTGGAATGACGGATTATTAAAAATGAAGTGGACGACAGCATCACCCATGCAGGTACATACGGAACCCATGCATACCGGTAAAGACTTCCTATCCATCTATCGCATGCTGCAAGGCTCGGGCAACCGTTTGTACCTGGGCACCTGGGGAGAAGGCATCAAAATCATCGGTACAGAGAAGAGCGACCTTCCCCGACCATTATCGACCACCCATTTTGACGCATCCTTAATCAACACCCTCTACCGCGACCAATACAACAACATCTGGATCGGCACCTTCGGCAAAGGGCTGTACCGCTTTAACCCCAATGAAAACGGAGTGAAACGCTTTCCCTCCGTGCACACCCTGCCCGTATCGGCTATGTCGCTCACCTCGGTAGAAAATAATTCAATCCTGGTAGGTACCCAGGGCAAAGGAGTATACCTCTGCCAGCTAGCAAACAATACCATTATCAACAAATCGGGCAGCACCCGGCAAGGCGCCTTAAACAACTACATCCTGTCTATGTACTCCACTGACCGGCTCATCATGGCCGGGCATGACGGTTACGGCTTTCTTTATTACTTCAAGAAAAGTCCGCATTCCGGTACGCTGACATTGAACAACTTCTCGGCCGACAAACAGCTCGAAAAAGTCACCTCCTTCTTCCACAGCGAAGACGGACGCGTGTGGTTAGGCTCCAAACAAAACGGACTCATGTCCGTCCGCCCCGACCAAGCCAACCAAACATTCACCAACTACGTGCACTACGACTCCTTCGGGCGAGATGAAATTACCGGCTTCGCCCCCTACGACAACCACCGCTTGTGGATCTCATCGCATAGCGGGCTCTACCTCTTTAATACCCAGACCAACAAGATAGAACCCAACGGCCGTTTCCTGTCAGACGAAATCGTTTATAGCATCGCCATGAGCCGGCGCACCTCCCATTTATGGATCGGTACCTCCACCAATCTATTGCAGATAGACAAAGGCACCACCCGGGCACACACCGTCTTCCCGCCCGACATACTGCCTAAAGGCGCCATCAAAGACCTCACGCTCGATTCCGAAGACAACCTGTGGTTCTCCATCGGCGGGCGCATTTTCTGCTACATGACCGGTCCGCGCATCATCAAAGAAATCAACTCCGCCGTCTTTGGCAAGCACACCATCCTGTCGGCCTCCCGTGCCATAGTGAACCACCGGGAACAAATCGTGTTCGGCAGTACGGACCACCTCATCGTCATTGATCCGCGCTTGGCGCTTAACCAGCCCGATAAAACTCAAATACTGCTTACCGACCTGCAGATAGACCACCAGAAAACAAAAATAGACTCACTCATCCGCCTGTCCTACCAGTCCAAATGGGTCACCCTTTTTTTCACCGAGACAGGCACCGATTTCTATAACAACAAATACCAATACCGCATCCGCGGGTTCATGGACGAATGGCAAAGCCTGGACCTCTCCTATCCCGTATCCTTCTCACAACTCAGTCCGGGCAACTACGTATTCGAGATCAGGAAGTACGACGGATTTGCCGACCAGCCCGTCTGTTGGTCCATGAGCATGACCGTAGCTCCCCCCTGGTGGAACACCGGTTGGTTCTATCTCCTGTCGGCCATCACCATCCTCCTCATCCTGTCCACCGGACTCTACCTTATTCTGAGGAGATACAAAAAACAGCAACAGCGCAAACTCCATAAAATAGAAAGACTCAAACAAGAAGAACTCTTGCGTGAAAAAGAGAGCTTCTTTGCCGGCTTGTCGCATGACCTGCTTACCCCGTTCTCCCTGATCATAGCACCCGCCAATGACCTGCTGCGTGAAACACCTCCGGAAGAGCCCTGCCGCGAGAAACTGGAAATCATCGCCAAGAACGCCTCCTTCCTGTCGGACATACTCAGTACCATACTCGACTACAAACGTGCCGAATTCTCAGACACCAAGCTCAACGAGCGCCAAACAGAGATTGTCTCATTCAGCCGCCTCATTGTACAGTCGTTTGCCTATCTGGCCAAATCAAAGAACATCGAACTCCGCTACCAGCCCGCCCACACCGAGCTGCACCTACTCATTGACCACCTTAAAATAGAGAGAATACTCTATAACCTAATCAGCAATTCCATGAAGTACACCTCCCCCGGTGGCATCATTGAAGTGACCCTCAGCTATGACGAAGCACTCGCCACACTGTGCTACCGCATCAAAGACAACGGATCGGGCATTGAAAAGATTAACCAGCAGAAAATCTTCGATAAATTCTACCGCGACCCCAAACACAGTCGCGACCAAGCCCTACAAGGATTCGGGCTGGGCCTTTACGTGGTGAAACGTTTTGTTTCCATGCTCCACGGCCGGCTCACCATCCAGTCCGAGCCCGGCATCGGAACCGAGATCAGCATCACCCTCCCTGCTCCCGCCTGCGCGGTGGAGACAGACAAACCATTCGATCCCGTCAGAACCCCCCCCCGGGCCGACGACCCCATTACCATTCTCGTGGTAGAAGACCACGAAGAACTGCGCGAATACCTCAAGTCCAAGTTCTCCGCCTACTTCACCGTCATCACCGCCACCAACGGCACCGAAGCCATGGAAGCCATCACCCGCTACCTGCCCGAGATCGTTGTGTCTGACGTCATGATGCCACACGGTGACGGGCTCACCCTGTGTCAGCAAATCAAAGACAACAGCCTTTTTGCCGACATCTTCGTCATCCTGCTTACCGCCAAGTCATCTACCGACGACGAGTTACAAGGCTACAAAGCCGGTGCCGACATCTACGTCAAGAAACCCTTTGATTCCGACGCCCTGCTCAATCAGATCATCAACATCAACCAGACCCGTCAGAAAAGAAAAAGCCAGTTGTTGGGCAAGCTCATCTCTCCCGATAGCAAAGAGATAGAGTTCGACCCCAAGGAACATTTCCTTCAGCAATCAATGAAAATCATCGAAGACCATTTGATGGATGCCGACTTCAAGATTGACGAATTTGCTGCCGAGATGAACACCAGTAAAACCGTTCTCCACCGCAAATTCAGAAGCCTGGTTGGTCAAACCCCCAATCAGTTCATCCGCACCATCCGTCTGAGAAAAGCCGTTCACCTGCTCGGTACCAGTGACTTGACCATTGCAGAGATCGCCTACCTCACGGGGTTCAATCAGTCACATTACTTCATCAAGTGCTTCCGTGAAGTGTATCATGACACCCCTAAGAATTTCAGGCAGAAGAAACAAGAATAAATGCAAAAAAGCCCTCCCCCATCCTATTACAGATTGAGAGAAGGTCCAACAATACACTTAACCCATACTAAAACGATTTGCTTTCTACAAACTTCAAACGTTTGTTATTTATCACGAGAACCCCGCTACGATCATTATTCATGCCCCATTGAACCTTGCCGTTGGAGTAAACAGCCGCTTTGGCCAAGGCCTCCACTTGCGGCAGCGTGTAACAATGCTCCACATCCGTATGCAAAATCTTCACATAAGATGAATCGGTATCCGTATAATAATTCACATCCAGAAAAGAAGGAGAAGCCTTTTTGTCAGTCGCCACATACACCACATTGGTAGGCGTCAATTAGCTTCTTCGATGGTACAAATGCTCACGCGGCTCCAATCGGCTTCCGAGAACATGTTGCCTACACCCTGTCCTTCAGCCAGAATACGTTCACTACCTATACCATACTTCTTCATCAGAAGCTCCTTCACCGCCTTGGCTCTAGCCAAGGCAATGCGTTGGTTCACCTCCAGCTGCCTGCGCAAGTCATTGATGTTGCCGTTCAGCTCATCAATCTCCGCTTGGCTATACGGTTTGGCATGACCGAAGCCGTGCGTTTGCTCTTTCCGCCAATGCGCCACATCACACGGGCAGACACCTGCACAAACCGGGGCAAATCCTTCTGCAGCGGCATCAGGTACTCACCCTGCAAGCCCAATCCCAATGACAGAGGCAAGAACCGTGCGTTTGGTCGATGATTTATAAATCCGTGTAAAGTCAATCCTCGAAAAGTCAAACTCACCTTCTGCCGATGCAAAACTAGCCTCCGTTCCGCTCGAAATACCTTATAAATATAATAATAATACGCGCCCGATGAAGTACTATAGCTGTAGTTAGAATACTGATGGTACGCACATCTCACCAAATTCAGACTGAGAATACTGTGCAATCACGTTAGGCACCCCTTTAATAATGGTCACCTCCGCACCCGGTTTTCCCGGTTCGCCCGGCTTTCCATCCTTACCGTCCAGCCCGTCTTTTCCGGCAGCCTTCACCCCCGTATCCTTATCACCGATGTACCAGTTGCCATTTGTGCCCACATGAGGCGTTAGTCCGTCGCGTCCGGTCAGGAAATCCCAGTAATCCACTTCCGAGTTTTTGTTTGCCGGCCACCCCTACCTTGTCTTTCGGCCACTCCAACGTGCCGTTTGTTACCTGTTCCTTCCAGAACTCGTAAGCAGAAAGCCCCGAGTCACCTTTAGGTCCCTTGGGTGAGCGCCCTTTTCCATATACTCCACCAGCAAATCGAGGAAAGAGCGCGTCAACTCATTGACCGGCAACACCTCATCCTGCATCACCACACACGGTGCATGATCTATTTTATTCTTTAAGATGCAAACCGATCCTTTCAGCACAAAGCACAGTAGAAACTCATGTTCCCTGTTGATGTTCTGCACACTCTCCTTTTTATTTACTTCTATATAGCGAAACTGGCTTAATCGAGACAATGCGAGAGGGTCGCGTAGTTTCTCCTCTAGTAAACAAAGCATCTTCAAATAGAAGCTGCAAAATTAATCAATATATATACATTAAGGAAGTGGGTGTGTTGTGATAGACAACTAATTAGGAAAGAATAGGAAACAATAAAATAATTTTACGAAGGTTAACGAGCAAATAATGAGTTTTTTCTATTGATTTATTTGTTGGCGTAGGGACAAAAAAAATCTGCCTGGTTTTGTATCGGTTGATACAAAACCAGACAGATTTACTACAAGGAATGTGTTTGCTTAAGGCGCAGACCTAACCGGGCACATACGCCCCATCCTTCACTTCGAAGATGATAGAAGGCTCTATTACATTAATCGTGTGCCATGCCCCTGCCGGAATCTGCATCCCGCAAAGCCCCTCAGTGGGACAAAGCAGTTGGCGATACACCTCACGGAAGCCACGTTCATCAGTAGCCTCCTGCACTTCCTCATAGATAATTTCCTCTAATTTGCCACGCAGACAAACCACAGTCTCTGCTGTTTCCTCATGCCGATGGATGGGTACTACTGTTCCCGGCAACAATGCATTCAGCATTTGTTGCGAAGTATCCGCCGGAGAGTTACGCAAATCGTAATTCTGTCGCATCCGGGGCGACTCAGCTGCCTGATCCAACAGGCTATCTAAAAAGTCTTTATCAAAAATCTTACTCATACACACAGTTCAAATTCTTCAATAAAGAACCCTTCTTAAAATCAACGGTATGTTCTATATCTTCCTTGAAAGCCCACTCGTATTCTGGTTTGTTAGGAACATCTAGTAATTCCTGCATCACTGATCCATCATCACCTGGGATATATATCTGGTTGCAAAATTCTTTCCAGAAACTTCCATCTTTCATTGATTCGAAATATTCATGCAACTCTTGCTGACTTAAGACAGGTTTATAGTCTACAACCTCTATATTATAGTCCTTTTTCAGTTTGATAATAAGTGAATCTACTGTTTCTTCTGGATTCCTTGTCTTGTTAATTTTGACAGCGTCCAATGAGACAATATTTGGATTTCTACTTGAATTTTTCCAATGCTTCATGAGGATATCAGGAGGGAACAGTTTGTCACCGCCATTCATCACACAATTAATATCACGAGCTATTGCCGAATCATGTTTGAAACGAAAAGCTTGTAACTGAGGCAATGAATTAAAATTATTATTTCTACACATATCGTACAAAAAGCCTTTCTGACGCCCACTTCGAGGAAAAACCTGCAGACCTATGGTAGATAGCCGTTCTCCATTAGGTTGAGGTTGAAAATCTCGCCTAATGTCAAGCCGATAATAATAAAGGATACCCGGTTCGTGGCAATCATCCTCTATTGGAGTATAACTATCAGTTTTCCAATCGTATTTATGAGTGGCGAAGAACATTGCAACATTAATGTCACTAGTCATATCCAACAGAGATGATTTATTGTAGTAATGCTGAATAAGACCATACAGATTCATTTCGAAACAGAACTTTCTACCTTTGAGAGAAACTCCAATATCTAACAATTGAACAAGCGGATGAGATAATATCAATCTAAACATCTCGTCACCATAAATGATATAATCCAAATAATAAGCCTTCTTTGGGTTGCGAAACAAATTAGGCACACATGGAGCATGAAATTCAGTTTCTCCTCGATACAAGAAAGCATGTTCCCTCAAATTGGGCTTCAACGAATATCTACCCGAAAATAGACGATTAAGAATAAATTTCTCATCAGAGGCATCATTAAAATATGCAGTAAATGGATAATCCACCGAATCTCTAATCCCTAGAGATACATGATTCTTATGGAATGACATGATGTCATCTGTCCCAGAAAAACATATCGGAGCCGAGTGTCTAGTTTTATCTTCAGCCAATGCTTGCTTTTCTAAATTTAATATGTAATCCCGAGTCTCGTATATGTTATCGAATACATGTTCGTTCCCTGTAACCATAATTCATTATCTTATTTCAGGCCCTCTTCTCAGTATCTGTTATGACTATCCATTAATATGCCAATAGCATATCTTTATTTACCCGTTGGCGGAATTAATTCACTAAAAAATGTCAGGAAATAAGTTGTGCATATCATTGATTATTAGTATTTTAATGGTGATCAAACTATTAATATACAGCTCAATTATGCACAACTTATATGCAATATTCGCTAAATTTCTTGATATATGCAAGATGTTTTCTGCTGATTTAGTAAACGAAAAAGGGAATATACCTCGCAGAGGAGTCGTCCCGAAGTTCTCTGACTTAGAAGTGATCAGTTT
>NZ_ATZI01000010.1 GCF_000428125.1 Bacteroides graminisolvens DSM 19988 = JCM 15093
TTTTGGGATGATAAGGGCAGCGACCCGTTTCCTTGTATAGTTTCTTGAAATTATCAAGGTTAAGACTATCGACAATCGCATTGACTATGCGAACAGGAGCATTATCAGCAATATCTTCATCGATTCTTTGCGGAAAAAGAACTGTTTGGTTGGGAGTGTAAGGACGAAAATGTAACTTTGCCATAACGAAAAACTTATGCCTAAAGTTACAAAGATTTTAGGAAATAACAAAGCCCGGGCTTGCGAAAGTCTGGGCTTTGCGCATAAAAAAAAGAGGATGTGCCTGTTTTGACACACCCTCATTACCTTGGGGACACAATCTGCTATTAATAAACAAGATAGATAGCAATGATGCTGTGAAATTCTATGCCCAAGAGTGCTTGCAAAAAGGTTGGTCGAGAGATATGTTAATCAATGCCATCAATATGAATACCTATGTAGCACAATCCACAAAATTCCATCTTCCTACCGTTGAAAATTAGAGTGTTCACGATACCGTAAATCGATACAATTAACACCTGTAAATGCACAGAAAATAAACATATCCCAAATAAAAGTCCATGTAGCATGTTTGCAGTGTACCTGCATTAAGCGTTCAACCTCATCCGTCGTGAGCTATGGACGTTTAGGCATTATTTTTTCAGAAACATAATCAAAGAATGAGTCTTGTCGAATAAGTCCCTTATGTTTTGCCTTTGTAATATAGGTTCGCAAGGGAATCAAATTGTATTTGACTGTTTTTGGAGTCATTCTTAGTTCAAGTTTTAAATAGAGAAAATAGGCTTCGATAAATATAATATCCACTTTTCCGAATGGAATATTCGTCACATTGTATTTAGTTGCTAGAAAATCTTTCAGATGCCTATAGGCATATCTACATATACTTTATGTCTTATATGAAATAAGACAACCTCTCAAACCACACCACCATACATGTCGGGCTTGAGAGGTTGTCTCTATAAATACTATAACAATCCGTTATCTGTTAGGAGTCTCCCATTTCTTGGTTTCTGAACAAGTAATATTAACCAACTGGTTACCGGCTTGAACACGGAAATCTCCTTTTTCCAATACCCATTTGCCATCGTACCCCACGAAAGCAAGGTCAGAAGCCTTCACCTTGAGCGTAACGGTTTTCGTTTCACCGGGTTGTAACTCTACTTTCTCGAAAGCGCGCAAACGTCTATTGTCGGGAGTCAGTGAAGCCACCAGGTCACTGCTGAATAATAAAACACTTTCTTTTCCCAACTTGCTGCCTGTGTTCTTTACATCAACCGTAAAAGTAAGCACGTCATCGGCAGTAAACTGAGACTTGTCAACGCGGAAGTTACTGTATGCAAACGTAGTGTAACTCAATCCGTATCCAAACGCCCACTGCACGTTAACCACTGCATCATAGTTGTAGGCACCCTCCATTTGTTTCCCTATATGTTCGCTGGGTTTGTAATCATAGGTAACCAATGAATTGATCTCTTTAGGATATGTATAAGGCAATTTCCCGCTAAAGTTGGCATCACCAGCAACCAGATTAGCCAATGCGTCACCGCCATAATTTCCCGGCAACATGATGTTTACCACTGCGCCCGAAAGGGGTTCGATATCGGCAATCAAGCGGGGGCGACCTTCGTTCAGAATCAACACAACGGGTTTACCTGTCTTCGCTAGAGCCTTAACCAGATTTCGCTGATTCTCAGTAAGGAATAAATTAGTAAGGTTACCCGGCGTTTCGCAGTATGAATTTTCACCAATACAAGCAACAATATAATCCACACCGGCAGCAGCGGCTACGGCCTTCTCTATTTCGGGCTGGTTTTCTTCCCACCAGTTGCCTTTGTCATTATAAGTAACTCCCGGCTCGTAAACAACATTCTCTTGACCAAATTTATTTGTAAAGGCTTCTAAAATAGTGTTGTAACTGTCGGACAAGGCCTCAGCATTGCTACCTTGCCAAGTGTATGACCAACCTCCGTTAAGGGTACGCATGGAGTTTGCGTTGGGACCCGTCAATAAGATTTTCTTACCCTTACTCAAAGGAAGCAAGTTATTGGTATTCTTCAAAAGCACTAACGATTCTTCCGCTGCTTGTAAGGCAGCTGCAGCATGCTCTTTGCTGCCGAAAAGTGGATAATCTTTTAAGTCATAGTAGGGTTTATCAAACAATCCCAGCCGATACTTCAGACGCAGAACTCGGCGCACGGCGTCATCAATGCGACTCGTGGGAACTTCACCTTCCTGAACAAGCTCTTTTAAAAGTGTGCAAAAATGCCAGTCGTACGGGTCCATCGACATATCGATACCTGCATTGATAGCAAGTTTTATCGCCTCTTTTTTGTTGGCTGCAATGTGGTCGCGACTGTATAGGTTATTAATATCCGCCCAGTCGGTCACAATCATTCCATCCCAGTTCAGGTCTTCTTTCAGCCATTTAGTAAGTAGTTCATAGTTGGCATGGAAAGGCAGCCCGTTGTTCATGGCAGAGTTTACCATAACCGAAAGGGCACCCGCTTTTACCGCTTCAAGAAATGGAGCAAAATGCTTCTCGCGCATATCCTGCACTGTAATGGACGAAGGAGTACGGTCTTTACCGCTCACCGGCACGCCGTATCCCATGTAATGTTTCAGACAAGCAGCCACATGATTAGAACCAATCTGGTTAGGGTTTTCACCTTGGAAACCAAGAACAGACTCGCGTCCCATTTCGGCATTCAGGTAGGCATCTTCACCGTAGTTCTCCCACTGGCGAGCCCAACGAGGGTCGCGCCCCAAGTCAACCACCGGTGCGTAAGTCCACGGAATACTACCTGACTTTGTTTCATAGGCCGATATGCGAGAACCTTCACGAGTAAGCTGACGGTTGAACGCTGCTCCCATGTTAATACCTTGTGGAAAGAAGGTTCCGCCTGCCGTATAAGTTGTTCCATGTATTTGGTCAACCCCGTAAATACAAGGAATACCTATCTCTTTCATGGATTTGTCCTGAATACGCTTAATGATTTCTTGCCATTTGGCGGTGCTTTGTGCCACTCCCCCGGGCACATTCAAAATTGAGCCTACTTTATATTTCGTAATGGCACTATCCAGCTTGGCCTCGTCAATCTGGAAGCCTTTTTTCCCTTCAATATCCTGAATGCGCATGTATATTTGCATGATTACTTCCTGCGAAGGCATGCCTTTTGAAAGGTCGTATTCTTTTTCAAGCTTATATTTTTGGAGGATTTTACGTAAATCTTTTACGGTAAACTCAGCGGGGTTGATGTTGCCGAAAGGGTTGACCCGCTTGCTGATCACGTCAATAGAAAGCTCGCACATCTGTCCCACTTTCTCATCAAGACTCATTTTGCCAAGCAGCGCTTCCACCTGCTGCTCTATCTTCTCGTCTCTGGGGATAGCTGGTTTAGCAGATTTTTGCGCCATTGCCGTACATAAGGTACCAGACAAGGCCAGAAATAATAACAACTTCTTGTTCATAGTATTCACTTTAATTTATTCGGATATAAAGATAAATACATCTTGCTATATCTGCAAAATATAACAAGATGTATTTTAAAATAAATAATTATCTCTTCAAGAGATCAATCGGTTCTTTAAGCTTTAAAATATCAGTTGCCTTTGCCGAAGTTGAAGCAACATTTGCGTCAAGTACCATCTTGATGTCACGAGATGAAGAGGCTATTTGAAATTGATACACCCCGGGAGTTACTATCCAGGACGATGATTGCTCATCGAAAGAGGCCAATTCTGAAGTGCCGACAGTTAAAACCACCGTAGCAGATTCACCCGGTTTCAGATTCTTGGTTTTCATAAAAGCCTTCAATTCTTTCTCGGGTTTATTGGCATGCACGCGGTCGGGAGCTGAAGCATACAGTTGAACAACTTCTTTCCCCGAATACTTTCCTGTGTTTTTAACTGTAACAGTAATAACATATTTGTCTTTATCTTCTTTGATACGTGGATTTTCATAAGAAAAAGAGGTATACGAAAGTCCGTAACCAAACGGATACGACACCTGCTTTCCAAAAGTATCAAAATAACGGTAACCCACATAGATGTCTTCTTCGTAATTGGTATAGTCCCACAATGGTTTATTGGTTTTCTTTTTAGGGCTCATAAAGTCCATATCTCCCATGGCACCTTCTGTGGGGAAGTTTTTGGATGACGCAGCATCTTCAAACTTTACGGGGAAAGTCATGGTTAATTTACCACTTGGAGAAACCTTGCCGCTCAGCACATCGACCACGCTGTTACCACCTTCCTGACCTGCCTGCCAGGCGCATAAAATGGCATCCGGCAGATTTTTCCAGGTAGAAGTTTCAATAACTCCGCCAATGTTGAGCACCACGACAACCTTTTTCCCAGCTGAGTGAAACTCGTTGGTTATGCTTTGTATCAAAGAGAATTCTTCTTTTGTTAAATTAAAGTCCGCCACGGTGCGATCCAAGAATTCACCGGAAGTGCGTCCTATTGTAATCAGGGCTACATCTGATCCGACCGCCATTTCTTTCAACAAAGCTTTTGAAGGAACCATTTCAGTGGGACGAGGTTTAGGAAGGAAAGCACTCATCTGATTTTTTTCTTTTGGTTCATTCCTCTTATTTTCAGAAATGATGTGCTGTTCGTACTGACTCTTCAAATTTTCATTTACCTGATAGCCTGCACGGGTAAGCCCATCTAATAAAGAAACAGTATAGGCACGATTCACGTTACCGGAGCCTGTTCCGCCGGCAATAAAATCATACGAAGTACAACCAAACAGGGCAATGTTCTTTACCTGAGAAGTGAAAGGCAAAGCTTCTTTCTCATTCTTGAGTAAAACCATTCCTTCTGTAGCCGACTGGCGGGTTATGGCTGCATGGGCTTTCAAATCGGGTTTATTTGAAAATTCGTATCCTTTAAATCGGGGAGTACGTAAAATCATCTCAAGAATGCGCTTCACATTTCTGTTTAAAACAGCTTCATCTAGTTTGCCTTCTTTCACACCTTTCACAATAGCCTCATATTGCTTGTCTTGCCCCGGTTGTAGCATGTCATTTCCCGCAATCATCTGTGCCACAGCATCCTTGCCGCCAAACCAGTCGGTCATAACCATTCCCTTGAAGCCCCATTCGTCACGCAAAAGAGTGCTGAGCAGTTCTTTGCTTTCAGACGTATAAGTTCCATTTAAGTAATTATAGGAAGACATAACCGTCCACGGTTGTGATTCTTTGACTGCTATTTCGAACCCTTTCAAATAGATTTCTCTTAATGCACGAGGAGAAACGCGGGCATCATTTGCCATGCGATTTGTTTCCTGATTATTAACAGCAAAATGCTTGATAGAAGTTCCCACTCCATTACTCTGCACTCCATTCACGTAGGCGGCTGCAATTTTGCCACTTACAACAGGATCTTCTGAATAATACTCAAAGTTTCGACCACAAAGCGGGTTTCGATGCGTGTTCAGAGCAGGTGCCAACAGCACGTCCGCTCCATATTCTAACACTTCATTTCCGATAGCTTTGCCTACGCTTTCAACCAACTCCTGATTCCAAGTTGAAGCCAGCAGCGTTCCGATGGGAAAATGTGTGCAATAGTAGGTTGCAGAATCTCCCTCACGTTTGGGATTAATACGCAATCCGGCCGGACCGTCGGCCAAAACGACTGCCGGAATACCGAGACGTTCAATGGGATATGTAGTCCCTGCTGCTCCCGGAACCAAGGCTTTTGTCTCACCGATTACGGCACTATCGCCCGTGAAACCGGCCATGCCGGTTCCTATCACTAAATGCGCTTTTTCCTCTAAAGTCATGGCCGCTATTACATCTTTCAATGATGATTTACCGAGTTTTGGCTCGCGAGGAGCACAAGAAACAATCATCAATGATAGCAGGCAGACTGGTAGATACTGTTTTTTCATGGTATACTCTTTATTTAAACAATAAAGGAGAGAATTCGGTCAGATAAATCCGCCAATTTTTCCAAATATGTCCTTCATCTGTCTCATAGTACATGTATTTATAGCCTTTATCGTCCATCAACTTACGAAAATCTTCATTGGCTTTGTATAAGAAGTCAGTCTTTCCGATAGCAATCCAATAGAGAGCGGGGTTTTGAGCAAATTGAGCCTTAAGTTTACCCTCAAGATCTGCGTACACAGGAGACTTCACATTATTATCGGGCATAATGGCAGCAGAAAAAAGACCTACGTAGTTAAACATATCGGGAAATTGCTTGGATATGTGCATGGAGTGAAAGCCTCCCATTGACAAACCTGCAATGGCACGTGCCTGTTTTCTTTTAATGGTACGATAGTTCTTGTCTATAAACTTCACAACATCGGGGAAAGCCATTTCAAAAGAGCCTTCCATGGTCTTGGGTAATTGCATATTGGGGGAAACAAACCCTAAAGAAGATTCCCCGGGAGCCGCTTCCTGAGAAGCGTTTCCGTTCGTCATTACCACAATCATTGGTTTTGCTTTACCTTGGGCAATTAAATTATCGAGAATCTGAGCGGTACGTCCCAATGCAATCCAGGCTTCTTCATCTCCACCCATGCCGTGCAACAGATAAAAAACGGGGTAATTCTTTCCACTTGTTTCATAACCGGCAGGAGTGTAAACCGTGAGACGGCGATCCATTCCCAACGTGGGACTGTTATACCATACCCTGCTTACCGTACCGTGAGGAACTTTGTTCACTTTATACAAATCGGCCCGTCCGCCACCAATGATAAAAACGTTGGTCACACTCACTACGTCACGAATCATATACACATTATTCGGATCATTCATTTTTAAGCCGTCTACCAAGAAAGTATAACTATATAGTTCAGGTTTCAACGGTTGTGGGGTAGTATATTCCCATGTGCCATCCTTTTCAATCAGGTCGGCTGCTCCGGGCCCGTCGAAATCACCAAAGGGAGTCTTTATTTTTTGCGTAGGCAAGAAATCACCCGTAACTTGAACTTTGACGGCCTTAGGCGCTTTTAATCGAAAGGTAACCGTATTATTTTCATGAATTTCGGGTGAAACAATGGATGTTCCTCCCCAGAGAGCTTGTTGTGCAAAAGTAAAAGTACACACAAACAAGGCAAATGCTAAGCCAAAAGATCTTTTCATACAACTTTAATTTATTAATATAATATACAATAGAATTACCAATTTTCATTCTGAACCATATTGGGATTCAGCTCAATCTCTTTACGCGGAATGGGTAATAATTTATGTTTAGTCTTGAAACCATACGTTGAGTTTTTAAACTGGAATTCAACGCCTGAGTTAGAGAAAGTCGGAATCTCTTTTCCCTGATCTTTCATTATGGTTTCAGCATCTCCCCAGCGAACAAGATCCTGATAACGAACGCTTTCCAGACAAAGTTCCAAACGTTTTTCTTTCTTCACATCATCCAATGTTACAGAAGACAAACCCTGCAAACGGGCACGAGTACGCACTTCATTAATATATTTCAAAGCTTTATCCATACTGCCGCCCATAACATGTGCTTCTGCTGCCAGCAAGAGTACCTCCGCATAACGCATCACACGCAGATTGATGTATTGCAACGCCTGAAAATAAGAGGCATCGTATATGCAATCTTCTTTTAACGCACGATTCTTCCACATAAAGTAGCCTTCGTGTCCCACCATGTAAGCACCCGACTGCACAGATACGCCAATCTCCTTCATCTGTTGAGACGTACGCATCGTTCCTTTCAAGCGATAACCATCCGTGCCTTCTTCCTCAACAAAGGCATTATACAAAGATGCGCGGGGATTCATAAATCCATAAGTTCCTGTTGCAATGTAAGTGGAAGCAGGTGCGCTCATTGTCAGTTTATCGGTACGCCAACCTTGCATAATAAAAGTCATTGTCATCTGATTCCAGGCCTGTTCTGTATCATTTCGTTTCTGCACCTCCAGCATTGATTCGCTGCATCCATTGGCTGCAACATGGAGTAACATATCGTATTCGCCACTGTAAAGTGCATATTTTCCCGATTCGATTACTTTATCGAGTATAGCAACCGCCTCACTATATTTGCCTTGGAAGAGATAAGCCTTACCGAGCATAGCTTGCGCAACTTCTTTGGTAACGCGAATGCCCGTCTCACTATCATTCACATTGGCTTTTGAAGGCAATGCTCCGGAATTGATGGCATCATTTAAATCTTTTTCAATAAAAGTCCAGGTATCTTCGGGGCTACTATTAGCCAAACGGTATTCACTAGGTTGGAGCAAATGGTCAACGATAGGAGCTGTTCCATAGAGTGTTACCAATTCAAAATGTGACCATGCTCTGAAAAATCGGGCTTCTGCGATAGCTCGTTTCTTTGCATCGGTATCTGAATCCAGTAAATCAATGATAAGATTGGCTTTGTAAATAACGCCGTACATACCCGAATACAGGCTTTGAACCATTCCATGATCCGTATCAAAAGTATATTCGTTAAGCTGTTCCATACTTGAATTATCACCACGTGATCCGCCTCCGCACCAAACATCATCGGCTAACAGATTTTTCGTATAAAACCAATTATAATAGTTGCTACCCCAACTGGTATACAACGAAGCCAGAGCCTGAGAAGCATCTTCATCTGTTTTATAAAACTCGTCCTGACCTCCCAAATTACCGTGTTTCGCTATATCCAAGCGATCTTCACATGCCGTATTAAATAGCGACAAGAAACCTGCTACCAACAGGGAAATATATTTTGTTTTCATTATCTGTATCTTTTTATATTAATTAAAATTCAATATTAAAGCCCAATACGACCTTTTTGGAACTTGGATAAGAGCCTTTGTCAATACCCATACCTGAAGTAGAGTTGGCTGCCGCTTCAGGATCAAATCCAGGATATTTGGTAAAAGTGAAGAAGTCATCGAGAGAAGCATAAATGCGGAAATTGTTCATGAAAGCTTTCTTCATCCAATTTTTAGGGAATGTATAGCCTAATTGAATTTGCTTGATTTTAAAGAATGAACCGTCGTACACTAAGGCATCCGATATTTGGTATTTATCCATATTTTCGGCACCGGCACGAGGTACAGTTCCGGTCTTATTATCTGCCGTCCATCTGTTATCATAGAATACTTCTTTTAGTTTGTTAGAGGCTGCATAATCCGGTCGGTTAATACAATTGAAAATGTCATTTCCCTGTGAACCGGTTCCGAAAATGGTAAGATCAAAGCCTTTCCATGCAGCAGTTAAGGTAATACCATAGGTAAAATCAGGAATCGCATCGCCTATATAATCCAAATCACCATCATTCAAGTCACCACTTTCGTCCAGGTCATAGAATGTAGGATTACCCGTTTCGGGGTCAACTCCTTTGAACTTATATCCTCTGAAGTAATACACCGGATAGCCTTCTTCAAAATAAGTGATGGTACTCGTATGGAAATTAACTCCCGAGAGGCGGGTGATAGAAGGATCTATGTAGGTCACTTTATTTTTCAGAGTGGCTAAGTTACCACGAATTCCGTAACTAAAATCGCCGATCCGATCTCTCCATCCCAACTCTAATTCCCATCCTTTATTACTTACATCTCCAGCATTCATAGGAGAAGTTGTACCACCAATAATTAAAGAAGGAGTAGTTCCGGAAACCAATAAGTCTTTGGTCTTTTTATCAAAGTAGTCCAAGCTGAATGTCAACCGGTCTTTCAGAAAGCGGGCATCAAAACCTATGTTTATTTGTTCTGAGGTTTCCCATTTTAAGTCATCATTTCCCATGGTTGAAGGTGCAGCTCCTCTCACATACGTATTGCCTAATACAAAAGGATATATGGAGCCGGACGCCATATCCGTACTGTAGGGATACCCGCTTAACGCAGCCAAACTACCATTTTGCCCCCAACTGAGACGAACTTTCAGGTTGTTCACATAACTTTTCAAGGGAGTAAAGAATGGTTCTTCAGACATGGTCCATCCTACAGAAGCAGCAGGGAAGTATCCCCATCTGTTAGTTGAAGGAAGTTGTGAAAGGTCAGCAGCATCTGCACGAAGAGAAGCCTGAAGCATATACCTGCCTGCAAATTCATAACCTGCACGGGCAAAATATGACAGCTTAGCTTTACGCGTTTTTTCCCCTTCAACACTTTTAATCGCTGATGCCGAGGCATAATTCAAATAATAAAACAACGGATCATTTTTCTGCAAAGCATCTTCTTCATTGGCAGAGAGTCCGCCCGTAACGTAATCATAAGTCGATTCCTGATAAGACAGACCTACCATACCGGTTACCGTATGCTGGCCAAAACTTTTCATGTAGTTGGCAAAATTTTCCCACTGATAATAAATGCTGGTAGAAGATGTAGAACTCTGACTCACATAATCCCTGCTTTGCACGGAATTGCCGTAAAAAGGAAGAGAAGTAGTAGAACTACGGGTACCTGACAAGCGGTAACCCAGACGGGAAGTAAAAGTAAGACCTTTAAACGGTTTGAAATCGGCATAAACCGATCCGGTCACATTGAAGCCACTGTTTTTAGATATATTATTGTCGCGCATAATCATGGGGTGATATTGTTCACCCGAATAAAACTTGGACACAGCATAGTAGTTGCCGTTTTCATCTTGCAACAAATGCTTACCGCTGTTGAGAGCGTTCAACATGTGTGAAGGAAGGTCTTCATACGTATATGTATCCGGGGTAAGCGGATCGAGCTGAAGGATAGAAGTCAATAAGCTACCATATTCGTTGTTGGTGGATACATTACGTACGTTGTATTTTTCTATTTGGTTGGTTGTTCCCACTTTCAGCCACGATTTAATGTCGTATTCGGAATTAATGGTGGCAGTTAGTCGCTTATAAACATCCGCATCGCCTTTTACAATACCGTCATTATCAAGGTAAGTAAGAGAGAGATAATAGTTTCCTTTGTCACCGCCATTGGTAAACGAAACATTGTGTTTCTGCATCTGACTGTTCTCAAATGCTACATCTGTCCAAGACGTATTAGTCACTCCATCCCAATTATTGAGCAAATAGCTTTCCGTGAACGTGTTCGATTCAACCATATAATCGATGTACTGCTCAGCGTTCAGCATTTTAGGAACACGCGCTAAAGACTGCGTGGACCATTGAAAATCATAAGTAATCTTTCCCTGGCCGGCTTTTCCTTTCTTTGTAGTAATCAATATGACGCCATTTCCTGCTTCGGCACCATAAATAGCAGCAGATGCCGCATCCTTCAATACTTCCATCGAAGCGATGTCATTAGGATCTAAACCACTGATATCAGACAAACGAATACCATCGACTACATATAAAGGGTCAGAAGAAACGTTAGATGAATAACCGCGCACACGAACCGTAGGTGATGCTCCCGGTGCAGCTGAGGTTTGAATAACTTGAACACCTGCTGTTTTTCCCTGCAAAGCTGCCGGAGCGTTACTGATGGTACGATTCTGCATGTCTTCTGCTTTCACTTGGGAGATAGCACCGGTTACTGAGCTTTTCTTTTGAACGCCATAACCTACTACCACTACTTCTTCCAACGTTTTGGAATCTTCTTTCAAGCTAATATTCATTACAGGCGTTACTGCTTTTTTCTCCTGAGTAACGTAGCCAATATATGAATAAACAATAACGGTTCCTTCTTTAACGGATAATACATAGCTACCGTCAAGATCGGTGATGGTACCATTTGAGGTGCCTTTTTCGAATACGCTTACGCCAATGATCGGCTCATTAAGCTCGTCAACTACTTTTCCGGAAATCTTAACCAGATTCTGTGCCAATGCGAAATGCATAGTCAGAATGGTGAAAAGGACTAAAGATGTTAGTCTTCTCAATGAATTGTGCTTCATAACTTTTTTCATTCTTTTTACTAGATTAATAAGTATAACTTAAGGTATAATATAAATTGTGCTTTTGCTTAAAAACCGCGAGTTGGAAAGGTTCTCACCAGTTCTATCAGTTCTTTATCGTGATTGCATTTTATCTCTGAATTATCTTTAAACAACATGGTAGCACCCTGATCTACCGTATAAGGATTCCATTGGGGCAGGCCTTTCGCATTTGGATTTCCCGTTTTAGCAAAGTTTAGCCATGCATCGCTCATCTTTTCACCCAGTTGGCAAGCAGCTGTTCCGCCGCCGGTCATATTGGCGTGACGTGTTACGTTGTTAAAAACAAAAGGAATTTCCATGCAATGTGTACTGCGTAACATTCCATCTAAAACCGGAGACTCCCAAGCAAACAAATACATGTACACAGGGGCTCCTTTTTGAAGGGATTTTAGTTTGGCCTGTTCTATGGCACCCGGACGAAAAGTAAAATCAACATCAACCAAATCTTTAGGTTGATAAACGGGATAAGCTTTCTCAAAAGCCTTTAAAAATTCATCCGTACGGTTGCCATATTTATTTCGTAAGAAATCGACAGCCATTTCTTTTGTGGCCGAACGAAAAGCCGGTACATACGTACTCATTGTGAATTCATGCAAAGTCGTTCCTATAATTAAGGGTATATCTTTTGATAGTTCAAGGGAAGAGGGCTCAAAAGGTTGGGCAGGCAAAACATGGCCATCTACAGTTGGTGCCCAGCCAAATATAAAGGAAGACACTCCGTCTTTATCGGCCTCAGCACGGGCTTTCACAATTGCTTTTTCTCCCGCTGCAAGCAGTCGCTCATAAGGAATCTTTTTCAGCTCGTCAACTTGAGAAGCGGTTAAGCCCAACTCTTCAACTGTGATTTGAGCTATGCGACGAGAATATTGAGACTCCATTGTACGCAACATGGAGCCGCTTTGCACAATGGCCTTATGAAACAAACCCTTTGCCGATGGGGTTGCCAAAAGTGTAGAAACCTTTCCTCCCCCACCCGATTGGCCAAAGATTGTAACATTAGATGCATCTCCTCCAAAAGCTGCGATATTTTTATGAATCCATTGAAGTGCTGCTACGATATCAAGCAAACCGGCATTGCCGGATTGTGCATACTTATCTCCAAAAGAAGAAAGATCTAGAAAACCCAGTACATTCAAACGATGATTCAGTGTAACAACAACTACATCACCTTTTTGAGCTAAATTCGTTCCATCATAAGAAGGTAACTCTTGCCCCGAACCGGCCGAATATCCACCACCGTGTAACCAGACCATTACCGGCCGTTTGCAACCGTCATTCACACCGCAAGTCCAAATGTTCACTCTCAAACAATTTTCGTCAGGAAAACCGTCGTCCCAATGAAAAGCAAATGCATGTTCGTCACTATACCAACCCGTGCGTTTTCCTTGTGGACAGGTAGGACCATAGGCACGCGAACTACGAATTCCCTCCCATTTGTCGGGAGCAGTGGGCGGCATAAAACGTTCGGCTTTAGCATAAGGAATTCCCTTGTATATATACACGCCGTCTTTTACATATCCGGCCACTTGACCGAATTCGGTCTGCGCTACGGCTCTGTCTGAAGAAGCTATAATTTCTCCCGACTGAGGAATTTTCTTTTCGGGAGCAGCCGCTGCAGCGTGCAGGAATACACAAAAAGAAACAATCAGTACAACTGATAAAAATAGGTTTTTCATAAACGTATTAGTTTTATAATTAACTCGGCTACAATATTAGTCTTCTTTTAGTTGAAGCATTTCTTCATTTATCCGAAAGATTTGTCTATTGGTTCAAAGAGGCTGTTCTGTATGTTCAAATGTTTGTCTATAAGTTCAAATCGCCTTTAATGATAGTATAAAAGACAATTTTTCTTTTTATTTTAGCACCGAAAACAAGAAAAACACTTTATACTCTTTTGGCATGAAAGCACCTTGGTTCATTCTGTTATTATATATATTGGTATCTTGTCACGCTGTTGATAAGAGCAAAGAACAAGAATCCGAACTACAGAGTTTGGTTATTGCAAGTGACCTTTCAAATCAACAGATAAAATCCATTGCCGAAGATGCGCAAGGCCATATATGGATAGGAACATTTCGGGGGCTGAACAAATTCAATGCAAATGAGTATCACCAGTATTTTTGCGCAGATGACTCACTCGGATTACCAGACAATCAGATTCAAGACATCTTGCTCGACTCAAAAAAACAATTATGGATAGCTACGGTAAACGGTGTATGCCAATATACCGACCAAGATAATTTTGTGCATATTCCGATAAACGCCAGCAATAAAAACATGGTTCAACTGATCGAGAACAAAGAAGGGCGAATGTTTTTCAACGCTGTATTACAACTTTATGCTTATAATCCGCTAACAAAAAGCATTGATTGTGTAATTCCCAATCTGGATCCAAACCACACTTTTAACGTTAGGTGTTATGTAGATGATAATGATAAACTATGGGTTGTAAGTCCCCGTGCATTGGTGTGTTATGATTCATCAACCTTGGTATTAAAAGATTCTATTTCATTAAAAGGGACTCCTTCTTATTCTTTTATGCACAATAAAAAGGAGTTGTGGCTTACAGGTAATCATACAATTGCAATCTTTGACACACAGACTCATCAATTCAAGGAACTGCCTCAGGCGATTAAGCAGCATCCGTTACTTTCAAATGCAAATATAGAATACATACACCCGTATGGCGATAATAGCTTACTGATAAATACCTCCAAGCACGGAATGTTTTATTATAATTTCATTGATAATACGGTAACACATCAGGAAGAGGACGGATTCCCATTTGAGGTTCCTCATTTTAAAATTAGTAAGATTTTTACGGATTCACAAAAGAACCTTTGGTTTGGTTCGCTCGACCAAGGAATTAGTGTCTCTTATCACTATAAAGAGCGCTTTAACAACAACAACTACCTACGCTCTGCTTTAGAAAATAAATCAGTTGTCTCTATAGCGGCTGAAAAGAATCACAATATATGGATCTCCACACTAATGAACGGATTATATGTATATGACATTCAGAATCAAAAAATGGAGAATATAACTATTGAAAAACTATTTCCTCAGGAAAAACAAAGAGCTATTTATGTAAATCAGATTTTTGTAGATAACGCAAACGATATTTGGATGACCGCAACTAATAACACCGTTTTAAAATGTAGCTATATCAATGGAAGTCTAAAAATAAAGGCTCAATATAACGTTTTTTATCCCATGTCAATTACACAAGACCATTACGGAACCATGTGGATAGGAACGGCCAGCGTGTATCTTTATGCATTGAAACAAGGTGATACTGAATTTCGTCCTATTAAAATGTATGATACGCGGTTTACTTTTATTCCCAGTTTACTTCCGTTAAAAAGCGGAAGTGTACTAATAGCAGCATTCAATCAGCCGATGAAATTAATTGATTCAAAAAGTTTGCAGATAAAAGAGCTGGCTGTATCCCCTCAAGATATGAAAACAAGCATCCGTCGATCCGTATTTATTCCAACAGCCATTTATGAAGACACGCAGGGTGAAATATGGATAGGAACTGTAAGTAACGGCTTGTTATGTTATTCTCCTCAAACAGGTAAAATAAGACCGGTGCCGGGCACTGCATGTCTAGATATCTCGGGCATTGAGGAAGACAAACAAGGCCTTTTATGGGTAAGCACTCAATATGGGTTGAGTAAATATGACAGAATAGCTGATAAATTCTCAAATTATTATGCTGCTGATGGAATTGGCGGCAATCAGTTCTATGACCGTTCGTCGTGCCCTTTACCGGACGGAACCTTATTATTTGGGGGAACTCACGGACTTACATTCTTCAATCCGGCAGATATTCCCGTTAAACGAAACATTCCGATTTTGTTTCAAGACCTTAAAATTGATAACCGCCTAATACGTCCTGCTAAAGGAGAATGTATCGACAAACATTTATCTTATAAACCAAACATACAGCTAAAACACTATCAAAACAGTTTCAGCATTTCATTTGCAGCACCCGATTATTGCGAGCATGGGCGTGTGCACTACCATTACATGCTAGAAAACTTTGACAAAGACTGGATTGACGCCGGAAATAATCACGAAGCCTATTATGCTAATCTGCCATCAGGGAAATATTCTTTCAAGGTTAAAATCACAAACAACGATAAGAGTATTATTGAAGCCGAAGATGCTATTCAAGTAACGGTGAAACCGGCCCCATGGGCAACTTGGTGGGCATATTCCATCTACTTTATAATTGCTGCAGGCATCATCGGTTCATTTATTAGCATTTATTTACGCATTCGCTCTGAAAAAAAACTCGCACAAAAAGCGGAACTGGAAAAAGAGCAAGAACGACGCGTCAATAAGATGAATA
This sequence comes from Bacteroides graminisolvens DSM 19988 = JCM 15093, assembly GCF_000428125.1. GTDB lineage: Bacteria > Bacteroidota > Bacteroidia > Bacteroidales > Bacteroidaceae > Bacteroides > Bacteroides graminisolvens. Next base: position 16,186 of record NZ_ATZI01000010.1, read on the forward strand.
TGAGTTTCTTTGCTAATGTTTCTCACGAATTTCGTACTCCGCTGACAATGATAGCCGGTCCTGTTACCCAACTGTGTAATAATCCCGAGATTTCAGGCGATAACAAAGCATTACTCTTCATCGTACAACGCAGCGTAGAACGCATGCTCAGACTCGTAAATCAACTGATGGATTTCCACAAACTGGAAAATGATACGATCAAACTGAAAGTTAGCAAAATTGACATTATCTCTTTCTTGCAACAATTAGTTGACGTATACCGAACAAACGCAAAAGAAAAAGGTATCACTCTGAACACATTCGGACTGGAGGATTCTTTATTAGCATGGGTGGATGAAGATAAAATGGATAAAATATTTGGTAACTTAATGTCGAATGCACTCAAGTTTACTCCTATAGGAGGATGCATTGAAGTGCATTTGGATCTCGTAAACAGAGAAGAAGCCGGTCTTTGTTTTGCACTAACAGAAAAAGATAAGGATGTGCAATTCATTCAAATCTCGGTAAGCAACACCGGTCAAACAATACCTGACAACAAACTAGATAAAATATTTGAACGGTACTACCAAATGACTAATCAGAATGAAGGTATATACAATTGGGGAACCGGCATTGGTTTATACTATGCCCGTAGCCTCACTCAAATCCATCACGGATATATAAAAGCCGGAAAATCTGATAATGGACAAGGAGTCGTATTCACTTTTATACTTCCTATCAATGACATTTCTTATGAAGAAAACGAACGAAGCAAGAGACAAAAATCTCAAACGGATGCTTTTCCGTTGATTCAGGAAAAAACTGTTTATATGAAGAATGAAGATAGCGAAAATACTGAAAAACAAAATAGCATATTAGTCATTGATGACGACACGGAAGTGGTTCATTATTTAAAAACGCTATTATCTCCTTATTACAAGATTATCTACCGATTTGATGCCAACAGCGCACTGCAGGCATTGAAAGAGGATGCACCCGATTTAATTTTAAGTGATGTAGTAATGCCAGGCAAAAATGGATATGAATTTTGCAGGGAGATCAAAGAAGACTTGCAACTTTGCCACATTCCGGTAATTCTGGTCACCGCAAAAGCTACGGTACAGAACCAGGTAGAAGGTCTAAATACAGGAGCCGATGCATACGTAACCAAACCGTTTGACCCCAGTTACTTGTTGGCTCTGATCAGTTCTTTGCTCAGAAATCGAGAAAAAGTACGCAACTTACTAGGTAGAGCTACACAAACAGACAAACTTGATGATAACATTCTTTCTCCTCAAGATAAGTCTTTTATGACCAACCTTTATCAATTAATGGAAAACGAATTGTCGAATCCGGAACTGGATGTTGCTCGAATGACGGAAATGCTCAAGATTTCACGAACCAAATTTTATTATAAGGTTAAAGGACTTACCGGTGAGAATCCGAGTTTCTTCTTTAAAACTTATAAATTAAACCGTGCAGCTGAGCTATTAGTAGAAGGGAAATATACGGTTTCTGAAATTGCTGATCTTACAGGATTCAGCACACTTTCACATTTCTCCAAAAGCTTCAAGAAACAATTTGGAATAACCCCTAGCGAGTACAACAAAACCTAGATACTTTATCTTTGAAAGAGAAAAAGCCAATTATCAATCCGTAATAAGTACTGTGACATAAGCCGAAATACCTTCTTCACGGCCGGTGAATCCTAGTTTTTCAGTTGTAGTGGCTTTGATCGAAACATCATCCGTATCAATACCCATGACACGAGCCAACGTTTCCTGCATAGCCGGAATATGTGCTTTAAGCTTGGGACGCTCAGCACAGATCGTGGCATCAATATTGCCTACCTTATATCCTTTAGTGGCAATAATTTCAATGGTTTGGGCAAGAAGTAATTTGCTGTCAACGTCCTTGTATTCTCCGGCTGTATCAGGGAAATGATAACCGATATCGCGCATATTTGCCGCCCCTAATAAAGCATCGCAAATGGCGTGAACCAGCACGTCGGCATCCGAATGGCCCAACAATCCTTTTTCATGTTCCAGGCGTATGCCCCCTAGCCACAGGTCCCGTCCAGCAACCAGTTGGTGAACGTCAAAGCCAAATCCTACTCTTATTTTCATGATAACGAATGTTTATTGATTGTTTACCGAATGTGGAAATCGAGTAACTTCTCTCCTTCCAGAAAACCTTGAAGGTGCTGACCAACGCTAACCGGACCAACGCCCGAAGGAGTGCCGGTAAACAGCAGGTCGCCTATCTTCAGGGTAACAAATTTGCTTACGTAGGCAATGATTTCATCAATCCCGAAAAGCATGTTAGCCGTACAGCCCTGTTGAACGGTCTGACCGTCAATTTGCAAACTGAACTGAAGTTGTTGCACATCGGCAAACTGTGTTACCGGAACAAAAGTACCGATAGCAGCCGAATTATCAAAACCTTTGCAGAGCTCCCACGGATTACCTGCTTCGCGAAACTTTCGCTGCAAATCACGCGCAGTAAAGTCGATTCCTACTGTTAGCGCATCATAATAACGATGAGCGAAACGAGAAGCTATGTTTTTACCCAAACGATTGATGCGTACAACCACTTCGGTTTCATAATGTATCTCTTCTGAAAAATCGGGTATAAAAAAAGGCTTACCGTCTTTTAGTATAGCCGAATCTGGTTTCATGAAGATAACAGGGTCTGTATTAACACGCGTATGCCGCATCTCTTCATTATGAGCGGCATAATTCATTCCAATAGCTATAATCTTCATGCTTAGTGTTCATTAAAATTCAAACGGTTGAACATAACCGCCAAATGTGCGTAAAGAGAGGTGTTTTGTACCACAATATTTTCGGGAACACGGATACGAAACGGCGTGAAGTTCCACACAGCCTTAATACCACCGGCAATCATGGTGTCTGTTATCTGTTGCGCAATCTCGATGGGGACAGTCAGCACACCTATATGAACATCATACTCTTTCATCTTATTCACAAACTCGGAAGAGTGAAAGATGGGAATACCGTTAATATGGGTTCCAATCAGATTGGGGTTGACATCAAATGCGGCCACAATTTCCAAGCCGAAATGTTTCAAACCTGAGTCGCGTAATAGCGCTCCTCCCAAGCTACCCACCCCAAAAAGAAAAGCTTTATGCATGTCGGTAAAGCCCAGAAAATCTTCGAGAACCTCAATTAACGCGTCCACTTCGTAGCCCACACGGGTACGACCCGAGATATTGACATACGACAAATCTTTCGCAATTTGCGAAGCATCAACATTTATCTCTTTGGATATTTGTGTAGACGAAACGTATTGTTCTCCTTTCTGCTTTAGCAATTTGACATTAGAAAGATACCACGGAAGCCTGCGTAATGTAGGTTCCGGCACTTTAGCGATATCTTTTTTCTGTGGCTGATTGCTCATAGTAACTTCTTGCTTTATCATTATGGAAATACAAAAGTACATTTTTTTTCGATAACGCAAATTCAATCCGGCAAAAGCTTAACATTATTTCTAAATATTAGCTAATGAACAATGCACAGTGTTTCATTTGGGAAAGGGCAAACTCACCGAAACGCTTGTTGTAGAATATTTCAACCTGTTTAAACCGGCAAAAACTCCCACACGGGCCACATTACGAAATCCGACTGAATAGCCCAGTTCCGAGTAGGGACTGTTTTTGTAGGTTACTAACGTATGCAAATGTAAAGCCTCATCGAATGATTTTTTACGCAAGAAAGGCAATTGTTTAACTAATAAATACGGCATGTGCCAGCTCATGTGTGCCTGCGCCCAACGATCTGCCGTGGCGTAACGATAATTATCAATCAAGAAAAAGCCGGTATCAAAGCTCCTTTCCGTTAAAGGCATGCGCGTACTTACAAAATGTTTTAAGTCAGGGAACTGAAGTTGCTTTGCATTTCGGAACATACCCGCATTAACATTCCACGAAAAGCGATTGAACATGCCGAAGTCAACAGTCTGCCAAGCAGCAAACTCCAGTCGGTGGTAAGAAGTTACATATTTTTCACTACTCATTGGAAAAGCTCTTTCGTACCGCAGGCTAAACGTAGGAAAAAGCGGTTCTTCATAAGCCTTGCGACCTTTAACAATGCGGTAATACTGCGCCGGAGTATAGTTTAGCTCAAAGGATGATTTCAATAGATTATTGACCGGCATAAACTGATAGTTGGCATTCTCGGGAACATTGGGTTCTACATGCCCACCCAGTGGTGCTTTGCTTACAAAGTTTTGCAAAGAGTTTCGTCTCTGCCACTCGAGCGAAGCAGAGAACTGCAAGCCATTGGCTATTTCCATGCGATTACCAAGAGCCAAATAGCTTTTCTCATAGAACTTCACATCACTCCTCGAGAAAAGAAAAGTTGCTGCTGAGTTATAGAGACGCGACTCACCACTTTCGCCGTTGTAATCATCGGTCAGTCGGCCACCCTTCAGCCACAGGTTTCCGGCTCTTCGAGGAGCATAATTCAGTGTCAGTGAGAAATCAGAGATCAGTTTCTTACGCGCTGTAGCATAATACAAGCGAGGAGTAAAGTTCAAATCGGCCTTTTCGGAAAGCTTCAAACCTCCGGTAAGCTTAGCACCTACCCAAAGGCCGTCAACAAAATTATACTCGGGCACATAAGCAGTCAAATCATAAAGTTTAAGCCAGACATCTTTGTCTTTCGTAGTAAAGGTTTGACCTGTCAGCCAAGTATTTAAAACCTTGCCGGCTATCGTTTTTTTCTTAGCATGAAGCGAATCACCACTCTTATTCAGAGAATCTTTTTGCATAAGCCTCTGCTGCTTACGCGCATAACTCTCCAATTCTTCGGGACGAAGAGGTACACTGCGCACATCGGCCCAATATAAAGAGTCTTTCTTTCCGGCCAGTGAGTCGGTCTTTACATCATTCTGCAATTCCCGATTGGGTCTTTCATATTTACGCAGTGATTTGAGCGTATCTGCCAGCTCAATGGATTTAGCAGTCAACTTATATAACTTATAGGCTTCTGCGTTCGTCAGATCAGGCTTATCGGTCAGCTTCCTGATCTGCTCTTCAATCTTACGCTGCTTCTTCGCTTGCGCCTTTGAAACAGCGAGTTGAGAATGATTTGTTTCTATAGGAAATACTTGTCCATTTGCAGGAAGCTTTTTCGCCTGAACACGGGCATAATGCGTTGCACACAAATACGACGCTTCAGCCTCTATGCCCATCACATCGATCACGCAGCCCATACTGGTAGAAGTGGGAAGAAAGGCACCTACACTTACTTCACTACACACCACCCTGATGTTTGCTTTCAAGCCACCTTCTTCAACTACCAATTCAGCAGAAGAAAGGCACGAAAGATCATCCACCACATACAGATAGCCCGACAAAAGGCGCGGGTTCTTATTGCGCGGAATAATGCGAATCTTATCTATAACATGATCACCTTCGGCATAACTACCCTCTAATTGATAGCGATAGTAGGAAAAAGCACCGGCAGATAAAGGAGATACCTTATCGAATAAATTGGGAGTGTATAAGTTGACTGTGGTTATTCCAATATCAACTCTCATGTTTTCGGGAAATGAATTGGCATAAGCTTTCACCCTATTAGTCCATTTATTGGGTGCGGCATACGTCACCTCCCGCTGCTCTTCGAGCACAAAAAGTTTACCCAACATTTCTTTGGATTGCTTGCGTACTTCCTTGGATAGTTTAAGAATGGCAGGAATCGATTTTAATTTACCGGTTCCTTTCAGGTAAGTACCGGCATGAAAGCTAACCAGCTGATTTCTATAAAAGGGGGCTTTGGCTATTACTTGCCGCATAATGGAATAAGCAGGATCTTCTGTGTTACGTCCAATCACCACTTCTCCTAATTGGTAAATACGTTCATGCAACACGATGTTTCGTTCTTGCGCATCACCAACCACATCGACCTGTAGCCTCTCTTTTGAATAACCGATAGAAGAAACCTCCAACGTGTAGCGTCCTTTTTTAAGTGTGGTTTGGAAATGACCATTATCATCTGTGGTTACGCCTGTTTGCAATTCTACCAAGTAAAGAGAAGCGTATGGAATGGGAAAACCTTTTTCATCCGTCACTCTACCTTTCAGCGACTGGCCAAATAAGAATGCAGGCAGTATACAAAAATAGGCAAATAGGCATACTAGTTTAGAATATATCATATTACAAAGAATCATTAAACTTAAAACATATATACCATTAGACGATAAAAAGAACAAAAGATTGCAAGGTACTGAACTAAATATTATTTTTGATGCATAAATGTAATTGCAGCAATATGAAAAGTAATGACTGGAAAGAGCGGTTGAATGTAGTCTATTCAACCAACCCCGATTATAGGTACGAAACAGATGATGATGAGCATGCTGAAACAATAGAACCAGCCAAACAGAATTTGAGAGTGCAGTTAGACAAGAAAAACCGGGGTGGTAAAGTTGTGACACTCGTCACCGGATTTATCGGTACGGAAGATGAGTTGAAAGAACTGGGTAAACTCCTGAAAACGAAATGCGGTGTAGGAGGCTCCGCCAAAGATGGGGAGATTATTGTACAGGGCGACTTTAAGCAAAAAGTGCTCGAACTATTGAAGAAAGAGGGTTATACCAAAACCAAACCCGTAGGATAAAAAAAAAGCTGCATAGCGAGCCTATGCAGCTTTTTATATAAGCGACTAATTGATTGATTTAATCAGCGTTTAATGTAAAGCGTTTGAATTCAGTCACTGTCAGACCTTTGCTTGCACCGTCAAGGAATTGAGCGATAGTAAGCTTAGGATCTTTTACAAATTCTTGTTCCAGTAAACATACTTCTTTGTAGAACTTACCGATACGACCCGCAGCGATCCTCTCAATCATGTTCTCAGGTTTACCTTCTTCACGAGCTTTGTCAGCAGCAATATCTTTTTCACGTTGAAGAACTTCAGCAGGTACGCTGTCAGCATCAACTGAGATAGGGTTCATTGCAGCGATCTGCATAGCTACTTCGTGAGCAACCTGTGCATCGAAACCAGCTTGGTTGAAAGCAACAATAGTAGCCAGTTTATTTCCCGGGTGAATGTAAACTGAAGTTGTAGCTCCGCTAACGATGCCATAACCATCAAGTTCCATCTTTTCACCGGTAATACCGCTACGGTCAACAATAGCATCAGCTACTGTTCCGTTACCCATAGGAAGAGCTTTAACAGCCTCAACATCTGCACACTTGTTCGCAATTGCCAAATCAAGAATCTGAGTTGTAAGAGCTACGAAATCAGCATTTTTAGCAACGAAGTCAGTTTCGCATTTCAAAGCGATCATCACTGCGTAGTCACCTGCTGATTTTGCTAAAACACAACCTTCAGATGCATCGCGATCAGAACGTTTTGCAGCAACTGCCTGTCCTTTCTTACGAATAATCTCTACTGCTTTGTCGAAATCGTTTTCAGCCTCAGTCAAAGCATTCTTGCAATCCATCATACCGGCACCTGTCATTTTACGAAGGTGGGTAATATCTGCCATTGTTACAGCCATACTATTAAATTTTGGTAGTTAGTAGTTTGAATTGAAAAACAGAACTTAGTAAAACCATCGAAAGGTACTTACTAAGTTCTGATTATATTAAGCTTCTTCGTCTTCTTTAAGGAAAGCAGCAGCTTTAGCAGCGTTGATTGCTTCTTCGTCAGACTTATCTAGTCTTGCTTTAGCTGTTCTCTTCTTGCCTTTAGCAGCAGCAGTTTCACCCGCAGCTTCCATGTCAACTTTCTCAGCTTTTCTTTCTTCAAGACCTTCCTGAATTGCAGCGCAACACGCATCAATAATTATTTCTACAGATTTTGTTGCATCATCATTTGCAGGAATAACGAAATCGATGTCAGAAGGATCAGAGTTTGTATCAACAATAGCAAATACAGGAATACCCAAACGGTTAGCCTCACGTACTGCAATGTTTTCTTTCATCACATCAACAATGAAAAGTGCTGAAGGAAGACGAGTCAGGTCAGCGATTGAACCTAAAGTCTTGTCAAGTTTAGCACGTTGACGTGAAATCTGAAGAATTTCTCTTTTAGAAAGGTTTGAATAAGTACCATCGTTAGTTAGCTTATCGATAGTAGCCATCTTCTTAACCGCCTTACGGATTGTAGGGAAGTTAGTAAGCATACCACCCGGCCAGCGTTCGATAACGTATGGCATATTAACAGATAATGCTTTCTCAGCAACAACCTGTTTAGCTTGTTTTTTAGTAGCAACAAAAAGGATTTTCTTGCCTGATTTTGCAATTTGCTTCAAAGCTTCAGCAGCTTCGTCAACCTTTGCAACGGTTTTGTGGAGGTCAATGATATGAATACCATTGCGTTCCATGAAAATATAAGGAGCCATTGATGGATTCCACTTTCTTTTAAGGTGTCCGAAGTGGCAACCAGCTTCCAATAATGTATCAAAATTTGTTCTTGACATTGTTTTATTCTTTAAATCGTTTACTTTCTTTTTTGTTTTTTTCTAAACCAACCGCCGGGTAGTCAAAAAGAGTCCCGGTAGTTTAGATACTAAACGGATTATAACCCGACAGATTCCATTAACGTTTACTGAACTGGAATCTTCTACGAGCTTTAGGACGACCCGGTTTCTTACGCTCAACAGAACGAGGATCACGAGTCATAAAGCCTTCTGCGCGAAGAGCTGATTTATCTTCCGGATTAATCTTCACCAATGCGCGAGCGATAGCCAAACGCAAAGCTTGAGACTGACCAGTGAAACCGCCACCGCCAAGATTAACTTTAATATCATATTTTTCAGCAGCACCTAGTTTGTTCAACGGCTGTTTCACAACGTACTGAAGAATAGTTGATGGAAAGTACTGTGCAAGGTCTCTCTTGTTAATAGTAATCTTTCCTGTACCTTCGCTTACGAATATACGTGCAATTGCGCGCTTACGTCTGCCTAATGCATTTACTACTTCCATTATCTATTATTTAAGTGAGTTTATATCAATTAATTTGGGGCTCTGTGCCGCATGTTTGTGCTCACTACCAGAGTAAACATACATATTTCCAAGTAGTTTAGCACCTAGTTTATTCTTAGGAAGCATTCCTTTTACGACTTTTCTAAGCAATTTGTCATCGCCATTAGGTCTTGCTTTCAAACGGGCAGGAGTAATTTCTCTCTGACCACCGGGATAGCCAGTATATGACAAATAAACTCTGTCATTCCATTTATTTCCGGTTAAATTAACTTTGTCTGCATTGATGATGATAACGTTATCACCGCAGTCTACGTGAGGAGTAAAGTTTGGTTTATACTTACCTCTCAACAGTTTCGCAACTTTCGCTCCCAGACGTCCAAGAGACTGATCTGTAGCATCAACAATAACCCATTCTTTAGTTACTGTTGCTTTGTTTGCAGAAATGGTCTTGTAACTTAAAGTATCCACTCTTAATTTGTTTTTTAATTGTTACTACTAAAAAAATATTCATCGCGCGGTAGTTTTCCCCGGACAAAGGATGGCTAACCCGCTCTAAATGAATCTCTTATCCTTTTTGTGATAATAATCGGCTTGCAAAATTACTGCTTTTCTTTTAATTGGCAAACTATTTCTGTTATTTTTTGGTTTTTAAGCCCTTGCCAGACAAGCCCTTAACAAGCTATAATAAAGCAATAAAGAACAGAAGAAGCAATCATAAGACAATATTTTTCAGAATCAAAGGCAAAAAAGAACGTCCGGCCGGCATCTGCAACATAGCAGCAGTACCAACCGAACGTTCATTTAATATCTTATCAGCGACCTAGAAATCAGCATTTCGCGGAGTTCTGGGGAACGGAATTACGTCACGGATGTTCGACATACCCGTTACAAAGAGCAAAAGACGCTCAAAGCCAAGTCCGAAACCAGCGTGCGGTGCCGTACCAAACCTTCGTGTATCTAAATACCACCAAATATCTTTTTCAGGTACTCCCATCTCTTTGGCACGACGAGTCAGCTTCTCGTAATCTTCCTCGCGCTGTGAACCTCCAATAATTTCTCCGATTTTGGGGAAAAGAACATCCATCGCTCTCACCGTTTTACCGTCTTCGTTCTGTTTCATATAGAAAGACTTGATCTCTTTGGGATAGTCAGTCAATATAACAGGAGATTTGAAATGTTCTTCAACCAAATAGCGTTCATGCTCGGAAGCAAGGTCGGCACCCCAGTAAACAGGGAATTCAAACTTACGACCGTTGGCTACTGCCTCCTCGAGTATCTTTACACCTTCAGTATAAGGAAGTCTGACGAAACCATTAGACAAAACGAACTTAAGTCTTTCAATCAATTCCTTATCAAACATATCGTTCAGGAATTTAATGTCATCCATGCAATTGTCCAACGCCCATTGAATGCAGTATTTGATGAAATCTTCCGCCAGCTGCATATTATCTTCAATTTCATTGAAGGCCACTTCGGGTTCAATCATCCAGAATTCTGCCAGGTGACGAGGAGTATTTGAATTTTCTGCACGGAAAGTAGGTCCGAAGGTATAGATAGAACCTAGAGACATGGCAGCAAGCTCACCTTCCAGCTGACCGGATACAGTCAAACTTGCCTGTTTTCCAAAGAAATCATTATCATAATCAATGGATCCGTTCTCATCTTTCTTCAGATCATACAGATTCATGGTGGTGACCTGGAACATCTGTCCGGCTCCTTCACAGTCCGAAGCCGTAATTATGGGAGTATGGAAATAGAAAAATCCTCTGTCGTGAAAGAACTGGTGAATGGCAATCGCCATGTGATGGCGGATGCGGAACACAGCTCCAAAAGTATTGGTACGCGGACGCAAATGAGCCACCTCACGCAAAAACTCCAACGAATGTCCTTTTTTCTGTAAAGGATACGTATTGTCACACGCTCCGAGAACTTCAATACCCGTTGCCAAAACCTCAACAGCTTGCCCGGAACCTACAGATTCGGCCAAGTTTCCATTAACGCTCAGACACGCTCCCGTAGTAATCAGCTTGAGCATCTCTTCGTCGAAGTTAGCCAAGTCAACAACTATCTGAACATTATTAATCGTAGAACCGTCATTTAACGCAATGAAATTAACCTGTTTGCTGCCTCTGCGGGTGCGAACCCATCCTTTCACGTTGACAGTCGCTCCAAAATCTGTTCTTTTGAGCAAATCAACAATCTTTGTTCTACTAATCTTCTCCATAAACGATCTTATAATTCATTATTATATAACAATGAAGAGTGATTTGACTCACTCTTCATTGTCTATTTATTTTTATTCGAATGATCCCATTCTAAGGAACGAAACCTCCTGTTCAGTGAGGTAACGCCATTCACCACGGCGAAGTCCTTTCTTGGTCAATCCGGCAAAGAGTACTCTATCCAGTTTAATCACCTTATAGCCTAAAGACTCAAATATACGGCGAACGATGCGATTCTTACCCGAATGGATTTCAATACCAACTAGGTTTCTTTTTACCTCATCTGTATATTCAATTGAATCTGCGTGAATTTCACCATCTTCCAACTGAATCCCTGAAGCTATCTGATCCATATCATTTTTAGTAACATTCTTATCTGTCTGTACATAATAGATCTTTTTCTTCAGGAACTTAGGATGAGTTAGTTTAGAAGCCAAATCACCGTCATTTGTAAACAACAGAACGCCGGTGGTATTGCGGTCCAGACGACCAACCGGATAAATGCGTTCGTTACATGCATTCTTTACCAAATCCATCACAGTTCTTCTAGCCTGAGGATCATCTACTGTCGTTACAAAATCTTTGGGCTTATTCAGCAAAACATAAACTTTACGTTCAATATTAACCGGTTCTTCGTGAAATTTCACGAGATCGTTGCGTTTTACTTTTGTTCCCAATTCAGTTACCACTTCTCCGTTTACAGAAACAACACCTGCTGTGATGAACTCATCAGCTTCACGGCGAGAGCAAACTCCTGCATTAGCCAGAAATTTATTCAAACGAATCGGTTCGTTGGGATCAACAAACTGATCTCTGTATTCAATTTGTTTTTTATGGCTGTACTTAGCATTGGGATCATAATCGGCCGAACGACGGATGGGTCTGTTCATTCCTCCTTGCGGACGTCCGTATGAAGAACCTCCAGAAGAAATCCGGGGACGACGTTGACGGTCATCACTTCCATAAGGCGATTGCCCGTAAGAAGGACGATTACCCTGCCAAGGTCTGCGAGACTCAGAGTCTCCTCCTCTCCAAGAACCTTCTTCTCTATTATTATAAGGACGTTGCGGGCGATTATACGCCGGACGATCACCTCCCTCACGATTGATGCGTGGACGGTAAGGACGATCACCGCCTTCTTCACGATTGTACGACGGACGATAAGGACGATCACCACCATCTTCGCGGTTATAAGACGGGCGCGCAGGACGATCCGAGTTATCACGGTTGTAAGATGGACGATAAGGACGGTCCGAACTGTCACGATTGTACGACGGACGATAAGGACGATCATCACCTTCGCGGTTATATGAAGGGCGTGAAGGACGATCCGAGTTATCACGATTGTAAGATGGACGATAAGGACGATTTGATTGGCCGTCACGATTATTATTGTATCCTACTCTATTAAAAGATGAACGATTGTCATCCCGACGGTTATATCCGTCTCTCTCATACGTGTTTTCACCATCCCGGCCGGTATTGTTACCCTCTGCGTAAGAATCATCACGCCAATTTTCATTTTCTGTGCTCATTTTCTCTTCAAAATAAAATTAAACTTTTACTGGCCATCACGGCCTAATCTCTAACACTTATTGTTCTTTGGTTATTAATAATTAAATCCCCGTATATGTATGAGGAGTTATTTTTCTTAATTCTTCTTTTATGACTTCACTGACCTCTAACTCTTCAATAAAAGTTTTAATTGAGCTTTCAGTAATTGCTTGATTTGTTCTGGTCAAAGCCTTTAATGCTTCGTACGGATTAGGGTAAGCTTCCCTTCTTAATATAGTTTGTATTGCTTCGGCAACTACGCTCCAACAGTTGTCTAAATCATTATATAATGCCTTCTCATTGAGTAACAACTTACGAAGACCTTTCAAGGAACTCTGTATAGCGATGACCGTATGTCCAAAAGGCACGCCCACATTACGCAATACCGTTGAGTCTGTCAAATCTCTTTGCAAACGTGAGATAGGCAGCTTAACAGCCAGATGTTCCAAGATAGCATTTGCCATACCCAAGTTTCCTTCAGCATTTTCAAAATCAATGGGGTTCACCTTGTGCGGCATGGCACTTGAGCCCACTTCACCAGCTTTGATCTTTTGCTTGAAGTACTCCATCGATATGTATTGCCAGAAATCACGATTCATATCAATCATGATTGTATTCATTCTCTTCATGGCATCGAATACAGCAGCCAAATTATCATAATTTGAAATTTGAGTGGTATATTCTTCTCTCTCCAAACCTAGTTTCTCGGCAACAAACTTATTGCCGAAAGCCTTCCAATCATAAGAAGGATATGCAACACAATGTGCATTATAATTACCTGTAGCGCCACCAAACTTAGCTGTTATGCTGCATGCCTTCAGGGTGCTCAGCTGACGTTCCAAGCGATATACAAACACCATTATCTCCTTTCCTAAACGCGTAGGAGAAGCCGGCTGTCCATGAGTTTTGGCCAACATCGGAATAGCTGCCCACTCCTCAGCATACGTTTTGAGCTGTGCTATCAACTCTTCAACAAGTGGAAAATAGATTTGTTCTAGCGATTCTTTAATTGATAAAGGAATCGATGTATTATTAATATCTTGTGAAGTCAGTCCGAAATGGATAAATTCCTTGTACGCTTCCAATCCGCCCAGCTGGTCAAATTTCTCTTTAATAAAATACTCTACAGCCTTCACATCGTGATTTGTAACACTCTCTATATCTTTAATACGTTGAGCATCTTGTTCTGAGAAATCAAGGTAGATGCTGCGCAAAGAATCAAAAACAACAGGATCAATTCCTTTGAGTTGCGGGAGAGGCAATTCACAAAGTGCTATAAAATATTCCACTTCAACCTGAACCCTATACTTTATCAACGCATATTCCGAGAAAAAATCAGCTAAAGCCTCAGCTTTACCCCTATAGCGACCATCAATAGGAGAGATGGCCGTAAGCAAATCAAGTTTCATAAATTTCCAGATAATTATCAGACCGCAAAAATAGTTCTTTTTCGGAGTATTATAAAAAAAGTAATCAGAAAGTTTGTGAATATGTGAAAATAAAAAAAGGCCTCATAAAAATGAGACCTTTGATGTGGGCGTTGACGGGTTCGAACCGCCGACCCTCTGCTTGTAAGGCAGGTCCATCTTTTTCTAGATCAGGCTTACAATCGCACTTTCAGAGACTTGAGCTTTTGAGTTATAAAATAGTTCTAATTCACCTTCTTTTTTGGTTGCTTTTTCAAGTTCTCCAGCTCATTATTCAGAAGAGCATTTTCTTGTTCCAGCGCACTACATTTTCGCATCGTTTGCCGCAATTGCTGTCGAAGCGAAGTAATCAATTTGTCTTTTTCTAGAATTGTATCCATCTTTTTTAACTTTTAAGATCAAAAGAAAACTATATTCATTCTCTAGATTTACTGATAAAGCGCCCTATCTTATCCTCTTTAATAGCATTTATCATTTTCTTATTAAGAATAAAAATATGTGCGCCAATCTGTGCAAGAATATTCTCGATTCTATTTATATTATCTACCGGTTTAGATAATATCAAGTTCCCACTCAATGCAAAACGTGGTTGAATATTACGCATAAAATAATCACTGCATTCCTTTCCAAAATAGCCATCAACCAAGGCATGTAGTCTATCTTTTTGAGCGCCCCACATCTCCAATTGCAAACATAAAGATTCCCTATTAGCTCGTATTTTCAAGCTATCTCCCTGCTTATAGGAAGAAAGCAACTTTATAGTCTTATACTGTCGATCTCCCATTAAAGTACTGAGTTCAGAAAAAATTTCTTCTGCCTTTTTTCTATCAGTTTCCAATTTTGAAAGTTCGTTCTGCTCACGCCAATTCTGATTTTGAAAATACGCCCCTAGAATACTTCCAATAAATCCCAAAATAAGAGCATAGATTGTTTTTCTTACATAAATCCAAAATAGATGTCTTCTTATACCATTCATGAAACTTATTTTTATAATATACAATATGATCACTACATCTCGTCAGACCAGCTGTGCATTTTATACAATTTATTATGTCCGATAATACACCGTTCCCTCTTCTCCTGTTCCTCAGTTTGACATGAAAGATTAGTCATTCTTTTACACATATTCCCAAGAGTGCAATTATTGACTATTTCATCTCAACTGCAAGACCAGAGGCAGACCAAGTCCCATTTTTAGAATTATACGATGTTTGAAAGTTTATCAAACCATTTGCACCCATTGCCTTAGCCTCAGATACAATTTTATCCATCATTCTTTTTCCCGTGGGAGCATACTTATTTGAAACACCTTTATAGCCTTTATAGGGAACGATCTTTTCAAGATTATCACCACTTTCACCCTTAGGTAATTCACCAGAAGAAAATACAACCTCAATATTAGATATTGGTTGGTAATTAAAACCTGTTACAGTAGGGCTAATTATAAAGCCCTCTTTAATATATTCCCTGTAGTCAACCACATACACAGATTCCTTATACATTACCTTATTACAGCTGGCTAATAATGCAATTGCAAAAAATGCTAGAACAAGTTTTTTCATATCATTTTAAATTTTATAATTAATATCACAACCGTTGAAATGAGAGAATTTAATAATCATCTCCGTTTTTAAACTTTTGCAATAAAAGGAACTCTTCTTGAGTTATCTTTTTATCATTCAATAGCCTCTTATATCTAGCTACGTCTTTTTTTATTTGTAACAAATGAACTTCTTCATCACTTATATTAAGTTTTTGCTTTTTCTTTTCAATTGCTCGGTTTTTTTTATACAACTCATAGGATAACTTAAATAACTTTTCTAAGTCTGCCATTAAAGGTTTGCATTGATAAAAATCCGTTATCTCAACCCTTTGTATCTCGGTAGGAAAAGAATAATTAGCAAATCTTATCTCTGTTTTAGTTTTGACTTTACTAATATCATAGTCACAAAGGGCAAATGTTTCTTTCCCATACTCTAGTTTAAGGCTATCCATAATACTATTAACAAACATCTGTCGATCTTCTAAGACTGCTTTCCTCGATAATGTAAAAGCTTTATAAAACACGCTGAGAAGATTTTCAATACCTAAATCCATCTTCCCATTGTAAGCAAGTAGAAATTGAGCATTAGAGAAGCCTGATACATCGGTCTTTTCATGAATCCCTAACAACATATCAATACGTCCCATCATTATGCAAGAATGAATAAGAGCATGCTCTGTATAGCTTTGAAATGACTTGTTTTTATGTACATTACGTAATCTTATGATTTGGTTAAATGCTTTTTCGAAATTATCAGTAAGCAAATGACGTTCAAGACCATAATAATAAAGAAAAACATATCCTATATCAATAGGCTGTTCAACGTTACGAAGCCAATTTAAATATTTAAATCTCTGCCCTGGGGTCAATTCTATATAATGAGGCCAATATGGTAAAGGAGAAACATCGTACTCTTCAACTATTGGAAGATGAATGTGTATGGTACTGGGGTCAACAGCCGTCCTCTCATTAGAATCACATCTAATCCGTCCATTTTCATCAATATGCAATGAGAACATAACCCCTCCCCTATAGTTAGACGGAATATCATTATCATAAGAAATAAAGAGGAGATCTCTATTCTCTATTTCTTTAACTACAGATATAGAATTAGTATTGTCTTTCATTGTACTTATTTTATAAGATTATATTTGACAAACAAAATACTATTTTTTCATCAAAACATTAATCAATCTTTCTTTTTCTTCCAATAATTTATCCCGGCCTTCTATCTCTGCCTTTAGATGACGAATTTCGATTAATGCATCT
The DNA here is from genome assembly GCF_000428125.1 of Bacteroides graminisolvens DSM 19988 = JCM 15093. GTDB lineage: Bacteria > Bacteroidota > Bacteroidia > Bacteroidales > Bacteroidaceae > Bacteroides > Bacteroides graminisolvens. The sequence continues at coordinate 33,133 of NZ_ATZI01000010.1, forward strand.
TCCAATTCATCTTGGCATTTTGCAACTTTTATATTTCCATTATTATCTCTCCCAACCACAACATTCGAATCGCCATTGAAAGTTTGGTTTACATCTAAAGAATCGAAAAGATAGCCTACTGGTATATTAAAAAACTTAGCAAGGTTTTCTATTGTACTTATCTTAGCATCAGATCCATTAAGAACATTATCCAATGTAGGCCTTGAAATAAGGCATTTATCAGCTATGGCTTGCTTACTAAGCCCACTCATCTCTATTAATTTTTTTAGCTTTGACACGTCCATCTCGAAAGTTTATTTCTTTTTATTGAAAGTTTATTTTCATTTTATTGCAATTTTATTTGCATATAAAGAAAATGTAGTTTACATTTGCACTATAAAGTTAACGAAAACGATTTGTAACCAACAAATATTTTGAATATAAAATCAATAAAATAGAATACTTACTCTAATTAATCAACAATTATGGAAGCAAATTATGAAGAAATTAAAAAGAATCTGCCAATGGGATGGCAAAAGAAAATAGCCGATACAGTCGGGTGCTCTCCCATAACAGTGACAAACGTTTTGGGCCGACGAAGTGACAAAAACATGAAGTCACGGTATGCTATCGACGTACTAAGCTGTGCAATTAAGATGGCAGAAGAACACAAGAAAGCCATTGATAAAATCTCTAATCAAGCAAAATCTCTATAACAATGGAATTAGCAAATACTACACTAACCAAAAGAGAAAACCAGATTGCCGGCTTGGCCGCATGCGGTTTAGCTAAAAAAGAGATGGCCGACAGACTGGGCACTGCCTACGGTACCATCAATGTGCTCTTGGATAAAGCATATAAAAAGACAGGAACAAGCAAACTGAATGAGCTTGGCTCTTGGTGGCTTAATAGAGCATTTGCTCTAAACATAGACTTCGCACAATTGCAGAAAACAATCATTGCGATGTCACTATTAGCACTCATCGTTTTCCAACTCACATTCGACATCAACGTAAACGCTCGCGCAATGCGGAGATCACGAATCAAGGAAAACGGAATTGAAGAGATATACGAATTCTAAATCATAAACCACAGGCAACATAGCATAGCGATGTGAATGCGTTTCGGATAGTTAACAAGCTCAAGACCCTTTATATACATAAAAAAAGAAACAGCCTAAGATTATGGATAGATACATTGAAAATATCATTGCAAGTAGCATCAAGATTGGAACAATTCAAACTTTGAAGTCACTTGGTTTACTCTCCGAAGTGATAACAATAACACAGGCAGAGAGAATATATGGAAAACGCCTAATAAAAGAATGGCGCGAAAAAAGCTGGATAAAACTTTATCCGGCAAGGAATAAGGAAAGGGGAAGATATTACGTAAAGAGGTCCGAAGTTGAAACGGCCAGTTCGATGATGGACATTTACAATAAATTACCTGATAATATCATTAGCCAAATTATAAAGAATGAATAACAAAGTCTCCTCATCCCCTACCCTAGCCAAGCTCCAGGAAGAAATGGGGCGAAGACTAAAAGAGCAGGAAGATCAGAGAAATAACTCTGTAAAGACTGAAATCAAATTCACTCCGGGAGGACCAAGGCCGACTACCGAAATAGACCTTGCCATAATGAAGGAATACAGAGAAGGCCGTTACTCCGGTGATTAATAACTATTTAAAACCAAAAGATTATGTCAAACGCTATTCAAGTCAAATTAGAAGATTTAAACTCTCTTCCGGCAACAAAGATTGTCGAGAATGAAAATGTAGAGAAGAAGTTCATCCAAATGTATAACGCAATTTGGGGCTCTCAGATGGGAGAACAAGTATATCACAAAGAAGTATTCAACTTCCAAAAGTTATTGCGTGAAAGCCCGGCTGTTGCAGAATGCAGCAAGATGTCTCTATACGGTTGCTTCCTTGACATGGCCGTAAATGGACTATCACTTGATAATACAAGCCATCCTCATTGTTACTTAATTCCTCGCAACGTAAAGACGGGACACAAAGATGAAAGCGGCAGAGATGTATATGAAAAACGCGCATCTGTATCTGTAACAGGTTACGGCGAATTAATGATGCGCATGCGTGCCGGGCAAATACGATATGCAGACAATCCGGTGATTGTGTATGAAGGTGATATCTTTTCAATTAGCCTAGACAACGGAGTTAAAAAAATAACCTATTCAGCTGCTATTCCACGTAAATCTAATAAAGTAATAGGTGCCTTTATTCGCATCGTTCGCTGTGATGGCTCTGAAGATTACCAATGGCTTCTTGAAGGCGACATCCAACGCCTAGCCAAATTCTCGGCCAAAAATAACTCCTATTACAAGAATGGCCAACGTGTGGAAGGTAAAGCCAATGACCTTTACTATTCACAAGACGGAGGCATTGACCCGGGATTTCTTGAAAACAAAATGATTAAGCATGCCTTTGATGCCTATCCCAAGGTACGTACCGGACAATATACAATCATGCAAAGTCAAGAAGAGGAAGCAGTTATTGACTACGGAATTGAAACAGGTGAAGGAACTGACGATTATTCAAAAACGCCATTTGGAGAAGACAAACAGCTAGAAGCTCCGGTTCCCGTTCAAGTGGAAGTCACCGAAGCAGACGAAAACGAAGGATTTTAATAACTATTTAAAACCAATCATTATGTCTACAGAATTAATAAAAGTAGAAGAATTTTCATCTATTATGAAGACAGCTCCTGGTATGTTGCAACGCAATCAACAATCAGTAGAAGGAGCTAACAATGCAGGTCAAACGCTTCTTGATACAATAGAGGCCAATGGAGGTATGAACGACGCTCTTGATGCACAAATTGCATCCTATCTTAATAAGATCAAGGTGACGAAAGATAATATGGAGACCAGACGTAAGCCATTAACCCAGCTGTTTGATCAGATGCGTAAAGTATTCACATCACTTGAAAGCGAAGTAGACACAAAGAATATGGCTACTATTCCCGGTAGGCTTGTTGACATGCGTAATAAGTACGCTGCACAGAAAATAGCTGAAGAGAAAAAGCGCCAAGCCGAGGCATTAAGAATGCAGAATTTTAATAATGAAAAAGCATCGTATAAGAGTTCCTTGGAATTGGCTTTGAGTCACCACTACAATGACTTCTTCAATAATAAAAGCGCTCTCATTTCACAGGTCTGGAGCAATATCAATTTCGCAAATTTTTCAGAAAAAGCAAAAATGATTCAAGAATGGCCTTTGATATATCCTCAGGAACATTTCAACATGTTCCGCGATACATTCTGCTCTATCTATCTGGACCCGGAAACCAAAGCAGCCATCAAGACAGAAGTGATGAGAGGAAAGTATGATTCATTTGCCAAACAATATCGATTCGACATGGAAGATTTAAGGCAGTCATACATCGATCGCCTGCCATCCCTTCAAAAAGAGCTAGAGGAAACCGAAAGAATCCGAAGAGTTAACGCAGAAGAAGCTAAACGCATCGAAGCTGAACGCAAGCAGAAAGAGCTGGAAGAGCAAACCAAACGCGATCTCGAGGCTAGGCAACAACAAGAGCGTGCCAAAGCAGAGGCAGAAGCATCCGCACAGGCAAGCCAAATGAATTCACTCTTTGACTCTGCAGCAGCTGCCACCATTGCGCCAACTCCTGTGAAAGCTAAAATCACAGAAAAGATACAAGTGCTACATCCGGCCGGCATCATTGAGATATACCAAATGTGGTGGATTAATGAAGGGCAAAACCTTCCTATTGATGAGCTTGAAAAGATTCATAAGAAGATGATAACCTTCTGTGAAAAGAAGGCAAATAAGGATGATGAGCGCATCAAATCACAGTACGTGCAATATATCGAGGACGTAAAAGCAAAGTAAGATGAGCAATCCTGATACATACTTTCTCCGCAAAGAAGTGAGCAACTCAGACCTGACAGAATTAAAGAACTTCCTTTATCCTCGTACACAATACGGGGATAAGGAGAAGGCCTTTAAGTTCGGGACTCTTATTGATGCAATGATTACTGAGCAGGATCGTGTCAATTACTACAAATTAACCGTGGATGATGTCGTGTATACAAAGGAAGATTTTGAGTTAGCTACAGAGATGAAAAAAGCGCTCCGGATGGAAGCAAGAAAAGATCAGTTTCTGGCACAAGTACTTGAAAAGTCAGACACACAAAAGTTCATGATCAACAAGAATCAAGAGTTTGAGTACGGGAATTTCAAATACACTCTTGACACGCGTTGTAAATGGGATTGGTGGCTTGCACAATTCGGTTTTGGCGGAGATCTAAAGTCAACATTTGCCGAATCACAGAAGCAATTCAATGAGGCAATTGATTTCTTCGATTGGGATCGTTCACGCGCTTGGTACATGGATATCGCCGGAAGTAATCAAGATTTTATCTATGCTATCTCCAAGAAGAACCTAAAAATATTCAAAGCCTTCATCAAAAGAGGGGACCCGATATATTTGAAAGGAAAGGAGAAGTACGATGAACTAGCCTTCAAGTACTGGATGCTACTAACTTAATAATAGAATAAACAATGAACCTCAACATCACACCAAAAGATCGGATATTCTCCGAGCTAACCGACATAGACGGTTTCCTGAATATCACCATGAGCGAAAACCCGGAAGAAGCACTGCAAAGAGGCAATGATCTAACCGCCTATATTGCACGCACAGGTAAGCTACTTGCAGATGCCAAATACCATCTTAATGAGTCGAAAAACTCCGAAGTAATGGAAACATTAAGGGATACCGCTAAAAATGCCAAAGCAACAGCTAAGGCCGTCAACGCTCTAGTTGATTCTATCTGTCGGGAAGAACAATATCTGGTTGATTGGTGCGAGAGAGCAAATCGAGCTGCTACCCATCAGCTTTCATGGTGTGTAACTGTAATCAGCAAGGCCAAAGAAGAAATGAAAATGGCCGGATTTAATAATAACAACGTAAAACGAAATTTCAATGAATAAACGAGATTCCATCAAATGCATTTTCTGGTTTGTCATAGCGATCCTACTGATTGGTACCGGAAATGCGCAACCACTTAAAAGCGGCATTGCTGCCTTAGGGTGTCTAATAATAATCAGCCTTGCAATATACTCTATCGTCAAGGCAAAAGACGAAAACTTCTAATAACAGAGATGGAGAAGTGGCGGAATTGGTAGACGCTAACGACAATACTAAGCCAGTCAAGCGGTTCGGAGGCTGCAAGCAACCCAAAGACCGAGGTTGCAATGCCCGAAGAAATATCCGATACTGGTTTACCGGTTCGAATCCGGTCTTCTCCACAATATCAATTTTGATAGAATATAAAAGCAATAATCAGCATGGAAAATCCTAAAAATGTAATCGAAAAGGCTTCTTTGAGAGCCGATCGATGCGAGGTAACTTACAAAGAGAAGTATACCGAAGCAAACTACACGAATGAAGTAAGCAAGAAATGTGATCAAATCATTCATAGCGATTTGAAAGCAGCTTTTGCAGCTCTCGTTCCTTTCCTGGTAACTGTTACAGAACAGCCGGAAGCAAAATTATTTAATCGCTCAAATATCGACAGCGTTCCCACAGAAGCAATTCAAAAGGAAATTGATAAATACGTTGTCACCGGTTACTCCCATGGAGGAAGTGATGAATCTGCAGGCGTGACAATCATTGGCCAAAAGATTCTCAAGTCCGGGCAAGTGCTCAATCTCATTGCTCCATTTACCAAATTTTCTTCTGATGATGCCGTAGATGGTTATTCTTATGGTTCAGAACTTGATTTAGCTATTCAACGTTGCGACTGGGAAGTATCTGAGTATTTATTCTCTGAAAAATACGGTGTCAAACAAGAGCAGCTGGATTTCGAATCCGATGCACCCGTTGATGCCAATATTGAGCCAAAGAAGAAAGGCAAGGGAAGAAAGAAGATGAACATAGAGGAAGCAAAAGTATTTGACGAAACGGCGTAATTAGTAACAAATGGAGTGTCGACAAGGCACTCCATACAATAAACCAAAGGCGATGAATATTATTCTAAAAGACAACATGTTTGAGCTACAATTCAAGTACAGACCTATCATCGTTGATAGAATCAAACAGATAGAGGGTCGCAAATACGATGCAATCAGGAAGATATGGAAAGTTCCTGCATCCAAAAGAGTCGAGCTCGAACGTTTAGCATACCAAATAAGACAAATAGAACCGGTTACATGGGGAGGCGATCAATCAGCACATTCGCGTGAAGAAGAAAAAACGTATGATCTTCCCGTTCTCCGTCCTCTTGACCGTCCTCACGGTTTAAAAATAACTCCTTACCCTTATCAGCTAGAAGGAATACAGCGTGGGCTAGAGTTTAAACGATTCATGAACACGGACGAACCGGGTCTGGGCAAAGCTAATCCGCTTTATTCTTTGATTTCAAGCCCTTCAGGATGGATAAAGATGGGAGATATAAAAGTTGGTGATACGATATTCGCAAAAGACGGAAGCATTCAAACCGTAGATGCAATATATCCTCAAGGTTTCCAAAAGACTTATCGCGTTGAAATGAGCGATGGATCATATTCAGATTGTAATCTTGAGCATTTATGGTGTGTTCGTGACCAAAATAGAAGGAGACGTGGAAAAGGCTGGACTGTTAAGACTTTGCAAGAATTGATTAATCAGGGATTAACAAATGAGACAAATGAAAAACGCGCAAATTCAGGTAGGAAACCTTCACTAAAGTGGGAAATACCTGTTTGTGAGCCGGTACAATACAGACGAACAGACTTCTTTATTGATCCATATATTATGGGGTCACTTATTGGGGATGGTTCATTGACAGGAACATCAATCAGTATGTCCTTGCCGGAAGAAAAATATGGGATAGTGAAATATATTCGTTCAATACTACCAGAAGATTATCAAATAAAAAAAGCAATACGGAAGGGTGACTTGCGGTTTGGGATTTCCAGAATTAGCAAAAGAAACGATAATGAATATCATCAAGAGATATCGCGTTATGGATTAAACATTTCTAGTCCAACAAAATTTATTCCATCCGATTATCTGCAGGGAGATATTGAACAGAGAAGAATGCTTTTGGCTGGTTTGATGGACACTGACGGCAGTTGTATTAAAAACAGAACCACATTTCATACAACATCTTTAAGATTGGCAAACGACGTCAAAGAGCTCGTTCAATCATTAGGTGGAATATCAATTGTTAGAGCATACAACAGAACAATCGAAGAAAAGGGGATTGAATATCAAGTAAATATTCGTACTAATTTTAATCCTTTTTTTGCGGTTCCGTATAAATATAACGCGTGGAAGCTAAACAAGGCATTTAGAGTCACACGGTATATAAAATCAGTAAACTTTATCGGGATTTACGAACAGCAATGTATTAAAGTGTCTGCACCTGATAGTCTTTATTTAACTAATGATTTTATTGTTACTCACAATACATTGCAGTCAATTGCAACGATTAACATAGCAAACGCTTTTCCTTGCTTGGTCATTTGCCCTTCATCTTTAAAAATCAATTGGGAACGTGAATGGCACAAGTTTACCGACAAAAAAGCAATGGTATTATCTGATAAGGTACGCGATACATGGCCGTTCTTTTGGCAAACAGGTATGTACCAAGTATTCATTGTCAATTATGAATCACTGAAGAAATACTTTGTGCAGCGAATTAAAAAATCAGAGGGTTGGACCCTTCGCGATGTTGAGTTCAGACAATCAATCGGTCTTTTTAAATCAGTTATCATTGATGAAAGCCATCGCTGTAAATCATCCTCTACCCAACAGGCCAAGTTCTGCAAAGGTATTTGCAAGGGTAAAGAATACATCATTGAATTAACCGGAACACCCGTTGTAAACAAGCCAAAGGATTTAGTACCTCAACTGTCTATACTTGATCGCATGGATGATTTCGGCGGTTATAAAAATTTCGTTGACCGTTTTTGTTCCGGACCAAACGAAGCAAGTAATCTCAAAGAGCTCAATTACTTGCTCTGGACTCATTGCATGTTTCGGCGTGAGAAATCGCTTGTATTGAAAGATCTTCCTGATAAAGTACGTCAGGTTCTCACATGCGAAATAACCAACCGGAAAGAATACAAGGATGCAGAAAGCGATCTTATAAGTTATCTACAGAAGTATAAGAATGCGGATGATGAGAAGATTGCGCGTGCAATGCGTGGAGAAGTGATGGTACGCATCAACATACTTCGTCAGGTAGCGGCCAGAGGAAAAGTAAAAGAAGTTATTGAGTTTGTAAAGGACTTCCGGGAGAACGGTCAGAAGATTATTCTTTTCTGCTCGCTTCATGAAGTTGTAGACCAGCTTAAGAAACATTTCCCTACGGCTGTATCAGTTACCGGGAGAGATTCAGCGGAAGAAAAGCAGGCGGCTGTAGACTCCTTTCAAAAGAACCCAAAAACAGATATTATAATCTGTTCAATCAAAGCTGCCGGAGTCGGGCTTACGCTTACATCATCCTCGAACGTGGCCTTTGTTGAGTTCCCATGGACGTATGCAGACTGTTGCCAATGCGAAGATCGCGCCCATCGTATCGGACAAAAGAATTCGGTTACAGTTTACTATTTCCTGGGAAAAGGGACAATAGATGGAAAAATATATCGAATCATCCAAACCAAGAAGAGTATTGCCAATGCAGTGACCGGTTCCACTGAGGCCATTGAAGAGAATATTGTAGATATGATTGCAAACATCTTTAATTCAAATGACAATGAAGAAGACGAAGAGGCTTTTTAAAGCGATTAATCAGATTCCGCTTGAATCAATCGCTTATATAATATGTATAGCATTTATCGCTATAGCTTCCTACCTGGTTTATTACGCAGCGAATCTTTTATTTTACTGCTCATGAAATACGTAATCACTCAGGTGAAATACTGTACTGAGGAAGGTATTCTGATGGTTGAATGTGATTCTTATCGGGTCCTATACACTACAGACAACCTTTCTCATTTAAGAGGAAAGCTTCACGCTGCTTTTCCGTGTAGAAATATCTATTTCATTTATTACGAAATACATGAAAAAAGAAACTAACAATTTTAAATAGAGCATTATGAAAAGAATGATTAACCCCGTGAGACTATGCATGAACCTAGTGCTAGTCTGTTGGACGCTCTTTGTAGCGCTAGTTGCCAGTATAGTCTTTATAGTTTATTTATTAACTAATAATTAGATAATATGGATAAAATTAATCGCTTAAACATGCTCATTTCAGATGCAGATGAAGCTTACAAAAAGTCAGTTGAAAATATACTTGATGAAATTCTGCCATGCATAGATATGGACTTTAGGCATGAAGTGGCTGAGAAAATTTGTAGGGACAAACATAAAAGTCCAGATGAAATAATTCTTATGCACGACGGAAGGGCTTTTGACAATCCGGCTTTAGTTGATCTCTTAACAGAGAGGATACAAAACACAAGAAAAGAGAACGAAGGACTAAAGCCGTGCATTGATACTCGCTACTGGTGCGAAACGTGTGGATCTCATTCGCACGAAGAGAATCCTAAAAATGGATATTGCTTTGTCTGCAATACAGACAATTGGGAACCTGAGAATTACAGGAATATTTAATTCAAAACCAAAAAATAACTCATCAAACTTGAACCTAATGCTGTATAGGTGAAGCGTATTGAAAGATGAAAATAAAAACAAAGAAAGCCACTCCCAAGAAAGGAATGGCTAATCAAAAAACATTCTTTAGAAAGGCAGAGCAAGATGTTGCTAAAGAAGCTATTTTTCTCCGGCAATATTCTTCTCCAGTCTAACAAGATTGAAAAACGAAATGTGCGCACAGTGAGGACAGGTTGCTGCTACTACTCTAAGGAAGGTTGATTGCCCCCCAAATGATAAACCTGTTCCATTGCTGTCTCTTTCGCCTGCTAAGACGTGAAATTCAGTAGGAGCAAAGTTGTAACCTGCATTCTGTCCGCATACTGGACATTTGAATAAGCCAGCCTTCTTTATTATTTCAGAAGAAATGGCATTGAATTGTTCATCGTTTAATTCCATGACTAATAATTTTTTAAATGTGACATAACAAAAGTAATAATAATTAGGGCACGTTCTCCTATCTTGACGATAAAGTTTTAAATGTGACAGTTTATACTTCTCTTCAGAGACGTGCCCTTTTAATCAAAACTAACCAAAGATGATAACAATAAGCGTAAAGCAGCCGTGGGCATACTTGTTATGTGCCGGCATTAAAGGTATTGAGAACCGAACTTGGAAATTGCCAGAGAAGTACAAAGGGCAAAAGGTTTTGATTCATGCAAGTGCTAAAACGGATAAAGAACCGTATATGCTGTTTGATGATGCACAAATAGATGCAATTGGAAATGATATAATGGATGTAGTCGCTTCTTATCATAATACTTCTGCCATTATCGGGAGTATCGTATTCAGTGACTGCGTGATAAATCACCCATCCATTTGGGCAGAGAAAACTGAAGTAGATTGCACTAATCCCATTAAGTGCGGTTCTTGGAATACTGATAGTTGTCAGGATGGCTGTATCAATCATTATGGATTGAAGAAACCAATATATAACTGGGTATGCGAAGATTCTATTCTATTTGATAAACCTGTTCTAAATGTTAAAGGTAAGTTATCCTTTTGGGATTATCCGAATATCGGATGTGAGCAGGATGAAGACGGCAAGGATGTATGTTGTTGCCATCTAGGTATTCACGAAAAAGATCAAGTCCTATCGTATGGTGGCGGTGATTATCGCTGCAAATATTGCGGTGGAAAATGGCATAAATAATAACTAATAAATAAAAAATATGAAAACAAGATTAGCAAAGAAGATCATTAATACTACAGCTGTATTTGGTAATTGGGATAGCAACTATCAGCCATATTCTGTTTCACAGCAACAAAAAGCGTTGAAAACCATGAAGATTCCAATGTCTGTCAGGAAGACTATATTAGAATATGGGGTGTATGGTAAGTTGCCAAAAGAGTATAGAAAATACAATTCATGTGCTATTGCTAGATCTATGGAATCAAATGGTATGTACCCTAGTAATATGAAGGAATATAGAATGTGTATGAGAAAACTGCTACAGCAATGAAAAGTATATATCAAAGAGTTATAGATCATCGCAAGGGCGACTGCATGCAAGCCGCTATTGCTTCTTTGTTTGATGATGAATATGAGAATGTACCTGCATTTATAGAGAATGATAATATGGGAGAACTATTTGATAAGTATCTAGAATCTAAAGGTTACGTATGCGAAAACGGCCTGTATAATAAAACATGGGGCATCTTACTACATCCAACCGAGGAATGCAAGCGAAAAACTAGATTTTATGAACCGCAGGTGTTGAAGCCCGAAAACATGGGTGAAGGCGTTAATGGGCTATTTTATTGTTCCGTTTTGTCTCCAAAGTATTTTTCTTGGAACGATATGAATATGCATGCTGTAATATGTGATAAGAACTTCAATATTGTGCATGACCCTAATCTAGAATACAGAGGAATAAGAAGTTATCCGTTGGCTTCTGTAATAGGATTTAATGGAATAACAGGAGTTTATAATATTGTGAAGAAATGAAAAGAGAAATATTATTCAGAGGCAAAAGAGCCGATAACGGAGAATGGATATATGGTTATCTAATAGGTAACAATGTAATTGTAGGTGAGGTTGTCGATTTTGATGATGATTACTTCAACACTCAATTTTGGTACAAAGTTGATCCTGAAACAGTTTGTCAGTTTACAGGCTTATCCGACAAAAACGGCACTAAAGTTTTTGAAGGCGATATTATAAAAGCACCTAGCGGGCGTTTGTATGTCGTAATTTGGTCTACATGGATTCATGATGAAAAAAGAAATAAGTTTTTAACTGATCGGTACGAATTTACCGGATGGTGTATTTCAAAAGATGGCATCAACCCTCGCGATACATTAGATTGTGAAACATTAAAAGGTGAAGTCATTGGCAACATATACGACAATCCAGAATTAATAAAATGAAAACCGTAAACAGTTTATCGGGTGGCAAAACATCATCATACATTGCAGTTCATTATCCGGCAGATATTGAAGTGTTTGCGCTTTGCTGTATTGACTGCCATAATGCCGGTGCAGGAATAGACAAGAAGCTAAAGCAGATGGCGAATGATAAACTACAGAAATACTGTAGCCACATGCCGGAGTTTGTGGCCACGTCTGAAGATCCTAAAATTCTTAAGGTGATGTTTGACCTTGAGCAAATGATAGGCCGTGAAATCATTTGGTTGCGAGGAATGGGATGGGAGCAGATGATAAAAACTTATCGCTGCATACCCAATAGGCAAAAACGCATCTGCACCAGCGTGCTAAAGATGCAACCCATCTTTGAATTCCTGTACAAGTATCACGAAATACCGGTTAAAATGCGTATCGGCTACAGGTATGACGAACTAGAACGTGCCGGAAGGTTAAACAATACGTTCAAGTTTGCATATAAAACCGAATGGCAGGATAAGTCAGTACGATGGATAAACAGATGGAAAGAAGTAGAATGGAGAATTGGCGAGTTCCCGCTTATTGATGATAAAATAACTCACTTTCAGATTAAACAGTTTTGGGATGGGTATAATATTGACTTTCCGGAAGATTCAAATTGCCTAAACTGCTTCTGGAAAAATGAAGCTCAACTTCGCAAGAACTTTGATACATCACCGCCAATCATGTGGTGGGCTACGATAGCCGAAGACTTAAATGGGCATACATTCAAAGATAAGTATTCATTAAGACAGATACAGACCATGCCAATTCAAACGGATTTTGTGTTCGGCACAGGATCAGGATGCCAAGCAGGTTTCTGTACGGATTAAAACAATAAGTAATAAATAATTAAAAACAAATCCATGAATGAACTGACAACGAAGGGAACCTACAAAAAAGTAGACCTTACAGTAAACGGAGACAAGACAAGTCAGGCAGTAGCCGCACAGAAAAAGCGTGAAGAGAAATTATTCCCGCTTCGGCTGAACTCAAAGACTGTCATATATGTGAAAAAGGAAAATCAAAATACGCATTACGCTGAAAAAGCGAAAAAGAAAATTGGGATTGAATAGTATGAGAATTATAAATGAAACAATATGCCTTGGGAGGGCTTTGTAAAACCCTGTACGTTATGAGAAAATTTGATTTGTATGACAAAGTAGTCATTATCAAAAAAGGTGAAGAGAATAGAAATGGCTGTATCGTAGGATTCACCACTATGGAAGAAGACGGCTGCATCGTTGATAAACCATCCGGTGTATCTGTAGAGCCGGAAGAACATGCTTACAACGTGTTAATTGGTGAAGTTGAATTTGATTCGCACAATGCCAAAATTGAAATCGAAGAATGCATGGAATCTGAGTTGCAATATAAGAATGATATCGACTATGAAGGAACACCTGAAAACCCTTTTGCCGGTACTAATAAAGCCATATTGGATTTTATGAATAAGAATAGGCTAGAAGGGATGCACATTCAAATGTTTGTAGAGCAGGAATATGATAGGGTGTGCATTTATCGCGATTATTATGAAACGCTAGCCGAAACGGATGAAACCGGAGATTTGAAGCCATAAAAATAGATCCATTATCAGGGAATAGCAATGCTATATATGGGAGCGATGTTGCTTCCATATATAACTTTATAGATATGATAGAAATAATGGATGCGTGTAACGCTTTAATTGATGGCAAAATTGTCATTGCTTATTTTGGAGATAATGATGATTATAAATTTAATCATTTGGCTGCACCTGTGGAAATTCGACTGTTGGGCGATTATTTCAGCACTTATACTTCCCATGGGGGGAACTGTACGAAATTAAGAGAGGGAGACGTGCTCGACGTCCTTCGAGAGAAATTCAATCATTTGAATATCCACCCAGTATGCCTATTGGATATTAGACCAATAAATGAACCAAGCATAAGTCGTTAACTTTCACTATTTTTAAGTACCGGGTATCTCTATATTTGACTATCCGGTACTTGTTTTTTATATTTTATGAGAAACCATTCTCATGAAATCCTATTCAACCGAAAAATGTATTACCTGTGGACGTGAAACCGTTTCTGTAGTCAAAACAGATGATGGATATATATGTTATAACTGTTATGCAGAAAAGCGCAATCCATCAAAGAAGAAGCGTGTAGTCAAGCATGTAGAAGCAGACATGCAAACAGAGTTCTTCGATAAGGTTTTCAAAATATTCCCCACCCTTCCCCGGAAACTTCTTTTTGCAGTACCCAATGGTGGCAGCCGGAACAAAATAGAAGCAGCCAATATGAAGCGCCAAGGCGTTACTTCCGGAGTAGCTGATGTTATTCTACTTATCCCTAAAAAGGGCTATTGTTCGCTATGCTTAGAATTCAAGACTTCAATAGGCCGACAGTCTGATGAACAAAAGGAGTTTCAACGACAAGCAGAAGCATGTCGGAGCAAGTATGTTATTGTTCGATCAGCGATGGAAGCTATTGAGATGATAAAGGAGTATTTGGAATGAATTATTAGGAAAGCCCCGCTTATTTTTTAGCGAGGCTTATCACATTTGTTAATTACCGTGACGCCTTCTACCATGCTACAGTTTCTTTATCAGATTAAACAATATACCTATCCAATTGGTTCGTTTATTAACCCAAACAACCAGGGCAACAATTCCTACTATCCAAGCAATACATCCCGTCCAGATAAACAACTTTTGCCACCAAGATAATTTCCTCTCAACCTCTCTGGTTACAATAGACTGTGTCATAGTCTTCTTTCCCACCGTTGTTTCTTTAACAGGCAAATAAACCGTATCACGTGCTGTTTCAAAGTTGGCTAATAGATTTCCTAGACTATCCAACTTAAACTGTAATTTCACTCTTTTAGTGTGTTCCTCATCGAACCATTTGAGTACAACCTTCCCGTTCTCGTCACACTCCAAGAGCGCTCTTATCCTCGCTGTATCTTCCGGCAAAGGATAGGGCACTAACTTCTCAATAAAAACAGAGTCATACTCCGTGACCGTCGTTACTGACGGCTTTGGAGTACGACATGATGAACAAACAATGCTCATCGCAAGCATGATTGTCACGAAAAGCAATATAACATAAACCCTGTCTCTCATACAATTTCTATTGAAATGTTATCTGCATGTTTAAGCATATCAACGAGGCGTTCCTCGTAGTAAGTAGAGTTAAGAACCTTGCCTACCTGTTTATTCTCACCAACCAATATACAACCGGCTGTATCGGCTGCCGTGTTGCCTCTGTGTATTAGCACACCCTCATAGCCAGGAACGTTAACCAAGCGAGGCAATAACCGTTTAAACTTAGGAGATGTGTTAACAATCACCTTGTACGTTCCTTCAGGAATAGCGGTTTGCCCGGGTATCTTTTTAGTGGCTATTTCAGTAGCACTCATGCCTTTATCCAGTCGGTCAGTATCCTCCAATGTATCACAAAAATAAACTCCATCAACAAACAGTTTTCCAATAGTATAACTGGGCTTGCGAGCTATACGTTTGAGCTGCAACTTTATCATTTCGATTCCTCCTTTCTAACTCCTTCTTCAATAGCATCACCGATATCTTTCTGCTTTGACTTTACCAAGGCAATGATAACTTTCCAAAGACTAAATGAATACTTCACACCCTTATACTCGCAGATGTTTTGAAGAATACTATCCACTTCAAACAGGCAAGCGACACCCATACAAACAGCAGCAACAAGCGTAGGGTTAACACCCAAAGGCTCACCGATAGCTTTGCCAATCAATCCACCGAGCACAAGGTAACAGATATAATCAATCAGCTTGTTTGCAGTTCTTCGTCCAGCTTTACTGTTTCGAATCTTTTCTCCCCTTGCCTGTGCCGCTTTAATTCCGAATCTAAAGTCAACGGCCACTAAAATAACCGCTAACATGATCATCCATCTCAAATCCCAAAACAGGCTCAACATCTCACCTCCGAAGATGATAACCGATGTGCCTTTAATTACATTGCTCTCTTCCATTACTTTTTAATTTAAAATATAATTCGATGAACAAACTTACCTATATCGAGACAGAAGAGCGGCGTTGAGAAGTTGGAAAGCGGTCGCAATACGTGCGAGTAAAAAACAAAACCGCCCCAGCCTAAAAAAAGACTGAGGCGGCACCTACTATAAATAACCAGTAAGTAAGCTTCTACATCACAAATGTAGTCAATTATTCTTTCATCCGTTCCAAATGATTATTAAGAGTTGCTAAATGACATTTTAGCCGCCTGCAGATAGCGGCTTTACTTTTACGTTCAGCAAGCATTTGTTTGATGATATTCTCCTTGCCTGATAACCGGTAAGAAGAATTCTTGCCACCTCCCTTTCGCCCAAGCTTTACCCCCTCGGCCACACGCCTGGCTAAGCCTTCCTTTGTTCGCTGAGAGATAAGATCACGCTCGATCTGTGCCGACAGTCCGAATGCAAAAGCTAATATCTGACTATTGATGTTATTACCTAGCTCATAGCGCTCTTTCACTGTTAACACCGCTGTATCTTTCGTCATGCACTGATTCAGGATGCTCATGATCTGCATGAGGTTCCTACCTAGCCGGCTGATCTCTGATATAATGAGCGTATCTCCTTTCTTCATTTTACGTAGTAATGGCCCGAGCTTACGATCTTTAGCCGCCTTTGTGCCTGAAACAGTTTCAGCAACCCATTTGTCAATCACTAGCCCTTTCTCACGTGCGAAATTATTGATCTCAAATCGTTGATTCTCTACTGTCTGTTTGTCGGTTGATACTCTAATGTATGCGTATGTCATTTTTCGGCAAAGGTACTCTTATATTCCGCAATGCCGATTAACACGGTATTTTTTGCCCGAAAAATATATCGTATTATGGATAAGAAACTACCCTCACAAATATCCGTTGTATCAGCTACGGCAAGTGGTGATTACATTGTTATCACGTTAGCGAACGGGACATTCGCTAAAATCTCAGTACCTAATTTGCGCACAGCTTTGTTGCAAGGTATAGCGTTAGAATGCATGACAGACGGTGTGTTCATCATGTGTCATAAGAAATCTGATAATTCGTCAGTAATGTTTAGACCAGAGTCTTGGAAAGCACAGCAAGCATCTGGTGAGGTGGCCGATGGCGTAGTAGTAGTGGAAGGAGGCAGACTGTTAGTTGTTGCTCCTACTGAATCACCTACCAAACTTTTTTGGAGTAGTGCAGCCATATCTGGAGGTGGATTTACTACCACAGATCGTGTAGCTGCCTACAATGATTGGACGGGTAAAACGAGTACAGCCGCACAGATAGCGGCTAGCACTGCTGGGGCAGTAACTAATACCGCAAGCTATGCGCCAGGATTCTGTAACCTATATAGTCGCACCAATGCTAACGGACAAGGTTTAACTGCCGGCAAATGGTGGCTGCCGTCAATAGGTGAACTACTTATGATGTCTGCTAACTTCAACAAGATAAATTATGCACTATCGCTAATTACGGGTGCAGAATTCCTTAAGCTAGACGCATACTGGAGCTCTTCCGAGAATAGTAGCCCGAATGCATGGTTTATGAATTTCAGCCAAGGTTTCATGGGATACAACACTAAGACGACGGGTCAGTATTGCGTTAGACCTGTTTCAGCATTTATTGCATAGTGGAATAAGATTCCCCTAGCCTATAAACAAGCTAGGGGAAAATATTAACCTATAGGTACTACTGTTGCATCAGTAATATCATCTGCAGTAGATTCGCACAATACTGTAGATTCATTTGTTCCTGTCTCTTTATGTACAGTAACGTACAAAGGACTACTGTTATTCGGCTTCACATATAAAAAACCATCTTTTTTATAAAAAACAAAAGATTCAACTCCCGAACTAATCGATATCCGCTTAATTATAAACGCATTGGAGCTTTGAATAGTGGATACAAAATACAATCCAAAGATTGAATAATGATAGACTGCAATCAAATATGAGGAGACCGAGCTGATAGAGCCTAAGCTAATAGCCTTGACTACTCCTGGATGAATAACAGAGCATTTAGTGCCTGGCGATACCATCCCGTAGGCAACCTTAGAATTTACTGGATATAACTGACTTTTCAATACTCTAGCCTTGGTACCATTTGCTAAAGTAAGGTCAATGTAATCAGTGTCCGCAACAGAGGTAACTGCAGTGACTTGTAATGGCGTTCTTACTTCTTGTGACATATACTACATATTTTTCGGGCGATTAATCTATAGTATTTTTCGCCCTGGTTTATAAAATTGTTTTTGTAAAATATAAATCTTAAACACTAGTCTCTTAAAGAGTAGCGTTTATGGTGGTGAATTGTTTCTATTCATGTTGGTATATTTAATTTAGTTATGATACAATAGAAAAACCGCTATCAGCAACCCACGTCCACACGTTATTCACCTTTTGTGAGATGATGTGCGCCCGTGAGCTACCAGTTATATACGATATAACTCTGCTGCAGGTGACGTAATCGCTTGTTGTGCTATTCCATCCCATCATTGCAAAACCTGCACTTTTGAAAGTTGGCCAATCTCGAGGTACCCTTGTGGTTGCAATAGGGCCTCTAAACTCAAGCTCAAGACCTTGGTGCAATGAAGGGTCAGGAAGATTGATAATCGCTTTTGTCCAGCCGCTGAAATCGAAGTATGTACCCTTTTTAAGGTTGACATTATGTTCAGTCTCCAATGCTCCAAACTCATCTAGTATGCTTCGCCATACAATGATGTCCTTTGATTTGCGATACGTACGCCCGTATTCATCCCAGCTGAAATTGCCGGCAGACAGATGCCCGGCGCCCGTCAGAAAATTCAGCAGAATGTTCGGAATAAAGGTGCCCGCTGCAAAGTTCTGGTACTCATTGGTATCTGCTCCGGACGGGGTTACTCCATACTGAGACATCATGTAATCATTGAAGAATACCGCCTTGCCCAAGCGAGCAAATTCAGCCATCACGATTTCAAAGAATGCTGCCTGAAAGTTATCGTACGGCCTCCAGGTCGCGTTAACCCCGTTGGCGGCGTAATCGTCTGCAGGATTAATGCCCGTAAACGTGCCCGTCTTAGCCAGGTAATAATAAAGGCTGTTGTGAGCCACGTATGGAGCTGTCAGCGATGTACGTGTGTATGATTTATCTAGCGAGAATATACCAGCCGGATAGATTAGCGGCCCTGCTGAGCCGGCATCGCCTTTGATTCTGATAACATCACTCCATTCTCCTTGAGAAATAGACATAGCCGACTTTTCGCACATCCAGATCGCGCCATCGGCACCGGCCGACCAGCCGTTATCATCACCTTCAGGCGTGATTGGCTTAGTCGGCTTGACGAGCGACTTGTTGTAAGTGCGAAAGGTCTTATATATCTTCGCACGTCGAACGGCTGTAAATAGTCTTATTTCTGT
This sequence comes from Bacteroides graminisolvens DSM 19988 = JCM 15093, assembly GCF_000428125.1. Lineage (GTDB taxonomy): Bacteria > Bacteroidota > Bacteroidia > Bacteroidales > Bacteroidaceae > Bacteroides > Bacteroides graminisolvens. The sequence goes on from NZ_ATZI01000010.1 coordinate 52,520, forward strand.
CATATCCATCAGCTTAGTAAGTATCATCGCCCACGATCTCGATAACAAGATCGCCAGGAGCTGCTTTATCCGCATCATTGGCTGTAATCGTTTGACTCGCTGAAGGCGTTGCACTGTTATCGTAATCCGCTACAATCTGCTGTCCGGCTTCGTTTGAGAGGAAGAATTTGAATTTAGATGCAAACTCCGGTCGCACATTACCAGCCGAATCAACAACCTGAGGAGTGTATACTACCGTGTCCGTGTCCGATTCAATCACTTCGTCCGCCGGCACAGCGTTCTTGACAACCCTAAGAGGATCAGATACGTCCTGTACCGTACCGACATCAGTAGTAAGTTCTGCCCCTGTCGTTGCATCTTTGAAGATAGCATAGACATTGAGGAATGAGTTCACCATATCAGCAGTAATGTCAACCGTATGGGTTGCATTATCCAATACCGTATTATTGCCGGCACTATCGGTGATATTAACGAATGCGCCATTCACCTGCTTCTTAAACAGCACAACGTACTTGCCATTCTCTACAGCTTCGCCACCGTATAAGAGCTTAGCGAATATCTTGCAACTCCCACCATTCTCTGCGATTACCAGGTTCTTGTTATCCGCTCCCATAATCACTCCCTTATAGACGGATTCTGATTTGGGAACAATGGTGATAGGAACGGTTTTTTGTACCCTGTCGTCAACTGTACCGACTTTAATAGCGCCATCAAACTTCAATGTATCGCTGTCTTGGTTGGTCTCTGATGCCAGATTCTTCATAGCCTTAAGAGATGGAATACCGTCTACCGTCACCCGCTTAAATGTACCTACAAGTCCGGCGTTGGTAGACAGTCCGGATCCATCAAATGTCAGCAACGTCGTGTTGTAAGTCCATTTGTCGTCGGTCGGTATAATCTGAATGTTGGACTTGTTCACAGCTGCTCCGATGATCGGAGTCCACACCGGCCGCAAACCGTCGTTTGCAGCCCAATCCGGCTTAACGATGTCATTGCCGTTGCTATCCTTGCCACGGTACTCCTGGTATGCATCGCCTTGATTGCAGGCCAGGTAAACAGTCACCGTTCCGGCATTACGTAGTCGTCTGACAGACGTAACTTCTCTAATTTCGCTCATATATTAATTGTATTAAAGGGTTAAACATTATCTTCTTCTGTGATCTCTTCAGTTGGTTCTTCTACCGGGTTCTCCGGCATCTCTGTATCAACTACAGCATCGGTATCACCGTCTTCATCAGGAATGACGACTTCTTCTGGATCAGTTATCTCAATCGTTTTTTCAAGGGATTTAACCGACGTCTTGAGCAGTTCTTTTGCCTCTGCATTAGTCAGTACAACACCCTGCACAGTAGTGATCTTATCGACAAATGTCTCACCTGGCAAAGGCTGTGCCTCCGTCTGATTAATGATGATACATCCGTCTGATAATCGGCGACGGTAACCGAGTGAAAGAGTCACGGCCACTTCTGCCGGAACCTTTGCATACTGGAATACGTAAGGAGTTAAATTCATGATACTAATATTGCGCCATCAGAGTCAACCAGTATCGCGCCATCCTTATCGGCAAGCGCTTTACGGTGCTCAAGCTCGTTAATAATAATGCGTACATCTGTCTCGTTATTGGCTGCATCAACCGGCAATACAACATCTTGGCCGTAAGCAGCATCCTGATAAGTAGTGCCGGCAGCTGATTTTTTAGTCTGCCAGGTAATGAAATGCGTTTTAGATAAATCGACAACACGTCCGTTGCCATCCATACCAATTACTTTGCCGAATGTCTTTGTCGCCTTGGCCGAGAGTTGACCGCCCCCTCCGATGTAGTGTTGAAAAGTCAAATTCTTGGGAAATCGACGGATATAACGCACTTCGTTCACGTTAGCGTTGGCCGGTGGCAGAGCCGGAATATTGCCATCAGGGAAATAGCCTGAGTATAGTCGTAGCAATAGATCACCGACATACTCTTTGTTTACGGTCAATGTTCCATCGGATGCAGTAGAAACGAACGCTAATGAATTATCTGCATTGAAATCCTCTTCAACTCCGGCAACAACCTGCTTCCACCACCAGCCAACCTTTGTCAGGTCACTGATAATGTCTTTGCCTAGGTGATAAGTCGGTTTGATGACTGATAACACATCCGTTGCATCCATGGGGTTGCATATCTCCGATGAAGCCTTATCGATCTGCGTAACGAGCAATAGGTTGGCAACCGAACTGGTACGAAGGAGAATCTTATCAATAAACTTAAGAGTCGTTTTAGTTCTCGTGTCGTAGTACTCTGCATAGAACTTAAGCACGTAAGGAGTCAGATAAGGAACATTCTTCTTGACGATGATTGCTCCTTTGAGCAGACCGTCACGCGCAGCTGTTATTACCTCAAAATAATTCTCATCGACCGGTGACTCCACTCCGTTGACTACCTGAGTCCACTGGATCTGAATCATGTCATTGTTCTTATTGCCGTTGGCTAACACCTTATCGGGGTCGACAATGCTCAACGACGGCTGGATCATCAGCTCAGTGATGGAGCGATCAGGATAATAGATGTTATTATCCGCATCGTGCAACTGAACAGTAGAGCCGCCTACGACATACATGCTGAATGCCGTTTTTAGCGGTTGAAAAATTCTCCGGACTTTGTCCTCTAATAATATACCCATAACATTAAGGATTAATTGTAAATGATTTAGTTGCGTAATTATCGACGTTGCCGTCGTTATCTCTCACATAGGCAGTAACGGTGAAGATACACTCACCGTCTGTCTCAAAGAAACTACCCATGTCAGCATCACTCAGGTGAAGGACTTTGCCCGTGTCGGCATGAGCCATTGCCCAGCGATTATCATCTACCGAATCACGGGTGGTTCTTGTCCACTCAATATCTGCATCCAACACATCGTCACTGATATCGTTAACTCCCCGGTAGATATACAGCGTCAGTACGGTATCTACCGGACCGCCAAATTCGGTACCGTTGGAGCTGGATATCTTGGCCGACAATGTTGCGTCTCCGGATATCTCACTCCAATCGGTTGCATTCCAACGAGGTTCTTGAGTCGTGCCGGAACGAAGACATCTATAACGGCAGCTCTTATGCCATACATCGTGTGTCTCATGATTGCCTGTTGAAGGATTTAGCGCCTCAAAAAGATATGGGTTGTTAGTGGCTTCTGTGATTGACCACAACCCCCTGTCGGTAATTGCAATCACCGGTTTGCCCTGGTAATCAATACGAAGTAAATCTTGTATGATAGCTCCGCGAGCATAGATATACGGATGCTTATAATTAATCGGCAATCCGTTGAATAGTGCCAGATTCTTAGGTCGGCCTAGGATAAGCGAGTAATTGTAATCCTCCAATACGGGTTTAGTCACACCGGTTAAATACATGATCGCCCCTTCTGTTGTAGATACATACCAACATGACTGACGATCTTCGTTCGTCGCGTTGCCCCTACGAGCCACTACCATGCCGGCAATAGGAGCATAATTAACTCCTCCCGGCACTTCAGTACCCGGATAAAGAGAAACCAGTAATGTATTAGCCGATAAATCTCTCTGTAAAACTCTAAACCAAACGGTGTAATACTCCCCTGAATCCGATAAACGGTTAACGATGCCATATACCACGTCGTCTACATCAAACGAGGTGAAATCAGTCTCCCACCTTCTGCGCATCTGCAGCTTGTAAGTTAGCTCTGCAACCTGAGTAACTGATTCGATTGTGCCCGACTCGGAAAATGAGGTATCGCCCTCCATTGCCGACAATCGATTTAAAATTAGCTCCATGAAAACAGCCTGTCCGCGAACCTCAAGCCGTGGTGTTTGTATTTTATCGGGCGTAATCAGGGTACCACGGCCGGCGAGCATAGAATCAATAACATCTCCAACCTCGATAGGGGATAGCGATTTTAAGCCCTTTAGAAAAGTGATCAATTCAGCGGCTTTATCGGGGTTTGTCCGGCTTATTGCTCTTTCAGCTATTTCCTTAAAGGTACGTAAAGCCGACATCACATTGCTATCAGACGGCTCCCGCTCGTCATTTTTCTCCAATATGGTAACACTCGTTGCACCACCATAACCACCGTTCACGGTCGCCGTAGAAGATTTAATTTCTCCGATCTGTTCTTCTATCTTATCACGCCATTTTTCATCGAGGTAATTAGATACCGTACAAGTCAATTTACCTGTATGAAGGTTCTTTTCAATAGAAGTAATACGAATAAGCTTGCTAATGTTATGTAGAGGGACATTAATCGTTATCAGGTCCCCGCAGTGTAGTTCTACATTATTCTGACGTATATACCGATAATCAACGGTTAACTCAAATTTGACACGCTTACGACAATAATAAGCCAGCCATTCAGTTGCTTTCTGGCGTAATTTGGTTATTGCGTTTGTTTTGTATGTTCCGGAAAGTTTTAATCCGGTGAAGTTAAATAGCTCGCCACCACGAAGATATTTTGAAGCTGAAGGAATATTTGGACGACTCCCTGTATTGGGATCAATTTCAGCCAAGTTATCTTCCTGGTAGATAAGAGTTATTTTCTTAAGGCTATTATCCCATTTAAATTCAAAGGATTTACCCATTAAATCACCCGTCAGGAAGTTTATTCGGCCTTCATCGCCTACGGCAACATCAGCGATATTGAAATCAATACCGGGGCAAAGGAATTCACGGTTGTTATCGCCGCTCACCGTTCCCACGGAGCCTTGAAAAGTAGGATGGATGCCATCAAAGACCACCACAGCCTCAACCCCTCTTTTACTTTCGGAAAAATTCTCAATATATCCTTCAGGGAGCATTAGGCGACCCTCAAAATCGCCCTCACCCGGAATAACATTCTCCGTTCCGCCCTTTGGATAGACACGCGTAACTAGGTCGCCATCATCCACGTTCTTTCTTTCAACCTCATACAAACCACCACCCTGACCTTGTGTAAACACTAGTCCGGTCTCATTCTCAATGCGTGAAACGTAATTGATCGTCTTATTGGTAGCATAATACTCAAGCCCGAATTTAGAAGCCAAAGTATCAAGTACATCGCGGCATTTAACCGAATCGAATGTAATATTCAAATAATCCGTATCAGGACAAAGGCCTACCATCCATCCCCCATCAACTCCAAGCGGATTGTTATCAACATTGATATTCCAGATAAGTAGTTCGAGAAAATCTCTTAGTTTCCCGGTAAGGGAAAATGTGGTCGAACCGGTTATCTTATTACAATAAACCTTATCGATTAAAGTGTAGATAGGAGCTTCAAGGGAAATCTCATAAGAATGTTCTTTCTCTGACTTTTGCTTATCCTCAGGATCGCGATTAATTTTGTACTTAACATCTCCCAGCAAAATATAATCTCCCTCTGTCAAGTAAATAGGATCCTCGGTAACAACAGATAGTGTTACCTTATCTTTATCCATTATTCCTTGATTCAGCGAAGCATTCTCTTTGGATATGCTGCAAACCGTAGTTTGAGCACCATCTACAAGCCTGTATATACTGATTAATTCATCCATTGATTACCCTACATTTTAAATCAAACCGAAGCACGCGAGAAGACAAGTAAGTAACCGTCGTTCCATCCTTAAAATATACAGAGCGAGCCGTATTACCGGGTAGTGTCAGAGTATGAAGTCCGGGAGTTATCAGCAAAGAATTCAGTTGATGCATCTTATTGTACAGGTCATAAATATCATTGCCCACCATATTACATTGCTGGCTAAAATCATAATATGATCGATGTGAAGTCTCTTTGTATAGAAGCGTGGTATTCCCTTCTACCCTCTTAGGCGTACTGTTTACATTACGGAAAGAAGTAATATGTAATCCAAAATCTTTTGCCAGATTGTATGAATCAAGCATATACTCACCGTTACCCGAAGCCGGAATTGTTATACTAGCAGGCACATAAGAGTATTCCCAGAACGGAGCTTTTATCACGGCCACACAATTAAACGGATATTCCGTTACGGCTATCTCATCCTTCTGTATGACATCAAACTCTCCGACTTCGGTCCATAGCTTCTTACAAGCAATACAAGCCCCTTTAAACGCGGCTAGCTTAGTGTGAAGATCAGCAAGAGAACTTCCTTTGATGGCTACATTAAGAGTTAATGAGCGACCGTCTAATTCAATATCAGAAGCATCAACGAAAGGTTCTATGGATGTTCCCCAATCGTATTCTGTTGTGCCTTTACGTTTTGGCAAATCAAACAATCCGGAAAGAGCTATTTTTTCTCCGGAAGCATTGGTGGGATATACCCCAAACTCTCTTAAGCTAACATTATCAATTTTATAATTCATGGTCCTTACCTCCCTGATGTATCTTTCGTATTCTTTTTTATCTCCGTAAGTTCACTCTTCAAGTCCTTAAACCCTGTATCAAGCTTATCAATCAATCCGTCTGTATTATCAGCTGTACGCTTGGTATTTTCATTGATCTGGCGGGTTTCATCAAGTATATTGAAGATGTAGTTCATCGTTTCAGCGTAATTCTGATAATGATCTGCGGACATTTCTTTTAGCGCACGTATATCAAGCGCACTCATGTTCATTACACCCAGGACTTCGGATGCCGTGCCCTCTGTCAATGCAGCTTCAAGTTTACCTGTAACGCCTTTCTCCGTGGAAGAATTAGTCGAGAGATCAATGCCGGCATTGGATAGATAAGAATTAACCTCTTTAAGAATATTCTCTAACGTTGGGATATTTGTTTCATAATTGCCAACTAATACTTTTGTCAGTTCAGAGACCTTCTTCATTAATTGCGATTCGTTAATATTGCCCTTAGCATATTCCTCATATACATTAGCTATATCATCGCTAAAACTACCAACAACTTTATCTAAAACGATACTCTTTAACATATCTGACACTATATCGCGGAACGTACTAGATGCATATTCTTTAAAGCTATCCAAGGCGTTTTTACCTTCATCAAACCAATCCCAGATGGAATCAACAAAGTTATTCACAAGAGGCTCATAAAGAGTGCTAACATACTCATGCAGCTGCTCCAGATATTCATCATACTTTTCTTGCAACTCCATTAAAGCCTCGAGTGTGTCCTTGGTCTGCCCGACTAGTTTATCACCATAATTATCTAAAATTGATTTTGCGAGCTCGGTATTTAGATTTAGTTCTTTATCGAAAAGGTTTGTATCTAAACCTTTAAACTTATCCTTATTTTCATTGATCCACGTTTGCAGATCTTCTGTTTTCTGAGATTTTCCCCCTATACCGGAGCCGAGAAATCCTTTACTTTTTTTTCTAGTCTCAATACGCAAGTTATTTATCGCGGCCGTTGTTCCTTTTTCGTAGTCATGTCCGAATATACTTGTGCCATAAATAGAATCATATACACCAAGCAATGAATTCCATGGATTAGTGATCCATCCTCCGCCCGATTGATTTTGATAAACAGCTTGAGCTTCCTTTACTTTGTCAATATAGGCATCCCATACAGCCTCCTGGACCTCTTTGTAGTCTCTTAGATTCTTTAGGTTATCTTCAGAAAACCAACCTGACTCTGCGTTATTAGCCTCTAGCACTGCTATCTTGTAATCGTTTACAGCATCGGTTAATTTGTTAATTTCTTCTATTTTTGCTGCATATTTCTCATATTCATTATAAGCATCAGGAAGTATGGAATTAAGAGATCGCATCAATTGAATACCTGCTTGTAAAATAGTCAGTATAACACTTGCCTTTTCAAGGGCAAGTAAGACTCCAGCGCCTTTTTGGGAAACATTTGTTATACCAGATATTACCTCTGTAGTAAACGAACCAACATCCCCAATCAATGATATAATCTCTCCGGAAGTTCCCTCAATCGTACCTCCCAAGTTGGATAATGCATTGGCCAAACCATCTACTTTTTCAAGAGACGCTTTCTCTGCTTTTTGAAAATTATTGTTCGCCTCATTGGCTTTTTCCTTTGCTTTATTATACTTGGCTAAAGCTTCAGATGCTGATAAATAAACATTCTCTGCTTTAATCTTACCATTGTCAAGCTTTAAACTCTTTACTCCCGTTACTATCTTTGCGCCATTTCTCACAGCATCAAGCTGCTTTTGGGCTATAATAAGCTCTCTTTCCGCATCAATCAATTCTTTTTTTCTATCGGCAAGAGCCTTAAATGGATTTCTTGAATCCAGTTCATCCATCAATTCCCGAATCGTATTCGTGTATTCTCGCAAATCCTCAGGGTTAAGGGAAGCAGCAGCAGAATCTTTCACGGCCTCAAATTGATCAACTAGGGACATGAGCGTATCTGAAGAAGTATTTTTCAAATCCTCAAAAGCACGAATATAATCCGGAGACTGTTTGAGCATTTCATAAGAATTCTGCATCAGAGCTTTGCCTTTCTCTGTTGTGGCATTGGCTATGGCACTGTCTATTTTCGCCAGCTCATCTTTGTCTCCTTTGGCCAAAATCGCTTGTCTCTCTAATTGCAGAGCCAGAATATCATCATTATACTCTTTCTCAATGGCACGGCGCTTTGCATCGTAATCTTGATGTTTTTCAAGCAATGAGTTTAGCAAATCACTCTCAGCCTTTTCCCGCTCTCCATACGCAGCAGAGTACATTGATACAAGTTGTTTTTGTGAATTTTCAGGCAATTGAGAGATTTTTATTGTCGTAGGCTTAAACACAAGGCCTTTTTTCTCCCAATCAGGATTCTTTGTTTGCCATTCAAGTTTCTCCACTTCTTGCTGGGCTTTAAGCATCTCCTTTTCCTTATTCCGGATTTCAAGAATCATCTTATCATAATTCAAGGCTATTCGTGCTTTCTGTTTTGCATAACCTTCATCCATGCGGTCAATACGAGATTGCCAGAGATCAATCTCTCCTTGGTCAAGAGTTTCCTTTATCTTCTGGTTGCTTTCAATGATCTGTTTCGTTCTTTCGGCATCTGCTATTTTCTTTTTATTCGCTTCCTCCTTAGCCTTTCTCGCTGCATCTTGCTCTTGCTTATATGTATCACTGCCATTGTATTCAACAATACCGGCTTTTTTAAATTCATCGGAGAGTTGCTTATTTAAATCATCCGTTGACTTCATTACATGATTTCCCCATATCAAGTGCATACGGGCCTCAACACGGAACTGATTAGCTCTTTTCGACCTGTTAGCCTCCGCATTAGCTGTATCGGACATATCAATTCCTCTATCAATCGTTAAGCCACCTTTGGTTTTGGCAACTTTACGATAATCTTCTTCGGTAGGAGCCGAGTTCTCTATAAATTGAGCTTTCAGTTCAGCCCTGGCCATCTTCTCATACTCTTCCTGTGCTATTTTCTGATAGGCTGCCGCTTGTGCACGTAATTGCATGGCTTTGATTACAGAGTTGGTATTCCTAACAAGTGCATTCTCGGCCTCGTTAACTGTATTAACGGACAGACCTAGATTATGAAATTCATCTTTACTCTCTTCGATGAACTTTTTCTTCTTCTTTAAGTTATCTCCCAAGGCATCCCATCGTTTAATCAGATTATAGAGCGTTACCATCTGATCGGCGACAGTGGATGATACCGAATTAACCGCATTGCTAATTTGCTCCTGAGATTGTTTCTGTCTTTCGGCCGCATAACTAACCCGGGAACTGTATTTATCCCATAGGTAAATAAGGCCACCGATAGCCACCGTTAATCCTAATGTAAGCGTGGCCATTAATGCTTTTGCCGCCACATTTGAGATTCCAAGAGAAACAGCTAATCTCGTATTTGCGGCCGTAAGTAAGTTATCCGCTTTGACTAACAGTATTCGACGGACATAAGAGTCTTTATTTAAGGACGTAGCAACCTGTTGTAGACCTATGGTGATGGCCATTACAGATTGCAAACGAGTCTGTATCGCGGCTAGTTTCTCCTCTTCCATACCAAAGAGAGAAACGGCACCCATTCCGGCAGTCAATGCACCGGAAAAAAGATTCACACTCTCAACGGCAGTACGAATTCCTTTCTCATCATCAGCAAATATCTTTCCTTGAGTAGCAATATCTCCTTGCTTATCCATCAGATCACCAAGCTTCTTCATAGCCGCCTCATAGCCCTCTGATTCTTCCGTCATTAAAGCCATTTCTTCTTTTAGGTTTCTGATCTGTGTACGTAGGGAAATTGGACCGGTACTCGTTTTTTTCATTTGAGTCTCCAAATCCTGAAGAGCTATTTTATCTTCTTGCAGGACCTTCTTTGCTGCTTCCAGTTCCTGAAGGGCAAACATCTTGGCCTTGCCGGGAGCCGCATTCTCAAAAGTATTTTGAAGTGTCTTAATATCAGCCTCAGTTTGGTTAATCCCGATTTTTAGCTCCTTGATCTTATCAGTAATGCTAACGACCCCAGTCCCTGCTTTCGCAAAAGCATCTCTCATTTTACTGCCTTCGGCAACGATGTCATCAGTCATATCTCGAACAATCTTCTTCCCTTGTTCCGCATCTTCAGACAGACCGGAGTTATCTATACCGGTAGCAAAGTACATCGCATTATTCTTGTTTTTTATTCCCATAACCGTTTTCTCTTAAAATATAAAACCCTCGCGGGCTTCACAGCAGGCAAGGGTCAGGATAAATACTATTCTAAACCAAAATAATCTCTAAACTAATATATAGTCATAAGGTCAATTTTCTTTCGTATTCACCTTCCCTGCTATATCATAGTATTTTTTATAACGGATGGTTTTAGTAGGATCATCAAATGAAGGCAACTCTACCCATTCATAATCCTCTCCATCTTCGTCAGTACCTGTTTTCATGGCTCTTTTTCTCTCCTTTTGTATATAAATAAATTCTTGAAGCATAGCTTCTATCAGGGCAATACTACTATCTAGTGTATCTATATGGCTCAGTCCTAGGCAATCATGTACATTAACTAAGAATCGGGCTTGGCTGATTCCTGCCAGCTCATTAGATTCCTGCGGACGGCTATTATCTCCGTCTCCGTCTTTAATGGGCTCACTCTCCGCAGAGTCGTGATAGAGTTGTAAAAAGGGAAAAAACCTATTCTATAGATTATAGCATTAAGCAGAATCCTCATATCTTCCCAAGTGGTATTATCAATCAATACATCCCGGAACCATTCAGGCGGGTTGCTCTTTTTATTATGAATACCAAGGCAAATGATGTCTACAATTAAATCATCATATTTAGCCATTATATCCGCTAAATCAAGATTGACCTCATCTTTCTTAACTACTATCTTCTCCAAATCTTCCTTTTCAATCTGGAGGATAAGTGGTCTTATTCTAAACCATGTACGAACGGTTATCGGTTTGATAACAATAGTATCACCTAGATCCTTACCTTCCGGAACGGACTCTTTATTGCTAAAATCAAACGGTATTACAATAGCTTGTTCGGTTATTGTATCTGATTCTAATTGTGATAGATGCTTAATCATAATAGTACTTATAAAAAAGGCCGGGAGAGTCCTCTTCCGACCTTTTGAAACATAACCTAACCTAGTTTATTATCCAGCTGTCGGGGCAAGAACTTCACGCGTAAAAGCTGTTTTCTTTAACCCTGCCGCCGTAATTGCAGCCTGTTTGTATACTCTTACAAGCAACAATTCCGGCTGTTCAGCTCCGGGAGCTTGAGACAACTTAGCTGCAACTTTTCCGTTAACGATAGTATAACGGACATATTTCCCGTTACGTACCGGAGTATCAATCTGAAAAGACTTATTAATATCCGGTGTTTCAACCGATTCACTCCATTTATCTGTTTCGGCATCAAGTTCACCACCTGTCATTTCCTTAATTACATCATTCGACGGAGTAGGAAGTGAGAATTCAATGTAATCGGTAGAATCCTTCACAAGCGTTACATAGAGAGGATCAGAAGAGCCCTCTACATCAATACGGACTTCCTTAGGGTCTTGAAAATTAAATGCTACACTACTTTTTGTAGGCAACGGGAGATCGGTAAAAGCAGATGCCGGAACTCCATCTCCAACTGTTCCGTAAGCAATACGGGCAATGCCCATTGCAATAGGTCTTGAATTTGCCATAATTTTAATTATTATTTATCAGTTTCAAAAACAATTCTAATGTTCATACAATCAAATCCATCTTTAAGGTTTTCAATCCTCCCGGTCCATTCAATATGTGCATGGCGGTATTGTCCATTGATGGTTGATATGTTTTTAATAGAGGTACGAATAGATCGTACTGCCACTTTCATTGCGGCACGGTCTATCATACCATTTTGATTCAGTTTAATAAAGACGTTCACATTAACAGGAAGCAGACTAACGAAATCGGTAACTTCATCATCACCTTCATTCAGGTTTAAATGATTGATAACAATATGGTTATTAGCTTCTCCGGTAATAGAACGATCTTTATAAACCGTCAGACCTGTGTTAGCAGCTACAACTGCATCATATACGTAATCTATGATATCGAATTCGTCAGCCATTGTTATACTGTTTAAATACGCTCTGAATAGATTTCTTGAGATATATTTCCGCTTGGAAACATGCACCGGCAACAACATCATAGCCTTTAGCCTCAACGGCTGCAGCATATTGCATTCCAGCTACTCCAATAAGAACGTAACCCGACGGATAAGTTAAAGCAATAGACTTAGCCAATTGGCGCCCTTTACCTAGCCCTGTAGATTTATCTGCACCTCTTTCTGATTTCTCGAAATTTTCCATAATATTTTCGCCATCACGAACAATTATGTAACCTATCGAACTTCTTAAATTACCAGAATGGTCATCATAAGTATGTAAATTACGCGCATAATTTACAAACGTTTCTCCAGCAGCAGCAAGATGAATAAAGATCTGCTCTTCTGCCTCTTCCTTGAAAATATCGAACCATTGGTCTATTTCATCATCGGAAAACATTGGCGTAAAGCCTGCATTCTTGCTCATACGTAAATTACTGAATGTGATTGATACTGTTCCCAGGATATAATATCCACATCAATGCCTATTGAGTCAATATGTAAATGACTTGCTTCCTTTACAGCCTTTGCACGGGTATAAAATTCGCCATGAACCTCCTTTTCATTCCCCTGAGAGTTTACCTTGATGACCACCCTGGAATTACTAACGGGATCATAGTGTCCTTTCACTTCTAATTGAGTAGGGCTCTCACCGTTTACCCATTCACCGTTAACAACCTTTCCACCTGACCCGGGAACGGTTACAACTGCTGTATGTGCATTTCGTCTTACCATGAATGCCGCGATCTTCCTCGAGGAACTACAATATTATTTCCCAACTTTGCCGCTTTTTCAGATTCACCATTATCACTGTAAAGTTCTTTAGCTTTCTGTATATACCATGAACGGGGATAGGTCATTGATAACTTATTCTCTGTAAAGTCAGGGAGTCCACCAATCATTGAATACATATCAGCGACAGCCAAGCGAACAGAGGACTTTTCTTCCGCTCTATACTCCTTCTCCCCATCCATAGAACGGTCAGTTAGTACAGTCTCTAAAAAGTCCTCTCCGTCAGCAATGCCCGGAAAACTTAGTATGGTATCCCGGATGGTCTTCATCTTATTCTCCTTCTACTTTATTAGATTCCGGATCAACATCTTCACCCAAGAAAGAAGCAGGCACCTTATCAGTCCCCTCGGTATCTTCACTAGCAGCCCATGCAGAACCGTCTGCTTTGAGGATAAACATAGCATCAGGATCATTCACAACAGGGAAAGCATTAGCCTCTGCTTTAGTCCACTCTTTAAATGGTTCTTCAGTAGAAAACTTAGAGATCAGGATGAAATCCTTTTTCACCATGATAGCTTTCTTCTTTATAGATTCGGAAGCCTCAGCCGCTATCGGTCCATGTTGGATATCACCTACGTTCAAATCCTCCAAGAAACAAATGCGTTTACGTTCCCACGGGTTAATCGTTTTACGTTTGTGATTTTTATCCTCAATACGTACAGCCGGAGAGACTGTTATAATTTGCACAGGGATTTCTTGTTCAGACAAGTACTCGTTGATAACCTTTTTGGTAATGACAATTTTTGAAGTCTGATTAACCCAAGCTTTAATCTTTTCGATTGTTGATTTTTGCTTCTTCAACAACGCAAAGTCAGCTGTATGCATAATAACATACTTAATAGTTACCCCCTCGGCAGAAGCGGCTACAACAACATCATCAATATCCTGTAATCCATCAGCATTAGCAGCATTGGCCCAATCATATCCAGCGACTTTCTTGTTAGCAGAAGGCATACCACAACCTACAAATTCAGCGGTTACAATTCCATTATTATTTTGAGCAGTCAAGTGGAATCCTGCCTTTGACATGAGCTGCATACACCACCACTCAAAACGCCCACGAACGCCATTGTAAACAAAGTCTTCATCTTTGAATGCAAGGTTCAAAACTTCCATCTGCTGAGCATCCCCTTGTGCATCACGCTCCAATTGCTTATATTCGTTATAGTCACTCTCGTTCATACCACGTTTCAAGGCAGTTTTAGGAATGTCTCCAGACAACTTACTTACAACCTCACGTGTCTTTTGTGGTGCAGAAGAATCGAAACTGATAACGTCAGCAACAACAGGCGCACCCTTTTCCCCAACTAAAGTCTCCCATTTGAGTGAAGACTTGGCCTTTATTCCGAAAAAATTCGGAAAATACATAGGTTTAACATGTCTGGTGTTCAAACGGGCAGCCATGTTTTTTTGATTAACTTGTTTGATTAATGATCTTTCCATCTATTAAAATTTTAATATTAGACAATACGAATCCCCTGTGTAGTCAGACGTGCTTTAATAGCATCATCAATAGGAAATGGCATAACAGAACCATTCACAGTACCCCTAATAAGTAATCCGGACGATTGATTTGCAACCGTCAAATTAATCTTATTCATGGTTATTGGCAATTCAGAAGTAGTCTTTCCATACAGAGGTTCAGCAGAGCCGGCCTCTGCTTTAGCTTTTGCCTGAACAAGAACCTCTCCAAGAGCAGCAGCACCGATAGTACCTGCAAGAGTAATCTTATCAAAGGCTGAGTTGGATTTATCAATGGCAGTAATCACATCAGCTGCTTTAGTAAAGTCTCCACCTAAAGTAACAACATCACCGACAGCAAACAAATGATTCTTTTTCACTTGATAAACAACTGCATTTGCGGCTGCAACTGCCTGCACTGCCGCCGTTTTTAATACGTGATAAACGCCTGTGGTCTCATCTTTAACAACGATAACAAGCGGGGGTAATTCGTCTAGCTTAACGCCTGCAAAAACAGCATTCACTAAATCAGAGCGGGCAATCGTACCCCCACCCTGAACATCCTCAAGAATTAGTTCAATCCCGGGATGGTACTGAAATTCACTTTCTCTTTTTAAATACATAGAATAAAATATTTAGAAATTAATTATTTAAGTCCCAAGTCCACCGTTCCCGGATTGTTTGGGTTCGTATCACCATCCATCAGTTTTGCCCAGTCGGCTTCAGAACGATCTTTTGGCTGAAAGCCACCAACATGATATTCGCCGTTGGCAACCTTTTGATTAATTGCATCCTGTTGAATTTTGATATATTCATCACTAAGAATCTTTACCTGATCTTCAATAGGTGTTTTAGATTCAAGATCAACACGCCCCAGCCAGTTTTCAGGCAGTTTAGCATCTTCCATTAACTTCTTTGCTTTAACGCTCATTTCAGCAGTTGCAGCCTTCTTTTGGTTTCCCTCAATTAGTGCTTTCATTTCCTCTAGCTGTTTGTTTTGAGCTTCGATAAGAGCTTTTACAGATGGGTCCAGCCCTTTGAATTTATCTTCATCTGGATTCGGACTTTCAATGGGCTTACCTTCTTTGAGCCCATATTTCTTTTCGTATTCAGCGATTGCCGCATTAACAGACGCTTGAATAGTCTCTTGTGTGGGCTGTCCTGATGGCTGAAGATCAGGAAGAATGTTATCCTTAAAAAGTTGGATATAGGTTTCTAACCCATCTTCCTTTTCAATATTGAATAGCTTCTGTACCTTTTGAGCATACTTTTCGTCAATTCCAGCAGCTTTCAATCCTTTTTTAATTGCATCAATAAGTGTCATAACGATGTAAATTAGTTAGTACTTTTTCCTTTAAAATATAAGACCAACTAAATTTTCACGCACAAAAAAAGCAGCCTGTTACAGCTGCTCTGATTTACCTTGTAAGGTCGGTTATCCATTCCTGCGCTTCATACAATAATTGTTCTTGGTTAATTCCATCCTCAGGTTCGTAACCTGTCGCAAAAGCTGCGTTCAAAATATCTTCTTCATACTGCATAATCGTAATGTTTTGGTTATGCAATATTGGGTTGATAAGGTTAGTTATCCAAGGACATTAGCCTTTATTTCTGGTTTCCTTCAAACCATTTTTTATTATCCTTATACGCATACGAATCACGCATATATTCATTGTTTCGCATGAAGTCAAATGCTAGAGATGGGATATTACGAACAATTTTATTTTCAGGTAGCTCCTTAGTTAAAGAAAAATGAGCTAGCTCTTCAGGAGATGGAACCTTCAAAGTAGCAAAACAAATGCAGAATGGATGCCAAACAGTAAACATAAAATCTTTCGGATACTCACCTGCAAGAGCATCACATATCTTACAAGGCTCCTTTGCACTAGGAGAACGCTTTACTGTGATTCCTAGAGCAAATTTAAGCTTACTCCAACGCTTATGGTCTGCCATTCTATATGCTATATTCGTTTCCGTAGCAGTCAAGCGCAATGCGTTCATTTTAGACGAACGATATTGACCTATTCCAGGGTGATAACCTTTCATCGGTTGTGACGGGACCAACTCACCTTCTTCATTCCTTATTCGATGAAACCTCTTATTCGGATTTTCAAGTAATTGTCTGACATCTTGGCTTATTAGTGCAGCCGGCCTACCGAAAGACAAGCCACTTTTAAGATAGAATTCAAGCTGTGCCTTCGTCTGGTCCGTTATTCTCCAGACTTTTTCACTTAGATTCATCCCATTAGTTGTGCGCTGTTGAAGCGAAACTAAAGCTTCAGCATTACGAGCAAACATTCCTTGATCAACTATCTTGTTAACGACTAAACTCTGTACATAAGCCAAAAAATAATCGTTTTTTATATTAGATAATTCCCATGATTCTCCCTGGTTAGTATGAATGTTAGCTAATAAGGATGATTGTAGAGCTATTAGCTGGCGGTCAATTGCATTCTCAACAGCTGAATTGCGAATCCACACACTGCTTTTTCCGGTATCCGTCCATTGCTTAAGGCTTGTACCAACGGATGAACAAAACTCACTAAAGATGAGCCCGACTTGATTCTGCTGGCTCAATACATGCTGTATATGTTGACGTTCGTAAAATGATAATTTCTTCATATTACACTCCTCCAAATGTCATACCAACCATATTATTTCTTTCTGCCGCTTTCACCTCATCTTCTTCCATTCGTTTAAGTTCTCCCTCAACGTCTCCCGGAGGTGTTAACGGAGATTTAGAAACAACCGTTTGTTGTGAGTTAAAAGCCTTTCCACCGTTAGCGATAGAAAGAACATTGGCCTCTTCCACTGGATCTTTCGGTAAGATGGAATCAAATGACACAGTAATCCAATTATCTATAAGTTGCTGTCGATACTTGATATTGGTAATATTGGCAATACCCGCACATACAATAGAAACGCACCGCTGAATAGCCGGTCCAAAAACTTCCATGTTCTCGCTGGCCATTATTTCCGCATCGATCATCATAAATCGACGTGAGACACCCGATATATTACCGATGCCCTTTAAATTATCGAATGATAAATCAGGTTGAGATGTTCCACTGAATTGTTCATTACGCGTTTCACTAAGTTCTTCCTTTACCGAATCAATAGATTGCTGCCAAGCCAGATAATCAGCATCACCGTGAAATTCCTTACCTGTATCAGGGTCAACCTTAACAGGGAAAGATATCTCTTTTCCTACTGTATTCTTCCCCGGAAGATCAGTATCACCAAAAGTCTTTAATATAGGCTCTGAGAAATAATCATTAGTGTCGGCCATACGAGAAAGCCTCATCTCACGCGCATCCATTATTGAATTTACTTCGTCCCATATCGGAGCATTCAGCTCTGAATACACAACGGGGATAAGACCGAATGGATTAACAACCTCTTTTACTTCCCACCCTCCCCATGTCTGCATGGCAGTAATGATTCTTTCTCTAGTCCAAATAATAACGCGTTCCCTGACCATATTATCATCAGAAAGAACATGGTGACGATGCATAAAAGCATCCATATCATCATCATCATTAAAATGTGGATAGAATTCATACAGAACATTATCTTTATCCGGGAGGCAAAGTATTTTGCATTTAAGAGTAGTCGTTTTTGCACCGCTCCAATGTACAGAGGTGGCAGGATAAAACACAATGGCCGCTTTAGTTTCCGACATTACCTTTCGTGCAAAACACTTTAAAATAGATTGCATTTTAAGTCTCCTGGTCCATACATTCTTAAACTCGTTAAAACCATCATCCTGATTATCGGCGTTGATGTTCATCTTTCCGCCCATCATAAATGCAGCTGCAGTACGCACCGTTTTCTTTGGAAAGTTAGTGACGATACGAGCCACATCAACAATCTTATCATCTAAGCGTATAGGATTTCCCTTGGCATCTACAAGTGTATCGGAATAAACCTCAAGACGTTTAGGTTCACGCCATCCTACAGAGGTTTTACGTCGTCTGCGTTCACCGTTATACTCTTCCTTGTATTCTACAGGCGTACGGTTTTCAATTGTATCTACAGATAGTTCACTTACTATCTGCCCAAAGTTTTCTTTGTTTTTCGCGAGAATAGAATAAATATCCGGCATATTCTTTTCTCTTAAAATATAAGATGCATACACTTTACCTAATTAAAAGTCTCCGACCAAAATGCCTAATTTGTCCTTTTTCGTCGGAAAAGTATCCTGAAACAAATATTAATTTAACGATATATAAGTAAAAATAGTATGAAAACAAGCCCAATAGTTCTATTAAAGAAGCAAATTGATATATTTTGAACGCTATAACTCTATTTTCTCTTGTCCTTTAATACACAATCACTATTTGGTAACTTCGCAGGGCGAGGCAGGGCGTTGTCGATTTCAATTTTTAATCTATGAATTATGTCTAAGAAAAAAAGAAATCATAAAAAAAGCAATAGACCTTGCAATAAAAAGCATATCCAATCTCCGATCCTTAGATGGATTAAGTCTAGAACAGTAGAAAGCATCAATGAATTGGCTAAAGATGTAATAAAAGGAACCATCAAATTGATGTTACTATATATTTTACTCCAATTATTGTAACTCTCTCTATATATAATCTAACCGCAAAATTATATATGTATATATTTCCTAAATGGAAAGACTGTCAAAATGATCATTGCCAGAATAAAAAATGATTTATCATTTAAATTAGACTTCGACTACAATTCTACAAAAAATCTATGAAGAAATAATTAACAATAAAATTTAATCATTCTTTTTTCTTTAAAGGAGTACCATAAATTTCAATTTGACTATCAATATTATTTACTGTTGGCAAAAGTTCATTTACAGCATTAGGTGAAAAGAAAACCTTCTTCGTATTCTTTAGATCATCGGTTGATTCAATCCAAATAAACTCTGAAAATTCTGGGTTAATATCATCACTTTCAGGTTTGCCAATATTAAAGGCTGGGTTATTTACCCATTTTAAATGATGCATTACCTGTTTTAGTTGTATATTAGAAATCTTGTAATCACATTTATCTTTAATTTCGGCATGAATTGTAGTCATGGATGTAGACTCTCTTGACCTATCTTTTTTTACAACTATTTCTCCGATTAGTTTATATATTGGCTTACCTTCATCAGTAGAAATTTTCCCTATCTCTCCAGCAGAAATGGCATTAAGAACTACATTAATCGGACCTTCAGGAGAGTTATCAATATCAAGATCTGCACTCATTAAGGAGTTACTCTTTGAATTATATCCATAAACTCTACCTAGCAACGGATTTATAATTAATATTTCCCTTGGATTGATATCAAAAATCTCAGGAAATAAACTAGACCATATTCGCATAAATTCCTGATTTTTTTCATTTACTTTAGTCTCAATAAAAGTATTAAACTCAGAAGTTTTACCATTTGCTTTCAAATTGTTACCTGCACCTCTATATATTACATCACCTTTTTTCAAGTCATATTCAGGATAATCATTCTTGGGTATGAGCACTGAATTATGCTTCTCAATTAAAACATAATAAAATCTACGAGCTGCAATATTAAACATTTGTATATCTACATTTATTTGCAAATCAAATATTTTAGTAAATTGATCACAAAGATTTTTTAAATCAATTTTCTGTAATATCACTATATTATCCTCTTTTAAGCCATCATCAGTTATAGTTCCAGTCGCTTTGTCTTCATTAAAACCTAGAAATAAAATCCCACCGTTTTTATTTGCGAAAGCCAATATGTCTTTAGCAAAGTTTCTAAGAAAGATCACGATTTCATTAGCTTCTGGACTAAGTTTCAACTCTAACTTATAATCTATCAAGGTATTTTCTTTAAGATAAACACCATTATTTTTAATGTCATCTATTATTTTCTCAGCTTTAGCTTTTAGATCTAAAATATTCATTGTTGAAAACTTTTTAAATTTGCGGCTAAAGATATAAAATTTATCTAATTCCTGTCCCTCTAGCAACTTTTCTTTTCTGCTCACCCTTGATATTGCCAGCAAGTGATTCAAAGAACTCTGCAAGAATAGTCAAACTATCCGGTGCATCATCGTGCTCGTTACCTCCTTCTTTCTTGTAAGAAGTAAGGTATTTCATAAACCACCAATAGTCGGATCCTTTGGCATACTCCGTTTCATCCAAGAAGTGGCAGTGCGCTTTCACCCATCCGGATTTCATAAGGATACGAGTCTCTTTGTTCTTGGTTGTTGGGCGAGCCTGAATTATACATTTACCATCCTTTGCTTGCACTTCTTTACGAACACTAATAGAGAATATACGCCCGCCATTATTTGATTCAATACGCATCTGATCACATCCGGTATCAAGAATCATTTGTGATAACCGTGGCATGGTTATTTCAACAGCATCCTTCGTAAACAATACGTCTGTAATGTATAGTTCTGTCCCAAAAACATCTGCAAAAGGAGAGCTAAAATAGTCATCACCTTCATCTGCCACATCAGTAGCTCCAATACGTCCATCCGGCTGCCGCCCTTTTACATCTGCTAATTTAAAGCGCTTAAGTCCTGATTTCGGGAATAGCAAACCTTTGGCTTCATACGGCTCCTGCATATATTCAGCAGCCCAAATTGCATCATCCGTTTCGGCTCTTAGCTCATGATAATACTGGGTAGTATGCACGTCCTCACAGAAAGATTTATCATTTTCATCCAAGGCTGGAATACGAATGATCTCATCGTAGTATTTACCATCTCTGGACTCTTCTAAGCGGCCAAGTACATCATTAGCAGACCAACGGGTTCCAATATCGATAGAACAACAATTGCCTTCAATACGTGAATCGTGTGTACCTTGCTTCCAACTCCACGTTTTCTCATTGTTGTTGTCAGACAATGCATCCTCAAGTGATTTATACAAGTCATCCGTTACGGCCAACATAGAAGCTCCGAAGCCGATTACAGTACCACCGACACCTGCACCAAAGTACGATACCTGCCGGGCCTTTTCAAGACTCCAACCGTGAACGTTTTGTTTATCCGATCTCAGCTTTATTTCAGGAAAGACTTCTTTATACTTACGCGAGCGAATAATATCACGTGTATCATAAGAGAGTTTATTGTATAGCGGATCAGCGCATGTATTACGCATAACAGATTCTTCCGGGAAGTGACCGAACATCCAAGAGATGAAAAGTGACGTTATGTAAGATTTTCCGGCTCGAGGTGGCATACTCACAGCAAGGCGATAAATCACATTATTAGAATAAGCAACGAAAACACGCATAAACGCCTCAGCGACTAATCTCAAGAACGGACGCTTAGCGAAGAACTTAGGGTCCATATATAAGCAATAAGCCCAGAAGTTATTCCGGGCCTCTCGCTTGCGCAGTATAATTGCTGCTTCGGCTTTACGAATCAGTATTTCTCTCTTGGTCTGTTTCATCACCATCAACAATCTTTTGAAGTTCTTCATCGGACAGGCTTTCCAAGCTGCTCTTAATACCGACTTCACCAGATACTTTATTCTCCTGTCTATTCTTCCAATTATCAGGATCACGGTTGGTAAGAGCAAAGATTACGGCTGCCGGAACCGGTTGGTAATGTTTATCAGTAACTACATGCTCCTTTACTCGGACAATAGGTTTTCCATTATCGTCTTTCTTTCCGGTGTCAGCTGTCACGGTCCGCTTTTCCTGAACCGTATAACCTCGAATCATCTTCACAAGGGATCTCTTAGCCTCAGCAATTATTAAGTCATTAAATTCATCTTCAGCCTTTTTTATAGCGTCCGAAAAGTCCGATTTTGTTTTAAGCCAACTGTAATATGTATCTTTGACGATTCCAACCTTCTCACAGATTTCGGCAATAGTATAACTATCGGTACGGATGAGCGCACAGATATTATCGACTATTTTTTTGTTATACTTTGCCATTGCTTTTTTAACTAAAATATAAAAGGGGAACTACTTTTCAGTAACTCCCCTTATTAATCTATTTAACAGCAAAATAGTTTATCTTCTTCTATTATATATAGGGTTCAAGGCTTTAATTAGTTGTTTCTCGATGGATACAATTAGTTCTTTGGACGGGTAGTCTAAAAATACAAGATTAAAGTTTATAGCTTTCGCATACGCATCTTTTAGATTCTCATCATTAATATTCAGCTTATCTTTCTCCGTTATTTTTCGAAGAAAGTTGTTAAAGAACGCATTAGATCTTGTATCAAAATGAGATGCAAGCCTCTCCAAGATGGAACGACTACTTGATTTTCCGACATAAATAGGAATATCCTTTTCATCAAAAAAAATATAAACCCCTAATAGGCTACGTCTATCATGTAGAAGATCAATTAATCTTATATCTTTCACCTTTATTTTATTCGATTCTTTGATTTTAGTCACCAGTTGCTCAACTGCAAGGTCCTTTATCTCATCAAAAAGCAGAATAAAATTATCCATATCTTTATTATTTATTACTTTTCCAATTTTATCATTGACTCAGCTATATCTAAGCAGTTCTCAAGCTCATTGACAACTGCTTTCAATTCTATGTACTTCCGCTTGTCAACACCAGTTACTTCACTGCCACTATTGATTATTCCTTCTAAGTTAGCCAGCTGTTCTTTTTTGCGAGCCAATCTTTTTTCAAGTACTTCTTTGTAGATCATAAATGCTGTTGTTTGCATGCCGGTATAGTTTTATTTCATGCCGACAAAGTTAATAATTAAATCCAAGGAACCCCTATCTCCTTGTACTTCGAAGAAAAACATCCAAGCATCGCGATTACTCTTCACGTTCTTTCAGGGTTCCATCTCACACAAGTTTACTTTAAATATCTTCTCCAATTAAATCCTCTTCCCTGAAATCAAGCTCTGGGTATAACGATGGAATTTGTTTCAAGTCCCCTTTGAAGAAGACAAGAACGTTCTGATGCGTTTTACCTATCTTCCGGGAATGGTTGAACTGATTTGTCACGCGCATGGCCAGAGAACCTATCTGTGTAGCAAGAATCATCTCGTTGTAGTAATGTAAGCCGGCTTCAAGAAAAGCGTTTATTGTATCGCCGACGAAGTTATAGTACGCTCCATTCTTCCCACGAACCTCCCCTATTACAAATACGGCAAAACGGTTTTCTTTGAGCAATGAGCAGCTCTTCTGAATTATAGTCCTATAGGCATTCAAGAACTCCTCATATTCCATATTCGACAAGTCGCGTGGATCGTCTGAATAAACCTCCAAATCAGCATAAGGCGGACAGCTAAATATCATATCGGCTTTCAGACCAGCGTAGTGCTGATCAATATCACGACTATCACCACACTTCCAAACCAGACAGTCATTCTCCGTGAAAGGTGGCTGCATTTCTGCCGCATTCTCATAATTTGCTTTAATCTGTTCCGGACGCAAGTCAACTCCTCGATAGCGCATTCCTAATTTTGCAGCTACTATCCCACGAACGGAACCTCCGGCGAACGGGTCAAGAATAACTCCTGCAGGAATATTAAACCATCGGTATGCAAGCTCACAAAGAACCGGATCAAAGACAGAGGTACCATCCAGCATTGGAATATCATGCTTTTTGCAATATTCCGTTATTTCATCCCATGAAGGATCATAACCAAGCTTCTCACGCATTCTGTTGCGCACTTCATAAATTGCCGGATTCTGAGCTGAACGAGAATAGGTAATTTCTTTATCTCTGCCCTCTTCGCTCTTTATACCTAGAGATAACCAGGCACGTTTACGCTCCTGCCATCTTCCCTGCTTGGCATCAAGTATAGAGAAAGGAGGAATAATAAATCTTTCAGCTACATTATTGGGTTTTGTGGTAGATGCGGGCAATTCATCGGATAAGTCTATATCATCAAGAGAAAATTCCCAGTCTTTCAGTACTTCTTCGGAAAAGTTCTCTATAACTAGGTCCATGTCGAATTCAGAAGTATCCGAAGCATGGTTATCTGCCAATGCTAAAAGTTTGCGACGCTCATCCTCAAGAGATAGGTCCGTGCGCTTAACTACTACTAACTCTTTTCCGTTGGTTTCAATAACACGCACCGGTATGCCAAGCGCTTTTGCCTGCTCATACACACCGTTGCCGGCTATCAGGTAGTTTTCTTTGTCCATCAGGACAGAACGACCGGCTCCACAATCTTCGAGGCTCTTTCGAATGATATTTTTATTCCGGTCGTTATGAATACGAAAGTTTTTAGGATCTAACTTTATATCTTCCATGCCTTTTTATCGTAAAATATAAAAAGGGAGAAAATTATTATGAAAATAATAGGTTTAGAATACTTTGAAGCGATTTTTTTCATATTTTTGTATAGAGAGGATAATATTTAATTCAATTAATAACAGGTTTTCATGGCACTAGAAAATAACATATTCTCTATCGGATATGGCAATAAAGATATCAACGATTTCATATTGGAGCTAGAAAGCTTTAGGATTGAATTTTTAATTGATATTCGTTCAAAACCATATTCTAAATTCAACGAGATGTTTAATCAAAAATTATTAAAGTTGGCAATAGAGACACGAGGCATAAAATATGGATTTATGGGTGATTCATTGGGAGGATTGCCCTCTGATCGGTCATGTTACACGCAAAACAATAAAGTTGATTATAACATACTGAAGACTAAAGACTTTTTCATAGAAGGATTAAAACGCCTTCAAGATGCAAATGAAAAAAAATATAAAGTTTGTGTTATGTGTAGCGAGAGCAACCCTAAAGATTGCCACAGAGCTAAGCTTATTGGAGTTGAGTTACAAAAGGTTGGTATAGAACTTAGACATATCATTGGTGTATCTAAAGAAAAAACACAGATACAGGTAATCTCAGAAATAACAAAAGGAGATGGCCTTACAACTCTATTTGGAGAAGACAATTTAACATCAAGAAAAAAATACATCTAGAATATGAGATTTTACACTATCGGCGTATACGGTTCAACAGAACAATCATTCTTTGATAAACTGAAAGAGAATAAAATTGATACGTTTTGTGATATTCGACAACGAAGAGGAGTAAGAGGAAAGAAATACGCCTATGTAAACAGTCTATATTTACAGAAAAAACTAAAAGAATGTGGAATCAGGTATTTATACGTACCCAATTTAGCACCAACATCTGAAATCCGAAATATTCAAAAGAAAACAGATAAAAAAGACAATATTTCAAAATCAAATAGAGTTCAAATAAGTAAAGACTTTGAATTAGAATACAAAAATAAGGTTTTATCGACCTTTGATTTTGACTCTTTTATAACAAATTTGGAAACTTCTTCTGCTGCAACAAACGTAGTCTTATTTTGCGTTGAAGAAACAGCAGAAGCTTGTCACCGATCTATTGTAGCAAATGCATTACACCTTAAATATAATAACTTTATAAAAAACTTATAGTCATGGAGGTACTAATTGTTTCAAAAACTCATATGAAGAATGGAGTTTGTGTTGGAGGCCTTGCCAATAATGGTAGATTTGTACGATTACTAGATAATCACTCACATCATCAACCTAGTGATTCTACTTTGGAAGTAAGACAAATATACAACGTAACTTTCTCCCCAAGAAGCAATCCTATTCTTCCACACTCAGAGGATGTTCTTGTACAATCAATGGAATACAGGAGAACTCTAAACAGTAACACTGACTTAATAGAGTATATAACAGAAAGAGGAGTCAGAATCTGTAATGATAATTTAGAACAACTCTTTCAGGGATCTCTAAAAAAAACACAAAATGGAAGTGCCTATATTAATGCGGATAATATACCAGAACAGAGTGTTGCTTTCTGGATATCCGACAAAAATTTAACAAGAACAACTCATTCTGAAAAAAACTATTATAGTTATGCGTTGGGACCATCTCCATTCGCAGGAAGTATATCTATTCCTTATGTGGGATTTCAGCCTGCAGTAGATCAAATACCTAGTGGCACGTTGATACGTGTATCTCTAGCACGATGGTGGACACCAGACGAAGCTACTACCGAGAAAAGGTGCTATCTACAACTATCTGGGTGGTACGCATAATAATACACATTGCTAACAATCACAACGATTTTATTGTTTAAATATTTCAGCAGAAATTATCAGAAGATAAACTCTCCTGATAATTTCTGCTTAATCAGAGATTGCACCCCATTGTAAATTTCATAAAGTTGCTTCTGACTTTCCGGTCCTACCCATTCAGAGAAATTATTATCTTGGAAGAAATGGAACTCAAATACTCGCTTTGCAAGAGGTGATAAATCAAGACTTTCAAAAACTTCACGTACCTGATGCATTCTTTCAAGCGTAATTCCCGGTGTATCTATTTCATTGTCCGGAACATCCTCTATGTCCATACGTAAATAGTCTGCATTATCATCTGCCGGGATCCGTTTGTATTTACTCTGATATGGCGAAGTCGGCGACGTAACATTAAGCTTAATCATCCTCAAAACAAAGAAATCAAGTTCTGTATATCCATTCTTCTTGGTTGAAAGAAGTTTTTCGAGCAGCCTGTCGCTTTTCTGAAGAAGCGAACAAAGCACTTCATTTAAAACATCATGAGCCTCATCTGAAATACCTACTAGGCCACAATGGTACGATGCATAATCTAACCACCTATCGTATCTTTTTGCTATGTAATTATTCACTGCTGTGCTTGACATAAAATTATAAAGTTTTTCAGGTATACAGGATATGTAATTCACGGTTTATCTCCTGCTTTCCCCATCGATCTTAATCACATTGAACATCTCATTCACCCGATCGGCAATGTAGTCTCCATATACATCCGCTATCTTTTCAGGCTTCATGTTCGTGGTAACATGAGTCAGGCATTTATATCTCAACTCATACCGAGTTTGAAAGATAAACTGCATGACATTCATTTCCGTACCAAAATGTTTCACCGGATACGGTTCCCGCCCCACTTCATCAAAGGCAACCGTTACAGGCTTAGCATCATTGTAAGTCATCTTATTGAGACCATCAAGCCCTTTGCTGACATACATGTTTGCCGCCAATGATGCCGAGACGATTGAGAATCCCCCGGTAGAGAACCATCCTACATCATCCAGCTTCGAAAGGAAATCATACGTTCGAAGTATTTGAATGATGGTTGATTTCCCGGTACCGATAGGGCCATGCAACCAAAGCCCTTTAGATGAATCTAGCTTCGTACTACGCCCCACAGCATACAGGTAAATCTCATTCATGATCGATCTGTTTATGTCGCTGATTTCAAACGAGGGGCATTCTTTGACACAAGCTGCCTTAAACAAATCGGCCTGTTTCTTCTGTTCCTGATGATCTGGTGCTATCTGCACATCAGAGGTCGACCGAACGCACCCTAACAGGCTTCCTATCGGCTGTATCGATCCATTTTTCTTGTTGTTTTCCATCTTTTTTGCTTTTAAGTTTAATATCCAGCCATCTCGAGAAATGGCTCATAGCATCTTTGGGCGCTTTTCTAGTCTCACCCTCGTTAGCGAGCTTCTGGAAGAAGCTTTTCAAGTACTGGTCAAAATCAGCCGGCATAAAAGTTTTATCGCGTATTCGAATGTTCATGCATACGGTTTCCTTCCAGGGCTGATTTGCTTTTAACTCATCGAAGCATTCTTCCAGCGATTTTTCAAATACATCGCTATCTGGAAATAAATCTCCAACGGCATGGCTTTCTCGCGTACGCGTGGGAGAGAGAGTCTTATCTCTTATCTCTTTATTCTTATAAGAGCTTACCTCTTTACTTACCAAGTTACTTCCCGTTTTACTTACCATGTTACTTCCTTTTCTACTTACGTCAAGTAAGTAATAAGTGGGAGATTTGACATTACGTTTTCCTGATACAAATTCAATTAATCCTTTTTGCTGCAATCTATTCCGAACTTCAATCACGGTCTTTTCTGCCATACCGGTTGCGAGGACGATTGTCTTGTTGGGATGCTCAAATGGATTCTGCCAACCACGAATATTGCACTCATTTAAAAGATAGAAGTACAAAAAAGCTTCGTTCGAGCTGAATTCAACACTCATATTCATCTTCCAAAATTGGTTCATGTAATCTATATAGGTCATCGTTGTTTTACGCTATTCTCTGACGAATCAGGTTTATATTCTTCTTCACTAGCTGGATGATACGATCGTGGTGTTCTGACTCTCCGTTACATACAGCCCTGGATTGAACTATTTTCAATGTATTGAGATTGATCTCAATTGTCTCAATTGGTTTCTTCTCGATACGAGCTGATAGAATCAAACAGTCCTTCTTTTTAAAATACTCATTGGTAAAGACACAATGGTGCATTCTATCACCTTCCTCTTTAAACTCTTCCACACTCTTAAGTGGAACAATGACTATCGTTCCGTCCGAAATCTTTAAATCAAAAAACACAGATTTATCTTTCACGTAATCTTCAGCTGCTTTTTTAAGTGCAAGCAACTTTTGCATATCCCTTTGCTTCCTTTCTTTTTCATCATCTCGCTTTTTCTTTGCAACATAGCCGTCATGAGCCTTTTTTAGACTTTTAGGGCACACATAAAAAGCGTTTCGTAAGTCTTTGCCGTAACGTTCAAGCAGCTGCAGGTAATCAAACCACATGGTAGCATCTTTAATGCGATATTTATTCCGGAGGCAAATTTTAATAGATGGCCAATATCTATCAACTCGACCTCTATAACCTTGGCAGTGATTTAATAAATCATATTGTTTTGCCTTTAAAAGGGTTTCCGCTATTGGGCTTTTAGGTAGAAGTTTGATTGCTTCCAGAAAAGTCAATCCTTCCAGATTTTTGTCTATACCATACTTTCTATACTCAGCTTTGAATACTGAACTTGGATGAAACTTTTTAGGGTATACATCATATCTTCGTTCATTACTTTTGTCTTGTATCTCCATATATCCACCCCATGAATCGCAATACCAATTAACAGTATGCCTGCGAGCAACAACTTCTCTTTTGCCATTAGATAACATCCAATGCTGCAATATTTCAGAGATGTAATAGCTTGCAGCTTCACCGGACTTATGATAAGAACGTAGCTCAAAGTTCCGTATAACTTGAAACTCTCCATACAGTTCGGCAGATGCGATATAAGTTCGCTGTTCATCCGTCCTTTTCCTTGTCTGTTCTATCTTTAACTTAGTATTGCAGTGAGGGCAAACTGCTTTCTTCCGGCTTACTAATTCCGGAGAAAAAGAATTGCCACAGTCCATGCAGATAACACGCGTTTTAGTCGCAAATCCTTTATGCTCTAGGCAATCTACTTTGGCCCATGTAAGCATATATTGCTCTATGCTGCGCAAGCCTTGACTAAGTGCCAATACTTGATGTTGTAATCTAGTCCTTGCTTTCATTCTTCAAAATCAAATAATGATGGTGCGACTTCTTGTTTAGCCACTTTCTCAGCTTTCTTATCCAGCTTCTTTTTGCGGGCTTCTTCAATCTTCTTGATCTCTTTAGCCTCGTACTCCTTAAGAGCAGCTTCTTTAGCTTTGCGCTTATCCTCCTCGGTTAATTCAATGGTATGGTTCACAACCACCCTGGCATTAGCCGGCTTAACGTTTTTGATGTCGTCTTCGTCGTAGTAGTGTACGGCCATGCCAAAAATTTCATCATCCGAGAACCCATTGCATCCGGACTTTTGCACCTCGCCTAAAATGAAGTTACAGCACTCGTCTATGTTCTTATTAGGTTTCGCATAGGAAGCGGCGAAGAGTTCATCACTCTTTGCACGGTCCTCTAAGTATGATTGGATTGTATTTTTGAAATGATTTGTTGTTTTCATAGCTGTTTATTGATTAATGGATAATGGCATAAGTAGATAAGTAATTGAGGATTCATCCGGGCAAGTAATAACGCC
Organism: Bacteroides graminisolvens DSM 19988 = JCM 15093; assembly: GCF_000428125.1. Classification (GTDB taxonomy): domain Bacteria; phylum Bacteroidota; class Bacteroidia; order Bacteroidales; family Bacteroidaceae; genus Bacteroides; species Bacteroides graminisolvens. The sequence continues at coordinate 83,046 of NZ_ATZI01000010.1, forward strand.
GGCTCTGGAAGGATCATTTAAACTGATTATCACTTCTTCAGTGGGAACATTAGAGAGTAGGTCAATAAGCTTGTTACTATTAAAACCGATTTCAATCTTACTACCATCATAGGAAATGAGGTCTACAGACTCTTCAGCAGAATACGAAAAAGCGTAGTCCCTTCCGGATAACGTGATTTTATTGGAATCAAATTTTAGAATGACCAAAGATGAGCTAGTACTACTAAAGACTGAAACTCTTTTCAGGGCAGACAGCAAAGAATCCTTTGCCAAACGAGCCTTATTTTGGTTATCAGGAATAACAGATCTGTAATTGGGGTAACGGCCTTCTACCATTCGACATATAAGTACAAAAGAAGCAAACTCAAATGAGACATTATCTGAGCCAATACTTATAAGAACATCTTCGGCAGCCGAAGTTATCTTTGATAAGATCCTCGCCATTTTACCTGGCAGAATAAAGGATGATTTATCTTTTCTCTGAAAATCAACCTTTTCTTCATATAAAGCTAATGAGCTACCATCTGTGGCGACAAAAGTAATTCGGTCACTCTCTTTATCAAGAAAGACACCATTCATCACCGGGCGAAGTTCATCATTCGCACAACAGAATTGGACCTGCCTAAGTCCTGATAGGAATTTTGAGCCAAGAATGGAATAAGGAGGCTCCGGAGAGTTGATTGCTATCTTTGGATATTCAGACGAATCATAAGCAGCCATTTCAAAGCGTCCATTCGAATACCTTACACAAACGGTTTTCGTATCAACTTCGATTTTAAGAGGTTGTTCAGGAATATCTTTAAGACCGTCAAGAATAGTCTTGGCATTGAGCATGAATGAGGTACCGGACAAGTTTTCAGCTGTGCAATCTATATTAGCAGATAATTGTCCGCCATCTTCCCCGGCTATCACCTTTACAAGTGAGTCGTTGTCTACTTCAAAAAGAAAATTATCATACGCAGGTAGCGTATTTTTTCCACTGATGATTTTTGAAACAATTGATAGCTTGCTATAAAGCTCTGTTTTGGATACAATAATATGTGCCATAATTAAGTGATTTAAAGGCACATAGCATATAAAATAGAATAGTTTCGGAGTACAAACAAGAAAAGCTGACTTCTTTTCAGAAATCAGCTCAAGCCCTTATACGGATGCAAATATAGGTATTCTTTTTATAAATGCAAATAAATTGCTTCTTTTTTTGCTTCTTTTTTTTCTGAAGCCTTTTTCAGCAAATCTAATACGGCACGATTTGCACGATCGCAAACACCATAATCAATATCAATATAGATATCGGCCATCTTATAATCATTATTGACGTGCCCAAGGCAAAAGTCTACATCCGCTTTAGCTACACAAGCCCTGTTACGTGCTATACTAGCCCACGAATGGCGTGCCCAGTTGGTAGATAGAGGAACACCCAGATTTAATTCTTTAGAAATTTCTTTGAGCTCCTTATTTACAGCTTTCAGAAAATTGTTATAATCTGAATACCTCATGCGAAAATAGGATAAGAATGTTCCGTTGCTGTATTTATCAATTAAGTGCCTCAATTCAGGCTCAATCTTAATAGATAAAGTCAAGCGCCTTTTATTTTCAATCGTAGTCACTTTACTGCGTTCATAAACAATACGCCCATAAGATTCCTGTACGATTGAAAAAAAGTCATTCATGTTAATCCCCATCATATAGAATAACATCATGAATACATCTCTGGCCATATTAGTACGCTCGCGATCAAACTTGGCATCCCGTATTTTCAAGATGTCATCAATAGATAAATTCTTTCTCTTACGCACATATTCGGGGATCGTTATTTTTGAAAATGGATTATTAGGAATCTTAATAATATCGTAATCCTCATTATTATACTCCTTTTTAGCCTTATTATATAAAGATCTGATTCCTCGAAGATAGTTATTAATAGTTCCCGGCTCCATTAGCCTAGTTTGATCCGGAGAACCTTTTGTCTTGCTCTTAATTATAATCTTCCTACCCATCAGGTAAACCATGAACTCTTCAAGTGTCCTGTTTTTTATATCTTTGACGTCAATTCTCTCAGTTCCAAGAAAATTTATTAATGCATTTAAAGAAGATTCATACCATTCTGCCGTCTTTCTTTTAACCGTTTTTGAGATTATTGCCCTCGAAAATGCAACAAAATCAATATATTCAGAATCCGGTGTTGCGTATTTTTCTATTTCCTCTTTTAACTCCTTACAGCTCATTTTTGCCGTTCTTGACGTTCCTAGTTTTATACAAATACCTCTAAAACGCTGTATTAGCTGCCCTAACTCGAAATTCAGTATATCACTACTTTCAGATGATGATACGATTGTACCATCATCTCCCATCTCATCGGGCTTTACATAATATTGAGTAGGTACATACTGAGGTGAGCCATTATGGTAAATACGTATCTTTATGTTCGTAGTGCCATCTTGCTTAATATGTTTGCCTCCTGTAAAAATAACCGCTTTAAATGTTGCCATAATCGCTTTTGTTGTAATAAAAAGGCAACTTGCATGACGAGTTATAAAATAGTTATAAGAGAATCCTATTTTATATGCCCCAAAATAGCTAAAAACAAGGGGTAGATATAAAAAAAGACTCGAACCTATGCAAATCGCACAAGCTCAAGCCCCTTTGTATTCCTTTGATTATCAGCCCATTAAAAGACTTTTTTTGATGTGGGCGTTGACGGGTTCGAACCGCCGACCCTCTGCTTGTAAGGCAGATGCTCTGAACCAGCTGAGCTAAACGCCCTTTTTATATTTAAAACGAGAAATCGGTGTGGGCGTTGACGGGTTCGAACCGCCGACCCTCTGCTTGTAAGGCAGATGCTCTGAACCAGCTGAGCTAAACGCCCGATACATTCTCGTTTCAAAAGCGATGCAAAGATATAGCTTTTGCTGAAAACTCCAAAATATAATCCCATTATTTTTATAACTTATTTTTCTTCTAACGAAAAACAAGCTGATTATCAGACAAATATAGATTCTATTTTTTAGGGTTCAACCAACGCCCAAGGTAAACACCAACTTATTATCATCGGATAAAGAGGCGTTGTACTCAAAACCTTCCCACGAAAAGGCTTTTAAAGTTTCAGGATCCGTCATTCGGTTCTTTATAATATAGCGAGCCATTTCTCCCCTAGCCATTTTGGTGTACACCACAACGGTAGAAAGCTTCCCTCCTTTCCAGATATGAAATTCGGGGGTGATGACTTTTACGGCACTCAACACTTTATCCCAATGAAACAGTCCGCGCATTTCATCACTGGCCAAATAGGCAAGCGTTCCGCCATTTTGCCTAATCTCGTCAATAAACAAATCGGTCAACAAGTCTTTCCAATACGAAAAGAGCGTGCGGTCGGCCGCCACCGGCAATTTCACATCTCCCTCCAAACGATAATTCTTAATCTGATCGAGCGGGCGCAGCAAACCGTAACAAAACGAGGTAAACCGTAATGCTTTTTGTGCATAGGCAAAATCATCCGGATTGAAACCTGCAGGATCGAGCCGTTTAAAAACAATTCCCGTATATGCCAGTATAGCCGGCAAAGCCGTTTCTTCATGATCGTGAAAAACCCGATATCGCTTGTAATTTTCCAATGCGATTTTCCCGTTCACGCGGAGCAACGCTTCCAGTTCTTCTACAGAGTACTGAGTCATCTGCAAAGCAATCTCAGTTGCATTCAACTGAAACAACGGCGTGGTACAAAAAGGAACTTTTGTTTTGGAAACAGCCGTCATCGTTTTGGCACAAGATAGAAGTATCAGCATAACTATGGTATCGTTTAGGGGTTATAAAAGCAAATATAAACTTTTTCCTGCATAAAAAACAAAGAGCCCTCAACAGATGTTTCGTTCATCATGCATTACTTTTTAGAATACATACAAAATATTGACCATCAAAAGCATTTTAAAAACCGTACATTTTTCCTTGGCTTGTTTTCACGACTCTCTTCCCAGCAAATAAAAAGCGCGGTTTACCATCACTTACCCTCACTAACTTATTCAAAATGCCCTTTTTATAGGGTATACAGAAGAGTGACAGTAAAAGATATCTACCACTAAAACAGCTATTTCACTATCACTATCTATCACTTTTAGCTAGTTATATAGATTCATTAACTACAATTAACCCAAAAAGAGCCGACGTTTGAGCTGTTTTGAATGCTTTTGGATGCAAAACAGCAAAAAACGGCTTAGTAAATCATCAAAAAACACTCATTGCGCATTGATAAGTCCCTTTTTGTGCTTCAATACTGGGTGGTTGTTTTTAGGTAGAAGCGACTTGCCTTAATCAATAAAAGACCATTTATTTTACTGCTCTCGTTTTATGAACGATGAAAGTATTGGCTTTCTTTTTGTCCTTATCTTTGCCTGATTAATTGCACACAGCATGTTTATCATCACAAATGGCTTGTAATCAGAGTTTTATGGGTAAAAACGTTGAGTTTCATCGTGGAAAACTCCAAGTTTCATCAGTAGGAAACTCAGATTTTCTCACGACGAAACTAACAGTTTGCTACCGGGAAACTCACTTCAAAACGTGTAAACCAAAAGAGTAACCTACAGCCATTTGACCGAATAAATCAACAAGACAAGAAGCGCCGCCCTGTTGTAGTTCTTTCTCACTACACTTACCAATGTCAACTGCCATTCGTTGAAATATAAAGACTATCACATCCATAAGAGTTGACTATTATTATCCTAAATCAAAGAACCAATCGGTTTACCTCACAACGTAGCACCGTGAGGGCACCGCTTTAGCATGCGCAAGAGCGAACAGTTTAGCCGCAAATACTTGCGCAAATTCACTAAAATGAGCCCTCATCTCAATCTTTTTGTGTAATTTTGCAGTCAAATTTGAATTAAAGATATTTATGGAAACAGTTGTTAGCGGAATTCGCCCTACCGGTAATCTACATTTGGGTAACTATTTTGGAGCAGTGAAGAGTTTTCTGCAAATGCAGAATGAATATAATTGTTTTTTCTTTATAGCAGATTGGCACTCGTTAACCACTCGCCCCAGACCCGAAGATATCATTAAAAGTTCGAGAACCATTCTGGCTGAATATCTGGCATGTGGCATCGACCCGGAAAAAGCGACTATATATGTGCAAAGTGACGTGAAGGAGGTACTTGAATTATATCTTTACCTCAACATGAATGCTTACCTGGGTGAGATGGAAAGGTGTACCACGTTCAAAGAGAAAGCAAGGAAGCAACCCGATAATGTGAATGCCGGATTATTAACGTATCCGACGTTAATGGCTGCCGACATTTTGATACACAAAGCTGTTAAGGTGCCCGTTGGTAAGGATCAGGAGCAGAACATGGAAATGGCCCGCAAATTTGCCCGCCGCTTCAACACCATGTATGAAACGGAATTGTTTCCCGAACCTCAGTCGTTCTCTCTTGCCAGTCAGGCGGTGAAGATTCCGGGTCTCGACGGTTCCGGTAAAATGGGAAAATCAGAAGGTAATTGCATTTATCTGATGGATGATGCGGAGACTATTCGCAAAAAGGTAATGAAAGCGGTGACCGATTCGGGTCCTACTACGCCCAACAGCGAAAAGCCCGAGGTTATCAGAAACCTTTTCACCTTTCTTGATATTGTTTCGACCAAAGATACTTATCAATACTTTGACGAGAAATGGAACGACTGTTCTATCAGGTATGGTGATCTGAAAAAGCAATTGGCGGAAGACATTGCCAAATTCAATGCTCCGATACGCGAACGGATCAATGAATACTCTCAGGACATTGAATTCTTGGATCGGGTGGCAAAGATTGGTGCCGAGAAAGCCGGAGAAAGTGCTTCGAAAACATTAGAAGAGGTTAGGAAGACGATCGGATTCAGAATTTAATCGTCGCTACATACAAGGAAATCCCCTTATTTTTCTCTTTTCAATTCCTGAAACAGAGCTAAAATAAGGGGATTTTTCAATTCATAACCAAGGTGCTACTCACGTTATTTAAAGAGCTTGTTTATATCATCGTCTTTAATGGTTGAAATAACCACGCTGCCATCCGGCGTATAATTAGGAGTTTCGCACGCAAACAAATTATCCACCAAACCGGTAATCTCATCGGGTGTCAGCACTTGGCCGTAAACTATAGCGGCGGCTTTGGCCAAAGTCAGTGCCAATACGTTTTGTATTTCTTCTTTCACGTCGTTGCCTTTTTCCATGGCAGTGTGAACCATGTTACGAACCAGTTGCACAGGATCGAGCCCTTCTACACCCGACGGGATGCTGTTGACCGCAAAACTTCCTCCTCCCAGATTGGTCAGTTCGAAACCTACAGCCGACAAATCGTCCATGATGCCTTCCAAAACGACGACTTCGGATGCCGGCAACTGAATGATTTCCGGGAACAGCACTCGCTGTCCTTCACCTTGCCGGTTGGTGATCTGCGTAATGTAACGATCAAAAAGAATACGCACATGGGCTCTGTGCTGATCAATGATCATCAGGCCTGATTTTACCGATGTTAAAATGTAGCGCCCTTTAATCTGCAAGTGCTGATTAGCTTTCTCAACAGCATGATCTGTATTGTTAAAGGCCGACGAGAACACGGATCCTGTTTCCGCACTTTCGGTGCGTACAGAATCGGAAAAATGATCGGTCGTATCGGGCTCTACATGCGTGTCCGCCTTCTGAAGTCCGCCATAAAGGTTTTCCCAATTCACGCTGGGACGGGAATATGAGGCCGACGACTTAAACGGATTATAATCTGAGTTGTAATGTACCTTGGGAGATTCAACAGGTGCCGCTTGTTCGAAAGCCGGAATATCGGGCATGTCGGCCGTATCAAAGTCAATGGAAGGAACCGCACTGAACTTTCCCAATGACTCTTTAACCGCTGCAGCCAGAATCTGCCAGATGGCTTGCTCATTCTCGAACTTTATTTCTGTTTTCGTGGGGTGTATGTTCACATCAATATTAGCGGGATCGACCTCAAAATATAAGAAATAAGTAATCTGATCGCCCGCGGGTATCAACTGTTCATAGGCATCCATTACGGCTTTGTGAAAATAAGGATGCCGCATGTAGCGTCCGTTCACAAAGAAATATTGATGCATTCCTTTCTTGCGTGAAGTCTCGGGCTTCGCAACAAAACCGGAAACTTTTATCATCGTAGTATCTACGTCGACCGTCAGCAATTGCTGGTTCAATTTCTTCCCGAAAACAGACAATATTCGTTGGCGCAACGAAGAGGCAGGCAGATTGAATACTTCTGCATCATTGCTGTACAACGACAAAGACACGTCGGGATTGACCAGCGCAATGCGTTCAAACTCGGCCAGTATATTGCTTAGTTCCGTAGAGTTTGCCTTTAAAAACTTACGCCGTGCCGGGATGTTGAAGAAGAGGTTTTTCACTGAAAAGTTACTTCCTTTGGGGCAAGAAACAACTTCCTGACTCTCGAACTTGGAACCTGCAATGACTATTTTAGTTCCAACTTCCTCAGACGCGGGACGGGTTTTGAGTTCCACCTGTGCAACGGCAGCAATAGAGGCTAATGCCTCCCCGCGGAAGCCCATGGTACGCAAAGCAAAAAGATCCGATGCTTCCCGAATCTTAGAAGTTGCATGGCGCTCAAAAGAAAGGCGGGCGTCGGTTTCCGACATACCTTTCCCATCATCAATAACCTGAATGCAGGTTTTCCCTGCATCGGTTACCAACACATATATATTACTTGCCTCCGCATCAATTGCATTTTCGACCAGCTCCTTCACAATGGATGCGGGACGTTGAATAACTTCTCCTGCTGCGATCTGATTGGCTACAGAATCCGGCAAAAGACGAATTACGTCACTCATATGCTAAAATTCCTTCTATTTGTTTGAAATGAAAAGTGGATCAATAAAAGCTAACAGCGGGGAATTAAAAACTCCAGCTTCCTGTCAGCAAATAGTGCCAAAGATAAATCAACAAAGCGATGATGATTATTATAAGACCTACATGAATGGGTTTGCGTCCACTCTGTTTTCTACGTTTTAAATGAGTAGTAGCCTCAACAAACTTACCTTTGATGTCTTCGGGCGAGAATTCTTTTTCGGGCAACATTCCTAAATCACGCTTCGCATCCTCCTCCATCTTAGTCAGTTTCTCCTTGCGTTCATCAACATATATATACTGATGATTGAAACCACGCGGTTTCCTAATGCCGAACATTCCCATATCAATTCAATTTATTTAGTTCTCTCTTGGGTGAAGTTACAGGTTTTCGAGTTGTTTTTCGTAACGTTTCCCCACTTTTTTTGCCTCTCCAGTTAAATATATCTTCTTTATTCTGCGGCCGGATGTAATCAAACCACACAAAAGTGGGCAGTTTCATTTTATCTACCGGAATTTGATCCATCGGATAAAGCGTTCCGTTCGACTTGGGACTCATCACCATCTTCTCCATCTTACGATTCATCAGGTGCAAATTGAGCAAGCTGGTTTCCGATGTATTCATTCCAATCATGGTACTGTCTTTTTCTTCCGGATAATAAATCACCAGGACATTCCCTATCACGTCAATCTTCCGGGCTTCTCCACCTTGGAAGTAAGCCTTTATTTCCTTGCCGGATATCTGATTATAATGTATCGAATCTTTCTGTTCAACCGTCAACGCCTGGTTGATGATATGTGCCCAGTCGATTGTACTGTCATTCATGTAAACGTTTATCTCTTCGCCCAGCAGTTGCTGTTTCTCGTTCCAGATAATCGGATCGTGATACATTCTCAGGCAAGAGTCCTTGGAGCTGAACAACAAAGAGTCGCATACGCCCTGAATGTCTTTTCGGAAGATTCTGACTTTGTGGTAGGCTTTCATTTCACGATAGGCCGAGTCTGTTTTCACAAAATAAGAATTCATTTTGAGTGTATCGGCGTGCATAAACAGGCTATCGCCTTGCGAATAGTCAATAGCCACTGCTTTTTGGGTAGCCAGAGCCGATTCGGTGAGTTCATTGTAAAAACAATAGTCGCCCGTCAACATGTTTTTGTTGATGGTATCGTTCATCACTACATTGTAAAAGGCTTCACCGTATCCTGTTTTGCGATCATAAAACAAGCTATCGGCCACCAGCTTTTTCCCTTCGTTGGTCAGCACGGAACGATCCAGGAGTTGTGCCTGGTCTTTAGCCGTATTATAAAAACCTCTTTCGGAATAGATGTGATTCTTTTCATTTACGATGTTCGACGGACCCAATATAGTAGCTATTTTGCTATCCGTACTATACTTCAACGTATCTGAGTACAAGGTAAATCTTGGATTGGCGAGCTTTACCTCGTGATTGAAAACCGCTATTTTGGTTGCCGGACTGTATTCCCCCCAGTCGGATGTCAGAATATTCTCTTCATCCGTCAGCGTTCCCCCTTCAAAGTAGTAGCCCAAGTTGTACAAACGGTCGTAATTCAAACTGTCCGTGGTAAGGGTAGTCTTTCTATTGATCAACTTCACATTTTCGCGGAGCATGGCCAACTGAGTTTCGCCATTATAATTCAAATAATCTCCGTATATAAACAGCGTGTCACCCTGTTCCATGCGGACATTGCTAAACGCTTCCACCGAATTTGTTTTTTCGTAAATGAGGGCACTGTCGCAATACATATACATACTGTCGTGGCGCAACTTCACCGAACCGATGAGCACCTGAACATCCGGTCGCAGCAACTTATCGGCCTGCGCCTCATCGGCATGAAGCAAGTCCACCCGTTTCCTTTTGTCGACAGGCTTCTTTTTGGCAGTTCCCTTCTTGTTCTTGGCAGAATCGTCGCTTTTCTTCTCCACCTTTTTCTGCTGACCGGCAGCCGGTTTCACTTGTGCCACGACACATACGCCAAACAGGCATAGAAGACTCACCAAGAGAAATCTATGCCTGATTATAAAAGATTTTTTTTTATTCATTAGCATACTAAAAAGATTGCTTACATCTCATATTTAGTCTTTTATCCAACCCGGATACTTAAACGAGCAATTCTTCCAATTATCATTGATACGAACGTACGTATGTTTTTGTTTTTCAACGATCCACTTTTCGAGCATCTCCTCACGGCGTTTATCCATCACTATTTCTTTTAGATTCTGATAATCATCCGTAATAGTAGCCTTGTGTCCGTTGATTCTGCTTTTCAGTTTTACAATGGCACATACTTCTTTACCATCTTTCTCATTCACCATCGTGAAAGCCTTAGATATCTCACCTACGTTCATGCCGTCAACTACTTTTGCAATTTCCTGAGGCAACTGTTGCATCTCGAATTTAGAAGTGTTGGTCTGAGGGTTAGGCATCAATCCGTGGTTATTACGGGTATCTTTGTCATGCGAAATAATAGAAGCCGCTTCATCAAAACTGAACTTATTCTTTCTGATGTCATCGGCAATAGAATCCAGACGAGCTCTGGCCGACGTTAAATCTTTCTCATTCACTTTCGGTTTCAAAAGGATGTGACGGGTATTGATACGGTCACCTCTTTTTTCAATCAACTGAATGATGTGAAAGCCAAACTCCGACTCAACGATCTTCGATACTTTTTTGGGGTCTTGTAAGTTAAATGCCACATTGGCGTATTCAGGAACAAGTTCTCCGCGACCTTTGAACCCGATTTCACCACCGCGCATGGCAGAACCTTTGTCTTCAGAATATAAAAGAGCAAGAGTTGAGAAATCCATCTCACCTTTGTTTACACGATCGGTATATTCTCTTAATCGTCTCTTCACATCTTCTATTTCGTCCAATGGAATTTTAGGTTGCGAAGTAATAATTTGAACTTCAACCTGGGTAGGTATATACGGCACACTATCTTGCGGAAGGTCTTTGAAATAACGGCGAACCTCAGCCGGAGTAATCTTAATATCACCGATCAGTTTCTGCTGCATCTTCTGAACTGTCAATCCGTTCTTGACATTCTCACGCATCGCTTCTCTGATTTGCGTAGCAGTTTTATTAAAATATTCCTCCATCTTTTCTTTGGAACCAATCATTTGAATGTACTGATTGGTCATCATTTCCACGCGCTGAAGAACTTCACTTTCCGACACTTCAATACTATCGAGCACCGCCTGATGCAAATACAATTTCTGTATGGCCAGTTCTTCGGGAATAACACAATAAGGATCGCCCTCAAACTTACGCCCTTCGTACTGCGCATTCATTCTTGCCTCTTCAACATCCGATTTCAGGATTGCTTCGTCGCCAACAACCCAAACAACCTCATCTATAACATGATCTTGCCCATACATCACTGATCCTGCCAGCATTAACAGGGCAAATAAAACGACAAACTTAAAGTTAACCAACTTCTTCATTCTGTGTATTTAATAATTTATTATTTCACCGTTTTCAACAGCTTTCTGATAAAGATTCTCTTTCAACTCTTTGATAAAAGTTTGTTTGCTGTGATTCATCAACATCTCTTTCACCTTTACTTGCACAAAGTCAAACGGAGCCAATTCTCCTTTATCCAAAAAGTCAGTTACATTTAAAAAATAATGGTAAGCCGTATCCTTCAACTCCATTTTGCGTTTGCCGGTCAAAGAGATATGTTGTGGCAATTTCTCTAAAACCTCTGAAGCCGAGACCCATTTATCATAAAAATACTCGTAACTGACAGCGTTCTGTAAGCTATACTTTTCCAAATGGTCAACCGTCTCGGGTGTATCCTTCTGGTACCATTGGCGGACCTTGACCAATTGAGGAGCGTGCAACGGTACTTTGATAAAAAGTCCCTTCAGCACAGGTTCTTCAAGAACAAATAGTCCTTTATTGATTTCGTAATAGTCAACCAAAGCCTGATTGGTGGTATCTGCATTCAGTTTCTGATTCAGCAATTCAGACTGGTAAGCGTTCACAATCAGGTCTCGTTTATAGTTATTGACCATTCGTTCTATTTCTTCGTTGTCCGGTATGTTATTCTTCGCTTTTTCATATAACAAAACAGACTCCGACCACTTTCGGATATAATCTTTCACGAAACGCAAACTATCAGCTGCACTCAAACCAACAGGAGTAGATTTCACAACATCTTCCTTATACAAGAACATGCCGTTGACTTCTACCAAAGGGGTTTTTCCTTTATGTTCCTGCTTCTCTGAGCAGGAAAAAAAAGAAAAGAGAATGATCGCAAATAAAAAAAATCTCATTGCAACTGCTGTTTGTCAAATTTCAATATACGAAGATAACGCAATAATATTTATATCAGTGATTATTAACTGTTTTTAAAACCTCTTGGTTTATTTCAACTTTGCCTTTGGAACGTAGTTTCTTTACCCATTCCTGCTCTAAAAACAATTGATAATCAAACATTACAGGTCCGCGCATATCCTCATATTTCTCGGGTCCTTTGATCTTTTCGCCCCATACGTTCACATAGGGGAATGGGCCCAAAGGTACATCTTTTTCTTTCTTAAAAATAAAATAGTCAACATATTTATTTTCTCCGGCAGCAAAAAGACCGAGTTCATATTGTACATTTAACAGCTGCTCGGGAGTCAGCTTTTCCTTGAGCGACGTTTCCCATTCGTCAAAGTCTCTTTTCTTAATCGCTTTCTTGATTAGTTTGAGCGGTTTCTTTTGTTGAGACATTACCACAATGCCCCGGAATTTAGGTGTGGGCCAATAGTAATCTTTCTTATGCGTCCGGAAGAACTCTTCCAGTTCTGCCTCGTCATCAAGATGATCGCCCCAAACTTCGCGATTGGATATTTCAGAGATTAAAATACCGTCTCGGTATTCCATCATCAGGTATTTAAAGTCGGGGTATTTTTGTTCTAAACGCTCATCCTCATAATCAAGCAAGGACTTAACAACGAAATCATGGTATTGCAAATTCAATTCACGCGGATGGTTCTTTGAAAATAACAGGAAGTCCTGACCGGAGTAACTTTTCTCTCCAATTTTAAAAAGAACACGATCAGTTTGGCCCTGGCGCATCAATTCGCTTACATTTTCTTCGTATGACACAAACTGATATTCTTTCTTTAGCTTCTCTACAACCGGGTCGCTAATGGAGGTTGTTTTATATCGGTTATTAAGACGGCGGATCAACTCACCGCGCATTTCTTTGAAAGGGGGGATTGATTTGGAATCAAGCACTTTCACAATGTGAATTCCTTGGGGAGAAAAGAAGGGCTCTGAAAATTCATTTTTATTCAAGGCAAAAGCTACCTTCTCAAATTCTTCGGGCATTTGCAGCCAACTAACCCAAAACTTATTTTTATCGTCGGAATACTGAGCAACATATTGACTGAAGTCGGCAGTGGAATGGTTCCTCAACAGTCTGTATATAGAGTCCATTTTACTTGAAGCATTTCTGATTGCGGTAGCCGATGCATTTTGTGGAAGGTATTTAAAAATGTGCATCACCTGAACCTGACTCACCGACACGCTGTTTTTCATGTCATCGTATAGTTTACGGGCTTGCTCTTCTTCGGCAGCAGTATCTGTCAAATAGGACTTTGCCAGGAATCTTCTGTAACTTGCCAGTTCTTCTTTAAATGATTGAGTGGTGTCCATGCCGGCAGACCTGGCCGCACTGACTTTCAATTTGTAATCGATATAAAGATCTAAAAACTCTTCCGGTGTTTTTTTCTCAAGCATAGCCATGCTATTGTTTTTATGAAAGCTATACTCAAACTCAGAACGTGTTACTACTTCACCATTCACCCGCAGAAGAACAGGATCCGATTGAGAGAACGCATTCACACCACAGCCAAGCCATACCAGAAACAATAAAACAAGCTTTTTCATATTATAGAAGATTTGCTCTAAACATTAAAACGATGTATATATCAGACAAAAAGCACAAAAACACATTAGTCCGTAAGCGACCTGCGTCTTTGTGCTCTCTTATATTTTTAAAGATAGTTATACCTTACTCCGGACGGCTATAGTTAGGAGATTCACTCGTAATGGTAACGTCATGAGGATGACTTTCCATTACTCCTGCATTGGTAATGCGTGTAAACTTGGCATCATGCAATTTATGAATGTCTTGAGCACCGCAATATCCCATCCCTGCACGGAGTCCGCCGGTAAGCTGATAAATAACTTCAAAAAGCGAACCTTTGTAAGGAACACGAGCCGCAATACCTTCGGGTACCAGCTTTTTAACATCAGTCTCTCCACTTTGGAAATAACGGTCTTTTGATCCGTTTTCCATTGCTTCCAGAGAGCCCATGCCTCTGTATGATTTGAATTTTCTTCCGTTAAAGATAATCGTTTCGCCCGGACTTTCTTCTGTTCCGGCAACCAAGGATCCTATCATCACACAGTTACCACCGGCAGCCAATGCCTTCACCACATCACCCGAGTAACGCAAACCACCATCGGCAATTAACGGTACGCCGGTTCCCTGCAATGCTTTGGAAACTTCATATACAGCCGAAAGTTGAGGTACCCCTACTCCTGCCACAACACGAGTGGTACAAATAGAGCCCGGACCAATACCAACTTTCACACCGTCGGCACCAGCTTCCACCAACATCCTGGCAGCATCACCCGTTGCAATGTTACCTACCACAATATCTATTTCGGGGTATTTTTGTTTCGCCTCTTTTAATACGTCAATAACTCCTTTGGAGTGTCCATGAGCCGTATCGATAACAATGGCATCGGCACCTGCTGTCACTAAAGCATGCATGCGTTCAAACGTATCGGCCGTTACGCCAACGCCTGCCGCAACTCTCAAACGTCCTTTCGAGTCTTTGCAAGCCATGGGCTTGTCTTTTGCTTTGGTAATATCTTTATAGGTAACCAATCCGATAAGCTTTCCGTCTTTATCGACTACAGGAAGTTTCTCAATTTTGTATTGTTGTAGTATTTGAGCAGCCGATTCCAAGTCGGTAGATTGATTGGTAGTCACCAAGTTCTCCTTCGTCATAACCTCGTCGATACGTTTGTCCATATTGCGTTCGAAACGAAGGTCACGATTAGTAACAATTCCCACCAGTTTCTTATCATTATCCACAACCGGAATTCCACCGATTTTATATTCCGCCATCAACGCCAACGCGTCATAAACGGTAGAGCCTTGCATGATGGTAACAGGATCATAAATCATGCCATTCTCAGCGCGCTTCACGATAGCAACTTGCTTCGCCTGGTCCTTTATCGACATGTTTTTATGGATTACACCAATTCCTCCCTCGCGGGCAATGGCAATAGCCATTTTGGCCTCGGTAACAGTGTCCATTGCAGCTGTTACAAAGGGGATTTTGAGTTCAATGTTTTTGGAAAACTTTGTCGTTAAATCGACAGTGCGCGGTAAAACTTCAGAATAAGCGGGGATTAACAAGACATCGTCAAAGGTTAATCCGTCCATAACAATCTTATCAGCAATAAATGACATAAAAGTATGCGTTTAAAATTTATTGCGTGCAAATATACGCTTTTTATTCCAGCCTTATAGACTACGGCCCTACTTTTTTTATTAAAAAGACAAAAATAAACGGTGCTCAATCTTTTCAGTATGATTTTTTTAATCCTGATCAGATTGAGCACCGCCCACTTTATTAAACTATTAATTCGCCATTTCAGAGAAGAACTTGATACGAACCAAACGGACTTCTTCTTCCGTAAACTCGTCACCTAGTTCTGCCAAGGCATCCTCCACGCCATCGGTTGTCGATTCTTTAAAGTAATCGTAAATGTCAAGCAAGTGATCTTCGTCCATAATTTCATCGAGGAAGTAGTCTATATTTAATTTCGTACCCGAATAAACAATAGCCTCAACCTCATCGAGAAGGTCACTAAATTCAATACCTTTAGACAACGCAATATCATCCAAAGCCACCTTACGATCAATCGCCTGAATGATTGAAACCTTTAGTTTGGATTTGTTAGCAACCGTACGTACCCTAAGGTCCTCAGGTCTTTCAATTTCATTTTCTTCGCAATGCTTTTTAATAAGCACACAGAATTCTTCGCCATAACGTTTGGCTTTACCCGCACCCACACCCGGAATATTTTGCAATTCATCCAGCGTAACAGGATAGATAGTAGCCATCGCCTCCAAAGAAGGATCTTGAAAGATAACATAAGGAGGTACATTCAATTTCTTAGAAAGTTTCTTCCTCAAGTCTTTCAACATAGAATATAAAGCCGGATCCACAGCACATGAACCTCCTCCTCTTGCCGGTGCTTCATCTTCAACTTCTTCAAAATCGTTATCTTCGGTTATCTTGAAAGATTTAGGATGTTTCAAGAATTTGTGTCCTTCATCAGTTACCTTCAAAGTACCATAGTTCTCTACATCCTTACTTAAATAACCAGCGATCAACGCTTGTCTGATTACAGCATTCCACAGTTTGTCGTCTTCACCCATTCCTGAGCCGAAAACCTCAAGGTCTTCATGCAGGTGAGCCTGCACTTCAGAAGTTTCACGACCTTGCAATATGTCAATAATATAATCTGCTTTAAAATTTTCTTTTACCGCTATGATCGTTTCAATCACAGCACACAACGAATCTTGAGCCTCCACTTGCTTTTTAGGGTTTAAACAGTTGTCACAATTTCCACAATTCTCTTCTGTATATTCTTCACCAAAATAATGTAATAGTGATTTTCTTCTACATACAGATGATTCGGCGTACGCAGCGGTTTCGAGCAGAAGCTGCCTGCCTATTTCCTGCTCTGCAACAGGCTTTCCTTGCATAAACTTTTCCAGTTTCTGCAGGTCTTTGTTTGTATAAAAAGTTATGCACTGTCCTTCACCACCATCTCGTCCGGCGCGACCGGTTTCCTGGTAATAACCTTCCAGACTTTTCGGAATGTCATAATGAATCACATAGCGAACATCAGGTTTGTCAATACCCATTCCAAAAGCAATCGTTGCAACGATTACATCAATCTTCTCCATCAAAAAATCATCCTGATTCTGCGTTCTTGTTGCAGAGTCCATTCCGGCATGATAAGCTTTTGCATTGATGCCGTTTGCCTGAAGGATCTCGGCCAGTTCTTCTACCTTTTTGCGACTAAGGCAGTAAATGATACCCGACTTTTCCTGATTATTTTTGATAAATTTGATAATTTCCTTATCAACATTGACTGTTTTGGAACGTACTTCGTAATATAGATTGGGCCGGTTAAATGATGATTTATAGACCTTTGCATTAACCATTCCCAGGTTCTTCTGAATGTCGTGTTGAACTTTGGGGGTGGCCGTTGCCGTTAATGCAATTACCGGAGCCTTGCCTATTTCGTTTATAATGGGACGAATACGACGGTACTCGGGCCGGAAGTCGTGCCCCCATTCCGAAATACAATGCGCTTCGTCCACGGCATAGAATGAAATCTTTACTGAACGTAGAAAATCGACGTATTCATCTTTAGTCAACGATTCCGGTGCTACATACAACAACTTCGTTTTTCCCGATAAGATATCTGATTTGACTTGATCAATAGCTGCTTTATTTAAGGAAGAATTAATAAAATGAGCAATGCCGTCTTCTTCACTGAAGTTACGCATCGCATCAACCTGATTCTTCATTAACGCGATTAACGGAGAGATAACAATTGCCGTGCCCTCCATTATTAAGGAAGGTAACTGATAACACAACGATTTGCCACCGCCGGTTGGCATCAGTACAAAGGTGTCGTTACCATCAAGCAAATTAATCATAATTGCCTCTTGGTTCCCTTTGAATTTGTCAAATCCGAAATACCGTTTCAGTTGTTCCGTTAAATTAATCTTTTCAGCCATTGCATAAGGTTATTTGTTCAATTCCTACGTTAACTATTGCCCGCCTTCCTTAAAAAGGAAGGCTAACAAAGTTATAAACTACTTATTAAAAATCAAGCAAATCGCAATTAATATTTCAGAGCTTCTCGCTTTTAAACATTGATTTTTTTGTTGTAACGGATTTGTAAACATCAGGCTGTTTGCAAACGAGCCATATTGGCTTTTTCCAGCTGAGCCTTAGCGTACTCCAGAGTCACTTCATATTTCTTTTTGTTTTGCGAAGGCAATTCAAACATGGCATCGATCATTATAGCTTCAACGATAGAGCGTAACCCGCGTGCACCCAGTTTATACTCCACAGCCTTGTCAACAATGTACTCCAATACTTCATCTTGAAAAGTAAGCTTCACCTTATCCATCTCAAACAATTTCACGTATTGCTTGATAATAGAATTCTTAGGTTCAGTCAGGATGGCACGTAATGCCTCACGGTCAAGCGGCTGAAGTGATGTCAGTATGGGTAAACGCCCTATGATTTCGGGAATAAGTCCAAATGATTTCAAGTCTTGAGGGGCGATGTATTGCATCAGATTGCTCTTGTCTATCAACGTATTTTTCTGAGTTGCCCCATAACCTACCACGTGCGTATTGAGACGCTGAGCGATTTTTTTCTCTATCCCATCAAAAGCACCACCACAAATAAACAATATATTTTTGGTATTAACAGCAATCATCTTTTGATCCGGGTGCTTTCTGCCTCCCTGGGGAGGAACGTTCACGACCGAACCTTCCAAGAGTTTCAAGAGTCCTTGTTGCACACCCTCGCCGCTTACGTCACGCGTGATGGAAGGATTATCACTTTTACGGGCTATTTTATCAATCTCATCAATAAACACAATACCCTTCTCAGCTTCTGCCACGTTGTAATCGGCCACTTGAAGCAGTCTGGTCAAAATGCTTTCAATGTCCTCACCCACATAGCCTGCCTCTGTCAACACCGTAGCGTCAACAATAGTAAAAGGCACATGCAGTAGTTTGGCAATGGTTCTGGCCAGAAGAGTTTTGCCCGTTCCTGTGCTTCCAACCATAATGATATTTGATTTTTCAATTTCAACATCATCATTGGTGGTTTCTTGCAGCAAACGCTTGTAGTGATTATAAACTGCTACTGAAAGCGATCTTTTAGCTTCGTACTGACCAATTACATATTGATCAAGGAACGCTTTGATATCTGTAGGTTTAGGAAGTTCTTTGAGGTTGAGTTCCGTAGCTTCACCTTTGTTTTTACCCGACATGGCTTCTTTGGTGATATCGTATGCCTGTTGCGTACACAAATCACAAATGCACCCATTGATTCCGGTTATAAGGAAACCTACCTGACTTTCATCTCGACCACAAAAACTACACTTCTGTTTCACTGTTTTGTTTGATTTGGAATTACTCATGTTTACTCTTTTGATGGTTTTCTAGACAACACCTCGTCTATCATTCCATATTCTTTAGCCTCAACGGCTGTCATCCAGTAATCACGGTCAGAGTCGGCCCATACTTTATCAAAGTCAGTATGTGCATGTTCTGATATGATGGTATAAAGTTCTTTCTTCATCTTCATGATTTCCCGTGCTGTAATTTCAATGTCAGACGCTTGTCCCTGTGCACCACCCATAGGTTGGTGAATCATCACTCTGGAGTGAGTAAGAGCCGAACGTTTTTTCTCTGCTCCTGCCACAAGCAGTACCGCAGCCATAGAAGCAGCCATACCAGTGCAAATGGTAGCCACATCACTTGAAATAAACTGCATTGTATCATAAATACCTAAGCCGGCATACACCGAGCCACCGGGTGAATTAATATAGATTGAGATATCTTTACCGGGATCTACCGAATCCAGGTAAAGCAGCTGTGCCTGTAATGTATTGGCTGTATAATCATCAATCTGAGTTCCCAAAAAGATGATACGATCCATCATCAAACGTGAGAATACATCCAGTTGCGTCACATTAAGCTGTCTCTCTTCAAGAATATAGGGATTCAAATAATTGGCCTGTGACTGTATCACACCATCTAAAACCATACTATTTATTCCTAAATGTTTGGTCGCATATTTTCTAAAATCATCCATAGTTCTTCTTTTATATAATAGTTATTGATCAGAGAGCAAAGAAACAAAAAAGAACACAGAGACACAAAAGCACAGAGTAAAATTTCATAGGAAATCTCTGCAGCCTTGTACCTCTGTGTTCTTTATCCTTCGTAATATCTAATTTTATTTAAATAAAGCGTTGAATTCTTCTACAGAGACCACTTTGTTTTCAAGTGTCACTTTTCCCTTCAATACTGCAGCTAGTTTAGCTTCAACCACGCGGTTCACCAAACCATCAATGCTTTCTTTCTTCTTCAACATTTCTTTGGCATAGTTTTCAAGAATGTCTTCGGGTACGCTTAGCATGCCATATTGAGCGAACTGAGCTCTTGTAGCATCTTTAGCCATGTTGAGAACATCTTCTTGTTCCACTTTGATTTCAGCTTGCTGAACCAACTGTTCTTTAATAAGGTGCCAAGTTAATTCTTCAACACTTTTATCGTAGTTTTCGTTCACAAACTCTTCGCCTTTATCGGTATTGTTCAGTAACATGATTCTTTTAAGCAAAGCATCCGGATACTCTAACTTACCAACTTTAGCTTCTATCACCTTACGTGCGTCTAAGAGGAATTTATAATCACTGTCGGCAACAAACTGCGAAGCAATGCTTTCTTTCACTTTAGCACGGAATTCTTCTTCTGTTGTAACAACATCTTTTCCGAAAACCAAATCAAACAATTCCTGATTCAGATCACCCTCAACGAAGCGGGTAATTTCTTCTACCTGGAAACTGAAGTTCGATTTAACTTCGGCTGCTGCTTCTTTCTCTATTTTCAGCAAAGAAGCAATTTCAGCTTCGTGACCTTCATAAGCTTCGTTGGGATTGAAAGTCAAGACATCATTCACTTTTGCTGCTGCAAAAATGGCTTTCTGTGCTTCGCTCTTCATATAGGAAGGCATCATAACTGCTCCTTCAACCTGAATTCCACCTTCTTTGGTGTTTCCGGCCTCATCGAGTTCAGCCAAAAGACCTTTCAACATATCATTTTCCTGGTAAGCGTCTACCTGGTCATACTTGCCGTTACGTTGAGTATAAGACTTAATTTGGTTATCAACCATTTCATCCGTTACATCGACAGTATAGTAATCAACCTTATCGGTAGCAGCAACTTCTGCTTTAAATTCAGGAGCCAATGCAATATCAAACAAGAAATCGAATTCTTCCATTGTATCGAAATCAATTTGGGGTTGTTTGTCAACATTAGGAAGTGGTTCGCCCAGAATACTCAAGTTGTTTTCTTTAATATAACCGTATACTCTTTCAGAAAGTAATTTGTTTACCTCTTCTGCCATAACGGATTTAGCGTACATCTTCTTTACAAGGCTCATAGGGACCATTCCTTGACGGAAGCCCGGAACTTGCGCTTTCTGACGAATGTTCTTAAGCGATTTCTCAACTTGTTCCTGATAGTCTGCTTTCTCAAGCTTGATTGTAAGTAATGCACTTACTTTGTCAATGTTTTGTAATGAAACGTTCATTCCGACAATTATTTATTTGATTTATACTTTATTCTATATCTTATAAAGAGCGTGCAAAATTAGTGCTAATCTTTCAATTATCAAATAACATTTATGAATTATTTGTGTATCAACCCCTTTGGAAGATATTCTCAAGGGCGTTTTCATTTAAAATATGAATCTCTTTGTCTCTGATTTCAATTAAACCGTCGGTTTCGAAACTCTTCAAAACCCGAATAGCGTTCTCCGTGCTTACGGATGCAAACTCGGCAATGTCTTTTCTATTCATAAATTCAAAAACATTGCAATCGGCGGTATTGAATGAGTTTAGGTAGAGAAGAGTCCGGGCCATCTTGCCATGCATTTGCTTATACAAATGGCTGTGAAGCATTGAAAAGAAACTATTTTCAAGTTCACTATAGCGATGAATCAGCTGAAAACTCATATCGGGGTTTTCTTGTATGACTTGCAACAGATATTCGCGGTCGAACAGGCAAAGAGTTACCTGACTAAGGGCCATTACGGAATAATTGCTGACTTTGTTATTAAACAGTCCGGACAAAGCCACAAAATCGCCTTTGCCCACCAGTCTTAAATTCGTGTTCTTCCCGCCGTTGCCTTCTATGTATTCTTTAATGAAACCATCGAGCACAAACATCACCGAAGGAGCAAATGTTCCTTGCTTACTGATGATATCTCCTTTCTGAAAAGTGATTTGTCGTTTGTGAGCTTCCAGGTCTTTCAATCTTTCCTCGGAAAGATTAGCAAAACAGCTTGCACCTAACTTGATAACGGGAAATCTGGCTGCCAACTCAACTTTATTCATATTTTCATGCATTAACTCATTATCCAGGCAAAAATGCACTGGTCGCACAAAAATATAAAAATCTGCCCGAAACAGCAACGAGATGCTATGCAAAAAACCTCTTTATGTTTTTTAAAAAGATAAAGGTGTTTTTTAAAAACATAAAGAGGTTTTAAGGCAAACTATTAAGCGTTTATTTGGCGCGCTGTGAGCGTGATGTAAAATAGTCAATGATCAGCTCCAGGGGGCAAAACTTTGTAATGGACGACTGTAGTAAATTGGCTCCGACAAACAAAGTCAGAAACAGCCATTCCAAAGCCACAAAATAAGCCAGCGCCACACTAACCAGAATCATGGTTCCTGCTACAAAGCGTACTATTCGTTCTTTCATCTTTCTTCAATCTTTATCGTTACTCAACTTTCAAAAACTCATCCACATTGAGAATGTATGCACGCACCGGGAAGCGCGACTGATTGCATTCGTTACATTCCTCAATAATCTCGATAGCACGGTGTGCCGATTCGGCACTCGTAAAGCTGAACATGACAATGGAATTGGTCTTTCCGTTATCAGATCCAAACCAACCTACATTGTATCCTCTTTTTTTGTATCCGGTAATATCACCTACGCTGAATATCTCCACACCGGCTTTCTCCAGCATCTTGGCTACTTTATCTTGAATTTCGCGGATACTTAAAACAACCAATAACTTCATCATACGCTTATTTAATTTTATTTCTCAACATTTTATAATAGAGCAAAGGCACAACGACCAAGGTAAGCACGGTAGATGTAATTGTACCTCCCATTAAAGAAATAGCCAGACCTTGAAATAGCGGGTCGAACAAAATAACAATTGCACCCAGTACAACGGTTCCTGCCGTTAGAACGATGGGAAGTGTACGCACTGCACCGGCTTCAATAACAGCTTCGGTCAGCGGTATACCCTCTTTGAGTCTGATATCAATAAAGTCAATCAGCAGGACGGAATTGCGCACCATCACTCCCGCCAAGGCAATAAACCCGATCATTGATGTGGCACTGAAATACGCTCCCATGACCCAATGCCCCACAACAATACCAATTAATGAAAGAGGAATAGCAGTGAGCATCACAACAGGCACCATAAAACTTTGGAACCACCCTACTATTAAGAGGTAAATTATGATAAGAGCTACCGCAAACGCAATACCTAAGTCACGAAAGACTTCATACGTAATTTGCCACTCACCATCCCATTTCATGGAATAATTATCTTCGGTCTCGGGTTGCGAACTATTCAACACAGTGAGATCATAGCCCGAAGGAAGTTTGATCTCTTCCAACTTCTTATTGACATCCATCATGGCATAAATGGGACTCTCCAGTGAACCGGCTAAGTCGGCTGCTACCATAACGACTCTTTTCTGATCTTTTCTCCAAATGCTTTTTTCCTTAATAACTTCTTTCACCTGAGTGACATCACCCAACGGAACAACTTGGCCTTGCATGTTCTGAACCGGAAGACTCTTTAAAGCTTCCACGGAGAATTTATCGGCATTGTTCAATTCCAATTGAATAGGTATGGGCGATAACGTATTTTCCTTGTGCAATACGCCCACGTTTTTGCCGGAGACAGCCGCTCTAAGGTTTTCTGTAATTTTCGCAGGGGCTACTCCACGTAGCATGGCCTTTTCTTTATCCACATCAAAACGAATTTCTGTCTGATCGTCTTCAATGAACACATCGGTGTCAACCATGCCTTCTGTCTGATCAAATATGGCTTTTATTTGGCGAGCCACACGAATTTGTTCCTGATAATCGGGACCGTAAACCTCGGCCACGATAGTTGAAAGAACCGGAGGTCCAGGGGGCACTTCAACCACTTTAGCATTGGCTCCCCAGCGTTTGGCAATTTCCTGAATCGGCTTCCGCATTTTTTTTGCAATATCATGGCTTTGAGCACTTCTATCGCCTTTGTCAGTTAAGTTCACCTGTATATCGGCCACATTCTCACCTTTTCTCAAATCATAATGACGCATGAGGCCGTTAAAACTAATCGGGGCCGACGTGCCCACATAAGTCTGACAGTTAAGTACTTCGTCTTGTGTGCTCACAAAAGCAGCAATCTCTTTTGTAACAGCAGCCGTTTCTTCCAGTGTAGCCGTTTCGGGCATGTCAATAACCACCTGAAACTCATTCTTGTTATCAAAAGGCAGCATTTTCACTGGCACCACCTTGAGAAAGAATAAAGAAACTGATGCAATAAGCAAAACCAAGGTTGTCAGCATAAACACCCAGCGCTTTCTGCGCGAAGCAAGCATTGGGCGCATGCTCCATGCATAAAACTTATACAGACGGGTTTGGGTGACATCGTAATCTTCCGGTTCTGTTTCCTTCTTGCTTTCCTGTTGTTTATCATCCTTATGCTTGAGGAATATGTATCCCAAATAAGGGGTCAGTGTCAAGGCAACGATGAGTGAAAACATCATGGCAATGGAAGCACCAATAGGCATCGGGCTCATGTAAGGTCCCATAAGACCGGAGACAAAAGCCATAGGCAGCACTGACGCTACGACGGTGAATGTGGCAAGAATGGTTGGGTTACCCACTTCATTAATGGCATAAAGCGCTGCTTGGCGGAATGACAAGTACTTCATTTTAAAATGCCGGTGCATGTTTTCGGCTATGATAATGGAATCGTCGACCACGATACCGGTCACAAAAACCAAGGCAAACAGCGTAATGCGGTTGAGCGTATAATCCATGAAATAGTACGCAAACAGGGTCAGGGCAAATGTGATAGGAACCGAGAGGAACACAACCAAACCACCTCGCCATCCCATAGCCAGCATCACAAAAAGAGTAACGGCAACAATGGCTCCAACCAAGTGGATCAGTAGTTCGGACACCTTTTCAGAAGCCGATTCTCCGTAGTTACGTGTCACCGTGATCTGTATGTCCGGTGAGATGGATTCTTTTTTCAGGTGTTCCACTTTACTCAATATCTTCTCAGACAAATGCATGGCATCTGTGCCTTCTTGTTTGGAAATAGCTAAAGTAACCGCCGGATAGTCTGACGGACTAGCCTTTTTCAGTTCATTATCTGCTTCCTTTCCATAAGCAAACGATACGTATTGAGTGGGAGAAGTAGCAGGTCCTTCAGTGATTGTAGCAATAGAAGACAAATAAACCGGGTAGCCTTTGTTCATACCCACTACCAGCTTCTCAACATCTTCGCGTGTTTGAAGAAAGTTGCCCGAAGTCACAGCGAAAGTTTCATTACCTGAATAAATATTACCCGCCTGCATCTGAAAATTGGCTGCCTGCATATATTGCCCTATGGAAGCCATATCCAGATTGACACCAGCCAGTTTCTCCTTATCTATTTTTACTGTAACCTGACGAGAACGTCCACCGATTATATCAACATTGGTAACATGTTGTATCTTCTTTACTTCGTTACGAATCAGTTCGGCCTGCTGGCGCAAGGTATAGTCGCTGTTGTCCTTACTCCACAACGTTAACGCCAGAACCGGCACATCGTTAATGGAGCGTGTTTTTATTAACGGCATGCTCACGCCCTGCGGCATTTTATCCATGTTCTTCATCAACTCGTTGTAGAGGTTGACCAGCGATTTTTCAAAATCCTGTCCGACATAGAACTGTACGGTAAGCATGGCCTGATCTGCCATCGACGTAGAAACAACATGTTCTACACCGTTTATATTGGAAAGGGTTTTCTCCAAAGGAGCTACCACTTTCGTTTCCATTTCAGTGGGCGTAGCACCCGGCATACCAATAAAGATATCGGCCACGGGTAGGTTTATCTGAGGTTCTTCTTCTCGGGGAATAAGGTATACGCTATACGCCCCAACCAGGACAAAGGCTACCATCAATAGTAGCGACAACTTACTTTGTAAGAAGCCTCCTGCAATTTTTCCGGCAATTCCTTCTTTCATGTTCTATTTTATTTGCTGGTTTGCACTTTCATTCCATTCTCAAGTCGTTTGCCCTCTGGTAGAATAACCCGATCGTCTTTCTTTAAACCCGAAAGAACTTCTGTCTGATCGCCTACCGTCTGCCCTAAACGCACCCACCTTAATAAGGCTGTTTCTAAAGAAGAGACGACATAAACTCCTGTTAAGCCATCCTTATCGATAACAGCTTGCGAAGGAATTAATAGGTTTTGCTGTTGAACAGCCGACTGGTTTGTTTCTATCGGAACCAAAATATTGGCATACATTCCCGAATACAGTTTGGCCTTTTGCTCTGCAGGAACTTCCACGGTCAATTTATATTGACCACCGGTTTCAACTGAAGAACGGCTAATTTCCGTTATAGGAGCTTCAAATGATACATCGACAGATTTCACACGCACTATGGCTTTCATACCTTTCTTTATCTTAGCGATATCCGATTCCGTGATGGAACTTTCTACTACCCAATCGCTTCCTTTTTCAACCACAATTAAGGGCATTCCGGGGTTAGCCAATGCGCCCAAATCAATGTTGATTTGCGAAATCACCCCACTAAATGGTGCAGTGATCTGAGTATAAGCCTGGTTGGCCTGTACTTCTTTTTTCATCTGTCTGGCCATATCCAGTTTGGATTTCATTGATTGCATTTGCAAATGAACATTCTCATATTCTTTGGTAGAAACTGTTTTGCGAGACAGCATAGCCGCAAATCTTTCTTCGTCTTTTTTGGCTAAATCATAAGCCGCCTGAGCCTCGCGAATCATTGCCTCAGCTTGAGCCTTTTTGGCTCCTAATTCCTCGTCGGAAATCGTTAATAACAACTGGCCTTTCGACACGGTATCACCTTTCTTTACTTTAATAGAAGTAACTGTACCCATCATACGAGTACCTAAACGAGCAATTTCTTTAGACTGAACTTGTCCGTTGCCAACAACACCTGTCTGACTCTGATATATAGGATATACAATGGCTACTTTGACGGGTACACCTTGTGCTTCATTATTATCTTTATTGCCCGAACATGCAACAAAAAGAGTGGCAGTAAGCGTAAGCACAGCAAAAGTTATGAATGTAATCTTTTTCATATTTGTATTTTTTTATTCGTTTGTAGATGTTAGGAATGCCAGATAGGCAATAGTCAGATTCTTTTTGAAATGCACCATCTCTCTCATTAAGCCCGATTGGGCCAGCTGAGTTTGAATCCTTAATAAATCAGGGGTTGTTGATAACCCTTGGGAATATCTGTCTGTTTGAATAAACAAGGCTTCTTCGGCCTGTTTCACCATAGACTCGGCTTGTTCTACTTCAAAAGTAAGGTCGGCCAATTGTCTCCTTGTTTTTTGGTATTCAACTTCGGCCTGCGACTTGGTTTCGTTCAAACGACTAATCATTTTTTGCTGTTCCAGCTTGGAAGCTTTTATTTTATGCCAGTCTTGCGTTCCTGAGAAGATTTTCCACGACAACCGTATGCCGGCAAAATAGCTGTCAGAATTGAAACGGAAGGGTTTCACGTCATTGAACTGATAATTTCCAAATGCATTAATTCTAGGTATGAGGGACATTTTGTCTGATTTCAATTGATTTGTTGCGGCCGATAAACCGGCTTCATACGCCGCGACATCAGAACGCAAATTCACAGATAAAGGCTGAACGCGTGTCTCATCAAATTGCACAGCATCAACGTGGTACATCAGTCCGGGCTTTTTCCCCATCAGGAAACCCAGTTGATCAGAAGCGTTCATTATATTGCTTAGTGCAGTCTGATAATCTGTTTGCATTTTATTCTGAAAGACTTTGGCTTCCAAAAGGTCGGCTTTCTGTATTAAGCCGTGTTCATACATATCTTCAGCACGTGTCACAAAAGCATCGGCCGTTTTCAGGGCACTGGCAAGCACCTCTTTATTCTTATAAGACAATTGAATTTCCAGATAAGCCTTTTTCACTTGAAAGAGCAAGAACTCCTCTTGCCTTTTCTTGGACCACTCCTGCATTTGAGAGTAGTTACGGGCTGCACTCCGCTGATAAATAGCATCTAAATTAAAGATGGGCTGAGTTACTTCTATTTGCCCTACAAAATCCTTATTAAACCCGGGGTTATTCAATCTGGCTGGATCGAAATCTGTAGCTTCCACACTCTGTTGTTGTAACTTAAACCCGAAAGCATTTAATGGATTATTAGTAAAATAGCCGGTATAAGATAACCCTACCTGAGGCATAAAAACAGCATCGGCACCGCGACTGTTTTCTTTTGCAATCCTGGCTGAATAGGTAGCCTGCTTCAATGATTCGTTATGTAAAATAGCAGAATCAATGGCTTGCGTCAAAGAGATGTGTACCTCATCAGTCTGTGCTTTTACTGTCAAAGGTATTAAAAGCAGTAAAAGGATCTGTAAACGAATGTTTTTTGTCTTTCTCATATCTTGTTCTTTTTTCTGCAAAGATAACAAGTAAGAGAATGACTTAGTTTATTTTTAACCTGCTATGCATCAGGGGATAAACTGTTGTGCAACAGGAGTATTAAATAACAGATTCTTTTTACATTGAGTAATAATGGTACGTTATTCTACAGAAAAAGCCTTCTTACAAAACATGCAAGAAGGCTTTAAACATATATGATAACTATATCAGTCTTTTAATTGAAAATCTTTTCTCCGTAAAACAAAGCTGTTACTCAAATATTTTTCACGCACAATCTTATTCTCAGCCAATTCTTCAGGGGTACCCTGAAATAATATTTTGCCTTCAAAAAGAAGATATGCGCGGTCTGTTATGCTTAAGGTTTCTTGTACATTATGGTCTGTTATCAAAATACCGATGTTTTTGTCTTTTAACTTCCAGACAATCTGCTGTATATCTTCCACCGCAATGGGGTCAACCCCGGCAAAAGGCTCATCTAGCATAATAAACTTAGGGTCAATGGCCAGGCAACGTGCAATCTCTGTTCTTCTACGTTCTCCTCCCGAAAGCTGATTTCCAAGATTTTTGCGAACTTTTTGCAAACGAAACTCTGCAATCAGACTTTCTAGTTTCTCCTTTTGATATTCTTTGGGTTTGTTGGTCATTTCCAAAACTGAGGCTATGTTATCTTCTACAGTCATTTGACGAAAAACAGAAGCCTCTTGAGCCAAATAACCGATACCCGTTTGGGCACGCTTATAAACCGGATAATTAGTTATTTCCAAATCATCCAGAAAAATACGTCCTTCGTTGGGAGTGATAAGTCCTACCGTCATATAGAAAGAAGTCGTCTTACCGGCACCATTGGGACCAAGTAAGCCAACAATTTCGCCCTGCTTAACATCAATAGAAACATGACTAACTACCGTACGTTTACCGTACTTCTTCACTAAATCCTCGGTACGAAGAACCATTCTGTTATCTTCCATATCCATTGTTATTTAGCGGCAAATGTAGTAAAAATAAGCTGAAAAAATGTACATTTGCAAACAAATATACAAGATATGATAAAAGCACTCCGAACTGTTGGTTGTTATGTGGTTCTTATGAAAAGAGCGTTTGCCCGCCCTGAAAGAATGCACATGTTCTTCAAACAATACATCAAAGAAATAGAGCAATTAGGCATAAATTCGATTGGTATTGTACTCCTGATATCTTTCTTTATCGGCGCAGTTATTACCATACAAATCAAGCTTAACATTGAAAGCCCCTGGATGCCCCGGTGGACTGTAGGATATGTAACTCGTGAAATCTTACTTTTAGAGTTCTCATCTTCAATCATGTGTTTAATTCTGGCTGGAAAAGTTGGTTCTAACATTGCCTCAGAACTGGGCACTATGAGAGTTACTCAACAAATTGACGCTTTAGAAATCATGGGCGTTAATTCTGCAAACTATCTTATATTGCCTAAAATCACAGCGCTAGTAACTGCAATTCCTGTTCTAGTAACGTTTAGTATATTTGCCGGAATAATTGGGGCCTTTGCCACCTGTTGGTTTGGCGGCATTATGACGGCCACTGATTTAGAATACGGTTTGCAGTTCACCTTTGTTGAATGGTTTGTGTGGTGCGGTATAATCAAATCTTTATTTTTCGCTTTTATCATTGCAAGCGTATCTGCCTTTTTCGGTTATAGTGTTGAAGGCGGTTCTATCGAAGTAGGTAAAGCCTCTACTGACGCGGTTGTGTCAAGTAGTGTACTGATCCTTTTCGCTGATCTTATATTAACTCAACTATTAATGGGATGATTGAAATTAAGAATCTATATAAATCCTTTGATGATAAAGAAGTACTCAAAGGTATTAATGCCACATTTGAAAACGGAAAAACAAATTTAATAATCGGGCAAAGTGGTTCTGGGAAAACCGTATTCATGAAATGCATTGTAGGGTTATTGCAGCCTACAAAAGGGGAAATATTATATGATGAACGCAATTTCCTGAATATGGGCAAGAACGAGAAGAAGCTTCTTCGACGTGAAATGGGGATGATTTTTCAAAGTGCTGCTTTGTTTGACTCCATGAGTGTACTCGAAAACGTAATGTTTCCACTAAATATGTTCAGTAAAGACACTCTTCGGGATCGTCAGAGAAGAGCTTTGTTTTGTCTGGATCGAGTGAAATTATCGGATGCAAGCAATAAATTTCCCGGTGAAATTAGTGGAGGAATGCAAAAGCGTGTTGCTATAGCAAGGGCAATAGCACTACAACCGCAGTATTTATTTTGTGACGAACCCAATTCCGGACTAGATCCTAAAACGTCTCTGGTAATCGATGAACTAATTCAGGATATTACAAGAGAATATAATATGACCACTATCATTAATACCCACGATATGAATTCTGTTATGGGGATAGGAGAGAAAATTATTTTTATATATGAAGGGCATAAAGAATGGGAAGGTAGTAAAGATGATATATTCACTTCTCCCAATTCCAAGCTAAACAATTTTGTTTTCGCATCGGATTTATTTCAAAAGGTCAAAGAAGCGGAAGTTCAGAATCTTGAAGGATAATAAAAAAGCCAATCGCAAACGATTGGCTTTTTTATTATTGTATTACTTACTTCTGACGAATATATACATTAATAGGAGTTCCTTTCAAATTCCACTTCTCGCGAATCTTATTTTCCAAGAAACGACGATA
Organism: Bacteroides graminisolvens DSM 19988 = JCM 15093; assembly: GCF_000428125.1. Lineage (GTDB taxonomy): Bacteria > Bacteroidota > Bacteroidia > Bacteroidales > Bacteroidaceae > Bacteroides > Bacteroides graminisolvens. The sequence goes on from NZ_ATZI01000010.1 coordinate 114,200, forward strand.
TGGCTCTTTTACGTATTGAGGCAAGTTTGCAAAAAACACAAAAGAGGGTATTTGAGTATTAGGTAATTGAGTAATGTACTTGATCTTAATGTATTTACCTTTATTTGATGGAGGCGGATATGCTTCAATCAAAGGTAACAACTCTTCGTTAAGACGAGCCGTAGAAATTTTCACCTTTCTATTCTCATAAACATCACGAGCTTCTTCCAGCACTTTCAAAATACGTTGTTTGGTTAACGCTGAGGCAAATACAATAGGAAAGTCCACAAAAGGAGCGAAACGTGAACGAATAGCGTTTTCAAACTCCTTCATTACCTTCACGGTCTTGTCCTCTACTAAATCCCATTTATTAACAACAACAACAAGCCCTTTTGAGTTCTTTTGTATTAAAGAGAAGATATTCAAGTCCTGACTTTCAATACCCCTCGTTGCATCCACCATTAAAATACAAACATCAGCTCCTTCAATAGAACGAATGGAGCGAATGACTGAATAATATTCTAAATCTTCATTGACCTTATTCTTCTTTCTGATTCCAGCAGTGTCTACCAAATAAAAGTCAAATCCAAACTTGTTATAACGTGTATAGATAGAATCACGAGTAGTTCCCGCAATCTCTGTTACGATGTTACGTTCTTCACCGATGAAAGCATTAACAATAGATGATTTTCCGGCATTAGGACGTCCAACAACTGCAAAACGAGGAATCTCATCATCTAGGATTTCAGATGTTTCTTTCTTAAACTTGCTAACAATCAAATCCATTAAATCACCCGTTCCACTACCTGTCATGGCTGAAATACAATAGGGATCACCTAATCCTAGTGAATAGAATTCCGGCGCATTATATTGTAATTCATGATTATCCGTTTTATTTGCCACAACTATGACCGGGCTATCAGCTCTTCTCAAAATAGAAGCTACTTGCAAATCCAAGTCAGTCAATCCGTTAATAACATCAACTACAAACAGAATCACATCAGCTTCTTCAACTGCCAATAGTACCTGCTTACGTATCTCTTCTTCAAAAATATCATCTGAATTAACGACCCATCCACCTGTATCAACGACGGAAAATTCGCGTCCTAACCATTCAGATTTGCCATATTGTCTGTCACGGGTAGTACCCGCTTCCTCATTTACTATTGCCTGACGAGTCTTCGTCAAACGATTAAAAAGAGTAGATTTTCCCACATTAGGACGACCTACTATTGCTACCAAATTTCCCATAATTATAACTGTCTATTTTCGACTCTCACAGTCTTATAAATCTAAACTTAATCAAGTTGATAACCAAAATTCCGCAGCTCCTTATCCGAACTACGCCAATCTTTATCAACCTTAACAAAGGTCTCCAAATAAATAGATTTTCCAAAAAATCTCTCAAGATCACGACGTGCTTCAGTCGATATTTTCTTCAATGCTTTGCCTTGCTTCCCGATAATAATTCCCTTTTGAGAATCACGTTCTACATAAATAACAGCATGTATTCTTATTAGTTTAGCCTCTTCTTTGAATTGTTCAACAACTACTTCAACAGAATAAGGAATTTCTTTATCATAATACAGCAAAATCTTCTCGCGAATAATTTCATTCACAAAGAATCGAGCGGGTTTGTCTGTTAATTGATCCTTATCAAAATAAGGAGGAGAATCAGGCAATAATTCTTTTATTCGCTTCAATACATAATCAACATTAAACTTCGATAATGCTGAAATAGGTATAATCTCAGCTTTAGGAATAAGTTCTTTCCAAGTCTCAACCAATTCTATTAATTTCTCTTGATTAGTTTGATCAATCTTATTAATCAACAATAAAACAGGCAACTCCAGCTTACTCACTTTAGCAAGAAAATCACTGTTCTTATCAGGAGATTCTATAGTATCAGTTACATAAAGCAGAACATCAGCATCTATTAAGGCTGAAGTAGAGAAATTAAGCATTGACTCTTGAAGCTTATAAGCTGGTTTAACAACACCCGGAGTATCAGAAAATACAATCTGCATTTCTTCCGTATTATATATTCCCATGATACGATGACGGGTAGTTTGTGCTTTGAAAGTAGCGATTGAAATTCTCTCTCCGACCAAAGCATTCATCAAAGTAGATTTTCCAACGTTAGGATTACCTACAATATTAACAAAACCAGCTTTATGCATATTATCACTTATTATAAATTAGAAAAAAAAACGCATCGAATAAAAAATAGGATGCGTTTTTATATATATCAGCAACTATCGGTTACTTTTTACTTCCGTCATAGCCCCATTTAACATAAACAGCTCCCCAGGTAAATCCTGCGCCAAAAGCTGTGAAAATTAAATTGTCACCTTTCTTTAGTTTTTCTTCAAAATCCCAAATACAAAGAGGTAATGTAGCAGCACTTGTATTACCATAACGATGAATGTTAACCATCACCTTTTCAATTGGCAATTCCATTCTATGTGCCACTGCATCAATAATACGCATATTAGCCTGATGAGGAATAACCCACGCTATGTTATCTTTATCCAAAGAATTTCTCTCAGCAACAGCAGCTGTTGCATCGGACATGTTAGAAACTGCATACTTAAAAACAGTTCTACCTTCTTGGTAAACATAGTGCATGTGATTATCAATGGTGAAATAAGAAGACGGACAAACTGAACCACCCGCTTTCATGTGCAAGAAAGGAAGTCCTTTACCATCTGTTTTCAATAGCGAATCCATAATACCATAATCTTCCGTTGTGGGTTCCACCATGAAAGCAGCTGCACCATCACCAAATATTGGACAAGTAGAACGGTCCGTATAATCTGTCACTGAAGACATTTTATCAGCTCCTACTATTATGACTTTTTTATATCTGCCAGAGCGAATAAAAGAAGCAGCGGTTTCCATAAGATAAAGAAAGCCACTGCAAGCAGCTTGAAGGTCAAATGCAAATGCATTTTTCAAGCCTAATTTATCGCATAAGATTGATGCTGTTGAGGGAAAGTGATAGTCGGCTGTGCTTGTAGCAACAATTACCAAATCAATATCATCAGGATTTGCTCCCGTACGTTGCATTAATTGCTTGGCGGCTTTTCTAGCCATGTAAGAAGTCCCAAGGCCTTCTTCATTCAAAATTCTTCTTTCTTTGACTCCTATTCGAGTCATAATCCATTCGTCGTTGGTATCAACCATCTTGGATATCTCCTCATTTGTCAATACATAATCGGGAACATATCCACCAACTCCTGTGATTACAGCGTTAATTTTTTCCATTATCCTACTTTGAATTTGCAAAATGATATACTTAAAATACAGCCGTAAGTTTTAAACCCCGGCTGCTAATTCTTAAGTATACATCAACTAAACTGTATATTATACAGCTGCTTCTTTAACAATAGCAAGTTTGCCTCTGTAGTATCCGCAAGCGCCACATACAGTATGGTAAACATGCCACTCACCACAATTAGGGCATACAGCCAATGTAGGAGCTACTGCTTTATCATGAGTTCTTCTCTTCGCAGTTCTTGTTTTTGATTGTCTTCTCTTAGGATGTGCCATTTTTCTAAACTTTAATTATTATCTAATATTTTTTTTAATTCATTCCAACGAGGATCTATATTTTCTTCTTCCTCTACGTTATCAATAACAGGTTCCTCAAATCCTTCTACATCATTATCATCTGACTCATCGTTAGCACTACCTCTTAAATGCTTACTCAATTTGCTAGTCATAGCCTTATTGCATTTTCCAGGTGCATGCACATGCTTCATTGGAATAGATAATTCAATAAATTCATAAAGAAACCAAGCTATATTTATTTCGCCTTCATTTTCAGGGATAACAATCAAGTTATCTCCCTCCTCTGCGTACTCAGTTCCAAACTTCACAAACAGCCTATTGGTTGTTGAAACAGACTGCTCCATGTCATCCAAGCATCTATCGCAAGGAATCCATACCACACCTTCGCAATCAAAATTAAACTCGAAAGCGTGAGAAAGCCGTTTCACCTTAACAATTGCATTGACTTTACCTTTCTGAATATCAGGTCCGTCAATGTTAGCAAAGAAAACATTATCAAGCAAGAATTCATAACTAGATGATTCCGCCTGCATTCCCTTTAAATCAATTTTATATTTATCAAACTTTCCCAAAGCCCTTACTTTTATAATCAATACAAAGTTATAAAAAAAGCCTGAAACTCAAGATTAATCCGTTTGTTTTGGCATTTTGCTCAAACGAAGAAATGAATTCGGGCGACAAAGATACAAATAATAATAGTCAAAACGTAGTAATTACGTTAAAACTTTATCAATAAAGACCAATTAATCAATTGACCGCTACTTCATTTATGACTTAAGTCTACATACAGGATGAGCTATAACACATCTTATAGCCTTCCTTAAACGCAAAAAAGTCCCACAGCTTTGTATAGCTGCAGGACTTCTCTAAAAAACGGCGACTACCTACTCTCCCACTGTTACGCAGTACCATCGGCGTGACAAGGCTTAACTTCTCTGTTCGGAATGGGAAGAGGTGGAACCCTTGTGCTATAGTCACCTTAATAAGGTAGACATAATGTACACAAAAAATAAACATTCAGTCAGCTAAACGTATATAAAAACCATACTGACAAGAAGAAAGTGAACGGGCAATTAGTATTGCTCGGCTGTGATATTTCTATCTATACACCTGCAACCTATCAACGTCATCGTCTTTGACGACCCTAAGAAATCTAATCTTGTGGCTGGCTTCGTACTTAGATGCTTTCAGCACTTATCCAATCCCGACTTAGATACCCGGCGATGCACCTGGCGGCACAACCGGTAAACCAGAGGTCAGTCCAACACGGTCCTCTCGTAC
>NZ_KE386628.1:0-300 GCF_000428125.1 Bacteroides graminisolvens DSM 19988 = JCM 15093
GATTAAGCCCAAGATTACGTGCCGTTGCCCTTATCGAGCCGGTCTTATCGTACATCGAAATTATTTCATTTCTGTCAGTCATTGTTATCATTTTTTGCATCAATATATAATTGATGCAAGTTAAACAAATAAATAGTATGCTCTGAAAAATATGAGCAGTGCGCCCTGAATATTCTCGGCTACGCCTCAAATAATCAGGGCGCACTGCTCGGTCTTCTACGGACTGACAGTGGTATACTTTTTAATTATTAGGGTGGTATACTTTTAAGTTATTATATACAACCAGAGAGAGATACAGAG
>NZ_KE386628.1:1385-100193 GCF_000428125.1 Bacteroides graminisolvens DSM 19988 = JCM 15093
TTGCTTTCTCAACTCTTGCTGTTGCTGTTAGGACAAAGATACAATTTTGAAAGCAAATCACAAAAGAACCCTGTAAGATAGGCGTTGTAATTTAAATACACATTCCTAATACATCACCAAAACAATCAACAATATGATTGGCACCTTGCTTTACTAACTGCTCCTTTGTGTTATAACCGTAGGTAACTCCACATGTTATGCAATTGGCGCCTTGCCCCATCGCTATATCATAAATGGTATCTCCTATGAGTAACGTTTGTTGAGGAGTTGACTGGGTTTGCTCCAGTATCATAAGAACCATGTCGGGCGCAGGTTTCTTGTTTACCACGTCTTGTTCTCCCAAAGTGTAAGAGATGTATTGGCTTATATTTAACTTATTCAATAGTAATAGTAATGCATCTCTTCCTTTACTGGACGCAACAGTAATGGTGATTCCTCTTTGATAAATGTTTTGCAATGTAGATACAACCTGCGGGAATAATTGAATGGTATCTAAGCTTATGCTATTTTTATTTCACTCTCATTGGCCTTGGAGAGCCCCAATATTTCTAATGTAGCTTGTATGGTTTGTATAATACTGTTTTTTGTATCAGCTATTGTCCCGTCAAAGTCTAAGATTACTGTTTCTATTTTATTCATGTCCTTTTTTGCAAAGGTAAATAATATTATGTGTTTAATAATGAATGACTTATGCTTTTTTGTTTGAAACTATTTTTTTACTTTTGTTATTAAATAATATAAATCTATGAAGATTACCAATTTTGTCACTCCTCCGGAACATATAAATTTTCTTGCCAAGAACCTTTTTGGTAATTGCGGTGAGATTATTAACGGTTCTATTGCTTATTTAGAACCCAACGGGGGAGGACCTGTTCAATTACATACGCACGAGCACGATCATTTGTTTATTGTGGTAAGAGGTGAAGCAAAGGTTTTGTTTGAAAACAGCACTCACATTATACGTGAAAATGAATCGTTTTTAGTTAAAGGTGCTTTGTTACATTCGGTGTGGAATAATGCTTTAGAGACCACTACGATGATAGGGATTTCGGTTAAGAGTAGTGATGACCGTTGTATTAAATAAAAAGTTTTAGTCTATGGAAATAAAAAGATTTTTGCCAAAACAGATGTTACCGGATGTAGGAACGATACTTACTACACTATTGGTGCTAGGGTATACTTATATGCAAGGCTTTTCTTGGTTCCTTCTTCCTTTTTATATTCTTCTCTCTGGCTACTATTTGATGTTGTTATTTTTGATGTTTAAAAAGAGAAAGAAGAGAAGCTAATATTTGGAAGTAACTCCATACTATAAATGAAGGTGAATTGTTTCAAAATACTCAGCAACTTTATTTAATTCTTCTTTTTTTATCAATCCATCAATGTATGTATGGGGGATAGAATGATACCCATACTTGGCACCCAGCAGACTACAAGCTACGGCTGCATTGGTGTCGGCATCTCCTCCGGCATCAATCATGGCAAATAAACCTTCTTCAAAACTGTTGCAGTGATGCAAACACCAAAGGGCTGCTGCCAGTGTTTTAAGGGTGTAGCCCATCGCTTTATCGTCAAGGGCGAGAGCGGTCAAGGTATCGGATTCTGCTAAGTTCAGGAATTTTTCTATTTGTTCGTCGTATTGGATACTTATTTCTTTGAGTTCGCTCATTGGCGGAACGGTATTGTGGTATACCAACGAATGAATAAGGATGGAGTATATAACGCAGGAGCCCACGCAACGCGGATCAAAATGGGTGAGTTTGCATATTGATTCAGCTTCTTTGATAACGTTACATGGCAGTAAGCCTACTATAGAGGTACGCATTATGCCTCCGTTACCTGCACTTTTTTCACCTGTGAGTTGCCAAACAGCACGAGACACGCGAAAGGGTTCTTGTTCATATTGAGGATGGCCGAGCACGCAACGCGTTTGATTACCGATGTCGGGCGGATTGGTATTATACCATGCTTTGAATTCACTTGCGATGGATGTGTAATTTATTTCTTTCTCTTTAATAAGAGAACGAGCAATGCAAAGCATCATTTCCGTATCGTCTGTCCAGTAACCTTTTGGTCTGAATGAACGGTAGGCGCCCTCGCGTATCTGTGAATAATTGCGCAGGCCGGTAGGGTAGTGTTGTTGTACTTCAGCACGAGTCATGAACTCGGTGCCTGCTCCTAATGCATCACCAATGGCTTGTCCGAATAGGGCTCCTTTTATCTTATCGGCTTGGCTCATGGCAATCTGTTTGGTTCCTTTGTCTCTATTCTCCTACTATAAAAGAAGTCATGTTTAACGATGCTGCAATTACCTTATCGTTAAAGAATCTGACTTTTTCATCTTTGTTTCTCAGTCCCAATACATAGAGCATCGGAATGTAATGCTCGGGTGTGGGGATTGCCAGCTCAGCATCCTTATGCAATGAGCGGTAGTTTATCAGTGCCAAGTCATCTCCATCTATCAGCTTGTTTTTAAGAATATCGTTCAGTTCGAAAGCCCAGTCATAACCATACTCGGCATTGAAGTCATTGCCCGCTATACGCATGATGCGCAGGTTGTGTATCATATTTCCACTACCTATTACCAGAACGCCTTTGCTGCGAAGAAAAGCAAGCTCTTTGCCCAGTTTGTAATGCCATTGCGCATCTTTGTCGTGATCTATACTTATCTGAATAACAGGTATATTTGCCAAAGGATAGGTGTATTTAAGAATAGTCCACGTGCCGTGATCCAACCCCCATTGATAGTCGCCCTTTACGTGTGTGCTTTGGATGTTATCTATTACTTCCTGAGCTAACGAGGGTGATCCCGGCGACGGATATTTCTGGCGATAAAGTTCATTGGGGAATCCATAGAAGTCGTGAATGGTTTCCAGCGGATTACCTATTGTTACGTGCGTACCTTTTGTTTCCCAATGAGCCGAGATGCACACAATGGCACGTGGCGTAGGTAATTGAGCGCCTAAACTGGTCCACATGCGTGAAAATTCATTGTCTTCAACTGCATTCATCGGCGATCCGTGTCCAACAAACAACATTGGCATCAGAGGGGTACTTTCCAGTTCTGATATGCTTTTATGTAAATATTTTAATGTCATAGTTTTACTCCTTTCTATGCAAAGGTATACGATTTTACATAAGAGCAATATAAATCCCCATAACTTTTCAGTTATAGGGATTTACTTGCCATCGATAGTTTATCTGAATATAATTCTTTTTATTCTGTCAAGTTAAGAGTTTGCATAACTACTAATCATAGCTTTTGGATATGAAGATTACTCTTCGATAATCTGAAATCTCCAAATTTGATATTCACCTTTTTTATTTCCTCTATCAGATGTGAAATAAATGTAGTTATCAGAAGACCAATATGGAGTTGCGTCATATGATTTATTAGAAGTGTATTGTTTTAGATTTTCTCCATTAATGTCAATAGAATAAATATCAGCATCTTTTTTCCCTTTTTTTATTAATTGAAAAATTAGCTTTTTGCCATCTGGGCTCCATGCTGGGTTTAGTGCATATCCTTTTTTTGCATCTGTTATTTGAACTTGATTAGTTCCCTCTAAATCCATAGTCCATATACTACTACTTTTGACGTCTGTTGCATATTTTACGTAAGCAATCGTTTTTCCATCTGGAGAAAATTTAGGTTGATAACCAGATCCTAATAATGTTAATTCTCCTGTTTCGATATTTTTCACCCATATTTCGCTATACTCAATGATTGTAGGTGTGACGACAAGGAATAAACCTACTTTATTTGCATATTTAAGTGAGACTTTATTGAAAACTAATAGTTTTCCATCTTTCGAAAAGCAGGGATTATCTTCAAATGATTGTTGAGTTTCTGTTATTTGCGTTAGGGTTTTTCCTCTTGATGCAGACATTGTATATATGTCAGAGTTAAGACTTTCTTCTCCATAATACCTAAAGGCTATTCGATCTGTAGTTGTATTGTATGAAGGAGCCCAATTGTAATTTTTACCACTTGTTTTTTGACTAATTGCGTTAGTAAGAACGTTCTCTTTTTTATAAATATTATAGTATTTCTTTTTTTCGAATACAGCGAAAAATAAATCTTTACCATTATCACCACCGTTAGGATAAATACACGGATCCTCATAATCTGTTATTTTAGTAAGGGAATTTAGATTCTCTTCACCGGAGGTAACAGCAAATCTGGTCGAGCAACTTGATAGTCCTATACCTATTGTAAGAACTGTCATCATAATGTTTTTTTTCATATTATTAAAGTACTGATTGTTCCTAATAATCAGCATTAAATTAAGGTTAAAAAGCGTAGGAACTTGAATTGTTTTAATTATTAAATTATAATGCTTGGCTTGTTTGTTTTTAGCTTGTCATTTATATATAATAATATAACAATCTATCGCTCTTTTCAATTATTATAATTCATATTGAATACTAGTACAAACAAAGTTAATTATTTGTTTTTAAAAACATAATTAATTATTAAATATTTTTATAGCTATTCATTGATAGCCTTAATTATGTGTATTCCATCATTCTTTTCGATCTCAAGATGTTCGATGTACTTATTTCTTAAATAGATGTACTTTGTCTTTTTACAATATTGCTATTCTTTTTCAATCTAATTTTGTGTAACAAATAACTAATATGAATTGGTTATGAATAAGTTAAAAATGATTGTTGTAGCTTTCCTGTCAAGTATTTATCTAACCACCGCTGCACAGCAGGCGTTTCAAAAGTGCTTGTTTCATCTACCTCCTTTGCCCGAAAACTTGTACTCTAAATCAGAAGAGGAAAAAGAAGTCTATTCTGATCGAATCATGAAAGTTCTTGCTGCTGTTTGCCGCCTAAGATTAAAATGATCTTAAACAAGAAGAAGGCAAATTTGCCAAAGGTATATAATATCATGGTGCGCAAATTGATTTTATCTGATGTAGAACATATTTACGTAGGGAAATAAAAAAACTCCTGTAACCAATGAAGCTACAGGAGTTTTGTATGAATAAGGTATTTATTTACTTACCTAACGCCTGAGCTACGTCAACAGCTACAGCTACAGTACAACCTACCATTGGGTTGTTACCGATACCTAGGAATCCCATCATTTCTACGTGAGCAGGAACTGATGAAGAACCAGCGAACTGAGCGTCTGAGTGCATACGGCCCATGGTGTCTGTCATACCGTAAGAAGCAGGACCGGCAGCCATGTTATCAGGGTGCAATGTACGACCTGTACCACCACCAGATGCTACAGAGAAGTATTTCTTACCCATTTCGTTACATTCTTTTTTGTATGTTCCGGCTACTGGGTGCTGGAAACGAGTTGGGTTGGTTGAGTTACCTGTAATAGATACGTCAACACCTTCTTTGTGCATAATAGCAACACCTTCGCGAACATCATCGGCACCATAGCATTTTACTTTGGCACGGTCTCCGTCAGAATAAGCGATTTCACGAACTACTTTCAGTTCTGATGTGTAATAGTCAAATTCTGTTTGTACGTAAGTAAAGCCGTTGATACGTGAAATGATTTGTGCGGCGTCTTTTCCAAGACCGTTCAGGATGCAACGAAGAGGTTCTTTACGAACTTTGTCGGCTTTAGCTGCAATTTTGATTGCACCTTCGGCAGCTGCAAATGACTCGTGTCCTGCAAGGAAAGCGAAACATTTTGTTTCTTCGCGAAGCAGACGGGCAGCCAGGTTTCCATGGCCGATACCTACGTTACGATCATCGGCTACTGAACCGGGAATACAAAATGCCTGAAGACCGATACCGATTGCTTCGGCAGCGTCAGCAGCTACTTTGCAGCCTTTTTTAATAGCGATGGCAGCACCTACAACATAAGCCCATTTTGCATTCTCGAAGCAGATAGGCTGAGTTTCTTCACACGTTTTATAAGGATCAAGTCCATGAGCTTCGCAAATGGCGTTAGCTTCTTCGATGTCTTTGATGCCGTTTGCGTTCAAAGCAGCAATGATGCCTTTGATACGACGGTCCTGACTTTCAAATTTTACTTCTCTAATCATAGTTTCTTTCCTCCTTATATTATTCGTGACGTGGATCAATGTGTTTAACTGCTCCCTGTTCCGCTGTTACGCGTCCGTAAGTGCCGGTTACTTTCTTCAAAGCTTCGTTGGCATCAGTACCTTTCTTGATTTCGTCCATGAATTTACCCATGTGAACGAATTCGTATCCGCAGATTTCATCATTCTTATCAAGGAAGATAGTTTTGATATAACCTTCGGCCATTTCAAGGTAACGAGGACCTTTTGCCAATGTTCCGTACAAGGTACCAACTTGGCTACGAAGACCTTTACCCAAGTCTTCAAGACCTGCACCGATAATCAAACCGCCTTCAGAGAAAGCCGATTGAGTACGTCCGTAAACAATTTGAAGGAAAAGTTCACGCATAGCTGTGTTGATTGCATCACATACCAAGTCGGTATTCAACGCTTCCAAAATGGTTTTTCCCGGAAGGATTTCAGCAGCCATGGCAGCTGAGTGAGTCATTCCTGAACAACCAATGGTTTCAATCAATGCTTCCTGAATAATACCTTCCTTAACATTCAGAGTTAGTTTGCACGCTCCTTGTTGAGGGGCACACCAACCTACACCGTGTGTTAAACCGGAAATGTCTACAATCTCTTTCGATTTTACCCATCTGCCTTCTTCGGGTATGGGAGCCGGTCCATGGTTAGGACCTTTCTTCACAACACACATGTGTTCCACTTCGTGTGAATAAGTCATAATTAGCTCTTTTTTTAAGTAAAATAATATAGTTTTGTAACCACAATTTTTCAATTGACCGCAAAGTTAGTCCTTTTATTTGGTTTATACAATCTGACTTTTATTACTTTTTTAAGAAATAGAGCAAATAAAAGACTGTAAATCTGCTTATTGCAAAGTGGAGATTACATTCCGTTAAAAGTCATCGGCGCAAGGTGAAGCGGTGCTTCCTTCGCAACCTTGTTTCATAATGTGGGCAACCAGGCTGTTGATGTAAAGTTCCAGGTAGCTGTATCCGCTTTTTTTGTCAATGTCTTTGTAGGTTTTTCCGGAGGGCATGTTTTGAGTTGCCCAGCTGTCGGCTATGCCATCTTTGTTGGCGTCAGCAGGTTTACTTCCTTGTTGGTATTCGGGATAGCCCCCGCAGTCTGCTTGCGAATCAATTAAACCATTAGTTCCTCCGTTTGAGCCGGTGTATGTGTAGGTGCCTTGTTTTACTTCGTTAATAATGCGGGTGTCAACAGCATCGCGTTGCATACTGGCTCCCGCATAGTTCAATACACGCTCGTAGGCTGTAGCAGCGGTATGTGTTCCTACGGCGGCAACTTTGTATTCCTGATTGGCCTTGATACCGTCTTTGCTTCCGCCTGGAAGTGCGCCGTTGTTGGTGTTTGGGTGTATGCCTACCCAGTTATCTTCATTGGTTTGGGCAATGTATTGTCTCATTTTATCGGTGAGAGCGTTGCATGTATTGTCTATATAATTTGCCTGAACGTAAAAGCTGCCCCAGATTCCGGCTGCATTTTTTTGAGTTCCGTCATCGGCATTGGGCGAAAAGATGCGGTAGGTGAGTGATTCTTTGGTTGCTGTCGACGGGCCGGGTTTGTAGTAGTTGCCCACGAAGTTGTAGCTGCCTCCTTCACCGGCGTAACCTCCGTTGGTTGGTCCCCAGTTGTAAAACACGTTGTTGCGCAGGTCGACTAACTCGTCGGCAGGACGACCCGAAAAACGACTGCCGCATAGACGGGGAGTGCGACTGCTGTGGTGTGCCAGCAAGTTGTGATGAAAGCTGGCACCTTCGCCTCCCCAAATACCTCCGTAGCCGTGTTTGCCTTTGCCGTGCACGGAATTGGTGAGGCTTTCACTTAAGATGCACCACTGCATGGTGAAGTTTTTGTTTCCGTAGAAAGAAGAGCATTCATCGGTACTCCAGCTCATGGTGCAATGGTCTATAATAATGTTGCTGTGCTCACGTCCCCACATGGCATCGTCTTCGCTTTTCTTTTCATCGCCCATGCGGCAACGGATGAACCGGATGATTACGTTATCGGCTTTAACCACCAATGAGTAGTTTTTGAGGCAGATTCCGTCACCGGGAGCTGTCTGTCCGGCAATAGTTACGTCTCCGTTTTTAACTTCCAGGGTCGATTGTAGCTCGATAATGCCCGATACGTCGAAAACGATGGTGCGTGCACCGCTCATACTCAATCCGTAGCGCAGTGAGCCACTGCCGCTGTCGTTAAGGTTGGTTACACGGTACACCTCGCCGCCACGTCCGCCGGTAGTAGTCATTCGGGCAAAACCTTCAGCTCCCGGAAAGGCGGGTGCTACGACTGTTTCGGTGTTGTCTTCGTCAGGGGTTATGATACTCTCTGTTCCGTTGTTGTCGTTCTTTGCACAAGCGCTCGATAACAGGAATGCGCAGGCAAGTAAGAAAATCTGTTTCATGATATCAATGTTTATATAGGCTGCAAAACTAGGAATCTGCGTCTGTTATGATGTGTATGAATTATTATTCTATGTGGAAGTATTGGGCTTTCAATCAAAAAGATTACTTTTGTGGCAACGATTAATACATATAGTATGATAGAAGTATCTGATGAGGCATTGCGCAATGCAGCCGGTGAAGGAATGGATGAGTTTATTAAGGTGTTTACTGATAAATACCTGGAAGCAACGGGCGGTAATTTGACTGCCGAGACCATGCCGTTGCTAACGGGAGAACAGCATTCACTATTAGCTTATCAATTGTTTCGGGATGAAATTATGGTGGGAGGTTTCTGCCAGTTAATTCAAAACGGTTATGGTAGCTATATCTTTGATAATCCTTTTGCCAAAGCAATGAGGCTGTGGGGAGCGCATGATTTTTCTAAGCTGATTTATAAAGCAAAAAAAATATATGATGCCAGCCGTGAGGATCTTGAAAAAGAACGCACGGAAGAGGAATTTATGGCTATGTACGAAAACTATGAGGTTTTCGATGACCTGGAAGAGGAATTCTTCGAGATGGAAGAGGAACTTACTACGCTTATCGCTTCTTATGTAGACGAGCACTTGGATTTATTTGCTGAAATAAAAAAGGATTAGCCATGCAGTATTTGTGTGTTGGGTGCGTTTATTTATTAAATAGAGTAAAAAAAGAGGGGTAAACGGTGTGCATCTCTCTTTGTTTTGTATATTTGCACACCTATATAAAACACACATTGATATAATATTATGAAACAGATGAAGTTTTTCGCATTGGTTTTGACTTTCTTAATGGGAGTTTCTTTAACTTCTTGTATTGATGAAGGTGAGTCATCTACAGCAGCTGGAAGTATCGTTAAAGTTGTTAATTACATGGGAACTGTACATTTTGAAGGTGCAAATGGAATAAAATATTATCCAACTACTGCTTCTTTGGCTACGGTTGAAAGTACATATAAGTTTTCAACATCATCTAATGTTGCGTATATCTATTTTTCTTCTGCTGTGGCAAATACCTCTAGTACTGGTCAGACTACTGATAGCTATACAGTTGAGTTGACTTATGCGGTTTCATTGGATTCGAAAACTGAGATGCCTTCAGCTCGAGGGGCCAGCAATGATTCTGTATCAACAGCTCCTATAATCACTTTAACTGCTGGTGGAAGCAATAATGTTTTCATGATGGACAAGCAGCTAGTGCTAGGTGCAACGTATTATACATCTAAATTGCACTATTTTACATTGGTGTATTATCCGGAAGAAACAACTGCAACTTCTAGTGAACTGAATCTTTATTTGCGTCACAATTCAAAAGGTGATACGAGCAAGGATGCTACTTCATATGACTATGTAATGTCTAATTTGGCTTTCATGCCTTTATATTATAAAGCATTTGATCTTTCACAAATTATTTATGACTTTCAGATGAATACAGGTAAAACAACTTTTACCATAAATGTAGAGACACAAGAAAGCAGTATGGGCATTATATTAGATGATGCAACAACAAAGAAATATACTTTAACCTACAAGGAAGAATAATTGAATTACAAAGGAATTTTTAAAATAGCGATGTTATTGATTTCCTCTCCGGCCAAGGCTTGGGAGGAAATTCGTTTCAATACGGATAGGCGAGCGGTATTTTCCGAATTCGTTTATCCTATGATTGGTTTATGTGGTCTCTCTGAATTCATTGGCTCCATGCTGGAGTACGGATGGAGTGGCCCTCAGAGTTTCCAACTAGCCATGACGCAATGTTGCGCAGTGGCTGTGGCTCTTTTTGGCGGATACTTTTTAGCAGCGTTTGCCATAAACCATTTGGGAGTTAGATTGTTTGGTTTAAAGAATGATATATTGTTGGCACAACAATTGGCCGGATATACGCTTGTAGTCACCTTTTTAATTAGTATTGTTACGGGTATGTTGCCCGACTTTACCGTTATTGGCTGGCTGCTTCGTTTTTATTTAGTCTATGTGGCATGGGAAGGTGTATCGGCTCTTTATGAAATGAAAGAGAATAAAAAGGTGGGCTTCACCATACTTGCATCTGCATTGCTTATTTTTTGTCCGGCTATTATACAGGTAGTGTTCAACAAACTAACAGTAATACTCAATTAATTATAGAAAATGAAACTGGCTCCCGTTAATATAAAAAATAAACGTGCTACGTTTGATTACGAACTGACGGATACATATACGGCTGGCATTGTGCTTACCGGTACCGAAATAAAATCAATCCGTCTGGGTAAAGCTAGCTTGGTAGATACTTTTTGTTTCTTCTCAAACGGGGAACTGTGGGTGAAGAACATGCATATTGCAGAATATTTTTATGGCTCTTACAACAACCACAGTGCACGTAGAGACCGAAAACTATTGCTGAATAAAAAGGAATTGAAAAAGCTCGAAAAAGGCACGAAAGAAACCGGTTACACCATTGTTCCTGTACGAATGTTTATCAATGAGAAGGGACTGGCAAAGGTTGTCGTTGCTTTGGCAAGAGGTAAGAAACAGTATGATAAGCGCGAATCGCTGAAGGAAAAGGATGATAAAAGAGACATGGATCGCATGTTTAAACGTTAACTTTTCTCCGCCATGGCAGTGGCAACGATTCTGTTTTCAAGGTATTCAATAGGTGAACCGTTTGCGAACGGTTCGGTCACTAATTCAAACAGTTATAATGAAAAAGACTATCCAGCAACTGGTATCTGAGCGCATCCTGATATTGGATGGCGCTATGGGAACTATGATTCAGCAGTATAATCTTCGCGAAGAGGATTTCCGGAACGAAAGTTTCGCTAATATCCCCGGACAACTGAAAGGAAACAACGATTTGTTGTGTCTGACCCGACCGGATGTAATTCAGGAAATTCATCGCAAGTATCTGGAAGCAGGTGCCGACATCATAGAAACAAATACATTCAGTTCTACAACGGTTTCCATGGCCGATTATCATGTAGAAGATTATGTTCGCGAAATAAACCTGGCTGCTGTAAAAATAGCACGCGAGGTAGCCGATGAGTATTCGGCTAAGACTCCCCATAAACCTCGTTTCGTTGCCGGCTCGGTAGGGCCTACCAATAAAACATGTTCAATGAGCCCGGATGTAAACAATCCGGCATTCAGAGCTTTGTCTTTCGACGGACTGGTGCTGGCTTATCAGCAACAGATTGAAGCGTTGCTCGAAGGGGGTGTTGATGCGATTCTTATAGAAACTATTTTCGATACGCTGAATGCTAAGGCGGCTATTTTTGCTGCTGAAAAGGCTATGAAGGTCGTAGGAGTTGAGGTTCCTGTGATGCTATCGGTTACGGTTTCTGATATTGGCGGTAGAACTTTATCGGGACAAACACTGGAGGCGTTTCTGGCTTCTGTGCAACATGCTAATATTTTGTCGGTGGGACTCAACTGCTCCTTCGGTGCCAGTCAGCTCAAACCTTTCTTGTTGCAATTGGCAAACAAGGCTCCTTATTATATCAGTGCGTATCCGAATGCCGGACTGCCCAACAGTTTGGGGGCATACGATCAGTCGCCCGAGGAGATGGCTGTACAGGTGAAGGAGTATATTGACGAAAAGTTGGTGAACATCATTGGCGGATGTTGTGGTACGACGGATGCTTATATAGCCAAATATGCGGAACTGATAAAGAACGCAGAGCCCCGCAAACCGGTAGGTAAGCCTGATTGCATGTGGCTCTCTGGACTGGAATTGTTGGAAGTGAAGCCGGAGATTAACTTCGTAAATATAGGCGAGCGGTGTAACGTGGCTGGTTCTCGCAAGTTCTTGCGTTTGGTGCAGGAAAAGAAATACGATGAGGCACTATCCATTGCTCGTGCTCAGGTAGAAGACGGGGCATTGATTCTGGATGTGAATATGGATGATGGTTTGCTCGATGGAGCAGAGGAAATGACTACTTTCCTGAACCTGATTGCTTCGGAACCTGAGATATCTCGTGTGCCCATCATGATTGACTCTTCTAAATGGGAGGTTATTGAAGCAGGCTTAAAGTGCCTGCAAGGTAAATGCGTGGTTAATTCAATTTCACTGAAAGAAGGTGAAGAGGCTTTTATTGAACATGCTTCTGCCGTGAAACGCTATGGGGCTGCGGTGGTGGTGATGGCGTTCGACGAAACCGGGCAGGCAGATACGTTCCAACGTAAAATAGAGGTATGCGAGCGTGCCTACCGTTTGCTGGTCGATAAAGTAGACTTCAATCCGCACGATATTATATTTGACCCGAACATTCTGACTGTGGCAACGGGCATTGAGGAACATAATAATTATGCTGTCGATTTTCTTCAGGCTACCGAATGGATACGAAAGAATCTTCCGGGGGCTCATGTGAGTGGCGGGGTAAGTAATTTATCGTTCTCATTGCGTGGCAATAATTACATTCGCGAGGCAATGCATGCGGTGTTCTTGTATCATGCCATTCAGAAGGGCATGGATATGGGTATTGTAAATCCTACTACTTCTGTATTGTATACCGACGTTCCTGCCGACGTACTTCAAATTATTGAAGACGTGGTGCTGAACCGAAGAAAGGATGCAGCTGAAGATTTAATTGTATTGGCCGAGAAACTTAAAACTGTAGCGTCAGGCGACAGTCAGCCTATCAGGCATGATGCTTGGCGTGACGGTACGGTGCAAGAACGATTGAAGCACGCGTTGGTCAAAGGAATTGGCGATTTTCTGGAAGAGGATTTGGCAGAGGCTTTACCGCAATACGAAAAAGCGGTGGATGTCATTGAAGGTCCGCTGATGGAGGGAATGAACTATGTTGGTGAACTCTTCGGTGCAGGCAAAATGTTTTTGCCACAAGTCGTGAAAACAGCACGTACCATGAAGAAAGCTGTTGCCATTTTGCAACCGGTCATTGAGTCGGAAAAAACGGCTGATGTGAAGTCGGCCGGGAAAGTGCTACTGGCCACGGTGAAAGGTGATGTGCACGATATTGGTAAGAATATCGTGGGAGTTGTCATGGCTTGTAACGGTTATGATATTATCGACTTGGGTGTGATGGTACCTGCCGAAAAGATTATTCAACGGGCTATTGAAGAAAAGGTGGATATGATCGGACTGAGTGGTCTGATTACTCCTTCGCTTGAAGAGATGGTGCATGTGGCGTCCGAACTGGAGAAAGCCGGATTTAATATACCGCTACTGATTGGTGGGGCAACCACTTCTAAGCTGCACACGGCCCTGAAGATAGATCCTGTTTACAGTTCACCGGTGGTTTATCTGAAAGATGCATCGCAAAATGCCGGCGTAGCCTCTAAGTTATTGAACCCGGAATTGAAGGATTCGTTTGCGGAAGAGATTCGTTCGGAGTATCAGTCTCTGCGAGAAAAGGGCAGACCGGTACAACGTGAAATTGTTTCATTGGATGATGCACGAAACAATAAATTGAATCTGTTCTGACTTTCGTTTTGTATTTCAAGGATATTCCTTACATTTGTGCCAGAATTAACGTAAAATCTGATACACAAATGTTTGGAATCAACGACCCTCTTATCATTTTGCCCTACCTGTTATCGGTAGTGTGCGTGCTGTTCTCAGCTTGGTTTGGAGTGAAATACTGGAATAAGGACGACGAAAAAGATGAAAGCCGATGAACACATTTACGCTTGGACTGATTGTGATAGCGTATTTGCTGTCATTGGCTTATTTAGGTTTTTTGGGGTATAAGAAAACGACCACGGCAAGTGATTATCTCGTTGGCGGACGACAGATGAACCCCATTGTAATGGCTCTTTCTTACGGAGCAACTTTTATCTCAGCTTCTGCTATTGTTGGTTTTGGCGGTGTGGCCGCTGCTTTTGGTATGGGCATTCAATGGTTATGCTTCCTCAATATGTTTGTGGGGGTAATCATTGCCTTTATTTTCTTTGGTTTGCGAACGCGTCGCATGGGTGCCAAGTTAAATGTCAGTACGTTTCCTCAGTTATTAGGTCGTCATTACCATTCGCGCGGCATACAGGTTTTTGTAGCTGCCGTCATCTTTTTGGGCATGCCACTCTATGCCGCAGTAGTCATGAAAGGTGGTGCCGTTTTTATCGAACAGATATTTCAGATTGATTTTAATGTGTCGCTTCTTATCTTTACATTGATAATTGCAGCGTATGTGATTGCTGGTGGAATGAAAGGGGTAATGTATACAGACGCTTTGCAGGCGGTCATCATGTTTGCTTGCATGTTGTTTCTTATTTTTTATCTCTATAAAACATTGGGAATGGGCTTTACCGAAGCGAACAATGCGCTGAGCGATATGGCTCCTCTGGTGCCCGAGAAGTACAAGTCGCTGGGACATCAGGGGTGGACGGCCATGCCTGTATTCGGTTCTCCTCAATGGTATACGCTGGTTACCTCCTTGATTTTGGGCGTAGGAATTGGTTGTTTGGCGCAACCGCAGCTAGTGGTACGTTTCATGACGGTGAAAAGCAGCAAACAGCTTAATAGAGGGGTGTTTATCGGTTGTTTGTTTTTAATTATAACCGTAGGTGCCATTTATCATGCAGGAGCCTTGAGCAATTTGTTCTTCCTTAAAACTGAGGGCACTGTGGCTACCGAAGTAGTCAAAGACATCGATAAGATTATTCCCTATTTCATAAACAAAGCGATGCCCGACTGGTTTTCTGCACTCTTTATGCTTTGTATACTCTCGGCTAGTATGTCTACGCTTAGTTCACAGTTTCACACCATGGGTGCTGCTGCCGGGTCGGATATTTACGGAACGTATAAACCTCGTTCGCGCGGACGCCTGACTAGTGTCATTCGTCTGGGTGTGTTAGTTTCTATCTTGGTGAGTTATGTTATCTGTTACATGTTACCCAATGATATCATTGCACGCGGCACTTCCATCTTTATGGGTATATGTGCGGCGACTTTTCTTCCGGCTTATTTTTGTGCTCTTTATTGGCAGAACGCTACACGTAAGGGAGTTGTTGCAAGTCTTTGGGTAGGTACGCTGGCCAGCTTGTTCGCGCTGGTCTTTTTACATCAGAAAGAATCTGCGGCTATGGGCATTTGCAAGGCTTTGTTCGGAAGAGATGTTTTGATTGAGGCATATCCTTTTCCGGTGATTGACCCCATTCTGTTTGCACTTCCGTTATCTGTTATGGCTATTGTTGTAGTCAGTTGGGTTACCGGCCGCAAGTAACATCGGGCGGTTGAGGGAGAAGATTTATTTTTTGATTTTTTGTTTGTACACTTCGTACCGGCTTAGAATGTCGCGTACGAAGTTGTACGTTTCAATGCCACGGAAGTATCCGTTTTTACAAACAGGATCGGTGAAGTATTCTTCATTGCTTTTCAGCAAAATAAACTTTTCAACGTTATGTTCCCATACCAGTTCGTTCTTTCCGTATTTGCGTGCCAACGCCATGGCATCCGAAATATGTCCGAGTCCGGCATTGTAGGAAGCCAGAATAAACTTAATACGTTCTTTTTTGTCGGGTATAACTTTCAAGGCACGATTGGTTGCATCAATATACTTCACTGCCGCTTTGATGCTCTCTTCGGGATTAGATTCTTTCCCCGGAGGAAGTCCCATGGCCCGCGCGGTGACGGGCATCAGCTGCATTAATCCCCGAGCACCCGCCCATGACACAGCCGTTGTGTCGAAGTTTGACTCCGTATACGCCAAAGAAGCCAGCAAACGCCAATCCCAGTCAATCTCCTTTGCATACTTCTTAAACAACTTATCGAAATGAGAGATTTTCCCTTCCCGAAGCGATAGAATAGGAGAGTGAATAATGCTTTTGCTGATTTCAAAGTAGCGCTTCATACTGGCATTGTAAGCCGGTGAGGTCAAATTCTCTTTGTGCCATTTGTTGGCTGCTTCGGCTAGTAACGGACACTCTTTTCGAACTGCCCATGATGCCCGCTGGTCAAAGCTTATAGGCAAGCGGATATCTAAATTAGGATAATAAGTTGTATTCAGTCGGGCCAGATCATTGTCGCAAACCGTGTAATCGATCTTCCCCTGATAAACCTGCGTGATAAGATCCTCCACAGTAATACTGTCGGCCTCCACCTTTCTGATCTTGATGCCTCCACCCAGTTCTTTGTTTAAGTTCGTCAGCCGGTCGAAATACTTGCCCGGTTTCACGTACACCTCTTTTCCTACCAACTGAGTCACATCAGTGAGAACTTTACCCTTTCCGCCTGCCCGCTGCACAATAACCTGATGAGTAACTACCTCCTCACCGCAATAAGTTACACTATCTTTCAGCTCTTTGGTGATGGGCAAGTTGTAAGCAATCATGTCGCCCTCACCGTTGCGTAGCTTTCGTACCAAATCGGGAACATTACGAGCCACTTCAATGCGTAACTTCAGTCCCAAGCTCTTGGCAAACTGCTCACTGAGTTCGTACTGAAACCCCATCTCCTGACCGCGATAAATAAAATAAGAAGTAGAACTGTATAAGGTAAGCACCACCAGTTCACCGCTATCTTTCATTTGAGGCAGGTCGTATGTTACTTCATCCGTACCCCGGTTCCCCTTGCGGCAAGAAGCCAGCACAAGGAGCGCCAGGCAAAAGAGAAAGGTAAAACGAACTACTTTTATACGCATGCGCTACAAATGTTTTTTGATGTACATGGTTAAAATGTCAATGGCGACTTTATTGTTCCCCCCTT
Organism: Bacteroides graminisolvens DSM 19988 = JCM 15093; assembly: GCF_000428125.1. Taxonomy (GTDB): domain Bacteria; phylum Bacteroidota; class Bacteroidia; order Bacteroidales; family Bacteroidaceae; genus Bacteroides; species Bacteroides graminisolvens. The sequence continues at coordinate 18,490 of NZ_KE386628.1, forward strand.
CGGGAACGATCAGGTCAGCATATCTTTTGCAAGGCTCAATGAATTGCATGTGCATGGGCTTCAACACCCGTGTATATCTTTCCATCACAGCTTCGGCCGTTCGCCCGCGCTCAATGACATCCCGTTGAATCACACGAATCAGGCGTTCGTCGGGATCGGCATCAACAAATACCTTCAGGTCCATCATGCTGCGCAACTTCTTGTCGCACAAAGCGAGAATTCCCTCTATGATAATTACTTCGCGCGGTTCAACGTGTATGGTTTCGGGTTGGCGCGTACAAGTAAGATACGAATAAGTAGGCTGTTCAACGCTTTTTCCTTCGCGCAACAGAGACACGTGTTTGGAGAGCAGGCTCCATTCGAAAGCGTCGGGGTGGTCGAAGTTAATGTTTTGGCGCTCCTCCACCGGCACATGACTACTGTCTTTGTAGTATGAATCTTGTGGTAAAAGCACTACTTCATTTTTGGGCAAACTATCTATTATTTTGCGTACTACAGTGGTTTTTCCCGAACCGGTTCCGCCCGCTATTCCTATTATTAACATTCGTTGATGGTGTGTATATGAACAATATGGATTACTTTTGTGTAATCAAATCATGCAAAGATAAAAACAATTCATAAAATAACAACGTATGGTTAAACACATTGTATTATTTAAGCTGAAAGAAGAACTTCCGGCTACTGAGAAACAAGCAGTGATGAATCAATTCAAAGAAGCGATTGAAGCCCTTCCTGCTAAGATATCTGTGATACGAAAGATAGAGGTGGGACTCAATGTGAATCCGGCCGAAGCATGGGACATTGCCTTGTACAGTGAGTTCGATTCGCTGGAAGACGTGAAAACATACGCTGTTCATCCTGATCATGTGGCCGCAGGTAAACTATTGGCCGATGTGAAGCTGAACCGCGCTTGTGTAGATTATGAGTTCTAGATTCTCAATACATCATTAGACGATAAAAGTATGAAGAAAATCTGTTTGTGGTTGTTTGTCTTCACCCTGGCCGCTTTGAACCTGCAAGCGCAGATCAAAGAACCGGTGAAGTTCAAAACCTCCTTTAAAAGTATATCGCCAACCGAAGCCGAAATCATATTTTCGGGTACCATTGACAACGGCTGGCATGTATATTCAACCAATCTGCCCGATGGCGGTCCCATATCGGCTACGTTCAATGTAGATAAGCAACAAGGCGTTCAGCCTGTGGGTAAGTTTCAGGCAAAGGGAAAAGAAATAAGTACCTTCGATAAACTGTTTGAAATGCAGGTGCGTTACTTTTCGCACGCCGTTCAGTTTGTGCAGAAAGTAAAGATTACCGGTGCTACTTACCACATAGAAGGATACCTGGAGTACGGCGCATGCGACGACGAAAGTTGTCTGCCCCCCACACAAGTTCCTTTCAAGTTTTCGGGTAAGGGCGTAGAAGGTGGTGCGCAAACCTCATCGACTACAGCGGCCGATAAAACCACGCAAGCCACCGATGAAGCAGCTGCTGCTACTGTTGCGCTGAACGTTGACTCACTGAAGAACGTAAATGACAGCAGCTCCGTTGCTGCCGTTGCAGTGGGAACTACCGATCTTTGGGCGCCTGTTATCAATGAATTGCATGCTTTTGGCGAAACCACATCGCAACAAGACATGTCGTGGATTTACATTTTCATTACCGGCTTTCTGGGCGGACTACTCGCACTGTTTACTCCCTGCGTGTGGCCTATCATTCCTATGACGGTAAGCTTTTTCCTCAAACGTAGTAAGGACAAGAAAAAAGGAATTCGCGATGCGTGGACGTACGGTGCTTCTATTGTGGTTATTTACGTAACGCTGGGATTAGCTATCACGCTGATCTTCGGTGCCAGTGCCTTGAACGCATTGTCGACCAATGCCGTGTTCAACATCCTCTTCTGCCTCATGTTGGTGGTCTTTGCCGCCTCTTTCTTCGGAGCCTTCGAAATAACGTTACCCTCTCGTTGGAGCAGCGCGGTTGACAGTAAGGCTGAGGCTACCAGTGGCTTGCTGAGTATTTTTCTGATGGCCTTTACCTTGTCGCTGGTTTCGTTTTCTTGCACCGGTCCCATCATTGGTTTTCTATTGGTGCAGGTGTCAACAACCGGCAGCATTGTAGCGCCCGCTATCGGAATGTTGGGCTTTGCCATTGCATTGGCTCTGCCGTTTACGCTTTTCGCCCTCTTCCCTTCGTGGTTGAAGTCCATGCCTAAATCGGGCGGATGGATGAATGTCATCAAAGTCACTTTGGGATTTCTGGAACTGGCCTTTGCACTCAAGTTCCTTTCCGTTGCCGACCTGGCTTACGGTTGGGGAATCTTGGATCGTGAAACCTTCCTGGCATTGTGGATTGTGCTCTTTGCCCTGTTGGGATTCTACTTGCTGGGCAAAATCAAGTTCCCGCATGACGACGACGACACCCGCGTAAGCGTGCCCCGTTTCTTTATGGCTCTGGCTTCGCTTGCCTTTGCCATGTATATGGTTCCCGGTTTGTGGGGCGCACCGCTTAAAGCAGTCAGCGCCTTCTCGCCACCCTTGAAAACACAGGACTTTAACCTCTATACAAACGAAGTACATGCTAAGTTCGACGATTATGACGCAGGCATGGAGTATGCCCGCCGAAACGGCAAGCCCGTGATGCTCGACTTTACCGGATACGGATGCGTGAACTGTCGTAAAATGGAGTTGGCTGTGTGGACAGACCCAACGGTAAGTAACTTGATTCAGAACGATTACGTGCTGATTACGTTGTACGTGGATAACAAAACCAAACTGCCCGAGCCGATTAAGGTGACGGAAAACGGAACCGAACGTACGCTGCGCACATTGGGCGACCGGTGGAGTTACCTGCAACGCGTGAAGTTTGGTGCCAATGCCCAACCGTTCTATGTGTTGATTGATAACGAAGGAAAGCCGTTGAACAAATCGTATGCATACGATGAAGACATCAGCAAATATGTAGACTTCCTCCGAACAGGACTAGATAACTACCGAAAGAAATAAATATTCGGTTACCTATCAGAAAACAGAAATGCTCGGCCAGATAAACTTTGGTCGGGCATTTCTGCTTTTGTTAAATAAATATGTTTACTTTTGCAATACAGCCAGTTTAAATACAACATAACATGAAGAAGATTATAAACCCCTGGAAAGGAAAAGAGGGATACAATTGTTTTGGTTGTGCCCCCGCTAACCCCGTAGGTGTGAAAATGGAATTTTACGAAGACGGAGACGATATTGTGAGCCAATGGCATCTGCAAGCCAATTATCAAGGTTGGATTAATACATTGCATGGAGGCATACAGTCGGTTTTGCTCGACGAAATCTGCGCATGGACTATTCTGCGCAAGCTGCAAACGACCGGTGTCACTTCCAAGATGGAGACTCGTTACCTCAAATCGGTCGACACTACAGATGAGTACGTGCTATTGCGCGCACGCATCAGCGAAAAGAAACGCAATATTATATTGGTGGAGGCCGAGCTTTATAACCAGAAAGGAGAGGTATGCACCAAAGCACTCTGCACTTATTTCACTTTCTCGCAAGAAAAAGCGAAGGAAATGCACTTCCACGGCTGCGATGTAGAAGACAAAGAGCTAGAATTACCCCTATTTACTAACGATTCCTCATTAAATAAATGATTTTTGTGATAAATCTTTGGTGGTTTAAAAGAAATGCTTTAATTTTGTCGCTGTAAACAATAGAAATATGAGATATACAACTACACATCATCATCATTCTCCTGGCGAATAACTCGGTGGGCGTGTATGATTTTGTCTAGAAATGATATAGTAAGGCTTGCCGGTAAGGTGAGCCTTTTTTTATTCCCATAGGTAATATAAATTAGAAAAAGATAGAATTATGTTAAGAATTGCAGTACAGGCCAAAGGCCGTCTTTTCGAAGAAACAATGGCTCTTCTCGAAGAGTCGGACATCAAGTTAAGCTCTTCCAAACGCACCCTGCTGGTGCAGTCGACCAACTTCCCCGTAGAAGTTTTATTCCTTCGTGACGATGATATTCCCCAATCGGTGGCAACCGGTGTGGCCGACATCGGCATTGTGGGAGAAAACGAGTACGTAGAGAAGGAAGAAGACGCGGTAATCATTAAACGTTTGGGGTTCAGCAAGTGCCGCCTCTCGCTGGCTATTCCCAAAGACATTGATTACCCCGGTTTGCAATGGTTTGATAACAAGAAAATAGCGACTTCTTATCCCGTTATCCTCAAGAAACACATGCAGGCCAACGGCATCAAAGCCGAAGTGCACGTTATTACCGGATCGGTTGAAGTGGCACCCGGCATCGGATTGGCCGACGCTATTTTCGATATCGTTAGTTCGGGTTCTACGTTGGTGAGCAACCGGTTGAAGGAAGTGGAAGTTATTATGAAGTCGGAAGCACTGCTTATTGCCAACAAAGAGCTGAGCGAAGAGAAGAAAGAAGTGCTCAACGAATTGCTTTTCCGTATGGACGCAGTGAAAACAGCAGAAGATAAGAAATACGTGCTGATGAACGCCCCCAAAGAAAAACTCAATGAAATTATTGACGTACTGCCGGGAATGAAGAGTCCCACGGTGATGCCTCTGGCACAAGAAGGCTGGTGCTCGGTGCACACTGTGCTCGACGAGAAACGTTTCTGGGAAATCATCGGCAAGCTCAAAGCCCTTGGCGCCGAAGGTATTCTGGTATTACCCATTGAAAAGATGATTTTGTAACCCCCCGTCAAACCAACTGTTATGATACTGATTAACTATCCCCCGAGGGAACAATGGGCCGAGATACTCCGCCGCCCGGCACTCGACACGGAAAACCTCTTCGATACCGTTCGGAGCATCATCGATAGAGTGAGAGCCGAAGGCGACAAGGCGGTGCTCGACTACGAAGCCCGGTTCGACAAAGTGGAGCTTGCTTCGCTGGCCGTAACCGAAGAAGAGATGCAAGAAGCCGTTGAGGCTGTGGGAGTGGAGCTGAAAGCAGCCATCTACCTGGCACAAAAGAATATAGAGACGTTTCACGCTGCCCAACGCTTCACCGGCAAAAAGGTGGAAACCATGGAAGGCGTTACTTGCTGGCAAAAGGCAGTGGGCATTGAGAAAGTAGGCTTATACATACCCGGCGGCACCGCACCGCTATTTTCTACCGTACTCATGCTTGCCGTTCCCGCTAAACTGGCCGGATGCAAAGAAATCGTTCTGTGCAGTCCCCCGGGAAAAGACGGGAAAATACACCCCGCCGTACTCTTTGCCGCACGTGTGGCAGGAGTGAGCAAAATCTACAAAGCCGGAGGAGTGCAGGCCATTGCCGCCATGGCATACGGAACAGAAAGCATACCGAAAGTATACAAGATATTCGGTCCCGGCAACCAATACGTTACCGCTGCCAAGCAATTGGTGAGTTTGCGCGACGTAGCCATTGACATGCCCGCAGGCCCTTCAGAAGTAGAAGTGCTGGCCGATGAAACCGCCAACCCCGTCTTTGTAGCGGCCGACCTCCTGTCGCAGGCAGAGCACGGTGCAGACAGTCAGGCCCTGCTCATCACCACTTCAGAGAAGCTACAAAAAGAAGTGATGTACGAGGTAGAACGCCAGTTGGGCTACCTTCCCCGTCGTGACATAGCCGCCAAAGCCCTCGAAAACAGCAAGCTGATTGTGGTGAAGGATACGGAAGAAGCCTTGCAGATGACCAACGAATACGCCCCCGAGCACCTCATCATTCAAACAACCGATTACCACCAATTGGCAGAACGAGTGACCAATGCCGGTTCTGTGTTCCTCGGTCCGCTCTCGCCCGAAAGCGCAGGCGACTATGCGTCGGGCACCAATCACACCCTGCCTACCAACGGATACGCCAAGGCATATAGCGGAGTGAGCCTCGACAGCTTCATCCGTAAGATTACTTTTCAGGAGATATTGCCGCAGGGCATGTGTGCCATCGGACCGGCCATCGAAGTCATGGCGGCCAACGAACAGCTCGATGCACACAAAAATGCCGTTACCGTGCGATTAAACAGTATAAGGAAACAATAAATCAGCCAAACGATGAAGACATTAAAAGAACTGACACGTCCCAATATATGGGCATTAAAGCCCTATTCTTCCGCGCGCGACGAGTACAACGGAGCCGCAGCATCGGTCTTTCTCGATGCCAACGAAAACCCGTACAACCTGCCGCACAACCGCTATCCCGACCCGCTTCAACGTGATTTGAAGGCAGAACTGACCCGAATCAAGCAGGTGAAGGCCGAGAACATCTTCCTGGGAAACGGAAGCGACGAAGCAATCGACTTGGTCTTTCGCGCTTTTTGTGAACCGGGAGTGGACAACGTAGTGGCCATTGATCCTACTTACGGCATGTATAAAGTGTGTGCGGATGTGAATAACGTGGAGTACCGCAAGGTGTTGCTCGATGATGCGTTTCAGTTTACGGCCGACGCACTGCTGGCAGCGACCGACGAACATACTAAACTCATCTTTCTCTGCTCGCCCAACAACCCCACAGGAAATGATTTGCTTCGCTCGGAAATAGAAAAGACATTGGCAGCTTTCAGCGGACTGGTTATTATCGATGAGGCGTACAACGACTTCTCGTCGGCCCCTTCTTTCTTGCAACAGCTCGATAAATACCCCAATCTGGTGGTGTTTCAAACCTTCTCGAAGGCATGGGGTTGCGCAGCCATCCGTCTGGGCATGGCGTTTGCTTCGGCAGAGATTATCAGCATCTTCAATAAAATAAAGTATCCCTATAACGTGAATCAGCTAACACAACAGCAGGCGCTGAGCATGTTACAACGATACGATGAGATTGAGGGATGGGTAAAGGAACTGATAGCGGAGCGGGGCCGACTGATGGATGCTTTCTCTACACTGACTTGTGTGAAGGAGATTTTCCCGTCGGATGCCAACTTCTTCCTGGCACGCGTAACCGATGCCAGTGCCATTTACAATTACCTGGTGGCAAAGGGCATCATTGTGCGCAACCGCAGTTCCATTTCTCTTTGCGGCAACTGCCTGCGCGTTACGGTGGGCACGCCGGCCGAAAACAAAACTTTGCTGGAGGCTTTGCAGGTTTACGGCAATTAATCGTTTCATGATATGAAGAAAAAAGTACTGTTTATAGATAGAGACGGCACGCTCGTAGTGGAGCCGCCCGTTGATTATCAGCTGGATTCGCTGGAGAAACTGGAGTTTTATCCCAAGGTGTTTCGAAACCTGAGCTTCATTCGCAGCAAGCTCGACTTTGAATTTGTGATGGTAACGAACCAAGACGGACTGGGCACGGCTTCTTTTCCCGAGGAGACGTTTTGGCCGGCGCACAACCTGATGCTCAAAACGTTGGAAGGCGAGGGCATTGTGTTCGATGATATATTGATTGATCGCAGTATGCCGGCCGACAATGCGCCGACGCGTAAGCCGCGCACGGGCATGCTGACTGCCTACCTCAATAATGATGATTATGATTTAGCCGGAAGTTTCGTGATTGGCGATCGGGCTACGGATGTGGAGCTGGCTCGCAACCTCGGCTGTCGGGCCATCTTCCTGCAAGATTCTACGGAATCTCTTCGGGAGAAAGGACTTGAGGCGGTCTGCGCTTTGGCAACAACCAACTGGGATCGGATAGCGGAGTTCCTCTTTGCCGGTGAGCGCAAGGCGGAAGTGCGCCGCACAACCAAGGAAACGGATATAGCGGTCTCCTTGAATCTCGACGGGCACGGGAATTGCAACATCACTACCGGACTGGGTTTCTTTGACCACATGCTGGAACAGATTGGTAAGCACTCGGGCATGGATCTAACCATCAACGTGAAAGGTGATTTGGAGGTGGACGAGCACCACACCATTGAGGATACGGCCATTGCATTGGGCGATTGTTTGTATCAGGCGCTGGGCAGCAAGCGTGGCATTGAGCGTTACGGTTATGCTTTGCCTATGGATGATTGCTTGTGCCAGGTATGTCTTGACTTTGGCGGTCGCCCGTGGCTGGTATGGGATGCCGAGTTCCACCGCGAAAAGATTGGTGAGATGCCTACGGAAATGTTCCTGCATTTCTTTAAATCGCTGAGCGATGCCGCCCGCATGAACCTGAACATCAAAGCCGAGGGACAGAATGAACATCACAAGATTGAGGGAATCTTCAAGGCGCTGGCGCGTGCTTTGAAGATGGCCATCAGGCGAGATATTTATAACTTTGAACTACCCAGTTCCAAAGGCGTGCTTTAGGCGAATTAAAAGATAAAATAAAAGGCCAAACACTTGACTTTGGTTATATAATGTATTATCTTTGTCAACATAATCCTATAGTACATTCAATTTATTATAGGCGTAAAGGCAGGAGCTCCAACTCCTGCCTTTTTTCGTTTTGCACGGTTCATTTTTTCTCCCGGACGGTTGCTTATTCCCATTTGCACGGTAGCAAAAGGTCCGCGACAAACCGTCTCACGGCCAAGAGACGGTTTGTCATGACCCAAAAGACGGTTTCTCTTTTGAAATTGCTCGTTATCTTTTTCCAATCGGCCGTTATGTTTTTCAAAAAGTTGGTTATGTTTTGCCCAATTCTTCCTGATCACTTGCGCACGACTTCTGGTTAGTTAATAATATATAAAGTTGCTCTTGACAAGTTTTACCCTGTTTGTAAGCATTCGGAAATGATTTAAAGCGGCTTCGAGGTGGATGATTAGGGAGAACTGAACGTAACTTGCTGAATGGCATTCAACGAGTTACAACAAAATAAGAATAAATCGAAACTTTAGCCTAATGATGTTGATTCCTCTTTCGATAATTTTGTCTAACTTTGTATAATAGCAAATTAAGTGTTGTCATAAATCTAATATTATAATGTATTTGATAGATAAAACTCAGAATAGAATAAAGGAACTTGAAAAGAAAACCTTTTCTGAACTTGGATTTAAAGAGAGGAAACATTTACAAGAATGGTTAGCTCATCAACCCACCGCTTTAGGAGAAGAATTACTGATAATACAAAAAGAATTCAATGGATTTAACGATACGAATGAACGTTTGGATTTATTGGCTCTTGATAAGGAAGGAAACCTGGTGATAATAGAAAATAAATTAGATGACACTGGACGAGATGTTACGTGGCAAGTCTTGAAATATGCTTCATATTGCTCAACTTTGAATAAAGAACAAATACGTAATATCTATCAAGATTTCTTGGATAAAGAGAAATTTGGAGAAAAAGCAGAAGAAAATCTCGCTGATTTCTTTGAACAGGAATATGAAGATCTTTCCCTTAATAAACGTCAATCCCAGCGAGTTGTAATAGTTGCTGCTAATTTCAGAAAAGAGGTTACTTCTAATGTACTTTGGCTCTTAGATTATAAGCTAAGAATACAATGTTTCAAAGCGACCCCATTTGCATTAAATGATCAGTTGTTTTTAACGATGGAACAAATCATCCCAACTAAGGATACGGAAGACTTTGTTATTAGTATGGCCGATAAAATGCAAGAAGAAATTTCTACGCAGGAGGGAATGAAAGATAGGCATAAATTAAGACTTGAATTCTGGAGTAAACTGCTACCTAAACTTAAAGGTAAAACTTCTATTTATCAAAATGTTAGTCCTGCTAAAGATCATTGGTTGAATTCAGGCGGAACAGGTATTAGCGGGGTGCGATATTGTTTAGTCATAACGAAAGATTATGCAGCAGTTCAGATTGAATTTGCAAGATCTAACAAAGAAGAAAACAAGAAACTATACGATGAACTTATAAAAGATAAGGATTCCATAGAGAAACAATTTGGACATGAGCTTGAATGGAAACGTAACGATACGAAAATCAGCAGTCAAGTATCTTATACTCTTAATGGCGTTAATATTTATACGCCTGAAGATTGGAATAAAGCTTTGTCGTTTATGGAAGTAAACATTATAAATCTAGAAAGAGCAATGCAAAAGCCGTTCAGAGAAATTAAAAAAGTACTAAGTATTAATGAAGAAGGTGACTGATTCTAGTTATTAGCATGTTTTATTTGTTAAGTTTTAAATTGTAATACTAATAATGTATGGGAGGCAATAGCTTGTATAATATACTTTCTTCTTTTCATGGAGTTAATGGTGAAGAAGACGATTTACTACCTCAATTTGCAGAGATAGCCCGTTATGTTTTGTCCGGAGGATACTTTCTAATTAATAACGAACGTAAAATCTATCTCATTGATATCGAATTTTATTATCATGAAGAAGGTTCGGAAGGTAAAAAGGTAAAAGATCCCATAATGTATCATACATACGATCATGAAAAGAATACCAAAAAGGTGAAGGAATCTAATAATGAGCTGCCATATTTTCCTCCTTATTCATCATAATGAAATACATGATAAAGAAATATTGTTTAGCTCTCCTGGTATTGATAAGTACAGGTTCTATGATGGCGCAAATTAAAAATTTGCCAAGTCCGTTATCTGCTAAAATAGTTCGAGCAGAAAATATAAAAGATAGAAGTTTTCGAGAAGTGTATCAATACTTTCAAACGAATGGTTTTTTAGAATTGCCTGTTACTATTAATAGGGATTTCAAAAGAAAAATCACTTTTGAGATAATATTATGCGTAGAATAGTTGTACCTTCTATATCGCTTTCTATCTCTACATTGGCACCGATGATTTCAGTAAAACGCTTCACAATAGCTAGTCCTAATCCATAACCCTGTATTTTTTGCTGGCCGTTTGCTATGGACCGATAAAACTGGTTAAATACAAGTGCAGTTTCTTCCTTACTGATACCTTTGCCTGTGTTTTCAATTTCAATAATGACATGCTTTTCTTTTCTATAGGCACGTAAACTTATGTAGCCTTTAGGATTGCAGTATTTTGTAGCATTAGAAAGAATGTTATTGAGGATGATGAGCATTGAATTTTTGTCGACATTCACAATGAGGTCATCAGGACTGACAGTTAGGCTAATGTGAAGTTTATTTTTGATGATAGCGTCGACATAATTAGAATAAGCCTCTGTAAGTATTTCTTTTACAGAGCAATCGGTGTTGTTTAGCTTTACTTTATCACTTTCTAGTCGTGTCAGAGTCAGCAGGTTATTAACCATTGTGTTCATACCATCTACAACTTGTATGTTTTCCTTTATTTTCTTCTCATATTCCTCCACAGTGCGGGGCTTTCGTATAAGCACTTCCATTGATCCTTTGAGTACAGCAAGAGGTGTTCGGAACTCGTGAGATGCATAGCTGGTAAAAGACTTTTCTCTATTCAATGCCTGTTTAAGCGGCTCAATGCTTTTGTTTGCCACACTACGAGCAATAAAGTAAAGTGCTATAAACGTTACTGTGCAGCCAATACATATTACCAGAAGTATTTCTGTCAGTGTTTTCTCAAAGAAAGCAAAGTCTATCTGCTGGTTCATTGCCTGATGTAGCTTTAATGCAAATACAGCTAAGAGTAATAAGCAAATTACGACACAACAAAAACCTGCGTAGATAATAATCCTGCGAGCAATTTGATTTTGAAAATTCTGTTTTTTTTTCATATTAGTCGTTTGCTATGAAGCCTACACCTCGAATAGTCTTGATAGGCCCGTCAGATTTGATATCAAGTTTCTTCCGAAGAGCGTTCATAAAGACATCAATTACCCCTGTATCATACTGAAAATCAATACCCCATACATCGCGTATAATTTCATCACGCGTGATTATTAGTCCTTTCTTCTGTATCAAGTAGGCTAATAGATTGAACTCGCGAGCAGTCAACTGAACCTCTCTGCCATCTTTCAGAACCTTGTGTGCAGTAAGGTTCATATTGATGTCAGCTAGTTTTAGCAGATTATCGTTACTGCGATTACGGAAGTGAATTTTGATCCGTTCTAATAATTCGTCAAATGAAAAGGGCTTTTTGATATAGTCGTTGGCTCCTGCTCGTAATCCCTGAATTGTTTCCTGAACAGTGTCTTTTGCCGTAAGGAAAATCACAGGCGTTTCGATGTCATTTTTTCGTATGCGGTTGCATACTTCCATACCGTCTATTGTAGGAAGCATCCAGTCAAGCAACACTAAGTCGGGTTTACACAACCAAAATTGTTCTATACCCTCATTACCGTCACTTGCAACGATTGTTTCGTAGCCCTCGTCATTTAATCCTTCTTGCAGGAAACTATAGATACCGGGTTCGTCTTCAATAATTAAAATCTTCATATAACAAAATTAACAAAAAGTACAATAGAAACAATACTCACATCATACTTTATGGAGGGCAGACTTTTTATACTGATATTTTATAGTATAATGGTGGGTTCCATTCGTCTTTTTTTGCCAACTCTGTTGCCAAAGTCTTCTACGATATTATTCATTGTTTTACTACTGGAACGGATAGCTCCTTTCGGACAACAATTAATACAGCGAAAACAGGAAATACATTTCTCGGTATCTATACTTTTGTTTTTAATGCTGACAGCTTGAGTTGGGCAACCATGTTCGCAGATACGGCATTCAACACACTTATCCTCGTTAATTTCCTTCAACTTTAAGGAGGCGGGAATTTCATAATCTTTGCTTAATTGGAATAATCGGGAAAATACAATGAGATTGTAGAGTGGTGATATTGACCAACCAATTTTAGGTCTTTGTTCTAGCTTATAATTACCATTCAGGATTTTCTGCATAATGTCGTGTCCGAACTGTTTCTGAATCTTTGCATCCTGTTCATCGGGTCGTCCTTTGGCCACTTCACTGTTTTCAGAATGCTGTCCAATAAATGCTCCCAGACCTACTACTTGGAAGCCTTGTTTGACAGCTCGCTGTTGAAGTTGTTTTAGAGTCACACCGTAATAACCGTTGCCAAACTGTGCAACGCCAATAAACTTAGCGCCATTTCCTGTAATATTAGCAAAAATTTCTTTATTAGGAGTAAATAAAAGAGCTGCGGTAATTGTTCCATATAGCACGATATCATCTTCAGAGAAAATGTATTGTTTATCCCTATTTTTAGGCTTGGACATGTCAATTCGTATCACCTCAACATTGCCCATACCTTTAACTATATTTTCAAGGGTGCGCAGCGTGGTTCCGCTAGGACTGAAATAAACTAAATATACTTTCATATTTTTCTTGTTTTTAATTTTATATTAATGATGCAAAAGTAAAGCAAGAGAAATAAAGGAGTCTTAAGATAGGCTTAATTTCTTCTTAATTTTTCCTTAAGCTGATATAATTTCTTATTTAATTATTAGTCGGCCTCCTATTCTACATAATCATCATTTCATCTACCTTATTGAATCAAAAGTCCCCCTCCAAAGGCCTTATGTTTTCTGTACACAAGAATATGTAACATAAATCAGTGTGTTTGTTACGTGGGAAAAGGTATCTGAAACAAAATAACAATAAGGGTAGGTTAGAATCTTCTAATTTTGTTTCCCAGATAATTAAATCAATTTTTAAATCTTATCATTGTTTTATGATGAATATGAAATGTACTTATCCTTTTGGTTTAACGCGACAATTACTATTGTTGGCATTGGCTATGCTTACGGCTTTCAGTTCCGTTCCATCAGTGTATGGTAAAAGCAAACCGAAGTCGGGCAAGAGCGCCAAAGGCCCTCTTTTCTCTCAATTTGTATACCAAGGCGACGATGACGTTTACAAGAACCATCCGTTAGCTGCCGGTGAGTTTTACAACCCCATTCTGCAAGGATGTTATCCAGACCCCAGCATCACCCGCAAAGGTGACGACTACTACCTGGTCTGCTCTTCTTTTGCTTTCTTCCCCGGAGTGCCCATTTTTCACTCCAAAGATTTGGTGAACTGGAAACAAATTGGGCATGTGCTCGATCGTACTTCACAACTCAAGGTGCACGACACGCCTATGAGTGCCGGTGTGTATGCGCCCGATATTAAGTACAACCCGAACAATGATACGTTTTATATGATTACCACACAGTTTGCCGGCGGATTCGGTAACATTGTGGTGAAGACAAAAGATCCGATGAAAGGTTGGAGTGATCCGGTGAAACTGGCTTTCAATGGAATTGATCCGTCTCTTTTCTTTGACGATAACGGCAAAGCATACGTGATACACAATGATGCACCCGAAAAGGACTTATATCAAGGTCACCGTGTCATCAAAATATGGGAGTATGATGTAGAGAAAGATGCTATTATTCCCGGAACCGATAAGGTAATTGTAAACGGTGGGGTAGATCTTTCAAAGAAGCCTATCTGGATTGAAGCACCGCATATTTATAAAAAGGACGGAAAGTACTACCTGATGTGTGCCGAGGGCGGTACAGGCGGTTGGCACAGTGAGGTGATTTTCGTGAGCGATTCACCCAAAGGTCCTTATGTGCCGGCAGCCAATAACCCCATTCTTTCGCAAAGATACTTGGCGAAAGACAGGAAGAATATGGTCGACTGGGCGGGTCATGCCGATTTGGTGCAGACTCCCGAAGGCAAATATTACGGTGTATTCCTCGCTGTTCGTCCCAACGAAGAGAAGAGAGTGAATACGGGCCGCGAAACATTTATATTGCCGGTTGACTGGAGCGGTGAGTTTCCTGTCTTTGAAAACGGATTGATCCCGATGGAACCGAAGCTTAAAATGCCTCAGGGAGTTGAGAACAAGACCGGAAAAGACGGGTTCATGCCCAACGGTAACTTTACTTTTACCGATAACTTTACCAACCCGGCTCTTGATTATCGCTGGATTGGTGTGAGAGGCCCGCGCGAAGAGTTCGTGAGCATCAGCAGTAAAGGAATGGAAATCAAACCGTTTGCTGCTAACATCAAAGAGCTGAAACCTACGTCTACTCTTTTTTACCGCCAACAACACAGACATTTCTCGGCTACCACCACGCTTAGCTACAAACCGCAATCAAATCAGGAACTGGCCGGATTGGTTTGTTATCAGAAAGAATCATTTAATTATGTATTCGGAATTACCAAGATGGATAAGGATTTCTATGTGGTGCTGGAGCGCACGGCCAGAGGAAAGTCGGCTGTCATTGCAAGTCAGAAGATCAGTCTCGACGGACCGGTTCAGTTGCAAGTAAAAGCCGTGGGCGATAAGTATCAGTTTGCTTACGCTTTGAATCAAGGCGATTTTGTGAATCTTGGCGGCACCGTGTCGGGCGATATTCTTTCTACCGATGTGGCAGGAGGATTTACCGGCAGCTTAGTGGGCCTGTATGCCACAACAACCAATGATGTTGTTCCACAACCTTGAGCTTTTTAATTGGGTTTATTAAATAGTCGTTTTCAAAACAATCACTGGCAAGGTAATGCTTGTTGTAAGTCTCGGCTTACAACATTGCATTACCTTGTTTTTTGTTTATCTCTGCCTTCAAACAAAGAGTTGTTTTACTTCAACGCTTCGATCTCTTCCAGCCAGCCGGCGGATGAGGCATCACTCGGCATGCGCCAGTCGCCTCGGGGACTGATGGAGATGCTTCCCACCTTCGGCCCGTCGGGCAGGCACGAACGTTTGAACTGTTGGGAGAAGAAACGGCGGAAGAACGTGTGCAGCCATTTCTTGATGGTGTCACGGTCATATATTCCTTCAAAGGCAGCTATGGCCAGATAGAATATTTTCGAGGGGCGGAAGCCGAATCGCATAAAATAGTAGAGGAAGAAGTCGTGTAGTTCGTAAGGTCCTACCAAGTCTTCCGTTATTTGTTTGATGTTACCGTTCTCGTCGGCCGGAATCAGTTCCGGGCTGATGGGCGTGTCGATAATATCGAGAAGTGTGTTGCGCGAGTCATTGTCAACACCATGAGTTGCCACCCATTCCACCAGGTATCGCACCAGTGTTTTGGGAATGCTGGTGTTCACGGCATACATTGACATGTGGTCGCCGTTGTAAGTAGCCCATCCCAAAGCCAGTTCCGAAAGGTCGCCCGTGCCGATGACCAGTCCGTTTACCTGATTGGCTACGTCCATCAATATCTGTGTGCGCTCTCTGGCTTGCGAATTCTCGTAGGTAACGTCGTGCACCTCGATGTCGTGCCCGATGTCTTCAAAGTGTTGTATGCAGGCTGCTTTAATATCTATCTCCCGAATGCTCACACCGAGTGATTTCATTAATGCCAGCGCATTGTTGTAAGTACGGTTGGTGGTGCCGAATCCGGGCATGGTAACCCCCACGATTCCTTCGCGGGAAAGCCCCAGCTTGTCGAATGTCTTGACACAAACCAGCAGAGCCAGCGTAGAATCCAGTCCGCCCGATATGCCCACTACCACTTTGGTCAGAGAAGTATGGTGCAAACGTTGAGCCAGTCCGCCTACCTGAATGGCAAAAATCTCTTCGCACCGTTCATTGAGTGCTGTACCCTGCGGAACAAAAGGATGAGGTACAAAGCGACGGGTGAGGTGTAGTTCCTTGCTGTTCATCAGTCCGGCTTGAATGCGTGTAGCCGCTCCGATGCCCAGATTGGCACGGTTGGCGGCAAAAGTGGTGTTCATGCGGCGTTCGGTACGCAGTCGTTGCACATCAATTTCGCTGACGGTAAGCTGTTCGCCCAGCGCAAAGCGTTCGCTTGCTGCCAGCAAACTACCGTTTTCGTAAATCAGTCCGTTGCCGCCAAAGACAACATCGGTGCTCGACTCGCCGAATCCGCAGGCAGCGTAAACGTAGCCTGCCAGGCAGCGGGCCGACTGCTGGCTGATGAGTGAACAACGGTATGCATGTTTGCCGATGCATTCGTTACTGGCCGATGGGTTGAAGATAATCTCCGCACCCTGCAAAGCCAAATGAGAACTAGGCGGAACGGTAGCCCACATGTCCTCGCAAATCTCAATGCCAAAGGTGGTGTTGCAGGCTTCGAAAAGCAGGTGAGTGCCCAGGGGAACCATCTCTCCGCAAAGGCGTACGGACGTTTCAACCAGTTGGGCAGCCGAGGTGAACCAACGCTGCTCGTAATATTCTTTGTAATTGGGCAGGTAGGTCTTGGGTACAACGCCCAGTATTTTACCTTTCTGTATCACTACGGCCGCATTGATCAGGGTGGCGTTAACGCCCAAAGGCATACCTACAATAGATACTATGTCGAGCTGACGGGTGTTGTTCAGGAGCATCATCAGCGCCATTTCCGACTCTTCCGTTATCAGTCGCTGGGCAAACAAATCACCGCAGGTGTATCCGCTAATGCTGAGTTCGGGAAATACAATCATCTGTACCCCTTGCTGTTCGGCCTCCTTGATGAGAAGTTCAATGCGCGAAACATTCCATTTACAGTCGGCCACCTTCACCTGAGGTATTGCAGCCGCTACCTTCACAAATCCGTAGTTTACCATATTCTCTTTATTATAAGGCATTGCTGCCCGTATCGTTTCCGTACTGCAAAAATAAAAAATATAATTCATACTTGTTCTTCAAAGCAGAAATACATCGTCTTTCATGTTACGTAACACACCAAAAAGAGTTGTTTACTCTTTGGTTTATTCAATCTCTTTGTTACCTTTGCATAAGATTCAAGTTTGTAATGATTACAATTGCGTGACATGATAAACATAACCGCTCATTTGCTGCAATACAATATAAAACCGTCCGTTCAGCGTATGGCCATCATGCAATATTTGCTGGAGTACAAGAGCCATCCGTCGGTCGACGAGGTGTACAATGCGCTGGCGCTGTCAATTCCTACTTTATCAAAAACAACGGTGTACAATACCTTGAAGTTGTTTGTTGAGCACGGAGCAGCACAAATGTTGACCATTGATGAGCGAAATGTTTGTTTTGACGGTGATACGACTCCGCATACACATTTTATGTGTAAATGTTGCGGGAAGATATACGACTTGGCCATACCGGCACCTGTTAAAGAAGTGATGCCCAATGTGATTGACGGGCATGAGGTAAATGAAATGCACTACTACTATAAAGGGTTCTGTAAGAACTGCTTAAATAATAATGACTAATTAATTAAAATTCTGAGAAATGAAAAAGAAATTTAGATGTACCGTATGTGGTTACGTACACGAAGGTGATGAAGCTCCCGAGAAATGTCCGCTTTGTAAAGCTCCTGCAAGCAAATTCGTTGAGGTGGTTGAATCTGTAGGCGGTCCTATGGCTTTTGCCGACGAGCACGTAATTGGCGTGGCTAAAGGTTGCGACGAAGAAATGATTAAGGACCTTAACAATCATTTCATGGGCGAATGTACCGAAGTGGGTATGTATTTGGCTATGAGCCGTCAGGCCGACCGTGAAGGTTATCCCGAAATTGCTGAAGCATTCAAACGTTATGCGTGGGAAGAAGCTGAGCATGCTTCTAAGTTTGCTGAGTTATTGGGTGACTGTGTGTGGGACACCAAAACAAATCTTCAGAAACGCAAAGATGCCGAACAAGGTGCTTGCGAAGACAAAAAACGTATCGCTACTCGTGCAAAGGCGTTGAACCTCGATGCTATTCACGATACCGTACACGAAATGTGTAAGGATGAGGCTCGTCACGGAAAGGGCTTCGAAGGTCTTTACAACCGTTATTTCGGAGAATAAGTTTCACTTATCTCTTGATTTTAAAGGGCTGCAATTTGCAGCCCTTTCTTTTTATTCGTTATTTTTGCAAGTGATGTTTAGTTTGAAAACACATAAATCATTATGATACGCATACTGCATACGGCCGATTGGCATTTGGGACAAAGTTTCTTTGGTTATGACCGCACGGATGAGCACCTGCATTTTCTCGACTGGTTGTGTGACACGATCCGCCAACACGACGTGGATGTGTTGATCATTGCGGGCGATGTATTCGATGTGTCGAATCCTTCGGCGGCTTCGCAACGCATGTTTTACCGGTTTGTGAGCAGGGTTACAACGGAGAACCCTGCTTTGCAACTGGTTGTTGTGGCGGGAAATCACGATTCGGCAGCGCGACTGGAGGCTCCGCTGCCTTTGTTGCAGGAAATGCGGACGGAAATTAAGGGTGTGGTGCCCAAAAGGGAAGGCAAACCTTTGTACGATGACTTGATTGTGGAACTGAAAAATGCCCGCGGTGAGGTGGAAGCTTTGTGTTTGGCGGTGCCGTTTTTGAGGCAGGGCGACTATGTTGTGCCCGAAGGTGCTGAGAATACGTATGCCGCCGGGGTGCGGATGTTCTATCAGGAGCTGGTGCAATGTGCTGCTCTTCGTCAAACGGAGAACCAGGCATTGGTGGCGGTGGGGCACTTGCAGGCGGTTGGCTCTGAGATTGCCGAGAAGGATTATAGCGAGCGAACGATTATTGGCGGATTGGAGTGTGTGTCGCCCGATGTGTTCGATGAGCGGATTGCTTACACGGCATTGGGGCATATTCACAAGGCGCAACGGGTGTCGGGCAAGGAGCATGTGCGCTATGCCGGGAGTCCGCTCCCCATGTCGTTTGCCGAACGCAACTACCACCACGGGGCGGTGCTGGTCACATTGGCTGATGGCAAGCTGCAAGCTATCGAGAAGTTGTCTTACCATCCGTTGGTGTCTTTGTTGAGCGTGCCGTCCGGTGAGGCTGTTTCTCCCGGGGAGGTGCTGGAGTTGTTGAGTTCTCTGCCTCCGCGTGAAGAGGAGTTGCCGGCTCCGTATCTGGAAATAAAGGTGTTACTGGCTGAGCCTGAGCCGATGTTTCGGAATGAGGTGGAGGAGTTGGTGAAAGACAAGCAGGTGCGATTGGCGCGGATTGTCTCGTCTTACCGGAAAGAGTCCGTTTCGGCTTCCGAAGAGAAGGTGGTGGAAGAAGGACTGGAGGCGATGGATCCGTTGCAGATATTGAAGGCGACTTTCGAAAAGACGTATCAAACGGATATGCCCAAGGAGATGGTTGAATTGTTTCAGGAGGCGTGCCGGCTGACGGATTTGAATGATAATGAGTAAGGATTGAGGAAATTGACATGAAGATATTAGCCATACGTTTGAAGAATTTGGCTTCCATAGAGGGAAGCTTTGAGGTGGATTTTACTGCGGAACCTTTGGCTTCGGCCGGAATCTTTGCCATATCGGGACCTACAGGTGCGGGGAAGTCGACTGTGCTCGATGCGCTTTGTCTGGCGCTGTACGACAAAACACCGCGCTTTGCTGCCACGGGTGAGAATCAGTTCCTCCGTGATGTGGGGGAGGCGATGATTAACCAGTCGGATGTGCGCAACATTCTTCGCCGGGGAACGGGTGAAGGGTATGCGGAGGTCGACTTTCTGGGTGCTACGGGTCGTCGTTATCGCTCGCGCTGGTCGGTTCGCCGGGCGCGGGGGAAGGCTACGGGTTCGTTGCAGGCGCAAACCATTCAGGCGTGTGATTTGGATACGGATACGGAGTTGCAGGGTACCAAAACGGAGGTGTTGGGACAGCTGGCCGGATTAGTGGGACTGACGTACGAGCAGTTTACCCGCACGGTGTTATTGGCGCAAAACGACTTTGCCACGTTTCTCAAGTCTAAGGAATCGGCCAAGGCGGAACTGCTCGAGAAGTTGACGGGAACGGATATTTATTCGCGCATTTCCAGAGAGATTTACCAGCGTAGCAAGCTGGAGGAAGAGGCTTACAAACGGGTGAAGGAAACGCTGGGGCTGGTTGAACTGATGAAGCCCGAAGAGTGGGAGGCGTGTGTGAAACAAAAGCAGGAACTCACCGTTGTCAGGGAGCAGGGGGTGCGACAGTTGGCTTTGCTTACGGAACAGTTGCAAACGTTGCAGGCGTTTGTTGGCCAGCAGACTTTGTTGGCTCAGAAACAAAAGGAAGAGAGTGAGCAGGGACGGAAGTTGGTTGCTTTGCAGGAAGGGTTCGACAAGCAGCGGACGGAGTTGGATGTGTTCCGTCAAAAGGTGGAGGAGTTGCAACCGGAACTGAACGCGGCGAGGGAGCTCGACGTGAAGATTCAGTCGGCAAACCTGACTTTCACCGAGGTGCAGGCTTCTTTGCAGAAGGCTTGCAGGGAAAGGGAGGAAGCGGAAAGGCAGGTGGCCGGAAAGCAGCAGTTGGTTGCCGGTCTGGAAGGTCAGTTGCAGGCGCAGGGCTTGCGTCAACGTTTGGCAAAGATGTCCGCAGGTGTTACCGATGGGGGAGTTGCCGAACAAATTCCTTCTTCTGAATTATCTTCTGTCTCCACCGGT
The DNA here is from genome assembly GCF_000428125.1 of Bacteroides graminisolvens DSM 19988 = JCM 15093. Classification (GTDB taxonomy): domain Bacteria; phylum Bacteroidota; class Bacteroidia; order Bacteroidales; family Bacteroidaceae; genus Bacteroides; species Bacteroides graminisolvens. Next base: position 39,516 of record NZ_KE386628.1, read on the forward strand.
AACCGAATGCAGGAAGCATTGAATCGGGCGGAAGCTCTGTTGCAAACTGGGCGACAGGTGTTACTGAAGCAGCGGGAGTCTGCCGAAAAGATAAAGAATCAGCTGGCTGTTTTCGATATAAAAGCGCTTGGTAGTGAGCAAGCGGTGTTGCTGAAAGAGCAAGAGCAATTACAGTCGGCCCGCCATACCTTTACCGATTGGGAAAGGGTGAGCAAGGAGTTGCGGGAGTTAATGCTTCAACAGAATCAACTAAAGGCTCGCAAACAAAAGGCAGGTGAGGATGTGGCCGAACTGGAAACACAGCATCGCGTATGGCAGGAGTCTTTTTCCGGTTTACAAAAGGTGTATGAAAACGCCCGCAATGCCATGACGCAAAATGTGGAAGCCTTGCGTGCCAATTTGCTTGAAGGAGAGCCTTGTCCGGTGTGCGGCAGTCGCCAACATCCTTATGAACAACCTTCGGAGGCCTTGGATAAACTTTTTTTGAGTATTCAGGAAAAGTACCAACAGGAAGAAAAGAAGGTACAGGAAATTGGCAATAAGAAATCGGCTCTTTTGGGTGAACTGAAGCAAATTACCGAACAAGAGATAACGGTTGCTGCACAAACGGCTCGTTTGCAGGAGCAGGAAAAACAGTGTTCCCTGAAATTGAGTGCATGGAAGGAAAAGGCCGGTGACGAAGCCGACCTGTTGCAATGGCTGGAAGTGGCTTTGGAAAAATGTCGCAAGCGCGGGGAGGAGATAAACCGTAAGGTTCAGGAATACGAAACGATTAATAAGGAGTTGCGGCAACAAGAGGAGGCTACGGCTTCTTTGCACAAAGAGTGCGAGGTGCTTGTAGAGGCTATTGGCGATGGTAAGTTGAAAATGCAGGAGTTGCAGGCAGTGAGTGAACGTCTTGCCTTGCTCAAGCAAACGGAAGAAAGGGAGAAGGAACGTTTTAACCAGGCTGATAAAAATTTGAAGGACTTTCAGCAGCAACGTGCTTCTTTGCTCAAAGGCAAACCGATTGAGGATGCGGTGGCAGCGGTAAAGAGTCACGAGGCAAAGTTGGTTGATGCATTGGAGAAGTGCCGGGGGGAATTGGAAAACGGCAAGCTCGTCTTGTCTGGCATTCAGGGGGAAATTCGCCGCTTGTCGGATATGTTGAAGGAGCTGAATGAGAAAAAAAGTCTGATTGAAGAACCGGAGCAATTGCCCGGAATACTGGAACGGCAGAAAGAGGTTAATCAGGAAAATGATCGTGCCCATTCCGCAGTTGAACTGAAACTGTTGCAGCACGAGCAAAACCAAAAGCGTTTGCAGGAGCTGGAAAAGGAATTGCTTGAAAAGCAAAATTCGTTCTTGAAGTGGGAGAAACTGAATAAGTTGATTGGTAGTGCGGATGGTAATAAGTTTAAGGTAATTGCCCAGGGGTATACGTTGAATTTGCTTTTGTTGCATGCCAACAAACATTTGTCGTACTTGTCGCGCCGCTATCGTTTGCAACAGGTACCCGATTCGCTTGCCCTGCAAGTTATTGATGGCGATATGTGCGATGAAGTGCGTACGGTTTATTCGCTTTCGGGCGGGGAGTCTTTCCTTATTTCGCTGGCGTTGGCGTTGGGACTTTCTTCGTTATCGAGCAATAATTTGCAGGTTGAGTCTTTGTTTATTGACGAAGGATTTGGTTCGCTGGACGCAGAAAGTTTGCGTATGGCCATGGAGGCTTTGGAAATGTTGCAGATGCAGGGACGCAAGATCGGCGTGATTTCACACGTGCAGGAAATGAGTGAACGAATTTCTGTGCAGATACAAGTGCATAAGTCGGTTAACGGAAGAAGCCAGATTCGGGTTGTTGGTTAACCCGAATCCGGCTTCTTGTTATTTATTTAGCACTTCCTTGTTGCAAGGTAAGGAGGGTAATTTCAGGCCAGGCGCCAAAACGGAATGGCAGTCCAACGAAACCCAGTCCGAGGTTCACATAGAGTCCGCGTTCTCCTTCTTTATACATCCCTTTCCATTCGGGATAAATGAAGGAGGAAGGCGAATGGTTTCCCCATGCCATTTGCATACCGTGCGTATGTCCGGCCAGCATCAGTTCAATGTCTGATTGTGAGAGCACCTCTCTTCGCCAATGAGTGGGGTTGTGACTCAGTAGCAATTGGAACATACCTTCGGTGCCCTGCATGGCTTTCACCAGGTCACCGTGCTGAGAAAAGGGAGGTTCACCTTCGTTTTCCACACCTATCAGGGCTATGCTGTCGTTCCCTTTGTGTAGAATAACATGCGAATTATTGAGCATTTTCCAGCCCATTTCCGTTTGCCTTTCATGTAATTGACGGAGGTTCTTGGCCTGATCGGTCTTACTTTTCCAGCGGAAGTACGGACCGTAGTCGTGGTTGCCCAAGATAGAATAGACACCGTCTTTGGCTTTCAACTGTGAGAGTATATCCTGAAAGCCATCTAATTCGGAGGCTTTGTGGTTAACCAAATCGCCCGTGAACACGATGAGATCCGGTTCCAGCGCATTCACCCGGTTTACTGCTTCCTGCATGGCTTCTTCATTGCCCCTCCAGCTTCCGATATGTATGTCAGATAACTGAACGATGCGATAGCCGTTGAATGCAGCGGGTAAGTTGCTTGCGTGGAAGTCGACTTCCTTAACTTCAAAGCGCGTTTTACCAATGGCCGATCCGTATACAATAATACCTGCCAACAGGGCGACAACTGCTATGCCTAAAAGGGTAAACGGAGTTTTGGGCCAATCCAGCAGAACATGGAAGGGCAATCCTAACAGCGAGATGATCATGAAAAGAAGCTTAGGCAGTACAAACAGGAAAAACACCACTGCAAACCAGCCCATCCAGTGTCCGCGGTCTTCCAGGAAACTACTGCTTCCGAAGAAAAATAACAGAGCCAGTCCGGTTAGTAACAGAATGGAAGGAACGAAATACAAACACCGCCACAACAAGCTGTCGGTGAGTCGCACAATGAACATCTTATAAATATAAATGTCGGGCACTATCAGTGCTACGGCCAGAATGGCCATTATTCGTTGAATCATACTTTTGGTTTTGTCTTTTAATTAGTGATAACATAAAAAAAATCCGGTTGTTCACAACAAAGGTGAATAACCGGAAATATAATAACGCAGAGGAACCCCTTCTTATAACCAATAGGAGTAAAGAATACGCTTTTCAATGAAGTGATTATGCTCTGAAGTTATCGTCAGGCGCCTCTGCGATATGAAGTCCTTCAAGTTCTTCTATATTCTTTTTAATAGTATCTAAATGACTATAAATAAGCTTTTTATAAACCAGGTAGATGATACAGACATCTACCAACAGCAGCAAAGATATAATAATTACTTGAAATAGCAAGGGTTTATGATACAAACCTACTAAATAGTAATATAAACTGGTAAATAGTACGGCCCATACGGAGATGGCTATTACTTCATACTTCATCCAGGAACGGAATTTATTCATCCGAAGGGCTACTTGTACAATGGGCATTTCGTCAACTTTCGTGTCTCTGACCCACTGATATGTTTTCAGATCCCAGAAGATTCCCAGAATGATGGTGACTGCAAAGAAAAGACACAGTATGCACGACTCATCTTTCAGGTTTCCGGAAATAAAACGGGGAAGTATGCACCACAATGCTACCACAATCAGAATGGCTGCGATGCCGATACTAACTGATAAGCGTTGCCAACCGGCCAGTCTTCTGATACTCTTGCCGGCATTGCTTTTGTATGTTGAGATTAGCTCACTGAGCTTGTCTTCGTCAACCAATCTGTCTTTTTGCAAATGCTGGTCAAGTGCATTCCACGATTTTTTTAACTCATCCAATTCCATATAGCTAATTCTTTTTATTCGTTGCTCTTCTTCATCTTTCTTAACTTCTCTTTGATGCGATTCAGTTTTGTCGCCACATTGGTAACCGTAAGACCTGTTATTTCACTGATCTCTTCGTAACTTTTTTCTTCCAGATAAAGCAGAATGATGGATTTGTCAAGTTGTCCTAACTGACCGATGAGGTAATACAGTTCCTTCAACATCAGTTGAAAACTGTCTTGCTCCTCAGTCATCCATTCGCTTTCATAGGGAGTGAGAGTCACGATCTCGGGCACATTTTTTTCTTTACGGATAAAACTGATGCATGTGTTCAAAGCAATTCTGTAAATCCATGTGGAGATTTTACATTCACCCCTGAACTTAGGATACGCCCTCCATAGGTTCAATACCACATCTTGATACAAATCGTTGAGTGTGGCATTCCTGGAAGTATAGAGGTAACAAACTTTATAGATTACCCGCTCATACTCTTTGATAACGGACAGGAATTCCTGTTCTGTGTTCACATTCATTTTCCGGAGATTGCTTTTTAAAAGGTTAGTCGTTTAGTACCGCTTAAAAATCACACAACGAAGTGATTTTTTTGTTTATGGAGTCATTGGATTGTGTCTTATTGTAAGTTGGCAGCCAGAAACTTCTTCATTTCCTCTACTGTCTTACCACGTCTTTGCGCATAGTCGGCCAACTGATCTTCGCCTATCTTTCCTACGGCAAAGTATTGTGACGCCGGATGCGAAAACATAAGTCCGCAAACAGAAGCATGGGGATACATGGCACCGTTCTCGGTGAGCTTGATACCAATTTGTTTCATGTCAAGCACTTCATCGAGCAGGAAGTTTACCGATTGGTCGGGTAACGAAGGATAACCAACCGCCGGTCTTATTCCCTGATACTTCTCAACCATGAGGTCTTTCATGCTGAGGTTTTCATCTTTGGCGTAACCCCAGACTTCCTTGCGTACGTATTCGTGCATCTTTTCGGTGGCAGCTTCAGCTAGCCGGTCCGACAATGCCTGAACAATAATATGCTTATAGGGATCTTTCTCAAATAAACCTTCCATGTCGGCATCAATGCTGGTTGCAAAAGCGCCTACCGTGTCTTTGATTCCCGATGAGAGGGGGCGTACAAAATCACTCAGACAAAGGAAAGGGCCTCCTTCTCTTTTCTTGGCTTGCTGCCGGAGTAGCGGAAACGTAACACCGTCGATGATGAGATTGTCGCCATCGGAGTTTGCTTCGCACAACTTAACGACCGACTTAATTTCAAAATCTTCATCGAGTTGGTTGAGCATGCGGTTGGCATCTTTATACAACTGCATGGCCTCGGCTGCCTTAGCTCTGTCTTCTTCCGGGAACCCGGCTAACCAAGACGCGCGGCAGGAGTCGCATCCGTGAATATCTGCAATTGCGGCAAAGCGGGGCTGAAATCCCCAGGCATGGAAAAAGTAAATCCAGTTGATGTACTCGGATACCTCATGAATCTTATACTTTATAATCATCTAAAACTTAATCTTTGTCCGCGATACGTTTCATCAATTTGCCCTTGTGAGTAAACCGGATGTCCGTTAACGAATGTGTTCTGTACCGCCCAATGAAAAGTGGTACCTTCCAGAGGACTCCACTGACACTTGCTCAGAATCTGTTCCCGGGTTAACTCCCAGTCGCTTTTAGGACGTACCAAAACCAAGTCGGCCTGATAGCCTTGACGAATATATCCGCGGTTATTAATACTATAAATTGTAGCAGGTGCGTGGCACATCTTTTCCACCACCTTTTCAATAGTAAACACTCCTTCGTCAACAAGGTTCAACATACTGACCAAAGAAAATTGAATCATAGGCATTCCCGAAGCAGCTTTCAAAGCTCCTCCTTCTTTATCGGCCGGCAAGTGAGGTGCATGATCGGTTGCAATGGTGTCAATCAAATTACTGTTCACAGCTGCACGGAGTGCTTCCCTGTTATTGGCTTTTTTTATAGCCGGATTGCATTTGATGCGGGTTCCCAGTCTTTTATAATCTCTTGCTGCGAAAACAAGGTGAGGTACACAAACTTCTGCTGTGATTTTCTTTTCTTCAACCGGAATTTCGTTGGTAAACAAACCTAGTTCCTTTGCTGTAGAAATGTGTAATATGTGCAAGCGCGCCTTCTCTTTCTGTGCTAGTTTTACAGCCATTTTTGAAGAGGCATAACAAGCTTGCGTAGAGCGTATCAGCGGATGATAGCCAATCGGGAGATCATCGGCGCCATTGAATTTTTCTTTGTAATGGTTCTGATTCTTTTTAATGATATCGGGGCTTTCACAATGCGTGGCTATCAGTAAGTTGGTAGAGCTGAAGATGTTTGACAGGCTTTTTGCGCGGTCAACCAGCATGTTACCGGTACTGGAGCCCATGAAAAGTTTTATGCCGCACACACTATGCTCATCCAACTGCGAAAACTCTTTGTAATTGTTATTGGTTGCACCGAAATAACAAGAGTAATTCACCGAAGATTTTTGAGCCATGATGTCGAGCTTCTCATGCAGCGCACTCAAGGTTACAGTGAGCGGTGTGGTATTGGGCATATCCATTATTGATGTGACTCCACCGGCTGCGGCTGCTTTGCTTTCGGTGGTAATGTCTGCCTTGTGTGTCAGTCCCGGATCTCGAAAATGCACGTGCACATCAATAATACCGGGTAGGAGGTAGCATCCTGTTGCGTCAATAACTTCCCCGCAAGGATTTTGAGGCGTTACGCCCGCAGCCAGTATTTCGGCTATTTGTTCACCTTCAATAACGACGGACCCCGTAAATAGTTTCCCTTCGTTCACTATCGTAGCGTTTTTGATGAGAATACGTTTCATTTTTTCTGAGGATATTTATAAAACCAACTGTTTATCTTTAATTTAATAACTCCGAAAACGGCTTCGCCGAATATACTGCTATTCATTTTAGAGCTTCCCAATTCGCGGTTGATGAAAATAACCGGTACTTCGGTTATGTTGAACCCGCATTTGTATGCTGTGAATTTCATCTCTATTTGAAAAGCATATCCTTTGAAGCGGATTTTGTCTAATCGAATGGTTTCGAGCACTTCTTTGCGATAGCATTTGAAACCGGCTGTTGTGTCATGCACAGGCATTCCGGTAATGATGCGTACGTATTTGGAAGCAAAATAGGACATTAAGACTCTTCCCATCGGCCAGTTTACCACATTAACTCCACTGACGTATCTGGAACCGATGGCTACATCGGCACCTCCTTCGTGACAAGCTTTGTATAAACGGGGTAAATCATTCGGATTGTGTGAAAAGTCGGCATCCATTTCAAAAATGAAGTCGTATTGATGTTGCAATGCCCAGTTGAACCCTGCAATATAAGCGGTACCTAATCCTAATTTGCCTTTTCTTTCCAATATAAAAAGCTGATCGGGGAATTCGGTTTGCAAGGATTTTACAATGGCAGCAGTTCCGTCGGGTGATCCGTCATCTATGATAAGAATGTGAAATACCTTTTCAAGTCCAAAGATTGCACGAATTATGTTTTCTATGTTTTCCCTTTCATTATATGTGGGAATAATTACAATGCTGTCCGATGTCTGCATATAGGAGTTTTGTTAAATTGAGAAACAAATGTACTCTTTTTCTTGTAGTTATAAAAAAGAATGCATGAAAACTAAGTATAATTTAGTACTTTTGTGCCCTAATTAGCTTTTTTGATAATAGCAAAAGATGACCATTACCGAACTGCAACAACAATATGCCGCACATCCTCATACCGATGCGGTCAATAAATTACTTAACGATACTTCAGTTAAACATCTTTTTTGCGGAGGATTATGCGCTTCCGCTGCTTCTTTTTTTTCATCCTCATTGATCCGGAAATACGATGTTCCATTCGTTTTCATATTGGGTGATGTGGAAGAAGCAGGCTACTTTTATCACGATCTTACGCAGATATTGGGAACTGAGCGGGTTTTGTTCTTTCCTTCTTCTTTCCGCAGGGCGATAAAGTATGGCCAAAAAGATGCGGCAAACGAAATTTTACGCACCGAAGCACTTAGTCGTTTGGAAAAAGGAGATACATCTGTCTGTATCGTTACTTACCCCGATGCGCTTTCGGAAAAGGTAGTTTCCCGTAATAATTTAAAGGAAAAATCGCTGAAACTACATACGGGCGAGCGGGTCGACACGTCTTTTATTACAGACGTACTTCATAGTTACGGATTTGAGTACGTTGACTATGTTTATGAACCCGGACAGTATGCCGTGCGCGGAAGTATCATTGACGTGTTTTCTTTTTCTTCTGAATTTCCTTATCGTATCGACTTTTTCGGCGATGAAGTGGAGAGTATCCGTACTTTTGAAGTTGAGTCTCAGCTTTCAATAGAAAAGAAGAAGAACATTGTGATTGTTCCCGATCTGGGACTTGGCGATGGAAGTGATACTTCTTTTCTTGATTTTATTCCTCAGAATACCGTATTGGCGGTGAAGGACTTTCTATGGCTTCGCGAACGCATGCAGGTTATTTATGAAGAGGCGGTTGCTCCTCAGGCTCTCATAGCACAAGAGGAAGGATCGGCTCCGATGAGACTGGAGAATAAACTCATTGACGGAAGTGAGTTTGTGACCAGAGCACTTGATTTTCGTCGGCTTGAGTTCGGATCAAAACCCACCGGTACACCGGATGCCAGTTTGCAATTTGCCGTAACGCCTCAACCTGTCTTTCATAAGAATTTCGATTTAGTTGCTGCTTCCTTCAAGGAGTATCAGGAGAAAGGTTATACTCTTTATATATGTAGTGACAGTAATAAGCAAACTGAGCGAATCCGTTCCATCTTTGAGGATCGTGGTGATCACATCAGCTTTGTTCCCGTGGAACGAACGTTGCATGAAGGTTTTGCCGATAATCAACTGCGTATTTGTGTGTTTACCGATCATCAACTTTTTGACCGTTACCACAAGTACAATTTAAAGAGTGACAAGGCGCGCTCGGGTAAAGTGGCTCTTTCGTTGAAGGAACTGAATCAGTTTACTCCCGGAGATTATGTCGTACATACCGATCATGGCGTTGGACGTTTTGCCGGATTGGTGCGTATACCTAACGGAGACACGACGCAGGAGGTTATCAAAATAGTATATCAGAATGAAGATGTTGTGTTCGTATCTATTCATTCCCTACACAAGGTTTCCAAATACAAAGGAAAAGAAGGAGAACCTCCACGCCTGAATAAATTGGGAACAGGTGCTTGGGAGAAGTTGAAAGAGCGAACCAAATCAAAGATTAAAGATATTGCACGTGATCTGATTAAACTTTATTCGCAACGTAGGGAAGAAAAAGGGTTTGCGTTTAGTCCCGATAGTTTTCTGCAAAGAGAGTTGGAAGCAAGTTTTATTTATGAGGATACTCCTGACCAGAGCAAGGCTACTGCTGATGTCAAGCAAGATATGGAACGGGATGTGCCGATGGATCGTTTGGTGTGCGGTGACGTAGGTTTTGGTAAAACCGAGGTTGCTATTCGTGCTGCTTTTAAAGCGGTGACAGACAATAAACAAGTCGCTGTTTTAGTTCCCACAACCGTATTGGCTTATCAACATTATCAAACATTTAAAGAGCGCTTGAAGGATCTTCCCTGTAAAGTTGATTACCTGAGTAGGGCACGTACTGCCACACAGACGCGAAGTGTTATCAAAGGATTAAAAGAGGGTACGGTGAATATCTTGATCGGAACGCACCGTATTCTTGGCAAAGACGTCGTGTTTAAGGATCTTGGACTGTTAGTTATTGACGAAGAGCAGAAGTTTGGAGTTAGTGTGAAAGAGAAACTCCGCCAGTTAAAAGTCAATGTTGACACGTTGACCATGACGGCAACGCCTATTCCGCGTACATTACAGTTTTCATTGCTGGGTGCGCGTGATTTGAGTGTGATTTCTACTCCTCCGCCTAACCGTTATCCCATACAAACAGAGTTGCATACGTTCAACGAGGAAGTCATAACAGATGCCATTAACTTTGAGATGAGTCGCAATGGTCAGGTGTTTCTGGTTAATAATCGAATCTCGAACTTGCCGGAGCTGAAGGCAATGATTCAGCGTCGCATACCCGACTGTCGCATTGTGATAGGACATGGACAGATGGAGCCTGCGCAGTTGGAACAGGTCATTTTAGATTTTGTGAATTATGACTACGATGTGCTGATTGCCACAACCATTATTGAAAGTGGAATAGATATACCGAACGCGAATACTATTATAATTAATCAAGCTCATAACTTTGGTCTGAGTGACTTGCATCAGATGCGAGGCAGAGTAGGACGTAGCAATAAAAAAGCATTCTGCTATTTATTGGCACCTCCCTTGCCCAGCTTGACTCCGGAAGCGCGTCGACGGTTACAGGCCATTGAGAATTTTAGTGATCTGGGAAGTGGTATTCACATTGCTATGCAAGATTTGGATATACGTGGAGCGGGTAATATGCTTGGTGCAGAGCAAAGTGGTTTTATTGCTGATCTGGGGTACGAAACATATCAGAAGATATTAACAGAGGCTGTACGCGAATTGAAAACGGATGAGTTTGCTGAGTTATATGCCGATGAGGTGATGAGCGACGGTAAGATCAGTGGCGAGCAATTTGTGGACGAATGTATGGTTGAGAGTGATTTGGAACTTCTTTTGCCTGCCAATTATGTGACGGGAAGCAGTGAGCGAATGTTGCTTTACCGTGAGCTCGACAGTTTGAATCTGGATAAGGAGGTCATGGCATTTCGTGGCCGATTGGAGGATCGCTTCGGACCTATACCTCCCGAAACGGAAGAATTGCTGCGTATTGTTCCTCTGAAACGTTTGGCAGCCCGACTGGGAGCAGAGAAGGTTTTCCTGAAAGCCGGAAGAATGACTCTGTTTTTTGTCTCCAACCCCGATAGCCCATTCTTTCAAAGTACTGCTTTTGGTAAAGTGATTGCTTATATGATGGCCTATACCCGTCGCTGCGAGCTGCGCGAACCTAATGGCAAACGGTCTATGGTTATAAAATCAGTTGAGAATGTTGAAACAGCTGTTAGTGTGCTGCAAGAAATGATAGCCATGGAAGAAAAATAATTTCTTCTATGGCTTTCCGTACAGTTGGTCTATCAAATCTTTTCTGCCGAGTCTTTTTAGTTCACTGATAATATTACGGCGTTCATCGGGTTTATACCAGAAGAAGAATTGTCGTTGTGCCAGCTTTTCACGAGGCGTTTTTGCACTGAAAACAGGTTCTAAAGTATATGGGTGATAACCGGTATACCAGGCTTCTGTAGCTACTGTCATAGGAGTAGGGGTGAAGTCTTGGACCTGTTCCAAATGAAAATCCAAGCGTTTGGTTTGCACAGCCAGTTCAGCCATATCTTCTTCTTTGCAGCCGGGGTGGCTACTTATGAAATAAGGAATAAGCTGTTGACGCATATTCTCTTCCCTGTTGATGCGGTCGAATATCTTTTTGAACTCTTCAAACTGCTTGAAAGAAGGCTTTCGCATGATGTAAAGAACTTCGTCGCTGGTGTGCTCGGGTGCCACTTTGAGACGGCCGCTTACATGACGGCTGATCAGTTCGCGAGTATACTCATCTGCATGGCGGTTTATCTCTTCTTTTTTGCTTCTATGCAGTAATAAATCATATCTGACCCCACTGCCAATGAAACTTTTCTTAATACCCGGAAGTGCATCTACGCTCCGGTAAATATCCAACAATGGCTTATGGTCCGTATTAAGATTAGGACAAATTTTAGGGTGAATGCACGAAGGACGTTTGCACTTTCTGCAAATATCTTCATCAATGCCTTTCATCATATACATATTTGCCGAAGGCCCGCCCAAATCACTTAAATAGCCTTTGAAGTCAGGTAATTGAGTCACGTCACTAACCTCTTTGAGAATGCTTTCTTTGCTTCTGCTGACAATGAATTTACCCTGATGCGCCGAGATGGTGCAAAAGGCACAACCACCAAAACAACCTCGATGAATATTGACCGAGAACTTGATCATGTCGTAGGCAGGAATCCGCTTGTTCTTGTATTTTGGGTGCGTTAAACGAGTATAGGGTAAATCAAAAGAATGGTCGAGCTCTTGCTGATTCATGGGCGGATAAGGTGGGTTTACCACTATCGCTTCTTTCCCTACGTACTGAATCATTCTGGATGCAGCATATTTATTACTTTCTTCCTCAATGAAACGGAAATTGGCAGCCTGTTTCTTCTTGTCACTCAAACATTCTTCGTGGCTGGCCAACAAAATATCGTCGGCATTCGGTTGAATGGATGATGATATGTAAGCGGTTTGAGGAATGAAGTCTAATGCTTTCAGGTGGGCTACAGTTATATGCTCAATGCAGGCTGTCTCTATTTCTTTTTGTAAATGATGTACCAAATCAACGATTGGTTTTTCGCCCATTCCGTATATTAGTAAGTCGGCTCCACTATCACATAAAATACTTTTTCGAACAGTATCTTGCCAATAGTCATAATGCGTAAGCCGGCGCATGGATGCTTCAATCCCGCCTAAAACAACCGGAGTATCCGGCCATAATTCTTTCAGAATACGTGTATATACAATACTGGGATATTCCGGACGCATATCAGGACGTGCGTCGGGAGTGTATGCATCATCACTGCGAAGTCGTTTGTTGGCCGTATATTTGTTGACCATGGAATCCATACAACCGGCACTTACCCCAAAGAAAAGACGTGGACGACCCAATTTTTTGAAATCTCTTAAATCATCTCGCCAGTTAGGTTGAGGAACAATTGCAATGCGCAAGCCTTCAGCTTCAAGTATGCGACCAATTACAGCCGCGCCAAATGAAGGGTGATCTACGTATGCATCACCGCTAAAGAGGATTACATCCAGTTCTTCCCATCCACGAAGCTCCACTTCTTTCTTGGTTGTAGGCAACCAGTCTGTCAGTTTGTATTCTTTCATGGATGCAAAGATACGGATAATTCTGATTATTTACGCAATCAGGTTCAGATGGCTTCATGTTTAGTGAACTCCAGACTCATTTTCTCACCGTCGTATATTTCTCTGAAACCAATTTTCTGTTCCGACAAGTAAGCCTTAATATCACTAAATGCACTACTGTCATTCATGATTATTTTGATGCTTTCTCCGGGTTTGGCTGTTGCTATGGCAGCAACAGCCGGAACCAGCGGGTTGTATCTGATTTCTTCGCAAGTATTTATCGTTTTCATGATTCGTCGTCCTCCTCTTCTTCTTTTTTAAACCAACTTATATAAAGTTTTATAAGCTGTTGCAGTCCAAAAGCTTTCATGTTATTGTGATAAATAACATCAATACAGAGGTCAAGCAGGTCTTTGCTATTTTCTGTTTCCGATGCAATCAAAGAGCGTACGTTCCATTTTAATTTTTCAAGAACTTCCTCATCTACAATGCCGGTACTGTCAATCAGGTGGCGGAAAAGACCATATTTCTCAATGGTTTGTAGGTTCTTTTTGGATATTTCCATGCTGCGTGTGCCCGATGGATTTGCTTGTATAGTGTACATAGTGTTGTTTTTTTAGGTTATTACTATAGGGCAAAGATAAACTTTAAATTGAAAAAACAACTACCACTTTGCATTCTTAACTTAATTTGTACCTATTTACATGCAAGACTATTTATCGGAGAAAAACTTTAGTATGGAGGCCATAATAGAGGCTCGGTCGTCTTCGGATTCAATGCTTTCGAAAGGAAATCCCATTACAAATGTACGGTAATCTCCTTTGAAAGCCACCCCTGCACTCTGATTGCCAGGCAGATAGCTGAATACTGAAAAGGCCGGAGCCAAAGGAACTAGGCAGTCGGGCTTTGTAACAGCATACGATCTTTCGTTAGGCAAACGAGGTATTGAAATCGTTTTTCCTAATCCGCTGATATTTCCCGATCGATTTTCCTGTAACGATGCTTGGTAGCCATATTTCAGAATTTTCTCCGTGAACTCGCGGTTACCTTGTGATGAACTCATGTCACTGCCAATGTAAGCACCACTCACAAAAATGTTACCTCCATACAAACTATACGACGTTAATGCTCTTTGCATGGCAGAAGAGAACGTTTTGTAATAGGTCTGTCCGGCCTGAATGCCACTTGTATTCTCTTTTTCCAAACCCAATATCAGGTCGACTACATCGTATGCGTCCAATGGCACCTCACCACTTTCAACTGATTCATCGCTACACGATACGAAACTGAATGAACCGGCTGCCTGTATGGCTTTTCCATGAATGAAAGGATAATCAAATGTATTGCCGGCTATTTGTATACCTTCCAGTTCGCCAGTGCTATAACCCAGACACCCTTTTCCTTCTTTGCCACCTTTAGTTCTGTCGAATCCTGTTTGCACTCCGCAAATAGATATATCCGACAGATAAGCCACCCCCGGATCCTCTTCCATGTCAAATCCGGCTTGCTGCTCATTATTGACTATTGCCGGAGCACTTAGACGGTCAAATCCGTTGATAATAAGAACTCGTCCACGTTCTTTGCGGGCTTTATAGGCAGACAGAATCTCCGATGGAAAACTTTCTCCGCCGTGATTAACAGCAGCAACTTTAAAAGAATAAACCAATCCAGGTTCTATTTTGGCTGTATAAGTTGTAGCGTTTACCGTAATCCCATTGTCAAAACCTCCACGGCCCACGCGTGTGTACACTATATATTCTCTAGGCTTAGCAGTCGGTTCGAGTGGGTCGTTTACGGCATTCCAGTTTAATTCCACCGTATTTTTCTTTTTTCCGAAACGGATAGAAAAATGATCTACCGGCAAGGGCTGAACAATAAAATCTTTGTTGTGCTGTGTTGATAGAAAACGAAGTACGGATTTGTACAATGCACGCCCTACTGTAAATTTAAAGTTTGGATCGTGTCCCAAACGCATATCTGCAAAATTTTGATGCGACAACAGTTCCACAATGGTTGAAGGGACAGCAGGCAAGCGAGTCTCACTATAATTCCTATCCCATAACTGCCTGCGGCTCCATGGTAAATTGAAGGTTGACGATATATCGTTTTGAAGTTGAGACAGCATAATGTCAGCCAAATCACGCGAAGCCAAACGATTGGTTCCTGCATTTAATTTTTCATCATTAAAGTTTGTTGTGCAAATAGCTAAAGATCCTATTATATCATCTTCTTTATCAAATCCTGCATCGCTGTGTAAAGCAAGCGTCATCTCCAGAGGAACCCCTAATCCTTTTTCTGTGGGGTTATAAACAGAACCGCCCGATAAGTAGTTCACGGCATTGGCCCGCGTATTGATATCATCAATATAATCATTGCTACCCTTACGCCCTCCGTAAACGTCGTATGGCATGCCGTACCACTGTGCGCTATATCGAGCTCCTTCCAGATATCGGGGTAATCCGCTGGTACTTCCTCCTCTGACAATGTTGCCCATTCCTCCTCCGAAGCGTACTGCATCAGCGCAAACGATTCCTTTCTCTTTGCTTTCGTTGCTGAGTACCACCATGCCGTAGTCATTAGTTCCCTTGTCAAATTCAAATGTTCCCAAATAAACCCATGTGCCTCCACCTATTTGTTGGTTCACCTTGAATTCAGTAACACCTCCCTTGTGGAATACCAGATATTTGGCATCACTCACGCTATTTTTCATTGTTTGATAAGTAACATATACAGCATATTTGCCTGTTTCCGGAATTTCGGGCACCCATTCAGCAAATGCTTTATCCTTTTTCCGTTCCGTAGCTGCATAGCGGGCTGTGCCATGCAAAAAAGGATTTTCACCATCTTGATAAGTTGGCTTAAGCTGGGCAAAACCATTAGATTCTGCTTTTTCCCATCGTGCTTTTCTGCTTTTCACTTCCAGATAAAAAGAACTACCTTTTTGAGTATCATTGTCAACTATTACTTCCTGCTTCTGGGTATCTCTTTCACGCGGAGTGTAAACAACCGCGCCTGCATTTTGAAGCATCGGAATGACGTAGGGCAGAATAAAAGATTGAGTAAATTGATCTTCTGTAGTAGAAAATAATCTGGGCCGTTGCCATCCCCATTCTTTTTTGTCATTAATGAAATATTTGCCGTGGCTTTGCCAAAGTGCCACGTGTTGACCATTAAGACCTTTACTGATGTTGTAAGGACGTGAGTTATTGATCACCCAAGGTGCCCCTTTGTATTCAATGTTTGTAAAAAGGCGAGATTTGTCTTTTTTCGATTTCCTGTAAATATTGGGACTAAGTTCACTGATTTCTTTCCGGTTGGTAATAACCTGAATGTCATAGAAACAAACAGGCCCCGGCAACAATTGCTTTAGCTCCTGATAAATTGTTTCAGTGATTTCGGGCAAAAAAGGTTGGCTGGCAAAGTTATCACCTGCATATACAAACAACTTCTTTCGGTTGTGATCAACCCTGAAACTGTCCAATTTACAAGTTCCGATGTTGGCTCTTACCGGTTTGTATTGTCTGAAATAACTTTTTAAACGGTCTTCTACATTACGCTCCAAATCCTGAGCAAGGACGGTATTATTGAATAAAGATAGATATAGCAGGGTAAGTAAAACAGTCAGCTTCTTCATTTTTCTTTTATTTGAAATACAAAAGTATCAGTAATAAGGAAAAAAAAGAAAAATGATAGGTTAAGGATGATTAACATCCCAAAGAAAAACAAGCCATTGGTTACCGGTATTTCACTTCAAAAAGAAAGCCGGACAACCAATAGCTTGTTTAATTAATTGTTACGGTATGTCCTTATTTATAAAGGTATATACTCAACAAAAGCCTCCATTGCTTCATAAGAAGCTAGTCCTAAACTATCGTAAAGTGCAGCAGTGCCACGGTTACGCTCCTCACTACGCTGCCAAAACAGACGTTCGTCGTTACCCATAAACGGTGCACTTTCCATTTGCGACTGATGTTTGAGGATTGAATTACGTTTGGCTCTTAATTCTTCCGGACTGATAGGTACAGCCATTTCAATGTGTTCAATTTCCCACTCTGCCCATGCACCTCGGTACATCCATATGCGGCAATCTTTCAACCATTTGGCTCCTTCTTCTTTCTCTAAGTCAATTGCAGCAAATACAGCATCTGTACATACACGATGAGTTCCGTGCGGATCAGCTAAGTCTCCTGCCACAAATATCTGATGCGGTTTTACTTCGCGAAGCAAAGCTCTTACGATTTCCACGTCTGCCTCGCTGATAGGATTCTTTTGAATTTTACCCGTTTCGTAGAAAGGAAGATCCAGAAAATGGCATCTGTTTAATGGAATATTATTATACATACAAGCAATGCGTGCCTCGCCGCGACGAATCAGACCTTTGATCGTCAGAATGTCGCGAGTGTCCATGTCACCATCTTTTTTATCTTTAAGAAATTCACGGATCTCCGCATATTTATCATTGATAACCTTATCGGCACTCTCAATGAATAATTGATTAAATCCGTTGATGAAATGAAGAAAGCGAATAACTTCTTCATCGCCTACTGCTATATTTCCGGAAGTTTGATATGCCACGTGCACTTCGTGCTTCTGTTCAACCAGTCGGCGAATAGTGCCACCCATGGAAATCACATCATCATCAGGATGCGGAGAAAAAACAACAACCCTTTTAGGGAAAGGCTTAGCACGTTCAGGACGGTAAGTGTCATCAGCATTGGGCTTACCACCGGGCCACCCGGTAATAGTGTGTTGAAAATCATTGAAGATCTTGATGTTAACATTGTAGGCAGAGCCATACAAAGCCAACAATTCACTTAGTCCGTTTTCGTTGTAATCTTTATTTGTTAATTTAAGAATAGGTTTTTTGGTGATAGCGCAAAGCCATACAATAGCACTTCTAATGAGTTTATCATTCCATTCGCAGGAAGTAACCAGCCACGGCCGCTGTATGCGGGTAAGATTTGCTGCAGCCGAAAGATCAATCACTACATGCGCATCGTTGTGTGTCTGTATGTATGATGCAGGAATATTATCTGTTACAGCACCTTCTACACAATTCTTTATCATGTGGGCTTTGTCTTCTCCCCAAGCCATGAGAAATATTTTTTTGGCAGCGAGAATGGTAGAAACTCCCATCGTGATAGAACTAATCGGTGTACTTTCTATGCTACCGAAGGATTTGGCTGCTTCGTTTCTGGATGCGTTATCAAGAAGAATGAGTCGCGTAGCAGAATTTAATCGAGAGCCAGGTTCATTAAAAGCAATGTTTCCAACCCTTCCTATTCCTAATAAAGCAATGTCAATGCCACCAAAACTGGCAATTCTTTGCTCATACAACTTGCAATATTCAAATATGGTATCTTTGGCAATAGTTCCATCCGGAGTAAAGAGGTTTTGTTTATCAATGTCAACGTGATCGAGAAACATCTCTTTCAATGCATTGAAATTGCTATTAACTGCATCAGGGGCCAGCGGATAGTATTCGTATAAATTGAATACAATAACATTTCGGAAGCTCAGCTTTTCTTGTTGATGCATCCGTATCAATTCCGAATAAACATTTCGGGGAGAGTTGCCTCCTGTTAGCGCCAAAACACAAAATTTGCCCACTTTTTGCTTTTCCTTAATGGTTTGAGCAATTTCGTAAGCTATTTGATTAGCACCTTCCTCAGCAGATTCAAATATGTCTGTAGGGATTTTCTCGAATCGGGTTAACACCGATTTCTCAAATGCATTCTCGGGTTTGTAGTATCTGGGGGAAACCCTGTTGAGAGTGATTTGAGAACTAAGATTTGTTTTCATAAGTTCTTTTTTGAGTTATGTTAAATTAAAGTCGTGTGACTGTTATTCACGACAAATATACTAAATCAGTTTGTTATGAAACTCTTTTTAGTATCATATTGTTGCGCAATCAGCAGGTTTTTAACATTTGTTTCTCTTCGGAAAGAGCTCAAAACAGTGAAAGGAAAACGTTTTAATCGATGTGAAACGAGTCGGCATCTTTCCAAGTGGGAAACTTTTCGCGGAATAGATGCAGGTTTTTTAAATTTAGTTTGGCGGTAGCAAAGTGATCCTCATTATCAGGGACTTGCACTATGACATCTCCCCGGGCAGAAACAACCACACTTCCTCCGTTGTAATCAATGTTGAATGCGTCTTTCCCAATGCGATTAACCCCACACACATAGCATGCATTCTCAATAGCACGGGCTTTGAGTAGTATATCCCACACGGATCTTCTTCCTGCAGGCCAGTTTGCCACATAAATAAGAAGGTCATATTCATTGTTTACGTTTCGGCTCCATACCGGAAAACGTATGTCGTAACAAACCAACAGACAAATATTCCAGCCCCGATAATGAATAATACTTTTTTTATCTCCGGCGGCAAAAGCTTCAGTTTCACCTCCCATACGGAAAAGATGTCGTTTGTCGTAAAATACGGAGTCGTCTTCAGGAGTAATGAAAAAGGCGCGGTTAAAATAAGAGGTATTTTCGCAGGCTATATAACTACCTGCAATGGCCAGATTGAACTCGGAAGCCCATTGTTGAAGTGTTGTAATGGTCATTCCCGTGATGCTTTCACTTAATACATCACTGCGCATGCTGAAACCTGTTGAAAACATTTCAGGCAAAACAACAAGATCCGTTTCTCCGCAGAGCTTTTCGAGCTTGCTGCGGAGTGAACGGAGATTTTCCTGCTTATTCTCCCAGATAATCTCTGTTTGAATGATGGTTATTCTTAAGTCGTTTAACAACATGGAATCAACTTACAAACCTGTAGCAAAGTTTTCAGGATGTTTCCCTCTAAACTGTTGATAATACAATTTGATTTCACGCATATCTTTATCCACATCACCGGAAGGAATAATAACCTTGTTTGAAGTGATTGTCTTGCTTGGGTAATCAATAGCAACCAATATGATGGGCACCTCTGCTTTCATTGCAATATAATAAAAGCCTTTCTTCCAGTTAGGATTTGCTGTACGTGTGCCCTCAGGGGTTATTGCCAAATGAAATCTTTTACTTGTGCGAAAATGATTAACCATTTGGTCAACTAATGATGTTTTACGACCGCGATCAACGGGAATTCCACCAACGGCTTTAAATAAAAGTCCCAGAGGAAAGAAAAACCATTCTTTTTTCATCATGAAACTAGTCTTTCTACCAATGGCACCGTAATATAATTTTCCGATAAATAAATCCCAGTTGGTTGTATGAGGAGCTGCACATACTATGCACTTGTCGTAGTTAGGTACATCAAGAACTACTTTCCATCCTAAGATACGAAAGTAAATAAAGCTGTAAATTGCTTTTTTCATTCTAACAAATACTCTGACTATTAATTTAGCTTACCGATTGAATCAATGATTTCGTTTACTTTGGCATCGAAATCAGCACGCAATTTTTTGTAGAATGCTTTTACATTACCGGGTTCCGTGTGGCTTATGCGGCATACTATGTCATCTTGTACTTTAAGAATGTTAAGCATAATTTCTTCAGCTTTATCCTTATTAGTTCCGGGTACATAGTTTGTTTGTATGAGGCACTCGGTGAATAATTCTCCCAAGATATAATTTACATTCTTTTTTAGTTCTCTTCTACTTGCCATAATGTTTACAATTTATGTGGTTTAAATTAAAATATATGGGGTAAAGATAAGGAGAATCTTTGGATTTATGCTATTAAATGTACGTTTTTTCGTATTTTGAGGTACTTAGCAGGTATTTACTCCTCTTGTATTTTCATAATTCAGAAAAAAAAGCGAAATTTGCTCGCGTTTAAAAACAGAACTTACTAACCCCTTTAAATAAAAATAGAAAAATGACTAAAAGTGCATTGCAAATTGCAAGAGCAGCTTATCAACCCAAGCTGCCAAAAGCGTTGAAAGGATTTGTTCAGGTGAAAGAGGGAGCTGCTACACAATCGGTTGCAGATCAGGAAGCTATTAAAGAGCTTTTCCCCAATACCTACGGAATGCCATTGATACAATTTGTTGAATCAGCATCAGAAACATCTTTTTCTCCGGTCAATGTAGGTGTTATTCTTTCGGGCGGACAAGCTCCCGGCGGGCACAATGTTATTTCCGGATTGTTTGACGGTATTAAGAAATTGAATGCCGATAGCAAACTTTACGGATTTATATTGGGTCCCGGTGGATTGGTTGATCACAACTACATGGAACTAACTGCCGATATCATTGATGAATATCGCAACACAGGTGGTTTCGATATAATCGGTTCAGGCCGTACCAAACTTGAAAAGGAAGAACAGTTTGACAAAGGTTATGAAATTCTGAAGCAATTAGGAATCAAAGCTTTGGTTATTATCGGTGGTGATGATTCTAATACGAACGCTTGTGTTTTAGCAGAATATTATGCTGCTAAAAAATACGGTGTTCAAGTGATCGGTTGTCCTAAAACAATTGACGGTGACTTGAAAAATGAGATGATTGAAACTTCTTTCGGTTTTGATACAGCTTGTAAAGTATACTCTGAAGTGATTGGAAATATTCAGCGCGACTGTAATTCAGCCCGTAAATACTGGCACTTCATTAAGCTGATGGGTCGTTCGGCTTCTCACATCGCTTTGGAATGCGCACTCCAGGTTCAACCGAACGTATGCATTGTTTCTGAAGAAGTAGAGGCTAATGACATGTCTTTGGACGATGTGGTAACTTACATCGCCCAAATTGTAGCCAACAGAGCTGCTCAGGGCAATAACTTCGGTACCGTACTGATTCCCGAAGGTCTGATTGAGTTTATTCCGGCAATGAAGAGACTTATCTCCGAATTGAACGACTTCTTGGCTGCCAATGCAGAGGAATTTTCGCACATCAAGAAATCTCATCAGAGAGACTATATCATTTCAAAACTTTCAAAAGCAAATGCAGATATCTATGCTAGCTTGCCTGAAGGAGTAGCTCGTCAATTAACTCTTGACAGAGACCCTCATGGAAATGTACAGGTATCATTGATTGAGACCGAAAAGCTTCTTTCTGAAATGGTGGCTACTAAATTGGCTCAATGGAAAGCAGAAGGTAAGTTTGTTGGAAAATTCGCTTCTCAACATCACTTCTTTGGTTATGAAGGACGTTGCGCAGCGCCTTCAAATTATGATGCAGACTACTGTTACTCATTGGGTTATACGGCTTCTATGCTTATAGCAGACGGTAAAACCGGTTATATGTCGTCGGTTCGTAACACAACAGCTCCAGCCGATCAATGGATTGCAGGTGGTGTGCCCATTACGATGATGATGAACATGGAACGTCGTCACGGCGAAATGAAACCGGTTATCCAGAAAGCTTTGGTTAAACTTGATGGTGCACCATTCAAAGCATTTGTTGCACAACGTGACAAGTGGGCTATAGAAACAGCTTATGTATATCCGGGTCCTATTCAGTACTTTGGTCCTACAGAAGTTTGTGATCAGCCAACCAAAACATTACAGCTTGAACAAGCTAAATAATATTTTTTGAATACCGGCCGGTAATAAGCATGTATTTCTTCATGACTGTTACCGGCTTTTTATTTCTTTTCAGCCTGAGACATGACCGGAATTAGCACTGTGCGGGGCAGACGAACCTCTAAAAAATCAACAACTTCCCGAAGTAAATCAACGAAACGTAAGCGGAAAAAAACTTCCCGCTCCATGCCTGTGTGGTTACGCAATGTGCTGGCTTTGTTTCTCATCCTGGCTTTTTCTGCCAGTTTTTATTATTTCTTTATTCGTCCGTATGCTTACCGCTGGAAACCGTGTGGCGGACAAAAAGAATACGGCGTTTGTATGCCTTGCTGCTATGATGTTCACGGCATAGACGTGTCACATTACCAAGGAAGAATTGATTGGGAAGAACTTTTTGCTCAGAACCAAGAAACTGATTTCCCTATCGAGTTTATATTTATGAAAGCAACAGAGGGCGCAACCCTGGGTGATGATACTTTTCAAAAAAACTTCGCTTTAGCCCATAAATACGGATTTATTCGAGGTGCCTATCACTTCTTTTCGCCGAAGACCGATGCACTGAAACAGGCTGAGTTCTTCATTAAAACCGTCACTTTACGAAAAGGAGACCTTCCACCAGTACTTGATGTGGAGCTAACCGGCAGGAAAAGTAAAAGTGAGCTTCAAAAGAGTCTCAAGATATGGCTTGACCGTGTGGAGGCGCATTATAAAGTAAAGCCCATTTTATACACTTCCCACAAATTCAAAACCAAATACCTCAATGATCCCTCTTTCGATGTTTATCCGTATTGGATAGCACATTATTATGTTGATTCAGTTAAATACGCAGGTAAATGGTATTTTTGGCAGCATACGGATGTTGGCTCGGTAAAGGGAATCAAAGAAGAGGTTGATTTGAATGTATTTAATGGTACTCTTGAAGATTTAGAGGCACTTACTATTAAATGATTGAGCCTTTTTTATTTTGTCAGACTGTTTTTTTTATGACATTTTGCTCATAATACAAATCCCGTTACCACCCAAACTGTACCGGTACATTCTGTAACTCCGGTCTATTATTATACAATGATCGTGTGTCTTGTGATTGTGGATGCACTATGATGGCATATTTCCACCATACATTAGTAGCGTTGACAATATCTTCCCGTCGATATACTCTGTCACATCCCATGTAGAGACCATTGGTATAGGTTTTCCCTTTTGACCAGGGGTCATATATTTCAAAGAGAACAGTATTGTTAATCACCTAATACCCCTTTCGGGTAGTTCATTATACTGATGAGTGTACTTCGTTGCAGCCCGGTGTTAGGACTTGCTGTGATAAAAACGGTTGCGGTGTCATCTTTGTTAGCTTCTTTATTAATGTAAAGCCAGTTGTCTTCATTGCTTTTTATCTCCCATTCTGCATTTGATATGATTTGTATCTTTTGACTTTGTGCACCTTCGGCATCGAGATGGATTTCTTTATTTGTTATGGTAATTACTGCTCTCTCCTTTTCTGCAGAGCACGATAAGAGTACGATAACTCCAACTGTTATCGTACACCATATTTTTAAATCCTTATAATACCTTAAGGCTGCTATTTTTTTCATGTTCACCTTTTCATTGCTGATGCACGAAAGTAGCTATAAATTATTTTTTCTTCAAGTAATATTCACAGAAATTGATTCAATTATAATAGGAATCTTACATAATATATTATATTTGTTGTAAGTTGTTAATGTTTTAGGACTTTGATTAGTTATTTCGGTGGTTGTAGGCTATTTTGATGTTAAGAATATTAGACTATGATAGTAAAATGGAAATTTGTTTTAATACTTGTTGGAGTACTAATAGTATTCTGTTGCTGTGAATCAGGAAAAAAAATCCAAAATCAAGGGGTTAAGGATATATATGGTCATCCAATTGGCTTTTTATTTAAAGACAATAGATGCGTGTATTATTCTACAGATGGTAAGAGAATAACTGCTTGCTCAGGAGGTGTAGACTTTAATGGAGGACGAGATTCTTTGTCTGCATATCTTGGGCGAAAATATATTAATCATCCAAGTTACAATTATCAAGAATATAATATGCATGAATATTTCATTGTATTGTTTGATGAAAATCTAAAAATAAGAGAGGTGCGAATCTTATATCGAAAAGGCTACAATAATGAACGATTCTTTTATGATAGTATTTTTGTAAATGCCTTAAAGAACACTACTGGCATGTGGCATAAAACTATTGAGAATAAAAAATGGTACACTTATTTACATCGCCAGAAGATTTATTAAAATATGGAGACGGTTTGCAAGAGGCGGTACTACAGCAGTAATAAAAAGCAGACAGATGAGAAAATATAATTTAGACTCTGAAGGATGGTACTTTCTAATGAACAGGGTTGATATCGACAGAAAGCTGAAAAGATGCGTGTGTGAAATTTTTCAAAATGATTAGGGGCTTATAAAATATTATAATAAATGTATAACCGAAATATCATATAATGTATTAAATTTGCAAGTGACTTTTTGAAATTTATTTCGTGCCAAATGTAGTATTTATCTTTGATATATATGAATCCTGTAAAGAAGACATTATTAACCTTATTAGGTTGGATTATATTGATCTTTTTCGTTAATTTAGTAATTGGGGCTAAGGGCGATTTTAATTTTATTTTAACGGTCTATGCCTTTTATTTGATCCCTGTTGTAGGAATTATATCTTATGTATTGTTCTTGCTTATTGATAAGAAAAGTTGGATACGCGACAATTTAAGCATAACAATTGCTTTTGGTGGATTTTTATTCTTTTGGTTGCTGAGTATAGTCTTTTATATTTATGATCTTTTTGAATAAGATGATTGATTCAATCTCTGTTTTGTAAGCCTCAAAGAGGACTTTAGGCTAGCAGTAAAATTAGAATCAAAATCTTATATAATGTGTTAAAATTGTTGCTGATAGTTGTTGTTTATTTTATTATGAACACATGCACTTTGCAGCTTATAAGTAAAAGAAGTTATAACTGTAGGAGATTGTATACGAAGTCTGGATTTAATTTTTATGATTGTTTTACTTGTTAGGCTACCGCAAGGAAGGTATGAGCCTGTAGGTGGAAAACGCTAAAGATAGTAATAATGAACCCCATTAAAATAACTTTACTTGTATTGTTTGCTTGGATAATACTGGCAAAATTATATGTGTCTAACTTTATAGAGGATGTTTCAGAAAAACCGTTTGAAGTTGCGATGTATTCTTTCTATTTGGCTCCGTTTGTATGTATTATAGCTTTTGTTGCGAGTCTTTTCTTTTATCGTTCATGGATAATCAATAATAGAATTGTAATTACAATATTCTCATTAATACTGCTTGCATGGTCTTTTTTGATAGTTTTTTATATTAAATCATTATTTCAGTAACTAGGCTTTTTAAATTAAATAAAACATATGGCTGTTGACTTTGCTGAACTAATAGGTAGGGTGATTCATTGGTTAATACATAGTTGGAAAACAAGTTTGCAAGATGAAGTGGAAGGTAGCCTTGATGCTACTTGGGGCAGAATGTACGACATGGAAAACTATATAATTGGAGTGGTTACAGTTGTAATCATATTAGTAATTGTTCTTCTGTTAGTTTTTTTATCTTCTATTGAATGAGATAAAAGGCTCGGAATTTCTCTAATTTTGATTTAGCATTAGCTACTCAATTAGAGTACAGAATGGTTATAAAAATGATAAAGTAGAGACTTATGGTGTTGTGATATTTTTTTTTATAATTCAAAAGGATAAGTACCTCAGAATAGATGTTTTAATGTTAAACAATTTTTTGCTATGAAAATAAAGTATTGTATTTTATTGCTAATAAGTGTTTTGTGCATGGGAGTTAGGGCCCAAACTAAGCAGCTTGGGACCATGTTTTTATTTGAGAATTATCTAGAGACTTTTAAAAAAACATCTTTACCAATTAATTTGGATAGAGATGCTGTATTTGAAATAGTTAACAATGGGTCTCGATTACATGAAATAAATAATAGTTTTAAAAGATTTATCCCTACAGAACTTCTGAAAAGAAATCTTAATAGCACATTTAAAAGCTTGTATTTGCTTCCTAGTCGCGATAGTATTGTTGTTACTTTAGTAATGCAAGAGTATACAGATAAACATGAGATGGAGAATGCTAGAATTTATATTATAACCTACAATAAAAAAAATCATTTTGTTGATTATCAAGAGCTTGCAGGTGTCGTGGTTGATTTTTGGGAGGCTTTTGGAGAGATAAGTTGCGATTATGCTATCGTTAGTAAATGTTATCAATATAAAATGGGTAATAAAGTTGATATGATTAAATATTTTTGTTTTGCAGAAGATATATATGAGTATTATATTACTAACTCTGGGATGGTAAAAAAAACGAAAGAAACTAAGAGGAATGGCTATTTTGAATGTGGGGAGACGGGATATAATTATATTAAACCTATGAACAACTAATAAACTGCATAATTAGCCATGATCATGAACTGAATATTCCTTGTAATCACAATGCTAATATATTCCCTGAATAACCCTTTATTCGCAGAATACTGTATATGTAATAGGGAAAAGCTATAAAGGCTATATTTTCCCAAAAGAAGTTGTTATTGTAATGGAATTAAAATCAAAATAGCCTCTCCCCAAAAAAGAAAGAAAAGAAATAAATATGGTAGAAAAAAGACATTCCAAAATATTTAGGCATAAAGCATTCACAATTTTATCTCTTATTGCTGTAGTAGTGGCAATTATAATTTTACTCAGGATTAAGAGTTTAAAAGATACATACAAGTCTGAATCCGAGGATCTTGTTCCTTTAGTATCTTTGATTTCTACTGTTTTACAATGGAAAGACTCTGCTTATTGCGTGGTAGCAGAGAGCGGAGATTTATGTCCCATCTTGGAAAGAGAAAACGAAAAAATAAGTGAGTATAAAAAACTCACTTACAAAGAATTTATTAATCTCTCATATAGAGACACCTTGGTCGTTGATAGTATTTCTTTTGCAATTTTAAAGAAGTATGTTGTTCTTCCCCAGGCTCGCGTTGATTCCATTTACATAAGTAATGGAGTACAAGGTTTACTTTTTGCTTATTTTAAAGATGCATGGTTTAATGGAGATAGTTTACTTACTTTACCTGAGCAGCGGTATGTCGTTTTTTTGTTGCGACATAATCAGTATGATGTAGATATTGATGACGAATCAGGTTGCTTATACATCACTCCTCGTGATCCTAATTGAAAATAGCGAAAGAAAGGTGATATAATTGTAAGCAGAATCATTTTGGTAATAATGGTGTGATTGTAAGTGCCAGCGGTGGCGCTCAGAAATATTAAATGTATAATAAAATGAGATACTTATTATTGAGTTTATTGTTATTACTTAGCAGTTGTACAAATAAACGTCCTGCTTTTAACTATTTTGTAGGGACATGGGAATCTAAGGCAGGAGGACAGATAGTATTAAACGCAGATAGCAGTTGTATCGTTCAAAATGTGAATGATATAAGTGGTGCAAAGAAAAGCTTTCTAGGAAAATGGTTATTTAGGATGAAGGATGATCTAGATGAGAATAGATGTAATATATCTATACGGGAAGATGATGGAGTGGAATATATGTTGTTTTACATTTCAGGAAAAGGTCTGTTTGGAAATCAGGCACCATGGTATCTTTTTCAGTACATAGGAGATCCTGATGATTTTAAGAAATATGAGTTTAATAAGAACGTGACACAATATTAAAAACCACATTGTGTTAGTTGTTAAATTTTTAGATTTTCAGTGCTGTTTAGTAGTCGGCATTTAACAACTTAATTGCCCATGATCATGAAAGATACATATTACTTATAATATTTGTAACTATTTGAAAAGAGAAAAGGTTTATACTCATTCAATAAAGTAAAAATGAGATAAGTAAATATAAATGTCAATACGTGGACTTTATAACTGAAAATGGTGATATTTTTATAGCTTTTTTAAAAGACATTGATAATATGAATATGTTATCATAAGATATTGTTGCGATTTTTGTTAAAGGATTCAGTGTAAGCCGGCAGCCTTACAAGTACAATGAATGATCAGGAGAAGGATTGAAAGAATGATAGTATATTTGGAAATAAAAATAATGGAGGACAATAGCAATGAAAGGCCTAATTTTAAGTGTATGTATTTCTCTTTTGAGTGTAGCTGGTTCGAGAGGAACAAATCAGTCTAGCTTTATATATTGGGAGGATATGACTACAACTGAACAAGATAATATTTTATATTCTCCTGCAATCTGTAAAAATGCTGTTAGGTATTATCTGAAGAATTTTAGAACCACAGATAATAAGTTAACTGAAGAACTTTTAAGTGAGATAACCTGCAATGGTAATTCTAATCAAGAAGTAATATTTTATTTCTATATTTTCAATCAAATATGTTTGGAATCTGACAGTGCTTTAAGTGAAATTTTAGGAAAGTATTGTATGAAGTTCGCGTTGATAAATCCTGAATTTACTCTTTGGTATTTTAAGAAAAATCCCAAGGTTGAAAAGGTATATGCAGAGTTGATGGGAACTGAATTTTATTTTAAGGAAGATGGTAGTTCAGATATTGAGTACAATTATAAAGACTTTAAGAAGGCAATTGAAACAAGAATAAAAAATAACCCCGAGTATAAAGAAATAGCATCTTTATTTTATCATGAAATTGAAATTGTAATGAAAAAAATGGATTGATGGACCAACAAATGAAAGATATGCATACCTCATAGGCAAGCTAAACGAAACTTTATACGTATGCCTACGATCATGCGGGAAGACTGAGCAAAAATATAATAAGAATATAGTCAAAGTCTCATATTATATATTAAATTTGTTGCAGATTCTTAAGTCATATGACCAATGAAAACGGCTTATTTAAACTTATCAGTATGTCTTTTGCTGAGGTGTCCGCTACAAGTCAGCAATCTTATAAGTACAACGGTAAGGAACTGAATACGGAAAGAGAGGATGTTTTTTATAATTATTCTACTCGGTATATAGACTCTGCATTGGGGATTTATATTATGTATCCCTGAGGAGTGATTTTGGTGAAGTAATAGGAAAATGTGTTGACCGGACAATAGGAAAGGCTGTGCCAACTACTAAAGCGATTGTACATATGGGAAAAGATGGCGCACATATTGTTCCCACAAAACTTTAAATATTATGGAAAGAAAAGACATACTATTATCAGCACAAAGAGCTATGCTTGGCGCAGTAACGCCCAATATGCAAGCTATTACAATTGGCTATAAAAAAATGCCTGTCATCTTAAGAGTTTATTTTAAGACACAGCCAAGAGAGGATGAATGCGAATTGGTAAAATAAATTACAACTGAGATTGTTGCCGATTTTAATGAGAAAGAGATAACATACATAAAAGAAGAAATTTTTGTAGCTCAAAAACTTGAATGTTTAGACGATTGGCTTTATTTGCAGTATGTAAATATCTAATCATGTGACAAAATTGTTGTGTTTGTTTTTTTTTGTGAATCATATCAAAGCTTTGATTAATTGTTAATTCCAAGTAGCATACTAATTTAATATGAGAAAAAAATAAGAAGGTATATGAGGTTGCAACCGCTAAAGGTAATAATCTAATTACGCGATCGCTTAAAGAGATAAATTGATGAAAATTATGAGATAAAAAGACAATTAACAATGGAGAATTTCAATGAATTGCTAAAAGATGCAATAGCTTGTAATGATATTCATTTTTTAGAGATGAATAGACATAAATACGACATTAATCATCGATTTCCGGACGAAGATAATGATACATTGTTGTTATATTCGATAGGTGATTCCCAAAGTGATACTTATTCTTTTTTCATAGAAAATGGAGCTGATATAACACTAGTCAATGATTTGGGAGAAGGTGTTTTTCATAGTATTGTTTACTCCGGCTTAGTAGAAAGAATGGCTGATATTATTAATCAACCATTGAATGCTATTTGCTTGCTAAATACTCAAACGAAAGAAGGTGTGACTCCTTTATTGCTATCTGTATTATTAGAGAAAAATGACATTTTTGATTTTTTATTAAAGATGGGAGCAGATGTGAATCTGTCTGATAATACAGGAAATTCGCCTCTTCATCCTGCTTGCTTTCAAGGGCATAAAGAGATGGTTTCACGATTGCTCGAAAATGGAGCTAATCTACGCTTAAAAACGCACAAAGGAAATTATCCATTGGCGTTGGCTATTAACGGTGATCATGATGAGATTGCAAAGTACTTGTTTCATAGAATATATGATTAGTTCTTTATGCTTAACTTAATCTTCGGATAAGGTTAGCTATTCCACAAGCTGTAGATGGTTAACTAGTAACCAATTAATTAAATCATTTAATTATGGAAAGGGTAAATTTGTGGTTTATATTACTTGCTTCTTTTTTTTATATTGGGTATGTGTATATCTCATAGCTTTGATAATGGAATCACATGCGTCAGGATTTGAACAATATCTTTTAAGGATTATTGCCGAAGGCTTTGATTTGTTCCCTTTTTTTGAGATTATTGTTATGATATTAGTGGGTTTTATTGATAAAAAATGGTTTAAATATAACAAAGCAATGTTAACACTTACTGTTTTGTATTCAGGAGCTTATCTGCTGTTGAATTTAATAATTATATACTTGCCTGTTTGTTTCTTACTGTTCGTACTTTAGGTTGATTAACATCAGCCTTATTAGCCTTTTGCGGAATTGTACGATTGATACGCCTGTCTTTCAAATGATTTGTATTATTTTAATTTTAAATTTGTTGGTATTTTATGTTTTTCTCTTGATTGTTCAAAGGAAAGAGAATCCAATGGACCAACTAATCCCGATTTTATAATTCTATACGAATACGATTTGTTTAAATATTGTGATTTTTCAACAATACTATCAAAAGTACTTGAATCATTGAGATTTACAGGAATACTCTTGTCGATAATCCAATAATGCTTATTCGATTTTGCAATAATCCACCTTTTATCAAAATTGTACTTTTCAACTTTATCTTTTACAACATAATACCAATTGTATTTTTTTGTTGTTCCATTAAAAGAACGATAATAAATACTTTTATCCATTTCCAATGTGTAATTATTGCCAAAATCTATCTCCGTATACCAATTGTAAGTTGGCATAAAGAAAAAAATATAAATAAGTACAGTGACTATAATAGCAATTAATGAAATTGCTATCACTTTGATTATGCGTTTCATTGACTTTTGATCATGCAATATCGTCCGAAATACTAATGGTTGACTCCTCTTTCCGTATCCAGTTTCTTACCATTGTACTTGTAAGGCTGTTGGCTTATACTCGAGCTCCCAATCATTTTACTACACCGAGCACCGCTTTTAATTTCCGTCCATCGGCTGCATATGTATATATGTATCCGTGGCAGAATAAATTTTAAGTGTCTGCAGCAAATTTAATACATTATATGATATTTATGCTATACTTTTATTTTATTTTTTCAGTTTTCTAGCATGACCATAGGCGTAGGTCTTGGTCCTTATTAATTGCATGTTTATTTATGATGATTAGTATATTTCACAGCTATCCCATTAAAATCTATAATCGTCTTTTTAAAATATTAAATATTGCCATCACTGTTATCCAGTATGGCGAGATCAATGCTGTAGCTTCCATTTAATAGAATATATTTAATATAAAACGGTTGCCTGATAAAATATTATAATATTATTATAGCCCAGATTTCACATAACATATTAAATTTGCGGCAGATGAGGTCTGTCTTTTGCTGAAGGGTTCAGTACATGCCAACAATATAACAAGTATAATGGGTAAGGAGGAGCAGATGATGAAAATATTTATCCCTATATTACTTAGTCTTTTTTTTCTGTCAAACAGCAAAGCATAAGATTCAGAATTTAAAATGTATTTAAATGAATTTAGGCAAATATGAAAGGCCTCTTTTGGGGTAATGATAAACAGTTCTTTTTCTAATTTATTATTTTTATTATGGTAAAAAAGTTTTTTATTACTATCATGGTTCTTGCTATGTTTGTTTTCGTATGGAGCCAGTTTCGCCATTTCTATATAGTGAATAACATATCTTTTACTGTATGGAAAAGAGTGGGAGGATATTGTTATGTAATACCAGGCAGATATTACTCTTTAAAAAAACCTAAAAAGGATTATATACGCGTATCCAATGTCGGAAGTTTATTAATCTGCTTAAAAAATGATTCTAGTCTGGTTCTTTTTAACAATAGATATATAGATAATGACTCAGTTTATATTAACTTTAAGAATTATAAGTTTGAATATTATAGCCCTAACTCTAGATCTATAGATGAAATAAAAAAATGGGATGAAATGAGGAGCGTTAATAGGCGTAATTTACCTTTTTTAGAAGTTGATATTCGGGAAATGTCTGCTGTTATAGATGATAAAGAACAATAGTTTTATAGTTTCTGATAGTTAGGTTTATATACTCAGAAGACTGCTGTTCCGTTAAAGATAGGCTAATATATCTACATTCCTTTATTAATAATTCCTACAGAAGTTTTAGACAATCCTAAATACTAAGGTTGCCTTTTATTCTCAGGAGTTATTCTTGCTTCTGCACTTAAAAACAAATACTACAATATTATTTTGAAAAAAAGAGGAACTTGTATAAAGGCAAAGGTTTCTAATGTATATAGAATAGGAAGAAAAGGAACTATGAATGTCGAGTATGAATTTAAAGTTAACAATATAACTTATATGAACTTTGATATGGGTTTTGAAGAAGTTAGCGATACTATGCCTGTGGTTGTGTGCTTCCCTTTAAGTCGGACTGTTTGTAATTAGACAAATCTTATTAAATTTGTCAAGGAGGAATAAAAGATGAAAAAGTCAAGACTCAGTGAGCATGAAATCGTAAAAGCAGTCAATCAACTTGATAGTGGTTTATCTGCAGATGTTATCTGTCGTGAATATGGTATATCTCGTGCTACTCTTTATAATTGGAGATCGAAGTACAGCGGTATGGATTCAAGCCATATTAAGTGCTTGAAAGAGCTTGAAGAAGAGAATCGTCGCCTAAAGCAGATGTATGCTGATATAGCTTTAGATAATAAGATCCTAAAGGATGTCATCGAAAAAAGCTATAGAGCCCGAGGTAAAGAAAGACGTTGTAGCAGAAATAGTAACGGATTACAAAATCAGCATCACTCGGGCATGCAGGTTAATATCGATTCATCGTTCGTATTTCTATTATGCTGAAAAGAAGGATGATAATGAGGTAATTGATTCCATTCGAGAAGCCTCAGAGTTTGGCGATGGATTCTGGAAAATCTATTCAAGATTACGTCGGGAAGGTAAAAAATGGAATCATAAACGAGTGTATAGGGTTTATAAACTGATGAGGTTTAATAAGCGCTCAAAGCTAAAGAAACGATTGCCAGCAAGAGTTAAGCAATCTCTTATTACTCCAGGTCTTCCCAATCAAACTTGGTCTATGGACTTTGTAAGTGACAGCTTGGAGTGTGGTCGTAAGTTTCGTGTATTGAATATATTGGATGATTTTGACCGTTCCGCCATAGCTCAAGAGATATCAATCTCAATGCCGGCGGAACGTGTTATAAGAATATTGGAGAAAGTAATATGGCTTAAGGGAAAGCCTGAAGCTATAAGATGTGATAATGGACCTGAATTTATTTCAAATAAATTCCAGGATTGGTGCAAAGCTAATGGTATAACGATCAAATATACCCAACCGGGATGTCCTACACAAAACAGTTATGTAGAGCGTTTCAACGGTAGTTACCGAAGAGGGGTGTTAGATGCATATATCTTTAGAACACTAACTGATGTTAGGGAAATAACCGAAAAGTGGATGGAGGACTATAATGAGTGTCGCCCGCACCATTCATTGGGTGACATGTCACCCAATGAATACAGAAGGAAGTATGAAACTGATAATAATATTATTAATTTAGCAGTCTAATTAAATACCGTCCTAAAAAAGGGAAGCTGACATGGTATAGCTTACCAATGATCCGATAATTAATAGACCTAGTAATATTCTACATTATTAAAATACGATATTTCGTTAAATTGCAAAAAAGGCAACCTGACAAAATATTATAATAAAAGTATAACCGAAATATAATATAATGTATTATATTTGCCGCAGACGCTTAAGATCTCTTCTGCCAAGAATACATACACGTATGCAGTCGACGGGCGGAAATTGAAAGCTATAAAAATGTGGGCTCTTCCATGTCAATTCAAACAAGTGAAAATTCTTGTTTGAATTATTGATCGTCAGATAAGAAGTACTCTCGTGGGCATTGCAGCTGTAGAACTCGCAGGGTCGTTAGCAGGAAGAACATTGACCTTTTCAGGGTCATGGTTGAAAGCTCTTTTGAAAGGGGCTGTTAAGGAAGCCAACATTTAAAAACCTTTAGGATTAGGTTCTACGGGCAGAATCACAGCTGAAAATCTTACAGAATAATTAGCTATGGAAGAAACTATGTTCAATTCTACACTTGGCAAAACGATGATGACAGGTATGAAAGATAGTTGTTGGTTGGGTTGGAATAAGATGCAATGCACGCATACTGCATTGGATGGAACTAAAACTACCATACATTACGTGGGGAAGATTAAATGGTATTTGAAAAGCTGTTGATGATTTTGAATTCAAATAACTTATGAAAGTACGTTGCGTATACAATACAGGGGAAGCTTTAAGGGTGTATGAAAACAGCCCACAAAAAAAGAATGAATTTCGGCGATTTGGTAGTTCTGAGAATAGTCAGTTTAATGAAATAACAATTGGGAAAGAATACTTGGTAATGGGGATAATAGTTTTTGAAACTTACCAAGCCTATCTTATAGATGACCAAGGCTTTATTTCTGCCTGCCCTTGTCAATTATTTGAAGTGGTTAATGGTGAAATAAACACTAATTGGTTTTTTAGAATCATAGATAAAGATGAAGATATTTACCCTTTTGTACAAGCTATTTTTGGTTATCCTGAATTATGTTTTAATAAAAAATCTTATGTGAATCTTATTGTGGAAAAAGATGAAGAATCTCAAAGGATTTATTTTAGGTGCAAGATAGAGCAGGAAAAAGAATTAGCAAAATAAAGCAGAAGCCTTTCAGAGTTGGTACTTTTGTCTCTAATTTTAATGTTTATACTAAATGTATCAAGGATAGCAAAACGAGAAATTCTGATTTTACGTATGACGGCCTGAACATGACTTGTGCCGGCAATAAACTGGTGAAAACAGAAGACACAGGTTTCTCTGTGACTCTCTCTCTCAATCAATGGATTTTAAGAACAATGCCAACCTTGCAACAGAATACCTTTACGATAAAAATGGCGACCTGATAAAAGATTATAATAAAAGTATAACCGAAATCTCATATAATGCATTAAATTTGCCGCAGGCGCTTAAGAATTCTTCTGTTACGAATACATACACGTATGCAGCTGACAGGCGGAAATTGAAAACGACATATATTATTTTTACCTGACGGGTTATTTGGGTCTTAATCGTGTGATTGCCAGTGCTAGTATTGTTCTGAGTAGTCACTATTATCCGTTCGAATGCTGACTATATTGATATATCTCATGGCGGAATTAAGAGTCTGTCTTGGAATTTATCTGCAAATGAGAGGAGAGGTGTTGGTTATGAGATGGACTCAAAATATGCAAGTTACTTTTTGTTAGCATACAGAGATGATATTGGTATGGGTGCTGGTGTTGCTACTGATAATGACAAAAATAAAGGGTGTTCAATTCAATACCTTACCGACAAAATTTAAAAATTACCAGCAGGAGCATGTCAAGTGGTTAATGGTGAAATTATTCCTCGATAAAGAACATAAAAAATAAGATATGAAAAAGTGGAATCCTTTGTTAATATTGTTTTTATTATTTATTTTTTATTGGATCATTTTGTTTATTGTAGCAATTACAGTTGATTCTCAACATGCAGGTGGAGAACAATACTTCCTGACTATTTTTGCAAAGGGAATTGATTTGTCTCCAATAATTGGAACGATTTTGTTGGGAGTTATATGTTTAATATATAAAAAATGGACTATTAGACATAAACTATTGTCGACAATTCTGTTGATATTCCTATTGGTAGCATCTACGTTCTTATTGTTCTTTGATCATTCGTAAAACAAATAGTTCTATAAAATAAACGTCCTGTATTTCGGGTGTTTATGTGTATATGCATTTTTATTAAATAAGTCTTTAAACTTCTTGGCGATATGCATTCCGAAGGTTATGGCTATCAGCTTGGCAATGTCTTGTTTTGCTTGGCTAGTCCATTCTTCCAACATTTCCGTATGAATTGGTATCTGAAACTAGCTATTTCAATCCGGGAATAATGGTTCTTACTATAATGATACTTATGCCGGCAATCAGTTGGTGGAAACTAAAGACACAGGTTCGGTTGTGACTCTCTCAATCGATGGATTTTAAGCATAATGCCAACCTTGCAACAGAATACCTTTGCGATAAAAATGACAACCTGATAAAAGATTATAATAAAAGTATAAGCGAAATCTTATATAATGTATTAAATTTGCTACGGACGTTTAAGATTTCTTCTATCGCGAATACACACACGTATGCAGTCGACGGACGGGAATTGAAAACGGCACATGCTATTTTTACTTGACGGATTATTGGGGTAATAATCGTGTGACTGATAGTGACAGTATTGTTCAGAGTAATCATCATTATCCGTTCGGGATGTCTTTTGTTGAGGGTTTCGCTACAAGCCAGCAACTTTACAAGTACAACGCTAAGGGACTGGATACGGAAGACTCAATCTTTATGATTATTCGGTAACTTTCTTGATGGCTCAGGCACACGGATGCAACTCCTGCAAATTAACCTATATAGCCAAATTGGTACACACCCTAAATAATATAAGGCTTATGAAATATTTAATAGGAATGTTTTTAATACTAAGTTCATGTACAATGAGCAAAGAACTAAATACCGTAAAATACAGTCCTAAGGCTCATTTAAAATATTTATTAGATGTGCCAAAAGGTTATGAAATTAAAGGATACGAAGTTACCGTAGAAAAAGAAAGGCGCTATGTTTATAAAGACTCATCTTTTGTCTATATCACAAATTTTAGGAAAACGCATAATTATGAAAACATAAAGAGTTTGGGGGATAGCGTTCTACAACTTAGATTTCAAAATGAAGAATTGACAAAACAAGTTAATGAGCTTTTAGAAAAAAAACAGGTTGCAGTTTTGCCAGACACTTTTGAATTATCCGGGGTGAATAGTAAATTACTGTTTTGGAAGGATGTTAAAATTGGAAGGGTAAGTATCGGATATGATAATGTTCCAAAGGAAAAGAAAGAACTCTTTGATAAATCTTTGAAAACTCTTAAAATGAAATAGCATAAAAGCCCCAGCAATCAGGCTTTTTGCTTATACTGCAGCGATATTTTTCTGAAAGGAATATTTTATAAGCGTTATGTTAATCATTGAAAATATAATGCCTTTATGCTTTTTGTCGAGTTCCTGGATAAGCCTCATTTGCTCACTGGTGGTCTTATCTTCAATCATAATCTCTTTAGGCACTTCGCCTTCCATGTATATAATGGCGTCAATAGAAACACCGTAAATCTTGGCCGGTTTGTCTAACAGTTTTGCAGAAACTTCACGCTACCTGTTCTCAATTTTGTTGTAATGGGAAATCCCCCAATCCAATCTCAATGACTACCTGTTTTTGCTGTAACCCTTTGTTTTTCCCTGAAGCGCTTTATATTATCGGCTAAACTCATATAGTCAATGTTTTTATAACGTTTCAAAGATAGCCATTAAGTCAATAAACATCCAAATAGTCATAAATATATTTGCAGAATAGTCAATTTGTATTTAATTTTGCGATGTATACATTGGCAATGTTTTTTTGACTATGGAAATAAGTGAGATTAAACAACGGCTATCAATGGCAACCGTGTTGCAGTGTTACGGCCTTAAACCCGACAAGCATAAACGTGTCTGTTGCTCGTTCCACGACGATAAGTCCCTGAACATGCCGGTTTATTACAAGACCTAAATGGCATACTGCTTTAACCCCAATTGCAAGACCCACGGCAAAAACTTTGATGTTATTGTTTTTATCATGCACAAAGAGATCCAGCAGAATCACAACGCCATTTTAAAAGCAGACTGTTTGGCAATGGCCTAATGTTGCTCAATAGGATTCAAATGTAATAAAAGTTGTAATTTTTATAGATGATGAAAAACGATAATATGAATGATAACTGTAGTATCCGTATTTTTGGCAAGAAAATTTCTTCTCACAATTTTTTTGCACTAATATTATGTACTATAATTGGTGTTTTTATGATATGCACTACTCTATATAGAAATAAAAAACTTTCCACTAATACAGATGTTGTAGCTGCTAAAATAATTGATATTAACCAAGTCCATAATGGGATAGGATTGTGGGGATATGAAATGAAATATACATTTTATCTTAATGATAAAATGTATACTGGGACACATTCTATTCAAAAAAAAGAACTAGACATAATCCATGTTGGAGATTGCATAGAAATAATAGTAAGTTTAGATAATAAGAAAGTCCAAAAATGGAACAAATCAAAAGGTCTTTTAAATTGTCAATAAATTTACAGTCAGCTTTTACGAGACTTTCTTTAGGGATAACTTAATTAAGCTTTGTTGAATCTGCCGCTCTAATGCTTGAAGAAAATGTAAAAAAATAGATATAGATGGTAATTAAAATGTTTCTGTTCTTCTTGTAAAAGATCGTTCTCGAAATGGATATGGGATTGCGGTTGTAACTGATAGATATGGTAATGAAGTTTATAGATTTAGTGTTAGAGCAGAAGGCTCAGGAGGAAGGAATCGGATGAGTAAAAATGCTGATACTTTTTTAGGGACTTACGATATACCCGATAAAAGTTCATGGTTGACAGAAGGTCGTCGACGATCTTATGGTCCTAATGCTTCACCGTTGTCAGTCTTCCCGCATGGCTGGCTATCTTTTAGACGAAACCGATCAGGAAAATATCTTAAGAGATCCCGAGATGCTTGAAAGGCTCAACGAAATTGATAAAATGGACAAGGAAGACAAAAGCAAAAGCCACATCCTTTATGCTATCGATGCCTTTATTAAAAGTACAAAACTCAAAAATATTGCTTTTTACCAAGTAGTCAAAACTTCTTGTTCTATTGGAATGAACTTCATATTGTTCGTATCAACCTTATAGGACATAGGTAAATTAAACTCGCATGTTTTCCTGCCGTTACTGCTAACTTGCAAATAGATGAATTGAAGACACGATCAAGTATTTTATTCTTTTTTATCTTTTGCTTTTTTCTCTTTTGAAGCTCGTTTTCTTGAACATCATAATCAAACGTTTCAATGAAAGCATGAAATTTATATGCCTCAGATGTTTTGTGTATCAAAAGTACTTTTTTATCAATACTAAAAACAAGACAAGTTATATCTTCTGATTCAACACCAAGCACCTTTTCGATGGCATTATTAGCACGTGCAACACTAACAGAATCGACGGATGCTAGCTTTTGCGTTATCTCTGTTTGTGCATAAGCAACTGCAGAAAACAAAAAGCAACCTAAATATGTAAATACCTTTTTCATTATCTATAGCTTGGTAATATACTTGGTCCAACTACTGGGGTCATTGGTCCATGATCTTTGCCTGTTCTTTGAATAAGACGACTTCACATTACTCTCAATGTCAAGTTCTATAACCTAATTGCATCGGGATGTTGATTAGCATCACCCCTACCTGTAGCTAACGAACGACCATGACCAAAATTTTCATGAAAACTAGTGCCTGCTCTGCCTCCAGGATTAGCAACAAGTATATTAGTGCTTGTATTTAAGTAATCATTAGCACTTTTCCCTCCTTTCACTATTAATGCGTATGAGCCATTTTCAGTCTTCTTTGTTTGAGACCCAATTAATCCGGCTGTTATCGTCCATCCGTTTTATCAAAAGCAGCTTTTAGTTCAGGTGATGCCATACTCATATCTGGCAGTACATCA
Organism: Bacteroides graminisolvens DSM 19988 = JCM 15093; assembly: GCF_000428125.1. GTDB lineage: Bacteria > Bacteroidota > Bacteroidia > Bacteroidales > Bacteroidaceae > Bacteroides > Bacteroides graminisolvens. Next base: position 79,810 of record NZ_KE386628.1, read on the forward strand.
CTTGCCGCAGCATATTCAACTTCATGTACATCGTCTAAGTTAATTGTATTTGAAACGATTTCAATCAATGCCTTATCATTATCGGTTAAACCTTTGGCACCTTTCAAATAACTAGCTAAAGCCCTAGAGTCAATTTTGTTAAAAGTATTTCCGTTTCCTTTTTTGGGGTTTTTGTAATTAAACTTTTAAATCCAGAAAATTTATCATCGGCAAAAACGGTGTTAATATCTTCGTGCATTTTGTTTGCATCATCTTTACTAACTCCTTTCAGTTGCATGCCATCTGGGTCTATAAACAATATTGGGTTATTAGCACAGTAAGCGTAAGGTGAGATAGAGTAATACTTCTCCGCCATGGGATCCTCAGTACTAAACCGTCTCAATGCAGGGTCCATGTACCTAGCCGAATAATCATAAAGATTGAGTCTTCTATTATAGTAAAGAGTTCGACTAAAAAGAGGAAAAGCAACGGACTTGATTCAAGAACGGATATTATAGGCATACGAACAGGTTAGAACGGATTGCTTATTCTTTTTGTTCGTTTTAAGACGACCTAGTTCGTCGTAGGTATTTTCTGCCAGTGTCACTTTACTACCCGTATTAAGTTTATGTTTTACCGTTGTCAGTCTTCACGCGTGATTGTTTTTTTTGATGCCGCCCGACCAAGTGGTTCTGTGATTTGGTTTGAATCACACGCCCGCGATTATCGTAGTAGATTACACTGCAAAGATAAGAGGGAATGGAATGGGCATTCGTGAGGCATAGAAGGGTAATGCCCGATAAGGAAAATCATCATAAAAGAACCGTTATTACCGGATTGAAATAGCTAGTTTCACAGACGAATTCATACGGAACGATGTGCATATGACATCAACGCCCGGCGATTTACCGGACGTTGATTGTACCAGATTTGAAATACATCAATCCATTTTTTCATTGCAATTTCAATATCATGATAAAATAGAGATGTTATTTCTCGCAGGGTTTTGAACAATACGTTTTTAGTTTATGGTTGATGGTTCATTTCGCTGTGCAACCTTTTCAATTAAAAGAAAAAAATATCAAACAAAGATCGATTTTCAAAAAAACATGATAAATAATTTGAAATTTAGCTTTCAAGTTTCACTAACTGTTTTTGGGGGATTGCAAGGTGTCTTATTGTGTGTCATATTTACTTTTTGCCTAGCCGATCTTAGGGATATAATTCTCCCTGTAGTCGCATAAAAAAAATGAGAATAAAAAGATTTCTCTGAAGAATTACGGAGTTTCTCATTTTTCAAAAGCAAAATATCTTAGAGAAGACTGCAAGGAATGTAATGAACAAGCAGGAGGGTGTGTCAAAACTAAGCGTTTAATTCACCCTCTTCTGTTTAGAAGTTATTTTTGCTGAGAACAGTAATATATCTAAATATTACAATACTAATTTTTTAGATCAATTTGCTTCTACCTTATAAAACTTCTGTTTGTCAATTATTAAATAATTATCCCCAATCTTGATATTCGCAATAGCTTTTATTGATGGGTTTAATTTCACAATAGATATTTTGCTACCTTCAATCGACCAAGAATCGTTTAGAGTGCTTGTTTCACTACGACACAATTGACCTCCAACAGCTTTCTTGATATATGTTACTGAAAAAAATATTTTTCCATTCTTTATTGCATATTCACCGCCAAAAGCTGTTATAGGATTTAAACCATCGTATCCGTTTATTGTATATTCGAAGGTTTTATCTGTAAAGTGATACCCACCAAGATACGCGTCGGACACATTTTGTGTTTTTTCCTGCCAAAAGCCATTTGAAATTTGAGAAAAACTAAATTGTGTTGCTATGAAAAATACAACCGCAGAAATAAATACTCTTTTCATATCGTCTATTTTTTTTATTCTACTACCGTTGCGCTTGGAAGCACATTAGGTAATAAAATGAAATACTCTTTAGGTTTGTTCTTGTTGATGGCTCTATTTAAAGAAACAAAACCTGTATGTTGAGCAGTTCCAATATTGGCAATTTTACCGTCATCCAAATTAGCCCCAACACTAAATGTTGCAATATGACCACTCTTATTGGAATCAGGATTCATATAGGTTACCAAGGAGAGTCCTCAGTTTTGTGCCTTTTTGCTGCTTCTGATTCGTTAACCTTCAAATAATTTTCATTTTTACCACTCGAGAGTGTTTTTGCCATATCATTTATCCTCCCATTAACCACAATTGAGGTCTTGTTTTCCAATGCTGAGTCTACTGTTTTCATAACATTTCGTGTTGTTTGAGTACAGCGAGTTTCATTGTTCCCTTCTGCATTTTGCTGTAATACAGGATTTTCCATGTTTAATTGTTATTGTTCCTGAATTGCATTTGTCAAATTCACCACTTTGGGATCACTTGAATTTTCATTACGTCCTTTGAATTCGTAATGTGGATCAGTACCTTTTCCGATCTGCTGAAAAACTGCAGATGAACCATCATAAACATGCTTAACTAAATCTCCATTTCTATCTTCAAAGTCAGTTAACACATTCCTGTTGGATCAATAAATATCACAGGATTCCCAGCTCAATAAACATAAGGTGAAACATTCTGATATTTCTCCATCATAATTACCCAAATGATCTGTCAGGTAAAAATAGTATGTGCCGTTTTTAATATTCCTCCGTCGGCCACATACGTATATGTATTCGTGGCAGAAGAAATCTTGAGCGTCTGCGGCAAATTTAATACATTATATGATATTTCGGTTATACTTTTATTATAATCTTTTATCAGGTTGCCATTTTTATCGTAAAGATATTCTGTTGCAAGATTGGCATTGTTCTTAAAATCCATCTATTGAGAGAGAGTCACCCCGGAACCTGTTTCTTCTGTCTTCACCAGTTTATTGCTGGCATAAGTATCATTATAGTAAAGAGTTCGACTAAAAAAGAGGGGAAGTAACGGACTTGATTCAAGAACGGATATTATAGGCATACGAACAGCTTACAACGGATTGCTTATTCTTTTTGTTCGTTTTAAGACGACCTAGTTCGTCGTAGGTATTATCGTAAAGATACAGATAAGCATAGTTTCTAAGGACAGAAGAGGATAAATTGCTCCATGAAGTGCCACTTTTCATTCCATCGGATGCCAAAAATCTCATATAATGTATTAAATTTGCCCCAGAGTATTGCAATTAGTAACAGGCTGGGACAGGCAACGAATACGTACGCGTATGCTACCGATGGTAGTAAACTGCGGACGTTGCAACAATGAAGCAGCAGGAATAGTAAGCAGACGGACTATGTTGGCATGTGATCTATGAAAGTGCAAATGGAACTGGAGCACCTCTCAAAAGAATCCTAGTTGATGATGGTTATATAGGAGGTGATGCTTATTACTTCTATCTGACTGATCATTTGGGCAAAAACCATGTGATTACAAGTGCCAGTGGTAGTATTGTTCTGAGTAATCATTATTATCCGTTCGGTATGCCGTTTGCTGAGGGTATTACTGCAAGTCAACAACCTTACAAGTACAATGATTCTACAAAAGATTTTTCAATAACTTTTAATCTAGATAGATTCGATAAGATTACGGGTATACAGCACAAGAAATCGAACGAACTTATAAAACAGTTTATAAAGATAAACCTAAATGGTTGAAAATAGCATTAGATTATTTGTCTGAATAACATTCTTAAATTGTATTGATTATGAAATATTTTGTATTAGACTACAATAAGGCAGCTGTAGGATAAAGTGGAGAAGCTTGTAAAAGTAATTATGATCTTAGCTTTTCTTGTAATAAATGTGGAACAGGCTCTGTTTTGCAAGGGCAATTAAGGACAGCAAGATTGCCCAAAGTCAGCAAAGATTTTTTTGCTACTTTAGATGATGATTACATCATATCTGAACGTTTGTATAATTGTTTAAAAGAGGAAAAAGTTAAATTGGGAGAATTAAATCGAATTCTCAATTATAGAAATATAGAACTTCCTTTTTATCATCTATATTCGACTTTGACATTACCACCTGCGACAAAAAAAGAGGGTCTCACAGTTGAGGGACAATGTTCTGAATGCAAACGTAATGGTTATTTTAATACTGCCATATTTGCTCCTTCTGGGAGTAATGTACCTACAAAAATACTTCCTTACGATTTACATTATCAACCTTTTGATATGGATATTTTTAGCCTGGCTGATTTTGCCTTTACTTGGGAATGTATGGGCTTATCCAATCTGAAAGCGCATGGGAATTTTGTGGTGAGGTATGCAAGGCCATTATTGGTTGTTAGTGAAAAATTTAAGTCAATACTTGAAAAATTGAAAATTAAAGGATTAGAATTTGAACAAATAATTATTGATTAAGTTGCTGTAGTTGTTTTAATTTTAGTAACTATTACTGTCTCGTTAAGGTGAATAAATCGTTCTTTGAAATGATTGAAATACAGTCTGTTATATACTATCTTCTGTTCGCAACGATTTGAAATCCTAACTTTGAGGTCGATAAAAATGATCTCAAATCAACCAAGATAAATACGTTTTCGCTTAGTTAGTAGAATTCTTGAAAAATGATAAATTCAGAAGACTCGTAGACAGGTACGCTACATTTCCTTGGGCGAAGTTCCGTAAGAGAAAAGCTGGGGTTAAAGCTCATGTCCTTTATGACATAGAAGCACAGGTCCCTGTTTTTTATACAGTAACTACAGTATCCCAAACATGATTCAACTGCAATGTCTACAATTAATTATGAGCCAAATGCCTATTATATATTCGACAGAGCATATGACTCGTTTAAGGAACTTTATCGGATTCATCTTACAGGTTCTTTCTTTGTAGTCAGAGTGAACAAATCTAAAGTGCAAGTTCTGTAAATGGAAGCGTAAAATGCCCAAGAATATCCTTTCGGATGTGGAAGTGAAACTGATTGGGTACATCTCTGAAAAGAAGTATCCTGAATCATTCAGGGTCATTTGCTTCTATGATGAAGAGAATGATCGTGAATTTACTTTCTTGACAAATGCCAAACACATATCTGCACTTGATATTGCCAATCTTTATAAAAAAAGATGGCTCGTGGAACTGTTCTTTAAATGGTTAAAACAGTACCTCAAGATAAAAAGGTTCTGGGGGTACCACAGAGAATGCAGTGCGAATACAGATCAGTATAGCTATCATCACCTATTGCTTGGTAGCTATCGTCCAACATGATATGCAGCTGAACCGTTCAACATATGAGGTCTTACAAATTCTGAGCATCTCACTGACGGATAAAACACCTTTACAAGATCTGTTCAATAAGACTAATTTCTATGAAGTCAAAGAGCAACTTAATCCCTTTTTTTCGGGATGGTTTAATTAATTATTAATTCGTCCCGATTTTAACGGGATACTAATGTTTAGTAATATTAAAAAAACCTTGCACCAAGACCCGTCTTTCTCACGCCAGTGCTGTGCAAAAACTTCGCCATTACGCCTCGTTCATCGGTACCAGCAACCATAAAGACCTGCTCACCGACATATCAGGCAGTCGTCGTTTCGCCTGCATCGAAGTAACCGCATCGATCAACATGAGTCACCCCATCCATTACGAACGACTCTATTCCCAAGCCATAATCTCCCTTTATAGCGGCGAACGCTACTGGTTCGACAGCAATAATGGTGGGGCGTTGTATTATGTTTTTTAAGAAAAAAGAAGCAAATTAAAAATTGAGTATAAAAACAGCAAGATTGATTAGCTGGTTTGATAGAAAAACTGATGAACTTGTTGCCGAATAAAATATAGATAATGTCACTAGTATCTCATTAAAATTGGGACGTTATTAAAAATCAAATAAATTTGGACCATTAAGGTCGCATCTCTCTTTGTTATTTTGAAAATTAGTTTTATTAAATAGATCTTTCAAATGGTTCTTATCCGTTAGTGTTATACTTAAAATTTGAAGAATTTCGTATGTATTTTTGTTGATTTTCATATTATATTGAATGATTGCAACCAGACAATATGTCATATAGCAACATCGATTTGGATTCTAACCGCATTCTCAGTAGTTCCCCAGAACTTCTTGACTTTAAGATGATGCTTTTGTGCCTTTCGCAAGGTTGCTTAAATAACCCAGTAAAGAATAAAGACATGTAAAATATTATTATCCCTATAAATAAATATGATAGTTTAGTTTTCATAGTCAATCTTTAATTTTATTTTTTGCTCTTGATAATTAAAATTATAATCGACTATCGCTACGCTTGATACATTGCCAGTTTCATCTCAATCATATAAAAAATTTTGAAAATTATCATTCTTCCAATAATAACTAAATGATATACTTTCACTAGCCCAATCTACACTAATTCCATCATGTTTAATATTTATTTTACCTTTAGAAGTCTGCCAATATCCTTTCTTTTCTACTGAAATAAAAACATCTATCAAATTCTCATTTAAGTTGAATATATTTACTCTATGTATGGAGAAGGAGTGCATGTTATCTGACAAAAAAACTACAAGTAAAATTTCTTTGTAGTTTTTAGATAATAAAATTATTGCATAATCTTTTTTTGAGTCTCCATTAAAGTCAGAGAAAGCAAATCTAGGTGTTGATATGTGATCATATGATTTCCATTCATCAATGAATTGATTTTCATTGGGGACAGAATACTCACTCAAAGAATCTTTTATAAAATTTTTAATTGAATTTGGCAAAAAATCATCGTCTAATTTCTTTGCATTTACGGTGTTTGAGATCGATAGATCACAAAATGATAATGTCATCAAAGATAAAAAAGTCATTTTTTTTAATAGAGTGTTCATTTTCGAAGCCTTTTAGATGTTAAATATCCATGATTTTTATATCTTTTAATAGGTTTTCCATTCACTGTTAGATTTCCACAAACTCCTTTCCGAGGCGAGATATAATTATTTGCAACTCCCCATTCCTTTAATGATTACTCTGAACAATACTGCCACTGGCAATGGCTATCACACGATTATTACCCAAATGATCCGTCAGGTAAAAATAATATGTGCCGTTTCCAATTTCCTTCCGTCGGCTGCATACGTATATGTATTCGTGGCAGAAGAAATCTTCAACGCCTGCGACAAATTTAATACATTATATGAAATTTCGATTATTCTTTTATTATAATCTTTTGTCAAGTTGCCATTTTTATCGTAAATGAATTCTTTTGTTTTGTTCTCTCCCGCAACGCTCCAGCTCATGGCAGAGATGTTACCGTTATAACGAGGGGTGTTGCCCGATTATAGTAAAGAGTCTGACTAAAAAGAGGAGAAGCAACGGACTTCATTCAAAAACGGATGTTATAGGCATACGAGCTGGTCAGAGCGGATTACCCATTCTTTTGTTCGTTTTAAGACGTTCTAGTTCGCCGTAGGTATTTTCTGTCAGTGTCACTTCAATGCCCATATATGAGTTTTATGTTTCACCGTTGTCAGTCTTCCTGTGTGATCGTTTATTTTCGATGTCGCCCGATAAGTGGTTCTGTGATTTGGTTTGAATCACACGTCCGCGATTACCGTAGTACATTACACTGCAAAGATAAGAGGGGATGGAACTGCCTTCCAGCCTGGCTGTCAGACTGCCTGTCGGGAATCCAGAATCTAGTTGGCTTTGCAGCGATTACGGCTACCGTAAAGATACAGATAAGCATAGTTTCTAAGGACATAGAAGGAGGTATTGCTCCATGAAGTGCCGCTTTTCATTCCATCGAATGCCAAAAATATCATATTAATGTATTAAATTTGCCGCAGACGTTGAAGATTTCTTCTGCCACGAATACATATACGTATGCAGCCGACGGAAGGAAATTGAAAACGGTGCTCGGTGGTAGTAAAACAACTGATTAAGTTTGTGTGATTACTCAGCTAGGTTGATGGATCCTGCATTGGGATGGTTTAAGATGGTGGATTCATTGGCGGAGAAGTACTATTTATAGATGACGTCGATCCTAATTCGCTTGCACCGACGATTAGTAGTAGTTCTTCTGCATCTAATGAATCTCATTATAATATTGGACAAGTTATAGGACACGTGGCAGCAGGTCTTGTAGGGCAGCAACAACTATTGATGGTGGAAAAATATGGTAGCTGGAGCTGGTTCTGAAACGGTCGTTTTGGTACCTGCTGGTGCAGCGGTAGAGGCAGAATACGAAATTATGATTATGTCTAAAGTCGCAAAAATATTGGGAGCGTAGGAGAAATCAAAATAAAATCTGAAATAAAATAAACAGAAAAAAACTAAATCCTCCTACTAAACCTGGTAATGCTCCAACGTTCAAAAAAGATGGAAAACCAGTAGAAATTCATCATGAAGGACAAAATCCTAAGGGACCATTTAAAGAAATGCATCCAAATCAACATAGAGGCAAAGGAAATGATGCTATAAATCATTCAAACAAAAATAAACCAAATTAAATAGATAGAAAAGAGCTTAATAAAGCAAAAAAAGTATTGGAAAAATGAATATGGAAACAAATAATTACAAGCTTGTGATCGAAAATATTATCATGGAATTGAAAAAAATCTCTGATAATATTGTAACATTAAATCCACCTATTAACCCAATATTAATTGTTGGATTTGAAAAAAAATATCAGTTGGAATTACCTAATGATTATAAGTACCTATTGAGTCAATCTAACGGTATTAATTTAATGGGTGATGAAGTATTAGGTATCACTTTTTCAAATTATGGATATGACCTAACGAGTACTTATGAATTTGAACATTTTAATGTTCAAATTCCTCAATTTGACTACTTAATACCTTTTTCGCCAGATGGAGGAGGTAATTTTTATTGTTTTGATACAAGTAAAAGAACAAATAACGGAAACTCATGTGAAATTGTTTTTTGGTGTTCTAATTATGAGTATTCGGAAACTGATGAGCCGGAAATTACACACGATAATTTATCTGATTTTATTAGCGAATGTATTATCGGTTGGACGTTGGAAAATTATAATTATGACGGAAGCAGAAAAGTTCTTGGTAATGGGTAATGCTTCAAATTTGGTGATACCAAATTAAAAGTTTGATTGTCAAAAATAATTACAAATATTAGGCGTAAAGGCAGAGGTATATTCCTTATCGGTTATTACCCTTGTAAGCTCCACTGTGCTGAACGTCAGCTACTATGATGACTATGCTTTTATGGGCGCTAATGGTATACCGGCTTTTACGGATGCAAACTTCAAATACGATGCCGAAACAGGTTACGACACCCGTTATACAATTGCCAAAACCTTTTTGACAGGCACCCTGACAGCCAAGCTGGAAGGCAATTCCACTCCCTCTTATCTTTGCAGTGTAATGTACTTCGATCACGCAGGAAGACTGACAACGGTGAAACATAAACTCAATACTGACAGTATAGTAACACTGGCAGAAAATACCTACAACGAACTGGGACGTCTTAAAACGAACAAAAAGAATAAGCAATCTGCTCTGACCAGTTCGTATGCCTATAACATCCGTTCCTGGATGAAGTCCGTTGCTTCCCCTCTTTTTAGTCAGACTCTTTACTATAATGATACTTATGCGGGCAATCCCCCTCGTTATAACGGTAACATCTCTGCCATGAGCTGGAGCGTTGCGGGAGAGAACAGAACAAGATAATTCCTTTACGATAAAAATGGCAACCTGATAAAAAAAATATAATAAAAGCATAACCGAAATCTCATATAATGTATTAAATTTGCCGCAGACGTTTAAGATTTTTTTGCCGCGAATGCATATATATATATGCAGCCAACAGAGGAAAATTGAAAACAGCACATACTATTTTTACCAGACGGATCATTTGGGTAATAATCGTGTGATAGCCAGTGCCGGTGGCAATCTTGTTCAGAGTAATCATTATTATCCGTTCGGGATGTCTTTTGCTGAGGGTTCCGCAACCAGCCAGCAACCTTACAAGTACAACGGTAAGGAACTGGATACCGAAAGAGGACTTAATCTTTATGATTATTCTGCAAGATTGATGGATCCTGCTTTGGGACGGTTTAGTACTGTGGATCCATTGGCGGAGAAGTACTATTGGATCAGCCCATATGCGTATTGTGCTGGTAACCCTGTGAATGCAATAGATCCAGACGGTTGTAGTACATGGGTAATGACTAATTCAGATGGAACTTACGGAGTTGTGGGAGGTGATTTGAATGATAAAGATAAAAACATATATACATATAGTATTAAGGATGGTAACTTAGTCCGAGGAGAATCAATCGGTACAACAACTTCTATGACCTCATTTTATAATAGTGATAAGGATAATGGAAAAGGAAAAGAAAAAGGAGGTTGGGCAAGTGGAAGCGTAATAAATCCCAATGATAAAAGTGGAGATAATTTTTTAGGGAATATGTTTAGAAATACACCTCCAATGTTTGATGGCTATATGGCAAACGCAGGAAATGGTGGTAAATATGACTTTAAAGTAACTAATGGAGAGGATAAGCCAATAAGTGGAATTGATATATATAGAGGTATGCCTGTAGGGAAAAATGCAAATGGTCAAACTATCTATACTTCTGCAAGGGATGTTGGAAATATGGCGGCAGGTTTTGTTGCTGGGGCAAATGGAATGGCATGGGGAGAGTCTCGTATAGCCTTTGATGCTTATCAATCGAAAAAAAGTGGTCGTCCAGATATTGAAGGAATCTCCACTAGAAATGCAGAGTATTACGGTTGGAGAATAGGTGCTTCAAATTCTACTCCAAATGATAAAATTCGACAATTTGGAAGATCTATTACTAGAGGTTTAAAGAAATTGTGGGAGTCTTTCTAATTTACAAATACAACAATGTCCTATGATGTTGTTATAAATTGAAACATAAAATGAAACAAAGTATTGTGATTATATTGACATGTATTTTATTTTTTTGCTGTAGAAGTATAACGGAAAATAAAGATGAATTTTCTGAACTTTACAGGCAACGATTACCGAACAGTAGCAAAATTATATATTATTTTAGTTATTGGGGATCATTTGTAACCTCTCGTAATTATACTGGTTATTCCATTCTTGATTCAACAGAGACTTTTACAATTGATAGGATTAAGAAGATTGAAGGAGATATTGCTTTATACAAAGATTCAAGAAATATAACTAGGACACTAATTTTATTCAATGGTGAGAATCATAAGATAGACAAGGATACAATTGTTATTGTTAATCATAAAGACAATGTGAGAATCTCAAAAGAAAATACTCCTGTTGATTTTGACCCAAATTTAGGTATCTCTTTTAGATATTTTTTTGAAGGGATTATTGACAAAGCTGATAGTATAACATTTTATGGTGTGAAAGAAGACTTCGGAAAACAACTTTCAGATAGAATAAGTTTTAAGAAAATTGGAATGTTTGTTGATCAGAAAGACAACATATTAAAACAAATAACATTTAGAAGGACTAAACTAATTAAAATTGATAATGAAATTAAAATTGGAACTGAAACATTAGAGTTCCTTCCTAAAGATACTATAATGACTTTTTCGTTACCTGATTACGGCTACTTTAAGAGAATAAAGTAACTCTGTTCACCCGTAGTATATAGTTCGGCATTTTTGTTCGATCAAGCAGGTGTTAACGTATTAGATGTGGCGATATTCAATTATTGGAATTTTATAGTTGAACAATTTAAATAAAGAAAATGAAAAATAAAATATTTGTGGCGTTCGTTATTGATCTGGCAATTGCTGTTATATTAGCTCTTCTAGTTTATATGATATTAAATTGTCTGAATGTAAAAGTCATTTCTCCCATGATTTGCTATATTGCGTGGGTTGTATTGATTTGTAAAGATTGCTTCAGTGGTGTGAGTGTAGGAAAGCGTTTGGTCGGTATTCAAGTTGTAACTAGTAATAATATGCAAATAGCATCTCCTGTAAAATGCGTAATTAGAAATTTATTTTATTTCCTAACTTATATCGATATACTTGTTATGTTCTTTAATTCAAAAAATATGCGACTTGGAGATCGTGTCGCTCACACAGAAGTGACTTTACGTGATAAAACATTGCAAAAAGTGAAATTCTCTAAAGCTGTAGTTGCTATAGGATATGTTTTAGTAGGACTGATAATTGTGGAAATTATCTTGTATTTTCGTGCATCTTCCTTCGGCTTATTATAATAAACAAGATGTTGATATATTATTAAAGTAAATACCTTTTATAAACCGATAAGCATTAACGCCCGGCAAATCGCTGGGCGTTAATGCCCTATGCACATGGTGGAGTGTTTATTCTGCGGCTTCCCATTGTTCTTGTAAGCTCCGCGAGGTGAAATATAAGCTCAATACGGGTACTGCAGTGACATTGGCAGAAAATACCTACAACGAACTAGAACGTCTTAAAAACGAACAAAAAGAATAAGCAATCCGCTCTGATCAGTTCGTATGCCTATAACATCCGTTCCTGGATGAAGTCCGTTGCTTCCCCTCTTTTTAGTCAGACTCTTTACTGTAATGATGCTTATGCGGGCAATACCCCTCGTTATAACGGCAACATCTCTGCCATGAGCTGGAGCGTTTCGGGAGAGAACAAAACAAAAGAATTCATTTACGATAAAAATGGCAACCTGATAAAAGATTATAATAAAAGTATAACCGAAATCTCATATAATGTATTAAATTTGCCGCAGACGCTTAAGATTTCTTCTGCCACGCATACATATACGTATGCAGCCGACGGACGGAAATTGAAAACGGCGCATACTATTTTTATCTGACAGATCATTTGGGTAATAATCGTGTGATAGCCAGTGCCAGTGGAGGTACTGTTCAAAGTAATCATTATTATCCGTTCGGGATGTCTTTTGCTGAGGGTTTCGCAACCAGCCAGCAACCTTAGAAGACAACGGTAAGGAACAGGATACCGAAAGGGGCCTTAATCTTTATGATTATTCTGCCCGGTACATGGATCCTGTATTAGGAAGACTTAGTACTGTGGACCCGATGGGGGAGAAGTGTTATTCGATATCTCCGTATTTGTATTGCAATAATAATCCGATAAAGTATATTGACCCAACAGGGATGTTATTTAGTGATCCACCAAGAAACTACTTTCAAAACCTTTGGAGTTATTATAAGGAGGTATATAAATCCGTATCGGTCACTTTTAGTGCGGGACTCCAAGCTGGCGCGAGTACTAAAATTTCTAATAAAGAAGTTGGCGCACATTTAAATGTTATAAGTAGCGAACTTGGAATATTAAATGATGATGAGTTTTCAGTAAATTACACGTCAGTTAGATATTAATGTTGGTGGAGTTGGAATTAGCGTCACAAACGAAATTAAAGATAATAACAACGGAACCGCTACAAAAACAGAAACATGTAAAGTGCATGCTGCTATATTTGAAACTAAATTCAAGACAACAAGTGAATATATCGAAAGTAAAAATAATATACATGTTGAAGTATTAAAGAAAACTGAATTCATTGTATAGGATGCAACTTTATCTGTTAATGTACAAGTCTTTGTTGGTGCAGAAGTAACAGTCGATATTAGTAAAATTTGGAAGGCTTTTAAAGATTTAATCAAAAACACGTTTAATCCTGATTGAATATATATTATTATGTCTACAAGTATTCAAATGTATATAATGGCCGTCATACTTCTTAGCATGTCAGTACTTTCATTGATTGTCTTTCTAGCTATTGGCGATAGCGAAGCCTTGTTTACTGCTATTTGTTCTGCTTCAGGAGCTATTTGCATATTAGCTATTAGAGCAAACGTTTGGAATAAAAAGAAAATAATAAATATAAAGTCAGATCTTTATTTTTTGCTTAGTATTTTATTCCTAGGTATTTTAGAATGTTTATTCATTTATTTGTTTATTTACTCAGACGACAATAATTGGCTAGCGAAAATAGTTTTTTTTGCAAAATGGGGAAGATATTTTGTTCTTTTAATCCCCGTTTGGATAATCACTTTGTATAATTTAAAGAGATAATAATATGATTTTAAAACGTTTAATCGCATTTCTTATTGATTTATTGTTAATTGCAATTATTGTAAATATGTTCTTTTTTGCTACACAAACAGTTAAATCTCAACTTTTAGTGCAATTTCTTTCTGCGATGATGGTTACAATGCTATTATGTAAAGATTGCATAAACGGAAAGAGTGCAGGAAAAAGAATAATGAAAATAGAGATTGCCAATGAAAAAGAAGGTGAAAAGGTTTCTGCTGTAAGTTGTGTTGTGAGAAATATTTTCGTTGTTTTGTGGATTATTGAAATTCTTGTTCTTTTTATATCAAAAGAGAAACGAATTGGAGACTATGTTGCGAAAACTAAAGTAGTTAGCAACAGTAAAGTTGAAAAAATAAAACTTGACAAAAATGCTTTACTTACCATATTGCTTTGCTTTTGTATTATTTTCCTATTCATGTTTTTTGTATTTAAAATTTTCAGTTCTTCATCGTTTGAATTACTGTATTGGATATAAATCCATTGTTTAAAACAGATTACTTTTGAGAGCTTGCCTTTTAGATTTTTATAAAGGACAATTTTACTTTGTGCAATAGTGTTGTTCAGACTCATTATTATTATCCGTTCGGTATGTCTTTTACTGAGGGTTCTGCAACCAGCCAGCAACCTTACAAGTACCACGATAAGGAGTTGGATACGGAAAGAGGACTCAATCTTTATGATTATTCGGCTGGATATATGGATCCTGCTTTGGAACGGTTTAGTACGGTAGAACTGCATGCTAAAAAAATATTCTTGGTCTCCGTAGTGATAAATATGGCACATCTTCGACTAATCAATTAACGATAAGTAATAATAAGATGACTGGTTCCTATAATCATGGGGGTAGAAACTATAATTACACTATAACAACCGTAAGGAGGAGTAGATAATGAAAACATTTGTATGCGTATTACTTTGCTGTTTGTTTCTGACCAACTGCAAAGCGCAAAATTCTGATTTTAAATCTTATTTAGATAATTTTGGAATTACGAATATTCCACTCGTGATTAGAGATTGTCAAAGTTACCATTCTGTTTTTAATCAACGATACGACAGTATCTTTCATGAAACTTATAAAGAAATACCAGAAAATCTTGTTACAAAATATATCTTCACAAATGGATTTTGTAATTCGGATAGTGGTTACTTTAGATACGATTACGGTGTGAAGATTGCTTTAAGTAGTGACTTTATATCAGTGCTTGTGTCAAAATTACAATATGAAGGAGATTCTGAATGGAATTTTGATTTAGGCGAAACACTTCTCATTACCTATAACAATAAAGGGAAAATTTTGTCTCGTTTATCTTTGACTAAAGATAATGACAGGTGGCAGAGTTGTTTAAAGATAACTAAACAAGGAATTACTGTGCGACAAATAAAAATTACTGAGCCTAAAATAGACCAGTATCATCGTGATTTGCGTTGTGAATATTGGACTACTACTTACCAAATAGCTACCGATGGGATAATTAAGACTATTGATACGAGTCCGGTTTCTATCGGTATTGTTATTTGGGATAAAGTTAATGAGGAGTATATATTGAAAGAATGACGAGTTTTGCTAATATTTTTGTTATTTCTAACAATAGATTAGTAGGAACTCATATTAATAATGGTAAAACTATTGTTGTGACAAGTATTAGACCAACCCGATAAAATGAAAGTAAATATGTTACAGTATGTATTAAGATGTCTGTTTTTTGTTTGTTGCACTTTAATATTTGTCAACTGCAATGGACAAGTTTATAACAGGGATTTTGATTTGTTTTTGTTAAAATTTGCCAATTTTGAAATGCCAGCTAATCCTACTGAACTTTTAGCTGCAATAGAGAGAAAAGGTAATTTTGAGCAAAATAAAATATTAAGTAATGATTATGATAAGTTCATACGCGAAAAAGGAGATACTTATTGGGAGTTTAGCGATTTTTTTGAATATAATTTTATAGGCAAAAAGAAATTAGAGAACTGTTGGATTCTTCTTTATTATAGAGGGTTTCTTTGCGATGATGTAAACTTACAAAAAAGTGAATTTATTTTATCCACGTTTGCTTTAGATGGTAAAATAATTTCATCGTTACCTGTTGCGGGAGGCTATGGAGATATATTAACTTTTAACTCTGAAATATATTCTCCGGAGAAGATAGAGGTAAATTACACAAAATATTCAGAGAAAGGGGAAAAGAAATACTCAAAATACTATTGCATTCAAAAGGATGGTAAGATAGTATTGAAAAAATAGGTTACTGTACTTGTATAGAATAAACGTCCGGCCTCGCCGGGTGTTTATTCTATATGTATTTTCATTAAAAAATATTTAAAATTTTGGAGTTGCACATCCCGCAGGTCATGGCTATCCGGTTGGCAATGTCTTGTTTTGCTTGGCTAGTCCTACCTCTTAATTTTCATCACCTTATAAACTGTTCCCTAGCGAACTTGTGGTTACTGAAATGTTTTTTCAACGATTGCCCCAGTTTCATGGCTATTGCGGTGCTACACCTGAAGCCTCAATGTTTACGCTGAATGCGTTCCAACATTTCACAGCAAGTGAGTCCTTCAAACAATTCCGTGTGAATTGGTATGTGAAACTAGCTATTTCAATCCGGAATAACGGTTCTTATATGATGATTTTCCTTATCGGGCATTACTGACTGTGCTGAACGTCAATTCCACTCCCTCTTATCTTTGCAGTGTAATGACTATGATTATTGCGGGCGTGTGATTCAAATCAAATCACAGAACTGCCTGTCGGACGGCAACGAGAAGAAACGATCATGCGGGAAGACTGACAACAGTGAAACATAAATTCAATACGAGCAGTGAAGTGACACTGGCAGAAAAAACCTACGACGAACGAAGTCCGTTGCTTTCCCTCTTTTTAGTTAGATTTTCTACTATAATGATACTTATGCCGGCAATCAACTGGTAAAGACAGAAGATAGAGGATCAGTGGTGACTCTCTCTCAATCGATTGATTTTAAGAACAATGCCAACCTTGCAGCAGAATATCTTTATTATAAAAATGGCAACTTGATAAAAAAATATAATAAAAATATAACCGAAATCTCATACAATGTATTAAATTTGCCGCAGACGCTTAAGATTTCTTCTGCCACGAATACATACACGTATGCGGCCGACGGACGGAAATTGAAAACTGCGCATACTATTTTTACCTGACGGACCATTTGGGTAATAATCGTGTGATAGCC
This sequence comes from Bacteroides graminisolvens DSM 19988 = JCM 15093, assembly GCF_000428125.1. Classification (GTDB taxonomy): domain Bacteria; phylum Bacteroidota; class Bacteroidia; order Bacteroidales; family Bacteroidaceae; genus Bacteroides; species Bacteroides graminisolvens. The sequence goes on from NZ_KE386628.1 coordinate 96,986, forward strand.
AGTGCCAGTACCAGTGGAAGTATTGTTCAGAGTAATCATTATTATCCGTTCGGGATGTCTTTTGCTGAGAGTTCCGCAACCAGCCAGCAACCTTACAAGTACAACGGTAAGGAATTGGATACAGAGAGAGGGCTTAATCTTTATGATTATTCTGCCCGGTACATGGATCCTGTTTTGGGGAGGTTTAATACTGTGGATCCGATGGCGGAGAAGTATTACTCTTGGTTTCCTTATATGTATGTTGGGAATAATCCAATAATACGAACTGATCAAACAAGAATGATATGGGATTATCCGAAGGAAGCAGAGAAATTTAAAAAGGATATTGATAAAAATATTACTTCGCTTAATAAAGATATAGCTAAAAATCAAGTTGAATTGGACAAAGGGGGATTAAGTGAAAAGCGAATAGCAAAACTCGAGAGTAAAATATCTGAAGCTAATGATCGGATCTCTAATCTGACTACTAGTAAAGGCGATATAGATAATCCTGGAGCAGATAAAGATAATATTTATGATTTAAGTAATATTCCTGGAGGCAACATAAGGTCAGACCAGGACGTGATGGGAGTAAATTTGTTTACCCCGTAATAAATCAATATTCTAGATATTTAATTAAATTTCAAAAAAGAATAAAAAGTTGTTTAATATTTCATAAATAATTCATTTATATATGAAAAGGCAGTGTTTTTTACTTGTATTTTTTATATCCAGTATATTTATTTCTTTTGCTCAAAATGAATTATCAGGATATTATTATTCAAAATCAGGTACCTATATTGAAATAAAAGATAATATGTTCAAACTAATTATGCCCAATAATGCTATAAATGGTTGGTATTCAAATGTAATGGCAGAAGGTATAATTAAGTGGGTTAGTACTTCCTTTATTGAATTAAATACGGATAAAGATTTTATGATTGAGGCAATTAAGAATATTGAAATTAGTCAGCTGATAGACTCAGTCGTTGCAGATAGCATTAAAGTGCGTTTTTTAATACCGTACCAAAGAAGCAAACTTAAAATTTCAATATCTACTAATAATTTTCGCACATTTGAATTAGATTATTCAGATAACAATAAGGAACTAAACATTCCTAGTGATGTTAAATCAATTTCATTTTATATTAGTCCTGATTACATACAAGCGCATACGTCAGATGGATTATTTTATGGGACAGTAGGTTTTGATTCAATGATAGAATATCAAGTAGAAAATTATGCTAACGTTCTTGAAATACAAATCCCATCTTTAAATGATTCTTTCTTTGAAACTTATTGTATAAAGGGGGATTATGCTCAAATTGTGAATGATTGTATAATTTGGAAAGGAGAAGTTTATAAAAAATCTAAATAACCAGTCAAATTTACACTTTTGAACTTTTAGGGTAGTTAGACTACTTGTGGAAGATGCTTACCAAGAAGAAGTTCAGAGAGTTATTCCAGAAGAATATGGCGGCATTGTAGGTTCATTTTTATAAAAAGTAAACCTGACTACTAACTGAAAATCAAACATCATAGTTTTCAGCTGCTTTGAGCAAAAAATCCCGTTAACCAACAAAGACCAACAGGATTTTTACTATTCAAGAGTTTTGGTTAGACAAAAACACTAACTTGCGGACAATCATTTTTCTTCTTGATTAGCTTTCAAATAATCATATGCTTTCCTAGCCAGTTTATACCCCAAATATATTCCAAGTAACATGAAAAATAGATAAGATAAGAGCAAAGGAATGTCCTCACTTATAAAAAAACGATATATAACTATCAAAAGAAAATATCCCCAAAAAAGACGATTCACTATTATATTTGAGTTATAATATAATTTATATACTAAGTCCTTATTTTTCATTTTTCTTTCTATTTAATATTTTGCAACCTATCAATATTAATAATAATATAAAAAAAATATACCATAGTGCCTATCTATTACTCCCAAATCTATGTAAGTGTCAAAAAACATTTTCTTGATAGAAAAAATCAATATTACATATACTGCTATTTTATTTATGTACCTCATTGGAATAAATCTAAAAATGATTGCCACCAACTGTTATTTTGTTGCGTCCTTTGCGGCTTAATTTCCGGTTGATTTAAAGGCTGTTGTGGCACTACTTCAGGTTGTGCACCTTCTGTTACAGATTCAACAGCTGCTCCACCAGTTCCTATTGCAGAGGATCCAATTGCTATTTTTGTTTATTTCCCCCATCATTAGGATCTCTTTTAGGAGCAGGATCTCCATTAGGCATAGTACCTTAGATATTAGTATCAATGCTTTTGGTGACATTCGCTTGTTCTTTTGTTTCGTTTATTTCCTGCATCCCTTTCTTGTTTACGCTGATTACTATATTCTGGAGAAACTGCAGTATTTTGATTTGCAATACTTTCAATCCCATTAAGCAATGATTGCTGTGCTTTTGCTGCTTGACCAGGACTTTTCATCGGGTTATTCATACAATAAGCGTACGGAATAATCGAGTAATATTTTTCCGCTATCGGGTCCACAGTATTGAACCTCCCCAATGCAGGATCCATATACCGAGCTGAGTAATCATACAAATTCAATCCTCTCTCTGTATCCAGTTCCTTACCGTTGTACTTGTAAGACTGGTGGCTGGTAGCGGACCCCTCAGTAAATGACATCCCGAAAGGATAATAATAATTACTCTAAACAATACTGCCACTGGCACTGGCAATCACACGATTATTACCCAAATGAAATAGTATGTGCCATTTTTAATTTTCCTCCGTCGGCCGCATACGTATATGTATTCGTGGCAGAAGAAATCTTTAGTGTCTGTGGCAAATTTAATACATTATATGAGATTTCGGTTATGCTTTTATTATAATCTTTTATCAGGTTGCCATTTTTATCGTAAAGGAATTATCTTGTTTTGTTCTCTCCCGAAACGCTCCAGATCATAGCAGATTGCTTATTCTTTTTATTCGTTTTAAGACGTCCCAGTTCGTCGTAGGTATTTTCTGTCAGTGTCACTATACTGTCCGTATTGAGTTTATGTTTCACCGTTGTCAGTCTTCCTGCGTGATCGAAGTACATTACACTGCAAAGATAAGATGGCGTGGAATTGCCTTCCAGTCTGGCTGTCAGGGTACCTGTCAAAAAGGTTTTGGCACTTGCCGTATAACGGGTATCGTAACCAGTTTCGGCATCGTATTTGAAGTTTGCATCCGTAGAAGCCGGTATGCC
>NZ_ATZI01000013.1 GCF_000428125.1 Bacteroides graminisolvens DSM 19988 = JCM 15093
CGACCCGTTTCCTTGTATAGTTTCTTGAAATTATCAAGGTTAAGACTATCGACAATCGCATTGACTATGCGAACAGGAGCATTATCAGCAATATCTTCATCGATTCTTTGCGGAAAAAGAACTGTTTGGTTGGGAGTGTAAGGACGAAAATGTAACTTTGCCATAACGAAAAACTTATGCCTAAAGTTACAAAGATTTTAGGAAATAACAAAGCCCGGGCTTGCGAAAGTCTGGGCTTTGCGCATAAAAAAAAGAGGATGTGCCTGTTTTGACACACCCTCTTTAGTTTATAGTAAGAGGTACTGTTTGGCGTGTAATGCTTATCGCAGTTTACTTTTCTTCTTCGTGGTAGTCTCCATTCGCTTTGATCAATGCAATCAATTTGTCGACCGCTTCTTCTTCGGGAATGTTCTTCTCAATGCATTCTTTCTGCTTGTAGAGACTTATTTTCCCTCTTCCGGCGCCCACATATCCGTAATCAGCGTCGGCCATTTCTCCCGGTCCGTTAACGATGCATCCCATGATGCCTATCTTCAGTCCTTTGAGGTGAGAGGTAGCGGCTTTGACCCTGGCTATGGTACTTTGCAAGCTGAAAAGCGTTCGTCCGCACCCCGGACAAGAGATGTATTCGGTTTTGCTGGTTCTGACACGACCGGCCTGCAAGATGCCAAATGCAGTTGCATCTACTTGCGCATGGGTTAATGTTCCTTGGTTGTAGAGGAAAATACCGTCGCACAATCCGTCGAGTATCAAAGCGCCCATATCAATAGCCGATTTAACCTGCAAGTTCTCTACATCGTTTTCGCTGTAATGCTGGAAGAATATCACCGGATTCTTTAAGCCTTCATTCATTAACTGATGAACCAGCGCACGGTGTTCCCCGATGCGGTTGGGGTGATTGCTCTGAGACAAGATAACGATTTCCGGATGTGCTTTGAGGCAGGCTACTGCTTCATCGGTCAGAGCCATATACGGGATAAACAAAAACTTAAGTTCCGCTTGACAAGCCCCTACTGCATATAGCTGGTTGTGACTGAATGCAGGCCAGCATTTCTTTCCGGCTGCTTCGAACTTCTCCTTTTCTTCTGCCCACACATCGGCATCCACAATATAGTCGGGACCGTTTTCCAGTGTGGCGGGAATGCTTTTGGCAGCATAGATGTAATCGGGCATGAATTGATCGTTCGTCTCAAACTTCCCGTCAAGCCTTTCGGCTACTACCACCGGCACGTTGTCGCCACCGATGTTTCGTATGGAAGTTGTTTCCCTTTTTACGGGCGACAAGAAATTAAACGAATCGTTGGCTACTCCCGGAATATACGGATGGTCAGCACGCTGAGCAATGTAATCAACAATTTTGCGGGCAACCGGTATCTCTAACTCCGGCTCTTCACTTAACGATACACGAATGGTATCTCCGTATCCGTCGGCCAGCAGAGTTCCTGTTCCCAAGGCCGACTTGATGCGACCGTCCTCACCGTCACCTGCTTCGGTTACGCCCAGATGAATGGGAAATTTCATTCCTTCCTTTTCCATCACATCGACCAACAAGCGTACAGTGCGCACCATGATGACAGTGTTTGACGCCTTTATCGAAATAACGACATCAGAAAAGTCTTGCTCTACGCACACACGAAGAAACTCCATGCAAGATTCAACCATCCCTTCGGGCGTATCGCCGTAGCGGGTCATGATGCGGTCTGACAAGGAACCGTGGTTTACACCGATACGAATGGCCGTGTGGTTTTCCTTGCAAATAGCTAAGAACTCAACCAAACGTTCACGTATCTTTTGTAATTCAACGGCATACTCTTCGTCAGTATAATCAACTTGCTTGAATGTCCGCGGAGCATCCAGGTAATTACCCGGATTGATGCGCACTTTCTCGGCATACAAAGCAGCCACATCCGCCACCTTAGGCGTGAAGTGCACATCGGCCACCAGCGGGTTCAAGTACCCTTGTTTTCTGAGTTCAGCGTTGATGTTCCTGAGGTTTTCGGCCTCCTTGACTCCTTGCGTGGTAAGCCGCACATAGTCGGCCCCCGCATCAATAATTCTTTTTGCTTGTTCTACACAGGCTTCTGTGTCCTGCGTAGCTGTATTGGTCATTGACTGAACGCGAACGGGGTTACTTCCTCCCACTTCCACGTTCCCCACATGAACCACAGACGTTTCCCTACGGGAATAGTTGAATAAATCCATTTAATTAGTTTTAAACTCAAACTTAACCTCCTTCAGCTCCTCGTTGGCCTTAACGATCTTCCTTTTAAGTCCTTCTTTGTAAGCAATGAATTTGGTTTCTAATTCTTTGTTTTCCAGAGATAACATCTGGACCGCAAGAATTGCCGCATTGAGTGCACCGTTTATTCCTACTGTAGCCACGGGAATGCCCGGAGGCATTTGTACAATGGCCAATAAGGCATCCATGCCATCGAGGGATGATTTTATAGGAACGCCAATAACAGGCAGTGGTGTCGATGCTGCGATAACTCCCGGCAAATGAGCAGCCATCCCGGCAGCTGCAATGATAACCTTTATACCTCTGAGATGTGCATTCTTGGCAAACTCTTCTACAGCTTCCGGTGTGCGGTGAGCCGAAAGAGCATTCATTTCAAACGGTACATGCAAATCATTGAGTAATTGTGCCGCCTTTTCCATTACGGGAAGATCAGACGTGCTGCCCATGATAATACTAACAATTGGTGTCATACGATTGGTTTATTCATTAATGGTTTTTTTATATTCTTTAGCGTCAAGTAAAACACTGAAGTCGGCATCAGCCGATGGCTCGATCTTAATAAGCCATCCGGCACCGTAGGGATCCTGATTAACCAGTTCAGGTTTCTCCTCAAGCGCTTCATTCTGTTCCAAGATTGTTCCGCTTACCGGCATGAACAAGTCGGATATGGTTTTCACTACTTCAATGGTTCCGAAAACGTCACCGGCGTTCAGTTCTTCACCTACCGTTGGTATATCTACAAACACAATATCGCCCAATTGGTTCTGTGCATGTTCTGTTATACCAATGTAAGCAACTTCACCTTCCACACGAATCCATTCGTGCTCAGAGGTATACTTTAGTTCTTCCGGAAAATTCATAATACTTAGTTTTAGGGTTTATAATTATAATAAGAAAATTCGAAATAAGATATTGGCAATGGGGTGCAACACGAGCAGTGAACAGATAAATCCTACCACAAAACCGGTTAGTACCTCGCTCAGTGTGTGGTGTTGCAATATGATTCTGGCTGTACCCAGCACTCCTGCAATAAGTATAAACAGGGATAACCACCACACCGGGTTGTATCCGAAAAGGGCGCTGAAAGAAACGACCCCTCCTACAATGCCACCCATGCCCAGCATGTGTTCACTCAGTTTCCATTTCAAGTTCAGTATAATAGAGATAAGCATCATTAGTAAAGCAGTCAGTATGATGCCCGACATGTACCAGGGTATATTCAGCTTTCTCATCATCAGCATACAAAACACGTAAGAGATGATGGTAAGCAGATAGGGTACATAGCGCTTTTTTCTGTCGGTAAGATCTTTCGCCTCAAAACCATTGATTTTCCGGAAAAGGAAAATGGTTAGCGTGGGCATTAAGATGGTGAAGCAATACACCACGCCCAGCACGATGAGCTTATATGCCAAAGGCATAATGTTTAGGTACGAGAACAGAAATAAAATAAGGAAAGCAACAAACGGGATTGAAAACGGCGTGAAAACGGCCGAAACAATTCGTGCTGTTTTGATCAATGTTCTGTCTGCAATAATATGTTCTTCCATAAGTTGAATTGTTTATTTTCTTAGCCGGGCTACCGGTATGTTTAATTGCTGACGATATTTGGCTACTGTTCGGCGGGCTATAGGATAGCCCTTCTCCTTCAATATATCGGCCAATTCATCATCGGTCAATGGTTTCTTCTTGTTTTCGCTGTCAATGCATTCTTTCAGGATGCGACGTATTTCACGTACCGACATTTCTTCTCCGTCTTCTGTGGTATAACCGTCACTAAAGAAATATTTCAGTGAGTAAATACCAAAATTTGTTTGTACATACTTGCTGTTGCTAACACGTGAAATGGTGGAGATGTCGAGCCCTGTCCGCTCTGCCACGTCTTTCAGAATCATGGGGCGAAGCAGCGATTCATCTCCTTCCTGAAAAAAAGGACGTTGTAAGTCTATAATTGCCTCCATGGTAGTTTGCAACGTGTTTTGTCTTTGCTTGATGGCATCAATAAAACCTTGAGCGGCATCCATTTTCTGCTTCAAAAAGAGCATGGCTTCTTTAGATTCTTTTGTCTGGTTGGCCTTATTATAGGTATGTTCCTGAAGCATATCGTTGAATTCACGACTCATGCGGAGTTCGGGCATGTTTTTATTATTCAGGCTAAGCACTATGCTTCCGTCATCGAACGTTTCAACAATGAAGTCAGGTACAATTTGTTGCATATTACGGCCAATCACCTCTCCGAGAGAGCTTCCCGGTCTGGGGTTTAGCTTGGTGATTTCATTGATGGCGGCTTCAAACTCTTCTTCGCTGAGGTTGAGCCGCTGAATGATCTTATCCCAATGCTTACGGGTAAACTCCTCATAACACTTCTCGATGATGTTTAATTCCGTTTGCTGTAAAGATGACGGTTCCTTGCGCTTTATCTGGATAAGCAAGCACTCTTGCAAACTTCGTGCTCCCAATCCGGGAGGATCGAAATCTTGTATGATGCTTAACACCTCTTCCAATTCCTGCTCTTTGGCATCAACACCTGCATAAATGGCTAACTCATCGCTAATGCTATCTAATGTTTTGCGCAACAGTCCGTCATCATCAAGAGAGCCGATAAGATATTCGGCCAACGCTTGCTGATGCTCGGTGAGGTTTCGTTCACGGAGTTGTTCTTGCAGTGTTTCGTAAAAAGAAGTAGTGTCCGAGAAAGGTATTTCCTCGGCCTGCTCTCCTTTTGACTTATTTCTTTCCTGTAATTTATAATCGGGAATATCGTCTTCGGTCAGGTAATCGCCTAATGAATCATATTCATTGTCCGACTGATCATTTTCTGCATTTTCAGAGAGATCGTCGACAGTTGTTTCCTCTTTCCCTTCTTCAAGAGCGGGGTTTTCCAGAAGCTCGGCACGCACACGATCTTCTAGTTCCACAGCCGGAAGCTCGAGCAGCTTCACTACTAAGATTTGCTGTGGCGAAAGAGTTTGAACCTGTTGTTGTACTTGCGATTGTACCTGACGGGAACCTTGTGCCATAATGTTACTTTTTCAATCGTTGATCTTGCTACAAAAGTAATTAATTTAATTGAGAATCGTCAAGGGGTAATTATCTAATTTTGATTTAAAACGGTTATCTTTGTTGCACTAACTTAAAAACGGAACATTATGTTTTCTAAAGAGACGTACGTGCAACGCAGAGCGTTGCTCAAAAAGAGTTTAGGCTCTGGAATACTTTTATTTCTAGGTAACGATGATATGGGCTTGAATTATGAAGATAACACTTTCCGTTATCGTCAGGACTCCAGCTTTCTCTATTACTTCGGTCTTTCTTTTGCCGGTTTATCTGCTGTGATTGATATTGATAATGATAAAGATATTGTTTTTGGAGATGAACTGACCATTGACCATATTGTATGGATGGGCACTCAGCCAACGTTGAAGGAAAAAAGCGAGCGGGTGGGCATAACATGTACTTTGCCTTCTGATTCTTTAACCGAATATTTGCATAAAGCTGTTCAGAAAGGGCAGGCAATTCATTACCTTCCTCCTTACAGAGCAGAACATAAATTGAAACTTCAGGAATGGCTGGGCATTCCGCTGGGTCGTCAGGAAGGATCGGTCGATTTTATTCGTGCCATTGTGAAACAAAGAAGCTACAAGTCTGAAGAAGAAATTGCCGAAATAGAAAGAGCTTGTAATATAACGGCCGACATGCACATCGCTGCCATGAAAATGCTTCGCCCGGGAATGAAAGAGTATGAAGTAGCATCGGCCATACAAGCAGTTGCCTTTGCGGCAGGAGGTGATTTATCTTTTCCTACCATTGCAACGGTTAACGGACAGACACTCCACAATCATTACCATGACAATACGGTTCAAAGCGGCGATCTGTTTCTAATTGATGCCGGAGCAGAAACCGCTATGGGATATGCCGGTGATATGTCGTCCACGATTCCTGCTGATAAGAAATTTACTACGCGTCAGCGCGAGATATATGATTTGCAGGTTGCGATGCATCTGGAATCAGTGAAAGCGCTAAGACCGGGAGTTCCTTTTGTTGACGTCTATGATCTTTCTGCGCGTGTGATGGTAGAAGGTTTGAAACAGTTGGGACTCATGAAGGGAAATGCCGATGATGCTGTTCGTGAAGGAGCGCATGCTTTGTTCTATCCTCATGGATTGGGACACATGATGGGACTCGACGTGCATGATATGGAAAACTTAGGTGAAATTTGGGTAGGTTATGACGGAAAGCCAAAGAGCACTTTGTTTGGTCGTAAATCTCTTCGTCTGGCCAGAGAACTGGAATGTGGTTTTGTGCATACCATTGAACCGGGTATCTATTTCATTCCTGAGCTTATTGACCTTTGGAAAGGGCAGAAGAAATTTAATGATTTCATTCATTACGATGCGGTAGAAGCTTATAAAGACTTTGGAGGTATTCGTAATGAAGAAGATTATTTGATTACAGAAACAGGAGCTCGCAGGTTAGGCAAGAAGATTCCGTTGACAGCCGATGAGGTGGAAGAATTAAGATAATATATGACTCAAGATAATAAGGCAATCGTTTATGCAGCAATAGCAGTTCTCAGCTGGTCAACGGTTGCCTCTGCTTTTAAAATAGCTTTAAGGTACTTAAGTTCGTTTGAACTTTTATTGGTGGCTTCTTGTACTGCTTTCCTTATTTTTTTATTTACCTTGCTTGCCCGAAATAAATGGAAAGGGGTAAAGAACCTGTCAGCTTCGCAGTGGAGATGGTTTGCGCTGCTGGGTCTCCTTAATCCCGTGACCTATTACTTGGTGCTGTTTCGTGCCTATGATTTACTTCCGGCACAGGTGGCGCAACCTGTCAATTATTCATGGCCCATATTGCTGTTAATCTTATTTTCATTATTTGCGGGGCAATCCATTCCCAAAATTAAGTATGTGGGGATGCTGCTTTCTTTGGGAGGTGTAGTCCTTATCTCAGCCGGCACGGGCTTGTCTGATAAACTAGAGTTCTCTGTTACAGGTTTTCTTTTGGCTTTTTTAAGTGCATTCTTGTGGGCCGGTTATTGGATGGTTTCTAATAAAAGAAAAGAGGTAGATGCTATTATCGCTTTGACGGTTACTTTCTTTTTTGGTAGTGCATATCTTCTTATTGCCTCACTATGGATGGAACCGGTTGTATTACCTATTCAAGCGTTGCTGTCGGGTATGTATGTCGGAGCTTTTGAAATCGGTATTCCTTTTGTGTGTTTTGGAATGGCTATTCAGTTGACCTCCAATGCCACATTGGTAAACCAGATGTGCTATTTATCCCCTTTCTTGTCTTTGTTTCTTATTCATCTCGTTCTTGGAGAACAGGTCGTGTGGACTACTTATGCAGGTCTTTTACTGATTGTAGTGGGCATTATTTTCAATCAGTATCTAGCACCCAGATTGAAACACTAAGGTGTATTGTTTGTATTCCAAAGTGATCATTAACCTTAGAATACAAACAATCATTCACTCTAGTTAATATTTAAAGCTACTTCCTCCGAGGAATTCCCTCAATAATGAAGTTGGAGGAATTTCTTTGTCTTGTACTGTGGCGAAGTATTTGATAAATTTAAGCAAGCGATAGGCTTCACAATATTCTTCGCTATTGCGCGGAACATTCATTAATATAGGTTCAGCGTAACTTCTTAGTACTGCAAATTCAAACAACAAAGCCGAGTTAAACATGACATCGGCATTTTCCTGAAACGGAAAAATCCATTTATCTTCACCTGCTCTTACACTGGGCCATCGCGATATGGTTTCTTGTGCTGAATACCCTCTGTAATTGAAATCACGTATGATGCGGCGCAACAAGCGATTGTCAGTTGTTGGAATCCAATTATGATCGTCAAGTGATATGGTCGTTAATGCCGAAACATATATTTTAAACTTCTTTGCATCCGGAATGTGCGATGTGAGTTCAGGATTTAATGCATGTATGCCTTCCAATATAAGAATGGTATTGTTATCTATTTTAAGTTTATCACCGGGATATTCTTTCTTTCCTAACGAAAAGTTGAAACGTGGCAAGTCAACTTCTTCACCCTTTAATAAGGCTTCCAGTTGATTATTGAAAAGATCGAGATCGAGTGCATATAGAGACTCATAATCATAATTACCATGCTCATCACGAGGCGTTTGTTCACGGTCCACAAAGTAATTATCCAAGGAGATGGGGTACGGACGAAGTCCATTGGTCATCAGCTGGATGGATAATCTCTTACTAAAAGTGGTTTTCCCTGAAGAGGAAGGCCCCGCAATAAGAACCAGTCGTACCCTGTTCCCGTTTTCTCCTTTATGAAAAATGGTATCGGCTATCTGGGCTATTTTCTTTTCTTGAAGAGCTTCGGCAACATTAATCATGTCTGTTGCGTATCCTTTCTCGCATGCAAGATTAAAATCACCGGCATTGTTCATGTCCATGATTTTGCTCCATTGAAGGTATTCCTTGAATACATCGAGCATTTTTTCCTGCTTGATTACTTTCTCTAGTTCATTGGGATTGTCTTTGTTAGGGATGCGCAGCAATAATCCGTCGTAATATTCTACTAAATCGAAAAGCTGTATATAACCGGTTCTTGGAACTAAATTACCGTAATAATAATCAACTGTATCTCCTAAGGTATAGTAATAAGTATAAATAGAGTCGGATGTTTCAAGTAACCTCACCTTATCATCCATACCCTTCTCATTGAATATTCTTACGGCTTCTGTGGTATGACATTCTGTGCGTTTGAAAGGAATATCTGCTTTTATTATTTCACGCATTTTATCCTTGATGCGTTCAACATCATCGGGAAGGATATCACGTCCTAATTTCAGATTGCAAAAATATCCTTTCGACACAGGGTGCTCCATGTATACCTTTGCATGGGGATATAACTTGCTTACTGCCTTAAATAGGATGAAACAAAGGGAACGTACGTACGTGCGCATACCCGACGGGTCGGTTATGTCAAGGAATTCGATGTCTTTATTATTGTATACTCTAAAGTTTAATCCTTCGGATCGGTTGTTGACTTTGGCACTTACAACAGGGTAGGGTAATCTGAAATCCAGACTATTGTATATCTCTAAAAGTGAGCTTCCTATAGGTACTTCTTTAGTAATTTTGTTATTTTTGCAATGTATTTGTATTTTCTGTTTCATGCTTATTATATTTTAATGAGTAAATTAGACGGATAAATATATTGCGAAATTGTTTATAAGGCAAATAACCATCAATCGAATTAAAGATGCAATATTCTTTTTATGATTTTTTAATGCTCATAGGCTCTTTGGGTCTGTTCCTATACGGAATGAAAATTATGAGTGAAGGATTACAAAAAGTAGCCGGTGACAGGTTGCGTAGTATATTAACGGCGATGACAACGAATCGTGTTACCGGAGTACTTACCGGATTGATGATTACGGCACTGATACAGTCATCCTCTGCCACAACGGTCATGGTAGTAAGCTTTGTGAATGCAGGCTTGCTTACGCTGACGCAATCCATCAGTGTGATAATGGGGGCAAACATCGGGACAACCGTTACGGCGTGGATTATTTCATTGTTTGGTTTTAAAGTCGATGTTTCATCTTTTGCACTTCCTTTATTAGGCATAGCTATTCCGCTTATTTTCTCGAGCAAGAGTACCCGAAAATCTCTGGGTGAGTTTATCTTTGGATTCTCTTTTTTGTTTATGGGGCTTGCTTATCTGAAAGACAATGTACCGAACTTAGCAGAAAATCCCGAAATGCTTGCTTTCATACAGAATTATACGGGCATGGGGTATCTGTCGATCTTATTATTCCTCTTGCTGGGTAGTATACTAACCATAGTCGTTCAGTCGTCCAGTGCCACGATGGCAATTACTTTAGTGATGTGCTCCATGAACTGGATTCCTTTCGAACTGGCAGCAGCATTGGTTTTGGGCGAAAATATAGGAACTACCATTACAGCTAATCTAGCTGCATTAACGGCTAATACTTCTGCCCGGCGGGCCGCGTTGGCTCATTTCATGTTTAATGTGTTTGGTGTTCTGTGGATGCTGGTTCTTTTCTATCCGTTTACCGGAATGATATCTTATTTTGTAGATACCTATATGGCAAGTGATCCTCAAGTGGCAGTTTCATTTAAACTTTCTGCATTTCATACGGCATTCAATATTTGTAATGTGTGCATCATGATTTGGTTTGTTAAGCTGATAGAGAAGACGGTGTGCCTGATCATACGCAAAAAGGAAGACGATGAAGAATACCGACTGCGATTCATTTCGAGTGGTATGTTGTCGACTGCCGAACTTTCTATCCTGCAGGCACGCAAAGAGATTCATCTGTATTCAGAGCGTACTTTCCGTATGTTCCGTATGGTGCAAGACTTGCTTCACACAGAAAAGGATGATGATTTCAATAAGCTTTTTAGTCGTATAGAAAAGTACGAAAATATAAGTGATAACATGGAACTGGAAATTGCGAACTATCTGAATCAGGTTTCTGAAGGTAGGTTAAGCTCTGAAAGTAAGCTGCAGATTCGTTCCATGCTACGTGAAGTTACTGAAATTGAAAGCATTGGCGACAGCTGTTACAACTTGGCCAGAACAATTAACCGCAAGCGTCAAACGAATCAAGACTTCACAGAAAAGCAATATGAGCACATTCATTTTATGATGAATATGACGGCTGAGGCTCTTTCGCAAATGATATTGGTTATTGAAAAGCCCGAACAACACAGCATTGATGTGAATAAGTCATTTAACATTGAGAATGAGATAAATAATTATCGAAATCAGTTGAAGAATCAGAACATCCTTGATGTGAATAATAAAGAGTATGATTACCAGATGGGAGTTTACTATATGGATATCATTGGCGAGTGCGAAAAACTGGGCGACTATGTTGTGAATGTGGTTGAGGCTAGTAGCGATATGAAAGAAAAGAAAGCTTCCTAAATAGAGTATTTCCCCTATGCAAAATAGCTAGCATAGGGGAAATCATTTTTTACTCGTCTAAAGGCTCAAAATCTTCTTTTCCTACCCCACAAAGCGGACAAACCCAATCTTCAGGTATGTCTTCGAATGGAGTACCCGGTTCAATTCCACTGTCCGGATCGCCTAGTTCCGAATCATAAACGTAGTCACAAGCTGTACAAAGGTATTTCATAATTTTATCGTTTGGTTTATCAGTTAAACAGATAATAGCTGGTTTTGTTTAATGGTAATCGGCCTCTTTCTGATTTTATAAAAAGCATTAATCTGCACGAATTACCGATTTTATGTTGTATTTTTGTGCTTTTAATTATGTGATCTAGTATGACTACAACAAATGAAACTTATTATCATTCAGGCCTAAGCGAGGATGAAGTTCAAATAAACAGAGCAAAGTATGGTGATAATTTGCTAACACCTCCCAAAAGACCCTCTTTGTGGAAGCTTTATCTTGAGAAGTTCCAAGATCCGGTTGTGAAAGTACTTCTTGTTGCAGCTATCTTCTCTTTAATCATCTCTTTTATTGAACAGGAATTTGCAGAAACGATTGGTATCATCTTTGCGATATTGCTTGCTACCGGTATCGGATTCTTTTTTGAGTATGATGCAAATAAAAAGTTCGATTTGCTTAATGCTGTTAACGAAGAAACGCTTGTTAAAGTAATCCGTGCAGGAAAAGTACGCGAGATTCCTCGCAAAGATGTTGTGGTTGGCGATATCATTATTCTTGAGACAGGAGAAGAGATTCCGGCAGACGGAGAACTGATTGAGGCATTATCCTTGCAAGTCAATGAGTCAAACCTAACAGGAGAGCCTGTTGTAGAAAAAACAACGAATGAAGCCGAGTTTGATCTTGAAGCAACCTATTCATCAAACTTGGTTATGAGAGGAACAACAGTTGTTGATGGTCACGGCATGATGAAAGTGATTAAAGTGGGTGATGCAACTGAAATAGGTAAGGTTGCACGTCAGAGTACGGAACAAAGCACTGAACCCACTCCTTTGAATATACAATTAACCAAGTTGGCTAATCTGATTGGTAAAGTTGGTTTTACTATTGCTATTGCTACTTTCCTGATTTTTGTAACCAAAGATTTATATCATTACATAGGCGCAAACGAAATTAACGGATGGCACTCTTATGTTGATATCGCCCAAATCGTACTTAAGTATTTTATGATGGCGGTTACCTTAATCGTTGTAGCGGTACCCGAAGGCTTACCAATGAGTGTCACTTTGAGCCTTGCATTAAATATGCGACGTATGTTGGCTACGAATAATTTAGTTCGTAAAATGCATGCTTGCGAAACAATGGGAGCTATTACAGTTATCTGTACTGATAAGACGGGAACGCTTACCCAGAATCTGATGCAAGTTCACGAACCCAAATTTTATGCTTTAAAAGAAGCCAAAGTATTGGGAGACGATTTTACAAGCAAACTTGTATCAGAAGGTATTAGTGTAAACTCAACGGCTTTTTTGGAGGATTCTGAAGAACAAGGAAAACTAAAAGGAGTAGGTAATCCTACTGAAGTAGCCTTACTTCTGTGGTTGAATAGCTTAGGAAGAGACTATCTTGCTATAAGAGAAAAATCCAAAGTGATTGATCAGCTAACTTTCTCAACGGAAAGAAAATACATGGCCACTTTAGTGCACTCCGGTCAGACTGGCAAAAAAGTGCTTTATATAAAAGGTGCTCCGGAAATTGTGTTGAGTAAATGCAAGGAAGTTGTGTTGTCGGATGGACAAGTCAGTGCTCAGGACTATAAAAAGACCATTGATGAGCAACTTATGACTTATCAAAACATGGCAATGCGTACGCTGGGCTTTGCCTATAAAATAGTTGACGACAATGAGGATGCTGATTGTGTTGCCTTAGTTTCAGCCAATGATTTAAATTTTCTTGGAGTTGTAGCTATCTCTGACCCTATTCGTGATGATGTACCTGCTGCGGTTGCTAAATGCCAGTCGGCCGGTATCGGAATTAAAATTGTAACAGGCGATACTCCGGGAACAGCTACAGAGATTGCTCGTCAAATTGGTTTGTGGACTGCTGAAGATACAGAGCGGAATAGAATTACGGGAGTTGCTTTCGCTGAACTGACTGATGAGGAAGCGCTGGAAAGAGTAAGAGATTTGAAGATCATGTCTCGTGCACGTCCTACTGATAAACAAAGACTTGTGCAATTGCTTCAGCAGAAGGGCGAAGTGGTGGCCGTGACAGGTGACGGAACAAATGACGCACCGGCGTTGAATCACGCACAAGTGGGACTTTCTATGGGTACAGGAACCTCTGTTGCCAAAGAAGCGAGCGATATCACATTGCTTGATGATTCTTTTAATAGTATTGGCACAGCTGTGATGTGGGGACGTTCGCTCTATAAAAATATCCAGCGTTTTATTGTGTTTCAGTTGACCATCAATTTTGTGGCCCTCCTGATTGTTTTGATCGGTGCCTTTATGGGAACTGAACTGCCACTTACTGTGACGCAAATGCTATGGGTCAATTTAATAATGGATACTTTTGCAGCCCTTGCGCTGGCTTCTATACCGCCCAGTGAAAAAGTGATGAATGATAAACCACGCAAAAGTGATGACTTTATCATCACTAAACCAATGCGATATAACATCATTGGAGTAGGAACTATCTTCTTGGCTGTTTTAATGGGGTTAATCTTCTATTTTACAGATGCTGCAGGTGCAATGTCTGTTCACGACCTAACCATCTTCTTTACGTTTTTTGTTATGTTGCAGTTTTGGAACCTGTTTAATGCTCGTGTGTTTGGAACAACTGATTCTGCATTCAAGGGATTGAGCAAATCGTATGGAATGGAATTGGTTGTACTTGCTATATTAGGAGGACAGTTCTGTATTGTTCAGTTCGGTGGTGATATATTCCGCACAGAACCGTTGAACTTCCAAACATGGGTTGTTATTATAGCAACCTCTTCTTTAGTACTTTGGATTGGTGAAATAATCCGACTGGTTAGACGTTTGATATATAAATAAAAACAGATGAAAAGAAAAGGCATTAAAAACCTTATAATTGATTTTGGTGGTGTATTGATAGATCTGGATAGAGATCGTTGTATCAGGAACTTCGAACAATTAGGCGTAGCGGACTTTGGAGATCTGATTGATCCGTATCGTCAGCAAGGTTTTTTCATGGAGTTGGAGAAAGGTTTGATTACTGCTTCAGAATTCAGAAATATAATCCGGGACCGCTCGAATAAGCTTTTTACCGATAAGCAAATCGATGCTGCCTGGAACAGCTTTTTGGTTGGCATTCCTACTTATAAACTCGATTTGTTACTGAAACTTCGTGAACACTATGTGGTTTACTTGTTAAGTAACACCAATATAATTCATTGGAAATGGTCATGTGCCAATACCTTCCCGCATAAGGGATTTCGTGTGGAAGACTATTTTGAGAAGATGTTTCTTTCGTTTGAATTACATCAAGCAAAACCTGAAAAGGATATGTTCGAGACTCTACTTGCTGAGACAGGTATTGTTCCTGAAGAAACTTTCTTTATTGATGATGCCCCCGCAAACTGTCAGACAGCTCAATCTCTAGGAATATCTACTTATACTCCTGAGGCAGGCGAGGATTGGGGACACTTGTTTAAATAAGACTAAAATAACATGCAGATTATCGATAATATTCCAGATCTTCCTTTGGAACCATGTGTTGCTACCATCGGTTTTTTTGATGGCGTGCATCTGGGACACCGCTTTCTTATAGAGCAGGTGAAAGAACTTGCAAAGGATAAGGGGTTACGTTCTGCATTAATCACTTTTCCGGTTCATCCACGCCAAGTGATGAAGTCTGATTACCGTCCGGAGTTGCTTACTACCCCTGAAGAGAAGATAGAACTGCTGAAAGCTCAAGGTGTTGATTATTGTATTATGCTTGACTTCACGGTTGAATTATCTCAATTATCAGCTCTCTCTTTCATGAAAGACATACTTCAACAAAGGTACAATGTAAGCACCTTGATTATAGGATATGATCACCGTTTTGGGCATAATAGAAGTGAAGGCTTTGAGGACTACGTACGCTATGGCCAACAGATAGGAATGAATGTGTATAGAGCCCAAGCCTGCATGATTGATGATTTGAATATCAGCTCATCTTTGGTTAGAACATATCTGCTAGAAGGCAAAATTGATTTGTCAACTCGTTATCTCGGGTATAATTATTCTATTGAAGGTGTTGTTGTGGGGGGGTATCGCGTTGGGCGAACTATTGGATTCCCCACGGCAAACCTAGATCTACGTGAATCCAATAAGTTGATTCCCTCAGATGGTGTTTACGCAGTACGTGTGGAGGTTAAGGGGTGTTTATATGCTGGTATGCTTAATATCGGTTACCGGCCAACTCTCGATAACGGGTCGAAAAAAAGTATTGAGGTTCACATCCTTCGTTTTGACGAAGATATTTATGATGAAAAGATACGCCTTTATTTCGTAAGCCGTATTCGTTCTGAGATGAAGTTCTCCGGACTTGATGAACTGATAGCACAATTGAAACGTGATGCAGCATTCGTTGATTCGGTTCTGCCCCGTTGATTCCCTTTCTATTTATTGCTGTTTCACATTACTTTCCATTCTTCCTTTTTTAAGGCTTATTTTCGTATAAAAGACCTTTTGTTATTGAAATACATATTTTTTTTATTGTTTTTCAATAAAACATTTGCGTATGTGATAAATACTGTTTTTCTTTGCATATCGAAAAACAATATATTATTATTGAATAACAAATTTACGTCTTATGAAAAGTTCATTACTAAGCATTACTATGTTGATTGTATCCATCTCGGTTATGGTCATGTTTATTTGCGGTACAGCCGCTTGTGCATAATCAATTTAAAATAAAAGTTTATCTTTGCATCCTGAATAACGAAAAATGAAAGAAGCTATCAAATTAGTATTGGTGTATTTCGCCTGCCAGATTGTTGGGGCTATATTGGCTATGATACCTTGCGCCATTATTGCTCTTGTGTTGTACAAAGACTTTTCCTTGGTACAAGACATGATGTTAGCCCCATCTATGCTAGTCGGGTTTGGCTTAATGACATTTTATCTCTTTCGGAAAAAGTACATTCCCTTTGACCTGCAATCGTGGAGTGCTATCTCTGCTTCTTATCTGTCTTCGGTTATTCTGCTTACATTTTCCGTCATGTTTTTGATTGATTGGCTGATGTCACATCTTACCTTTCTTCCCAATTGGTTAGATGCTTCGTTTGATGTGCTATCTTCCAATTGGCTGGGGATTCTTTCCGTAAGCGTGCTTGGTCCCATTTTGGAAGAGCTTCTTTTTCGGGGTGCTATCACAAAAATCCTATTGAAGAAATACAAACCGGCAAAAGCGATTATTTTTTCCGGATTGATTTTCGGGATTTTTCACTTAAACCCTGTTCAGGTTGTAGGTGCTGCTCTGGTCGGTTTTGTTTTTGCTTGGATGTACTATAAAACCAAAAGCCTCCTGCCGGGAATTGTTATGCATATAGTGAATAATAGTACTTCTGTTTATCTTGCAACCAAATACCCTGATGTTGACTATCTCAATGAACTCTCGGGAGATAATTATACCTTATATTTGGGCATGGCAATGGCTTTGATGATTTTGCTTGTTCTTTATATGGAGAAATTAATGGCACACAAGAAACGGGAAAACGCAAACATTATAAATTAATAATATAACCTAATGAAAAGACGATTGAATTTACTTTGTTTATTAGTTATGCTGGTTCTGAGCTACTCTGTGTTTTCGACTTTGTATGATTTTGGCCGTGGAGTGAGCGCCGGGCTTAAGATGGCTAAAAACATTAAAGCAGATAAGGCTGCAAAGAATGACAATCCTGCTTTGCATTTAAAATTGGCTGCTTTTACTCCGGATAATTTTACATGTTTTACTGATTCCGTATATAATGAAAAAACATCCTCTTATGTACCGGCCATGTATAGTCAGTTAATAGTCAGTGTAAAGACCAACCCAAGTATGTGCACCATGCTGATTTCAGGAATTTTATCTTTGCTTGAATTTATATCAATCGCTCTCTCTGTAGTCTTCTTTATACGCATTATTATTTCTATTAATAAATCGGATATTTTTAATTGGAAAAACGTATCCCGGTTGAGGTGGCTTGGAGCTGCATTGACATTTAGTTTCACGTGCTCGCTTGTTGCTTTGATTATTAGTAATTATGAATTGGCGGATGCCTTTGCGTTAAAAGGTTATTCGATGCATTTGTCTGAACTGTTGTCAATTACAACCTTGGTTCTTGGTATTATATCATTTATCATTGCGGAAGTATTTGCAATTGGTTTACGTTTGCAGGAAGAACAAGAACTTACTATTTAAAAAGGAAGGAAAGAATATGTCTATTATAGTAAATCTGGATATAATGATGGCCCGCAGGAAGATTTCTTTGGGAGAGTTGGCTGAGAAAGTTGATATAACTCCTGCCAATCTTTCCATTCTTAAAACCGGTAAAGCCAGAGCCATTCGTTTTTCTACTTTAGAGGCAATATGTAAAATACTTGATTGTCAACCGGGAGATATATTAGAATTCCGCGATGATGGCAAAGAATAGCTTCTTATCTGCACATGAATATAAAAAAGAAAGGAAGCTTAAAGCTTCCTTTCTTTGGCTTTGTAGGCCAAGGCATACATTCTTATTTGTTTGACCATCGACAGCAGACCGTTACTTCGTGTTGGCGACAGATGCTCTTTCAAACCTATCTTTTCAATAAAATAAAGATCAGAACTTAATATCTCATCAGGAGTATGTCCTGAAACAACTTTGATGAGCAGTGCTATGATTCCTTTTACGATGAGGGCATCGCTTTCTGCTTTGAAAATAAGCTTTCCATCCACTTCATCAGCTTGCAACCATACTCTGCTTTGGCAGCCTTCAATCAAATTCTGTTCCGTTTTATATTTTTCTTCGAGCGGTTCTTGTTCATTTCCTAAATCAATAAGTAGTTGATAGCGATCCATCCAATCGCTAAAGTCATTGAACTCAGCAACAACTTCGTCTTGTAATTCGTTGATAGACATTCTTTTTTTATTTTTCGTTATATATTACTTCCAATACAGTTTGCCCCACAGCCTTAAGAGTCGATCTGTCAATAATATCCATGGTGTCATTAACTGTATGCCAGAAAGAGCCAAAACTAGATAGCTCGCTTCCTTCGTCGGTCGGAATGATATCAATGCTGGGAATTCCGGCCAATCTATTTATAAATAGGTGGTCATCTGTAACTGGGCTTCCTTCTTTATCGATAAAGAAACGTCCGTATCCCATCTCGTTAGCCTTCTTCCATACCTTATCATTTACATCTTTGGCATACTTTTCAGAATACCCTTCTTTATAGAAAGTGGCATTCTTGCCTCCTACCATATCGAGTAGAATGCCAAATCTAGCATTGTAACCCTGCACGTGCGGGTTCCTCGCCCAATACTGTGTGCCAAGACACCAATACTCTTCTTTGTGTTCGCCATTGTAAAATTGAGGAGCACCGTAATCTTCAGCGTCAAAGAAGATAATATCCACACCTAACTCCGGTTGTTGTTGTCCTAGCAGGCGTGCAATTTCCAGCAATACACCTACACCGCTTGCGCCATCGTTTGCTCCTAAAATAGGAGTATGGTGGTTTTGTTCATTGGGGTCATTATCCGCCCAGGGACGAGTATCCCAATGGGCAAATAGCAATACGCGTTTTTTATTTTCAGGCTTATACGAACCAATAATGTTTCGGGCTTTTAGTATCACTCCGTCGTAACGAAGCAGATCGGCATATTGATTGGTAACCTTAGCACCAAACTCCTCCAGTTTCGCTGCCAGATAATTACCGCAAGCAACATGTTGGGGAGTATTTAGAACTCGCGGTCCGAATGCAACTTGCGCATTGACATATTGATATGCGCTGTCCGCATCAAAGTCGGGCGCCTTAACAGTTTGTATATTCTCAGCAACAGTCGTGCTTTTTTTTGAATTAGCTCCACACGAGGTTGCTATAATCAATGATAAAGCACAAGCTAAATACATAAGTTTGATTTTCATTTAAAGAGTTATTTTAGATTTTCAAAAATACAAATATATTATTTTAGTTCACTATCCGATAGTCAGAATTTGATTTCAACAACCTTGGATGTTACCGTTAATTCAACCTGTGCGCCGTTCACAATAGCCATGTTTTGAGCCACATGTCCCACTGGAAAATCAAAACAAACAGGGTATTTATACTCCTTAACAATATCTACTATAGCCTCGTAAAGAGGTTTACCAAGAGATAAATCTTCGTCATATTCGGTGAACTGTCCTATGATCAACCCCGATAAACGTTCCAGTATACCACCCAATTTCAAATTATAAATCATTCGTTCAATGGCATGCGGCCTTTCGCCAACATCTTCTATGTATAGAATGGTGTTTTCCGGAATAATATCATACTTTGTTCCCCTTAGTCCATAAAAAACGGCTAAATTTCCGCCTTTTATGATACCTTTTGCCTCTCCTGTTTTGTTTAATTTGTGAGGAGCACAGTTGTAAGTCGGTAGCTGGCCTAAAAGAATCTTTCTTAAACTCAGTGTGCCGGCGTTATCTTCAGGTTCAACACTGAGGTGACGGGCCATAGGAGCATGAATGGAGGCAAAACCATGATATTGGAAAAGATTGTGAAGAGCTGTAATATCACTGAAGCCAATCAACCATTTGGGCGATTTACAAAACTGTTCAAACCGAAGTTGCTCTATGATGTGAACAGCCCCATAGCCACCCCGACTGCAAAAGATTGCTTTTACATCCGGTGCGTCCATTGCATGTTGAAAATCATCAAGCCTTTGGTTTATGCTTCCGGCATATTTACCCGATGCTGCAGCGGCATGTTTGCCCAATATTGATTGGAGTCCCCAAGAAGCTAAACGCTCTTGTGCACCTTTTAAAAGATTCTTGTCTATTTTGCCTGAAGGAGACACGATTGCCACCTTATCTCCCTCTTGCAAATAAGATGGAAATATGAAGTTGTCCATATTTATTGCTTTGATGATTGAATGCTACAAAAGTACATAAAAAAATATGATTATCTTATTAGTTAGAGTTATGTGTAGTGAAACAATTATAATATGTCAAAAGGATAGTAATCATTCCTACTTTTTTGTTGTTTAATGGTGTGTGGTTCACTCTTTTTTCTCATATTTGCTAAAAATCGAACTTTATGAAACCGATTACTACTTTTAATCAGCTTACGGAACATCTCACAACCCTTTGCAAGCGAAAACGTGTTGTGGCAGTTTGCCCTAACGATGCTCATTCCGAGTATGCCATAAAACGTGCTGTTGAGGAAGGCTTTGCCAGTTTTCTTTTAGTGGGAGACGCCCGTTTGCTGCATTCATATACCGAATTAAGTATCTACTCTGATAACATAGAGATTATTGATATTCCCGATTCCGATGAGGCAGCACGCGAAGCAGTTCGCTTAGTCAGATCGGGTAAGGCCGATATACTCATGAAAGGGCTTATCAATACGGATAATCTGCTCCGTGCCATACTAGATAAAGAACACGGCTTGTTGCCGGCAGGCAAAGTGTTAACCCATTTGGCTGTTATGCAAATCCCTACTTACCATAAATTGTTGTTTTTCTCGGATGCGGCTGTCATCCCCAGACCAACGTTGCAGCAACGCATTGAAATGATATGGTATGCTATTCGTACTTGTCATCATTTTGGGATTGAACAACCCCGCATCTCTTTAATACATTGTACGGAGAAGGTTAGCTCTAAATTTCCTCATTCGCTTGATTATGTGAATATCGTTGAACTGGCTGAAGCCGGAGAGTTTGGCAATGTGATCATAGATGGTCCGCTGGATGTGCTTACCTCCTGCGAACGTGAAAGCGGAAACATAAAAGGCATTGCCTCACCCATTAACGGAGATGCTGATGTGCTTATTTTCCCTAATATAGAATCTGGGAATACCTTCTATAAATCGGTTAGCTTGTTTGCCCAGGCAGAGATGGCAGGTGTTTTGCAGGGACCCATTTGTCCGGTTGTGCTAACTTCAAGAAGCGACTCCGGTTTATCAAAATATTACAGTTTGGCCATGGCCTGTTTATCCTCTAATGATATTTAATTATGAAAATTCTGGTCGTCAATCCCGGTTCAACTTCCACGAAAGTTGCTGTTTATCTAAATAAAACCGCTTTGTTTGTAACGAACTTACGCCATTCAGTCGAAGAACTATCGGCATTTCCTACTATAATGGATCAGTTTGATTTTCGCAAACAGCTCGTTCTGAATGAATTGAACCGCAATGGAATTGCACTGCAATTTGATGTTGTGATCGGTCGCGGCGGACTTGTAAAGCCAATTCCCGGTGGCGTCTATGAAGTTAACGAAGCCATGAAGAGAGATACACTAAACGCTATGCGAACCCATGCCTGTAATTTGGGAGGTTTAATCGCTCGTGATCTGGCCTCCTCTATTCCCGGTTGCCATGCATTGATTGCCGATCCCGGAGTTGTTGACGAGCTCGATGATGTGGCCAGAGTTACAGGTTCCCCTCTCTTGCCGCGTATTTCAATCTTTCATGCCCTCAACCATAAGGCCGTTGGTCGGCGATATGCCGCCAATTGCGATGCAAATTACGAAGATTTGAATCTGATTATTTGTCATTTAGGCGGAGGAATCTCCGTGGCTGCACACAGAAAAGGAAGAGCGGTTGATGTGAATAACGCATTAGATGGCGAAGGTCCCTTCTCGCCTGAGCGTGCGGGTACATTGCCCGCCGGTTCCTTAATTGACCTTTGTTACAGCGGTCGTTTTAGCCGTGAAGAATTGAAAAATAGGATTTCAGGACAAGCTGGTTTAGCTGCTCACTTGGGAACTACAGATGTTCCTGAAGTGATTTCCATGATTGAAGCGGGCGATAAACATGCCGAATTGGTGTTGAATGCCATGGTTTATAACGTTATTAAATCCATTGGTGCTCAAAGCGCAGTGCTGAAGGGTCAAGTTGATGCGATCATCCTGACAGGCGGTATTGCGCATTCCGATTATGTAGTGTCAAGAATCAAGGAGTCGGTATCTTATATAGCTCCCGTAATCGTTTATCCCGGTGAAGATGAAATGGAAGCTTTAGCCATGAGCGCCTATGAAGCACTAAACGGAATACTGCCTATTAATGATTACAAATAAGCTCCTGCAACGCTTTATCATTTATTTTTAAAAAGAACCGAATGTTACTTTTTTCAGCTCCAGATTACTTCTTTAATGTTAAATAGTAAATTTTTGGAGCATAAAATTCATTGGAAAGAAATTTTCTTTTATCTTTGCGCTTGTGTTAAGTTAATAAATTGATTAAGGTCGATTTTTGACTGTTTCGAATCGGAAAGTATGGGGGTACTTTCCGATTCTCTTTTTTGGTACCAGTCTGATTTATGGATATAAAAAAGCCCGATCGCATATTTGCAACCGGGCCATATTATTTAGTCAAAAAAGACTGTTTACTTTTTCTCGGGACGAGGGAATAAAACCTTTCTGGAAAGTTTGAATTTACCAGTTTTTTGATCCACATCGATCAATTTAACTTCAATCTCGTCGCCCTCTTTGATACCAGTTTCCTCCACTGTTTCAAGACGTTTCCAGTCCATCTCAGAGATGTGCAACAAACCGTCTTTTCCGGGTAAGAATTCAATGAAAGCACCATAAGGCATGATAGAACGTACTTTTCCTTTGTAAACCTCGCCTACTTCAGGAACGGCTACAATACCTTTGATGATACGCATAGCGCTATCGATAGATTGCTTGTTGGTTCCGGCAATTTCAATTCTGCCCACGCCATCAACTTCTTCAATAGTAATGGTAGCACCTGTTTCCTCTTGCATTCCCTGAATGATTTTTCCACCTGGGCCAATGATTGCACCAATAAATTCTTTAGGAATAGTCAGTGTTTCAATACGAGGAGCATGATCCTTCAAGTCGGCACGAGGCTCTTGAATAGTCTCGGTAATTTTACCCAGAATATGCATACGTCCTTCTTTTGCTTGATTCAAAGCACGTTCCAGAATTTCGAATGATAAACCGTCAACCTTGATATCCATCTGAGTGGCAGTAATACCATCTTTCGTTCCGGTTACCTTGAAGTCCATATCACCCAAGTGATCTTCGTCACCTAAGATATCAGAAAGTACGGCATATTTTTCTTCGCCGGCATTTTTGATCAATCCCATAGCGATACCCGAAACCGGTTTTTTGATTTTCACACCGGCATCCATCAATGCAAGTGTTCCGGCACAAACAGTTGCCATTGATGACGAACCGTTTGATTCAAGAATATCAGAAACCACACGCACTACATAAGGATAGTTTGCAGGAATCATTTTCTTCAAAGCTCTGTGAGCCAAGTTTCCGTGACCAATCTCACGGCGACCTACGCCACGTTGAGCCTTCGCTTCACCGGTTGAGAAAGGAGGGAAGTTGTAGTGAAGAAGGAAACGTTCTTTTCCGTGCACCAATACATCATCAATCATCTTCTCATCGAGTTTGGTTCCCAATGTAACAGAAGTCAAAGACTGCGTTTCACCACGAGTGAAGACTGCTGATCCGTGAGGTCCGGGCAAATAACTAATTTCGCTCCAGATAGGACGAATCTCAGTTGTTTGACGACCATCCAGACGCTTGCCTTCGTCAAGAATGCAACGGCGCATAGCCTCTTTTTCAACATCGTGATAATATTTATTAATTAAACCAACCTTTGCAGCCAGTTCTTCTTCGCTGAAAGTTGCTTTGAATTCCTCGCGAATAGCATCGAAAGCATCCTGACGTTCGTGCTTGTTCTTATTGCCCGATGCTGCAACAGCATAAGCTTTTTCGTAGCAAGCATTATGAACAGCCTGGCGAAGCTCCTCATCATTAACCTCGTGGCAATATTCACGTTTCACAGTTTTGCCAACCGCTTCGGTCAATTCCATTTGAGCTTTGCAATGAACCTTGATTGCTTCGTGAGCCACTTTCATTGCTTCGAGCAGTTCAGCTTCAGAAACTTCGTTCATTTCACCTTCAACCATCATGATGTTCTCATACGTTGCTGCAACCATGATATCCATGTCTGCTTGCTCCAGTTGGTCAAAAGTAGGGTTGATTATATATTTTCCGTCGATACGTGCAACACGCACTTCGGAGATAGGTCCGTTAAAAGGAATGTCCGATACGGCTAGGGCTGCAGAAGCAGCAAGTCCGGCTAATGCATCGGGCATGTCTACACCATCTGCAGAGAACAGAATAATGTTAACATAAACTTCAGCATGATAGTTGTCAGGAAACAAAGGACGTAGAGCGCGGTCTACTAGTCGGCAAGTAAGGATTTCATAATCAGAAGCTCTTCCTTCTCTCTTGGTGAAACCGCCAGGGAATCGACCGTAAGCGGCGAATTTTTCTTTATACTCTACCTGAAGAGGCATGAAATCTGTTCCGGGAACTGCATCTTTAGCGGCACAAACAGTAGCTAGTAACATGGTGTTTCCCATGCGTAGCATGACAGAACCATCTGCCTGTTTTGCCAATTTTCCCGTTTCGAGTGTGATGGTTCTTCCATCACCCAGCTCGATCGTCTTAACAATTGGGTTAATCATAAAAATTGTTTTATCTATATCTTCTTTCAAAATTCGTGCAAAGATATACAATTATCGTGCTAATATCGTGTAAATGAGATAAAAAGTTATTCCATCACTGTTTTTTTTTCGTTCAAAAAGCGAAGATGAGCGCAAAATGCTTTGACTAATCTTTAAAAGAACTATATTTGCAGGCAAAAACATAATCATTATTATGAAGAAAATATCACTCATGGCACTTACTGTGCTAGTACTTAGTTCGTGTAACTCTGACCCGAAATTTAATATCAAAGGAGAAGTTTCCGATGCCGATGGCAAAATGCTTTATTTTGAATCATCCGGTCTGGAAGGTGTTGTGGCGATTGATTCAGTAGAACTGGGTAAAAACGGTTCATTTAGTTTTAAACAGTTGAGACCGGAGTCTCCGGAGTTTTACAGACTAAGAATTGAGGATAAAGTCGTTAATCTTTCGGTCGATTCTACTGAAACCATAGAAGTGAAAGCCCCATATGCAAAGTTCTCGACCGATTATGACGTTGCGGGCAGTGAAAACTGCGTGAAAATTAAAGAGCTTACTTTAAAACAGATTAAACTTCAATCGGATGTAGATGCTCTGTTTAAATCATTACAAGACAATGTAATCACTCACGATGTTTTTGAAGACAGTTTATCGGCTGTGATAACCAAATATAAAGATGATGTAAAAGTCAATTATATATTCTCGGCACCCAATAAGGCAGCGGCCTATTTTGCGTTGTTCCAGAAATTGAATAATTACATGATTTTTGATCCGTTGAACAACAAAGATGATGTGAAATGTTTTGGTGCTGTGGCTACAAGTCTGAACAATGATTATCCTCATGCAATCAGATCCAAGAACCTATATAATATTGTTATAAAGGGAATGAAGAATACTCGTACTCCGGTGCAAAAGACGGTAGAAATTCCTCGTGAAAAGGTAACTGAAGCAGGAGTTATTGATATTGCTTTAAGAGACATAAAAGGGAATGTGCGCAAACTTACCGATCTGAAAGGTAAAGTCGTATTACTGGATTTTACGATCTATCAAAGTGCAGTATCTGCCCCACATAATTTTACGTTGCGTGATTTGTATAATAAATATGCAGCTCAGGGGCTCGAAATCTATCAGGTGTCACTGGATGCAGATGAGCATTTCTGGAAAACAGCAGTTGACAATTTGCCTTGGGTGTGCGTGAGAGATGCCAATGGAATTTACTCACAAATTGCAGCTATATATAATGTAAAACAAGTGCCTGCCTACTTCCTGGTTAACAAAAATAATGAGCTTAGCAAGCGTGGAGAAGACATTAAAGACCTGGATGCAGCTATTAAAGCCTTATTGTAATTTGGCAAATTACGTTTTATTTTGTGTAAACATGTTACAAAGCATCCGTTTTCGCTTGACACGTATTGTTTAAAGCCTTATCTTTGTAGCAGAAAAATAGAGGGAGGGTTCCAGCATGGCTCATGTTGGAATTCTTTTTTGTTTATATGACCATTTGAAAACTAAAAAATATAGGAGAAAAAAACATGGCTTATATGTCTGAAGAAGGCTACAAGAAACTTGTAGAAGAGCTTAGGGTATTGGAAACTGTGAACCGCCCTGAGATATCGCGTCAAATTGCTGAGGCTAGAGATAAAGGAGATTTATCAGAGAACGCCGAGTATGATGCCGCAAAAGAAGCACAAGGCATGCTGGAAATGAAGATAAACAAGCTAAAAGCTATTATCGCCGATGCCAAAATCATTGATGAATCAAAACTGAAAACCGATTCGGTGCAGATTTTGAATAAAGTAGAGCTTAAGAACGTAAAGAATGGTATGAAGATGACTTATACCATTGTTTCTGAAAGCGAAGCTAACCTAAAAGAAGGCAAAATCTCTGTAAGTACACCTATTGCACAAGGTTTGTTGGGCAAGAAGGTAGGTGATGTTGCAGATATTCAAGTACCTCAGGGCAAAATCAGTTTAGAGATCATGAACATTTCGTTTTAAAGTATTAAAAGGTTGAAATAGTATATATTTCAGCCTTTCTTTCTATTAACCCAATCGTATTTAAAAAAAGAAAGGAGCCCTTTATGGCAAGTATTTTTAGTAAGATTATTGCTGGCAACATTCCTTGTTACAAAGTAGCCGAGGATGAACACTTTTTTGCTTTTCTTGATATCAATCCTTTGGTGAAAGGACATACGTTGGTTGTTCCCAAAAGAGAGGTCGATTATATTTTCGATCTGCAAGATGAAGAGCTGGCTGCGTTTCATGTGTTTGCAAAGAGCGTAGCTCGGGCCATTGAACAAGCCATCCCTTGTAAGCGGGTAGGAGTTGCCGTCATGGGACTTGAAGTTCCTCATGCGCATATTCATTTAATTCCCATCAATAAAGAGTCTGATATGATTATTTCCAATCCTAAAATGAAATTGTCGGATTCTGAATTTGCTTCGATAGCAGAATCAATCAGAAAGGCCTGGGAAAAATAAAACAGATATATAAGCTATGTTTTCAAATGAAAAAGGGAGCGAAAGCTCCCTTTTTTTATACATAATCTTCTCCGAGTTTTATTTGCGCATCATTCACGTATTTTCTGATGGCATGCTCCTCGTCTTTCTTGCAAATGAGCAGCACATTGTCTGATTCCGCAATGAGATAACCTTCTAATCCTTCAATTACAGCCAACTTATCAGGCGGCAATGCAATGATATTGTCTTTGCTGTCATACAAAAGCGACTGGCATTTCAAAACAACATTCTTGTTGATATCCTTTGGTGAAAGATCGTACAGAGAGCCCCATGTGCCCAAGTCGGACCAACCGAAATCACCCAAAGCCACATGCACATTGTCGGCTTTCTCCATGATACCAATATCAATAGACACGTTGGGGCAAGTTGGGAAATTCGTATTTATATAAGCTTTCTCTTGCGGTGTGCCATAAATTTCGGCACCGGCACCTAAGTTTGCTGCAACTTCCGGCAAGAAATCTTCTATTGCTTTAATGATGGTGTTGGCACTCCACAAGAAAATACCCGAATTCCAATAAAACTCGCCACTGTCAACAAACACCTTAGCCAGTTCCAGTTCCGGTTTTTCTGTGAATGTTTTCACTTTATAGAAATTATCTGCTTCCTTTTCGGCAACTTGAATGTATCCGTAACCTGTTTCGGGCCTGTTGGGCTTAATACCCAAGGTCAGTAAACGCCCAAATTCAGAAACAAACTCCAAACCCTTATTTATGGCTTCGAGAAATTCACCCTCTTTCAGAATGAGGTGATCGGACGGTGCCACCACTATTTTTGCATTTGCGTTGATGGCCCTAATATGATAGGCGGCCCATGCTATGCAAGGAGCTGTGTTTCTTCTGGTAGGTTCAAGTAAAATCTGCTTCGGGTTCAGGCTTGGTAACTGTTCCTTTACTAAATCAGCATATATATCATTCGTTACAATAAAGATGTTTTCAGCGGGAATCACTTTGCTGAATCTATCGAATGTTTGCTGTAGCAGAGAGCGGCCTGTGCCGAAGAAATCAAGAAATTGTTTGGGTAGTGTTTTGCGGCTGAAAGGCCAGAACCGGCTTCCGATTCCTCCTCCCATTATCACACAATAGTTATCCTTATTCGTCATGATATTGACTGTTTTTAAAGTTTCCGCTAATGTAGGATTTATTTCGTTAAAAGGAATGTTTTGTTAGTTATTTATTGTTTTTCTGCGGATTTTTAAGGGAAACTCTTGCAGGTTTAGAAAAAAGCCGTATCTTTGCACCGCAATTAAGCCCAGATGGCGGAATCGGTAGACGCGCTGGTCTCAAACACCAGTGGATTCACTTCCATCCCGGTTCGACCCCGGGTCTGGGTACCACTAAGAAAGCTAAGTATTGATTATTCAGTACTTAGCTTTTTTGCTTTAATATAAGACACAGAAGTGTCAACTTTGTTTGGTGAAACAAAATAAAAACAGTACTTTTGAAAATAGATACAGTCACTTAAGTAGCAATCCATGGAACAAGGAATTTGGCAAGAGATTGAAGCACTGCAGCGTCAGTTCGTAAAACTAGGTATCAGTGAAGCGGTGGACTATGAGAAGTACTACCTCTATTCGCTCATTGCCAACTCTACTGCTATCGAAGGTTCTACCCTGACTGAATCAGAAGCGCAACTGCTTTTTGACGAAGGTGTTGTAGCCGGTGGTAAACCTCTTCTTCATCACTTGATGAACGAGGACTTGAAGAACGCCTACGAGCTGGCGATAAGAGAAGCCAAAGAGAAAACACCTATTGCTTCTGCATTTCTACAAACCCTCAATGCTGCATTGATGCATTCCACAGGAGGCATTCACAGCGTAATGGGTGGCTCTTTTGATTCCTCGAAAGGTGAGTACCGCCTCTGTGGAGTTACAGCTGGCATCGGTGGTCGCTCTTATATGAGCTATCAGAAAGTCCCTTCAATGGTTACTGAACTGTGTAACTATCTGCAAAAGCGTATCGCCACAGCATTCACTATTCAAGAACTATACGAACTTAGTTTTAATGCTCATCTAAATCTGGTAACCATTCATCCGTGGGTAGATGGAAACGGACGCGCTTCTCGTCTGTTGATGAACTATATCCAATTCCTCTATAACCTTTTTCCAACGAAACTCTTCAAAGAAGATAGAGATGAATATATTCTTGCCTTGCGCCAGTCGCAAGATGAAGACAGTAACCAATCTTTCTTGGCATTTATGGCAGGGCAATTAAGAAAGTCCCTTTCCTTAGAAATTGAGCGGTTTGATGCTTCGCAGAAGAAAGGATTCAGTTTTATGTTTTGAGTACGGAGTACGGAGTACATTGAGGATGTTATTAGGTGAAATGCAGTACCTGAAGTATTTTGATTATCTGTCCTTCGTTTATGCCAAATGGTTTTTGTGATTCTCACGAATGATTATAAAATTTTACACATTGTTCAAAAGGTTATTTTATTATCAAAGTTTTGTTATAACAATTACAACCAGATACTTGCTCCAATCCTGAACCCGATGTAGCGTTTCAGGTTCATCTCTTCAAGTAGAAAGCCTTCGGTCTTAGCAGTCATTCCTAAATTTAGAGATAATCCTTTAACTCCTTTTATTCCTGAATAGACCCTGTATTTTCCTGTTAAATCAATGGCAGTTCCAAGTTTCCCCGAGTTTTCAGCGAAAGCCAATGCTCTAGGTTGTATCCAGCCGTGCAAAGCAGCATCAATAGCGATGTTTTGTGCTACTGATATATTGTATAAATCCGCTCCCAATGCGGGAAACCATGTATTTTTGTTTTCATATTGTCTTAAATAAAAATGAGCATTGACGGACTTTGTTGTTAGCCAGAAATGTTCGTCAATGTAATCTCCAAAGGGAACCATGCCATAGCCCAAAGCGAAATTCCCGTTGCATTTGCTATTCAACTTAAAACCGGTTTTTCCAAGAAGTAGTGGGTCTACTAAATTTAAAAGCGAACGCCAGCCTACTCTTTTTACGAATCTCTTCTCTTTATTTGTTAAATCGTTGTGAAATACTTCCTATTCCTTTGTAGGTAAGTATGGAACGATGCCCTTCTTCATGCGTTAAAGGAATGAATATCAAGGAGGCTGCCGATTGCAAAAGTAGATTGCTGAGGTAAATAGGCTTGTTTTTGAAGATTACAATTTTATTTAATTGACGCATGCTTAGTCTATACAGACTTAAATAATTTTCGTTGGCCTGGCGCATGGTAAAGAGCTTGGCAGGAGAGTCGATCAGAAGAAAAGAATACTCTTTTACTGCCAATGAATCTTTACTTCTGTTTTGTGAAGCTGCATTCACTACTAAAACAAATAATAGAAGTAATGTAATATATGATCTTTTTTTAATCATGAGCAATTTCGAATCTAAAGTTAGTCATGGTTCTTATTGTTTATGAGGTTTACCACCACTTTTACCATGGTGTCTTTCTCTTCAGTACTGCTTTCAGCAATCATTAGAGTCAGGGCAACTAGTGCTCCGTCCTACCCATCACTTGCCTTATGTATTAAACGTTCTAACACTCCCCGTTTACTCTGATTTAAACTCGTCCTTGTCATATTCTTCTTTCAGCATTGAATAATACAATCGATCAACATATTTGCCATCTGTATAAAAGAAATCACGTAGAGTTCCTTCATACGTAAAATTACATTTTCTTATAACGCCCTGCGAAGCTATATTCCCTTCTTTGTGGCAGACTTGTACTTTGTGGAAATTGACATGGTTAAAACAAAAATTCAGAATGGCTTTTACCGCTTCTGTTGCATAGCCCTTACGATGAAACTTGCTTCCTAAAGCATATTCTATCTCACAAAAAATGGTTTTTGTTGTCGATAAGAAAAATGGCAACTTGTCCGATGCATATACCGGACTCCTTTTCAATAATTGCCCAACGATAGTAATCTGGATTTTTGTATGAGTTAATGTATTTATCTAATAGTGCTCTGACTTCTTCTTTTGTTATGTATACCGGTTCGCAGTACAAGGACTGAATTGTTGAATCGCTAATCCAGTAGACCAGCATATCGTTATCGTCTGTGTACTGAAAGGGTCTTAGTGTAAGCCTCTCTGTATTGATGACTGTTGTTCCGCAGTGTTTTAGCGTATCATCCAAAGTATAATAGTTCGCTTTCGGGTCAAAAACAAAACCGTTACCGAGTAATGCTTTGCAAGAAGCTATGTTGTCACTATCCGGCTGAACTATGATCTTAGCATGTGGGTATTGTGTTTTAATACGTTCAACCAGCAATCTGATTATTTGCTTGCCATAGCCTTTGTGCAGATAATCTTCTTCCCCGATAAAGTAGTCGATGCTGAATAATTCATGTGGCCGATCTACAGTGTACCAATCTTCCTTAGCGACAAAGCAGTCGTAATATTGTCCAAAACCAATAGGGTGGTTTTCTTCTTGTGCAATGAAATGGTTGAGAAAGCTAAAGTTGCCTTTTCTTTCTTTGATCTCATTTAGCCATTCATCGGCATCGTTATACCACTTCAACACGTGTTCTTTGTTTAACCAGCAGGTTAGTTGCCGGATGTGGCTATCTTGAACGGGAACTAATTTTAATTTTTCCATATCGATATAGTTTTATTCTGAATATGAGCTGTTTACAAATGTAGTAATTTGATTTCACTTAAAGATCATTCCTTTCAATGTACTTGTATGGTAAAATGTATTTTGTACCTTTACCTCATAATTAATCAGTTGATGGCTAACCAATGAATTCAGTTCAACTTTCTAGTAATCAAATTCAGAGAATAGAGTCTTTCCTACGGAGAAAAGGGATTGAGGTAACTAATATGGAGAGTTTTACTTTTATGACCAGATATGATTTGAGCACCTCGATAAAGTGTAAACCTCAATTCCGAAATCTGGCCGGACCGGGAGTCTTTACTTTCAGGCTAAAGTCGGGTGCTCTTCGTGCTTTTAAACTATATCCGTATCGTTTACGCTACAGCTACCTGATTCAGTATCTTATAGAAAAAAAGATTCCGTTTATAAACTATGTTTCTCAAGAAAAAAGGGATATGGATTTATGTTACATAGAGTTTCCCGGTTTTTCTATGCGATTAGCTTATTTTACCTTACTGGCTTTAATTTTGACTTTTTCTTCTATTTTTCTTTTCCTGCACCAACCGCTTTCTGTAGCGATATTTGGTGTTGCATATTTGTTGTTGGGTGTTTGCCTATTATACCATGGCGTTTTGAAGCAACATTCACTTGTCTTTGATGCTCATAATCTCATTTTGCGTAATTATTTTCAAAAGAAAGTAATACCGTATCATGAGCTGAAGAAAGTAAACTTCGGTGGTAGAAACCATTATAAAAATGTTCATCCGTTTTTCATGGAGATACTTGATGTTCAAAACAACTATCATGTATTTTTTCTTGGTAACGTTAATAAGAAAAATATGATAAGTGCGGTTGAATGTCTCAAAGCGCATGGCATTGATGCTACTTCAGAAGCTATTATATAAACAAAAATTATCTGCTACTTACAAAACCTTGTGCACACCCGGGTGTACAACTATCATACACCCGGGTGTACGGAACTTGTACATGGGGGTGTACAAAGTCTGTACATCCGGGTGGAGACGAAAATTGCTCACTTGCAAAATAAATCGCAGTAGCATACTAACTAAAGATTCTATATATAAACAATAAGTGACTATAAACTTGTAAGAAATTAGTGCCAAAAAAGTTGGTGATACTTGGTGATACTTGGTGAGGCTTTTTTTTAGGCAAGTGTCACCCAGAATTGTCTGATTATCAGTTTGTTACAAGGTTGGTGATACTTGGTGATACTTTATTTCATACTTTTTATGAGACCTTGCGGAACAAAGCACTGCTATTCTTTAAAAGAAGTCAAACTTTTATTTTTAATATTAATTCATATTTACATAGTTTGCATATCATTTATTTTGTTCGTATCTTTATTCCGTTGAATTACAGAGGATAACATAACGTTGATTATATTAATATATATGCGTTTATCATGCATTTATTAAGACTTACTCTTCGACGTTTACCCTAAATGTATCGACAAAAGGCTTAATTTGGCGGTTTTTATTGTTTTCAATAACAATCGATATATTCTCTCTTAAAGTTTGTTTTAGATGGATATTAGTTTCAGGTCTCGCAGTTGCGGGACCTGTTTTTTTATATCGGCTCCTCGTTATTACTTAAAAATAGTATCTTTGTGCTCCTATTTTTTATGTATATGAGTATCATACGTAAATTGAAGCATCCGTTTATCTGGCTTTCGCGTTTCCGTAATCGTTGTGGTTATGGAGTGCACTCGCCTTTTGCCTTTAACTTTATTACGAATGTAATTTATGAAAGGCTTCCTTATTATGCATACAGCACATTGCCCATGCAAGAAAGGGAGCTGGCTCGTCATAACAAAGGGAGAATGTTTTTCTGGGAGAGCCGAAAGGTGAGCCGGCTTTTGTTTCGATTGGTTAACATGGCTCAGCCCGATGTGATAGTGCATGTGGGGAGGCGGTCATCGGCTGCTGTGTATTTGCAAGCTGCCAAAACGACTGCTACTTATTTATATGCCGAATCGTTTTCGGAAGTTTCTTTGAATGATGGAATGCCTATTGATTTTTTGTTTGTCGATGCCGAGGCTGCTTTGCTTACTGCTCAGGTTCTTGACAATCTGCTGAGTCGCCATTCTTTGCAATCAATCTATGTTTTTCGGGGCATTGGTTATGGCAAGGAGATGAAGGCTTGCTGGAAAAAATTGCAGGATGATGAGCGGACGGGCATTACGTTTGATCTTTATGACCTGGGTATTGTTTTCTTTGATAAAAAGAAGATAAAACAACACTATACGGTCAACTTTTAGTGGGTGGCTGCTGTTAATCTTTTACTAATAAGCAATGATATGAAGAAAAGTTTAGTATATACGAAGACGGGTGACAAAGGACGTACCGGACTGATTGGGGGTACGCGGGTGTTGAAAACGGATGCACGGCTCGAGGCTTATGGCACGGTAGATGAGCTCAATGCTCATTTGGGGGTGCTCATTACTTATCTGACTGAAGAGGGTGATGCCGAGTTTCTGCGCGTAGTGCAGGACAAGCTTTTTGGTGTGGGGTCTTATCTGGCAACGGATCAGGAGAAGACCGACTTGCATGCCGTAAGTATCATCAAGCCCGAGGATGTGGAAAAAATAGAACTGGCTATTGATGAAGCCGATAACGGATTGCCGGCTATTAATAATTTTGTACTTCCCGGTGGCGCCAGGGCTTCGGCTTTCTGCCATGTGTGCCGAACGGTTTGCCGCCGTGCCGAAAGGCGTATCTTGGCTTTGACGGATCATTTGACTATTGATCAGAATTTATTGGCTTATATCAACCGTCTGTCCGATTATCTTTTCGTTTTATCACGTAGGATTAATTTTCTGGAGAAAAAAGACGAAATATTTTGGAATAATCGTTGCAAATGAAGTATTTTATTATACTTTTGCCGAAAATATAAAAAAAGAGGAATAATATTCACATTTTAAATACTGTAAAACTATGTATTGGACGTTGGAATTAGCATCAAAATTGGAAGATGCACCTTGGCCTGCTACCAAGGATGAGCTTATCGATTATGCAATGCGGTCGGGAGCCCCTCTTGAAGTAATTGAAAACCTTCAGGAAATGGAGGATGAGGGTGAAATTTATGAAAGCATTGAAGATATTTGGCCCGATTATCCGAGTAAAGAAGATTTCTTTTTTAACGAAGAGGAGTATTAAAACTACAATAGATAGAAAGAATACGAAGCCTGGTGATTTGTTACCGGGCTTTTTTTGTGTTTCACATTGTAAACAAAAGGGGCTCGCAGGGCGTTCCTTAAAAAGAATTTCTTACTTTTGCAGAAATATTAAACTTTATGACTTATGAAAAAATGGATTACTCTTTTTACTGTGACTGTTTGTTTGGCTATGGCTATGCCGGCTAAAGCACAAATTAAGTTTGGTGTGAAAGGCGGTTTGAATTTGGCTTCGGCTTCACTTTCTGATGCATGGGATGCTAAAGGAAATGCAGATAATTATACCGGCTTTTTTATTGGCCCAATGGTAGACATTACAATACCTATTATAGGATTAGGTGTTGATGGTGCTTTGATGTATGCTCAAAAAGGAACGAAGTTTTCTTATGAGGAAGATAAAATTTCAAAAGAAAAGACTTTCAAACAACAGGGTGTTGAGATTCCTATCAATCTGAAGTATTCTATTGGATTAGGTAGTCTGGCCAGTCTTTATTTCGCTGCCGGTCCCAGTTTCTTTTTTAATATGAACTCTGACGATGACTTGACTTTTGATTCGGTGAAAGGTTCGCTGGATTATGATAAGTCCGAAGTGTCACTAAACCTGGGTGCCGGTGTGAAGTTACTCAAACATCTTCAGTTGGGTGTTAACTACAACATGGGGTTAACTGATTCGGCAAAGGCGAAGATTGATAGTCCTTCTAGTGCATGGGATGCCATTAATGGTGAATCTTATAAATCAAAGATGTGGCAGGTTTCTGTGGCTTACTTGTTCTAGAATTCTTAGAATTTATAGATATGCGAAGATAGAGGGGTTTAGGCTCCTCTATTTTTTTGCGCTGATACTACGCTGCTTTACATAAGAACTTTTTTGTACCTTTGCTCTACGATGAAAAAATATGTAGATGTTATATTGCCTTTGCCACTGAACGGAACTTATACGTATGCCGTTCCCGATGACTTGTCTCTGTCTGTTGAGGCGGGCTGCCGGGTGGTGGTTCCTTTTGGGAAAAAGAAGTATTACACGGCAATTATCAGCAATGTGCATTATTGTCCGCCTTCGGAGTATGAAGTAAAGGAGTTGTTTGCTGTGCTGGATGATTCGCCTGTGTTGTTGCCTCTTCAATATCGGTTCTGGCAATGGCTTTCGGGATATTATTTGTGTCCCCTGGGTGATGTCTATAAGGCAGCCATGCCTTCGGGGCTGAAGCTGGAAAGTGAAACGATGGTGGAATATAACCCTGACTTTGAATCGTTGCAGCCTTTGTCGGCCAAGGAACAATTGGTTCTTGACTTGCTGTCTGCCGAACATGAGCAGTGCGTAAGCAAACTGGAGAAAGACAGCGGAATAAAAAATATACTGACCGTCATTAAATCTTTGCTCGACAAAGGGGCGCTTTTTGTGAAGGAGGAGCTACGCCGAAACTATAAACCACGCACGGAGGTGCGGGTTCGCTTGTGCAGCGAAGTGGCTCACGAGGAGAAGTTGCAAGCTCTGTTTACTGAACTGGGAAGGGCGCCTAAGCAATTGGCCTTGCTGATGAAATACCTTGAACTGTCTGCCTTTATGGGAACGGGAACGTTGAAAGAGGTTTCCAAGAAGGAACTTCTAAAGCAAGCCGATGTTTCGGCCAATGTGTTTGCTGCATTGGTTGACAAGCGGTTGTTTGAGGTGTATGATTTTGAGGTGGGACGCTTAACAAATGCTTTGGCTAATGTGTTGCCTTTAAATCCGCTGAATGAGTTTCAACGCAAAGGGTATGCCGAGGTGGTGGAGTCTTTCAAACAAAAGAATGTTTGTTTGCTGCACGGGGTTACGTCAAGCGGTAAAACGGAAATTTACATTCACTTAATTGCCGATGCACTGGCGCAGGGAAAGCAGGTGTTGTACTTGCTTCCCGAAATAGCGTTGACTACTCAGATTACAGAACGCTTGCAGCGCGTGTTTGGCTCCAAACTGGGTGTGTATCATTCTAAATTTCCCGATGCAGAGCGGGTGGAGATTTGGCAGAAGCAGTTGAGCAATGAGCCGTATGATGTGATTCTGGGTGTGCGCTCGTCGGTCTTTTTGCCGTTCAGCAGGTTGGGACTGGTCATTGTCGACGAGGAGCATGAAAATACGTATAAACAGCAGGATCCGGCTCCGCGTTATCATGCACGCAACGCAGCCATTGTATTGGCTTCTATGTATGGTGCCAAAACGCTGCTGGGCACGGCAACGCCGTCTATCGAGAGTTATTTCAACGCGCAAACGGGTAAGTATGGTTTGGTGGAGATAAAAGAGAGGTTTCAGGAGATTCAGCTTCCCGAAATTGTGCCGGTTGACATCAAGGAGTTGTACCGGAAGAAGCGAATGACGGGGCCGTTTTCTCCGCTTTTGCTCAAGGAGATTACCGATGCGCTGCAACGGGATGAACAGGTTATTTTGTTTCAAAACCGACGCGGATTTGCTCCGATGATTGAGTGCCGCACGTGCGGATGGGTACCCAAATGCAAGAATTGTGATGTGAGTTTAACGTATCACAAGGGGATGAATCAGCTGACTTGTCACTATTGCGGATACACGTATCAAGTGCCCACGGTTTGTCCGGCATGCGGGGGTGTGGAGTTGTTGCACAGGGGTTTTGGCACGGAGAAAATTGAGGATGACATCAAGTTGTTGTTCCCCGATGTTGCTGTAGCGAGAATGGACTTGGACACTACACGCACGCGAACGGCTTATGAAAAGATTATTGCTGATTTTACGGAAGGAAGAACGCGCATTCTTATTGGTACGCAGATGGTGTCTAAAGGTCTCGACTTTGACCGGGTGAGTGTGGTGGGAATACTCAATGCGGACACGATGTTGAATTATCCTGATTTTCGTTCTTACGAACGGGCTTTTCAGTTAATGGCGCAGGTGGCGGGCCGGGCTGGGAGAAAGCATAAAAGGGGAAAGGTTGTTTTGCAGACGAAGAGCATGGATCATGAGGTGATTGCTCAGGTCATTGATAACCGGTACGAGGAGATGGCGCAAGGACAGTTGGCCGAGAGGCAGATGTTTCAGTATCCTCCTTTCTTTAGGCTTATTTATGTGTATATGAAACACAAAAACAGTGAGTTGCTCGATAAGATGGCGGATGAGATGGCAGGTAA
The DNA here is from genome assembly GCF_000428125.1 of Bacteroides graminisolvens DSM 19988 = JCM 15093. Lineage (GTDB taxonomy): Bacteria > Bacteroidota > Bacteroidia > Bacteroidales > Bacteroidaceae > Bacteroides > Bacteroides graminisolvens. The sequence continues at coordinate 38,250 of NZ_ATZI01000013.1, forward strand.
GTTAAAAACGGTTTTGGGTACCAGGGTACTTGGTCCGGATAAACCGCCGGTGGCAAGGATACAGACTTTGTACATTAAGAAGCTGGTGGTGAAGATTGAGAATGATGTTTCCATGAATAAGGTACGGGAGATTTTGTATGATGCGCGACTGGCGATGTTGCAAAATGAACTTTTTAAATCGGCTATCATTTATTATGATGTGGATCCGATGTAATATAGTAGATGTTTATGAAGAAAAAGATATTGTTTGTTTGCTTGGGTAATATTTGCCGCTCTCCGGCAGCAGAGGGGGTGATGCGTCACTTAATTGAAGAGAGGGGGTTGAATGATTTGTTCGAGATTGATTCGGCCGGTATATTGAGTTATCATCAGGGGGAATTGCCCGATTCCCGAATGCGTGCGCATGCCGCTCGCCGGGGGTATAACCTGATACATCGGTCTCGCCCGGTGAAAACGGACGACTTTGAGGTGTTCGATCTTATCATCGGCATGGATGATCGCAACATTGATGATTTGCGTGAACGGGCTCCTTCTCTGGAGGCTTGTGACAAGATACACCGAATGATCGACTTCTGCACTCGTATGCAGGCCGATCATGTTCCCGATCCGTATTATGGCGGTGCGCAAGGTTTTGAGTATGTGCTCGACATACTAGAGGATGCTTGCGACGGCTTACTTACTTCTTTAACTCCGGATAACTGATGCGGGTGTGGTAGATGGTTTTGAGCTTTTCTTTGAACACTCCTTTGATGATGGCTATGTCTTTGAATGTAATGGGACATTCTTTGAAATAGCCTTCTTCTACCTGCGAATCGATTATCTTTTCAACCAGGTTGCCAATGCTTTCTTCGGTGTACTCGGGCAGGCTGCGTGAAGCGGCTTCTACTCCGTCGGCCATCATCAGGATGGCGGTTTCACGGGTGAAGGGGTTGGGACCGGGGTAGGTGAAGAGTTCTTCATCGGGTTCTTCGTCGGGGTGCTCGTTTTTCCATGAAATGTAGAAGAACTTGGTTTTTCCCTTGCCATGGTGGGTGGTGATGAAGTCTTTAATGACTTTGGGCAGGTTGTGTTTCTCAGCCAGCTTAACGCCATCGGTTACGTGGCTGATTACAATTTGTGCACTCTGTTCGTAACTGAGTTTTTCGTGCGGGTTGATGCCGCCCGATTGGTTCTCGGTAAAGAAAACGGGGTTCTCCATCTTTCCGATATCGTGGTAGAGGGCTCCGGTACGTACCAACTGGCTTTTGGCACCGATGCGTATGGCTGCTTCTGCCGCAAGATTGGCTACTTGCAGTGAATGTTGGAAGGTTCCCGGTACTGTTTCGGACAGTTGTCTGAGTAGGTTGTTGTTGATGTTTGAGAGTTCTACCAAGGTTACGTTGGAGGTAAAGCTGAATATCTTTTCGAGCAGGAACAACAAGGGGTAGGTGAACAGTAGCAATATGCCGTTGATCACGAAATAGATGTACATGCTGCGGTTTAACTTAGACAGGTCGTTCTCTGTTATCAGTTCGAACGAGAAGTAGAGTACGATGTAAGTCACGATAACTAGTATGGCTGTACGGAAGAGTTGTGAGCGTTGTGACAGTTCTCGCAGACTGTATATGGCTACCAACCCGGCTGTGAGTTGAAGCAGTATAAATTCGTGCGGATAACGAAGTGTAATGGAGCATGCCAGTATGGTGATAACGTGCGTAATGAACGCTGTTCGTGAATCTAGAAATATACGCGTGATAATGGGCAGCATGGCATAGGGTATGATGTAGATGCTAAAGAGGTTGTTGCTGATCATAAGCGCCGTAACGATGCAATAGAACATGATGAGGGAGAACAATAAGGGCATACTGCCTTTTCGCTCATAATAGTCTTTGCGGAACAGTTCCATGTAGAGCATGAAACAAAGCATCAGGATTCCGATGAAGAGTATTTGTCCTCCCAGAATTAATTGCTTTTGTCCGATGGACTCACTTCGTTTGATGGATTCTTTTTTCAGTGATTCCAGAATGTTATATGTACGTTGATCTATGATTTCTCCGCGATCAATAATTTTCTGCCCGCTTTGTACCACTCCGTTTGCCCAGGAGTAGTTATCTAAGAGTTCTTTTTTGGCTGCCTCAGTTTTCTCACTGTCATAATTCAGATTGGGCAGAACGTATTCGTTTAGAGAACCCCGACGAAGAATTTCTTTCTTATAATGAATGGTGTCGGCAGACAAAAGGTATTCGTAGGCTTCCTTTACGCTGTACACATTACCGGCCAGTTGTTGGTTGGCCAGTTTGTCTTCCACCACCATGATGAAGGTGACGCTGTCTTTTTTTATTTGACTGATGTCTTCCGTTGATGCGATACCTTTGGCATAGATTTCTTTCAATGTTTTTTCCAGGTGATGCAGGTATCCCACAGAGGGAACAATTTGATTGAGGTGTTTCTTGTAATTCTCTTTCAACTTTCTTACTGCGTCCTTCTCAACTGTTTTGTTTAAACGATAGTAGGGCTGGAAGGAAGCCAATAGGCTGTCTTGCTCTTTCTTCACCACTGCTTCGTCTTTGTAAATAGGGAAGTCGAAGGTTGCCATCAGTTGGCCGTATTTCCAAGGTTTATTAAGATCGAACTGATAACTGAACTTCCCTTCACGAGGAAGAAAATAGACAATAAGTGCTACTGTGCCTGCAAAGACAAGTACTTTATATAGTAAATCTCTGTATGAAAAGCTTTTCTTTATCTTCAAATAACTCATATTCGTTGAAATTTTTGCGAAAAGTACAAAAAAAAACATTAGTATCGGAAAAAAAGGCTTAATTTTGCCGCGATTTACCTATACAAAAGCAATTATGTCAGAAAGAAAAGTAAGAGTTCGTTTTGCTCCCAGCCCCACAGGGGCATTGCACATTGGTGGTGTGCGTACTGCATTGTATAATTATCTTTTTGCCCGTCAACAGGGTGGTGATTTGATTTTCCGTATAGAAGATACGGACTCAAACCGCTTTGTACCAGGGGCTGAAGAATACATTTTGGAATCATTTGCCTGGCTGGGAATTCAATTTGACGAAGGGGTAAGCTTTGGAGGAAATCACGGTCCGTATCGTCAGTCGGAGCGTCGGGATATATACAAGAAGTATGTACAAATCTTGTTGGATAACGGCAAAGCGTACATTGCTTTCGATACACCCGAAGAACTCGAAGCTAAAAGAAATGAAGTGTCTAATTTCCAATATGACGCGTCTACACGTTTGTCAATGACAAATTCGCTGACTTTGTCGGCCGATCGCGTGCAGGAGCTCATTAGTGAAGGAAAACAATATGTTGTTCGTTTTAAGATTGAGCCGAACGAGGATGTATGTGTACACGATTTGATTCGTGGTGATGTGGTGATCAATTCTTCCATCCTTGATGATAAGGTGTTATACAAATCAGCGGATGAATTGCCTACTTATCACTTGGCTAATATTGTGGACGATCATTTGATGGAAGTGTCTCATGTGATTCGTGGTGAGGAATGGTTGCCGTCGGCTCCGTTGCATGTATTGTTATACCGTGCCTTCGGATGGGAAGATACCATGCCGGAGTTTGCGCATTTGCCGTTGTTGCTTAAACCGGAAGGAAATGGAAAGTTGAGCAAAAGAGACGGTGATCGTCTGGGCTTTCCGGTGTTCCCGCTGGAATGGAAAGATCCTAAAACGGGTGACGTATCTTCGGGATATCGGGAAGCAGGCTATCTGCCCGAAGCTTTAATCAATTTCTTGGCTTTGTTGGGATGGAATCCGGGCAACGATCAGGAACTAATGTCGATGCAGGAGCTGGTTGAGTTATTTGACCTTAACAGGTGCAGCAAGGCGGGAGCTAAGTTCGATTATAAAAAGGGCATCTGGTTTAATCATCAATATATTCAGAAGAAGAGCAACGAGGATGTTGCCACGCTTTTCCTTCCTGTATTGAAAGCACACGGGGTTGAGGCGCCTTTTGAAAAGGTTGCAACAATTGTGGGAATGATGAAAGAACGTGTTAGTTTTGTCAGTGAACTGTGGGATGTGTGCGATTTCTTTTTTGTGGCTCCGACAGAATATGACGAGAAAACGGTCAAAAAGCGTTGGAAAGAGGATTCGGCTAAATGTATGCTCGAACTGGCCGATGTGCTGGAAGCTATCGAGGATTTTAGCATCGAGGGACAGGAGAAGGTTGTTATGGACTGGATTGCTGCCAAAGGGTATCACACGGGAAACATTATGAATGCGTTCCGACTAACTTTAGTAGGAGAGGGCAAAGGCCCTCACATGTTTGATATATCTTGGGTTTTAGGCAAGGAAGAGACTCTTTCTCGTATGAAACGCGCTGTTGAAATTTTGAAATAAGATCTATGTTATATAATCTTGCAATTGGCATTTACGACCTGATTGTTCATATCATGGCTCCCTTTAGCCGGAAGCCTCGCAAAATGATGAAGGGACATTGGGTTGTTTATGAATTGCTTCGCCAACAAATAGAAAAGGATGCCCGTTATATCTGGTTTCATGCTGCTTCGTTAGGGGAGTTTGAGCAGGGACGGCCGCTAATTGAGAAAATCAGAGCAAAATATCCTGATTATAAGATATTGCTTACCTTTTTTTCGCCTTCGGGTTATGAGGTGCGTAAGAATTACAGGGGAGCGGATGTGGTTTGTTATCTGCCTTTTGATAAACCGCGTAACGTGAAGAAGTTCTTAGATATTTCAAATCCGGTAATGGCTTTTTTTATTAAGTATGAGTTCTGGAAGAATTATCTGGATGAACTCAATAAAAGAAGAATTCCGGTGTATAGTGTATCGTCTATTTTTCGTAAGGATCAGATTTTCTTTAAGTGGTATGGCGGTACTTACCGGAATGTGCTGAAGAATTTTGATTATTTGTTTGTGCAAAACGAAGCTTCTAGGCGTTTCTTGTCTAAGATCGGCATTAACAAGGTAACGGTTGTGGGTGATACTCGCTTTGACCGGGTTTTGCAGATTAGGGAGGAGGCAAAGGAATTGCCTTTGGTTGAGAAGTTCAAAGGTGATTCGTTTACTCTGGTTGCCGGTAGTTCGTGGGGGCCCGATGAGGATTTGTTTTTGGAGTATTTCAATACGCATCCTGAAATGAAACTGATCATTGCACCGCACGTTATTGACGAAAATCATCTGGTGGAGATTATTTCAAAACTAAAACGTCCTTATGTAAGGTACACGAGAGCTGACGAACGGAATGTTCAGAAGGCCGACTGTTTGATTATTGATTGCTTTGGCTTATTGTCTTCTATATATAGGTATGGTGAAGTGGCTTACATTGGCGGTGGCTTTGGCGTTGGCATTCATAATACTCTTGAAGCTGCGGTTTATGGTATACCGGTTGTATTTGGACCGAAATACCAAAAATTTATGGAAGCCAAGCAGTTGATAGAGGCGCAGGGGGCTTTTTCTATTAGTAATTATGAGGAGCTTGGTTCTTTATTTGATCGGTTTCTGACAGATGAACATTTTCACAGAGAAACCGGTTCCAATGCGGGTTTCTATGTAACAAACAATGCCGGAGCAACGGATAAGGTGTTGTCGATGATTAATTTCTAAAGATAGCTAAATACAGAATTAAATAGCCTCCAAGTTATGTGCTGAACTTGGAGGCTATTCTTTTTATTTGGCTGTGATCAGTTATTTGTACCAGTCTGAATACATTAAATAATTGTGGGCTATCTTTTCATTTAGCTCTTTGGATTGTTCGGGGTCGACTTTCTTAATGAATTTGGCGGGCACGCCTCCCCAAATGCTTCCCGGTTCAATTACGGTGTTGCTGAGTACCAAGGAACCGGCCGCTACTATGGCTCCTTCGCCAACAACAACATGGTCGAGAACGGTTGATCCCATACCAATTAGTGCGTAATCTTTGATCTTGGCTCCATGTATGGTTACGTTGTGTCCTACCGATACATAGTTGCCAATTTCAATCGTTGATTTTTGGTACAAGGTATGCAGTACACTTCCATCTTGAATGTTTACGCCATTTCCTATGTTGATTGAATTTACATCTCCTCTGATAACGGTGCTAAACCAGAAACTGCAATCTTTTCCGGTTTTTACATCTCCTATAATCACAGCGTTATCGGCCAGAAAACAATTCTCTCCAAATTCAGGGGTAAACCCTCTTACTGATTTTATTATTGCCATATCTTTAATTTTAAATCTCGTGAGTTTTATCTTTTAACCACAATACTTCTTTTTCATCGAGGTAGGGTGATAGGGTGGAATATACGGTTTGATGGTATTGGTTGAGCCATATTAACTCTTCTCTTGTAAGTAGTTCTTTGATAATTCCTTGGGTGCATATTGGGCACAAGGTGAGGGTTTCAAATTTTAAATAGGTTCCAAAAAGACCTTCAGCGTCTTCAACTACTAGCATTAAGTTTTCCGTGCGAATGCCGTGACTGTCCTTTTTATATACTCCGGGTTCATTTGACAGAATCATTCCAGGAAGTAGAACGACCGGGTTTTCATTCATTCTGATGCTTTGCGGACCTTCGTGTACACTTAGGAAGTGTCCTACGCCATGCCCAGTTCCGTGCAAAAAGTTCATGTTGTTTTGCCACAAAGGCATTCTGGCAAGTACATCGAGTTGTGCTCCTCTTGTTCCTGAGGGGAACTTGGCCAATGACAGTGCAATATGTCCTTTGAGTACTAGGGTATAGTCTCTTTTTTCTTCGTCGGTGAGTTCTCCTAGAGCAATCGTTCGGGTTATATCTGTGGTTCCATCAAAATACTGTGCTCCCGAATCAAGTAATAGAAATCCTTTGGATTGCAATAATGTGTCGCTCTCCTGGGTAGCCGAGTAGTGCACAATGGCGGCATTTTCTTTGTACCCGGCTATCGTATCAAAACTTCTGTCTATAAACAATTCTTGGCTGGCTCTGTATTCGTATAGCTTCTGATCAATGCTGACCTCTGTCTCTTTGCCCGTTGGAACAGCTTGTTCCAGCCAATGAAGAAACTTAACTAGTGCAATGCCATCTTTAATCATGGCGTGGTGTATGCCTTTGATCTCTTCCGTATTGCGAACAGCTTTCAACAATGCAATTGGACTTTCTTTCTCATTGGTTTGGCACGATGATGGCAAATGAGAATAAAGATTGTAGTTGGTTTTTGAAGGATCAAATTGTAAATTGTCAGCCTGAAGGGTGTTCAGGAAGTTGTGAATGGAGTCGTAATCATGTATATGAATCTGGCTCTCTATTAAATAATCATCCACTTCTTTCGATCTTTTGGCTGGGTCAATGAAAAGGTGGGCGCTTTGTTGTGTGATGATAAGGTTGCAAATGAACACAGGCGTGTGTTTTACATCGCTTCCTCGTAAATTTAATGTCCAGCATATCTCATCCAATGCGCTGGTTAACAAAGCATCCACCTCATTTCTCCTAAGCTCTTCTCGTATGAGTATAAGCTTCTCGGAACAGCTTTTACCTGCATATTTCGTTGGGTAAATATAGGCTTTGTTAGTTGGTGCGCCCGGACGATCCTTCCATATTTCTTTGAGTGGATCGTGTTTGGTGTGAAGCTTAATTCCATACTTGCTCAGGGCTGTTTGCATGGATCTGACTGCATTCACTGAAAACAAGGAACCATCTATGCCTGCTATTTCATTTGGTTGAAGTTCTCTGATAAGATACTCTGGTATAGTAGGTGTTGCAGGGAGCCCTTCTTTGTGCAACTCAATTCCGGAACCTTGGATCTGCTTTTCAGCTTGTATATAATACCTGGAGTCAGTCCATAAGCCTGCTTTATGGCTTGTTATGACAAGTGTACCTGCAGATCCTGTAAAACCGGAAAGCCATTCGCGGCTTTTCCAATGAGGAGCTACATATTCACTTAAGTGAGGATCGCTACTTGGGATAATAAATGCTGCCAGATTCAGACGTTTCATCTGTTCCCTAAGTCTGGCTATTTTTTCTATTGTAATCATACTGCGTAATACTGTATAATTTAGGTAATTACATGTTTTGCAAAGATAATAATTTAATTAATCCCATATAATATATGGATTATAGACTGCCAATATTCTATCTATATACATAATATTCTGTTAGTTAGAAAGAAATATTTGCAGAAAGTTTTGTGAATAAGGAAAGTATGTGTAATTTTGCCCCGCAATTTAACAGCGAATTATAAACCATAACATTAATAATATTAAAATGATTGTAGTACCTGTAAAAGAAGGCGAAAACATTGAAAAAGCGCTGAAGAAATTTAAAAGAAAATTTGAGAAAACTGGAATAGTTAAAGAATTAAGAAGTAGACAGCAGTTTGATAAACCCTCTGTGGTTAAAAGACTTAAGAAAGAACATGCTGTTTACGTACAGAAACTTCAGCAGGTTGAAGATTAATATTTCAGATTTCCTTTTGAATTATTGATTTTCTTTCTTATATTCGTTGCGTAATTATAGATGCAATGATATGGAATTGATTAATCTTTTTCTTGACTACCTCAGACTGGAAAAATGTTACTCTGATAAGACGATTCAAAGTTATCAATGTGATATTCTTCAGTTTGGAGTTTTTGTCGAGAAAAAGGGGACTTCTTTTAGTCCTTGTTTAGTTGATTCTTTGCTGATCAGGGAATGGATTGTTGTTCTGATGGACAAAGGATATTCTGCTGCCTCTGTGAAAAGGAAGCTGAGTTCTTTGAGATCTTTTTATAAGTATCTTCTTCGTCTGAAGAAAATGGATCGAAATCCTCTTAGTGGTTTGAACTCTCCCAAATTGGAGAAAAAACTACCGGTGTTTCTGAAGCCAGTTGATGTGGACCGACTTTTAGATGAAGTGGATTTTGGTGACGGTTTTGCGCCTATGAGAGATCGTTTGATTATTGAGGTGTTTTATTGCACCGGAATCAGAAGGTCTGAATTGATAAATTTGAATCTGAGAGATGTTGATTTGGGTTTGTCTCTTCTTAAGGTAACCGGTAAGAGAAATAAGCAGCGTCTTGTTCCTTTTGCAGGAGAACTGAAAAAAGACATAGAAGATTATCTTTTAAAAAGAAGTCAGTTGGATGATTTGCAAACTGATGCTTTCTTTGTAACTGTCGATGGAAAGCGTATGTATGCTACGTTGGTCTATAATATAGTTAAAAGAGCTCTTTCTAAAGTGGTTTGCATGAAGAAAAGAAGTCCTCATGTCTTGCGGCATACTTTTGCAACTTCGATGCTAAATAATGAAGCAGAACTTAATGTTGTTAAAGAATTGCTTGGTCATGCAAGTTTGGCGGCGACTGAAGTTTACACGCATTCTACTTTTGAGGAACTAAAAAAGGTGTATAAACAGGCCCATCCGAGGTCATAAAAAAAAGGAGGTTATTATGGAAGTAAGAATTCAATCAATTCATTTTGATGCTTCGGAGCAATTGCAGTCATTTATTCAGAGGAAGGCGTTGAAACTGGAACGGTTTCATGATGATATAAAAGTAGTTGAAGTCCAACTAAAGGTTGTTAAGCCTGAATCAGCAGAAAACAAAGAAGCTGGAATTAAAATGATAGTTCCCAATGGCGAGTTTTATGCAAGTAAAGTATGTGATTCTTTTGAGCAATCTGTTGACGAAGCGCTTGAGGCTTTGGAGAAGCAATTGGTTAAGCACAAGGAAAAGCTTAGAAATAAATAAAAACTCCGCAAATGTTTTGCGATAAAGAAATAAATATCTAAATTTGCAGCCGTTTCGCTCGCAATAGAACGTAACGGTTGCTTTTTTTTAGTGTATGCCTCTTTAGCTCAGTTGGCCAGAGCACGTGATTTGTAATCTCGGGGTCGTTGGTTCGAATCCGACAAGAGGCTCAAATGTAGGGCAAATACCAGAGTGGCCAAATGGGGCAGACTGTAAATCTGCTGGCTTACGCCTACGGTGGTTCGAATCCATCTTTGCCCACATTGCGACGAGTGTAATCTCTGGCAAGAATTGCGGAAGTAGCTCAGTTGATAGAGCATTAGCCTTCCAAGCTGAGGGTCGCGGGTTTGAGCCCCGTCTTCCGCTCTCATTCCTTGCTGTTATAGCTCAGTGGTAGAGCACTTCCTTGGTAAGGAAGAGGTCCCGGGTTCAAGTCCCGGTAACAGCTCAGTAAAATGTAAGTGCTGATTATTAATCAAATAAATAACAAGTAAAGCTATGGCTAAAGAGAAATTTGAACGTACCAAACCGCACGTTAACATTGGTACTATTGGTCACGTAGACCACGGTAAGACCACATTGACCGCTGCTATTACTACTGTATTGGCAAAAAAAGGTCTTTCAGAAGTTAAGTCTTTCGATCAGATCGATAACGCTCCTGAAGAAAAAGAAAGAGGTATTACTATTAATACTTCGCATGTTGAGTATCAAACAGCTAACCGTCACTACGCTCACGTAGACTGTCCGGGTCACGCTGACTACGTTAAGAACATGGTTACTGGTGCTGCTCAGATGGACGGTGCTATCATTGTAGTTGCTGCTACTGATGGTCCTATGCCTCAGACTCGCGAACACATCCTTTTGGCTCGTCAGGTAAACGTTCCTAAATTGGTCGTTTTCATGAACAAATGTGATATGGTTGATGATGAAGAAATGTTGGAACTTGTTGAAATGGAAATGAGAGAATTGCTTTCTTTCTATAATTTCGATGGTGACAATACTCCTGTTATCCGTGGTTCTGCACTTGGTGCATTGAATGGCGTTGAAAAATGGGAAGAGAAGGTTATGGAGTTGATGGATGCTGTTGACACATGGATCCCGCTTCCTCCTCGTGATGTTGATAAACCATTCTTGATGCCTGTTGAGGATGTATTCTCAATCACAGGTCGTGGAACAGTTGCTACTGGTCGTATCGAAGCTGGTATCGTTAAAGTAGGAGACGAAATTCAGATTATCGGTTTGGGATCAGAAAACAAAAAATCAGTTGTTACTGGTGTGGAAATGTTCCGTAAACTTCTTGATCAAGGTGAAGCTGGTGATAACGTTGGTCTTTTGCTTCGTGGCGTCGACAAAAACGAAATCAGACGTGGTATGGTAATGTGCCACCCGGGCAAGATTACTCCTCATACTTCTTTCAAAGCTGAGGTTTATATCTTGAAGAAAGAAGAAGGTGGACGTCACACTCCATTCCATAACAAATATCGTCCTCAATTCTACTTGCGTACTATGGACTGTACTGGCGAAATCACTTTGCCAGAAGGAACTGAAATGGTAATGCCAGGTGATAACGTAACTATCACTGTAGAATTGATCTATCCAGTTGCTCTTAACATCGGTTTGCGTTTCGCTATCCGCGAAGGTGGACGTACAGTTGGTGCAGGTCAGATTACTGAAATTCTGTAATTAATATATGGATCAGTTCTTGAGCTAATAAGCTCGAGAACTGATTTTTATCCACGGGAGTAGCTCAGTTGGTAGAGCACCGGTCTCCAAAACCGGGTGTCGGGAGTTCGAGCCTCTCCTCCCGTGCTAATATTTTTGAAATGAAAAAAGTAGTTGCTTATATTAAAGAGTCTTACGACGAACTTGTTCATAAAGTATCGTGGCCGACGTATTCTGAATTAACTAGCAGTGCAGTAGTTGTTTTATATGCTTCCCTACTTATTGCATTGGTAGTTTTTGCGATGGACTCCTGTTTCCAGACTTTAATGGAAAAACTTATTTACCCACATTAAAAATTAGAATTAAATGTCTGAGATTGAAAAGAAATGGTATGTATTACGTGCCATAAGCGGAAAAGAAGCTAAGGTTAAAGAGTATCTTGAAGCTGATATTAAAAACAGCGACCTTGGTGAGTATGTGTCTCAGGTATTGATTCCTACTGAAAAAGTATATCAGGTTCGTAATGGAAAAAAAATAGTGAAAGAAAGAAGCTATTTGCCTGGTTATGTTTTAGTGGAGGCTGCTTTGGTTGGTGAGGTTTCTCATCACTTAAGAAATACTCCTAATGTGATCGGTTTTTTAGGAGGGTCGGAGAAACCTGTCCCTTTGAGACAATCAGAAGTGAATCGTATACTTGGTACAGTTGATGAGCTACAAGATTCAAATGAGGAATTAAATATTCCTTATGTTGTAGGGGAAACTGTAAAAGTAACTTTTGGACCTTTTAGCGGATTTAGTGGTATCATTGAGGAAGTTAATAGTGAAAAGAAGAAACTTAAGGTCATGGTTAAGATCTTTGGACGTAAAACTCCATTGGAATTAGGCTTTATGCAAGTTGAAAAAGAATAGTGCAGGTGTTACGCTGTATTTGTTCTTAATTAATAAATATATAAATTCAATAAAGAAATGGCTAAAGAAGTTGCTGGACTAATCAAATTACAGATTAAAGGAGGCGCGGCAAATCCATCTCCCCCTGTTGGACCTGCTTTGGGTTCTAAGGGTATTAACATAATGGAATTTTGCAAGCAATTCAACGCCAGAACCCAAGATAAGGCAGGTAAGATTTTACCTGTTATTATCACTTACTACGCAGACAAGTCTTTTGATTTTGTAATCAAAACTCCTCCTGTAGCAATTCAATTACTTGAAGTTGCTAAAGTTAAGAGTGGTTCTGCTGAGCCTAATCGTAAAAAAGTTGCTGAATTAACTTGGGAACAGATTCGTACGATTGCTCAAGACAAAATGGTTGACTTGAATTGCTTTACCATTGAAGCGGCTATGAAGATGGTTGCTGGTACTGCTAGAAGTATGGGTATCGCAGTAAAAGGGGATTTCCCTAATAATAACTAATTAACTTCAATTCGAATGGGTAAACTTACAAAAAATCAAAAGTTGGCTGCAGAAAAAATTGAAGCAGGGAAAGCATATTCACTGAAAGAAGCTGCGTCTTTGGTAAAAGAGATTACTTTTACTAAATTTGATGCGTCTTTAGATATTGATGTGCGATTAGGTGTGGATCCTCGCAAGGCAAACCAAATGGTGAGAGGTGTTGTTTCACTTCCTCATGGAACAGGTAAAGAAGTACGTGTTTTGGTATTGTGTACACCTGATGCTGAAGCTGCTGCAAAAGAAGCTGGTGCTGACTATGTTGGTCTTGATGAATATATTGAGAAGATCAAAGGAGGATGGACTGATATTGATGTTATCATTACTATGCCTTCTATTATGGGGAAAATTGGTGCTCTAGGTCGTGTTTTAGGACCTCGTGGCTTAATGCCAAATCCCAAAAGTGGTACTGTAACTATGGATGTTGCTAAAGCTGTTAAAGAAGTTAAGCAAGGTAAAATTGATTTTAAGGTTGATAAGAGCGGTATTGTTCATACTTCAATTGGAAAAGTTTCATTTGAAGTTGATAAGATCCGTGATAACGCCAAAGAATTTATTGCGACTTTAAATAAGCTTAAACCTACTGCAGCCAAAGGTACATATATTAAGAGTATTTATCTTTCAAGTACTATGAGTGCTGGAATTAAGATAGATCCGAAGTCAATTGAGGAAATCTAATTAATGGAGGAACAATGAGAAAGGAAGATAAAAATACAATTATTGAGCAGTTAACTGCTACTATTAGCGAGTATGGTCATTTCTATTTAGTTGATATGACTGCTATGAATGCTGCATCTACAAGTGCACTCAGAAGAGCTTGTTATAAAGCAGATATTAAGCTTGTTGTAGTAAAGAATACCTTGTTGCATAAAGCTCTTGAGTCTTTGGATTTGGATTATTCTCCATTGTACAACTCTTTAAAAGGTGCTACGTCTGTGATGTTTTGCAATACTGCAAACGCTCCGGCAAAGCTTTTAAAAGAGGTTGCTAAAGATGGAATACCTGGATTAAAGGCTGCTTATGCTGAAGAAGGTTTCTATATAGGTGCAGATCAATTAGATGCATTGATTAGTATCAAGAGCAAGAATGAAGTTATTGCAGACGTTATTGCTTTGTTGCAATCACCTGCGAAAAGCGTTATTTCCGCTCTTCAATCCGGTGGAAACACCATTCACGGGGTACTCAAAACTCTTGGTGATAGATAATTCAAAACAAAATCGTATTTAAACATTAAAATCATACAAAAATGGCAGATTTGAAAGCTTTTGCAGAACAATTAGTTAACTTGACAGTAAAGGAAGTTAATGAACTTGCAACTATCCTTAAAGAAGAATATGGTATTGAACCAGCTGCTGCAGCTGTTGCAGTTGCTGCTGGTCCAGCTGCTGCTGGTCCTGCCGTAGAAGAAAAGACTTCTTTTGACGTAGTATTAAAGAGCGCTGGTGCAGCTAAACTTCAAGTAGTTAAAGCTGTTAAAGAAACTTGTGGACTTGGTTTGAAAGAAGCTAAGGATATGGTTGACGGAGCTCCTAGCGTAGTTAAAGAGGGTTTGGCTAAAGACGAAGCAGAATCATTGAAGAAAGCATTGGAAGAAGCTGGAGCTGAGGTTGAACTTAAATAACATTTGCCTGTTTATCAGGTAGTTCGGTTAAGAATCCTTTACAAGAGGATTCTTAACCTTTTTGTGTATATATTTAAAATTAAGTTCTACAAATTCATTGACAGATGTCTTCAAATACAGTAAATCAACGAGTTAATTTTGCTTCCATAAAGAATCCTTTAGAATATCCGGATTTCTTAGAGGTGCAATTGAAGTCATTTAAAGACTTTTTACAGTTAGATACTCCTCCCGAAAAACGTAAGAATGAGGGATTATATAAGGTGTTTGCTGAGAATTTCCCTATAGCTGACACAAGGAATAACTTTGTTCTTGAGTTTTTGGATTACTATATTGATCCGCCGCGTTATACAATTGATGATTGTATAGAGCGAGGGCTTACATATAGCGTGCCATTAAAAGCTAAGCTTAAATTATACTGTACAGATCCTGATCATGAGGATTTTGATACTGTTATTCAAGATGTGTTTTTAGGTCCAATACCTTACATGACTGATAAAGCTACATTTGTTATAAATGGAGCTGAGCGTGTTGTTGTCTCTCAATTACATAGATCTCCTGGAGTGTTTTTCGGTCAAAGTGTGCATGCAAATGGTACCAAGCTATATTCAGCACGTATAATTCCTTTTAAAGGATCATGGATTGAATTCGCAACTGACATTAATAATGTTATGTATGCTTATATTGATCGTAAGAAGAAGCTTCCAGTTACGACTCTTTTACGTGCTATAGGATTTGAAAATGATAAAGATATTCTAGAAATCTTTAATCTTGCTGAAGATGTAAAGGTTAATAAGTCTAACTTAAAGAAAGTCATTGGAAGAAAGTTGGCCGCTAGGGTGTTGAAGACTTGGATTGAAGATTTTGTAGATGAGGATACCGGTGAGGTGGTTTCTATTGAGCGTAACGAAGTTATCATTGATCGCGAAACGATTTTGTCAGCTGAACATGTAGACGAAATTATAGAATCAGGCGTGCAGAATATTCTTTTACATAAGGATGAGCCCAATCAATCTGATTATTCAATTATATATAATACACTCCAAAAAGATCCTAGTAACTCTGAGAAAGAGGCTGTTTTGTATATCTATCGGCAGTTGCGTAATGCAGATCCAGCTGATGATGCAAGTGCTAGAGAAGTTATTAATAATTTATTCTTCTCAGAAAAAAGATATGATCTTGGCGATGTTGGAAGATATAGGATCAACAAAAAGTTGAATCTTTCAACTGCTATGGACGTCAAAGTGTTGACGAAAGAAGATATTATTGAAATAATAAAATATCTGATAGAATTGATTAACTCTAAGGCCGATGTTGATGACATTGACCATTTGAGTAATCGCCGTGTAAGGACTGTTGGGGAGCAGTTGTCTAATCAATTTGCTGTAGGTCTTGCGAGAATGTCTAGAACTATTCGTGAACGTATGAATGTTAGAGATAATGAGGTGTTTACGCCTATAGATCTAATTAATGCGAAGACGATTTCCTCTGTTATAAATTCGTTTTTCGGGACAAATGCTTTGTCTCAATTTATGGACCAAACGAATCCTCTTGCTGAAATTACTCATAAGAGACGTATGTCAGCTTTAGGCCCTGGTGGTTTGTCTAGAGAGAGGGCCGGATTTGAGGTTCGTGACGTGCATTATACCCATTATGGCCGTCTCTGCCCTATCGAGACTCCTGAAGGCCCGAATATTGGTTTGATATCATCTTTGTGTGTTTACGCAAAGATCAACGAACTTGGTTTTATTGAAACACCGTATCGTAAAGTCAAGGATAGTAAGGTAGATATCTCACCTGAAGGAATTATTTATCTAACTGCTGAAGAAGAGGAAGCCAAAATTATTGCTCAAGGAAATGCTCCACTAAACGATGAAGGTGCTTTTATTCGTAATAGAGTCAAATCAAGACAAGATGCTGATTATCCTGTTGTTGATCCTTCTGAAGTAGAACTAATGGATGTTGCACCACAACAAATAGCATCAATTGCTGCATCTCTAATTCCTTTCTTGGAACATGATGATGCTAACCGAGCTTTGATGGGTTCTAATATGATGCGACAGGCTGTTCCGCTTCTTAAAAGTGAAGCGCCTATTGTGGGTACTGGTATTGAAAAGCAATTAGTTAAGGATTCGAGAACTCAAATAGCTGCTGAAGGTGATGGTATGGTTGAATTTGTTGATGCTACAACAATAAGTATATTATATGATAGAACACCCGAGGCGGAATTTGTAAGTTTTGAGCCAGCTCTGAAGGAATACAAAATTCCTAAATTTAGGAAAACCAACCAGAACATGACTATAGACCTTAGACCTATTTGTGAAAAAGGTCAAAGAGTAACTAAAGGTCAAATCCTAACGGAAGGATATTCTACAGAAAAGGGAGAATTAGCTCTCGGAAAGAATCTATTAGTGGCCTATATGCCTTGGAAAGGATACAACTACGAGGATGCTATTGTTCTAAACGAACGTGTTGTGCGTGAAGACCTTTTGACTTCTGTCCATGTAGAGGAATATTCTCTTGAAGTAAGGGAAACGAAAAGAGGTATGGAAGAATTAACTTCTGATATACCTAATGTTAGTGAGGAAGCAACTAAAGATCTAGATGAAAATGGTATAGTTCGTGTTGGTGCAAATATACAACCTGGTGATATTCTTATCGGTAAAATTACTCCTAAAGGAGAATCAGATCCTTCGCCTGAGGAAAAACTGTTACGTGCCATTTTTGGTGATAAGGCTGGTGATGTTAAAGATGCATCGCTGAAAGCTTCTCCTTCTTTGAAGGGAGTAGTTATTGATAAGAAATTATTCTCACGCGTAATTAAGAGTAGAAGCTCTAAACTTGCTGATAAAGCTCTATTACCCAAAATAGATGATGAGTTTGAATCAAAGGTGGCAAATCTTAAGACTATATTGGTAAAGAAACTATCAACTCTGACAGAAGGTAAAGTGTCACTTGGTGTTAAGGATTATTTGGGAGCTGAAGTTATTGCTAAAGGTTCTAAGTTTAGTCCTATTGATTTCGAAACACTAGACTTTAATTCGATCCAATTAAGCAACTGGACTTCGGATTTGCATACAAATGAATTAATTAGAGATTTAGTTCTAAATTATTTGAAAAAATATAAAGAATTAGATGCTGATTTAAAACGTAAGAAATTTAGTATAACAATTGGTGATGAATTACCAGCTGGTATAATTCAGATGGCTAAAGTATATGTTGCTAAAAAGCGCAAAATTGGTGTTGGTGATAAGATGGCTGGTCGTCACGGAAATAAAGGTATTGTCTCTCGTGTAGTTCGCCAAGAAGATATGCCATTCTTATCAGATGGTACTCCTGTAGATATTGTGCTTAATCCGCTTGGTGTGCCTTCGCGTATGAACTTAGGACAGATTTTTGAAGCTGTCTTAGGCTCTGCAGGTAAAAAACTAGGTATTAAATTTGCTACTCCTATTTTTGATGGTGCTTCTCTAGAAGATATAACACAGTGGACAGATAAAGCCGGTTTACCTCGTTTTGGTAAAACATATCTTTGTGATGGAGGTACTGGAGAGATGTTTGATCAGCCTGCTACAGTTGGTGTGACTTACATGTTGAAGTTAGGACACATGGTAGAAGATAAAATGCATGCTCGTTCTATTGGTCCTTATTCTCTAATTACTCAGCAGCCTCTCGGTGGTAAAGCACAATTTGGTGGTCAACGTTTTGGAGAAATGGAAGTGTGGGCTCTTGAAGCATTTGGTGCATCTCATATTTTACAGGAAATTCTAACGATTAAATCGGATGATGTTGTTGGCCGTTCTAAAGCGTACGAAGCTATTGTAAAAGGCGAACCAATGCCTCAGCCTGGGATACCAGAGTCTTTAAATGTGTTGTTGCATGAATTAAGGGGTCTAGGGTTAAGTATTAATTTAGAATAGTGAATCTTTAGCACATTTTAAAATAAATGTTATATGGCTTTTAGAAAAGAAAATAAGATAAAGAGTAATTTCTCGAAGATTTCAATTGGTTTGGCTTCCCCTGAAGAAATTCTTGAAAATTCGAGTGGTGAGGTTTTAAAACCTGAAACTATAAATTACCGTACATATAAGCCTGAACGCGATGGACTGTTCTGCGAAAGAATCTTTGGACCAATCAAAGATTACGAGTGTCATTGCGGAAAATATAAGCGTATTCGTTACAAAGGTATCGTTTGTGATCGTTGTGGCGTTGAAGTTACGGAAAAGAAAGTAAGACGTGAACGAATGGGACACATACAATTGGTCGTGCCCGTTGCTCATATATGGTATTTCCGTTCTTTACCTAATAAAATAGGTTATTTGTTAGGCTTGCCAACCAAAAAACTTGATTCAATAATTTATTATGAAAGATACGTAGTTATACAGCCTGGTGTGAAATCAGAAGACGGTATTGCTGCATATGATTTGCTTTCAGAAGAAGAATATTTGGATATTCTAGACACTCTTCCTAAAGAAAATCAGTATTTGGAAGATAATGATCCGAATAAGTTTATTGCTAAGATGGGTGCGGATGCTATCTATGACTTACTTTCTCGTCTTGACTTAGATGCTTTATCATATGAGTTGAGACATCGCGCGGGGAATGACGCCTCTCAGCAACGTAAGAATGAAGCATTAAAACGTTTACAAGTTGTTGAATCATTCCGTATTTCAAGAGGGCGTAATAAACCTGAATGGATGGTTGTGAGGATTGTTCCTGTTATTCCTCCTGAATTACGTCCATTAGTTCCTCTTGATGGGGGAAGGTTTGCTACTTCTGACTTGAATGATCTTTATAGAAGAGTTATAATTAGAAATAATCGTCTTAAGAGACTTATTGAGATAAAGGCTCCTGAAGTAATTTTGCGTAATGAAAAACGTATGTTACAAGAATCAGTTGATTCCTTATTTGATAATTCTCGCAAATCAAGTGCCGTAAAGACGGATGCAAATAGACCATTAAAATCTTTGTCAGATAGCCTTAAGGGTAAACAAGGGCGTTTTCGTCAGAACTTGCTTGGTAAGCGTGTTGATTATTCTGCCCGTTCTGTTATTGTAGTGGGACCAGAATTAAAAATGCACGAGTGTGGTATCCCTAAATTAATGGCAGCAGAACTTTATAAACCTTTTGTTATTAGAAAGCTAATAGAAAGAGGTATTGTTAAAACAGTAAAGTCTGCGAAGAAAATTGTTGATCGCAAAGAACCTGTTATTTGGGATATTTTGGAACATGTTATGAAAGGACATCCAGTGCTGTTAAACCGTGCACCAACTTTGCATAGACTGGGTATTCAGGCATTTCAACCTAAGATGATTGAAGGCAAAGCAATTCAGTTGCATCCGCTCGCTTGTACTGCTTTTAATGCAGACTTTGATGGTGACCAGATGGCTGTTCATTTACCTTTAAGTAATGAAGCCATATTGGAAGCGCAGATGTTGATGCTTGCTTCACATAATATCTTAAATCCCGCCAATGGAGCTCCAATTACTGTTCCTTCTCAAGACATGGTTCTTGGATTATACTATATCACTAAACTTCGTAAAGGGGCAAAAGGTGAAGGACTCATCTTTTATGGACCTGAAGAGGCGATGATTGCTTACAATGAAGGGAAAGTCGATATTCATTCTCCAATCAAAGTTATTGTAAAGGATTTAGACGAGAATGGCAACATTGTGGATGTTTTGCGTGAAACGTCTGTTGGACGTGTTATTGTTAATGAAATTGTACCTGCAGAGGTTGGTTATATCAATACCATTATTTCTAAAAAATCCTTAAGAGAAATCATTGGTGATGTTATAAAAAAATGCGGAGTTGCAAAAACTGCAGATTTTCTAGATGGTATAAAAGATTTAGGGTATCGAATGGCATTTAAGGGTGGCCTTTCATTTAACTTAGATGATATTATTATTCCTGAGGAAAAGGAAACACTTGTACAAAGAGGGTATGATGAGGTTGAGCAAGTAATTAGTAACTATAATATGGGGTTCATTACAAATAACGAACGTTATAATCAGGTTATTGATATATGGACACACGTGAACTCTGAACTTTCAAATATACTAATGAAAACGATCTCATCTGATGATCAAGGTTTTAATTCAGTGTATATGATGCTTGATTCTGGTGCTCGTGGATCAAAAGAGCAGATTAGACAGCTTTCTGGTATGCGTGGTCTTATGGCTAAGCCTCAGAAAGCAGGTGCCGAGGGCGGACAGATTATTGAAAATCCTATCTTGTCAAACTTTAAAGAGGGATTATCTGTATTGGAGTATTTTATTTCTACTCACGGTGCCCGTAAAGGTCTTGCTGATACAGCTCTCAAAACAGCGGATGCAGGGTATCTAACTCGTCGTTTAGTTGACGTTTCGCACGATGTTATTATTAATGAAGAAGACTGTGGCACACTTCGTGGTCTTGTATGCATGGACTTGAAGAATAATGATGATATTATTGCTACTTTGTATGAACGTATTTTAGGAAGAGTATCTGTACATGATATTATTCATCCTACTACTGGAGAGTTATTAGTTGCTGGTGGAGAAGAAATTACAGAAGATATCGCGAAAAAAATTCAAGAATCTCCAATAGAGAGTGTCGAAATACGTTCGGTATTAACTTGTGAATCTAAAAAGGGAGTTTGCGCCAAATGTTACGGAAGAAATTTAGCGACTAACCGTATGGTTCAGAAAGGTGAGGCGGTTGGTGTTATTGCCGCACAATCAATTGGTGAGCCGGGTACACAGTTAACATTGAGAACTTTCCACGCTGGAGGAACTGCAGCTAATATAGCTGCAAATGCAAGTATAGTGGCTAAGAATGATTCGCGCCTAGAGTTTGAAGAACTTAGAACGGTTGATGTTGTTGATGAGAGTGGTGAGGCTGCTAAAGTCGTTGTTGGACGTTTAGCTGAGGTTCGCTTCATAGATGTAAATACGAATATTGTTTTATCAACTCATAATGTTCCTTATGGTTCAAAACTTTACGCCGCAGACGGTGATATAGTAAATAAAGGTAAGGTTATTGCTAAATGGGATCCTTTTAATGCTGTTATCATTACTGAAGCTACAGGTAGAATTGATTTTGAAGGGGTGATTGAGAATATTACTTATAAAGTTGAATCAGACGAAGCAACTGGTCTTAGAGAAATAATCATAATTGAATCTAAAGATAAAACTAAAGTCCCATCTGCTCATGTAATATCTGAGAGTGGTGATTTGATTAGAACATATAATCTTCCTGTGGGTGGACACGTTGTTATTGAAAATGGACAAAAGGTCAAGGCAGGTGAGGTAATAGTTAAGATCCCTCGCGCTGTAGGTAAGGCTGGTGATATTACTGGAGGATTGCCCCGTGTAACAGAGCTTTTTGAAGCCCGTAATCCATCAAATCCGGCAGTGGTCTCAGAAATTGACGGAGAGATTAGTATGGGGAAAATTAAAAGAGGAAATCGTGAAATTATTGTCACCTCAAAAACTGGAGAGGTTAAGAAATATTTAGTTGCTCTTTCTAAACAAATTCTAGTTCAGGAAAATGATTATGTTCGGGCAGGAACTCCATTATCTGATGGTGCCACAACTCCATCTGATATTTTGGCTATTAAGGGCCCTACTGCAGTTCAAGAATACATAGTTAACGAGGTTCAGGATGTATACAGGCTTCAAGGTGTGAAAATTAACGACAAGCATTTTGAGATAATTGTGCGTCAGATGATGCGAAAAGTACAGATTGATGAACCTGGTGATACTCGCTTCTTGGAACAACAAGTGGTTGATAAGCTTGACTTTATGGAGGAAAACGACCGAATTTGGGGTAAAAAGGTTGTAGTTGAATCTGGTGATTCTCAAACTTTACAAGCTGGACAAATTGTTACTGCACGTAAGTTGAGAGATGAAAACAGTATGTTAAAACGTCGTGACTTGAAACTTGTCGAAGTTCGTGATGCTATACCAGCAACATCTACCCAAATATTACAAGGTATCACTCGTGCTGCTTTACAAACATCTAGCTTTATGTCGGCAGCATCATTCCAAGAGACAACTAAAGTCTTAAATGAAGCTGCGATAAATGGTAAAGTTGATCGTTTAGAGGGTATGAAAGAAAATGTAATATGTGGTCATTTAATTCCTGCAGGAACTGGGCAACGTGAATTTGAAAAAATCATTGTTGGCTCTAAAGAGGAATACGATAGGGCTTTGGCTAATAAGAGGACGGTAATTGATTATACGGAATCATAGTTCCTTTCATGGAATGATCGCCTGTTAAATATTATTATGAACACCTGAGTTGATATCTAATATTATATATTAATATCATCTTGGGTGTTCTTGTATTTTTTATCATTTTAATGGTTTGCAATATATAATCTTTGTTTAAATCAATCTTACTGAATTATTATATCTTTAATTCCTTGATTTGCCCCACAAATAGAGAACAAAAAATAAAAAAAGATATTGGTTTGATATATTGGATTATTATTTGTATTTTTGCAGCCCGAATTATACTGTATTGAAATTAATAATAAATAATATATAATTAAAAACAATTAAAATGCCTACAATTCAACAATTAGTAAGAAAAGGGCGCTCAGTGTTGGTAGAGAAAAGTAAATCTCCTGCGCTGGATTCTTGCCCTCAAAGACGCGGCGTTTGTGTTAGGGTGTATACAACAACACCTAAAAAGCCGAATTCAGCAATGCGTAAAGTGGCACGTGTTCGCCTTACAAATCAAAAAGAGGTAAACTCTTATATACCAGGTGAAGGACACAACCTTCAGGAACACTCCATCGTTTTAGTTCGTGGTGGACGTGTGAAAGACCTTCCTGGTGTTCGCTATCACATTGTACGTGGCACTTTGGATACAGCAGGAGTAGCTGGTCGTACTCAAAGAAGATCTAAGTATGGTGCAAAAAGACCAAAGCCAGGTCAACCAGCAGCTCCTGCAAAGAAAAAATAATTAACAAATTATAACTCGTTTTCGTTATTGGAAAAGTATAAGGTTGAGTAAATGTCCTAGTGAGGGTGTTGAAGACAAAATGCAACCAAAAACAAAACATTATTTATTGTAAAATGAGAAAAGCTAAACCCAAAAAACGTGTGATCTTACCAGATCCGGTGTTTAATGATCAAAAAGTATCGAAATTTGTGAATCATCTCATGTATGATGGCAAAAAAAACACTTCGTATGAAATTTTTTATGCAGCATTAGAGGTTGTTAAGAATAAGCTTCCTAATGAAGAAAAAAGTGCTTTGGAGGTGTGGAAGAAGGCTCTAGATAATATTACGCCTTTAGTGGAAGTGAAATCTAGACGTGTAGGTGGCGCGACTTTCCAGGTTCCGACTGAAATCAGACCCGATCGTAAAGAATCAATTTCGATGAAGAATCTAATTTTATATGCTCGTAAGAGAGGCGGAAAGTCTATGGCTGATAAACTTGCTGCTGAGATTATAGATGCTTTCAACGAACAAGGAGGGTCATTTAAACGTAAAGAGGATATGCATAGAATGGCTGAAGCTAATCGTGCTTTTGCGCATTTTAGATTCTAAATATATAAAAGTACTAGAAGATGGCAAAACATGATTTACATTTAACTCGTAATATCGGTATCATGGCTCATATTGATGCTGGTAAGACTACAACTTCGGAGCGTATCTTGTTTTATACCGGATTGACACACAAAATTGGTGAGGTTCATGATGGAGCAGCTACAATGGACTGGATGGAACAAGAGCAGGAGCGTGGAATTACTATTACATCTGCTGCTACTACTACGAGGTGGAAATATGCAAACGAAACCTATAAAATAAATTTAATAGATACACCTGGACACGTTGACTTTACAGCGGAAGTGGAACGTTCTCTTCGTGTTTTGGATGGGGCAGTTGCTACTTACTGTGCTGTGGGTGGTGTCGAGCCTCAGTCCGAAACTGTATGGCGTCAAGCTGATAAGTATAATGTTCCCAGAATTGGTTACGTAAATAAAATGGACCGATCAGGCGCTGACTTTTTTGAAGTAGTCCGTCAGATGAAAGATATTTTAGGAGCAAATCCGTGTCCTGTTGTTGTTCCCATTGGTGCGGAAGAAACTTTTAAGGGACTTGTGGACTTGATTAAGATGAAGGCTATTTATTGGCATGATGAGACAATGGGTGCTGACTATACTGTTGACGAGATTCCTGCTGATTTAGTTGATGAGAGCAATGAATGGAGAGATAAGATGCTTGAAAAAGTTGCTGAGTATGATGATGCATTAATGGAGAAATATTTTGATGATCCATCTACTATCACAGAAGAAGAAGTTTTGAGAGCGTTGCGTAATGCCACTGTTCAAATGGCTATTGTTCCTATGCTTTGTGGTTCTTCTTTTAAAAATAAGGGCGTACAGACATTATTGGATTACGTATGTGCTTTTTTACCATCTCCTTTAGATACAGAAAATGTTGTTGGTACAAATCCCAATACAGGGATTGAAGAAGATCGTAAGCCTGATGAGGAAGACAAAACTGCTGCTTTAGCCTTCAAAATTGCGACAGACCCCTATGTAGGTCGTCTAACTTTTTTCCGTGTTTATTCAGGTAAAGTTGATGCAGGTTCTTATGTTTACAATTCTCGCTCAGGGAAGAAGGAGCGTATTTCTCGTTTATTTCAGATGCACTCAAATAAACAAAATCCAGTTGAGGTTATCGGTGCTGGGGATATTGGTGCTGCTGTTGGTTTAAAGGATATTCGTACAGGCGATACATTATGTGATGAATCGGCTCCTATTGTATTGGAATCTATGGATTTTCCTGAACCAGTTATCGGTGTTGCAATTGAACCTAAAACTCAAAAGGATATGGATAAGTTGTCTAACGGCTTAGCTAAGTTGGCAGAAGAAGATCCTACTTTTACAGTGAAGACTGATGAGCAAACCGGACAAACTGTTATTTCTGGAATGGGTGAATTGCACTTGGAAATTATTATTGATCGTCTTAAACGAGAATTTAAAGTTGAATGTAACCAAGGTCGTCCCCAAGTTAATTACAAAGAGGCAATCACGAAGACTGTCAATTTAAGAGAAGTTTATAAAAAACAATCTGGAGGTCGTGGTAAGTTTGCTGATATTATTGTCAATATTGGTCCTGTTGATGCGGATTTCGTACAAGGAGGTCTACAGTTTATTGATGAAGTAAAGGGAGGCAATATTCCTAAAGAGTTTATTCCATCTGTTCAAAAAGGCTTTCAGTCGGCAATGAAGAATGGTGTTCTTGCTGGTTATCCTCTTGATTCTTTGAAGGTTACATTGGTTGACGGTTCATTTCACCCTGTTGATTCGGATCAATTATCTTTTGAAATTTGTGCAATACAAGCATACAAAAATGCATGTGCGAAAGCTGGCCCTGTTTTAATGGAACCTATGATGAAACTTGAGGTTGTTACCCCTGAAGAAAATATGGGTGATGTAATTGGTGACTTGAATAAGCGTCGCGGTCAAGTAGAAGGAATGGAATCCAGTCGATCTGGCGCGAGAATTGTTAAAGCTACTGTGCCTCTTGCTGAAATGTTTGGCTATGTTACTTCACTCAGAACAATTACTTCTGGACGTGCAACTTCTTCTATGACGTATTCACATCATTCTCAGGTTTCTACGTCTATTGCTAAGACTGTGCTTGATGAAGTGAAAGGAAGGACAGATTTATTATAATCAATTAATGTAGTGACTTAGTGAATGACTCTTAAGTCACTACTATTTATTAATATTTAATTAAAACTGAAGATGAGTCAAAAAATTAGAATTAAATTAAAATCATACGATCATAATTTGGTTGATAAGTCGGCTGAAAAGATTGTAAAAACTGTAAAAAGTACTGGTGCTATTGTTAGTGGGCCTATACCGTTGCCTACTCATAAACGTATTTTTACGGTAAATAGATCTACTTTTGTAAACAAGAAGTCTAGGGAGCAATTTGAACTTTCTTCGTACAAAAGGTTGATAGATATTTATAGTTCGACTGCTAAAACAGTTGATGCATTAATGAAGCTTGAGTTGCCAAGTGGAGTTGAGGTTGAAATTAAAGTTTGATAATTTAATAAGTTAGTGAAATGCCAGGATTATTAGGAAAGAAAATCGGAATGACATCCGTTTTCAGTGCCGATGGTAAAAATGTACCATGCACTGTTATCGAAGCAGGTCCTTGTGTAGTTACTCAGGTGAAAACGTCTAAAGTAGATGGTTACGAAGCTTTGCAGTTAGGTTTTCAAGAAAAAAAAGAGAAACATACTACGAAGCCCTTGATGGGCCATTTTAAGAGAGCTGGAGTTACGCCCAAGAGACACTTGGCTGAGTTTAAGGATTTCGATCAGGTCTTTAATTTAGGAGACACGATTAATGTTTCCTTATTTAGTGATGAGGATTTTGTAGATGTAATTGGAACATCTAAAGGTAAAGGTTTTCAAGGTGTTGTAAAGCGCCATGGTTTTGGAGGTGTTGGGCAATCGACACATGGACAGCATAATCGTGCTCGTAAACCGGGTTCTATTGGCGCTTGCTCGTATCCTGCAAAGGTTTTTAAAGGAATGCGAATGGGAGGCCAACTTGGAGGAGACAGAGTTACAGTGCAAAATCTTAAAGTTTTAAAAGTGATTGAGGAACACAATCTTTTGTTGATTAAAGGTTCTGTCCCTGGTTGTAAAGGTTCAATCGTAATAATTGAAAAGTAATGGAAGTTAACGTATATAATATAAATGGTGAAGCCACTGGAAGAAAGGTTACGTTAAACGAATCTATCTTCGGTATTGAACCCAATGATCATGCTATTTATCTGGACGTAAAGCAATTTATGGCAAATCAGCGTCAAGGTACACATAAATCTAAGGAAAGAAGTGAAATTAGCGGTTCTACCCGCAAAATTGGTCGTCAAAAGGGCGGTGGGGGAGCTCGACGAGGCGATATGAATTCTCCTGTTTTAGTTGGTGGTGGTAGAGTTTTCGGTCCAAGACCTCGCGACTATTTCTTTAAGCTCAATAAAAAAGTGAAAGCGTTGGCTCGTAAATCAGCCCTTTCTTATAAGGCTAAGTATGATGCGATCATAGTGCTTGAAGATTTCACTTTTGAGGTTCCTAAGACTAGAGAATTTGTAAGTTTGACAAAAAAACTTAATATTTCCAATAAAAAGCTGTTAATGATTCTATTGGAAACGAATAAAAACGTATATTTGTCGGCTCGTAACATTGCTGGTGCTTCTGTGCAAACTACATCTGGGCTCAATACTTATAGAGTGTTGAATTCTGATGTTGTTGTGTTTACTGAAAGTTCGCTATCATATTTTGATAAAGTTTCAATTTAAAGGAGTAGTATAATGGGAATTATAATTAAACCATTGGTGACGGAGAAAATGACTGCAATAACTGATAAACTTAATCGTTTCGGTTTTATTGTACGTCCTGAAGCTAATAAATTAGAAATAAAGAGAGAAGTTGAAATGCATTACAATGTTACTGTTGTGGATGTTAATACAACAAGATATGCTGGCAAAACTAAAAGTCGTTACACGCGCGCTGGTATTATCAAAGGTCGTACTAATGCTTTTAAGAAAGCAATAGTAACTTTAAAAGATGGTGATTCTATAGATTTTTATAGCAATATTTAAAATGGCAGTACGTAAATTTAAGCCCACAACACCAGGGCAAAGACATAAGATTATTGGTACTTTTGATGATATAACTGCTCAAGTACCAGAAAAATCTCTTGTATATGGTAAGAAGTCTTCTGGAGGCCGTAATAATGTCGGTAAAATGACAATGCGTTACATTGGAGGCGGTCATAAGAAGGTTATTCGTGTTGTTGACTTCAAGAGAAATAAGGATGGTGTTCCTGCGGTAGTTAAGACAATTGAGTATGACCCAAATCGTTCAGCTCGCATTGCGTTGTTGTACTATGCTGATGGTGAGAAACGTTATATCATTGCGCCTAATGGTTTGCAAGTAGGTGTTACATTATTGTCAGGTGCGGATGCTGCACCTGAAATAGGGAATACTTTACCTCTTCAAAATATTCCTGTTGGTACTGTGATTCATAATATAGAGTTACGCCCCGGTCAAGGAGCAGCTTTTGTTCGTTCTGCTGGTAATTTTGCCCAATTAACATCAAGAGAAGGCAAGTATTGCGTTATTAAATTGCCTTCTGGGGAAGTTAGGCAGATTTTGAGTACTTGTAAAGCGACTATAGGTAGTGTTGGTAATTCAGATCATGCACTTGAGAGTTCTGGTAAAGCAGGCCGATCAAGATGGATGGGACGCCGTCCTCGAAATCGTGGAGTTGTAATGAACCCTGTTGATCACCCAATGGGTGGTGGTGAAGGACGTGCTTCTGGAGGTCACCCAAGATCTCGTAAAGGTCTATATGCAAAAGGACTTAAAACGAGAGCTCCTAAAAAGCAATCTTCTAAGTATATTATTGAGAGAAGGAAAAAGTAATCTGATTAATTAGTAAGTTATGAGTCGTTCATTAAAAAAAGGTCCCTATATTAATGTTAAGCTTGAAGGAAAAGTTCTTGCAATGAATGAATCTGGGAAAAAGGCTGTTGTTAAAACATGGGCTAGGGCTTCAATGATATCGCCAGACTTTGTTGGCCACACTGTTGCAGTACATAATGGGAATAAATTTATACCTGTATATGTTACCGAGAATATGGTAGGTCATAAACTTGGAGAATTTGCCCCAACACGTACCTTCAGAGGACATGCAGGTAATAAGAAAAAGTAATGATTATAAGGAAAAATTAAGTTATAATGGGAACAAGAAAAAAAATATCGGCAGATAAAAGAAAAGAAGCCCTTAAAGCTACATATTTTGCAAAGCTGCAAAATGTTCCTACTTCTCCTCGGAAAATGCGTCTTGTTGTTGACATGATTCGTGGAATGGAAGTAAATAAAGCACTTGGTGTGTTACGATTTTCATCTAAGGAAGCATCTTCGAGAGTAGAGAAACTATTACGCTCAGCGATTGCCAATTGGGAACAGAAAAACGAACGTAAAGCTGAAGGTGGAGAACTGTTTGTTACAAAAGTTTTTGTTGATTGTGGTTCAACATTAAAGAGAATGAGACCAGCTCCTCAAGGGAGAGGTTACAGAATTCGCAAACGTTCAAATCACGTAACTTTGTTCGTTGATGCTAAGAGTAATAATGAAGATTAAATAAATGCTACATGGGACAAAAAGTTAATCCAATTAGTAATCGTTTGGGAATCATTAGAGGTTGGGATTCTAACTGGTATGGTGGAAATGATTATGGTGATTCTTTGCTTGAAGATAGCAAGATTCGTAAATATTTAAATGCTAGGTTAGCAAAAGCGAGCATATCTCGTATTATAATTGAAAGGACGCTAAAATTGGTTACTATTACAGTATGCACAGCTCGTCCTGGTATTATTATTGGTAAGGGAGGACAAGAGGTTGATAAACTTAAGGAAGAGCTTAAGAAAATAACCGACAAAGATGTTCAAATCAATATTTTTGAGGTTAAAAGGCCTGAGTTAGATGCTGTTATTGTTGCGAATAATATCGCAAGACAGGTTGAAGGTAAAATAGCCTATAGACGTGCTATTAAGATGGCAATAGCAAATACGATGCGAATGGGAGCTGAAGGAATAAAAGTGCAAATTTCAGGACGTCTTAATGGTGCTGAAATGGCTCGTTCCGAGATGTATAAAGAAGGAAGGACTCCGTTACACACTTTTAGAGCTGATATAGATTATTGTCATGCTGAGGCTTTGACAAAAGTTGGGCTGCTTGGAATTAAGGTCTGGATTTGTAGAGGAGAAGTATTTGGAAAAAGAGATTTGGCTCCAAATTTTACTCAAACTAAAGAAAGTGCACGTTCTACAAATAACAGTGGCGGAAAAAACTTCAAAAGAAAGAAAAATAATCGCTAAACGAATTTGAATTTTAGGAATTATGTTACAACCGAAAAAGACAAAATTCAGAAGACAACAAAAGGGACGCATGAAGGGCAATGCCCAGCGCGGCAATCAGCTTGCTTTTGGATCTTTTGGAATTAAAGCACTCCAGAATAAATGGATTACTGGTAGGCAAATAGAAGCTGCGCGTATTGCTGTGACTAGATATATGCAACGTCAAGGACAAATCTGGATAAGAATTTTCCCTGATAAGCCTATTACTAAGAAACCTGCAGAAGTACGTATGGGTAAAGGAAAAGGTTCTCCAGAAGGTTTTGTTGCGCCTATTACTCCTGGTAGAATTATAATTGAAGTTGAAGGAGTTTCATATGAGATTGCAAAAGAAGCTTTAAGGTTAGCTGCTCAGAAACTTCCTGTTACTACAAAATTTATTGTTAGGCGTGATTATGATGTTCAAAATCAAAATGCGTAAGACATATGAAGAATTCTGAAATAAAAGAGTTGTCTACAGTTGACCTAGTAGAAAGAATCGAAGCTGAGAAAATTAGTTATAGCCAATTGGTTTTGAATCATTCAATCTCTCCTTTAGATAATCCAGCAAAAATTAAAGTTTTGCGTAGAACGATTGCTAGGATGAAAACTGAGCTTCGTGACAGAAAATTAAATAAATAAATGATTGCCTTAAATGGAAGCAAGAAATTTAAGAAAAGAAAGAACTGGGATTGTGCTAGGTAACAAGATGGATAAGACCATTACTGTGGCCGCTAAGTTTAAAGAGAAACATCCCATATATGGTAAGTTTGTTAGTAAGACAAAAAAATACCATGCACATGATGAAAAGAATGAATGCAATGTTGGTGATACAGTTTGCATTATGGAGACTCGTCCCTTAAGTAAAACTAAGAGATGGAGATTAGTAGAAATAATCGAAAGAGCTAAGTAGTTATGATACAGGCAGAATCTAGATTAGTAGTGTGTGATAATAGTGGAGCTAGGGAGGCTTTGTGTATCCGCGTTCTTGGCGGTACAGGTCGTCGTTATGCTTCGGTTGGGGATATTATTGTTGTTTCAGTAAAAAATGTTATCCCCTCTAGTGATGTAAAAAAAGGTGCAGTTTCTAAGGCTTTAATTGTTAGGACAAAGAAAGAAATTCGTCGTGCTGATGGTTCTTATATACGCTTTGATGACAATGCATGTGTGCTGTTGAATAATGCTGGGGAGATACGTGGAAGCCGTATTTTTGGTCCAGTTGCTAGAGAACTACGTTCTACAAATATGAAAGTTGTTTCGCTTGCACCTGAAGTTTTATAATTTAGAAAAGACTTTAGTCATGAATAAGTTACATATAAAAAAAGGTGATACTGTTTATGTCAATTCAGGTGATGATAAAGGCAAAACAGGTAAGGTTTTAAAAGTTTTAGTTAAAGAGGGGCGAGCAATCGTTGATGGCATTAACTTAGTTTCCAAAAGTGCTAAGCCTAGTGCAAAGTATCCTCAAGGTGGTATAATTAAGCAAGAGGCGTCTGTACACATCTCTAACTTAAATGTTGTTGATGCTAAGACAAACAAGCCTACTCGTATTGGTAGAAGAAAGAGTTCTGAAGGGACTTTAGTACGTTATTCTAAAAAAAGTGGAGAGGAGATTTAATAATGAGTAATACTGCTAGTTTAAAAAAAGAATATGTTGAGCGTATAGCTCCTGAATTGAAGTCTCAATTTCAATATTCTTCTACCATGCAAATACCTATGTTAAAAAAGATTGTCATTAATCAAGGATTAGGTATGGCTGTGGCTGATAAAAAAATTATTGAGGTTGCAATTAATGAAATGACTACTATTACAGGTCAAAAGGCTGTTGCAACAATTTCTCGTAAAGATATTGCCAATTTCAAATTGAGAAAGAAAATGCCAATTGGTGTTATGGTTACTTTACGCAGAGAGAGGATGTACGAATTTCTTGAGCGCTTAGTGAAAGTTGCTTTACCTCGTATTAGAGACTTTAAAGGGATTGAAAGTAAATTTGATGGTAAGGGAAACTATACTTTAGGCATTCAAGAACAAATTATTTTTCCTGAAATAAATATTGATAGTATAACAAGAATTTTAGGGATGAATATAACTTTTGTAACAACGGCTAAGACTGATGAAGAAGGTTATGCACTCCTGAAGGAATTTGGATTACCTTTTAAAAACGCTAAAAAGGATTGATATTATGGCAAAAGAATCAATGAAAGCTCGTGAGGTAAAACGTGCTAAGTTAGTGGAAAAGTATGCAGAAAAACGTGCATTATTGAAGAAAGAAGGTAATTTTGAAGCTTTACAAGCTTTGCCTAAAAATTCTTCACCTGTTCGTTTGCATAATCGTTGCAAACTTACAGGGCGTCCCAAAGGTTATATACGTCAGTTTGGTATATCAAGAATCCAGTTTAGAGAAATGGCTTCTAATGGGCTTATCCCTGGCGTAAAGAAAGCAAGCTGGTAATTATTGTTAAATTTTAAATATTGTCAGGATAGACCTGATTAATTTATTTCATATGACAGATCCGATAGCTGATTATTTGACGAGGCTAAGAAATGCGATTAGTGCAAATCATAGAACAGTAGAAGTTCCAGCCTCTAATTTGAAAAAAGAGATTACTAAAATACTCTTTGAAAAAGGTTACATTCTTAATTATAAGTTTGTAAGTGATGGACCTCAAGGTACAATTAAGATTGCCTTGAAGTATGATTCTGTTAATAAAGTTAACGCAATCAAGAAACTTATTAGGGTATCTTCCCCTGGTATGAGGAAGTACACAGGTTATAAAGATATGCCTAGAGTAATTAATGGTTTAGGTATTGCTATAATATCTACTTCTAGGGGAGTGATGACAAACAAAGAAGCTTCTGACCTGAAAGTTGGTGGTGAGGTATTGTGTTATGTATATTAATAAGGGAGGATTAAGCAATGTCTAGAATTGGAAAATTACCTATTACTGTGCCAGCAGGTGTTACATTAGAGTTTAAAGATAATGTTATTACTGTTAAGGGTCCTAAAGGAGAGTTACGTCAGTATGTAAATCCAGTTATATCTGTTAACTTAGATAATAATGAGATTACTCTTACTCGTTCGACTGATGACAAACAAGAACGTGCATATCATGGATTGTATCGTTCCTTGATAAACAATATGATTATTGGAGTTTCTGTTGGCTACAAAAAGGAACTTGAACTTGTGGGTGTCGGTTATAGAGCTTCAAATAATGGTAATATAATTGATTTATCTTTAGGTTATACGCATAATATATTTATTCAGTTGCCACCTGAGATAAAAGTTGAAACTAAATCTGAAAGGAATAAAAATCCGCTTATTATTTTGGAATCTTGCGATAAACAACTTTTAGGGCAGGTTTGTTCTAAAATTCGTTCTTTCCGTAAGCCTGAGCCTTACAAAGGTAAAGGTATTAAATTTGTGGGAGAAATTATTCGTAGAAAATCAGGAAAATCAGCTGGTGCTAAATAAGTTTTAAATAATAGATAATATTATGACAACAAAAGTAGAAAGACGTACCAAAATCAAATATAGAGTCCGTAGTAAAATATCTGGAACATCGGATTGCCCTCGTATGAGTGTGTTTAGAAGTAATAAACAAATCTATGTACAGATAATTGATGATCTATCGGGAAAGACTTTAGCTTCTGCTTCTTCTTTATCTTTTGATGAAAAAGTAACTAAGAAAGAACAGGCTGCGAAAGTTGGTGAGGTTATTGCTAAAAGAGCTCAAGAAGCAGGAATTATGACTGTTGTTTTTGATCGCAATGGTTATTTGTATCACGGACGCATTAAAGAGGTTGCTGATGCAGCACGTAATGGTGGACTTAATTTTTAATGATTATGGCAGGAATTAATAAAGTTAAAGTTACTAACGATTTAGAACTAAAAGATAGATTAGTTGCCATTAATCGTGTAACAAAGGTGACTAAAGGTGGTAGAACTTTTAGTTTTTCAGCGATAGTAGTTGTTGGTAATGAAGAAGGTGTAATTGGCTGGGGACTTGGTAAAGCAGGTGAAGTTACTGCAGCAATTGCTAAAGGCGTAGAAGCTGCAAAAAAGAATCTTACTAAGGTGCCTCTTTTAAAAGGAACAGTTCCTCACGAGCAAGTTGCAAAATTTGGTGGTGCCGAAGTTTTTATTAAACCTGCGTCACATGGTACCGGAGTAGTTGCTGGTGGTGCTATGCGTGCTGTTTTAGAAAGTGTTGGAATTACCGACGTTTTAGCAAAATCTAAGGGATCTTCGAATCCTCATAATTTGGTTAAGGCTACAATCTTAGCGTTATCGGAGATGAGAGATGCGCGTATGGTTGCACAGAACAGAGGTATTAGTGTTGAAAAAGTTTTCAGAGGTTAGGAGGATATAATATGTCAACTATAAAGATTAAACAAATAAAAAGTAGAATTGGTGCTCCAATTGACCAAAAGCGTACCTTAGATGCTCTTGGTCTCCGAAAACTAAATAGAGTGGTAGAACATGAGTCTACACCTTCTATCTTAGGAATGGTGAGTAAGGTAAAGCACTTGGTTGCTATTGTTAAATAAACATTGTGAAATTTAAAATTTTACCATATGGATTTAAGTAATTTAAAACCAGCTTTTGGCTCAACCAAAACAAGGAAAAGAGTAGGACGTGGTTCTGGTTCTGGTTTAGGTGGTACTTCGACTAGAGGACATAAAGGTGCTAAGTCAAGATCTGGATATTCAAAAAAAATAGGTTTTGAAGGAGGTCAGATGCCTCTTCAACGTAGAGTGCCTAAATTTGGATTTAAAAATATTAGCCGAGTAGAGTACAAAGCTATTAATATTGATGTCGTACAAAAACTTGCTGAAAAGAAAAATTTAACGGTTGTCGGTTTTTCTGATTTAGTTGATGCGGGATTTGTTTCGGCTAATCAATTAGTTAAGATTTTGGGTAACGGTACCATCTCTATTAAATTGGAGGTACAAGCTCATGCTTTTTCCAAATCTGCAATTAGTGCCATTGAAGCGTTGGACGGAAATGTTGTAAAACTCTAGATCAATGAGAAAAGCTATTGAAACATTAAAGAATATATGGAAAATTGAGGATCTTAGACAAAGGATCCTCATAACCATATTGTTTGTTGCGATATATCGCTTTGGATCATATGTTGTTTTACCAGGAATTAATCCTGGTATGTTAACTCAACTGCATCAGCAAACTAGTGAGGGTCTTCTTGCGCTGTTAAATATGTTTTCTGGCGGTGCGTTTTCAAATGCATCAATTTTTGCTTTGGGAATTATGCCATATATTTCAGCATCGATTGTAATTCAATTATTGGGTATTGCTGTCCCCTATTTTCAGAAAATGCAGCGTGAAGGTGAGAGTGGTAGAAGGAAAATGAATCAATATACTCGTTATTTGACGATTCTAATACTTTTAGTACAAGCACCTTCCTATTTACTTAATTTGAAAATGCAAGCAGGTCCTTCTTTAAATGCTTCATTAGATTGGACCTTGTTCATGTTTACCTCTACGATTATATTGGCTGCAGGAAGCATGTTTATACTTTGGTTAGGTGAGAGAATTACTGATAAAGGTATTGGCAATGGTATTTCTTTTATTATATTAGTGGGAATTATCGCAAGGCTGCCGCAATCTTTATTTCAGGAGTTAATTTCTCGTATGAGTGATAAGACTGGTGGCTTGATTATGTTTTTAATAGAAATTGTTTTCCTACTGTTGGTTATTGCTGCTGCTATTTTATTGGTTCAAGGAACAAGAAAAATTCCTGTTCAGTATGCTAAGAAAATTGTTGGTAATAAGCAATATGGAGGTGCACGTCAATATATTCCATTAAAAGTTAATGCTGCCGGTGTTATGCCAATCATATTTGCTCAGGCAATTATGTTCATACCTATAACTTTCATCGGTTTTTCAAATGCTAACACTTCTAATAGTATTATTCAGGCTTTTACAGATCATACGAGTCTTTGGTATAATTTAGTTTTTGCTGTGATGATTATTTTGTTTACTTATTTTTATACAGCAATAACTATTAATCCGACTCAAATGGCTGAAGATATGAAAAGGAATAATGGTTTCATTCCAGGTATTAAACCGGGTAAGAGTACTGCGGAGTATATAGATGATATTATGTCACGCATTACCTTTCCAGGCTCTTTCTTTCTGGCAATTGTGGCTATCATGCCAGCTTTTGCTGGCTTATTGGGGGTTAAAGCTGAATTTGCTCAATTTTTTGGTGGTACATCGCTTTTAATCTTAGTTGGTGTCGTTTTAGATACTTTACAGCAGATTGAAAGCCATTTGTTAATGAGGCATTATGATGGATTGTTGAAGTCTGGTCGTATTAAAGGTCGGAGTGCTAGCTCAACCGTTAATGCTTATTGATTGTTAAAATGATTTTTCTTAAAACTGAAGAAGAAATTGAGTTTCTTAGGGAGAGTAATCTATTGGTTAGTAAAACTTTAGGTTATGTTGCTTCACTTATTAAACCTGGTGTAACTACTTTAGAGTTAGATAAATCAGCAGAAACGTATATAAGAGATCACGGAGGAGTACCAACTTTTAAAGGTTATCCAAATAATTTTGGTACTCCTTTTCCAGCAACACTTTGTACATCTATTAATGACCAAATAGTTCACGGTATTCCAAGTGGTGCTGTAACTTTAAAAGAAGGTGATATTATTTCTGTTGATTGTGGAGTTCGCCTCAATGGTTTCTGTGGCGATTCTGCATATACGTTTGGTGTGGGTGAAATTAACAGCAATGTGAAACATTTGCTGAAAGTTACAAAACAAGCGTTGCTAGAAGGTATAGATAATGCTGTCGTAGGTAAACGCATTGGTGATATTGGTTTCGCAATACAGAATTTGTGTGAAAATAGTGGGTACGGAGTTGTTCGTGAGTTTGTAGGTCATGGTATTGGTCGAAATATGCACGAAGATCCTCAGGTTCCAAATTATGGGAGAAAAGGTTATGGACCTTTACTAAAAACAGGAATGTGCATCGCAATTGAACCCATGATAACTTTAGGCAGTAGACTTATTATTATGGAGCGTGATGGTTGGACTGTGAGAACCAAAGATTGTTCCTATTCTGCACATTTTGAACATACTGTAGCTATAACGAACAAAGAAGCTGATGTTTTATCTACTTTTGATTACATTGATGAGGTTTTAAGAATTTGAGTATTTTAATATTTATGGCAAAGCAATCTGCAATAGAACAAGATGGAATAATAGTTGAGGCGTTGTCTAATGCAATGTTTCGAGTTGAGTTAGATAATGGACATGAGATTACGGCTCATATTTCAGGTAAGATGAGAATGCATTATATAAAGATTTTACCTGGAGATAAAGTTAGAGTTGAAATGTCTCCCTATGATTTATCCAAAGGAAGAATAGTGTTTAGATATAAATAAATTTAGATATGAAAGTAAGAGCATCATTAAAAAAACGCACGTCAGAATGTAAAATTGTTAGACGTAACGGTCGTTTGTATGTTATTAACAAGAAAAATCCTAAGTTTAAACAACGTCAAGGATAATTTCTTATTTTTGCAAGATAAATATTTTATTTTATGGCTATAAGAATAGTTGGTGTAGATTTACCTCAAAATAAGAGAGGAGAAATAGCGTTAACCTATGTATATGGTATAGGACGCAGTAGTTCAGCTAAAATTCTAGAGAAAGCTGGTGTAGATAAAAATCTTAAAGTCAAAGATTGGTCAGATGATCAAGCGGCATCAATTCGTGAGATTATTGGTGCAGAATTTAAGGTTGAAGGTGATCTTCGTTCTGAAGTTCAATTAAATATTAAAAGATTAATGGACATTGGTTGCTATCGTGGTGTCCGTCATCGTATTGGCTTACCTGTTCGTGGTCAAAGTACTAAGAATAATGCACGAACTCGTAAAGGGAGAAAGAAAACCGTTGCTAATAAGAAAAAAGCTACTAAATAATAATTCTTGATATGGCAAAAAAAACTGTTGCAGCAAAAAAAAGGAATGTTAAAGTTGATGCTAATGGACAATTACATGTTCATTCCTCATTCAATAACATAATTGTTTCACTTGCTAATAGTGAAGGGCAGATAATTTCGTGGTCTTCTGCTGGAAAAATGGGCTTTAGAGGCTCTAAAAAGAATACCCCTTACGCAGCTCAAATGGCTGCACAAGATTGTGCAAAAATTGCTTTTGATCTTGGACTTAGAAAAGTTAAGGCTTATGTTAAAGGACCGGGTAATGGTAGAGAGTCAGCAATTCGTACTATTCATGGTGCTGGTATTGAGGTTACAGAGATTGTCGATGTAACTCCATTGCCACATAATGGATGTCGTCCTCCTAAAAGACGTAGAGTTTAATTAATAAAATGAGACTTAATTTTGTTTATGGATTGCACTCTTTCTTCTCTGTAATCGCGGCTGCAACAAATTAAGTTGATGATTACTATAATTTAATAAAAATAATAATGGCTAGATATACAGGACCAAAATCTAGAATTGCGCGTAAATTTGGTGAAGGCATTTTTGGAGCCGATAAGGTGTTGTCAAAGAAGAACTATCCTCCAGGACAACATGGTAATTCTAGAAAAAGAAAAACTTCTGAATACGGAATCCAACTTCGTGAGAAGCAAAAGGCAAAATATACTTATGGTGTTTTGGAAAAACAATTTCGTAATTTGTTTGAAAAGGCTGAGACCGCTAAAGGTATTACAGGTGAGATTTTGCTTCAATTACTAGAAGGGCGTTTAGATAATGTAGTGTTCCGTCTTGGAATTGCTCCATCGCGTGCCGCAGCTCGTCAGTTAGTAAGTCATAAACACATAACTGTTGACGGTAGTGTTGTTAATATTCCTTCATATGCGGTGAAACCTGGGCAAGTTATTGGTGTAAGAGAACGTTCAAAGTCTTTAGAAGTAATTAGTAATTCTCTTGCAGGCTTTAATCATAGTAAATATCCATGGTTAGAATGGGATGACAATGCTAAAGTAGGTAAATTGCTTCATATTCCTGAGCGTACAGATATTCCTGAGAATATTAAAGAGCATTTGATTGTTGAGTTGTATTCTAAATAATAATTAGTTCCATGGCGATATTAGCATTTCAAAAACCTGATAAAGTATTAATGTTGGAGTCGGATCCGAAGTTTGGAAAATTCGAATTTCGTCCCTTAGAGCCGGGTTTTGGTATTACAGTAGGTAATGCATTGCGCCGAATTCTTCTTTCTTCGTTGGAAGGTTTTGCTATAACAACAATTAGGATTGAAGGTGTAGAGCATGAATTCTCTAGTGTTCCTGGTGTCAAGGAAGATGTTACCAACATAATCTTAAATCTTAAACAAGTAAGATTTAAGCAAGTAGTTGAAGAGTTCGAAACAGAAAAGGTAACTATTACAGTTGAAAACTCTAGTGAATTTAAGGCTGGTGACATAGGTAAGTATTTGACTGGATTTGAAGTGTTAAATCCTGAATTGGTTATTTGTCATTTAGATTCTAAGGCAACTATGCAAATTGATATAACAATTAATAAAGGTAGAGGTTATGTCCCTGCTGATGAAAACAGGGAGTTCTGTACAGATGTTAATGTTATACCAATTGATTCAATTTATACTCCTATTCGTAATGTCAAGTATTTAGTAGAAAATTTCCGTGTTGAGCAAAAAACTGACTATGAGAAATTAGTACTTGAGATTACTACAGATGGTTCCATTAATCCAAAAGATGCGTTAAAAGAAGCTGCCAAAATTCTAATTTATCATTTTATGCTTTTTTCTGATGAAAAGATTACGTTGGAAAATACAGATATAGATGGTAATGAGGAATTTGATGAGGAAGTTTTGCACATGAGACAATTGCTTAAGACTAAATTAGTTGATATGGATCTGTCTGTTCGTGCCCTTAACTGCTTAAAAGCAGCTGATGTTGAAACTTTAGGAGATCTTGTACAATTTAATAAGACTGATCTACTGAAGTTTAGAAATTTTGGAAAGAAATCGCTTACCGAGCTTGATGATTTGCTGGAAAGTCTGAATCTAACATTTGGGACTGATATCTCGAAATACAAATTAGAAAAAGAATAAAAAATGAGACATAATAAAAAATTCAATCATTTAGGCCGTACTGCTTCTCATAGAGCTGCTATGTTATCTAATATGGCATCTTCTTTGATAAAGCACAAAAGAATCACTACGACCGTAGCTAAGGCTAAAGCATTAAAGAAATTTGTTGAACCATTGATAACTAAATCAAAGAATGATACAACAAATTCTCGTCGCGTAGTTTTTAGCAATTTACAAGATAAAATTGCAGTTACTGAACTATTTAAAGAAATTGCGACTAAAATAGCAGATCGACCAGGTGGCTATACGAGAATTATTAAGACAGGGAATCGATTAGGTGATAATGCTGAAATGTGTTTCATAGAGTTGGTTGATTATAACGATAACATGTCGAAAGATATTGTTGCTAAAAAATCACCTCGTACACGCCGTTCAAAGAAAGTAGTTAATGCTGATTCTACAGATTTAGCCCAAGAT
The DNA here is from genome assembly GCF_000428125.1 of Bacteroides graminisolvens DSM 19988 = JCM 15093. Lineage (GTDB taxonomy): Bacteria > Bacteroidota > Bacteroidia > Bacteroidales > Bacteroidaceae > Bacteroides > Bacteroides graminisolvens. The sequence continues at coordinate 79,068 of NZ_ATZI01000013.1, forward strand.
GCTCAATCTACAGAAGAAAATAATGCTTCCGTTGAATAATAGAGACTTTCTTATAAGGGTCACATGAGATAAATTGTTGACCATACTAAAAAATAACTCGAGTTTGTGACTCGAGTTATTTTTTTAGTAATGACTAATGTTTAGGGTTGACTATGCTTGTAATTTTAGTATTAGCCTACAAATCTTTTGGATGAAATGTTCTATATCGATTGATTCAATATCCTAGATGCGGCGGTTAATGTATTTTTTTGATTCACCAGTTGTTGGACTTATATCGATTTTGATTGCCTGCCAAAATTAGATGATTATTATTTTATTATAGCAAAAATTGCTTCATCAAATAGATTTCTCTGTTTAAAAATCAACTAGATAACGCTTTTTTTGAATGGATTTATAATACGCACCTTCCTCTTTCAGTATCTAAAGTTTTTTCCCTTTAAGTGTATGTTAGCTCTAAGTTATGCCTGAACATCATATTTAATATACACCTTGATTTATTATATTCATTTATTGTCATTTCACCTTTAATTCGTATCTTTCCAAAGTTTTTAATATGCTGATTGTTTATGTCTATGAAAAGGGTTTTAATATTATTGGGGTTTGCACTTTTTTCAGTGCTTATGTTTGCTCAAAATAAGTTTTATTTGAGTGTTAAAGATATCTATATACATCGTGGTGATTCTCTCTCCAAAGTTGTTTTAGAGAAAAGAACAAAAAATCAGCTTATGCTTACGCCTGGTGGGGATTATAAAATAAGTGCCTCTTCTCCTTCAACTTGCAAGAGAATCAAAGGACGGTACTTTGCGATTGAGATAGATGGAAATTTATATTTGAATTGCAGAAAATTGCGCTTTAACCGTTTTAGATTTGGTACTTGTTATGCCCCTGCTATGTGGGTGAAAGATAAAATTTATTTCTCGGCTTTGCCGATTGGATCTGCAGCAGCTAGTATAACATCAGCGACAAATTATAATATGGGAGATGTTGGACGGGCAATTGCTTCTTCCTCACTACTAACTGAACGTGTCTACTATTTTATTGATCCTATAACTTATAAGGTTGAATTTGTTAGTCGTGATGTTATGAGCGAATTATTGATTGATCAACCTGATTTGCGAGCAGAATACTTATCTTCCCATTCAGAATTAGCTAATGTGACAGGTAAGTATCTTAAAATATTAGCAGGAGTTGATCAATAATCATTCTTCAATTAATACTTTCCTATTTTTTAATAATATCTTTATACTACATATTTTAGTGTGTTACTTATGCGATTTTTTAATTTAGAAATCAGATATAACTATATAAAAATAAACAGTATATAATTATGTATGAAAAAGAAAACAACAGAACAGAGCTGAAGCATAAAACCGTCACTTTAGCGATGAACGCTTTTGCGACTAAAGGTATAAAAGGAGTGACAATGGATGACATTGCTATGGGGTTGGGTATATCAAAAAGAACTCTATATGAAATGTTCGAAGATAAAGAGGAACTCTTGATAGCATGTATGCTGGAGCATCAAAGAGAAAAAAATGTATTTGTTAATGAAGTTATATCTAATTCAGTGAATGTTCTAGAAGTCATTCTCAAATGTTATAAGAAGAGTGTTGAGGATTATCATAAAACGAACGTACGTTTTTTAGAGGAAATAAAGAAATATCCGAAAGTTTGTGAGCTAATGAATGATCATAAAAAGAAAAATAGTAACTACGTTATTTCTTTTTTTAGGAAAGGAGTTGAGCAAGGGCTTTTTAGAGCAGATATTAAGTTTGATATTGTTCATGATTTGTTGCATGAGCAGATCGATATGTTAATTCACAGTGAGACTTTTAAAAAATATTCTTTTCTAGAGGTTTATGAATCAATAGTTTTGATATTCGTACGAGGCATATCAACTGATAAGGGAATTGGAATACTGGAAAACTTCTTGATAGAATATAATGCTAAATCTGTATAATGCAATATCCTATGTGTATATGATGATTAAGAAAATGTTTTTGGATAAAATTTTATTATTGATTGTCTTGCTAGCTTTATTTACTAATTCAGTGGAAGCGCAAGATTCGAGTCTTTCACAAGATAAGGATACATTGGTTCTAACTATCGAATCTGCTATGAAAATTGCACTTTCTGAAAGTCCTATCGTAAAGATATCCGAGAAAGAAGTTGTTTTGAAGAAAGAAATTAATAAAGAAGCATACGCTGCCTTATTCCCTGATATAAACTTGAGTGGTACTTATTCAAGAACAATCAAAAAACAAACAATGGCAATGCAATTCGGTGAGGAAACTACAACTATACAAGTTGGACGTGACAACACTTATAATGGTGGTATGATAATTAGTTTACCAATTTTTGCTCCCGCATTATACAAAACTATTAATCTTACGAAAACAGATATTGGTCTTGCTACTGAGAAAGCTCGATTCTCAAAATTGGATCTTATAAATCAAATTAAAAAAGCCTTTTATCAGTTGCTTCTAGCTCAGGACAGTTATAGCGTTTTGACTAGAAGTTACCGTCAGGCTGAGGCTAATTTTAATATTGTTAATGCAAAGTTTATTCATGGCACTGTTAGTGAGTTTGATAAAATTCGTGCAGAAGTCCAGATGCGCAATTTAAAACCTTCTGTTGTGTCAGCCCATAATGGCGTTAATTTAGCAAAACTGCAACTCAAAGTTTTAATGGGGATTGATGCAAATTATGAACTAGTTATCAATGGAGGTCTAAAAGAATATGAAATGGAGATGTTCATATCTAAAGAGAATAATGTCTACTATAACCTTAGTAATAATTCAGACCTAAAGCAATTAGACCTTAGTAATAAGTTGCTTCAGAATACTCTTAAACTACAACAAACTAATTTCATGCCTACCTTATCGGCTTCTTTCAATTATTTATATATGTCGATGAATGATAATTTCAGAATATCTAGTTACGATTGGTATCCATACTCTACGTTTGGATTAAGTCTGACTATACCGTTATATAAAGCTAGCAATTTTAATAAACTGAAGCAAACAAAAATTCAAATCCAGCAACTGGCGCTGAATAGACTCAATTTGGAACGTCAGCTGAATATGAAAATTAGTAGTTATTTAGATAGTATGAATGCTAGTTCCGAGCAATTAATGAGTAACAAAGAAAGTGTGGCTCAGGCGGAAAAAGGTCGTCAAATTGCATCAAAGCGATATGATGTAGGTAAAGGAACTATTTTAGAATTGAATGATTCTGAATTGGCTTTAACACAAGCTCAATTGGTTTATAACCAATCTATATATGATTTCTTAGTTGCCAAAGCCGATTTAGAGCTAGTGCTAGGTGAATAACAACAGATAGAGTAATTTCAATTAAAAGTATTATATGAGAAAGTATATTCAGTTAGTATCCTTCATGTTTATTTTGCTAATGAGTGCGTGCACAGAAAGCAAAGATAAGAAAGGAGTAGATGTAATTAGTGAAAAGCCGAGGGTAAAACTTGCAACTGTTACAGCCCGACAAGTTGATCAAATTTTGGAATATACAGCAACTGTAGAGGCAGAAGTAAAAAATAATATTGCTCCTGCTTCTCCTGTTAGAATTGATCATATCTATGTTGAAGTAGGAGACAAGGTCAGTAAAGGTCAAAAACTTGTTCAAATGGATGCAGCAAGTTTAAAACAATTAAAACTTCAGTTGGATAACCAAGAGATAGAATTTAAACGCCTTGATGAATTGTATAAAGTCGGAGGAGTTTCGAAGTCTGAGTGGGATGCTTCAAAAATGTCTTTAGACGTAAAAAAGACTTCCTATCGGAATCTATTGGAAAATACGTCTTTACTTAGTCCCATAAGCGGAATAATAACGGCTCGTAATTATGATAATGGAGATATGTATAATGGTAATACTCCTGTTTTAGTAGTAGAACAAATTGTTCCTGTAAAGCTACTAATTAATATATCAGAAAACTATTTTTCTAAAATAAAGAAAGGATCTCCAGTTAAAGTTAAGTTTGATGTTTTTGAAGGAGAAGTCTTTAATGGCAAAATTAGTTTAATCTATCCAACCATTAACGCAGCAACACGCACTTTTCCTGTTGAGCTTGTGCTAGATAATAAAGATATGAAAGTGCGCCCCGGTATGTTTGCGCGTGTTGAAGTAAATTTCGGTTCGGAAAATCATGTGGTAGTTCCTGATCTAGCAGTTGTTAAACAAGCTGGCTCTGGCGACCGTTATGTATTTGTCTATGAGAAGGGAAAGGTTCGTTACCAAAAGGTAGAATTGGGTAGCAGAATGGGAAGTGAGTATGAGTTGATCTCAGGAGTAGACAACAACTCTCAGGTGGTTGTTGCCGGACATGCACGTTTGGTTAATGGTACTGAAGTAATTATTGAAAAATAATAAAACCCAGTTATGAGTTTATATGAAGGAGCTGTAAAAAAGCCAATTATGACCTCGCTCTGCTTCTTGGCAGTAGTGATTTTTGGTCTGTTTTCATTGTCTAAATTACCTGTCGATTTGTATCCTGATATTGATACAAATACTATAATGGTAATGACAACGTACCAAGGAGCCAGTGCTTCTGATATTGAGAACAATGTTACACGTCCTCTTGAAAATGTTCTTAATTCAGTTAGTAACTTAAAGCATATAACGTCAAAATCATCAGAGAACATTTCAGTCATCACACTAGAGTTCGAATATGGTTATGATATTGATGTCTTAACTAATGACGTGCGTGATAAGTTAGATATGGTTAACTCAGCTTTGCCCGAAAATGTTGAGACTCCAATTATTTTCAAGTTCAGCACAGATATGATTCCTATAGTACTGCTCTCTGTGCAAGCTGAAGAAAGCCAATCTGCTTTGTATAAAATACTAGATGATAATGTAGTTAACCCTTTAGCCCGAATCCCAGGTGTTGGAACTGTATCAATTAGTGGTGCACCTAAGAGAGAAATACAGGTTTATTGTGATCCCAATAAACTGGAAGCCTATAATCTCAGTATTGAAACTATTAGCTCTATAATAGGGGCAGAAAACAAAAATATCCCCGGAGGCAATTTTGATATTGGAAATGAAACCTATGCTTTACGTGTTGAAGGAGAGTTTAATGATACCAAACAGTTAGAGAATATTGTAGTTGGTACGCGTAATGAGGCGAATATTTTTCTTCGTGATGTAGCAAAAGTTGTTGACACTGTTGAAGAGCGAGCTCAAGAGACGTATAATAATGGGCAGAAAGGTGCTATGATTATTGTACAAAAGCAATCTGGAGCAAATTCAGTCAATATATCAAAAGAAGTACTTAAAGCTTTACCCAAACTACAGAAATCACTGCCGAGTGACGTGAAACTTGGTATCATTGTTAATACGTCCGATAACATATTAAATACGATAGACAGTTTAACAGAAACGGTAGCATATGCGTTATTGTTTGTAGTCGTTGTTGTATTTCTCTTTTTAGGAAGATGGAGGGCAACACTTATTATATCAATTACGATTCCCCTTTCACTGATTGCATCATTTATATATCTTGCTATTACTAATAATACAATTAACATTATATCGTTATCTTCTTTATCCATTGCAATTGGTATGGTTGTTGATGATGCGATTGTTGTCCTTGAAAATGTCACTACCCACATCGAAAGAGGTTCTGCCCCTAAGCAAGCAGCTGTTCATGGTACTAATGAAGTTGCCATATCTGTAATTGCTTCTACACTAACCATGATTGCTGTGTTTTTTCCGCTTACAATGATTACCGGTATGACAGGAGTTATGTTTAGGCAACTTGGTTGGATGATGTGTACAATCATGTTTATATCAACTGTAGCAGCGCTTTCATTGACTCCAATGCTTTGTTCGCAGTTACTGAAATTAGAGAAGAAACAGACCAAATCTTTTCAGAAATTCTATGCTCCGGTTGAACGCATTCTTAATGGTTTTGACAATTGGTATGCGCATGTATTAAACAAAGCAGTGCGCCATAGAATGTTGGTTATCATTTCTTGTATCGGCTTGTTTCTCTTGAGCCTTCTTTGTGCCAATGGTATAAGTACGGAATTCTTTCCTACCCAAGACAATGCACGCATATCCGTTGCACTAGAGTTGCCTATCGGATCTCGAAAAGAGTTCGCGCAAAATTTGGCAGATCGATTAACCAAGCAGTGGCGATCAAAATATAAGGATGAAATATTGGTGTGTAATTATACGGTTGGCCAAGCCGATACAGATAATGCGTGGGCAGTAATGCAGAATAATGGTTCGCATATTATTTCATTTAATATCCGATTATCAGATCCGGGAGATAGAAAAAAGACGTTGGAACAGGTTTGCGATGAAATGCGTCAAGACTTAAAGTCTTATCCCGAATTAAGTAAAGCTCAAGTGATATTAGGTGGTAGTAATACAGGCTTAACCGGCCAATCTACTGCTGACTTTGAAATTTACGGTTATGATATGTCTGTCACAGATAGTGTTGCCGCTAATCTGAAACGTCAGCTTTACCAGATAAAAGGTGTTTCAGAGGTTAATATTAGTAGGAGTGATTATCAACCAGAATATCAGGTTGATTTTGACCGAGAAAAGCTAGCCATGCATGGGCTAAATCTATCTACCGCAGGAACTTATTTAAGGAATAGAGTTAATGGCGCAATTGCATCGCAATATCGTGAAGATGGTGATGAATATGATATTAAGGTGCGTTATGCCCCTGAATTCAGAACTAGTTTGGAAAGCCTTGAGAACATTATCATATATAATAGTAAAGGTGAGGCAGTGCGAGTTAAAGAACTTGGTAAAGTTGTTGAGCGATTTACGCCGCCAACAATCGAGCGAAAAGACAGGGAGCGTATAATAACAGTCTCTGCCGTTATTTCAGGAGAGGCTTTGGGAGATGTTGTTGCAGCTGGCAATGACGTTATTGACAATATGGATATTCCTGCGGGAGTAACAGTACAAGTTGCTGGTTCTTTTGAAGATCAACAAGAGTCGTTCCAAGATTTAGGAGTGCTGGGGGTGCTTATTGTTATTCTTGTTTTTATTGTGATGGCTGCCCAATTTGAATCGCTTACCTATCCGTTTATCATCATGTTTTCATTGCCATTTGCATTTAGTGGTGTATTGATTGCTTTGTTTACCAGCCAAAACACGCTGAATGTGATGAGTATGTTGGGAGGCATTATGCTTATTGGTATCGTTGTTAAGAATGGTATTGTATTGATTGATTATATTAGTTTATGTCGAGAAAGAGGGCAGGCGGTAATAAATTCTGTTGTTACGGCAGGCCGTAGTCGTCTTCGCCCGGTTATAATGACAACGGCTACAACCGTGTTAGGTATGGTACCTATGGCAATCTCAACGGGACAAGGTTCAGAAATGTGGCGACCAATGGCTATTGCTGTTATCGGTGGATTAAGTATCTCTACTATTCTTACTTTGATATTAATCCCAGTTCTCTACTGTGTGTTTGCAGGTACAGGAATCAAGAGGCAACGTAAAGTGATGAAGCGCAGGCGTGCTCTATCTGATTATTTTCAAGAACATAAAAGTGAAATTGTTAAAAAATGAAGTCTGTATTTATAACCTTTGACCAAGCCTATTATGAACAGATAATAGGAACCCTAGATCGTTTGAATTGTCGTGGGTTTAGCTATTTTGAACAAGTAAAAGGGCGTGGGAGCAAAACCGGCGAACCGCATTTCGGGAGTCATGCATGGCCTTCTATGTGTTCGGCCATTATAACAATGGTAGATGATAATAAAGTTGATCCATTGCTTGATGCGTTGCATAAGTTGGATACGAGAACTGAAAAATTAGGTCTGCGTGCGTTCGTTTGGAATATTGAAAAAACGATTTGATTGTAAATCGATCTTTCTCTTCCTTTTATATATCTTTGCAGCCTTAAAATCGTAACATGGCTGTATGAATCATCTTAAAGATACGTTTTGGCTGACAATAATTGTTCTGTCGGCACTTCTTTTGCTACATTATTTGCCTTCTACAATAATCTGTGGTCACACTTTACGGAAGGTTGATATGTTGAGTGATATACGTAGTAGCAAAACGGATCTGTCTGTACCTGACACGCTACCTCTTGTTGCTCCCAAATCAAAGATTTTAGTAGATACATGTAAGAGCGGCATTACTTGTGTTGAAGATTTCACAGATTCTATAGGACAGGGAATGGCGCTGTTTTATAATGCGTTGTCGAAGCTTGATGCCGGAGAAAAACGTATAGTGAGAATTGCTGTTTTCGGAGATTCTTTTATAGAGGGAGATATATTCACTGCCGATTTAAGAGAAATGCTTCAACGAAAATTTGGAGGATGCGGAGTGGGCTTTATTCCCATAACCTCTATGACCAGTGGCTATCGGCCTACGGTGAAACATTCGTTTGGAGGCTGGAATAGTCATGCTGCAACTGATACTACTTATTTTAATAAAAAGAAACAGGGGATATCCGGCCATTATTTTATTGCCGATTCAGCAGCATTTGTAGAACTCAGGGGGCAGGCTCAATATGCCTCTTTACTAGATTCTTGTACATGCGCTTACCTTTTGTTTGCCAATAAGGCTCCCGTCAAAGTGGGAGTCAGACTTAATCGGGAAATAGAAAAACTTGTCGATGTCCCATCTTCTTCCTCAAATGGATCATTGCGACAGATTACTCTAAAGGGACACATCGGCTCTGTGAGGTGGAACATTTATAAGGCCGATTCTACCGTGTTTTATGGAGCGGCGTTAGAAGGGGCAAAGGGTATTGTCCTTGATAATTTTTCTTTGAGGGGCAGTTCGGGGGTATCACTGCGATATATTCCGGAGCAAACATTGAAAGCTTTTAGATCTAAGAGACCTTATGATTTAATAATTCTGCAATACGGACTAAATGTTGCTACCGAAAAAGGACGTAACTATGACTACTACCGCATAGGTATGAACAAAAGCATTGCTCATATAAAAAAATGCTTTCCCGAAGCGGCTATTCTAATGTTGGGCGTGGGTGATAGAAGCTATAAGACAGAGGAAGGGGAGTTGAAAACTATGCCGGGTGTAAAGAACCTCATTCAATATCAAAAGGTGATAGCCTCAGAGTCTTCGGTTGCTTTTTGGAATATGTTTCAGGCCATGGGTGGGGAAGGTGCTATGGTCAAAATGGTACATGCTAAACCTTCTTTGGCCAATTACGATTATACGCACATCAATTTTCGAGGCGGCAAATATTTGGCAGGTTTACTATATGAATCCTTAATGTATGGATACGAGCAACATAAACGGAGGGAAGATTATGCTAAGTAGCTTTAGAATAAAGTGCCTCCTTTGCCTGCTGCTCTATGCATCGGGCATGTCGTCTCAAGATAAACTGCCGCAGAAAGCGGCACGGAATTTAATAAGTAGAATACCCAAACCTGCGCTGAAAGTAAAATGGCCGGCTGATACGATTCCGTATACTCAATTACTGCCTGAAATTTTTAGGAACGTTAAGTCGAATGAAATTGTAGATTCTACAGATGTATTGGAGCCTGTCATGAAACAGCTGCAAGAGATGAGGCTGGACATGGAAGTCGATACATTCCGAATTCTTCATATCGGTGATAGTCACGTTCGTGGCCATATTTATCCTCAATCGGCAGGTTTAGTACTTACTCAAGAATTTCATTCTCTTCTTTATTATGACATGGGAGTCAACGGAGCTACCTGTCTTACTTTTACGCATCCGGCGCGAATATCGGCTATTGTTGAAGCTAAGCCGTCGTTGTTAATCTTATCGTTTGGTACCAATGAGAGCCATGGAAAAGGTTACAAAACAAATGTGCACTATAATCAGATGCATGAGTTAATAGAGTTGTTGAAGGATAGCTTACCGGGTGTTCCCATGTTGCTTACTTCTCCTCCGGGGTCATTTGAAAGACGTCGGCTAAGTCGCAGGCGCAGCACTTATTCTCCTAATCCGCGTACTATTATGGCAGCAAAGACAATCAGAGAATATGCATCTCGTAATGGACTTGCGTTTTGGGATCTATATGCTGTGGTAGGAGGAGAGCAATGGGCTTGTAAAAACTGGGATGGGGCAAAACTTATGCGTCCCGACCATGTGCATTATTTGCCTGAAGGATATACTTTGCAAGGAAAACTTTTGGCTCAGGCCATTATAAAAGCTTATAATAATTATGTTGTCAATAGACATTAGTCGACTAATAGAGGTGTTTAGCTATGATTCGCAGGCACCGATGATTTTTAGTAGCGGTTTTTTTCTCTGGTTATTTACCGCATTTATCTCTGTATACGTTTTACTAACACAGAAGAATACAGCCAGAATTTTGTTCGTAACTGCCTTTTCTTATTTCTTCTATTATAAAAGTAGTGGCGTTTATTTTATGCTTTTGGCGTTGGTAACCGTTAGTGATTTCTTTTTGGCTCGAAGAATGAATGTTACTGCATCTGCTGTTCAAAGAAAGCTTTTGGTGTTTTTTAGCTTGTTAATAAACCTCGGACTTCTTTGCTATTTTAAATATAGTAACTTCTTTGGAACCATTTTGGCTGATATTACGGGAGGGTCTTTTAGTCCGATTGACGTGTTTCTACCGGTTGGGATTTCTTTTTTTACGTTTCAATCCTTAAGCTATACCATAGATGTTTATCGCAAACAGATAGAACCTTTAAATCATTTGATGGATTATGCTTTCTACGTGTCTTTTTTCCCGCAGTTAGTAGCTGGCCCTATTGTACGCGCGCGCGATTTTATTCCGCAGATAAGAAAGCCTTTGATGGTGACTTCTGAAATGTTTGGCAGAGGCGTGTTCCTTATTCTGTGCGGACTATTTAAGAAATCAGTCATCTCAGATTATATAAGCGTGAATTTTGTAGAACGTGTGTTTGATGCTCCTTCGCTTTATTCCGGTGTTGAAAATTTAGTTGCTGTGTATGGATATGCACTTCAAATTTATTGTGATTTCTCGGGTTATAGCGACATGGCTATAGGTATAGCTCTTTTGTTGGGGTTTCATTTTAATCTCAATTTTGATTCACCCTATAAGTCATTGTCTATTACAGAGTTCTGGCGCCGCTGGCACATATCGCTTTCAAGTTGGTTGAGAGATTATTTATACATATCGTTGGGAGGTAACCGCAAGGGCAAATTACGTCAATATGTGAACTTGATTGTTACCATGTTTCTTGGCGGCTTATGGCATGGTGCTTCGTGGAACTTTGTTTTGTGGGGAGTACTACATGGCCTGGCCTTAGCGGTTCATAAAATATGGTTGGAGCTATTGGTCGTTTCTCGACTTAGTATTAAGATTCCAAATTTTGTTGGAGCCTTTTTCACTTTCCACTTTGTGTGCTTCTGCTGGATATTTTTTAGAAATACCAGTTTTGAAAATTCGCTTAACATGATTCGACAGATATTTGTGAACTTTCATGTAGATGTGTTACCTCAAATGATAATTGGCTATTGGCCCGTTTTTGTGTTAATGATGATTGGGTTCTTATTGCATTTTGCACCTGATAATTGGGAAAAAGCTTGTTGCTCATTTATTACACGAATACCCTTATGGGCTAAGGCCCTCATTATTATTCTAGTCGTATTCGTTATTATTCAGGTTAAGAGTGCAGATATTCAGCCCTTTATTTATTTTCAATTCTGACGCTTCAACCTCAAAGATGATCTTTCTATATTTAGGCGAATCTTTGGATTCGCCTAGCTTGTTTATGCGGTTTGTTATTAAACAATGGCTTTTCAATATCTAGAATCTTTCGTATTTCCCTATCTCTTTTTGCGCTTCATCTGCTTTCTCTTCTCTCTTTTCTTATTTTTTCTTTCAAGTATCTTCCTTTTGCATTTATCGGCTCACCATGGTTAGCAAGTTGAACGACCAAGGTTAGCCAGTCGCCCAACGATGGTTAGCCAGTCGTCCAACCAAGGTTAGCCGCTCTTTTTTCTTCGGGCTCTTTTCGCTTGAGCTATTGAATAGTCTATCCTGTCCTTCCTTCTTCTTGCTCCTTCGCTAATGTCTGCCTTTCGCCTTTCAACTACCACGTTCCTGCTTTGTTTTCTTGATCCCCCCACTTTGTTTCGAGTCTTTTTATTCTATCCTTGCCTTCCTTCTTACTATTGCAATAACCCTCTTTTTCCTCTGCTTACATTCCCCTTTATATAATATAAGGTATCCCCATTCTTGGCATTTCCCTTCTTCTTGATTCTTTTGCATTTATTTTCCTGCTGTTATCCCTTGATGTCTAGCGCTTTAAGCCTTTTCGCTCCTTTCTTCTTAAAAAAAAGAGTATGATCTTCTTGTTTTGTATGGCAAAAGCTTCTACTTTTGCACCCGCTTTGCAAGAGAGACAAAGTGTTTTCTTGAAATGTTGATAAAGCGCCTGTAGGGTTTGACTTATGCGGTTTTACTTTTAAAAAAAAACTTCTCTGAAAGTTTGGAAGTGAAACTAAAAAGTCTTTATCTTTGCAGTCCGGTTCGCAAAAAAGGATCTTTTTTTGTTTAGGTCTTCGCTCTTGCTAAAAGAGTTTTAGAAGGTAGCTTAACGAAAAAAAACTTT
>NZ_ATZI01000014.1 GCF_000428125.1 Bacteroides graminisolvens DSM 19988 = JCM 15093
TACCACCTGCGTTTCTTTATATAAAGGATACAGCTCCGTCCACGCATGGGATAATCATGCATACGAACTTCCTCATAGAACCCTTTGCTTTCAAGCTTATCCTGTTGATATTCTTCAGGAGGATTATTTTTCTCCTCAAAATAGATTTCAACTTTATCGGCAAGTTCATTGAAACGAACCATGTTGAAGTAATCAAACATGCCATCGGGAAAGATAAAACGAAGGAAGATATCGTAATTCATAAGTTTTTGGGCCAAAGATAAAGATTATCAATCAAAGCCCCTCAGGATTTCGGTATGATCCTTCGGAAAGCCAGCTATGTATAACATTTCATTGATAGTTGACGGTAGTGAAAAACAGATCGAATCGTGGAAGGCAACATGTAGTGCATTACTAATTCTCAAAAAAACTACCACTAGCACTTTATCTGCCGGTTTATCATTAAATTATGATGCAACCGCATTAGCGCCCGTAATCCCTATATTAAGCTGGCAACAAAAATTAAGCAGAAAATGGAGTTTGATAGCTATATTACCGCAACGAATTTCTTTATTAAATGACACGGGCAAAAACGGTAGAATCTCATTATCAAGCGAACTCAGAACAAATCAATTTTATCTTTACCCCGAAAAAGAAAAATATAAAGACAGTTATAACTACAGAGAAATACTTATCCAGTCGGGAATAACCTATGAACACAATTTCCAACCCGTTATTGTATATATAAAAACCGGCATAACTCAAATGATAAATTCCAAAATAGTTGAAACCGGGAAGAAAATGAGTGAACACATATTATCTTTTAATCAGGACCCTGCATTTTTTCTTAGTATTGGTATATCACTTAATCCTTAAAACCATCATAACATGAATAACGTCGTAGACTTACATACCCTGAGCCACCAAATACACAGAGAAAACATATTAAATCTTAAAAGCCACTTTTTTGTACAATTTCGATATAAGATGTTTCTCATAAATTCTATACATAAGGCAATTAAAGCTAATAAAAAACAGAAATTTAGCAGTAAAAGTAATTTTAAGGAATTTGAGAACGAGCATCATTTTAATAAAAAATCATTTATACTTAGTTTCGACCTATTCATAAAAAACAGTATGGAAGACCATTTGGCATGCGCTATTATTTGCTTGCTACATTGGGCTGGAAACAAACACCTCAACTTAATTAATATAAATCCACTGTTTTTAAATAGTTCTATAGCCCTTGAGACACAGAGTTACATGCAAAAATCATCCTTCTCGCAAGAATTAGATTACGCATTAAATATCTTTTTATGCAAATCAGAAAGTCTACAAGAAAAAATAAGAAACACAATTATATGTTTGTTAGTTATATCTTATAAAAATAACATTGACATTTCATGGCACATACGTACCCGAATAAAATATGAGCAATTAACTTAAATAGGTAATACTATTTAGTTCTTTATCACCTCATTATATCTGCCCCAGACCTGTGATTTACTTATAAGTCCTTTACTTGCCTTTATTTCCAGTTTTCCATTTGTAAGGAGGTTAGCCTTACAATTCACCGTTTTATTTCCTTTTATAATGTGTATAATACCATTATTATAAGCTCCCTCACCAGCAGAAACTAGTTGCGTAATTTGCTTCCGACCAATTACATCCGAATTCTCAGCTTTCCGAATAATAGCATCATACGCTGAACCATTCTTCACAAATTCAATGATGCGAGTTTTGTCCTCGTTAATCCATTTGCCTAAAATCTTATCACCGGAAACTTGGGCAGAGACTTTTACGCCTATTAGTATTATGACCAAAGCAAAAAATAATCTTTTCATATTTTCTATGTTTACTTGTTTGAAAACAAATATAGAATGAAAAAACGGTTCAAAAAAGTCATTTCTGTGTGAAATGGACATATTGGCAGTTCAACTGCCCTACTCATCCACATTCGCTATCTTAACTCAAATCTTAGTTAAAATTTCGAATTTAAACTGCAAATATCACATTATTCGTATCTTTGAGCCATGTTAAAGGAGTACACCATTAAAGATATATGCCCTGCGTTATCTAAGCAGGTATTAAATTACGTTTGTCCGCTTGAAAAAATAGATCAAATCGGTTTAGCATGGCCCCATAAACGAAATTTTTATTCCATCACCTGGTTCACGGAAGGAAATGGAACAGCCATTATTGACTTCGCAGAATATTCCATTCAACCCAACAGAATATTCCTTACCTCACCGGAGCAAATACACAACCGCCTGTATAGCAATGACGCAAAAGGCTACGTACTTATGTTCGACAAAGCAGTAGCTGCGCAGCTGGGAATAGCCGTTCATTCACCCTATATAGACCTCAGCTGCGAGAAAACTCCGTTATTAAAACTGGTCATTGAGAATATGATTAATAAAAACGTAACTTCAGGCATTGAGATTGACCTATCTTATTTTTATTCCCTCATCTCAGAAGATATTCATGAAGTTGAAACCGATCATAAGGAAAAAAGCACCCTGCTGAGTCAATTTAAAGAACTGATTCTTTCCAAAAACATCAAGTTTCAATCAATGGAACAATACGCCAACAGCCTGCAAGTATCACTGGCCTCCCTCAACGATCTATGTCACAAGTTTGCAGGAAGCTCCGCCAAGCAATTTCTTCTGGAACTTAAAATAGCCGAAGCCAAACGCCTTTTAGTGTACAGTCAATTGAGCGTCAGCACCATTGCCTACCACCTCGGCTTTGAAGACCCCTCTTACTTTTCGCGTATATTCAAGAAAAAAGTCATCCTCTCCCCTTCTGTCTTTCTGGAAAAATTTCGCCAATAAGCATTAAAACGCCAGAAAGTACCTATAATAGGCAAAAAAGTCCTACTTGTGTTCATGCTCCAACTACTACCTTTATGCCATAATTGTGAGACATATTTCAAGTATGATGAAATCGTTTTTTATTGGAAATTTAGAAGTTAAACTCCCCATAGTACAAGGTGGAATGGGAGTTGGAGTATCTCTTTCGGGGCTGGCATCGGCCGTTGCAAATGAAGGAGGAGTAGGAGTTATATCGTGTGCCGGATTAGGATTAATCCACAAAGGACACGGTGATTTTCTCCAAAATTGCATTTGGGGTTTGCAAGAAGAGTTGCGCATAGCCCGAGAAAAGACCACAGGAATAATCGGAGTCAACATCATGGTAGCCCTATCAAACTTTGCAGATATGGCACGCACTGCCATAGCCGAGAAAGCAGATATAATCTTTGCCGGCGCCGGGCTGCCACTAGACTTGCCCCTTTACAAAACCGCCGACAGTGAAACCAAATTAGTACCTATCGTATCGTCGGCCCGTGCCGCCAAAGTAATCTGCGAAAAATGGTACCTAAATTATAACTACCTGCCCGATGCCATAGTGGTAGAAGGCCCTAAAGCCGGCGGTCACCTCGGATTTAAAAAAGATCAAATCTTCAACGAATCATTTTCACTGGAAGAAATCCTACCCGGAGTCATTGAAATAGCAAATTCATACAAGGAAATCAAACAGATACCCGTTATTGCAGCCGGAGGCATATCAACCGGAAGTGACATCTCTCGCCTGATCAATCTTGGAGTTTCGGGCGTACAAATGGGATCCATCTTCGTTACCACTTACGAATGTGATGCTGCCGATGCGTTCAAACAAGCATACATTTCAGCCAAGAAAGAAGACATACAAATTATAAACAGCCCTGTAGGTATGCCGGGCCGCGCCATTAACAGTGCGTTTATGGAAAGAGTATGTGCAGGATTGGAAACTCCCAAAAATTGCCCTGTGCACTGCATTAAGACCTGCGATTACACCAAAAGTCCTTACTGCATTATACGAGCATTGTACAACGCCTACAAGGGCGACATGCAAAAAGGATATACTTTTGCCGGTGCAAACGCTTATTTAGCTAAAAAGATAAGCAGCGTCAAAGAGATTGTGTCAATTCTAAAAGCAGAGTTTAATGTTGCAAATGCATAACTAAAAAAATACGGACTGATTGAACAGCCCGTATTTTTTTATACACTTTATAAGATTAAATCTGTACTCTTAGGAAAGCTACTCTTTTTTCACCACAAAATAAACTTTTCCCTCACTGCATCGTCGTGAAATAACACCAATGCGGGTGAGCAAACGACCAAAGTGCACAATCTTACCGGTGCTGAGGCGCAAGGCACTCTTGCGGCGAATGTGTTCCAATATGCCCACGGCAAGCAACCACTCGCCTTCTTCGTTCTTATTGGCGGGACGAAAATATTGCTGAAACAATTCTTCCAAGGGTGATACTTCCTGAAAATCTTGGTTGTGTGTGGTAACAAGTTGCTCTTCTTCGCGGTCAAACCAATAGCGTTCACCACCATAAATGGCGGCAAGGGCCTGCGAATAGAGCTGTTCGTAGTGTATGGGGCGACTCAAATCAATCACATCCGTCACTTCGATGCAGATGAAACGACGGCTACCCGATGTGTCGGTCAGCAGGTCTTTGTGGTTGCTGGTACCAATAAAAGAGGCGTAGCGACGAAGTTCCTGCACGCTGCGACCGTGGGGGCGACGGGTTTTCACCACCGGTGCCTGGAGTATGTGCTTCAAAAAGGCTTGCTGGTTGGTGGTAATTTGATCGAACTCGTCAATATTAATCAAGCCAAAGCGATTCAAAAACAGTTCGGCATCACGCTTACGCCCGAAATCAATGCTGTCTGTGTAATATTGTCTCAACTCGGGAGGCATGATGGACAAGCAAAAAGTCGACTTCTTGGACCCTTGCGGACCAACCAACAAGGGCGATGTGCTATTTGCGTGAGTATTGCTATACCCTCTCCAATGGGCTACCATGCTGAGAAACCAACGGTAAAACAAGTCGCGCCAGAAAGGGTTGTTGCAGGGAACAGCATCGGCCAGCTCGCGAATGCGGTCGCGTCCGTCCCACCGGGGTAGGTCGCAAAGGTATTCTTCTATGGGCTTAAACACAGGTACAGCATCCGAGTACAAGTAGCGTTTCACATCCCTGTCCCACACTTTGAGTCCTTCTTTCATCGCATTAAAAGCAATGCTGTTGAGCACACGCTCCGTTATAGGCTTGAAACTGAAACAAAAGGTGTTTCGTTCGCGATACTCCACTTCGCCCATCTGGTTGTTGTAACGCAATTCGTACCGTCTTTTCATAAACTCTTCGGTGGCTATGGCCAGCGCCATCTCGGGGTTGATGCAGGGTTTGCTGCCAAAAGGGGTACGGGCAATCTCATACGTATTGCGCAGCGTGGTGCGTATCAGCAATTCTTGTTCTTCCTCTCTGTAATGGTAGTAAGTCCACCGCACGGCATCGTCTTCGGGTATGCCCGAGTTATAACAATTCGTGCCTAGGCGAACCAGCAAAGCTTTGAACTCCTCCTCTCCTTCCTCGCTGCTCTGTCCTTTCAGTGCATCACTCAGTGCGTTGTCAAACAATAGCGAAAGGGTATGATAACTGCTGTAACCCGGCAGCATGCGCTTCATCGGCTCCGGTTCCGAGGTCACGGCTTCTTTGTAACTCAATTCGGCAGGCATCTCCAGCGGTTGCTGCAACACCAACGGCTGAGCCTGAGGCGAGTAGAACGGTTCGGCATCGAACGTGAAGCGGCAGGCTCTGTCAATCACCGGCTCTTTCATTTCGATTGGGAAGCTCAGCATAGGCTGATAGATGCGGTATGCCTGTCGGTAAGCGTGGGCGTGAAACAGTTCCATGTCACGCCGGGTATCGGGCAAACTGCCGTCGGGCCGTTGAAAACGCACCCATATCTTCACACTTCGTCCGCTCGACCCGGTAAAGGCCAGCAATGTCTGAGGCAAATCGGCCACGGTTTGTTTCACCATGCGTGCTTCGTGCTCGCCCGCCAGATCATTGACTTCGAGCTGCACCACTCCGTTGTAACCGGTTTGTTGAATAACGCCCTTGACTTTTCGATAAGTCGCGGCAGGAATTATTTGTGGAATCTTTTGCACGCAAAACGCTTGTTCACCTTTTCGGGCGTACTTCAGTTCGTATCGCATGTCATCTATCAAGTCCTTGGATTTCTTTTCACAGAGAAGCTGAACAAGTTCGTCCAGCATCAGTACACGACAAGTCTTAGTTTTGCCGTTGTCTTTTATATGTGTTATCTTCAAACGGTATATTTTTAAGGTCAATCAACGTGATTTTTCCGGCCATAAAGATACACATTTCTCTTCACAAAAACCAAACAAATAATTTAATATTCTCTAGTTTGGCCGATTTTTAGTCCTTAGTTTGGCCGACTTACATTATCGAATTTGGCTAAGAAGCTCTACGCTAAGCAAATTGGCTAGGCAAACTAAGCCATTTCCTTTTTATATACAGTTCGTCCCCGCTACCTGTGACGAATGTCCCCGCATGCGGGGCTATGAGTCACCGCATGCGGGGACGAATGGAACGGGTATGCGTGACGAACTAGTTGTCGGCAGAAAAGGGCTTAGTATCCGGTAAGTTTAGAACAACTTTATTCAAAAACGAATCAACGCAAAAACACATCGAAGCAACCAAGTATATGCCTTAAACGAAGAACTATGAGGTCATAACAAGGACTTTTTTCATCAAAAACACTCGAAATAGGCGAAACATCGTCGCTTTTTTAGTTAAATTGGAGTTAATGAATCTATAGACTTAGTTAAAAGTGATAGATAGTGAGGGTAAAACTGTTAATTTAGTGGTAGACATTTTTTACTATCACTCCTCTGCATAGCCTATTGACAAGGGATTTCAAGTAGGTTAGTGAGGGTAAGTGAGGGTAAACCACATTTTTTTTCTCTGGGAGGAAGGTCGTATAAACGTGCAAGCAGAAAATGTCTCGTTTTTACAATGGCACAAACAATCAATGTTTTATATTCGTGGCGCCAAGTTACACATAATTGTCGGGCAATGTAAATAAATCATAAAAAAAGAGGGCGGAGTGTGATTTATCAGAAGTTAAATACGACAAACGGAACAAAGAGAAACAGAAAGCCGTTAACCAAGGCAAAAAAAAATTAATATTACGCGTTAAGAAGTTACAAGTTATACTTTATTATGCTACATTTGCACGCAAAAACTAGTATATATAAAAAAGTTTTCTTTAAATTATTAAATCATGAATAGGATAGCATGTTAACTTTATGGGGTATTTTGAAAACACAAAAACAAAACATACGTTATTAATATTAGTCCAGAATTATACAATACACTTAAGAAAGTATGAAAACGAAAATTAACCGTTCCCTTACTAGCAGAGCATGGCAACTAGCCGTTTTTGCTCTTAGTATCTCACTCGCTTCCTGCGGAAACAAACAGCAGGGTGGCATGGAAGGGCAGTTGGAGTATGCAGTACGCACACTGCAAACCACCAATACTGAACTGCAAAGTTCGTATCCGGCTGCCATCGAAGGTAAACAGGACATCGAAATCAGACCGCAAGTTGGCGGTTTCATTACGAAACTTGGCGTTGACGAAGGTGATGTGGTCCGCAAAGGACAAACTCTCTTTGTAATTGATCCCGTACAATACAAAGCAGCTGTTCAGCAGGCCGAGGCTTCTGTGAAAGTAGCACAGGCGGCTGTGGCTACAGCAGTACTCACCGCTAAGAATAAGAAGGATTTGTTTGATCAGAAAATCATAGGAAGCTATGAACTGCAAATGGCAGAGAATAATCGAATCACGGCAGAAGCAAACTTGAGTCAGGCGAAAGCTCAACTCATTACAGCACGTCAAAACTTATCATACACCAACGTAACCAGTCCGTCGAACGGGGTGGTGGGTACTATCCCTTATCGTGTAGGTAGTTTGGTTAGTTCAAGCATTGCTACTCCGCTCACAACGGTATCTAACATCGATGAGATGTTTGTGTACTTCTCCATGACGGAAAAACAGTTGCTGGAGATGTCTCGCCAAAACGGTACGACTGCCAATGTACTAAAGAGTTTCCCGGCTGTACAACTGAAACTAGCCGACGGATCGGTGTACACTGAAACCGGTAAAATTGAAACGGTAAGTGGGGTGATCGATCAGTCAACCGGATCGGTTCGCTTGCGTGCTACATTCAAAAACCCTAATCACTTACTGAAAAGCGGTGGATCGGGTTCTGTGGTTATTCCTTATAAATCAGACAATGTGATCTTGATTCCGCAAACGGCTACCGTTGAGGTGCAAGATAAGAAGTATGTTTATGTAGTAAAAGCCGATAACAAGGTGGCCAGCACGATGATTGAGGTGGCTCAGCTCGATAACGGAGCCGACTACTTGGTGACTGCCGGACTGAAAGCCGGCGACCGCATTGTGGTGGAAGGTATTGCTTCGTTGCAAGACGGTATGCAGATTAAACCGATTACAGAAGCTGAATCGGCAGCCAAACAGGAACAGGCGGTTCACATGAGTGCCGGACTGGCCGGAAAGAAGAAATAAGCGTCACTGCTAGTAAACGAATTAATTAGTTAAGACAGAATCATGAAATTAGATAAATTCATTAACCGCCCGGTGCTTTCCACGGTTATCTCTATCCTGATAGTGATACTGGGTGTCTTGGGATTGTTTTCCCTGCCCGTAACACAATATCCGGATATTGCACCGCCTACCATTCAGGTAAGTACCAGTTACCCTGGCGCCGATGCACAGACTGTGCTCAATAGTGTGATTGCTCCGCTGGAAGAGGCCATAAACGGTGTGGAAAACATGACGTACATGACTTCCAGTGCAACAAATAGTGGTGGTGCTACCATTACCATTTACTTTAAGCAGGGTTCGGACCCCGATATGGCTGCCGTCAATGTGCAGAACCGTGTATCGTCGGCTACCAACTTGTTACCGGCCGAGGTCGTAAAGGTGGGTGTAACTACCGAAAAACGCCAGAGCAGTATGTTGGTGATCTTCTCTGTTCACGGCACAGACGGCCGTTACAGTGAGGAGTTCTTGCAAAACTATACAAACATCAACATCTTACCGCAGATTAAACGTATCTCGGGTGTGGGTAGTGCACAGGCTTTCGGTGCCAAGACGTATTCAATGCGTATTTGGTTGAAACCGGATGTGATGAAGCAGTATAAACTGGTTCCGAGCGACGTAACAGCTGCATTGGCCGAACAGAACATTGAGGCGGCTCCGGGGCAGTTTGGTGAAAGTGGCAACCAGTCCTTTCAATATGTAATGCGTTACAAAGGTCGTTTGCAGGAAACAAGCGAATTTGAGAATATTGTTATCCGGGCTACCGAAAACGGTGAGGTGTTACGTCTGAAAGATGTGGCGCGTGTGGAACTGGGTGGCCTTAGCTACTCGGTAGAAACATTCTCGCAAGGTACGCCGGGTGTGGTTTGTGCCGTGTATCAAACAGCGGGATCAAACGCTACTCAGATTGTAAAAGATGTACAGCAAACACTTGAGGAGGCTTCGAAGAGTTTTCCTCCGGGTGTGACGTATGATGAGATGATGAACAGTAACGACTTCTTGTATGCTTCAATTCACGAGGTAATTAAGACGTTGATCGAGGCATTTATCTTGGTGTTCATCGTGGTATATATTTTCTTGCAGGACTTCCGCTCTACACTGGTTCCGGCTATTGCTGTTCCGGTATCATTGGTGGGTACGTTCTTCTTCCTTTCGATATTTGGTTTCAGCATCAACTTGCTGACGCTCTTCGCTCTGGTGCTGGCCATAGCCATTGTGGTGGATGATGCCATCGTGGTGGTGGAAGCCGTGCATGCCAAGCTCGACGAGGGGTATAAGTCGGCCCGACTGGCGTCTATCGATGCCATGAGTGAAATTGGCGGTGCTATCGTTTCTATTACGCTGGTTATGGCGGCCGTGTTTATTCCGGTTACGTTCATGGGGGGTACTTCGGGTGTGTTCTACACGCAGTTTGGTGTGACGCTGGCTATCGCCATCGTGATTTCGGCTGTCAACGCCTTGACGTTGAGTCCGGCTCTTTGTGCTATCTTACTGAAACCGCATCAGGAAGGTCACGGCGAGAAGAAACTTAGTCGCATAGATCGTTTCCACAAAGCATTCAACGCGGCTTATGATGTAACGTTGAATAAATATAAAAACGGGGTTCAGTTCTTTATCAAACGCAAATGGCTTTCACTGGGTACATTCGTGGTAGCTACATTGCTGCTGGGATTCCTGATGATGAAAACGCGTACCGGACTGGTTCCTAACGAGGATACAGGTACGTTCTTTATCACTGTCAGTTTGCCTCCCGGTACTTCGCTGGAGAAAACTCAGGTAGTCATGAATCAGGTTGATAAGATGCTGGAAATGAATCCGCTGGTGAAGTTCCGTTCTCAGATATCGGGTTACAGCTTCTTGGCCGGACAAGGTAGTTCATACGGTACCATCATCTGTCGTCTCAAACCGTGGGAAGAGCGTGAGGAGAAAGGACAGGATGTAAACTCAGTCATCGGACTGATGTATGCACAGGTTAGCACCATCAAAGATGCGCAGATTCTGATCTTTGCTCCACCTATGATTCCGGGATTCAGTATAACTAACGGATTCGAGTTCAACTTGCAGGATAAAACCGGTGGTGATATCAATAAGTTCTTCGGCATTGCGCAGGGATTCTTGGCCAAGCTGACCGAAAGACCTGAAATTGCTGCTGCTCAAAGTACGTTTGACCCTCGCTTCCCTCAATACATGATTGACGTGGATGTGGCTAAGTGTAAACGGGCAGGTATCAGTCCGGCCGATGTGATGACCACCTTGCAGGGGTATTACGGTGGATTGTATGCATCGAACTTCAACCGTTTCGGTAAGTTGTATCGTGTCATGATTCAGGCGGATGCCAACTATCGTATAAGTCCCGAGTCACTGAACAATATCTATTTGCGCAACGGTAGTGAAATGGCTCCTGTCAGTGAGTACATCACCATGAAGAAAATATACGGTCCGCAAAACATCAGCCGTTTCAACATGTTTACCTCCATGGGTGTGAATGGTTCTCCGGCTCCCGGATACAGTTCGGGTGATGCCATCAAGGCGATTCAAGAGGTGGCTGCCCAGACACTACCTGCCGGCTATGGCTATGAGTTTGCCGGACTGACCCGTTCGGAACAGAGTTCCAGCAACTCTACGGCTGTGATCTTCTTGTTGTGTATCATGTTCGTATACTTCATCTTGAGTGCGCAGTACGAAAGTTACATTCTGCCGCTGACGGTGATCTTGTCACTGCCCTTCGGTTTGGCCGGTACGTTTATCTTTGCCAACATGATGGGTGTGGAGAACAATATCTATTTGCAGATTGCGTTGATCATGCTGATCGGGTTGCTTGCCAAGAATGCCATTCTGATTACCGAGTTCGCTCTGGAGCGAAGGAAAACGGGTATGGCTATCACCTGGAGTGCCATCTTGGCGGCTGCAGCTCGTTTGCGACCCATCTTGATGACTTCGTTCGCCATGATTATCGGTTTGCTGCCGCTGATGTTTGCATCGGGGGTTGGTGCTAACGGTAACAGCTCGCTCGGTACAGGTGCTGTAGGCGGTATGTTAATTGGTATGATTTGCCAGATTTTCATCGTTCCCGCACTCTTTGTCATCTTCCAGTCTATTCAGGAGAAGATTAAGCCGTTGCATTGGGAAGGTGCCAACCAACAGGTGATCAAGGCAGAGCTTGAGCAGTATACTAATCTACATAAGGATAAAAAGAAATGAAAAAACAGATATTATTAATGGTGTGTGCAACTGCTCTGCTGAGCAGCTGCCGCATCTACTCATCGTATGATCGTCCGGATGTTACCACAAGCGGTTTGTACCGCGATACAGCGTCGGTAAATGACACGCTGGCGGTGACCGACACGACCAACATGGGCAACTTGCCGTGGACGGAGGTATTCACCGACCCGAAGCTGCAAGCGCTCATTCAGAAGGGTTTGGAGAATAACACCGATCTGTTGTCGGCTTCACTGAAGGTGAAACAGGCGGAAGCGATGTTAACTTCGGCACGGTTGTCATTCCTGCCTTCGTTCGCACTCACTCCGCAAGGTACGGTAAGCAGCTTTGATCATGCCAAAGCAACACAGACGTACCAACTGCCTGTAAGTGCCAGCTGGGAGGTTGATTTATTCGGTAAGTTACTGAACGCTGAAAGAAGCAAGAAGGCATTGTTGTTGCAAAGCAAGGCTTATCAACAGGCGGTAAAAACACGTGTTATAGCCAGCATTGCCAATACGTATTATACGTTGCTGATGCTCGACAAGCAATTGGAGATCAGCTTGGAAACTGCGGAAGCGTGGAAGCAGAGCGTGGAAACAACCCGTAAGCTGATGACGATTGGTAGTGCCAACGAATCGGCCGTGTCTTCCACTGAAGCAAACTATTTGAGTGTGCAGGCTTCGCTGGCGGAATTGCGCCGACAGATTCGTGAAACGGAAAATTCATTGTCGCTCTTACTGGGTCAGGTTCCGCAAACGGTTGACCGCGGTCGTATTGACGAGCAGGAGTTACCCGCTCATCTGGCAACAGGTGTACCGGTGCAGCTATTGGCTAACCGTCCGGATGTGAAGCAGAGCGAAATGTCTTTGGCTTCGGCGTACTACGTAACCAACCAGGCTTATTCGGCCTTCTACCCCAGCCTCACCATTACAGGTGCGTTGGGTTGGACCAACAATGCAGGGGCGGCTATTCTAAACCCGGGAAAGATGATTGCTTCCGCTGTGGGTTCGCTTACGCAACCGCTGTTCAACAAGGGTCAGCTCATCGCTAACCTGAAAGTGGCAAAGGCTCAGCAGGAAGAGGCGTTATTGGCATTCCAGTATTCGTTGCTCAATGCGGGTAGCGAGGTAAGCAATGCGCTGGTACTCTACAACTCGTCGACCGAGAAAAGCCGATTGGAAGCTGATCAGGTTCGCTCGCTGGAAAGAGTGGTAAACTATACGCAACAGTTGTTCAACTTAGGTTCGGCCAGCTACCTGGAGGTGCTTACCGCACAGAAGTCGCTACTGGGTGCTCAGCTGTCAAAGGTATCGGATGATTTCTACCGCATGCAGGCGGTGGTAAACCTTTACTATGCACTGGGAGGAGGAAGATAATGTGGAACCGTTTAAACAAGGATAGATTATGATTAGTCCGCAAGCATTCGTTGACCCGAGCGCAAAGATCGGGAAGAACGTAGAGATATATCCGTTTGCCTACATTGAAAAGGATGTGGAGATAGGCGATAACTGTGTGATCATGCCATTCGTGAGCGTGCTCAAAGGTACGAAGATGGGATCGGGCAACCGTGTGTTTCAAAACACGGTGCTGGGGGCTTTGCCGCAAGATTTCAACTTCACCGGTGATGAGTCGGAGCTGATTATAGGCAACGACAACACCATCCGCGAAAATGTGGTGATTAACCGTGCCACGTTCAAGGGTGATGCCACGGTACTGGGTAACAAGAACACGCTGTTCGAAGGGGTGCACATTTCGCACGACAGCAAGATTGCCGATCATTGTGTGTTTGGTTACGGTGTGAAGGTATCGGGCAACAGTGTGATTGATTCCCATGCTATCATCGGCAGCTCGGCGGTGGTACAGGGAGCACACGTGGCTCAGTGGAGTATGGTCCGAGGCGGTTGCCGTTTCGACAAGGATATTCCTCCTTACATCATCGTATCGGGTAACCCCACGCATTATTATGACATCAACAGCATTGTGCTGACCAAAAACAATTTCCCTGAGAAAATTCAAAAGCACATAGCCACGGCTTACCGCTTGATTTATCACGGAAATACAAGTACTTTCGATGCGTTGATGCGTATTCATGATCAGGTTCCCATGAGCCCGGAGATAGAAAACATCATCAACTTCGTGCGTGAATCGGAAGAAAATAACAACGGTATCTTGAAATAAAGAAGAACCGGACTTCAAGGCGGTGCCGACTGATGCTTCTACTGAGGCAGCTGTTGGCACTGCTTTTTTTATGTGGCCTCTGTGTAAGTGGAATATTTATTGTATTTTTGCGCTCTGAATTTGGAAAAGAATTAAAATGGGATTGGAAAAAGGTATCTTCAAAAGAACGGAATTGTTATTGGGCGACGAGGTAATGGATCGCATCGCCAACGTGAAAGTGATCATTTTCGGCGTGGGTGGGGTTGGAAGCTGGTGTGCGGAAAGCCTTGTCAGATCGGGAGTAAGCAAACTGACACTGGTAGATTCCGACCGGATATGTGTTACCAACGTAAACCGTCAGCTCATGGCTACCACCAAAACAGTGGGGCAGGTCAAAGTGGAGGCGTTAAAAGAACGGTTACTCGACATAAACCCTCAAGCAGAGATTCGTGCTTTGCAGCAGATTTACAGCGAAGAAACGGCCGACTCGTTTGAACTGGATACGTATGATTACATTGTAGATGCCATTGACAGTTTGGAAAACAAGGTTCATCTCATTCGTACGGCGACTCGTACACCGGCGCGGTTCGTCTCTTCGATGGGGGCTGCATTGAAAATGGATCCGACCAAGATAAATGTAGCTGAATTCTGGAAAGTGAAGGGTTGTCCGCTAGCGGCTGCGTTGCGCAGGCGACTGAAAAAAGGGGAAAAGCCGGCCAAAAAGTTCTTGTGCGTGTATAGCGAGGAATTGCTCGAAAACAAAGGAGGCAACAGTGCCTGCGGAACTGCAGCCTGCCTCTGTCCGAAGACAAAAAACGGTCCCGGTGATCCGGAGCTGGTCAATCACGAATGGTGCAGCAAAAAGGCACGCATCAACGGAACGGTGGCTCACACCACCGCCATTTTTGGTTTTACACTGGCCGGTCTTATCATGGAAGATATTTATGCTTCCTTCTGCTGATCCATTTTGGTCAGCATATTCTCGAGAGTGGTCTTAAATTCCTGATACTCTTCCAGCGTAAGCGATACACAAGAACCGAGTTTAGCCGGTATCGGTCTGGCTTTCTCTCGGAGTTCGCTGCCTGCCTGGGTGAGTTTCACACGAACGGAACGCTCATCTTCTTTAGAGCGTTTGCGTTTGACTAGTTTCAATCCTTCCAGTCTTTTAATAAGAGGAGAAATAGTGCCGGTATCCAGCTTTAGCCGTTCGCAAACAGCAGAGATGCTAAGGTTGTCTTCCTCCCACAAAACCAGCATAACCAGGTATTGCGGATAAGTAAGTCCCAGTTCCGCCAGCAAAGGGCGGTACCGGGCATTAATTTCTCTGTCCAATCGGTAAACCAAAAAGCAGAGTTGATTGGATAGGAGTAGTTCTTCGTATGCCATAAGTCTTTTTATTTAATCAACAGATGAAGCCAGAAATCGTTCAATATCTGCCTCCAATGAGCCTGGATCTGTTGTCGGTGAAAAGCGGAGAACTCGTTTACCACTGCGGTCAACCAGGAATTTCGTAAAATTCCACTTCACAGCCGAAAAGATAAAACCGGGTGCTTTCTTCTTCAGAAAACGAAAAACGGGATTGGCATCCTTACCGTTCACATCACTCTTTGCCATCAGAGGAAAAGTGACTCCGTAATTCAATTCACAAAATGCAGCTATCTCGCTGTCATTCCCTGCCTCTTGTTTGGCAAACTGATTGCAGGGAAAGCCAATTACCACCAGTCCTTTGTCTTTATACTTTTGATGCAACGCCTCCAACGCTTTGTATTGGGGAGTAAAACCACACTTACTGGCTGTGTTGACAATCAGCATCACCTGATTCTTGTACTGAGAGAAATCGACTTCTCCGCCTTTGTTATCGGTTGCTTTTAAATCGAAAATTGTTGCTTCCATATAAGTTGTTTTATAATTAATGGTGCAAAATTATATTGCACACAATATAAAAACAAAATTTTATGGTTAATAAATCTAATCTGAAAGAAAGCGGGTAATAAAAAAAAAATCGGGTACATTTGCCACACAAAGTAAAACGTATTATAATTTGATATAGATACCAAATCATTATGAGTAAGAAATTCAATCCGGAGACCTTGTGTGTTCAGGCGGGATGGACGCCTAAAAAAGGTGAGCCGCGTGTGTTGCCCATCTATCAGAGTACGACATTCAAATATGACACCAGCGAACAAATGGCCCGACTTTTCGACTTGGAGGAGAGCGGCTATTTTTATACTCGCTTACAGAACCCTACAAACGATGCTGTTGCTGCTAAAATAGCTGCGTTGGAAGGTGGTGTGGCGGCCATGCTTACGGCAAGCGGACAAGCGGCCAACTTCTACGCTATCTTTAAC
The DNA here is from genome assembly GCF_000428125.1 of Bacteroides graminisolvens DSM 19988 = JCM 15093. Taxonomy (GTDB): domain Bacteria; phylum Bacteroidota; class Bacteroidia; order Bacteroidales; family Bacteroidaceae; genus Bacteroides; species Bacteroides graminisolvens. The sequence continues at coordinate 16,168 of NZ_ATZI01000014.1, forward strand.
ATTTGTCAGGCGGGCGATCATTTTGTGTGTTCATCATCCATTTACGGTGGCACGTTTAACTTGTTTGCCGTTACACTCAAGAAACTGGGTATTGAGGTTACGTTTGTGAGCCCCGATGCTCCGGATGAGGAGATTGAGAAAGCTTTTCAGGCTAACACGAAAGCGTTGTTCGGCGAAAGCATCTCTAACCCTTCTTTAGAGGTACTTGATATTGAAAAGTTTGCCCGCATTGCACACAAGCAAGGAGTGCCGCTCATTGTTGACAATACCTTCCCTACTCCCATCAACTGCCGTCCGTTCGAATGGGGAGCAGATATCGTGGTGCATTCAACCACCAAATACATGGACGGACATGCCACATCGGTTGGCGGCTGCATAGTAGATAGTGGTAACTTTGACTGGGATGCGCATGCCGATAAATTCCCCGGCCTTTGTACTCCCGACGAATCTTATCACGGATTAACTTATTCAAAAGCTTTCGGTAAGATGGCTTACATAACCAAAGCTACCGCACAATTAATGCGTGATTTGGGAAGTACTCAAAGTCCGCAAAATGCATTCTTGCTAAACATCGGATTGGAAACGTTGCATCTTCGTATGCCTCAACATTGTAAAAATGCACTCGCCGTTGCTACCTATCTGCATAACAATGATAAGGTGGCTTGGGTTAATTATTGCGGCCTGCCCGATAACAAGTATTACGAACTAGCACAAAAATACATGCCCAATGGTTCATGCGGGGTAATCTCTTTCGGCTTAAAAGGTGGTCGGGAAGTGTCCATTCGTTTTATGGATGCCCTACAACTAGTAGCCATCGTTACACATGTGGCCGACGCACGAACCTGCGTACTGCATCCGGCCAGTCACACGCACCGCCAGCTCACCGATGAACAGTTATTGGAAGCTGGAGTCCGACCCGATCTCATCCGTTTGTCGGTTGGTATAGAGAATGCCGATGATATCATAACAGATATCGAACAAGCATTAGAACAGATTTAAGTCCTTCGAAAGGATAGATACATAGTATATAAGGACAGGGCTAAATAATTTAATAAAATTTAGCCCTGTTTGCATTTAAATTAAAGCGAAATAAGGCAAAATAAAAACAATTCATCGCATTATTTGCTAAATTTGCGGGTAGATACTAATTTAAGCAATTATATTGGAATATGGCAAAAATTACAAAAGAAGCAGCCTTGCTTTACCACTCTCAAGGCAAACCCGGAAAGATTGAGGTTGTACCTACCAAACCTTACAGTACACAAACAGACTTATCACTGGCTTACTCTCCGGGTGTGGCTGAACCCTGTCTGGAAATAGAAAAGAATCCTCAGGATGCGTACAAATACACAGCTAAAGGAAATCTGGTCGCGGTTATCTCTAATGGTACAGCCGTACTGGGTTTGGGCGATATTGGCGCACTGAGCGGTAAGCCTGTAATGGAAGGAAAAGGATTGCTTTTTAAAATTTATGCCGGTATTGATGTATTCGACATTGAAATAGAAGAGAAAGATCCCGATAAATTCATTGAGGCTGTTAAAGCCATCGCTCCCACCTTTGGTGGTATCAATCTGGAAGATATAAAAGCACCGGAATGTTTCGAAATTGAAAGAAGACTTAAAGAAGAGCTGGACATACCGGTGATGCACGATGACCAGCATGGCACGGCTATCATATCGAGTGCCGGACTGATCAACGCTCTGCAAGTAGCCAACAAAAAGATTGAGGATGTGAAGATCGTAGTGAATGGTGCGGGTGCTTCGGCTGTTTCCTGCACCAAACTTTATGTTTCACTCGGAGCTCGTCTGGAAAATATCGTCATGGTGGATAGCAAAGGTGTAATCAGCAAGAATCGCACCGATCTGAATGAGCAAAAACGGTATTTTGCTACAAACAGAACAGATATACACACGTTGGAAGAGGCTATAAAAGGTGCCGATGTATTTTTGGGCCTTTCAAGAGGCAATGTGTTGTCTCAGGATATGGTAAGAAGCATGGCTGCATCTCCCATTGTGTTTGCACTGGCCAATCCGGTTCCTGAAATATCTTACGAAGATGCCATGGCATCACGTCCCGACGTGCTGATGTCAACCGGCCGTTCCGACTATCCTAATCAGATTAACAATGTAATTGGATTCCCTTATATTTTCCGTGGTGCTCTGGATACTCAAGCTTCCGCTATCAATGAGGAGATGAAAATTGCTGCCGTCCACGCCATTGCGAACCTCGCCAAACAGCCGGTACCTGATGTGGTAAATGCTGCATACCATGTGAATAACCTGACTTTCGGTCCGGAGTACTTCATTCCCAAACCGGTTGATCCCCGACTGATAACAGAAGTATCTATGGCTGTGGCTAAAGCCGCCATGCAATCGGGTGTAGCACGCAAACAGATTGAAGACTGGGATGCTTACAAACTGCGTTTACGCGAGTTGATGGGTTATGAATCAAAGCTAACCCGCCAGCTATACGAAACAGCACGCCAAAACCCTCAAAGGGTGGTATTTGCAGAAGGTGGTCACCCAAACATGTTGAAAGCTGCCGTTGAAGCCAAGGCGGAAGGTATTTGTCATCCCGTTTTGTTAGGTAACGACGAAAAGATAGAGAAGTTGGCCAAAGAACTTGATTTGAACCTGGAAGGTATTGAGATTGTGAATTTGCGACACGACCGTGAAACGGAGCGCCGCGAACGTTACGCTCACATATTAGCCGAGAAGCGCGCTCGCGAAGGTGCTACTTACGATGAAGCTAACGATAAGATGTTTGAGCGAAACTATTTCGGTATGATGATGGTGGAAACGGGTGATGCCGATGCTATGATAACCGGCTTGTACACCAAGTATACCAACACGATAAAGGTGGCAAAAGAAGTAATCGGAATCAGGTCTGAATATAAACACTTCGGCACCATGCACATCCTGAACTCAAAAAAGGGAACGTACTTCTTGGCCGACACGCTGATTAACCGCCATCCCGACACGGACACACTCATCGATGTAGCCAAACTGGCAGAGCACACCGTGCGGTTCTTCAACCATACTCCCATAATGGCTATGCTTTCTTATTCGAACTTTGGTTCCGACCAGGCGGGCAGTCCGGCAAAAGTGCACGAAGCAGTTTCCTTTATGCACAAAAATTATCCTGAATTAGCCATAGATGGAGAAATGCAGGTTAACTTTGCCATGAACACGGAATTAAGAGACGCTAAATATCCGTTTACACGTTTGAAAGGTAAGGATGTAAATACGCTGATATTCCCGAACCTAAGTTCTGCGAATTCCGGTTATAAACTCATTCAGGCAATGACGGACACCGAACTCATTGGCCCTATTCAGATGGGGTTGAATAAACCGATTCATTTCACAGATATTGAAAGCTCGGTTCGTGACATAGTGAACATTACTGCAGTTGCAGTGATTGATGCCTTAGTTGATAAGAAAAAAGCCAGTATCAAATGAAACGTAAATTGTCCAAAACACAAATAGTATGCATTATCCTTTTATGGGTGGCATTGTGTTACCTGGTTTTGGTTAATGCAAAGCAAATTGATGGACCAACGATTGTTATGTTACTCATATCGGGTGGATTCGTCTTTATTCCGGTTTACAAGTCTCTAAAGAAAGGATAAATAGTATCTATTTTATAACTTAAAGGCGATTAAATGTACTAATTGACATTTAATCGCCTATTTTATTTATAAATTGTTTGAGAAAACATTTTTTATATCTATTTTTGCAACCGCTAACTAATTTACAACAACCAACAAAAGATTTATTCTAATGAATGCAGCTAAAGTTTTAGACACTCTGAAGCTTCGTTTTCCGAACGAACCAGAGTACCACCAGGCAGTTGAAGAAGTTCTGGCTACCATCGAAGAAGAGTACAACAAGCACCCTGAGTTTGACAAAGCGAATCTGATTGAGCGTTTGTGCATACCCGACAGAGTATACCAGTTCAGAGTTACTTGGGTAGACGACAAAGGTAACGTGCAAACAAACATGGGTTACCGTGTGCAGCACAACAATGCGATTGGTCCGTACAAAGGCGGAATCCGCTTCCATAGCTCGGTTAACTTGTCAATCTTGAAGTTCCTGGCTTTTGAACAAACATTCAAAAACTCGTTGACTACTCTACCTATGGGTGGTGGTAAAGGGGGATCTGATTTCTCTCCACGTGGTAAATCGAACGGAGAAGTGATGCGTTTCATACAATCGTTCATGCTTGAACTTTGGCGCCACATTGGTCCTGAAACTGACGTACCTGCCGGTGACATCGGTGTTGGCGGACGCGAAGTGGGTTTCATGTTCGGTATGTATAAAAAACTCACTCGTGAATTTACAGGTACTTTCACTGGTAAAGGTCGTGAGTTCGGTGGTTCATTGATCCGTCCCGAAGCTACCGGATACGGTAACATCTACTTCCTGATGGAAATGCTGAAAATGAAAGGAACTGATTTGAAAGGTAAAGTTTGTACTATTTCGGGTTCAGGTAACGTAGCTCAGTATACTGCTGAAAAAGTATTGGAACTGGGTGGTAAGGTAGTCACAATGTCTGACTCTGACGGATACATCTATGATCCGGCCGGAATTGACAAAGAAAAACTGGACTACATCATGGAATTAAAGAATGTATACCGTGGACGTATCCGCGAGTATGCCGACAAATATGGTTGTAAATATGTGGAAGGAGCTAAACCTTGGGGTGAAAAGTGCGATATCGCTCTTCCTTCGGCAACTCAGAATGAGTTAAACGGCGATCATGCACGCGAACTGGTAGCCAACGGATGTATGGCTGTAAGTGAAGGTGCCAACATGCCTTCTACTCCTGAAGCTATCAAAGTATTCCAAGATGCTAAGATATTATATGCTCCGGGTAAAGCAGCCAATGCTGGTGGAGTATCGGTTTCTGGTCTTGAAATGACTCAGAACTCCATCAAACTTAGCTGGAGCGAAAAAGAAGTGGATGACAAACTGAAAGATATCATGAAAAGCATTCACGAAGCTTGTGTTCAATATGGTACTGAAGCCGACGGATACGTTAACTACGTAAAAGGTGCTAACGTGGCAGGCTTTATGAAAGTAGCGAAAGCTATGATGGCACAAGGTATTTTATAATCTTCTCTCTCTCTTATAAAAATGAAAGAGGCCGGCCCTTTAGGGATTACCGGTCTCTTTCTCATATATTCTGTATCACATGATCACAAAAGGGGTTTCAGGACAACTCCTTGTTTTTTTCTTCCATCCATTTTGATAACCAGAGGGTTAGCAAAACGCACATGTCTGAGAAACTTAGTCTCCGTAACAGCAGGTTGGACATTTAGAAATTTCTGATCGTATACTCCCTCATTAATGAAGGCATTAATCGTAAAATAACCCACACCAAACGAGGTGAGATTCTGAAAGAAATGAGTGCCTTGACTCGGATCAACCCTATAATTGGTGAGTCCGGCTTCAATAATAACCTTAGCAGCCGAAATATGCGGCCATTTCACCGGAATGCCCAACCAAGTATCACTACTACCCCATCTTCCGGGTCCTACCAGCACATAATTGCGTCCCTCGGCAAGAAACTGTTTATTCAACTTTTCAATTTCATAAGCGATGAATTGATTGTTAGAAGCCGAATAGTTATCTGTCTTAACGTATACCACATCATATACATCATTCATGATGCCGTTACCAAGCGAATTTGCGGAACGGAAAAGAGTTTCTTCGTCGGGTATGGCCGATAAATCTTCATCAATTACTTCCTTGCAATCTACAATGGGACGAATCTGCAACAGATAAAAAGCGCCCGAACGACTATCATGATCCATGTTAGCAGCAAATTCAATCTCTACAGGGCGGCGCATCTCCATTTCACCATATTTAAGTACCAATCGTAAAATACGAGCCAGCGGAAAGACGTCATGCTGCAATATATTCGCAAACGTAATCACTTTACGTCCGCCGGGATAGAGTCCGTCACGTATCACTTGATCATACGGATCAAACGTAGAAGCGATGTATTGCAAAGAGCCGTCACTTTCAGCCTCCTTCACATGACACTTCAGCAAGTTGAACCCGTCGTCTATAGAGAAGTCTTGTCCTGCATTCTTCAAATCGAGTGCATAAAAACGAGTCTGTGTTTCTTTCAACGCAATATCCAGTTCACTGGTTTGCAACACCTGGTTAGGGTGGTAAGGAGAGAAACGAAGAGTCATTCCGCCATCTACAATATATTTGCCCAATCCTAACGCCAAATTAACCGTTCCTTCCTCGGGTTTCTCGTTTCCGATAGGATAGTAATTCAACGAACGTGCCACTCCCGACATGGAAGGATAATATTTGTCGCCATACTGAGTACCCACTACTTCCTGAAGAATAACGGCCATCTTCTCCTGATCAATAACATTGGAAGTAGCCTGCATATAAGCCTTACTGTCTTTGAAGTAGACAGAAGCATATACCCCTTTGATAGAGTCTGATAACATGCGTAACATCTCGTACTTATCGTCCAGATAAGGAATCATGTAGGTATTATAAATCCCGGCAAAAGGCTGGTAATGAGAATCTTCCAACAGGCTCGACGAACGAATGGCGATAGGAGATTTCACTACATCCATAAACGTAAGGAAGTCATCAACCAATCCGTCGGGTAACTTTGCTTTCAGAAAATACCTCAATATCATATCATCATCCATATCAGAAAGCGCTACCTGATACAGGTTATTTGACTCCATAAATTCATCGAACACATCGGTGCAAAGCACTACTGTTTTGGGAATCACCACACGTGCATTTTCAAACTCTTCGAATTCAGGATGACGTTTCACCATGTTGTCAATAAATGCCAATCCACGCCCCTTACCTCCAAGAGAGCCTTCGCCGATACGAGCAAAATTAGAGTAGCGGTCAAAACGGTCGCGCTTAAAAATAGCCACCACACCCTGATTCTTCATCTTACGGTATTTCACTATCGCCTCAAAAATAATTCTACGGTGAGCGTCGAGATCTTGTAAACTATCCCACGTAATAGGCTTCAAAAACTCCGCTATGGGAAACATGGCACGCGAGTACAACCATTTAGAGATGTGATTGCGGCTGATGTGATACAAAAAAGATTCGGCAGGAACAGCAAAAATGATATTTTGAAGTTCTTTGAGGTTTTGTACTTTCGCTATCTTTTCCAACGTATCCGGATTGCGAAACACAAAATCACCGAAACCAAAATTATCGGCTACCGTCTGCCTCAGGTCCACATCCATCTTTTTGGAGTTTTTATCAATAAAACTAGCTCCATACTTAGATGCGTATGCCGCATTGTCGGCTTCGGACGATTGAATAATAAGTGGAATAAAGGGATCTTCCCTACGGATTTCATCACATAGCTTAATTCCCGCCAATGCATCCTTTTTCCCTTGTCGGGGAAAACGCACATCCGTAATCACTCCCAATACATTATTCTTATATCGGTAATATATTTCGGTTGCCTCCTCGTAAGTACGGGCCAATACGATCTTCGGACGTCCACGCATGCGCAACGTACGTTGGTGAGCGTTGAGAGCTTCGGTAGAAAATTCCTGGCTCTGCTTTAACACGAACTTATATAAATTAGGCAATACGGAAGAATAAAAACGAATACCATCTTCCACCAAAAGAATAAGCTGAACTCCCACTTCGGCTACGTCGTGTTCCAGATTCATTTTATCCTCAATCAGTTTGATAATGGAAAGGAGTAAGTCCGTGTTACCGAGCCAACAGAATATATAATCGAACGCACTAAGATCCTCATTGGCTATTCGTTTGGTTATGCCGTGGCTAAAAGGAGTCAGCACCACAATAGGAAGATGAGAATAACAAGCTTTGATGTGACGGCCAATACTGAAAGCATCATTGTCGCCAATACCCGGCATACAGATAACCAAGTCAAAAGGAATGTTGGCCAATAGCATCAACGCCTCTTCCTCTGTAGATACTTGCGAGAAGCGCGGAGGGTAACGTAATGACAACGACGTATACTCATTGAATATTTTTTCGTCAACCCGACCGTCATCTTCCAACATGAAAGCATCGTAAGGGTTGGCAATGAGAAGTACGTTAAAAATACGCCGGGTCATCAAGTTAACAAACTGCGTATCTTTAAAGTAAAGCTGATTCAGTTTAAGTTTGCTGAGCATAATTCCTTCATTTATGAAAATGGGTTATACTCACAAAATTCGGTTTTTTAATCCGAACCAACAATAAAATACGTCATTTTATCCTCTACCAAGTCCTTTTTATTACTTTTCGAAACAGTTGTAGAAAGTTTCAATCAGTTAACATGCATAATAGTTGCATATATTATAAATAATACCGAATATTGTTGTATAATCATTTATTAAAATCATAGCGCAACATGAAAAAGGCAACCTTTTTATTGACAGGAATCATGGCAACATCGTGTGCACAACAAAAAGCAATCTCTTATCCGCAAACAGCGACCGTAGATACAGTCGATACTTATTTCGGTGTATCCGTACCCGACCCTTATCGCTGGCTCGAAAACGACACATCGGCAGCCACCGCCTCATGGGTAAAGGCTCAAAACGAAATTACAAACAATTACCTGGAACACATTCCGTTCAGACAGGACTTGTTGAAGCGGCTCACCGAACTGGCTAATTATGAAAGAATCAGTGCTCCTTTCAAGAAGCATGGTAAGTACTATTTTTATAAAAATGACGGGTTGCAGAATCAGAGCGTACTTTATGTACAAGATGCACTCAACAGCGAAGCCAGAGTCTTCCTGGATCCGAATAAACTGTCGGACGACGGCACCGTAGCTTTAACCAGTCTCTCGTTTTCTAACAATGGAAAATATGCCGCTTATACTATTTCAAGAAGCGGATCGGACTGGAGGGAGATTTATGTAATGGATGTAGCAACCGGTTCCTTACTCGATGACCACATCACTTGGGCTAAATTTACAGATGCAGCCTGGCAGGGCGACGGGTTTTACTATAGTGCCTATGACGCTCCCAGCAAAGGAAAAGAATTTTCGAATGTGAACGAACATCACAAAATATATTATCACAAACTGGGAGAGCCTCAACAGAATGATCGTTTGGTGTATGAAAACAAAGCATATCCCAAACGTTTCTACACAGCTCAAGTTAGTGAAGACGAAAGAGTCTTGTTCATTTATGAATCTGGTGAAGGAAGGGGAAATGCTCTGTTTATGCAAGACCTCACGCAAAAGAGTGCACCCGTTGTTCAGCTTGCCTCAGATTTTGATTACCAATATACTCCAATCGAAGTCATTGGTAACCGCATCTATTTCTTTACCAACTATCAAGCGGCCAAGAATAAAATCATGGCTGCCGAACTGCAAAGTCCTGAATTGGCCAATTGGAAAGAGGTCGTTCCCGAGAAAGAACAAGTACTATCAGATGTTCGGGTAATTGGCGGCAAGTTATTTCTCACATACGATAAGGATGCCTCCAACCATGCTTATGTATATGATTTACAAGGAAAAGAGTTACAGGAAATAGAACTTCCATCTTTGGGATCGGTTAGCTTCAACGGTGATAAAGACGATGAAGAATGTTTCTTCAGCTTTACTTCGTTTACTATTCCGGGAGCTACCTATAAATATGACGTGCAAAAAAACAGTTATGAATTGTTCCGTGCTCCGAAAGTAAAGTTCAATTCAGATGATTTTGTTACCGAGCAAGTTTTTTTCACGAGCAAAGACGGTGCTAAAATACCCATGTTCCTGACTTACAAAAAAGGGCTCAAGAAGAATGGAAAAAATCCGGTATTCCTATACGGTTACGGAGGTTTCAATATCAGCTTGTATCCTTCATTCAGCATCAACCGCATCCCTTTCCTTGAAAATGGCGGCATATACGTACAAGTCAATCTTCGTGGCGGTAGCGAATACGGAGAAGACTGGCATGTTGCCGGAACCAAAATGCAGAAACAAAATGTATTCAATGATTTCATAGCGGCAGCCGAATATCTGATTGATAATAAGTACACGAATTCGCAAAAGATAGCTATCGTAGGCGGTTCAAACGGTGGTTTGCTGGTAGGTGCCTGTATGACTCAACGTCCCGATCTGTTCCGTGTTGCCATTCCACAAGTCGGCGTAATGGACATGTTGCGTTATCACAAATTCACCATCGGATGGAATTGGGCGAGTGATTACGGTACCAGCGAAGACAGCAAAGAAATGTTTGAATACCTAAAAGGATATTCCCCCTTACACAACCTGAAAAAGGGAACGAAATACCCTGCCACACTGGTCACCACGGCCGACCACGACGACCGCGTAGTACCGGCACATTCGTTTAAGTTTGCCGCTACCCTGCAAGCTTGTAATGAAGGCAGCAACCCGACGTTGATACGCATTGACAGCAAAGCCGGGCATGGCGCTGGTAAGCCGATGAGTAAGATTTTAGAAGAACAAGCAGACGTTTATGGCTTTATCATGTATAACCTGAACATGAAGCCCAAATTCTAAAATATCATTTTATCACATAAAACCAAATATTTAACTTTTAAAAAGAGATAGAAATAAAATAATAACTATATTTGCAACATAAGTAGTTTACATTTTATCAAAATCAACCTTTAAAAAATACAATATGAATATTGAACGAATCATGACCTCTCTGGAGGCTAAACATCCCGGCGAGTCTGAATATCTTCAAGCCGTAAAAGAGGTCCTTATCTCTATCGAAGATATATATAATCAACATCCTGAATTTGAGAAAGCCAAGATCATAGAACGACTCGTTGAGCCCGACCGTATTTTCACTTTCAGAGTTACTTGGGTAGATGACCGCGGAGAGGTGCAAACCAATCTGGGGTATCGTGTACAGTTCAACAATGCAATAGGCCCGTATAAAGGGGGAATCAGATTTCACGCCTCGGTGAATTTGTCTATCTTAAAATTCCTTGGTTTTGAACAAACGTTCAAGAATGCACTGACTACTCTGCCTATGGGAGGTGGAAAAGGAGGTTCCGATTTCTCGCCGCGAGGTAAAAGCGATGCCGAGATTATGCGTTTCTGCCAAGCGTTCATATTGGAACTTTGGAGACACATCGGTCCTGACATGGATGTACCCGCCGGAGATATTGGTGTTGGCGGACGTGAAGTGGGCTATATGTTTGGCATGTATAAAAAGCTAACCCGTGAATTTACCGGAACCTTTACCGGCAAAGGACTTGAGTTTGGCGGCTCATTAATACGTCCGGAAGCAACCGGATTCGGAGGCTTGTATTTTGTCAATCAAATGCTTCAAACCAAAGGCATTGATATGAAAGGAAAGACCGTAGCTATCTCCGGTTTTGGCAACGTAGCTTGGGGCGCAGCAACCAAAGCGACTCAACTGGGTGCTAAGGTAATCACTATTTCCGGTCCCGATGGCTATATTTACGATCCCGACGGTATAAGTGGTGAAAAAATAGATTATATGTTGGAACTCAGAGCTACCGGAAACGACATTGTGGCACCTTATGCCGAAGAGTTCCCCGGAGCAACCTTTGTAGCCGACAAACGCCCGTGGGAAGTAAAAGCAGACATAGCACTGCCTTGCGCCACTCAGAACGAATTAAACGGTGAAGATGCTGCAAATCTCATAAAAAATAACGTTATTTGCATCGGAGAAATTTCTAATATGGGCTGCACACCGGAAGCCATCGATTTATTCTTGGAAAAGAAAGTGATGTATGCACCGGGCAAAGCAGTGAATGCCGGCGGTGTTGCCACTTCCGGATTGGAAATGTCTCAGAATGCCATGCACCTGAGCTGGAATGCAGATGAAGTTGACCAAAAGCTGCACATGATTATGCATAACATCCATGCCCAGTGTGTAAAATACGGCACTGAAAAAGATGGCTACATCAACTATGTGAAAGGGGCAAACATAGCCGGTTTCATGAAAGTTGCTCATGCCATGATGGGTCAAGGTATTGTATGAGAATAAAATCAATTATAACACTTTTGTTTTTAATGTGCGTTACCTGCCTCTTTTCACAAGAGACAGGTAATGCTACATATTATCACAAACGCTTTCACGGATCAAGAACTTCAGACGGAGGCGTTTACCACAAAGACAGCATGACTTGCGCGCATCGCACCTATCCGTTAGGCACTTTACTTCATGTAAAAAACCCCCGAAACGAAAAAGAAGTAGTGGTAAAGGTCACTGACCGGGGACCCTACAGCAAACGCCTGATGATTGATTTATCTTATAAAGCAGCCAAGGAACTTGACATTATACGCTACGGAATTGCTCCGGTAATAGTGACTCCCATCAAACAGATACGCATTCCTTATAAACCCGACGACGAGTTTAACCCTGCCGAATTTCTGCATCTTATCATAGATGAAAGCACTCATCCCCTGCCCCTGCATAGGTAATTATTCAGGCTAAAAAACATCATATTATATAAAAACGTTTAACTTTGCATCCCGAACTAAAAATAATACGAGATGCTATTACCAGAACTCAAATTGCGCCGCGATAAAATTCGCTCGCTCATGGCTCAGCAAAATATTGATGCCGCCATTATCACTTGTAATGTAAACCTCCTCTATACTTACGGCCAGGTTGTTAGTGGTTATCTTTACCTACCCCTGCACGCACCGGCCCGTTTATTCGTAAAACGTCCCAATACACTGATTGGCGAACATGTACACGCCGTCCGCAAACCGGAACAGATCATCGAACTGCTGAAAGAAAACGGATTGCCCATGCCGCAAACCATTATGTTGGAAGGCGACGAATTGCCTTACACAGAATACATGCGTTTGGCCGGAATGTTTCCCGAAGCTACTGTAGTAAACGGAACCCCGTTGATTCGTCAGGCCAGAAGTGTAAAAACTGAGATGGAAGTCATCATGTTCCGCCGTGCCGCCGCAGCGCATGCCAAAGCTTACCAACAGATTCCTTCTGTTTACCGTGAAGGGATGACAGACATGGAACTGTCTATTGAAATAGAACGTTTGATGCGTTTGCAAGGATGTTTAGGCATATTCCGTGTATTCGGTCAAAGCATGGAGATATTTATGGGTAGTGTACTGACGGGCGACAATGCCGCTACTCCTTCTCCTTATGATTTCGCATTGGGTGGTCAAGGTATCGACCCGGCACTTCCCGGTGGGGTGAACGGCACCTTGCTAAGCAAAGGGCAAAGTGTAATGGTTGACCTGGGAGGAAATTTCAACGGATATATGTGTGACATGAGCCGTGTCTTTTCAGTTGGTAAGTTAACCGATGAGGCTTATGCAGCGCATCAGGTGTGTCTGGATATTCAGGAAGAAGTTGTCAACATGGCCAAGCCGGGAGTTGTTTGCGAAGACTTGTATAACAAAGCCATTGATATGGTAACCAAAGCCGGTTTTGCCGACAACTTCATGGGAATTGACCAGAAAGCCAAATTCATCGGTCACGGAATCGGATTGGAAATCAACGAAGCTCCGGTGTTGGCTCCTCGTGTTAAACAAGAACTGGAACCGGGCATGGTATTTGCGCTCGAGCCCAAGATTGTTCTTCCGGGCGTGGGACCTGTGGGTATTGAGAACTCGTGGGCAGTTACTGCCGAAGGAGTAGAAAAGCTCACGCTATGTAACGAAGAGATTATCGAGTTTTAAGAACCCGAATACGACTATCAATATGCTGAACCCCGGAAATCTTTAATCAGATATCCGGGGTTCAGCATATATATAAGGAAAAAGAGCCGTCAAAACATCACTCAGGATTTTACAGGTTGCAGTCCCATCTTCTGGGCACGTTCCAACATGAATGCATACGCCTCATCGTAATCGTTGGCTATCAGTCCGTCGAGAATGGCATCCTTGATGGCACTCTTCAAGGTTCCTACCTGCTGACAAGGTTGAAGATTGAATATCTGCATAATTTCCTCACCGCTGATAGGCGGTTGAAAGTTACGCACCCTGTCTTTCTCCTCAATATCTTTCAGTTTCTGTCTTACTAGTTGGAAATTATTAAGGAACCGCTGCTTACGCTCCATGTTCTTCGATGTGATATCCGCTTCACAGAGCGTCATCAAATCATCAATATCGTCACCTGCCTCAAAGAGCAACCGGCGAACGGCCGAGTCGGTCACCACATCATCGGCTATGACAATGGGGCGCATGTGCAGACTAACCATCTTTTGCACATACTTCATTTTTTCATTCATCGGTAACTTCATCTTCCGAAAAAGATTAGGAATCATTCGTTCGCCAATGAAGTTATGATTGTGAAACGTCCACCCCACCTTCGGTTCCCAACGCTTGGTCAGCGGTTTGGCAATGTCGTGCAACAAAGCAGACCAACGCAGCCACAAATTATCAGTTACCCGACTGATGTTATCGAGCACCTCCAGCGTATGATAAAAATTATCTTTGTGCGCCCTTCCGCCTCTGCTCTCCACGCCCTGCATGGCTGCCAGTTCAGGAAAGATAAGCGGTAGCAACCCCGATCGTTCCAGATCAATAAAACCTTTGGAGGGAATAGGCGAAAGAATAATCTTATTTAATTCGTCGGCTATGCGCTCCTTCGATATGATCTCAATTCGGTCTTTGTTGCGACAAAGAGATTCGAATGTTTCATCGTCTATATAAAAGTTCAATTGAGTGGCAAAGCGGATGCAACGCATCATGCGCAAGGGATCATCACTGAAAGTAATGTCGGGATTGAGCGGAGTACGAATGGTTTTCTCCTTCAGATCGGCCATACCACCAAACGGATCAACCAACTCCCCGAAGCGTGCTTTGTTAAGACACACCGCCATGGCGTTGATAGTAAAATCCCTTCTGTTTTGATCATCCTCCAGCGTACCATCTTCAACGATAGGCTTTCTCGAATCGCGCTGATAAGATTCTTTTCGTGCCCCCACGAATTCTATTTCTATCTGGTGATATTTAAGTTGTGCCGTACCAAAATTCTTAAAAACCGAAACATAAGCTCCTTTTCCTAAGCGGCGGCCCAATGCCTCGGCCATTTCAATTCCGCTACCCACTACCACAACATCTATATCTTTTGAGGGACGCTGCAAGAAAATATCACGTACATATCCTCCTACCGCATAACATTCCAGTCCCAGTTCGTCGGCCGTTTCTGAAATCTGCCCGAATATCTTATCACTGAAATGCGCTTTCAACTCCTCATTAGTCAACTCTATCATGCTTCTTTATTAAGTTTTGAACTGCAAAAATACAAAAAACTGATATTATTTGTATTTTTGTTGTCCATAAAGAAAGTATAAGTATGAAGAAACTGGTAATATACCTCTGCCTTGCCGCCCTTTTTGCTTGCGGAAACGATGTAGAAAAGAAAGCTAACGAGAAATTGGAAGAAGCCCGCGCTGCTTTTCAAAAAGGAGATTATAGTGCAACCAAACTGCTGGTCGACAGCATTAAGATTCTCTACCCCAAAGCTTATGAGGTGCGTAGAGAAGGTTTAAAGTTAATACAGCAAGCCGAGTTGAAGGAACAAGAAAGAAGTATGGTGTATCTCGACAGCATGTTGCTGGTAAAGCAGAAGGAGTTTGAGACCATCAAGCCCCGGTTCACTTTTGAGAAAGATGCCGAATATCAAGCCATTGGTAATTACCTCTGGCCAACACAGGTAGTTGAGAAGAACCTGCACCGTTCATACCTTCGTTTTCAGGTAAACGAAAAAGGTGTATTGGTGATGACTTCCATTTATTGCGGCAAGAACAACATTCACCACAACGCAGTGAAAGTAATTGCTGCCGATAAAAGTTTTGCCGAAACACCTCCCTCCAGAGACAGTTACGAGACAACTAATCTGGGAGAAAAGATAGAAATGGCCGACTATAAACAGGGAGAAGACGGCAGCGTAATGGACTTCATCTACCTCAACAAAGGCCAGACATTGCGGGTAGAGTACAAAGGAGAACGCAGCTACGCCTTTGCTCTATCAGCAGCCGACCGGAAGGCTTTGGTCGAAACGTATGAGTTATCCAAAACTCTTTCCTCTATCGAACAAATCAAAATGGAAATAGAAGAGGCCAAGCTGAAGATAGAGTTTGTAACGCGCAAGATGCAACACACCGCCGAAAAAGAAAAGGCTCAATAATCAAAGCCTTTTCAAAGCAAGTTTAATGACTTGTTCAACCGGGATAGACGGCTGTTCCTGCAGAATGGCCGTAACCACCTTTTGTGAAGCATTGGCAGCAAAGCCCAACATGGACAAAGCAGCAACCGCTTCGTCGTTCACTTCCGTGTTCATGGCGGGCATGCCTCCCGCCATACCGGCAGAAGCGCCCCCTGTTTTAATCTTATCTTTGAGGTCAACAATAACACGCTGAGCCGTTTTCAGTCCGATACCTTTAACGGTTTTCAGCATATTGACATTCTCCGAACTGATCACATTGCACAGTTCGGCCGGCGACAAAGCCGACAAAATCATACGTGCGGTATTGCCACCGATGCCCGACACGGAAATGAGCAACAAAAACAGTTCCCTCTCCTGCTTATCGGCAAAGCCATAAAGCACATACGCATCTTCACGAATCGCCTCATAAATATATAACTTACAGAGCTTCTTTCCCTGTATGGCCGAATAAGTATTTAATGAAATACCTGCCATATAGCCTACCCCGTTGCACTCAATCACCGCGTTAGCAGGTGTTAATTCTGTAAGCTCACCTTTGATGTATTCTATCATAATTACTGTTTTATTTTAAAAAATGTAGCTTTATGCTTTTAGATAATTGTATCACTGATTTTTTTATTTACTTTTGCATCTGCAAAAAAGCAAAAATATTAATAGCAACCAACAAATTTATGAAAAAATTCAGAGCTGCCATTATCGGATATGGCAATATTGGTAAATATGTATTGGAAGCATTGCAAGCTGCCCCCGATTTTGAGGTAGCCGGCGTGGTGCGTCGCAACGGAGCAGACAATAAACCTGCTGAGTTAAATGACTATCCTGTGGTGAAAGACATCAGGGAACTGACAGATGTGCAGGTTGCTATTCTCTGCACACCTACACGCAGCGTTGAAAAATATGCAAAAGAAATTCTTGCATTGGGAATCAATACGGTTGACAGTTTCGATATTCACACAGGAATTGTTGACCTTCGCCGCGAACTGTCGGCTTGTGCCAAAGCAAACAATGCCGTTTCTATCATTTCGGCAGGCTGGGATCCGGGAAGTGATTCGGTAGTTCGCGCACTGTTGCAGGCTATTGCTCCCAAAGGCATTACCTACACCAACTTCGGTCCGGGTATGAGTATGGGACACACGGTAGCTGTTAAGGCTATCGAAGGTGTAAAAGCTGCTTTATCAATGACCATTCCTACCGGTACGGGAATTCATCGCCGCATGGTATACATTGAACTCAAAGACGGTTATAAATACGAGGAAGTAGCAGCCGCCATCAAATCGGATGCATACTTTGTCAATGACGAAACTCACGTGATACAGGTTCCTTGTGTAGACGAACTGCTCGATATGGGCCACGGTGTGAACCTTACCCGCAAAGGGGTATCGGGTAAAACACAGAACCAATTGTTCGAGTTCAACATGAAGATTAACAACCCCGCCCTTACGGCACAGGTATTAATTTGTGTTGCTCGTGCATCAATGAAGCAGCAACCGGGTTGCTACACCCTAATTGAAGTTCCGGTTATCGACCTGCTCGAAGGAGATCGTGAAGACCTCATTGCTCATCTCGTATAAGCAACTGAGTCAACCTATCATTCAAAAGGAAGAAGGTATCCCCTCAAAAGGATGCCTTTTTTTGTTAGTAGCCACGCTTCTTCTACATAAAATGTATGAAAAAAAGTATCACCAAGTATCACCAATCTCGTAAAATACTGAAAATAAGACTGTTACGTGTGACACTTGCCTAAAAAAAAGCCTCACCAAGTATCACCAAGTATCACCAACTTTTTTGCAGTGATTCCTTACAGTACAACACTAATTAAATCTTTCACATAAAGGATTTCAATCAGCCTGCTTATGCGATTTATTTTGCAGGTGAGTAAATCTCGTCTCCACCCAGATGTACGCAGTTTGTACACCCCCATGTACACGGCTTGTAGACCCGGGTGTATACTATCTGTACACCCGGGTGTACGGAAAGTTCTGCAACGAGCTTTATTAGAACTCTTTGTTTTGCGAAGAAAATGACCCACTTTTGAATGATTCACCCCGTTTTTTATAAAAAAAGAGCATAAACTGAAAATTTTATCCTTTGAAAGCTTTGTTTTCAAATATTAATACTTACATTTAAACCTTCTAATCTTAAGAATACTTATTATATGAACAAAACAATCTGTTTACAAAAGGCTATTGCGCTGCTAGTCCTCATTCAATGCTGCACAGCAATAGCCGCACAAGAACTAAGTACCAAATTTGGTAAAGTAACTAACGACGAACTGCTCATGAGTTCTTATAGCAATGACAGCACAGCCAGTGCCGTTGTATTGTACAAAAAAGGAAGGACGCTCTACGAGTACATCGGCAACAAGTTTCGCATCTGTTATAACATTGAAAACAAAACAAAGATTTTAAAGAGTGACGGAACGAGCTATGCCAACGTAATCATACCTTATTATGATAGCAATAAAAATACCATGAAAGAGGTGGTGATTGACATTGATGCTTTTTCCTATAATCTGGAAAACGGCAAAGAGGTTAAAACCAAGATGAAGAAAGAATACATATTCAAAGAAAGGGTCAGCGATAAGTACATGCAGGTAAAGTTCTCAATTCCCAACGTGAAAGCAGGTAGCGTCATTGAATATAAATACAAGGTACTGTCGGACTTTTACTACCAGTTACCCACATGGGTTATGCAAGGCGAACTGCCGGTTGTTTACAATGAGTACGACATTACCATTCCGCAGTACTTTAAATTCAACATGGAGATGCGTGGTTCCGACCAGATTGAAACCACCGACGAATCTGTGCCGGTAACGTATACCGTTCAGGGTGGAGCCGCTTATCAAGCCGAGCCCGTACACGCTACCGCCCGCAACATTATATTTGTAGGTAAAAATCTGCCCGCTATTAAAGACGACTCGCAAGTTTGGTGCGCAGACGATTACAAAGCTCAAATTATCTTTGAACTGTTGGGGCTCGACTTCCCGGGATCTGTTTACCAGCCCTTCACCACTACTTGGGAGAAGATTGATGAACTGTTGCTGGAAGACGAGGAATTTGGTGGTTTATTAAAACTCAAAAACCCCTTCAGGGAAGAAATGAGAAGTCTGAATCTCATGCAAATGAGCACCAAAGATAAAATTGCAGCCATCTTCTGCCTGCTAAAGAAGAAGATTGCCTGGAACGAAAATTACGCCTTGTATGGAAAGGACATCTCTAAGGTTATCAAAACCGGATCGGGCAGTAATGCCGATATCAATTTCATTTTGATGAGTATGCTTCGCGAAGTAGGCGTTGCATGCGACCCGCTTGTGATGAGCGCCCGAGACAGAGGTGTTCTGCCGTATACACACCCCTCTATTCAGAAACTAAACACCTTTGTTGTGGCCGCACAAGAGACTGATAGCACCAAGGTTTTCCTCGACGGATCCATCACTTGCGGCTATCTCAATGTGCTACCGCCCATATTGTTGGTCGACAGGGCACGTTTAGTTAGTGCAACCAATAACCAAACAAAGTGGTTTGCACTAAACAGAGTTTGCGAAAGTCAGGTACGCGCCCTGATCAGCGCCACAATCATGCCCGATGGCAGTATTGTAGGCGAACGCAACACCGTTTACAGCGGACAATTTGCCGGTCGGCACCGCAAACGGATGAATGCCGCCAAAGACAGTACCGCCTTCATAACCGATTTGGAAACCGAAGATGACTTCAAGATTCTCCAATACCAACAAGACAGTAAGGAGGATTTCAATTCGCAGATCAAAGAAAAGATTTCATTCACCAAACAAGCGTCCGCAACCGATGAATATATCTACATAAACCCAATGGTATTTAAGCACATCAGCACCAACCCTTATATGCAAGAAAACCGCAAGTTACCGGTGGAAATGCCCTATCCATACTCTTTAAGAATCTCAAATTCACTAACTATTCCCGAAGGCTATCAGGTAGAAGAGCTGCCCAAGCAAGTGCAATTCAGCATGGATAATGAAGGGGGTACCTGTCGTTATCTGGTGCAGGTAGTGGACAATCGTATTCTGATGACTTATATATTTAGCATGAACAGAATATTCTTCGCAGCCGAGGAGTACAATTTCTTAAAAGAATTCTGGGGCACAATAGTCAACAAGAACAATGAGATGATCGTTTTAAAGAAAAAAACACTGTAAAGAAAGAGTATGAATAAACGCCTTGCCATCTTTGGGCTTTTATGGATTTGTTTTTCCGTAAAAGCTCAAATAAAAACATCTTTTCCGGCCGAGATAACCGAAAAAGCCTATGCCGTTGTACAGAGTAATGAAATTGATTTTATATGTGAATCGGCAACAAACGCTCTCAAAAAAGAGAACTATACCGTTACCGTTCTTGACGAGAAAGGAAAAGAGGCTGCGCATTTTCTGTGTATGTGCGATCAGTTTAGTTCACTGAATAAATTCTCCGGAGAGGTTTACGACCGGACAGGCAATCTGATACGGAAAATCAAAAAGTCCGAGTTAAAGATGTCTGAATATTCATCGGGACTTACCACCGATGATTACATGTATTTCTTTGAATGTAATATAGGTCAGTATCCCTATACCGTAAAGTATGAATGGGAAATAAAGTATAAAAACGGATTAATTAGCTTTCCGCCATTTGCACCGCAGAGTCGGTTTAACCTATCGGTTGTGGAGGCCAACTACCGCCTGCACGTGCCCGCCGAGGTTACATACCGTACCAAAATATTGAATTCAGGCAATAAGTTTCAATCCAAAACAACTCCTAAAGGGGCTACATACAGCGAAATTTCTTTTAAGAACCTCAAAGCTATTGAGAAAGAATTATACGGAGCGCCACTGGAAGCATTGATTCCCATTGTTTACCTCGGTCCCGACAACTTTATATTCGACGGTAGCCAAGGTGACATGAGCACTTGGAAGTCATACGGCAACTGGCAATATGCTTTGCTGAAAGACAGAGACATACTGCCTCCCGAGTTGAAAGAAAAAATTCACCAGTTAACATCCGGCTGCAACAGTGAAAAGGAAAAAGTGAAAGTGCTTTATGATTACCTGGCGGCCAACACCCGGTATGTAAGCATACAGTTGGGAATTGGCGGTTTGCAGCCAACTCCCGCAACCAACGTTTACAAAACCGGATTTGGTGACTGCAAAGCACTATCCAACTACCTCAAAGCCATGCTCCAAGAAGTGGGTATTAACTCTAATTACACTGTAATAAGTACTGATAGGGTAAAGCTTTTGAAGGATTTTGCAAGTGTGGGACAGATGAATCACGTCATCCTGCAAGTACCTCTGAAAGAAGAAACCCTTTGGCTGGAGTGCACCAATGCCCAACTGCCCTTGGGATACATCCATCGTGACATTGCCGGGCATGATGCTATTCTGATCAAAGAGAACGGAGGTGAGTTATGCACTTTACCTTCCTATCCCGACTCTGTGAATACGCAAATACGTACCGCACAAATTACGCTCGATAATAATGGAAAAGCGCACATCCAGACAACACAAAAGTGCGACTTGTTTCAATATGAGCACCTGTCAGCCATTACGCACATGCAACCCGATGAACAGAAAGATTTGTTACGTTCACAAATCAGACTGACACAAGCCAGTGTCAACAACATATCCATTCAGGAAAGCAAGCGGGCTAATCCGCAAATAGATGTTCAGTTTCAAACCGAATGCCAGCAATTTGGAAATAAAACGGGCAACAGATTATTCATTCCGGCCAACCTTTTCCGAAACTATTTCACTGTTCCCAAACAAGAAAAACGCACCAGTGACATATACATCAAATACGGATATGCTGACACCGACAGTGTGCTTATTACACTACCCGAAGGTTTCGTACTGGAGGCAATGCCCAAACCCACATCCGTCAGTTGCCGATTCGGCTCTTTCGAATCATCTATCGAAAACAAAGGTACACAGATATGCGTACGACAAAGATTGTTTCTAAAAAAAGGGAAATTCCCGGCCAATACATACGAAGAGTTCGCTAACTTTGCCCAAACAATATCCGACCTTTATGGAGGAAGGATTGTTTTAAAGAAGGAATAAAACGTTCAAACTCTTCAAATGACAACAAAAAGATATACTGCCGGCGAAGAGCTGGCCAACAGCATCTCCCATGGAGTAGGCATATTCATGGGACTGATTGCTGGTTATTTCTTATTACACAAAGCGGAGAACAGCTCTGACTCTTGGGCCTCCGCTTGTGTCACCACCTATTTATTCGGAATGCTGGCTTCTTATATTACCTCCACGCTGTACCACAGCAGTGATCCGGGAAAACGAAGAGATTTGCTTCGCAAGGCAGATCATGCGGCCATTTACTGGCACATTGCCGGCACGTACACGCCTTTCACTTTACTGGTACTGCGCGATGCAGGTTATTGGGGCTGGGGCGTCTTCACATTCGTGTGGTTGGCTTGCTTGGCCGGCACCCTGCTTAGCTTCAGAAAATTAAAAGAACACAGTCACCTGGAAACGATCTGTTTCGTAACAATGGGATCCGCCATATTAGTGGCACTCAAACCCCTGTCGGACTCACTGGAAACCATTCACTCCATGGCGGCACTCTGGTGGCTCATCGGCGGCGGGGTTTCTTATATCATAGGAGCCTTGTTTTATTCACTCCGCAAAGTGAAGTACATGCATTTTGTTTTTCACCTCTTTATTTTGCTGGGAAGTGTATGCCACATCTTAGCTATTTGGAAAATTTTATAAGCCAAAACTTTATCAAAGTTTTCCAAAACGGAAAACTTTGATAATCAGGCACAAAGAAAAATTATCCGTTTCCGGTTTCAATTTTAACACTCACTGCGCTACAAGATATTGCAATAAGCATTACCTTTGTAACAGTTCTGGTACTAAAAAGAGGTTTAGTAAAAGGGAATGCCGTGTAAATCGGCAACAGTACCCGCTGCTGTAATTCTCTGTGAATCTGAGACATACATGCCACTGTATCTATTTAATATGGGAAGGCGTTTCAGAGGAGAGATAAGTCAGAAGACCTGCCAAAACAATCATGGAATATTTACGCTTTCGGGAGTTAAAGCCAGTGAAGTTCTTCGTCAATGCTCATGCACATTGAACAAACAAGAGAATGATGTGTCACAACTCATCCTGTTTGGTATGCACAAGCATCACCTTACTGCCTCACTACCCCACAGCGTAATCATACTCCTGAGAGTAAAAAGATTACTTATTTATTAAAGCATAAGTTATGAATTACGCTGAGATTTCTATCGTTAAAAGAGATGGGAAAAAAGAAGATTTTTCCATCAGCAAAATTAAAAACGCAATCACCAAAGCGTTCAATGCCACGGGCATAACGAACGAAGACAAACTGATTGCTGATATTACCATGCAGGTAATTGCCCATTTTACATCTTCCACAATCTCTGTCGAAGCGATTCAGGATCTGGTAGAAAAGGAGCTCATGAAGGTTCGTCCCGAAGTTGCCAAGAAGTATATTATTTACAGAGAATGGCGAAACACAGAACGTGACAAGAAAACTCAGATGAAGCATATCATGGATGGCATTGTGGCCATCGACAAAAACGATATCAACCTGAGCAATGCCAACATGTCGAGCCACACTCCCGCCGGACAAATGATGACGTTTGCCTCGGAGGTGACCAAAGATTATACATACCGCTACCTATTGCCCAAACGTTTTGCTGAAGCGCATCAGTTGGGCGACATACACATTCATGACCTCGACTACTATCCAACCAAGACTACTACTTGCATACAGTATGATATGGATGATTTGTTTGAACGGGGTTTTCGCACTAAAAACGGAAGCATACGAACTCCGCAAAGCATACAGAGTTACGCCACACTGGCAACCATCATCTTCCAGACAAATCAAAACGAGCAACACGGCGGACAAGCCATTCCGGCTTTTGACTTCTTTATGGCCAAAGGGGTTTACAAGTCTTTCATTAAGCATTTAATGTCGGGTATAGACTTTTACATCAGTCTGCTAACCAACCATACGCAGCATGCTGAGATAAAGGAATGTGTATCGCAACATGTATCTTCAATAGATACCGATTCGGTAGGACGCCTCAAGCTGTGCCAGGCATTGGCCGACGCAGGAGTCACCATTGAGTTACCGGCCATGAATATGATTTTTGATAAAGCATACGCCCAAACACGCAAAGACACGCATCAGGCAATGGAGGGATTTATTCATAACCTCAATACCATGCATTCACGCGGGGGTAATCAGGTGGTATTTAGCTCCATCAATTACGGCACAGATACATCGGCCGAAGGTCGCATGGTTATTGAAGAACTATTGAAAGCAACAACGGAAGGGCTGGGCAGTCGAGGCGAGATTCCTGTATTCCCGATACAGATATTCAAAGTAAAAGACGGAGTTTCTTACTCTGATGAGGATTACAAACGGGCCATGGAGAATTTTGAAGAAGCTATCGACGGTAACATGCAGTTTAATGCGCGTAACTTTGACTTGTTCTTGAAAGCATGCCGCACAACGGCTAAAGCTCTTTTCCCTAATTTCATGTTCCTGGATACTCCTTATAACACAAACGATAAGTGGCAAGCCAACGATCCCAAACGCTACCGTTATGAACTAGCCACTATGGGATGTCGCACGCGCGTTTATGAAAATATAGCAGGAGAAAAGTCTTCTCTCGGACGTGGAAACTTATCGTTTACAACCATCAACATGCCCAGACTTGCTATGGAGGCACGGATCAAAGCCGAAAACATGGAAGAGAGCGGCAACAAAGATGCGATCGAGCAAAAAGCAAAAGAATACTTTATCGAATCGGTGCGTCAAATGAGTTGCCTGGTTGCCGACCAGCTCTACACGCGTTACCAATATCAACGCACCGCCTTGTCTCGTCAGTTTCCGTTCATGATGGGCAATGATGTATGGAAAGGCGGAGCTGCACTGGAACCTAATGAAGAAGTGGGCGACGTGCTGCGTAGCGGAACACTGGGAATTGGTTTCATTGGCGGACACAATGCCATGATGGCGCTTTACGGTGCAGGACACGGACACAACACCCAAGCATGGAATACGCTGTATGAAGCGGTACAAGAAATCAATAAAGTTGCCGAGGAATACAAAGCCAAGTATCAACTCAATTACTCTGTATTAGCCACTCCGGCCGAAGGCTTATCGGGCCGGTTTACCCGAATTGACCGACGAAAATACGGAATTATTCCGGGGGTAACCGATAAGGATTATTATGTAAACTCTTTCCATGTAGATGTTAAGGAGCCTATCAGCATCATGGATAAGGTAAAGTGCGAGGCGCCTTTCCACGCCATCACCAAGGGAGGACACATAACCTATGTGGAGCTGGACGGTGAAGCACAGAAAAATATAAAAGCCGTAGCCAAAATCGTAAAAGTAATGCACGATGAAGGCATTGGTTACGGTTCCATCAATCATCCGGTAGATACCTGTCATGCGTGCGGATACAAAGGCGTTATATACGATAAATGTCCTGTCTGCCAAAGTGAGAACATTCTGCGTATGCGGCGCATTACGGGCTACCTGACCGGTGATTTGAATTCATGGAATTCGGCCAAGCGTGCGGAAGAGAAAGACAGGGTTAAACATCATTAAGCTGCATATCTTTTATGTTGTATTTATTGCAGACTTATCC
The DNA here is from genome assembly GCF_000428125.1 of Bacteroides graminisolvens DSM 19988 = JCM 15093. Taxonomy (GTDB): domain Bacteria; phylum Bacteroidota; class Bacteroidia; order Bacteroidales; family Bacteroidaceae; genus Bacteroides; species Bacteroides graminisolvens. The sequence goes on from NZ_ATZI01000014.1 coordinate 41,945, forward strand.
TGAAACCATTGTTGATGGCGAGGGCATCCGTTATGCTATTTATCTGGCCGGGTGCGCTCACCGTTGCCGTGGCTGTCACAATCCGGATAGTTGGAATCCGCAAGCCGGACAACCGTTGACGGAGGAGTTGACAGCAAATATCATTCGGGAAATCAACGGCAATCCTTTATTAGACGGGGTTACCTTTTCGGGAGGAGACCCTTTTTACAATCCGGCTGCATTTCTTTCCCTTATACAAAGAGTCAAACAAGAAACGCAACAGAACATTTGGTGTTACACCGGTTACCGGATAGAGGAAATTGAGGCAAAAGAAAGTCTCTCGGTCCTATTACCGTATATTGATGTATTGATAGACGGTCGTTTTGAAGAGGCACTATATTCCCCTCATCTGAATTTCAGAGGAAGCAGCAATCAGCGCATCATCTGCTTAAAATAAGAAAACCGTGCATCGAGAGTGTTTTAACACCTCCATGCACGGTTCTTTTTATTCTGTCAGGCTCTATTAAAAGAAGAACCGCAGTATATCATTGAAGTTAGCCCAAATAAGCAAGCCAAACAACAAGACCATACCCACCATTTGTGCATACTCCATAAATTTATCGCTAGGTTTACGTCGGGCAATGATTTCATACAGCAAGAAAAGCACATGTCCGCCATCCAAAGCTGGAATAGGAAGAATGTTCATAAATGCCAGTATGATTGAAAGGAAAGCCGTCATGTACCAAAATTGATGCCAGTCCCACGTAGCCGGGAAAATGCTTCCAATCGTACCGAACCCTCCCAATTGCTTAGCTCCTTCTTTGGAGAACAAATATTTCATATCGCCAACATATCCCTTCAGTGTTTTTACTCCAAGAGCTACACCGGCGGGGAACGACTCGAAGAAACCGTATTTCACATCTACAGACGGTAGTAACTTCGTTAAATCACTTTGAGCCGTCACTCCTATCTTGTAAGTAGAATCTGCTTTTAATGAAATAGTATCCGCAACACCTGCCCGATAATAAGCAATAGTCAATTGATGAGGATCCAGACTGTCTGCTTGTAAGCTTGCCTTATTCTTTCTCAGCGAATCCATCTGGTTCATGAAATCATAGTAAGCAACGGGAGTACCGTTCAGGGCAACAATGCTGTCGCCTTTCTGCAAGCCGGCTAATTGAGCCGGTGAGGCAGCTACAATTGAATCAATTACAAAAGGGAAACGGTAATAGGCAAACTTCACAGAGTCAGTCATTAACTTCTGCATCATCTCTTCAGGAATGTAAACCGATACTTTTTCGTTGCCACGAAGTACCGTTACTTCACGCGCATCGACTACCTTGCGGAGCATGTCACCGTCATAACGAACCAGTTCCTCACCGTCGGCAGAAAGCAATATATCACCGTCACGGAATCCTATGGATTTGGCTGTTTCGTTAAACTGCATACCCATTGTTGCTTTTTGAACAGGGATATAAGAATCACCCCAGGCAAAAAGAATCATGGAATAGATGAACAGAGCCAGTATAAAATTAAACAAAACTCCACCCACCATGATAAGCAAACGTTGATGAGCCGGCTTAGAGCGAAATTCCCAAGGTTGTTCGGGCTGCTTCATCTGTTCCGTATCCATCGACTCGTCAATCATACCGGATATTTTCACATAGCCTCCCAAAGGCAACCATCCAATGCTGTATTCTGTGTCACTGTTCTTGGGTTTATACTTAAACAAAGAGAACCAAGGGTCAAAGAACAAGCTGAACTTTTCAACTCTTACCTTAAAAAGACGTGCAAAAAGAAAATGCCCTCCTTCATGGATAATAACGAGCAAAGACAAGCTCATAATCAGTTGTAGGGCACGAATCAAGAATGTTTCCATTTTCTAAATGATTGTTTTTATCCGCCGCCAAGTCCTTGTAATCTGCTACAAATACCTTAACAGCGATTTTTTGTTTATACTCTATTCATTATTTATATAAGTCCGGCAGCAATACGACGGGCTTCGGCATCCGTAGCCACATAATCATCATAGTCGGGCTGATTAATATAAGAGACTTTGCACATGGTTTGTTCAATCACATCACTCATTTGCAAAAAGCCTATTTCATCACGTAAGAAAGCAGCCACCACTACCTCATTGGCCGCATTGACAATACAAGGCATGTTTCCACCTTTATTCATAGCCTCATAAGCTAAAGCCAGATTGCGGAATCGCTTCGTATCAGGCTGCTCAAAAGTTAAGTTAGTGCATTTGGTAAAGTCAATCCTCTCAAAGGAAGACTTGATACGATAAGGATAGGAGAAAGCATACTGTATGGGTAGCCTCATATCGGGCATACCTAATTGCGCTTTCACCGAGCCATCTTCAAATTGCACCATGGAATGAATAACCGACTGAGGATGCACTACCACTTCTATCTGGTCCGGGCGTACACCAAAAAGCCATTTAGCTTCAATAACCTCAAAGCCTTTATTCATCATTGAAGCCGAGTCAATCGTAATTTTAGCTCCCATCTCCCAATTAGGGTGTTTCAAAGCTTGTTCCTTCTTTACCAGACTTAGCTGTTCTAAAGAACACGTACGAAAAGGACCTCCGGAAGCGGTCAATATTATTTTCTCAATCGGATTGTCGAACTCGCCTGCCAGGCATTGGAAGATTGCCGAGTGTTCAGAATCAACCGGTAGAATAGGCGCTTTGTATGTGTTTGCCAGTGAATTGATTAGCTCACCAGCTACAACCAATGTTTCTTTATTTGCCAATGCAATTTGCTTGCGGGCTTTGATCGCATTGATGGTTGGTTTCAATCCGGCATAGCCCACCATGGCACTAAGTACAATGTCTATCGGACCCGACTCAACGACCTGGCAAAGTGCTTCCACACCGGCATACACTTTAATGGGTAAACCAGCCAAAGCCTGCTTTAACTCTTCATATTTATTCTCGTTTGCTATCACAACAGCTTCGGGCATGAATTGACGGGCTTGTTGAATCAATTGTTCAACACTATTATTTGCGGTTAACGCATAGACCTCATACAAATCAGGATGCTCGGCCACAACTTGCAAAGCTTGTGAACCAATAGAGCCCGTAGAGCCTAGTATAGCTATTTGTTTCTTCTTTATCTCTTTTGTCATCGTTTCTCTTAATAACCATTAAAAAACAATGTAATTTTCGGGATTTACCGGTCGGCCTTTCAGCCAAAGTTCAAAGCGAACAGGTATATCTTTCTTTTCTCCCGTGTTTTTTTTCGCCAAGCCAATCACTTCTCCGCTCTTCACAGATTCACCAACCGGCTTCAATAATGACCCGCAGTTTTTATAAATAGACATAAAATCATGTGTGTGTTGAACCGCTATTACATAACCGGCCTCAGCCGTATAAGTACTGAGTACAACGGTGCCATCGAGCACGGAAACAATGCTTGCATTTGTTCCCGCAACAAGTTCTACGCCCAGATGCCCCAAAGCACTGTTAAAGCGTGAAAGCAAAATGCCGCTTACCGGAGACGAGAACGTGAGTCCATGAAGATTTACAGTTTCTCCGATGGTTGTCAGATTGTATTTCTCGGCGTCTTCATATTCCTTCCTGAACTCCTCCTCGCGCAGAGACGCCTGCATCAAAGAATCTTCGCGGATGGCCAGCAACGAATCAAAAGATTCGGTCTGCTCTGCTTTTATTTTTCCGCTAAAGATATCCTGCAGATTAAGAATATAGCTATTCTGGCGATGAACCAACTGTTCAAGAGAGTCGAGTGACAAGGCGTTTCGAACTACTTGCTGGCGGACTTCACTATTCATATAGCCCGGCAGATAGTTACGTAGAGGAGTAAATGTGATAATAGTTGCGGTAATCACAAATATAACAATCACGGTAGAAAGAAGAACCGAAAAACCATTCAGCTTTGAAACACGAAGCCCCACCACCTCTTCGAGTGTATTCTCATTGATGATGGTCAACTTGTATTTGAACTTAATATTGTTCCAAAAAGCTTTACTACGTTTCTTTTTCGGCATTTTTATAAACTATATACGGCAAATGTAGGAATTTCAACTAATTCACCGGTAGTTTCTTCATTCAATTTAACTTTATATACGAGTTATTCGTCTTCGTCGGGAGCTGCATGATCCAGATCAAGCAAACCATCGGGCAGTTCAACCGTAATCAGCTTCTTTTGCGGATCAACGCCCCGAATGAATTCTTCCTGAGCCGGCAAAAGAGTTTCTTCTCCGTCGTTTTCTATGATAAAAAGCGTATTGATGGTAGTCGTATCAACATCCACAATATCGCCTATGTATCCGTTATTGACATCCTCCACACGAAAACCTACAAAGAAATCCCACGACACATCCCCGTCGACGGCTGCATCTTGAGCAAACTTCAAGGGAAAAAAAACGGGCACGTTAGTAAACATGCGTGCTCGTTCGGAAGAATCAACACCTTCTAATTTCACCAACGCCGTTGAATCCGACCGGAAACGGTATTCTTCCACATAGAAAGGCACAAGTATTCCGTCGAGCATGCATACCAAGTAATCGCATTCTACCCTGTCAAATATATCATCAGTAAAGGTAAAAGACAATTCCCCGTGAATACCGTGAGGCTTATTGAAAATACCTATTTTATATACCTCGTCTTGTTTTATCATACAACTATTTTAAATACGGGTAATTCTTGCTCCCAGAGCATTCAAACGACCTTCTATATTCTGATAACCTCTGTCAATCTGCTCAATGTTGTGAATGCGGCTGATACCTTCTGCACTCATGGCAGCAATAAGCAAAGCAATACCGGCACGAATATCAGGAGAGGTCATGTTCCCTCCACGCAATTTAAATTCATGATTATGTCCAATTACAACCGCTCTGTGCGGGTCACAAAGAATAATCTGCGCTCCCATGTCAATAAGTTTATCAACAAAGAAGAGTCTGCTTTCAAACATTTTTTGATGAATAAGCACACTGCCTTTAGCCTGAGTAGCCACAACGAGCAGCACACTCAATAAGTCGGGTGTCAATCCCGGCCAGGGTGCATCGGCTATAGTCATAATAGATCCGTCAATAAAGGATTCTATTTGATAAGAGTCTTGAGAAGGAATAAATATATCATCGCCACGCTGTTCGAGCTTGATACCCAGACGTCGGAAGCTTTCCGGAATAATACCCAGATTCTCATAAGATACATTCTTAATACACAGCTCGCTTCCGGTCATCGCCGCCATACCAATGAAGCTACCCACTTCAATCATATCGGGCAACACCGTATGTTCCGTTCCCGAAAGGCTTTCTACTCCTTCGATGGTCAATAAGTTAGAGGCTATTCCACTAATCTTAGCTCCCATGCGGTTGAGCATCTTACACAATTGTTGCAGGTATGGTTCACAAGCGGCATTATATATAGTGGTAGTTCCTTTTGCGAGAACAGCAGCCATCACAATATTGGCAGTTCCGGTAACAGACGCTTCATCGAGTAGCATGTACGTCCCTTTTAATTCCGAAGCCGATATTTCGTATATTTCTCTTTCACTATTATAGTTGAAATCAGCACCCAGATTTTGAATGCCAACAAAGTGAGTGTCCAAACGGCGGCGTCCAATCTTATCGCCACCCGGCTTGGATATTAGTGCTTTGCCAAATCGAGCTACCATAGGGCCAATTAGCATAACAGAGCCTCGTAAGCTAGAGCACTTCTTCAAAAATTCGTCACTTTCCAGATAAGCCAAATCAACCGCCTCTGCTTTGAAACTATACGAATCAATGCCTTTCTTGGCTACGGTAACCCCCATATCCCTCATCAGTTGAATCAGGTTATTGACATCCAGAATATCAGGAATGTTATTTACTATTACCTCTTCTGCCGTTAGCAGAGTGGCACAAATAATTTGTAAAACCTCGTTTTTTGCACCTTGCGGATAAATATCACCACTAAGTCGGTGACCACCTTCAATTACAAATGAAGCCATAGATATTATTTTTTAGGAAATACAACGGATTAGAATAAATCAACAAGATATTATTTATGCCCCCTCCTCTGATTGGTATTGGTGTTCTGACGAGGGCGACGGTTGATAACCTGACGATTCTCCATTAGTCGGAAAATATCTGTTGTTAACTGTAGCTTCCCTTCTGACAGTTCGTACAAATCATCGGCAATTTTACGGTCATCTATTCCGTCTTTATTCCAAGCCTGATAATCTTTTCTCATGTGATTGGCAATCATGGCTACCAGGTTTAGCTTTTCATCTCCTTCGGGAAATTCGCATGCCTTCTGAATAAGTACTTCAATGGTGCGACCATAGTGTCGGTAGCGAATACGGGTCTTGGGATACAAAACCGAATCGGGTTTGGTAATCAGGTTATCTTTCTGAATCACCGTATACGGGTAGTCAATATCTAACTTAAAGTCAGACATAATAGCCAAATGATCCCATAATTTATGCTTAAAATCGGGTACATCACGCAAGTGAGGAAACAGACCTCCCATGATGTTGATTATCGTATTTGCACAACGCTGACGTTCCGCTCTGTCCTGAATAGTCAACGCATGGTCAACCATATTCTGAATACTTCTTCCGTACTCCGGCAACGGCATTCTTTTTTGTTGGGTATTGTATATCATATATTTATTTGTTTACAGAAGTTTTTTGGGCTGTGAAGCTATAAATTCTTTCAGGTAGAAGGGTTCAAAGTAAGCAACATCCTTATAATCTTTCAAGGCTACGGCTTTTTCTGCTAAAGGAAACATCATTTTAGCCAGCGGGTGAATGTCATCTATAAAGTGTGCATTAGGATGCACTATTTTATCGCGGCATTTGGCGGCTCCATTACCAAAGAAGTAAACGGGCTGTTTCTCTAAAAATTCAAGAAAACTATTTTCATCAATGATCTCAGCCGTTATGTCGCGTTTCATTTCTAAAGCCCGATCATAAACGGCAGCGTACACTTCCATTCTGCGAGCATCAATCATGGGACAAAGCAATGCGTTGTCGGGTAATTCATGATATAACAAAATCGGTACACAGAGAATTTCCACCGTAGGAATGCCAATAAGTGGAATGTCACGACCGTAACAAACACCTTTTGCCATAGAAACTCCGATACGCAAACCGGTATATGATCCCGGACCGCAACTTACCGCCACTGCATCAAGCGGAATGGCATGACTATCGGCAAAAGACAATGCTTCATCAACAAAAACACCCAGAGATACTCCATGAGAACAGCTCTGAAAATCTTCCTTTACAAAAATATTTTGTCCGTCTTCACTTAACGCAACCGAACAAACAGTTGTAGAAGTTTCAATATGTAAGATACATGACATAATTTTCGGGTTATAATTCATGCAAAGATACGTATAATTACGAAAAAACACCTACTTTTGCACAAAACTAATGTGATATGATACAATCCATGACGGGATACGGAAAGGCTACAGCCGAACTTCCCGATAAAAAAATTAATGTAGAGATTAAATCGCTCAACAGTAAGGCACTTGACTTGTCAGTTCGCATCGCTCCTCTTTACAGAGAAAAGGAGATGGAGCTACGCAATGAGATTACCAAAATCCTTGAACGCGGAAAAGTGGATTTCAGTCTTTGGATTGAGAAAAAAGAGTGTACCGAAGGAGCTACTCCCATTAATCAAACCCTTGTAGAAAGCTACTATAATCAGATAAACCAGATTTCTAAAAGTGTGGGAATTCCTTTACCAACCGATTGGTTTCAAACACTACTCCGCATGCCCGATGTGATGAGCAAAACAGAAGTTCAGGAGTTAACCGATGAGGAATGGGCTCTAGCACGCCAGGTTATAGAAGAAGCAATCGGACACCTGATTGATTTCCGCAAACAAGAAGGAGCTGCACTCGAGAAGAAGTTCCGTGAGAAAATTCAAAACTTACACTCTCTGCTTGATTCTGTTGAGCCTTTTGAAAAAGAAAGAGTAGACAAAATAAAAGAACGAATCAGCGATGCACTCGAAAAAACCATTAGTGTTGATTATGACAAGAACCGGTTGGAGCAAGAGCTTATCTATTACATAGAAAAGCTAGATATAAACGAAGAGAAGCAACGTTTAAACAATCACCTCAAATACTTTGTAACAACTCTTGAGAGCGCAAGCGGACAAGGAAAGAAATTGGGTTTCATTGCTCAGGAAATGGGACGTGAAATCAACACATTGGGCAGCAAATCCAACCATGCGGAAATGCAGAAGATTGTTGTTCAGATGAAAGATGAATTGGAACAAATCAAAGAACAGGTTTTAAACGTGCTTTAATTGATGATGAACGGAAAACTAATCATATTTTCAGCTCCATCGGGTTCTGGTAAATCAACAATTATAAACTTTCTACTTACCCAAAATTTAAATCTGGCCTTTTCTATTTCGGCTACCAGCAGAATGCCAAGAGGAACAGAGCAAAATGGTGTGGAATATTTTTTCATCTCTCCGGAGGAATTCAGGAAACGCATAGAAAATCATGAATTTCTAGAGTATGAGGAGGTATACAAAGACCGTTATTACGGAACCCTGAAAGAGCAAGTAGAGAAACAATTGCAAGCCGGACAAAATGTTATTTTCGACGTAGACGTGGTAGGTGGTTGTAACATCAAAAAGTTCTATGGAGAGAGAGCACTGTCTATCTTTATTCAGCCACCGTCTATCGAAGAACTAAAGCAACGTTTGATTAATCGGGGCACCGACTCTGCAGAAGTAATTGATAGCCGGGTCGCAAAAGCCGAGTATGAACTGAGCTTTGCCAATCAATTTGATCATGTTATTGTAAACGATAACCTCGAAAAAGCCAAAGCGGAAGCATTGGAATTAATTCGTCATTTTTTAATGAAATAAAATGAAAACCGGGATTTTCAGCGGTTCATTTAACCCCATACATATAGGCCATCTGGCTCTGGCAAATTACTTGTGTGAGTTTGCCGGACTAGATGAAGTATGGTTTGTGGTAAGCCCGCTCAATCCGCTGAAAAATGAAGCCGATTTGCTGGATAATGACCTGCGGCTGGAAATGGTATCTTTGGCTATTGGAAACTATCCCAAATTCAAAGCTTCCGATTTTGAGTTCACACTTCCCCGCCCGAGCTATACGGTTCAAACTTTGCGGTTACTCAAAGATCAATATCCCGATAGAGAGTTTCACCTGATCATCGGGGCAGACAATTGGCAGCAATTTCATTTATGGAAAGAGTATGAAACAATTATAAACACAACTCCGATACTTGTTTATCCTCGTCCCGGCTACGAAGTACAAGAAAATAAACTTCCCCATACAATTAAAGTAGTCAAAGCTCCCCTGCTCGACATTAGTTCTACATTCATCCGGCAATCACTTCAAACGGGAAAAGACATCTCATTTTTCCTTCCCCGTGAAGTGTATCAGTACATCAAAGAAAAACAGCTCTATGTAAACCGTTACTAAAACGGTTACATAGAACTGCAAATCTCAAGTCTATTCAATTACTAATCAGTTGTCGAAGAATTTCGGGTTATGTAATTGCTGGAACCGGACGACCAAACCACATATCCTCTTGAATGTAGCAGTTTAATGATAGGAACAGGTCTAAACGAGACTGTCAGTTGCAGGATTTCACCCGGTTGCAAACAGTCGCACTGTTTCAATATATCATCCATCGGATTTTGCCCCTTGGCAATCACCGCATCCGCATCAAAGTGCTTCACAACGAAGGCTTCGTCAAACCACGCGGGTTGAGGCATACCTTCGGCATCCATCTCTACTTCATCTGTTTCGAATGGAGAAAATCCCGCAGCCTCACGCAAACGATTAATTAAATCTACCGGAGGAATTCCACCAACTTCCGCAACCTGCTTAAGCGAAGTGACCCGTGCCACTGTCTTTCTCAATATCGGGTTACTCAGTTTCTTAAACATGGGAGATATTTCATAAAGAGTTTGCTCCAGTTGCGGATAGGCCTCCAGCAAAGCACCAACCTTCACATCAAGCGTGATATCCATAACTTTATTCTTTCGAATAAGAGAGTAACCGCTGATCTCCTTCCAGATTACGCAAATCGGTAATATCCTGCGTCACTTCAATCACCCCCAGATACTCATTGTCTACTCCGCGTAAAGCAGTATATTCAATGTATATGAAACGACCTTTAAAGGAAGATATCCAAAAAGCAGCTTTATTTTCCTTTCCTGCTTTAAAGTCACTAATGATTTGTTCTACAATGTGTACACTGTGAGGAGGATGACATAAACGCACGTCTCTACCGATGATGGAACGATTACGTTCAAAAACACGTTTGGGACTGTGCGAGAAGAAACGCACTTTATCATTCTTATCTACAAAAGTAAGATCAACAGGCAGAGTCACAAATAATGCTTCCAGCTCTTCGACAGCAAAACTACCGGACGACAAACGTATCGCTCCCGAAGGTTGATAAACAGGCTGTTGCGCCACTACATTTTCGGGCTTCCATTCCACCTCAGGGTCATACAAACAATAGCCGTATTCACCCGTTTCCTGATAAATTTGATACCAATTTTCATCACTCAGTACATCAAGTGCCATAGGTAACAAGATCTCTTCTTCTTTCATGATCATACCTGCCACAGCCTCAACAGCAGGGCGCAAAACCATATTGATCAACGTAATCAGTTCAGAGGCTTTAACCCCTTCTGTCATCAACACTTCATGAGCATTTTTAAGCATCTCTCTGGTTTCGTCATGCTTACCCCACATCACAGTAGGAGGACCAGTAATTCCATTCTTCTCTAAGAAAGGAAACAATAAATACTCTTTGCGTTTATAATGTTTGTCCACATCAGATAAAGCATTGAAAACACCTTTCAACTCCAGCAGATAATTACGTACAGCTTGGTCGTCAACCAAAGCCACATGATCAAATAATACGTTGGCTGCTTCTATGAAGTTCTCGAGAGCACGGTTCTCACGTTTAAACGTATCAACAGGGTGTCCTTGAGGAACCTGTTTAGCCGTAGAGGTATCAATATTACCTTCCAATACATCCGTGTGAATGTCACACAGACGAAGAACTTCCGCTTCGGGCAATCCTTCGGCAATGAGTTCCTGCTCCACTTCTACTACTTCATTATATGGAATAGACTGTAACAGTTCGGTAATTCGTTTCCGTACTATCTCGGGAGCCTCGTTATGATGTAGCTGAAGAATCAAATGCTTCAGCATCTCTTTTCTCTGTGCAGAATTGTTAATAATTTCACTCATAGTATTTATCCTTTAATCATGGTTAATAACATTTTAAAACGTTCCACTGCATTCAGCGCATGCGGAACATTGGCTGGCATTATGATTGTTTCGCCTTCTTTCAGCAAATGAGGAACCCCATCGAGTACCACTTCGGCTTCACCATCCAGAATCTGTACCACTGCATCAAACGGTGCAGTGTGCTGACTCAACCCTTGCCCTTTATCAAAAGAAAACAATGTCAGGTTACCCGAATTGTTTTTCACCACCTGCTTGCTAACAATTCCTCCTTCAGAATAATCAACCGACTGTTTCAAATTTAAAACAGACGCCTTTTTAAATAACTCACTCATACAAATATCTGTTTAAAAGTTATTAAATCAAACCCACCTATCTTCGAGCTTCTCTCCCTTAAGACTAATTCGTATTAATTTCAAAGGCACATGGCGAGACGCCAGTTTCCGAGCCTCCTGGCAAATAGAGAGTAAGCCTCCACAACAAGGAACTTCCATAATCATGACTGTCAACGTATTAATACCCCCGTGATCAATCATATCTGCCAATTTATTGATGTATACATCTTTTCCATGATCCAATTTAGGGCATGCAATCACCAAACGTTTTCCTTTCAGATAAGTCTGGTGAAAATCACCCACACTAAATGCACAACAATCGGCAGCAACCAACAAATCGGCACCTTTAAGAAAAGTAGCTCCGGGAGATACCAAATGTAATTGCACCGGCCACTGTTGTAATTCACTCGGTTGCGAACCAGTTGCTACAACTGGCTGAACAGAAGAAGGAGTAAAACTCATCTCTCGACTTCCGGGGCAACCCGAATGTTGGTGACCAACAAGGCCCGTTATATTTGGAACAACTTTTTTCTTCGATTGTTTATAAAGCGGAACAGATACATTATTAGCTTTCAACACACTCTCAGCCTCTGCCAGAAAATCATGCTGATCATGCTCAAACAAGTGTTTGAGATGGGCCAGGATAACAGAATCACCCTTCTTCATCAACCTTGTCATCACTGCAGTTTCATCATATGGTTCTGATTCTCTTTCTTCTAATGTAATAGCACCTACCGGACAATCGCCCAAACAAGCACCCAGACCATCGCAATACAACTCACTAACCAACATTGCTTTTCCATTGATGAGTTGCAAAGCTCCCTCATGACAACCTTTTACACATACACCACAACCATTGCAGAGTTCTTCATCAATCTTTATAATTGTTCTCTTCATATCTTATTTCTTTAATTTGGTACAAAATTCAGCATTTTAATTTGATTATGTTTGTAACAAATGCAACAATGAGCAAAAAACTTTTTTATTGCAAGGCAATCAGTCGTATAAGAACCACTTCACTGGGAGCAAAAAGTCGCACCGACTTACGAGATGTACCAATACCATTGGTTATTATTACTGGAATGCCCGCTGTTGTATGACGCAGACCGGAACGAAATCGCTGACCGTACGCCGAAGGAATCACCGGAGCATAAAGTCCGAAAAGAGTAACCTGTCCTCCATGAGTATGTCCGGCAAGTACCAAATCACTGTTGGGTATCGGTACTTGTTCTGCATAATCGGGGGTATGAGTCAGTAATATCACAAAATCATCCGGAGAAAGATTGGTAGAAGGCGACACACCATTTGCCTGCAGATCAAACGGATTGCGAACGCCGGCAATTATAATACGACTATTCTCTTTCCGAACCGTATCGAGTTCATGTTCCAATATTCTGATTCCGTGCGTACGCATTCCGTTCACAATATCATCATAACAACGTTCATAGTCATTGTTACCCATTACTCCAAGAGTTCCATACGGAGTCTTTATTTCTGAAAGGCACGCACATAACTCGTTAACGAATTGACAACCTTCCTGATAATCACCTCCCATTAATAACAAATCGGGATGTAGTTTATTAATTGTCTTCACCAAACCACGCAATCGTTTTTCTGTGAACTTACTCTTGTAATGTAAGTCAGAGATAAATGCAATTGTAAAACCATTGAAACTAGCCGGAACATCTTTATGCGCAAAATCATATTTCTTCACACGCCCCAATCCGGGGTGCGTTACATTCAACGTTGCACACGACGAGAACAAAAGCAAAACACAACTACAAAGCCAAACAATCCTTTTCATGTAACCATTCTTTGTTTGCAAAGATAAGATTGTATCTTTGCATCAGTTTAAATTCGATATTTTTTTCGTGTATTTACAATAGAATAACATGTCAGACCCCATTCAACCTAATTCCATAAAAGCCTGGATATTGGCTGCCCGTCCCAAAACTCTTGCCGGCGCATTGACACCGGTCCTTATCGGTTCGGCCCTTGCCTTCATGCACGGTTCTTTTCATTGGCTACCCGTATTCATCTGTTTTCTTTTTGCCGGGTTCATGCAAATAGCAGCCAACTTTATCAATGACCTGTTCGACTACCTAAAAGGAAGCGACCGAGAAGATCGCCTGGGGCCTGAAAGAGCCTGTTCGCAGGGATGGATTTCTCCCCGAGCCATGCGTTGGGGCATACTGACTATCCTTATCATAGCTTGCCTCACAGGCAGTACGTTACTTTATTATGGAGGAATGCAACTCATTGGAGTGGGACTGGTGTGTGTGCTCTTTGCTTTTTTATATACTACAGGTCCTTACCCGCTCTCTTACAACGGGTGGGGTGACATATTGGTGCTTGTCTTCTTCGGTTTTGTACCGGTTGGTGGTACCTATTACGTGCAATCTTTGAACTGGAATAACGATGTAACAGTTGCATCGCTACTTTGCGGTTTGGTAGTCGACACCTTGTTGGTGGTCAACAATTACCGTGACCGCGAAGCAGATAAGAAAAGTGGTAAACGAACAATCATTGTTCGTTTCGGCGAAAAATTTGGCAGTTATCTCTATTTATGGCTAGGTATTTCAGCAACATTAGGCTGTTTGTGGTTTCTTCGTGATCAACGTTATTATGCAGCTTTGTTCCCTTTACTGTATGTAATTCTTCACGTACTGACATGGCGCAAAATGGTTAAAATACACAGCGGTAAAAAATTAAACAGCATATTAGGAGAAACATCTCGTAACATGCTGTTATTCGCAATTCTTTTATCGTTAGGAATGATTTTATCGTGAGCCGTACATCTTATCGTAATAATGTTGATAATCACCACTTGTTACCTCCTCTACCCACGATTGATTATTTAAGTACCATTCAATGGTCTTAACAATTCCGTTTTCAAATTTGGTTTCCGGATACCACCCCAACTCCCGGGTAATCTTTGTAGGATCAATAGCATAGCGCAGATCATGCCCCAAGCGATCTTTTACAAATGTAATAAGACCTTCGTTGATCCAGTCAATGGAAATTGCACCTTGCGCATCCTTTTCTTTCTTCTTAAGAACGGTACGATACTCCGGTTTCTCAGTCATCAACTGACGAATCGTTGCTATCGTTAACTTAACAATATCAAGGTTTGTTTTTTCGTTATGACCACCCACATTATATACCTCTCCATCGGTACCTTGCCTTACTATCAAATCAATAGCTTTGCAATGATCCTCCACATAAAGCCAGTCGCGCACATTACTTCCATCGCCGTAAACAGGTAACTTTTTCCCTTCCAGAATATTTTTAATGATGAGCGGTATCAGTTTCTCGGGGAAATGAAAAGGACCATAATTATTAGAACAACGTGAAATTGTGACCGGCATCTTGTACGTATCATGATATGCCATAACCACCATATCAGCACTTGCTTTCGAAGCACTATACGGACTGTGAGGACAAACAGGGGTATCTTCTGTAAAATAGCCATCGATCCCCAATGAGCCATACACTTCATCGGTCGATACCTGGTGAAATCGTACGCCTTTACGCCACAAAGGATAACCTTGCGTATCTTTCCCGGCAACCCACGCACGACGCGCGGCATCCAACAGATTCTGCGTGCCCAGAATGTTAGTCGTCAGAAACAGTTGAGGATTCTCAATGCTTCTGTCAACATGACTTTCTGCTGCAAAATTGACCACATAATCAAATTTATATTGGGCAAAAAGTTCTTCGGCCATCGAACGATCACAAACATCCCCCTTTACAAAAATGCAGCGGTCGTTATCAATATCTGAGACGATCGTTCCCAAATTGCCTGCATAAGTAAGTGCATCAAGCACCACTACACGCAAATCACTGTGTTTGCCTAGAATGTATTTTATATAATTGGCACCGATAAAACCGGCAGCCCCGGTTACAAGATAAGTTTTCATTGATCTATGACGTTTGTTTATTCAATCTCTTATTTGTTATCATTGGCAGCAAGTTCCAACAAGTAACAGCCGTATTCCGTTTTCTCGAGTCGGCGACCTAAAACCTGAAGCTCCTCAGTCGATATCCAGCCATTTCTCCAAGCAATTTCTTCAATACAGCTCACATAAAACCCTTGTCGGTTTTGAATGGTTGCAACAAAATTCGATGCTTCCAATAAGCTGTTGCAATTTCCGGTATCCAGCCAGGCAAACCCTCGTCCAAAGAGTTGCACATTAAGCGTACCTTCGTCCAAATACAATTTATTCAAATCCGTAATTTCATATTCGCCTCTTGCCGAAGGCTTAAGTGAGGCTGCTTTTTGGGTAACTGTTGAATCATAAAAATACAGGCCTGGTACAGCATAATTGCTTTTAGGCATATCCGGTTTTTCTTCTAAAGAGACCACTTTGCCGGTTTCATCAAACTCAACAACCCCATACGCACGAGGATCTTTTACGTAATATCCAAAAATACAAGCTCCTTGAGTTAAACCTGCAGCCTGCTTCAACATTGCCGAAAAGTTCTGCCCATAAAAAAGGTTATCACCTAAAATCAAACAACCAGCCTCCCCCTGCAAAAAATCGGCTCCCAACACAAATGCCTGGGCCAAGCCATTAGGCTGCTCTTGCATTTGGTATTCAAACGTCATATCAAGTTCTTCACCTGTACCCAACAGATTGCGAAATACAGGGAGATCACGAGGAGTAGAGATAATCAATACTTCACGGATACCGGCAAGCATTAATGTGGAAAGAGGATAGTAAATCATCGGTTTATCATAAACCGGCATGACTTGTTTGGAAATGGCTTTTGATAAAGGATAAAGACGCGTTGCGCTTCCTCCCGCCAAAATAATACCTTTCATAATCAGCTATTGTTATTCATACAAATCAGTCATCAAACCAATTTATGGGTTAAAACATCATTTTTACACAAACCGCACACGAAGTTACTGAAATATTTTTATTTAAGAGGTAAACTCTATCAGTAATTTTATTCTTAAGCATGCGACACACATTAAAGAGTTCCGGCAAGTATACATACCGGTTTGTTAACCGGCTATTTCTATAACTTCCAAATCCTTAAACACGCCATTATCTATCACAAAACGAACCATGGTACGAACTTTGTGAAAACCGGATATACCGGCAGCACCCGGATTAATGTGCAACAAATTGAGTGTTTTGTCATATTTCACCTTCAAGATATGAGAATGTCCGCTAATAAACAACTGAGGCGGACGCACCAAAATGCTTCCCCTAACGGAAGCGTCATAATTTCCCGGATAACCTCCTATATGCTTCATCATCACATCGGCTCCATCAATGGTAAAACGGTTTATAAGAGGGAACTCCTTCCGAATGTCTTGGCCATCAATATTGCCATACACCGCACGGAGCGGACGAAAAGCAGCCAGTTTTCGGGCTATCTCCAGCGAACCTATATCACCGGCATGCCATATTTCATCACAATGCTCAAAATAAGTCAGGTACTTATCATCCCAATAGGCATGTGTATCCGACAACAATCCAATTCTTGTCATAATTCCTTTGTTTATATCTGCAAAGATATTATATTTGAGGCAAATTAAGTTGATGGAAAACAGCTATAATTACTTCAAGCGAGATATCAGTTGGCTATCGTTCAACTATCGGGTGTTGCTGGAGGCAGAGGATGAAAATCTTCCGCTTTATGAACGCATTAACTTTATTGCCATCTATTCGTCAAATTTGGAAGAGTTCTATAAGATAAGGGTGGCCGATCATAAAGCAATTGCCAATGGAGGTGCACGCAATTCGGAAGAATCAGTAGAAAGTTCTCTTCAATTACTCGAAGAAATCAGTGCCGAAGTAAACAGACAACTGGAAAAACGCGTTGAGATATACGAAAACAAAATTCTTCCGGCTCTTCGTCGCAAACACATTGTGTTCTATCAAAACCACCGTGTGGAAGCCTTTCACGAAGAATACATCAAAAGTTTCTTCAAAGAAGAAATTTTCCCCTACTTGCAACCCGTTCCTTTGTGGAAAGATAAAGTAACCTCATTCCTTCGAGACAACCGCCTATATCTGGCCGTACGGCTCTATCTGAAAGGAACTGCGCCCGAAGATCCCAGCCATATACAATATTTCGTGATGAAACTGCCCTACTCCAAAGTTCCACGCTTTATTGAACTGCCCCGGCATGGTGAAGAGCATTATATTATATACATAGAAGATATTATCAAGGCCAACATAAATTCCATTTTCCCGGGCTACCAGGTAGACAGCAGCTATTGCATCAAAATATCCAGAGATGCCGATATTCTGATAGACGATGCATCCGAAGGAGACATTGTTGAACAAGTAAAGAAAAAAGTCAAGAAGCGTAAGATAGGAGCTGTTTGTCGTTTCGTATACGACAGGAAAATGCCTGACGACTTTTTAAACTACCTGACGGATGTTTTTCACATTGATAAAAATGAGCTGGTTCCTGGCGACAAACATCTTAACTTAGAAGATTTGATTCATTTGCCCAATCCATTGAAAGGAATAGAAGAAAACCCCAAGCCCAAACCCATGAGGCTCAACTGCCTGGACAATAAGGAATCCATTTTCAGATACGTAGCCAAGAAAGACCTGTTATTGCATTATCCTTATCATTCGTTCGGACACTTCATCCATTTCCTGTATGAAGCCGTGCACGATGCACGCACAACCGAAATCATGGTCACACAATATCGCGTGGCCGAAAATTCGGCAGTGATCAACACATTGATTTCGGCTGCTCAAAACGGAAAGAAAGTAACTGTATTTGTGGAACTCAAGGCCCGATTCGATGAAGAGAATAACCTGACAACTGCCGAAATGATGAAAGATGCAGGGATCAACATCATCTATAGCATACCGGGCCTCAAAGTACACGCTAAGGTGGCGCTCATACTCAGAAAAAACAAAAAAGGCAATCCCATCAGAAGTTATGCGTATATCAGCACCGGCAATTTCAACGAACAAACAGCCGATGTGTATGCCGATTGCGGCTTGTTTACCTGTAATAAAACCCTCGTAAATGATTTGCATACACTCTTTTCAACGTTAGGCGGAAAACAAAACCCTATTTTTAAACGCCTGCTGGTAGCACGATTTAACCTCATACCCGAACTTCACAAGCTGATTGAGCATGAAATTCACTTAGCAGAAAGCGGTCAGAAAGGAAGAATCATACTCAAAATGAACGCTCTTCAAGATTCGGCTATGATCGACAAGCTTTACGAAGCTTCGAGCCGGGGAGTGGAGATAGACTTGATTGTAAGAGGAATCTGCTGCCTGATACCCGGACAGCCATACAGCAAAAACATAAAAATAACCCGTATCGTAGACAGTTTTCTGGAGCATGCCCGTATTTGGTATTTCGGAAACAACAATAGTCCTAAAGTCTTTTTGGGATCGCCCGATTGGATGAGAAGAAATTTATATCGTCGCATTGAAGCCGTAACGCCGGTTCTTGACATCGACTTACGAAATGAAATAATAAACCTGCTAAACATTCAGCTTAATGACAATCAAAAGGCTTGTTTTGTAGATGAAAACTTAAAAAACGTATTCAAGAATGACATATTGCAACCTCCTATACGGGCTCAATATGCCTTTTATGCATATTTGAAAGACAAAAATGAAACATTTCTGTAACATGTATGCAACTTATTTGCAATAAAAAACTCATTATCTTTGCAAACCAGAAACAGAAAACATATTTATGGAAACAATTTACCTGGGTATTATTATTTTCTTATTCGTTTTGGCTGTATTCGACTTGATGGTCGGTGTTAGTAATGACGCAGTCAACTTTCTAAATTCCGCTATCGGCGCCAAAGCCGCTTCCTTTAAAACGATCATGATTATCTCGGCAATCGGTATCTTTATCGGAGCCTCGTTATCAAATGGCATGATGGACATTGCCCGACACGGAATTTATCAACCGGAGCACTTCTACTTTGAAGAAATTATGTGCATTCTACTGGCAGTGATGCTCACGGATGTAGTTCTGCTCGATGTGTTCAACTCCATGGGAATGCCAACCTCAACCACCGTATCGATGGTGTTTGAATTGCTGGGAGGTACATTTGCCCTTGCTTTGATTAAAGTGTACGGCGACAGCTCACTGGAATTGGGTGACCTCATTAACACAGACAAAGCGCTATCGGTCATCATGGCTATTTTCGTGTCAGTGGCTATCGCTTTCTTTTTCGGTATGTTGGTGCAATACATAGCCCGCGTTATCTTTTCCTTTAATTACCAAAACAAGATGAAGTACAGCATCGGCCTTTTCGGAGGAATTGCCGCTACTGCCATCATCTATTTCATGCTGATTAAAGGATTGAAAGACAGTTCATTTATGACCAAAGAAAACTTGGCATGGGTGAAAGACCATACGGCGCAGTTGGTTCTTACCTGCTTTGTATTCTTCACCGTTTTGATGCAAATTCTGCATTGGTTAAAAATAAACGTATTCAAGATTGTCGTTTTGCTGGGAACCTTTGCTTTGGCACTTGCATTTGCCGGCAATGACTTGGTTAACTTCATCGGAGTGCCTTTGGCCGGTTATTCTTCTTTTATTGACTATACAACTAACGGTGCCGGATATGCACCAGACAGTTTCTTGATGACTTCACTGCTCGGCCCGGCAAGTACTCCATGGTATTTTCTGGTAGGCGCCGGAGCCATCATGGTATACGCCCTATTCACCTCTAAGAAAGCTCATGCAGTTGTCAAAACATCGGTAGACCTCTCTCGGCAGGATGAAGGTGAAGAAACATTCGGCAGTACCCCCATTGCCCGTACACTAGTACGCATCAGCCTGAACATGTCGAACAGCCTGTCACGCATTATACCCGAAGGTACCAAAAACTGGATTGACTCACGCTTTCGCAAAGACGAAGCGATTATTGCTGACGGAGGAGCATTTGACCTTGTCCGTGCATCTGTGAATCTGGTATTGGCAGGATTACTTATAGCCGTTGGTACCTCATTAAAACTTCCCTTGTCAACCACATACGTAACGTTCATGGTAGCAATGGGTAGTTCACTGGCCGACAGAGCCTGGGGACGTGATTCGGCCGTATTCCGTATTACCGGTGTGTTGTCCGTTATCGGAGGCTGGTTTCTCACCGCAGGTGCTGCATTTACCATCTGTTTCTTTGTAGCTCTTATCATCCATTTCGGAGGAACTGTTGCCATTGTGCTACTTATTGGATTGGCAGCCTTCACGCTGATTCGTAGTCAGGTTCTTTTCAAGAAGAAAAATCTCAAAGGAAAAGAGAACGAAACATTCAAAGAAATTATGCGTAGTACCGACAGCAATCAAGCTCTCAATTTAATGCGTGTACTCACTCGTGAAGAATTGAACAAAGTATTACTCTATGCAGAAGAGAACTTTGACCGTACCGTAAACTCTTTCATCAATGAAAATCTCAGAGGACTAAGAAAAGCAATGGGTGCCAGTAAATTTGAGAAGCAACTGCTGAAACAGATGAAGCGTACCGGTACGTTAGCCATGTGCCGACTCGACAACAATACCGTTCTCGAAAAAGGTTTGTATTACTATCAGGGAAATGACTTTGCCAGCGAACTGGTGTATAGCATCCACAGATTGTGCGAGCCCTGCCTGGAACACATTGACAATAACTTCAACCCGCTGGATGTGACTCAGAAGAATGAGTTTAGCGAAGTATCTGCCAAAATCACGGCACTGATCAGTTCATGCCGCGAGAAGCTAAATAACAATGCTTACGAGGACTTTGAAACGGATTTGGCCACAGCAAATGCTCTTAACGCGCAATTGGCTCATCTGAAACGCGAAGAACTAAAACGTATTCAGACTCAAACGGGCAGTATCAAGGTAAGCATGGTTTATCTTACCATGATACAAGAAGCACAAAATGTGGTCACTTATACTATTAATTTGATGAAGGTAAATCGTAAATTCCAAATGGATTTTGAGATATAAGACTTTAGCAGACATGATAATAATGGGTCGGACTAGTTGTTAGCTCGACCCATTATACTTTAACATCTCCTACCAAGTTAACCCCGGAACATATTTTTTCAGGCTGTTGCGCAAAGCCATCAGAGTAATGGGTTTGACTAACACCTCTGTAGCACCTGCCACCATGGCTTGCTGCTGATCTTCATAAAAGGCATACGCTGTCTGCACAATAATAGGAATATCCGGAGAAGATTGCCGAATGATACGTGTAGCTTCCAGTCCATCCATCAGTGGCATCTTGAGATCCATTAACAAGACATCGGCCTGTTCACCGTGCTGTTCATACAAATTCAGCATTTCCTGTCCGTTACGCGCCCATAAAACATCGCACCGATTATTGATTATCGCCTTAATCAGTTTGAAATTACTTTCATCATCCTCTGCTACAAGAATTAACGGACGTTCTTTATTAGGTATTTTGCTTTCCATATATCCGGATTTATTTCATGATAAGTCATTTATATTATTCTCCTTGATAAAGCGAAGGTAACAAAAATAAATTATCATATACCTGTTGGCGCGATTAAAAAGTGAAGAGATTTATGCTTGGAAATTTGCGCATTTTTACAAATACACCCCTTTAAATCATGAATCAGAGGAATCTTGTCAAGAGCAGATTTATATATTATTAACGGGTAAACCGGGAAGCAACAAGGAGCGGCAAGACTTTGGTAAAACATAACCAACTTTTTAAAAAACATAACCGACTTTTTCAAAAAGATAACCAGCAATTTTAAATCATAAACCGTCTTTTGGGTCATGAGCAACCGTCTCTTCGCCGTAACACGGTTGCTCAGGAACCTTTTGCTACCGTGCGAACCGGCGCAAGACACCGTGTTAATGCAATCATAAACCGTCAAGACATAAAAAAAGGCAAGAGTATGAACTCCTGCCTTTGCGCCTATAATAATTTGAATATACTATAAGATTATAAGTACAAAGATAATACATTATACTGTCAATTCCAAATCATTGTGGTTCTTTTATCAGGTTATTATTAGGGCACAAACCGTGGTGTTTCGAATGTAACGAAAACAGCCTATCCGCAAAATAAAGACATAAAGAAACCAACGAAAACACCCATATACAAACAATAAACAGATAGATTCTTATAAGGAATAATCACCAAAAAAGTTGGTGATACTTGGTGATACTTGGTGAGGCTTTTTTTTAGCCAAGTATCACACATACAAAACTGATAATCAATTCATTGCAAGATTGGTGATACTTGGTGATACTTTATTTCATACTTTTCATGAGGCAAAACGACACTTGTGCAAGTATCCGTTGGCGGAGTTACATGTGCACCCATGTAGCCAGAGTTAAATATGCGCTAAGTTAATTCCGCAAACGGGTTATTATATGTATCTTTGCCGCTCAATTTTAAAAAGCAATACATGATTTCAGTAGACGGACTGACCGTAGAGTTTGGCGGGTCCACCTTATTCAGCGATATTTCATTCGTTATCAACGAAAAAGACCGCATTGCCCTGATGGGTAAAAACGGTGCAGGAAAGAGTACTTTACTTAAGATTTTGGCCGGCGCGCGTCCCGCTACGCGGGGCAAGATATCAGCTCCCAAAGAAAGCGTAATTGCTTACCTGCCTCAGCACCTGATGACCGAGGACGGACGAACTGTTTTTGAAGAAACAGCATTGGCTTTCTCACATATACACGATATGGAGGCCCAGATTGAACGTTTGAATAAAGAGCTGGAAACACGTACTGATTACGAATCGGACAGCTACATGAATCTGATTGAAGAAGTGTCTGCCCTGAGCGAAAAATTCTATGCGATTGACCTGACCAATTACGAAGAGGATGTTGAAAAAGCATTGCTGGGATTAGGATTTGAGAGAGAAGATTTCGGACGTCCTACCAAAGACTTTAGCGGCGGCTGGCGCATGCGTATTGAACTGGCGAAACTACTTTTGCAAAAGCCCGATGTATTGCTACTCGACGAGCCGACCAACCATCTTGATATTGAATCCATTCAATGGTTGGAAGACTTTCTTATTAACAGTGCCAAAGCCGTAATTGTAATCAGCCACGACCGTAAGTTTGTTGATAACATCACCACACGTACCATTGAAGTAACCATGGGGCGTATTTACGATTACAAAGTGAACTACTCTAAATATCTTGAACTGCGCAAAGAACGACGTGAACAGCAACAAAAAGCGTTCGAAGAGCAACAGAAGTTCATTGCCGAAACCAAAGAGTTTATTGAACGATTCAAAGGAACCTATTCAAAAACGCTACAGGTACAAAGCCGTGTAAAGATGCTTGAGAAACTTGAGATTCTTGAAGTGGACGAGGAAGACACCTCGGCTCTACGCCTGAAGTTCCCGCCTTCTCCCCGTTCTGGAAACTATCCTGTCATCATGGAGAATGTTGGCAAACAATACGGTGACCATGTGGTATTTAAAAATGCCAGTCTGACTATTGAACGCGGTGATAAAGTAGCCTTTGTAGGACGAAACGGAGAGGGTAAATCAACCTTGGTAAAATGCATCATGAAGGAAATTGAGCACAATGGCACTCTTACTTTAGGGCATAATATTCAAATAGGATATTTTGCACAGAATCAGGCATCCATGCTCGATGAGAACCTCACTGTTTTTCAAACGATAGATGACGTAGCTAAAGGTGATATACGAAACAAGATACGCGATTTGCTTGGCGCTTTCATGTTTGGCGGTGAAGAGTCGACTAAAAAGGTTAAAGTTCTTTCCGGAGGTGAAAGAACCCGTCTGGCCATGATCAAACTATTGTTGGAACCCGTCAATCTGCTTATTCTGGATGAGCCCACTAACCACCTTGACATGAAGACCAAAGATATTTTGAAACAAGCACTAGCCGACTTTGACGGCACATTGATTGTAGTTTCACATGATCGTGATTTCCTCGATGGGTTGGTAACCAAGGTATACGAATTTGGAAACAAGAAAGTAACCGAACACTTGTGTGGTATTTATGAGTTTCTTGAGAAAAAGAAAATGTTATCGCTCAACGAACTAGAGAAAAAATAGAATAATCTTTTTTATATATTGATAAGGTTTATATCGAACTTTATTTGCAGTAAATATGTTTTCTTTGCTAATGTGATTTAAAAACAATGATTATCCATTTTAAAACGAAAAGAAAAATGAAAAAACTGTTTTATTGCGCTGCATTTGTTGCAGCAATGGGCTTATTCACAACTGCTAATGCTCAGAATACCGCTCAGAAAAAAGAAGTAAAGAAAGAGCAATGCGATAAGAAATGTGACAAGAAAGACGGTAAAGCTTGTAGTAAAGCCGATGCAGACAAATCTTGCTGCAAAAAAGATGCTGCTAAGAAATCTTGCTGCAGCAAAGAAAAAGCAGAAAAGAAATAAAAACGTTACCAATGCGTAACTAAATGAAAAGCCGACCTTTTACAGGTCGGCTTTTCTTGTTCATAGACGAATTACCACAACCATTTTTTATGAACATTAGTTGTTTGAGAGCAACAGAGTTTCTATCTTTGCCTTCATAAGAAATGTACATGCAAAAAAAGAGGAAATATATATCTTTACCCGTTGGCGGAATTAAATTAGTGCATATTTAATTTGTCCAATGGGTTTGTTATTAATCTTGTTTATATATTGAAGGATTGTAAGTGCACTAATTTTCCCCGTAATTCTGGTAAACAATCCTTCTGTTTGTTTTGCGTAATTTCTGATTATCATAAATTGATCGCATAATTGTGCAAAAAGCGTTTCAACCCTTTTCCTTGCTTTAGCAAATGGACTAAATACAGGTTTCCAATCTTTTTGATT
>NZ_ATZI01000015.1 GCF_000428125.1 Bacteroides graminisolvens DSM 19988 = JCM 15093
AGTAAAAAAATGAACTAAGATGTAAATATTACATTTTTATGGTAGGTTTTGACCCAAGTTTGCTTCGAGTTTATTATTCATATCGTTCTTTAAGTGTAAGCGATCGGTTAACTCCGTCTATTAGTATTAATTGCTCCTTCCTATCTTTGTGATCAAAACGAAGATTATGGTATATTGGACATTAGATTATTTCAAGGTTCTCTACACTGAATACACCTCCTTGGGTGTTAGTGTTCGAGATTTCTGCAGAGAACGCGGCATAAAAGAGAACCGGTTTTATTATTGGGTTAAAATGTTTAAAAGTCACACGGTGTCAACTTTGCAAACTCCAAGAGATTTTATTCCCATCAGTTCAGATTCTGTTAGTCGCCTCACTCAGGGCTCCATTGAATTCAAAAAAGATAATACAATATCGCCCCAAGTGGAGGACATAAAGATAACATACCCTAACGGTGTGGTATTGCAGTTGGTTGGTGGATACGATTTAGAGCTGCTTAAACGACTCATCACCTTAAATACCTAAGCTTATGTTTAGTCTTACAGCCTCAGATAGGTTTTATCTTTATCCTTATCCTACCGATATGCGCAAGAGCTTCTATACCCTTAGTGGTATTGTTACCAATCAGATGGGAATGGATGTTCAGGATGGGGATGCATTTGTCTTCATCAACAAGCTTTGTACCGCCATGAAGATACTTCACATGGAGTATGGCGGCTTAGTCATTTATCACATGAAGCTATCCGGTGGGCAGTTCGCTCTGCCTGCAATAGATTTTCAAGAAGGTAAAACGGTATCGCATGAAACCCTTTGGAGTGATTTGGTTTTAATGGTTCAAGGTATAGATGCCCAGAAAACCAGGTATCGGAAAAGGTGGATTCCTGAAAAGAAAAATACAGTTTGAAAATCAATAGAATAATAGAAAATAGTCGTCAAACTGCGCGGTCATCTCACCTGTTATTTGTATCTTTATATCGTTGAAACAAACCGATTATGCCCCAGAATCTGATTGATAAAGATGAACTTATACGCCAATTAATGGCTGATCGTGACCGACTGTTTCGGGAGAACAGCCGGCTGCGTACAGCCACCAACATAGCTCCAGAAGAAATGCAGCAGGTTCATAATGATCAATTGGCGGCGAAGGACACCTTAATCAATAAGAAAGAAGCGTTACTCCGCCAGAAAGAGGTGCGTATTGCTCAGTTGGAAAAACAGGTGGACTATCTCAAGCGTCAACTATATGGAGGAAAAGCGGAGCGTTACATCAATCCTGATCCTCAGGCACGACAGTTAGAGCTTTTTGAGGGCGTTGACCTATTGCCCGGAGAAAAGGAAGCGGCTACCAAAGCCGAGAAAGAAATAATATCTGAGAAAGAGGCCAGAGCTAAGCGTATGGAGAAAGCCAAAAAGAGTGCCGTGCGCAAATCGCTACCTGAAAACTTAGAGCGCAAGATTGAACATCTGTATCCCGAAGGTTACAATCCCCAAGACTGGGATCTGCTAGATGAGCAAGAACCACTTTACACGGAAGTTTTAATAAAAGAGCCCACTAAGTTTTATGTGCTTCGTACCTATCGCCATAAAGCTATCCGTAAGTCAGATCATCTGATCGTTACAGCGGATTGTCCTGTCAAACCAATCGCAAAAAGTTATGCTTCATCATCCTTACTTGCTGACCTGATGGTAGATAAGTACGTTGACCACATTCCATTCTACCGGCAACATAAACAGTTTGAGCGTTTAGGTATGAAAATCCCGGAGCCTACTATTCTGGGGTGGTTCCAACAGGTAAGTGACCTACTGATGCCCTTGCACTTCCGATTATGGGAGTTAATGAAGAAGACCAATTATTTACAGTGTGACGAAACCACACTTCCTGTTGTGCGGAATGATAAACACAAGACAGTAAAAGGATACATCTGGCTTGTGCGGGATCCTATGTCCGGACGTGAGTATTTCTATTGGGACAAAGGTTCCAGAAGTGGAGAGGTAGTGCTAAAACTCTTTAACGGATATCAGGGTGCTCTCCAGACCGATGGCTATGAGCGCTACGAATTGCTGGATGGGAAGAAAGGGATTATTCTATTATCTTGCTGGGCACATGCCAGAAGAAAATTCTCTGATGCAATTAAGAATGATAGAGAACGGGCGGAAAGTGCTCTGGAGCAAATCCAGTTACTATATGAGGTAGAGCGGCAGATTAAAGATCAGGCTCTCTGCTTTGAAGAAGCGGCTAAACTAAGAGTGCGTTTGGCTTATCCCATCATGGTTCGGTTTGAAAAATGGCTGGTTGCCGAACATGCCAAAGTTATTAAAGGAAGCCCCATTGAAAAGGCGATCTTATACACCTATAATCGCTTCAATAAGTTATCTCGCTATCATCTGGATGGCAGATACAATATTGACAACAATGGAATAGAAAATGCAGCGAGGCCCGTTGCCGTGGGAAGAAAAAATTATTTATTCTGTCAGAATGATACCGCAGAAAGCACAGCTATCATTTATAGTTTTATGGGATGCTGCAAAGCTGCCAAAGTGAACTTCCGAACATGGATGATTTACTTCTTAGACCATGTGCATGATTACGACCAGGATTATACTAGAGATATAGCGGAATTGCTTCCTGATAACTTGAAAGACGCAGGAGTACTGTGAAATCTAAAGGAACTACCAAATCATTGAGATAAACTACATCATTGAAATCATTGAGATCAAACTATGACATCTTAAAGGAAAATCCGTCCTTGCAATACGGAGTTGACCGATTGCTTACTGTCAATCGGTACGGCAAAACGACACGCTGATGTATATGTATTCTGCCTTCTCAAAAATAAGGACCAAGAGAATATAGATCCAATGAAACTAGAACAATGGTCTTTCTTTGTGTTGCCTACCTATAAAATTGATGGATATACGAGAAGTCAAAGCTCTATTACCTTAAATTCTCTATCGAAGCTGGTTAATGAAATTCAGCACTCAGAATTGAGAGAAGAAATAAATAGAGCATATTTAGAGCAAATAAAATCCCTATCAAAGAATACAATTAAGCCATAATAGACAAATACCTCTGCAAAGCTACTATCTCTGCTTCAACAACCAATTGCTGAAAGTCTTCTGTGAGATGCTCTGTATGTGACTTCTCCAACGCCTTGTAATAGCCTACTTTTGCATCGTTACTACCTTTCAGTGTTATAATAACATAGCCATTTCGAAGAAGGTATAAGTTCATCAATAAACGAGAAGTGCGGCCATTGCCATCTATAAACGGGTGGATTCGTACCAGCTCATCATGCAGATAAGCAGCTACAAGAACGGGATGTACCTTCTCTACTTCCATCTGCTTAAACCGGATCATAAAATCTTCCATTTGTTTCTCTATTAGATACGGTTGCGGTGGCATATATGTACTACCAGAAATCATAACGGGAACAGTACGATACCTGCCGGCATTCTCCCGATCTATCCCATGGAGAATAAGGGAATGTATCTCTTTAATGGTGCGTTCGTTTATCTCTATATCTCGTTTAGCAATATCCTTAATGTAGTTGATAGCTTCGGTATGATTGATTGCTTCCAGATGTTCGCGCATAGACTTTCCTGAAATTGTAACCCCTTCGTTTACAACAAGAGCTGTTTCTTGCAAGGTAAGAGTATTGCCTTCTATACGATTACTTTCGTACGTATATTCAATATCCAAAGCATCCTGAATCTTCCTCAGCGCTTCTCCGGGCAATGGACGCAAAGTTGATAGCTGCTCTTTGAGCACATCTACTTCTATCAGCAACTTCTTTATATTTTCATTCATAGTCATTCTATTTCTTTAATTCGCTCAATCTGCCTATCAAGAAAATAATCAGCATAACTGCTATAATCTTCTGTTTCGTAAAAAGCAATCAGCGCTTTTCTATATTTAAGGATAGCAGCATCTTTTGCTGAATAAACGGGAATAATACCTGCATTCATCAAAACCACGCTCTCAATCATTCTGGCAGTACGTTTGTTGCCATCAATAAAGGGCTGCAAACGAGCAAGATTACAATGCAAAAACACGGCTCGTTCTAACGGATTAGCATACTCTTCTTGTTGAAACAGTATTTCGTTCAATTTACTTTTTATCTCTTGCTGATTCTTGGGGGGAGTATAAAGAGTGCCACTAATACGAACAGCACGTGTTCTTAACGAGCCCGACTCTTCATTAGAAACCAAACCGGTAGAAATAGATTGATGTATACGAAAAAGAGTTGCCTCGTTTATGATTTCTTGATTTTGGAATTTATGAATATATTCCAATTCAGAAGTAAAAGTGTTGTAGAGGTTTTTAAGCATCTTGGCATCTTCATATCTTTTTTCAGAAGTGATGCCGTCTTTCAATAATGCTTCTGTTTCAACATAAGTATAGGTGTTTCCTTCTATTTTTCCTGAATAATAGCACCACAGCACTGCCAAGTCCTTTATCTCAGCGGAATAAAGTTCTGATAACTTTGCTAAAGGACTTTCCAATATAAAGATAGCCTTTTTACGCTGTTCATCGTTGAATACTGGTCCCATACAGCATAAAATTTAGAGTTTTCCATGTTACTTCTCAAAGGCAATTTAAGTCCTTTAAAAAGAAAAAGCTTCAAAACCATCTATTACAGGTAGTTTTGAAGCTTTTTGTGAGGTTCCTGGCGGATTCGAACCGCCGTAGACGGTTTTGCAGACCGCTACCTAGCCACTCGGTCAAGGAACCGTTTTTCTCTATTGCGGTGCAAAGGTAGCACTTTTTATGAAACTACCAAACTATCCGCAGCAATTTTTCTTTGGAGGTGCCTGGTTTTCCTTGCACTCCTTCTTCTTCTTATCCATCAAATCTCTTAATTCACAACCACTTGCGCAATTATCACAAGGATTATTGCTGCTTTGCGAGCGACGAAAAAAAAGATAGATGCGCCGGGATACCTCTGCAAAACAGAGGCCCACTAGCAGTATAACGATCACATATTGCCAATTCATAATAGTAAACTTCCTACTTGATAAACAACAAAAGCCACTCCCCACGCCAATCCCGTGGTATAAAAGGCCGCAAACAAAGCCCACTTCCAACTTCCGGATTCTTGTTTAATGGCTACCAGTGTAGCAATGCAAGGGAAGTAAAGCAGCACAAAAAGCATATAGCAATAAGCTACTAAGGGGGTAATAGGAATGCGTTCGCCCAGACTAACACCGTCGGCATCGGCATCATTGGTATAAAGCACTCCCAGAGTACTGACTACCAACTCTTTTGCTCCCATACCCGAGAACAGACCGATACTTAGTTTCCAGTCGAAACCCAAGGGCTCTAAAACCGGTTCAACCACTTTCCCTATCTGACCGATATAGGAATTTTCTTGTTGTTCGGCCTGCGTATCGTAGTTTTCATGACTGGGGTAATAACCCAGAAACCATATAATAATAGAAGCTATCATAATGATGCCTCCCATTTTCTTGAGGTATTGCTCTCCTTTACTCCATGTATGGCGCATAATGGCTTTCAACGTAGGCATGCGGTAAGGCGGAAGTTCCATCACAAAGGGGGTATCATTTCCTTTAACCAAAAAACGGCTGAAGATTCGGGCAATTAACACTGCCAGGAAGATACCCACCAAGTAAATACTGAAAAGTACCAAACCGGCAGAGTGAGGAAAGAAAGCGCCTACCAACACCAAGTATATGGGCAGACGTGCACTACACGACATCAACGGATTGACCAACATCGTGATAATGCGGCTTTTCCGGTTCTCAATGGTTCGCGTTGCCATCACTGCCGGCACGTTACAGCCAAATCCCATCAGCAAAGGAATAAATGACTTGCCGTGAAGTCCCATCTTGTGCATAATCTTATCCATAATAAATGCAGCACGAGCCATGTAGCCGGAATCTTCCATCAACGAAATACAGAAATACAGAATCAGAATGTTGGGCAGAAATACGATAACACCTCCTACTCCGCCTATGATGCCGTCAATTAACATGTCTTTCAGAGGTCCTTCACCCATGTTGTTTTGTATGAGCGTGCCCAACGATGCAACCATCCATTCAATAGCCATCATCGGATATTCGCCCAGCACAAAAGTGCTTTCGAACATGAGATACATAAATAGCAAAAACAACGGATACCCCCACACGCGATGCGTTACAATGGAATCGAGTACTTTGGTGAATTGCTGTTGTTCCTGATGGCTATCCGTAAAGGTTTCTTTTAAGGCACCACTGATGAAGCCATATTTGGCATCCATAATTGCCGATTCGCTATCTTCATTGAGCGTTGCATTAATCTGTCGTGCAGCCTTGTCTCGCTTACGAATTATTTCGCCTGCGTTGGGTAGTGTTTGAATGACTTTTTCTATTTCGCGATCGTTTTCCAACAATTTAATGGAGAGAAAACGGGTTGAGTATTTGTGACGGATCGATTCGTTCTTCGAGACTTCCTCCTTTACATAAGCAATCGCTTTCTCCAAATCGGCTCCGTGATTGATGTGAATATGCCTGAACACATTTTGATGAGGCTTTTCTTGCTTCACATAGTCTTCCATGTGTTCTTCATGGTTGTTCTCGTCAACATGGGCCCGATGCCAATCTTGTAATTCCTTGGCTACCTCGGGATTTATATTTCCTTTCTTATCAAGAAAATCAGCTCCTTCATACAAGTTGATAATGATATGGAAAAGGCGGTCTATGCCCTTTTGTTTCTTACAAACCGTTGGCACCATAGGCACACCAAAAAGTTTGCTCAGCAAATGATGGTCGAGTTTGTTGCCGCTTGCTTCCAGTTCATCATACATATTAAGCGCAATGACCATGCGCACATTCATATCAATGAGTTGTGTGGTAAGGTAGAGGTTTCTCTCTAGATTCGACGCATCGACCACATTGATGATAACGTCAGGGGTTTCATCAATAATGTGGCGTCTCACATATAGCTCTTCGGGAGTATAGGCTGAGAGTGAATAAGTTCCGGGTAAATCGACTATTTTAAAATGATAGCCTTCAAAATCAAAATAACCTTCTTTGGCATCAACCGTCACACCGCTATAGTTCCCCACATGTTCATGGGCACCGGATGCCAAATTAAACAGAGATGTTTTGCCGCAGTTAGGGTTACCCACCAAAGCTACGTTGATGGTACGGCGTTTACCCAAGGCTAATTTCTTGAGTTTCTCTTCAGAGCGAAAGGTATCTTCGGAAATCGTGCCTAACAATTGGTCACGTTGAAAGCCTCTGCAGTCAAATCGAAACGGATTATCACGCCTGAAACTTGCATGTTGGTGGTAATGAAACCTGGGCGCAAGGGGATGAAGAGCATTTACACAATGCATTCTTCTTCGTCTGTGCCTGCGTTCAAGCCGCAAGCCGCGTGCTTCTTCCTCTGTGAGTACCTCAACCATCTCGGCTTCTTGCCTGCGCAAAGAAACTTCGTAGCCCAGAACTTTATATTTTATAGGATCTTTCAAAGGGGCATTCAGCATGACTTCCACGGTTTTTCCTTTGATAAAGCCCATCTCGATGATACGCTTGCGAAAACCGCCGTGCCCTAATACCTTAATGATAACTCCTTTTTCTCCTGTTTTGAGTTCGGATAAACGCATACCTAATTCCTTCAAAAACTTAATGTGGGCAAAGATAGAGCATAAGTTGCTTTGAAACAAATTATTTAGATTGTTTTTAAATAGCATTGAAGCAATCTTTATCAATTCAAAAGAATTATATTTGCACTATGTTAATGAAAAAGGTTAAGGAGTTCATCGAGAAAGAAGATTTGTTTTCTAAACAGGACAAAATTCTCGTTGCACTGAGCGGTGGTGCCGACTCGGTAGCGTTAACCCGTATATTGATCACATTAGGCTATCATTGTGAAGCTGCTCATTGTAATTTTGAACTGAGAGGTGAGGAATCTGACAGAGACGAGGATTTCGTACGCAACTTTTGCCGGTCACTGAATATCAAGTGTCATTCCATTCACTTCGAGACACGCCGGTATGCTGCTCAACAAAGTATTTCCATTGAGATGGCTGCCCGGGAATTGCGGTATAATTGGTTTTCCAAAATCTGCGAGGAATCTGATTGCCAAGTGGCTGCCGTCGCTCATCACAAGGATGATAGCGTTGAGACCATGTTGCTCAATTTGATTCGTGGCACGGGCATCAATGGTTTATTGGGCATCCGACCGAAAAATGGAAACGTAGTTCGTCCCTTACTTTGCGCTTCACGTCAGGAGGTGGTGGCATATCTGCACCGCATGAATCAGACTTATGTTACCGACAGCACGAATCTGGAGGATGAATACACGCGTAACAAAATCCGTTTGAATCTCCTGCCTTTAATGGAAGAGATTAACCCTTCGGTGAAAGACGGATTAGTCAAAACAGCCTCTTACCTGAACGATATTTCAAAGGTTTACCAACAGGCCATCAAAGAAAGCATAGACCGTATCTTTATAACTCCCGAAAAAGAAATCAGCATTGAGAAATTAATGAATGAGCCTGCTCCTCAGGCTTTACTATTCGAAGTATTGTCTCCGCTGGGGTTCAACTCTACGCAGGTTGAGGAGGTATACGGATCACTGAACGGACAGCCGGGTAAACGGTTTATAAGTAGTCAGTGGCAGGTAGTGAAAGACAGAGATCTTCTTTTAATTGAAAAAGTGAAAACGGCCAACGATAAACCACAGATTACTTTTGAAGAAGTTCTTCTAACCAAAGAATTCGTCATACCCAAGGATAAAAACACAGCCTGCTTTGACGCCAATAAATTCAAAGGGGTTATTTCCATCAGGAAATGGGAGAAAGGCGATTATTTCATTCCTTTTGGTATGAAGGGGAAAAAACTAGTTAGCGACTTCATGACTGACAGTAAGTTCTCATTGCTCAAAAAGGAGCAGCAGTGGGTATTATCTTGCAATGATCAAATAGCTTGGCTTATCGGTGAAAGAACCGACAATCGCTTCCGTATTGATGATTCCACCCAAAAAGTAATAATAGCCAAACTAGGGAAACAAGAGTAATTTTATCGGTTTGCCAATAAAATAGGCTTAAAAAAGGGCTTAAAACTCTCCTCTTATTTAAAAATTATTGTTTTTGCAAATAAAAAATAGCATTTATTTATTTGTTTCAAAATAAATCATTACCTTTGCCCCGTTGAAATTCTCTGTGAACTCCGAATCAGGGAAACGAAAACACAAATCCCAATTCAATAGTAATTATCCCGAATTCATAAAATAATGCTTGTGCCACATCGCTTTTGACCGATAGTCATAGCCATGTTATGCACTCTAAGCGAAAGAAATAATAAAAAAATTACCTATACGTATGTATAACATCATTCAACTTAACGACAAAAATTTGTCGGAATTGCAGTCTATTGCCCAAGAATTAGGCCTCAAAAAAACTGATTCTTTAAAAAAAGAAGAACTGGTTTACAAGATTTTAGATGAGCAAGCCATAGCTGGAGCAACTAAAAAAGTTGCAGCCGACAAAATAAAAGAGGAGCGCAAAGATGACAAAAAGAAGCGCTCACGGGTCAGTGTAAAAAAGGAAACAGCTGACAAAGTTTTCTCTGCCTCCAAAAATGGGGAAATTACTCGTCCAGAAGCAGCCAACACTACTTCAAAAACAGTTAAAACACCCACGCAACCTGCTACACCTGCTGCACCCGCTACTCCACAAACAGCCACTCCGGCAACCGCTTCCTCAACTGCAACAGCCAAACCCGCTGCTTCAACAGAAAAAGCAACTAAAACAACTGCAAACGCTGAAGCGTCAAAATCACGCAAGAATTCTCGTAACACCCCTGCCAAGAAAGAAAGTAATGAAGTCATTACCGCTCCTGTAGAGGCAAAAAAAGCAGTTACACCAACTGAGCCAATAGCTCAACCAATTAAAAAAGTAGTTCCTGCTCCTGCCAAGAAAGAAACGCCCGATCTTTTCGAAGTTGAAGATGATTTCATTCCTATTGAAGAACTTCCTTCTGAAAGATTTGAATTACCAACCGAGCTATTAGGCAAATTTGAAGCTACTAAAGTAGAATCAACAAAGCCTGAAGCTATATCTTCGCAGGATCGCAAACCGAATAAGCAACAACCCAAGGTTGTGCGTCCGGTTAATCAGCCGAATAATCAGGGAGGCAATAGTCCCGCAAACAATGCGCAGGCAAGCAACAACAATCAGCAACGTCCGCAACCACAAAGAGCTCCTCAAAGCGAAAATGCACCGATGCCGGAAAGGAAAGCTCCGGAAAAAGCTTATGAGTTTGATGATATTCTGACGGGAATTGGTGTTCTTGAAATCATGCAAGATGGTTATGGATTCCTTCGTTCATCTGACTACAATTACCTCTCTTCTCCGGATGACATTTATGTATCGCAGTCTCAAATCAAACTTTTCGGTTTGAAAACGGGAGATGTTGTAGAGGGAGTTATACGTCCGCCCAAAGAAGGTGAAAAGTATTTCCCGCTGGTAAAGGTTTCTAAGATCAACGGACGTGATGCCAACTTTGTACGTGATCGCGTTCCTTTTGAACACCTCACTCCTTTATTCCCTGATGTGAAGTTCAAATTATGCAAAGGTGGATATTCGGACTCTTTGTCTGCTCGTGTAGTTGATTTGTTTGCTCCGATAGGAAAAGGTCAACGTGGACTAATCGTTGCTCAGCCTAAAACGGGTAAAACGCTTCTATTAAAAGACATAGCCAACGCTATAGCAGCCAACCATCCGGAAGTTTATATGATCATGCTACTCATTGATGAACGCCCTGAAGAGGTTACCGACATGGCGCGTAGCGTTAACGCTGAGGTCATTGCTTCTACATTTGACGAGCCTGCAGAACGTCACGTAAAAATTGCAGGTATTGTACTTGAAAAAGCCAAAAGAATGGTGGAATGTGGTCACGACGTAGTCATCTTCCTGGATTCAATCACTCGTTTGGCACGTGCTTACAACACGGTTTCGCCTGCATCGGGCAAAGTATTGTCTGGTGGTGTGGATGCCAACGCATTGCATAAGCCTAAAAGATTCTTCGGAGCTGCCCGTAACATTGAAAACGGAGGTTCACTCACCATTTTGGCTACCGCATTGATTGATACCGGCTCTAAAATGGACGAAGTTATCTTTGAAGAATTCAAAGGAACCGGTAACATGGAATTGCAATTGGATCGTAACTTATCTAACAAACGCATCTTCCCTGCTGTTAATATCGTAGCATCGAGCACCCGACGTGATGACTTGCTACTCGATAAACAAACACTTGACCGCATGTGGATTCTGCGCAAATACCTGTCGGATATGAACCCGATTGAGGCTATGGATTTTGTAAAAGACCGCTTGGAAAAGACAAGAGATAACGATGAGTTTTTGATGAGCATGAATAGCTAATCCGAAACGAATCAGTAACAAGAGAGCGGAACAAGATACCATGTTTCGCTCTTTTTTTTCAGTAAAACAGACTTTGAGCTTACAAAAGAGAACAACCGATTTTATGTATACCAACAAACAAATTTGGAACGTAAGTTTTCCAATTGTATTAAGCCTGCTGGCACAAAACATTATCAATGTAACGGACACAGCTTTCCTTGGAAGGGTAAGCGAAGTGGCTCTGGGAGGATCGGCTATGGGCGGATTGTTTTATATCTGCATCTTCACCGTAGCTTTCGGATTCAGTACGGGTTCTCAAATAATGATTGCCCGTCGCAACGGCGAACAACGATATAGCGAAGTGGGGCCTGTCATGATTCAGGGAGTCATCTTCCTTTTGGCGGCAGCCTTATTCATGTTTCTGTTTACACGTGTATTCGGAGAGGATATCATGCATTTTATTGTGTCATCGGATACAATCTTTGATGCGACAATGGATTATCTGTATTGGCGTGTATTCGGTTTCTTCTTTTCATTTATCAATGTGATGTTCCGTGCATTCTATATCGGAGTAACCAAAACGAAGGTGCTTACTATCAATGCTATTGTTATGGCTCTTACGAATGTGGTTTTAGACTATGCATTGATATTCGGAAACTTCGGATTCCCAGAAATGGGCATAGCGGGTGCAGCTATCGCATCGGTCATAGCCGAGGCCTCATCTATAGTATTCTTCCTGATTTACACCTATGTGACTGTTGATTTTAAGAAATACGGTTTGAACCAGTTTCGTACTTTCAATTTAAAATTGCTCACACAAATATTGAATATATCATGCTTTACCATGCTTCAATATTTCCTCTCTATGGCTACGTGGTTTGCATTCTTTGCCGCTGTAGAACGTTTAGGACAAAGAGATTTGGCCATAGCCAACATTGTGCGAAGTATCTATATTGTAATGATGATACCGGTCAGCTCGTTGGCAACAACAGCCAACAGTTTAGTCAGTAACACCATCGGGTCGGGTAAATTGCCTCAGGTGATGCCTTTGATTGGTAAAATTAGCCGAATGTCATTCCTTATCATGCTGGTATCCGTGGGCATTATCGTATTGTTCAAAGAGCAGGTTCTGGCTATTTACACAAACGAGGTGCAGTTAATTAATGAATCGGGTGCTTCTGTTTTAGTTATTGGAATAGCCATGTTAGTGGCTTCAGTGTCAAATATTCTATTCAGCAGTATATCGGGCACAGGGAATACACGCTCTGCTCTTATGCTCGAAACAATAACACTGGTCATTTACATCGGTTATGTTTTCATAGTTGCTATTGCATGGCAGGCTCCGGTTGAGATTTGTTTCACAACAGAAATTTTATACTATGTATTACTGCTTGTAGGTAGTTATATTTATCTGAAAAAAGCAAAATGGCAAAATAAAAAGATATAAATAAATGGATATTTTGTACATTTGCACCCTTAAGTACCCAAATAAAGATAATTAATAATTTGATTTAGATATATGTTCGATAATTTAAGCGAAAGACTTGAGAGGTCGTTTAAGATTCTGAAAGGTGAGGGAAAAATCACCGAAATTAATGTTGCAGAAACGCTGAAAGATGTTCGTAAAGCATTGCTAGATGCCGATGTTAACTACAAGGTTGCTAAGAATTTCACCGATACCGTTAAGGAAAAAGCGCTCGGACAAAACGTATTGACTGCTGTAAAGCCTAGTCAGTTGATGGTTAAAATCGTTCACGACGAATTAGCGAAGTTAATGGGAGGTGAAACGGCAGAAATAAACCTGAAAGGACAGCCTGCTGTTATTCTGATGTCCGGATTGCAAGGTTCGGGTAAGACTACCTTTACCGGTAAGCTGGCACGCATGCTCAAAACCAAAAAGGGGAAAAATCCATTGGTTGTAGCTTGTGACGTTTATCGTCCTGCAGCTATCGAACAGTTACGTGTATTGGCTGAGCAGGTAGGCGTACCCATGTATTGCGAACTCGACAGCAAAGACCCCGTATCCATTGCACAAAATGCAATTAAAGAGGCCAAAGCCAAAGGTTATGACCTGGTAATTGTAGATACAGCCGGCCGATTGGCAATTGACGAACAGATGATGAACGAGATTAGTGCTATCAAAGAAGCAATTAATCCGCAAGAAATTCTTTTCGTTGTTGACTCTATGACTGGTCAGGATGCGGTTAACACAGCCAAAGAATTCAATGAACGATTGAATTTTGACGGCGTGGTATTAACCAAACTCGATGGTGACACACGTGGTGGTGCGGCTCTATCAATCCGTACCGTAGTTGACAAACCCATCAAGTTTGTAGGTACGGGTGAAAAGTTGGATGCACTTGATCAATTCCACCCCGAACGTATGGCAGATCGTATTCTGGGTATGGGTGACATTGTTTCACTTGTTGAACGCGCCCAAGAACAATACGATGAAGAAGAAGCCAAACGTTTACACAAAAAGATTGCAAAAAATCAGTTCGACTTCAACGACTTCCTGACACAAATTGCACAGATCAAAAAAATGGGTAACCTGAAAGAGTTGGCTTCCATGATTCCGGGTGTAGGAAAAGCAATCAAAGATATTGATATTGACGATAATGCCTTCAAAAGCATTGAAGCCATTATCTATTCAATGACTCCCCAAGAACGTTCTAACCCGGCACTTCTCAACGGTTCAAGACGTACCAGAATTGCCAAGGGAAGCGGAACAAACATTCAAGATGTAAACCGCCTTTTGAAACAGTTTGAGGAGACCCGGAAAATGATGAAAATGATTACAGGAGGAAACAAAACGATACCTAAATTAAAACGATAATAGACTATATATAACAATGGCAGACTACACATTAATTGATGGAAAAGCTATTTCGGAACAAGTAAAACAAGAGATAGCAGCAGAAGTAACTGAAATGGTGGCAAACGGTGGCAAGCGCCCCCACTTGGCAGCTATTTTGGTTGGACATGACGGTGGTAGCGAGACTTACGTTGCAGCAAAAGTAAAAGCATGTGAGGCATGCGGATTCAAATCTTCGCTCATTCGTTATGAAAGCGATGTAACTGAAGAAGAGCTTTTGGAAAAGGTACGTGAGCTGAATGCAGATAATGATGTTGACGGTTTTATTGTGCAACTTCCTCTGCCCGATCACATTTCAGAACAGAAGGTTATTGAAACCATTGATTACAGAAAAGATGTTGACGGTTTTCACCCCATCAATGTGGGCAGAATGTCAATCGGACTACCTTGCTACGTTTCGGCTACTCCCAACGGAATTATCGAACTGTTGAAAAGATATCAGATTGAAACTTCCGGAAAAAAATGTGTCGTACTTGGACGAAGCAACATTGTGGGCAAACCAATGGCTGCTCTAATGATGCAGAAAGGTTATCCGGGTGATGCAACTGTTACTGTATGCCATAGCCGTTCACGCGACTTAGTTAAAGAATGCCAGGAAGCGGATATTATTATCGCTGCGTTGGGTCAACCTAACTTTGTAACAGCTGATATGGTAAAAGAAGGAGCTGTGATTATTGACGTTGGAACAACACGGGTGCCCTCTGACAAAACAAAGTCAGGATTCAAGCTGACGGGTGACGTGAGGTTTGATGAAGTTGCACCCAAATGCGCTTTTATAACTCCTGTTCCGGGTGGTGTGGGTCCCATGACCATTGTATCGCTCATGAAGAATACATTGTTGGCCGGTAAAAAGGCTATCTATAAATAAAATGGAAAGCAGCATTCTTTTCGTAGAAGAAGGAGTGCTGCTTTTTAATTTTTGCATATCAAACTAGCATTTTAGACCTTAATAAATCTTTCTTTTATGATAAAAACACCCTCTTTCCCTTTATTCATCTTGTTGCTACTTTGTTCTTGTAGCAGTAACTCCCAAGAGACAAAAGACAAAGTAACCTTATTATTCGTAGGCGATCTGATGCAACATCAGGGACAAATTGATGCAGCGCGAACTCCTCAGGGCTACGATTATTCAGCTTGTTTCAAATTAGTGAAAGACGAAATTGACAGTGCAGACATTGCCATTGGTAATCTTGAAGTAACACTGGGAGGCAAACCCTACAAAGGTTATCCGCAGTTCAGTGCTCCGGATGAATTTCTTTATGCCATACGGGATGCCGGTTTTGATGTATTACTGACCGCCAACAATCATTGTCTGGACAGGGGACAAAAAGGATTGGAAAGAACCATTGCCAAACTTGATTCGCTGGGTATTCCGTACGCCGGGACATATCAAAACAATCAAATTAAAAATGTACGTTACCCTCTGATTCTCGAGAAAAAAGGCATACGCATTGCTTTGCTGAATTATACTTATGGAACCAATGGATTTAAAACAACAGGTTCAAATGTCGTGAATTACATTGATAAAGCAGCTATTAGTCGTGACATCGAATTAGCACGCGCCCAAAAGGTGGACGTGATTATTGCTTGCATGCATTGGGGTGAAGAGTACAAACAAATTCCCAGCAGTGCACAAAAGGAAATGGCAATGTGGCTAATCAAGCAAGGTGTAAACCACGTAATCGGGTCACATCCACACGTTGTTCAACCTATTGTAGTACAAACTGACAGCCTCAGCCAACAGAAAAACGTAATTGCTTATTCGTTGGGAAATTACATTTCTAATATGTCGGCTCCCAACACCGACGGTGGACTTATGTTGAAACTGGAATTAACCAAAGACAGCATTACTTATTTAAGCAATAGTGCGTATAGTCTTATTTGGGTAGGACGCCCTATTCTTACCCGTGAAAAAAATCACAAACTAATTCCGGTAAGAAACATTCCTCCAACCTTGCCCATGGAAGCACGTAATCGCCTGATTATCTTTACGAAAAGCACCGAAAAGCTTTTCAACAAGCACAATCATGGAATAAGCGAATATAATTTTTAGCTAAAATATCTATTTAAATATTTGCAGAATAAAAGATAATACGTATCTTTGCACCGCATTAGAAAAGCGACATGGTGGATGTAGCTCAGCTGGTTAGAGTGTCGGATTGTGGTTCCGAAGGTCGCGGGTTCGAACCCCGTCTTCCACCCCCATAAGAATACAAAGGATTGCTTGTTAAACAGGCAATCCTTTTTTTATTGGTATATAAAGTTGGATTAGAATCTACTAATAAAATTCCAATCCAAATTCATTCTTCAAATCAAGTAAAGCACTATTTTTCTGCACCATCATTTGAAAGCGTTCTACCTTACCAAAAGCTTTCACATTCTCATTACCCTCGCTCACACGAACACTCATTGTTATGGCATTATTATTCAATTGAGTTCTAATATAAGCAAGTATCTGAGGAATAAAATCAGTAAAGTTTTTACTAGTCAACTCATTATCTACTACAATTTCACAAGAAGTTTCGCCCGTTTTCACAACCTTGATGTTTTGCATACGCATGGCAAAAGCCTTGTGTTCAAGTGGTAACTGAGCAGCATAAGCCCTCCAGTAATAATTTACATTCTCCTCATCAAAAGGCATATTCTGCACGGTAGCCGATAATTCGATATCATGAGAGGAATTAGTATCATCCTTATCCGAGTCACTATCACTCTGCATTTTCTTGATAGACAGTCCGATTGAGGAACCTTTCATGAAAGGAACTTTGCTTTCTGTGCGTTGACTAGCCTTAGTCAGCACATCCGATAAAGATTGACTCTCACGCACAGAAGCTGATACAGCCTGATTGGGAGCAGTCTCCCCAACAACAGGAGACGAAACCTGAGTCGCAACTGGCTGCTGCACAGAAGACTTTGGCGCCACAACCGACGCATTCGCACCTGATTGAGCAGGCTGAGCAGGTGTTCCTGACGAACTAAAAACGGGTTTTATGACTTGCTTAGGGCTACGCCCATGAGCGTCGTCATCTGATTCACCGGATGTTATTTGAGCAATTTGAATAAGAGCAAGCTCAACCAATAAGCGTTTATTCTTACTGATTCGGTAATTCAAATCACAATCGTTACATAATTTCATCGCCTTATAAAGGAATGGCAACGGACACACTTGCGCCTGATCCTGATATCGCTTACGAATACTGGAACCAACTTCAAGCAAGGCAACCGTAGCAACATCCTTACAAACCATCAAATCTCTCAGATGTGATGCTAATCCGTTTATAAAATGATTACCATCAAACCCATTATTCAACACATCATTGAATAATAAAAGCGCATCGGTTATGTTATTTTGCAAGAAAGAATCTGTCAGCTTAAAATAATACTCATAATCCAGCACATTTAGGTTCTCGATGGTACTTTTATAAGTAATACTTCCACCGGTAAAACTTACAACCTGATCAAAGATAGATAAAGCATCGCGCATTCCTCCATCAGCCTTTAAGGCAATAACATTCAACGCTTCAGGTTCAAAATGAACCCCTTCTTGTCGGGCCACATATGAAAGGTGTTCAACCGTATCTTCAACAGTGATTCGATTGAAATCATAAATTTGACAACGTGACAAGATGGTAGGCAGAATCTTATGTTTTTCAGTAGTAGCTAAAATAAAGATGGCATGATGAGGAGGTTCTTCCAATGTTTTCAAGAAAGCATTGAAAGCTGATGCCGAAAGCATGTGAACCTCATCTATAATATATACTTTATATTTACCAATTTGTGGAGGGATACGAACCTGCTCCACTAACTGCCTGATATCATCAACCGAATTATTGGAAGCCGCATCCAGTTCATGAATATTATAAGATCTTTGTTCGTTAAATGCAACGCATGATTCACACTCATTACAGGCTTCTCCTTCAGGAGTGAGATGCAAACAGTTTATTGTTTTAGCAAAAATACGTGCACAAGTAGTTTTTCCCACTCCACGAGGTCCACAAAACAAGTAAGCATGGGCTAACTTTTGTGTTGCAATAGCATTTTTTAATGTTGTGGTAAGTGCTTTTTGGCCTACTACAGATTCAAAGGTAGCAGGACGGTATTTACGAGCTGAAACAATATAATTATCCATAACCAGGGATTCTCTATTTTCTATTTTTGCAAATATACATAAAAAAAAGACTGTAACAGTAGGTTTTAAGATAGAAGTTTTATCTTTGCATAATCAATTATCAATTCGAATTCGTAGAGATACCATGAGCAGATTATTATTAATTTGGGGATTCATCAGAAGACATAAATACCTGATAGCAACGCTGGTCTTTGCTATTATTATTGGCTTTTTAGATGAAAACAGCATGGTAAGGCGTGTAGGTTATGCCAGAGAAATAAATCGTTTGCACGAAGAAATAGAGCAATATCGTAAAGAGTATGAGGAAAGTACTCAGCGACTGAATGAACT
Organism: Bacteroides graminisolvens DSM 19988 = JCM 15093; assembly: GCF_000428125.1. GTDB lineage: Bacteria > Bacteroidota > Bacteroidia > Bacteroidales > Bacteroidaceae > Bacteroides > Bacteroides graminisolvens. The sequence continues at coordinate 18,699 of NZ_ATZI01000015.1, forward strand.
CACTACTAATCCTGAAGCAATTGAGCGTATTGCCCGTGAACGGTATTTTATGAAAAAGCCCAACGAGGACATTTACGTATTCGAAGAAGAAAACAAAACAGAAAAAGAATGAAAAAGATAGTTCAAGGGCTCATGATGGTAGGTGGAATTATGACATTGGCCGGAGCAGCCTTTTATATCACCGGTTGGTTCCTATCTCCTTATATTTATATTATTGGTGCAGGCCTGTTTGCTATAGCCCAAATAAATACCCCCTATCAAGGAACGAATAAAATAATAAAGCGTCTTCGTTTACAGCAAATTTTGGGAGCTTTGATGCTAATCATGTCCGGCATCTTCATGTTCACAACCCGCGGAAACGAGTGGATTGCTTGTTTATGTATTGCAGCTGTACTGGAATTATACACTTCCTTTCGCATACCACAAGAAGAAGCCAAAGAACAATAACATTCTTTACTGGTTTCTTAACTTCCGATAAATAAACATACTCATATTTCAAACCAACCCATCGTATCCCCATGACTCGTCGCGGGGAAAACTCTCATCATTTCGTTGGTCGAAATAATATAGCCCGAAATAAAAGAAGTATTTGCCGAATCAAAAAGGCAGCAAAACAATAAATGTCTTGCTGCCTTATTACCTAAATAATATAGGAAATACTATTTCTTAGCTGCAGAAGCAGGAGTATATCTTGCATTCAATCCTTCAACAATCTCTTTAGTAATGTTGAATGCACTATCAGCATAAAGCAAGTTATCAAATCCTGTGTTGCTTATAATCATGCTATAGCCTTTCGTTTTATTATATTCCTTCAGGAAAGCATTGATTGAATCACGAAGTTGCAAACTGTTTTTTTGATTTTCAGCAGCCAACTCATTGGTCAACCTATTCTGCAACTCTTGCAGATCTTGCTGTTTCTTTGTAAGGCGAGCGTGCTCTTGTTCAGCTCTTTCACGACTTACAAAAGCATTGTTTTGTAATTTACGTTGGAACTCCTGAGCCTCTCCATCAAGTTCTCTGGCTTTTTGATTCAATGTGGCACGGATATTCTCTTCCTTTTTCATCATTGCCTCATTCAAATCATTCCAGAAATTATATTGAGTTAATAATGTATCAATTTCAACATAGGCAATTTTCATATTCGTAGTAGCCACAGCTCCACCAGAAGCTGCCCCTCCAGTTTTGTCTTCAGTTTTACCCGCACACTGAGCAAATAAAAACATCACTGCAACAGCCGCAACTCCGTTAATGAGGTAGTTTGTTCTCTTCATAACTTGTAATATTGTTGTTTTTAATTAATTAATTCATACTATCGTTTAAGGTTCGCTCTACATCACTAAAAGAAAAGCGGGGTTTACTTTGTGCCTCACGATCTTGAGATTGTGCACAGCTAATTCCTTTATTTCTTAAAGCTTTGTTTCCGCTAACGTGGCCGTTTGGAAACTTACCACCTTTCACAAAAAAAACATTGATGCCTAATAAAATAAGGCATATTGCAACTATTAACAGAGTAATCAGTATTGTATTGAGCATTTCTATTAATTTTGTGGGTGCAAATATAGACTTTTGCCCCGATTATACATCCTTTTTATGGATAAAAAAAAGAAAATGGTTTATTATAAACCCGCACATTTAACCATATTTAGCAATATTCGGTTAATAACCACAATTCATTTATCCTTTTGCAAGGATACATAAAAAAAGAGAGAAAAGAACATTATGAACTTATAATTGTTATATTTTAACTTCAATTACAAACCCAAAAAGAAAAAAAATGGAACTATCAGAATTAAAGCCTGAATCAGTATTTTATTATTTCAGCGAAATATGCAAGGTCCCCAGGCCTTCCAAAAAAGAAGAGAAAATTATATCTTATCTGGAAAACTTCGCAGCTGAACAAAAGCTTGAGATTAAAAAAGATGAAGTAGGTAATATATTAATAAAGAAACCCGCTACACCCGGAAAAGAAAATTTAAAGACTGTGGTTCTACAATCGCACGTTGATATGGTATGTGAGAAGAATAATGATGTAGAACACGACTTCCTTACCGATCCCATTGAAACGATCATTGACGGTGAATGGTTAAAAGCGAAAGGAACAACTTTGGGTGCTGATAATGGAATTGGGGTAGCTACCGAATTAGCCATACTAGCCGCTAATGACATTGAACACGGTCCCATAGAATGTTTATTCACGATTGATGAGGAAACAGGATTAACCGGTGCATTTGCCCTGAAAGAAGGCTTTATGAGTGGTGACATATTATTGAATCTCGATTCTGAAGATGAAGGCGAACTTTTCATCGGTTGTGCCGGCGGAATAGACTCTGTAGGCGAGTTTCACTATCGTGAAGTGCCTGTTCCTACCGGATATTTCTTTTTCCGTGTCGATGTAAAGGGTTTAAAAGGCGGTCATTCAGGTGGTGATATCCACTTAGGTCGTGGAAATGCCAACAAGATTCTGAACCGTTTCTTAAGTCAGACTGCCAAGAAGTATGATATGTATATCTGTGAAGTAAACGGAGGTAATCTTCGTAACGCTATTCCCAGAGAGGCTTATGCTATATGTGCTGTGCCTCATGATGCCAAAGAGCCGGTTCGTGTTGACCTCAATATTTTCATCGCCGATATTGAAAATGAATTTGCTGTTTCCGAGCCGGATTTAAAGTTGACTCTTCAATCGGAAACACCTCGCAAAATGGCTATAGACCAAGATACTTCTTCACGTTTACTGAAAACGCTTTATGCAGTGCCTCATGGGGTATATGCAATGAGTCAGGACATACCGGGTTTAGTTGAAACATCAACAAATCTGGCATCTATAAAAATGATAGACAGTAAGAAGATCAAAATAGAAACCAGCCAACGCAGTTCTATCCTTTCAGCCAGAAATGACATGGCCAACACTGTAAGGGCAGCTTTCGAACTAGGAGGAGCACGCGTTTCCTTCGGCGAAGGTTATCCGGGATGGAAACCAAACCCTCATTCTGAAATTCTGGAAATTGCAGTAGCCTCTTACAAACGCCTCTTTGGAGTTGATGCGAAGGTGAAAGCCATTCACGCCGGACTGGAATGTGGCCTTTTCCTTGATAAATATCCCGGACTGGACATGATTTCTTTTGGCCCCACATTAACAGGAGTGCACTCACCGGACGAGCGAATGCATATTCCATCAGTTGAGAAATTCTGGAACCATTTGCTTGATGTTTTGGCTAATGTTCCGACCAAGAAATAAAACAGCATACTGATTGTACAATCCTGAAAGGTTATTTGATAAAGATACAAATTGATCTTATCAAATAACCTTTTTTGTTACCCTAACAATGACCTTAAAGTCTATGAAAACACGAATAGTAGTATGTTGTTTTATTTGTTTTCTATCTGTTCCGACTCAAGCGCAGCATATTGATTCCTTACGTATTATGTTCTGGAATGTAGAGAACCTATTTGATTGCAAACATGATTCTCTCAAACAAGACCAAGAATTCTTGCCCGAAGCCTTACGGCATTGGCACTATGGACGGTATAAAAAGAAGTTAGCAGATGTTGCACGCACCATTGCTGCCGTTGGAGAATGGAAACCGCCCCTATTAGTTGGGTTGTGTGAAGTCGAAAACGACAGTGTATTAAGGGATCTGACACGCTACTCTCCATTAAAACAATATGGTTACCGATACGTAATGACTAACTCTCCCGACAATCGGGGGATTGACGTTGCCTTGTTATATCAGCGGGGGCATTTCAAATTAATCAATCACAGAAGCATACGCATTCCATGTCTCCATGCCAAAGAACGACCAACAAGAGACATTCTCCATGTAACGGGAGTAACCTTGAACCTCGACACATTACATGTATTCGTTGTACACACCCCTTCAAGGTCGGGCGGACAAAAGGCTTCAGAACCAAGGCGATTACAAGTAGCTCAAATCATCAAAGATGCAACTGATAGTTTGTTTCAAACATCTCCGGATTCGAAAATTATTATCATGGGTGATTTCAATGATTATCCGCATAACAAATCAATAGCCATGGTACTTGGTGCAACAGCTCCCATCCCACCCCTGAAGACCAATAAACTATATAACTTACTGGCCTCTCAGAGTAAGCAAAAAGAGGTGGGGTCCTATAAATATAAAGGAGAATGGGGCTTACTGGATCAATTAATCGTATCGGGAGCACTCCTCGACTCAAATGGCAGCACGCATACTTCTGAAGAGATGGCGCACATAGCCAGACTCACCTTTTTACTAACAGAAGATGCCAAATACGGTGGTGTGCAACCGTTTCGGACTTACAACGGGATGCGTTATCAAGGTGGATTAAGTGATCATCTGCCAGTGTACTTGGACCTGAAGGTCAAAACTCAATTCTAGAACAGAAGCGAAGATTTTCATTAAAAAAACGGGGCAATCTAATTCTTAGACCGCCCCGTTTTAAGTTATACAATAATAATTCAAAATTATCCGTTTACCTTTTTATAATCTTCCAGGAACTTAGCCAAACCGGCATCCGTTAGCGGATGATTGAGCAAACCTTTAATGGCACTCAGCGGACAAGTTGCAACGTCGGCACCTGCTTGCACGCACTCAATAATATGTTTGGTGTTGCGAATAGAAGCCGCCAGCACCTGAGTGGTATATCCATAATACCGGTACATTTCAACAATCTGAGCAACAAGCGCAATTCCATCTTCACTGATATCATCGAGTCTGCCTACAAACGGTGAAACGTAAGCAGCCCCTGCCTTAGCAGCCAATAAAGCCTGTCCAACGGAAAAGACCAAAGTACAATTCGTTCGGATGCCATGTTCGGTAAAATACTTAATCGCCTTAATGCCCTCCGCAATGCAGGGAACCTTTACTACAATATGAGGATTAAGAGCAGCCAGTTCAAGTCCTTCTTTAATCATGCCTTCGTAATCAGTAGCAATTACTTCAGCACTCACATCACCTTGTACTATGTTGCATATTTCGACATAATGTGCACGTTGATTTTCAACCCCTTTGATACCCTCTTTAGCCATTAAAGAAGGATTCGTTGTTACTCCGTCAAGAACTCCCATATCGTGGGCTTCTTGTATCTGACTGAGATTAGCCGTATCAATAAAAAATTTCATGATATATTGATTTAAAAATTAAACACTAATTATATCATGTAACAGTCTTGAGAAGAACTTGTTCACAAAAAAAGTCCTTATTGAGCGTCAAGCTTTTAACGAGACTTCTTCAATACCAACCTGTTTGTAATGTTTGCAGGCAGTTCATTTTCATAGTGAGTAACCATAATCAAGGTTTTATTCTGGCGCCGGCAAAAGGCTTCAATAATCTTTTTCACCCTTTTACGATTAAAGGTATCTAACCCATGAAGAGGTTCATCCAGAATCAACAGTTCGGGGTCTTTCACGAAAGCTCTTGCCAGCAAGGCCAGCCGCTGTTCGCCGGAAGATATTTGCAGAAACATCTTGTCTTTTAACGAAGAGATTCCAAACACCTGCATCCACCATTCGCAAATAGCCATTTGCTCGGGCAGGGGACGTTTATACAATCCGATGGAATCATGCAATCCCGACGCAACGATTTCAATAACCGGCAAGTTTTTCAAATAAGCCCGATGCATTTCGGGTGACACATAACCAATGTGTTTCTTGATTTCCCAAATGCTCTCTCCCGTTCCTCTTTTCCGTCCGAAAAGACTGATGTCACAAGCGTACGACTGTGGGTTATCAGCACAAACCAGACTTAAAAGTGTGGATTTCCCGGAACCGTTTTCACCACTTAAAGCCCATTTCTCACCCAAGTTGACCACCCAGTCGAGCTCCTTCAAAATGGTACGGTCTCCATAACGAATGCTCACTCCATTGAGTTTCACCACTTCGGCCGATTCGTAATCCGTGCGTTGGTAAGGCAAATCAAGAATAGCTTGTTGCACTTCACTGCAATCATCTTCCGAAAGATGCAGACTCAGTCCATTGAGGTAGTCCGTGCGCGTTTGCTTTTCCCCCACATTTCCATGAAAGACGGGGAGCACATGAGTAATAAAATCGGGCACATCGTCGACCATGGAAAGCACCAGAACAATTTGTAAATCAGACAGGCGGGTGACACGTTTCAGTAAATCATGAAGCAGCTCGCGTGCCGATGCATCCAAACCGATAAAAGGATTATCCATAAGTAATACCCGCGGTGAAGTAAGCAAGGTTTTAGTCAGCTGGAACTTACGCAACTCACCGCTCGACAGCAAAATAATTTTCTTATCGAGCAACGATTCCATATTGAATAAAGCAAAAAGCTCTTCTTTTAACGCCACATTGTCCGTCTCACCCAGCAAGTCGCCCACTGTAGGCGCATCTTCCTGATCATGTGCATTCCATCTTTGCTGATAATAGTAATTGGCATCGGCGGCACCATACGAATCACGAAAAGTGATGTACTTCACATTGTCGTAAACCGTCTGCGTATCCGACGGTGAAAAATCATACGAAACAGAGCCTTCCTTCAACGGATATTTCCCCAAAAGGGTGTCAATGAGCAAACTTTTACCGGCACCATTGGGGCCTACAACGGCAAGATGCTCGCCTTGCAACAAAGAAAAGTCAATCGGTTTGGCCAAACGTACAAGCGGATTACGGGCAACGCCCTGATGCATGGATATGATATCGTGTTTCATGATTTTTGATGTCTATCGGATAAATATTTGCAAAAATAGATAAATGAGGGGTCATATTCAAAGAAACATCGTGCCAAAATTCATACCTTTGCGTAATAAGTAACACCTGAGACGATGAAGTACAAACTATTAGTTCTTGATGTTGACGGGACTCTTCTCAACAAAGAGAAGGAGATTAGCCCCCGTACTCTCTCCACATTGCTTAAAATACAGCAAATGGGAGTTCGAATCGTATTGGCATCGGGCCGACCTACATTCGGAATCAGGCCAATTGCCTTAAAGTTGGAGCTCGATAAAAACGATGGCTTCATACTTTCTTATAACGGCGGACAAATTATCAGTATGCAAAAGGAGGAGTTGTTGTTTGAAAAACGCATCAATCCCGAAATGCTTGCGTACTTGGAGAAGAAAGCTACAGAAAGCGGATTCGATGTCTTTACGTATCATCAAGATAAGATTTACACCAATAATCCGTTCAACGAATACATTACCCGCGAAGCCCATATCAACCGGATGGGTGTTTTGAGTTTCGAGAATCTGGCACCGCACATTGACTTCGCACCCTGTAAGTTCATGATTGCCGGTAAGAGGGAAGATCACCTCATCAAACTGGAAGAGCGTTGGAAAAAGCGTTTGAACGGGGTTTTGGATGTCTTTCGTTCCGAGCCTTATTTTCTGGAAGTGGTTCCTAATTTCATTGATAAAGCCAACACCTTGGGGGTGCTGTTAGAGAAACTGTCCGTTAAGCCCGAAGAAGTAATGGCGATAGGCGACGGCGTGTGTGACTTCTCCATGATTCAGCTGGCCGGATTAGGCGTAGCAATGGGAAATGCTCAAGATTCGGTGAAGGCCTGCGCGGATATTGTAACCACTTCCAACGACGAAGACGGCGTGGCACTAGCTGTTGAGAATAACATTCTGGCCGAAATTCATCCGTCGGAAATTCCTCTAGATGAACTAAACGCCCGGGCACGCCACGCTCTGATGGGCAATTTGGGGATTCAATACACGTATGCATCCGACAAACGAATTGAGGCTACCATGCCGGTTGACGAGCGAACGCGCCAGCCTTTTGGCATTTTGCACGGCGGAGCAACGCTCGCTTTAGCTGAAACCGTAGCCGGATTGGGTTCCATGATTCTCTGCAACCCCGACGAGTTTGTTGTGGGAATGCAAGTCAGCGGAAACCACATATCATCCGCTCACGAAGGCGATACGGTGAGGGCTGTAGGCACCATCATTCATAAAGGACGTTCCTCGCATATTTGGAATGTGGATGTATTTACGTCGACCGACAAGCTGGTATCGTCCGTACGTGTAGTTAACAGCATACTTAAAAAGAGATGAGCCCAAAAGAAAAGTTATACGGTGATATTATAGATAGCTTAGCCAACCGGAACATAAGCTTTGCCTTGTATCGGGCGCCCGAAGATAAGAGTTTTCACTTCTTGGCACAAACCACCGGCCACATCCGGACGTTTTACGACCTGAAGGAACTGAACGGAGAGCAAGGTTTTGTCATAGCTCCCTTTCATTCGGGCAGCAACAAGCCCATTGTTCTCATTCAACCGGATTGTTTGGAGCTTGAGAAATTAGCAGCCACTCCTTGCGAGCCATTGAACGAACTCGATGATGCTTTCGAAGAAAGCAACCGAGACGCTTCAAAAAAAGAATACACCCGGAAATTTCACGCTTTTGTGCAACCACTGCAGGAGAAGGAGTTTGACAAGCTGGTGCTATCTCGTTCAACAACCTTGCGGAGAGAAGCTACTTTTTCTCCGGCTGCTGCCTTTTTCCGGGCAAGCAAACGATACACACATTCTTATGTGTATCTTTGTTACACCCCGCAAACAGGCATGTGGTTGGGAAGCACTCCCGAGATTATTCTGTCGGGCGAGCAAGGTTCGTGGAGCACCACCGCCCTGGCCGGAACGCAATCGTTGCAACAAGGAGAATTACCCATTAACTGGGACAGCAAAAACAAAAAGGAACAGCAATTGGTCGCTTCTTACATACGAAGACAACTTCAAACGTTACACATTCAGCCCACGGAGAAAGGTCCTTATGCCGTTCGTGCCGGAGAGCTTGCTCACCTGAAAACCGACTTCCACTTCGCTCTCCAAGAAACAAATTCACTGGGCGATATGTTAAAGTTATTGCATCCCACTCCGGCAGTATGCGGCTTGCCCAAAGAGAAGGCATATCGGTTTATCTTAAGTCAGGAAGGGTACGACCGTAGTTATTATTCGGGCTTCATTGGGAACCTGAACCCTTCGGGCAGAACTGATTTATACGTAAACTTACGATGCATGCACATCGGTAAGGAACGGCTAACGCTGTATGCCGGCGGCGGACTGCTGCCCACTTCGAAGTTAGCCGACGAATGGAATGAAACGGAAAAGAAGCTGCAAACCATGCTGGCCATTACAAACAACTGAAAATAACAACCTATGTACTCCGATAAAAAGAACATCCTTCAACTGGTAGCGCTTCTGAAAGCGCACGGCGTAACGAAAATAGTATTGTGCCCCGGCAGCCGTAACGCACCGATCATTCACACGTTGGTTACGCATCCGGATTTCACCTGTTATTCAATGACTGATGAGCGAAGTGCAGGCTTTTTCGCTATCGGACTAGCGCTGCATGGCGGTAAGCCGGCAGCGGTATGCTGTACTTCGGGTACGGCGTTGCTAAACCTGCATCCGGCTGTGGCCGAGGCTTTTTATCAGCAGGTGCCGCTGGTTGTTATATCGGCCGACCGCCCCGCGGCATGGATCGGACAAATGGACGGACAAACGTTGCCTCAACCGGGTGTATTCCAATCGCTCGTAAAGAAATCCGTTAACTTACCGGAGATACATACGGAGGAAGACGAATGGTATTGCAACCGACTGATCAACGAGGCGCTTCTGGAAGTAAACCATCACGGTAAAGGACCGGTACACATCAACGTGCCTCTGGCGGAACCTCTGTTCCAATTTACCACCGAAACATTGCCCGAAGTACGCGTAATGACCCGCTACCAAGGGTTGAACGTGTACGACCGCGACTACAACGACCTCATTGAGCGGCTGAACAAATACAAGAAACGAATGGTCATTGTGGGACAAATGAGCCTGATTTATCTGTTCGAAAAGAAATATTCCAAGCCTCTTTATAAACAGTTTACATGGCTCACCGAGCACATAGGCAACCAAACCGTACCGGGCATTCCCATCAAGAACTTTGATGCCGCACTGTATGCCATGGATGAAGAGACACAAGAAAAAATGGTGCCCGAACTGGTGATTACCTACGGCGGACATATTGTTTCCAAACGTCTGAAGAAATACCTTCGGGAACATCCGCCTGTGGAGCATTGGCACGTATCGGCAGACGGTTCGGTGACCGATTTATATGGTTCGCTCACTACCATCATCGAGATGGACCCGTTTGAATTTCTGGAGAAGATTGCTTTTCTGCTCGAAAACAACACACCCGATTATCCGCGGCTATGGGAAAACTATTGCAAGGACATACCACTGCCCCAGTTCCCCTACTCGGAAATGTCGGCCATTGGGAGCCTCATCGGTTCCTTGCCTCTGCAATGTGCGCTGCATTTGGCCAACAGTTCGGTCATTCGTTATGCCCAGCTATTCCCGGTATCAAATAGCATTGAAGTGTGTTGTAACCGCGGAACAAACGGAATAGAAGGATCATTGTCTACCGCCATCGGCTATGCGGTGGCCTCGGAGAAGCTAAACTTTATCGTTATCGGAGACCTTAGTTTCTTTTACGACATGAATGCTATCTGGAACCGGAACATTGGGAACAACATCCGCATCATGCTGCTCAATAATGGTGGAGGCGAAATTTTCAACACACTGCCCGGACTGGAAATGTCGGGGCGCTCGCATCAGTTCATTACTGCCGTGCACACCACATCCGCCAAAGGATGGGCAGAGGAAAGAGGTTTTCTTTACCTTCGGGCGGAAGATGAAACTCAGCTGGAGGAAGCCATGAAAACCTTCACTCAGCCCGAGATGCTTGCACAACCTCTCTTAATGGAAGTTTTTACCAACAAGAATAAAGACTCCCGCATACTAAAAGACTATTATCACCAACTAAAAAAATAAATATATGAGTACATCTAGAGAATGGACTACCATCAAAGAATACGAAGAGATTCTGTTTGACTATTATAACGGAATTGCCCGCATCACCATCAACCGCGAGCGTTACCGCAATGCCTTTACGCCCACAACGACCGGTGAAATGAGTGATGCTTTGCGCATCTGCCGTGAAGAAGCCGATATTTGGGTGGTTGTCATTACCGGTGCAGGCGACAAAGCGTTCTGCTCGGGTGGTGATCAAAATGTGAAAGGAAGAGGCGGATACATTGGTAAGGACGGGGTTCCCCGCCTCAGCGTGCTCGATGTGCAAAAGCAAATTCGCTCCATCCCCAAGCCGGTCATTGCCGCTGTTAACGGATATGCTATTGGTGGCGGACATGTGTTGCACGTGGTTTGTGACCTTTCCATCGCATCGGAGAATGCCATCTTCGGACAAACAGGACCTCGCGTGGGGAGCTTTGATGCCGGATTTGGTTCTTCTTACCTGGCACGTGTGGTAGGACAAAAGAAAGCCCGTGAAATTTGGTTCCTCTGTCGCCAATACAATGCGCAAGATGCGTTGAACATGGGCTTGGTCAACAAAGTGGTTCCGCTGGAACAGCTCGAAGATGAATACGTACAGTGGGCAGAAGAAATGATGTTGCTTAGTCCGCTGGCCCTGCGCATGATTAAAGCCGGTTTGAACGCCGAGCTGGATGGTCAGGCCGGTATTCAGGAATTGGCAGGCGATGCCACCATGCTTTATTATTTGACGGACGAAGCGCAAGAAGGGAAAAACGCTTTCCTCGAGAAACGGAAACCCGACTTCAAGAAGTTCCCCAAATTACCTTAATCAATTCCCGAATCTAACTGTTTCGTGATGTATAACATTCAAATAACTCCCCGCCTGCTGCACTTCAAACAGCCGGCGGGGACTTCAAGAGGCGTTTACAACACCCGCAAAGTGTGGTACATAGAAATTTCTTCTATGGAAAACCCTTCCATAAAAGGCATAGGCGAATGTGCACCTTTGCCAAACTTAAGTTGTGACGATGTTCCCCAGTACGAAGAAGTACTGCAACAGGCATGCAGCAGAGTAGCCCGGGAAGGCAACATCCCAACCGAATCGTTGCGCAATTATCCATCCATCTTGTTCGGATTAGAAACCGCTCTGCGTCATTATGAAACAGAAAGTCTGGCTTTATGGGACACTCCTTTTTCACGAGGCGAAGCGGGTATTCCCATCAACGGACTGATATGGATGGGAAACTTCGAGGAAATGTACCGGCAAATCGAAGCTAAAATGGAGGCCGGTTACCGCTGCATCAAGTTAAAGATTGGTGCCATTGACTTCGATGCGGAGCTAACACTGCTGAAACACATACGCTCTCGCTTCAGCGTAAAGGATATCGAGTTGCGCGTTGATGCCAATGGAGCTTTCTCACCCGCAGAAGCCATGCATAAGCTCGACGCATTGTCTAAGTTAGATTTGCATTCCATTGAGCAACCCATACGGGCGGGACAATGGGAGGAAATGGCTCGGTTAACAGCCCGCACGCCCCTGCCCATCGCACTCGATGAAGAACTGATAGGGCACAACTTACCTGAAATTAAGAAAGAACTTCTCTCAGCCATTCGTCCGCAATACATCATTTTGAAACCTTCTCTGCACGGAGGCATCTGCGGCAGCAATGAGTGGATTGCAGAAGCCGAAAAGCAAAACATTGGCTGGTGGGTAACCTCGGCACTTGAATCGAACATCGGGCTCAACGCCATTGCTCAATGGTGCGCCACGCTACACAATGCGTTGCCTCAGGGCTTGGGAACCGGGCAACTATTTACCGATAACATTGACCTGCCACTTGAAATCCGAAAAGATTGCTTGTGGTTTTGCGCTGAAAAGCCATGATTACAGAAGAAAGAACACAGTCCATTACACTGAACGGCATTACGTACAATGCCCAGGAAATCAAAGAACTGAACCAATCGGTTACGGACGAGCCGCCTGTTATCCTCAGAGATCTCTATGCTTTTCTGGACGACTGGTATTCGCCCTCACCTACCCTGGTTGTGCACACATCGGGCTCAACAGGAACGCCCAAACCAATCACTGTATTGAAAGAGCAGATGATAAAGAGCGCGCAGCTGACTTGCGATTATTTGCAATTAAGGCGGGGAGACACCGCTTTGCTATGCATGCCTCTGCAATACATTGCCGGCAAAATGATGGTAGTGCGGGCACTGGTAGCGGGTTTGAATCTGCTGATCAGAGAACCTTCCGGGCACCCGTTGGCGCATCTTCACTCCCCTTTGCGTTTTGCTGCTATGATACCGCTGCAAGTGTACAACTCACTTCAAAACCCGGCCGAGCGACAAGCTTTGTGTGGCATCGAACAACTCATTATTGGTGGCGGAGCCATTAACTCTTCTCTGGAAGAGGAAATAAAAACATTACCGGGGGCGGTTTATTCAACGTACGGCATGACCGAAACCCTATCGCACATTGCCCTGCGGCGCCTCAACGGTCCCAATGCCTCATCACATTACCAACCTTTTGAACAGGTGAAGTTGTCCTTATCCGACCAAGGGACTTTGGTTATTGATGCGCCTTCTGTATGCGCAGAACAGCTTGTGACCAATGATGTAGCCCGTATTTTCGACGACGGAAGTTTCACGATTCTGGGAAGGAAAGACAATATAATCAATACGGGAGGAGTCAAGGTGCAAACCGAATGGGTGGAGGAGCAACTGCGCCCGCTCATCGGGACAGACTTTGCCATCACCTCGGTACCGCACAGTCAACTCGGTGAAGCTGTTGTGCTACTTCTCAAACATGCTGAGAATATAAATACAGATACGCTCCGAACACAGATGGATGAATTCTTGCCGAAGTATCATTCGCCCAAATACATTTTAATAACGCATAGCATACCGCAGACCGGTAGCGGTAAGATAGACCGGGCGGGCTGCAAAGAGCTTGCCCAAAGATTGATGGAACAGCATTGATCGGCTACACAAAGGATTTTAATCGGCACGTTTACAACAATTTTATTGCTGGTGAACAAATGTCATATACACCCGGGTGTACAGACCTTGTACACCCCCATGTATGATACTTGTACACCCGGATGTACAGCCTGTGTACACCCGGGTGTATATAAGATTTTGCCACGAGGAAATAAAGAAAAGCTAACCAGCTTATTTCTCCATCTCAATATCGATATTAGTACTGTCCCACTTGCACATTTGTCCGGTTGCGGCATCAACCACAAAACCCGGCCAGAACAAGATATTTATCACTGCAACCGCATCAAATTTCGTATCTAACTTCAAAGGCGTGGGACGGTAGCCTTCTTTCTTAGCAATCAAGTACTTGCTGGAAAGTTCTTTTTTGATACGTACTGACGTAGTATTGTTGTCCTTAATCTCGGCAATCTTCACCCCATCATCATAAATCTTGATGCCATTTTCGCCATTGAAGGTTATGGCTTGTTTAGATGGAGTAAAAAGAGTACAACAAGACGACAGCAACATGGCCGGCAAAACAAATAAAAGAATCTTTTTCATATTAGTATGTATTAAAATTAGTAAGTGCTAGTTTACCAGGGCTTCTGTTATCGTTGATAATTGTTAAGTCTTAGCTATAGCTTTTGCAAAAATCCATAAAAAAAGGATAAAACACAAACGATTCTATCCTTTTTTTATTCTTAATCTTTCATTTCGTCTCTGATTACGGCCATCATACCTTCCACCTGTGCCAAGGCAAGCATCCGTCCGTGAAAAGAATATCCGGGATTGTAACCTTTATCGGCATCGTCAAGCATCAATCGGCCATGATCCACTCGCATAGGCAAGTCGGCACGCTCTTTCTCAAAAATGCGAACCAGATCAACCAAATGTCCGCGACCCTCCAGATGAGAAGCTTCGATGAAGTTTCCATCGGGCGTAGCGTTTGTGCTACGCAGATGCACAAAATGAGTACGCGAGGCAAAGCGACGGGCTAGTTGAGGCACGTCATTATGAAGTCCGGCACTCAGTGAACCGGCGCAAAAGGTAAGTCCATTGTGCGGATTATCTACAGCCTGCAAGAACCAATCGATATCTTCCGCACTGGTTACAATGCGGGGCAATCCCAATACCTGATAAGGAGGATCATCGGGGTGAATGCACATGTTGATGCCCCACTCTTCGCACACCGGCATAATGGCAGCAAGGAAATAGCGCAAGTTCTCACGCAATCCGTCCCGGTCGATGCCGTTATACAACTGAAGCAGGCGTTTAAAAATAGCAACCGGATTTTGATCGCCTTCTTTTATATTACCGTTAACGAACCCCTGTGTCTTCACGATAATCGTATCAACCAGTTCATCCTTTTCTGCCTGCGTTATGGTCCGATCAAGTTCGTCAACCTGACGCAATTCATCGGCAGTATAATCAGACTCGGCATGTTCTCTGTTCAGTATCTTACAGTCAAAGTAAGCAAAGCGGATCTTATCAAAATAGAGCGACGAGGTACCATCGGCCCAAGGGTGAGCCAGATCCGTGCGAATCCAGTCGATCACCGGCATAAAGTTATAGCAAACGGTGGTAATGCCTGCACGGCCTAAGTTGGCCAGACTGATTTTATAATTCTCAATCAGTTCGTCGCGCTGAGCACCTCCGTATTTGATCGATTCGGAAACGGGCAGACTTTCAACGACCGACCACTTCAGGCCGAATGATTCAATATACTGTTTCATTTCCGTGATGGCTTCGAAGCTCCACACTTCGCCATTGGGAATATGATGAAGGGCTGTAACAATGCCCTCCACTCCTATTTGTTTAAGCATGGGAAGTGTAATCTTATCACCCTTCCCAAACCATCTCCATGTTTTCTCCATGATACTAAGTTCTTTTTATGAAGCAAAGTTACGCATTATTTATCGGGGAGCATTCTCGTGGTTGGAAATATGGAGCTTAAATCTTTTCAGACTGTCCAAATCATGCACGGGTCTTTCCAATTCATGCGGTATAGGCATTTGGCTATATTGTTGAAAATAAAGTAAGCAGCCGTCTTTCCACCACATGGCATCACGCGTTTGAATCTTCAATCGGCGTTGCACCTCTTTGAAACGGTTGCTGTCAACCAAGCCTTCAAAAGCATCCCATGTTTTTTGGAATGAACGAGTCTGCTGTAATCCTTTATCATAAGTATAACAGAGTTCTTCCCAAAGCGTACGCCCGTTCTTCATTTTAAAATCCCACGGCACATGATGGAACCACAGAATCAAGTTCTCGGGACACGTTTGCACATCATCATACAAATCACACAATGGAGACTGATACTGTGCCACCGCATTGCTACCCGTCTTACTGCGATCGAAACCGACTCCAACCTTATCAGCCTTATGATAATAGCCCGGCAACCAGTCGGCACGCGCTCCCGGCACTTCGCACCAAGGTTCGGGTCCGTAATGATGTCCGAAAGCAAATATATGATGCAAGCCCAGTGGCATCATATAATTCACGGCAGCCTCACGAGATTCCATCATCATTTTTTCGGTAGCCGACAAAAAAGAAGCAGAGCTTGCAGCATCCGGGAAGGTCTGCTTCAGCCATTCGTCTGCTATTTGTTCCGAAGACAATTCATGATTCCATGCCAAACGGCCAAATGCATACCAGTTAGATTGGGCAAACGTGTGTCCGCACCAATTATCCTCGTCGCCGATATTAGCCACTCCTGCCATAGCAGTCAGCGCATGAGGGTAAACAGATCCATCGGTAACACGCGCCACAGTAGAGCCTTTGCCTTTTTGATACGTATCACTTTCCAGACATTCCTTCCACATGGGAGCCAAATAAACCAGATGATTAGAGAAGCCCAAGTATTCTTGGGTAATCTGAAACTCGGGCATAACCGGTGTCTTTTTCATGGCGCCGAACAGCGGACTAAACGGTTCGCGCGGCTGAAAATCAATCGGTCCGTTTTTCACCTGAACAATCACGTTATCATGAAATTGCCCGTCGAGAGGCATAAACTCCTGATATGCCTGCTTGGCACGATCCTGATCTCCGGGATTATACACAAAAGCCCTCCACATAACAATACCCTTATGCGGTTTCAAAGCCTCGGCAAGCATATTGGCTCCATCGGCATGCGTACGCCCAAAGTCCTGCGGACCGGGCAACCCTTCGGAGTTAGCTTTCACTAGAAACCCTCCAAAGTCGGGAATCAGTTTATAAATCTCGTTGACTTTATCAATCCACCATTTGCGCACATTCTTATCCAGAGGATCCGAAGTAGACAGTCCGCCCAGTTCGGCAGGTGATGAGAAGTTAATAGACAAGTATACTTTGAGTGCGTAGGGACGGAACACGTTGGCCAAAGCCTGCACTTTCTGTAAGTATGCAGCAGAGAGCACTTCCGGACTTGCATTCACATTATTCAGTACCGTACCGTTGACTCCGATCGAAGCATTGGCACGGGCGTATGCTTCATAACGCGGAGACAGAGTTGCCGGCAGTTCGTCCCAATTCCACAACGAGCGACCCGCGTAACCCCGTTCAATCGTGCGGTCCAAATTGTCCCAATGATTCAGTATACGTATTTTATAAGATGGAGATTCTTTGATGTCGAGCCGGTTCATCGATGCCCCCGTCTGCTGCATGCGCAACAGTTGAAAGACTCCATACAAAAGACCGGCATCACCTATTGAACTGATTGTGATACTCTTACCATCTGTAGCTGTCCGAATCCAATAGCCATCGCCACCCAGTCCACGTTCAACTTTACTTTTGTCGACCTTGAGCACCACCGGCACGCCACGCCATCCGTGTTTCAACTCAGCAACAGCCACTTGAATGGTTGGTGTCATTTTACGAGTTATCACTTCAGCGGCTGTTTTCGGTGCAGGCATCCGAAGCCATAAACTATCTGCTTCACTAGCATACGAACCCGATGCTAAACAACAAAATATCAGTAAACAGAAAAATCTAATCATCCTAACATGTATTTGGTATAACAAACTATTTTATCAATCAAACGGATAAATCACTCCCCACTCTTTTCTTAATTGATCCATCAACTTCATGATACGCAATGTTTCAGCGTGAGGCATATAAGGAGATTCAATCCAACCTTCTCGTAAGGCTTCTATACAAGCATACACCTGGTACTCGTATCCCGTAATTTGTGGCGGACAATTATAATGAGCTAACATTTCATAATCACCCGACACTACGGTAACCCGTTGGGGATTATTTATGTTTTCAATAATAAGATGTCCTTTGGTTCCCGAAATAATGCCCTGCCTGTCGCTCATACACTCCATAGAACTATGCAACACCGCCATTTTATGATCTTTAAAGATAAGAGTTATGGCATTCTGAGAGTCAACTCCCGTATCCGTCTTTACACAAGTAGAAACAACTTTTTCAATCTCCGTGCCAAAGACCATGGATGCAAAATTCAGCGTATAAACACCTAAATCAAGCAATGCTCCACCAGCCAGAGCAGGCTGCAACATACGCTCTTTGTAACCGATGGGATACCCTAAATTGGCAGTTAGCATAGTAGGTTCCCCAATAACACCATTTGACACAAATTCATTAATGGTGCGCGACAGAGGCATGTAACGAGTCCAAATGGCTTCGGTAATGAAAACATTTCTTTCACGAGCCAAATTTAGCAATTCTTCTGCCTGAGCAGCATTTGCAGTGAAGGCTTTTTCGCATAAGACAGCTTTTCCCTTCAACAAACACATTTTAGCGTGCTCGTAATGATGAGAATGAGGAGTAGCAATGTAAACCAAATCAATATGTTCGTCTTGTAGCATTGCCTCGTAAGAAGAAAAAGAGTTCGCAATTCCCCATTTTTGAGCAAAAGCCTTGGCTCTGTCAGCGTCTCGTGAAGCAACTCCATAAGCAATCACATCATCGCCCATTCCTTGGAGGGTAATCGCCATTTTTTCGGCAATCCAACCGGTTCCTATAATTCCTATTCTAACCGTTTCAAACATATATTATTCTTTCATGCATTCAAACTCATTCTCACTAAAGCTTATTTCAGGAACAAAAAAGTTGGGGGAAATTACTTCCCTCCCCCTTCAATGGTCTTGATAGAGCCATCGGCATTGTATTCAAGTTCGCAAACCTTCAAGCTGCGAAGCCAAGTACGTCCGCCAGAGGGCACACTGTCATGATGAAACAAATACCATTTTCCTTGAAATTCACAAATAGCATGATGCGTAGTCCATCCTACCACCGGAGTAAGTATAACACCCTGATATGTAAATGGCCCGTACGGATTATCACCAATTGCATAGCAAAGCTGATGAGTGTCACCGGTAGAATATGAGAAATAGTATTTACCATTATATTTATGTACCCACGATGCCTCAAAGAAGCGACGATTATTATCACCTGCCGTAAGAGGTTTGCCATTCTCATCAAGTATAACAACAGGACGAGGCTCTTCTGCAAATTCAAGCATGTTATCGGCTAGTTTGGCAATTCTGGAAGGAATGGCAGGTTCGTTATCAGCAGGGAATTCAGCACACTCCAACGCCTTGTTATTCTTATAACGTTGCAGCTGACCGCCCCATAAACCACCAAAATACATGTAGTAATTACCATCACCGTCATCGAGTATGGCAGGATCAATACTGTAGCTTCCCTTCATCGGATCGGGCTGAGCAATAAAAGGACCTTCGGGTTTGTCGGCCACGGCTACTCCTATTCTAAAAATATCCGTTTGATCCTTTAACGGGAAATACATATAATATTTTCCGTCTTTACAAGTACAATCACAGTCCCACAGCTGGCGTCCTGCCCAAGGAATATCTTTCACATCAAGTACCACTCCGTGGTCAGTAACCGGACCATCTATCGTTTCCATCGAAAAGACATGGTAATCTTTCATATCGAAATGATCACCGTTATCATTCTCGGGTATGCCACTCTCCCGGTCATGCGACGGATAAATGTATAGTTTACCATTAAACACATGCACAGCCGGATCGGCCATATAATCTCCAGGAACTAAATATTTGGCTTTATTTTCCATAATGATACCTTTCATTTAAAATCCAAACAACGTTGGACGATTTATACTTCATATTAATTTCTCTATATTATATCAAATGCTTTGCTATTGGAATGAAGACAAAGCTGCAACTTTATCCTACTGTCTTCTTTCGCAGCTAGATTCGTTCATGTACAAATATGATTTTTTATATCCGCCACAATCAATCACAATTTTCTCTAGCACCACAGCCGGGTTCAACGGTTTAAAATCAAGAATGTAAGTGCCATCCTCAGATACAGGAAGTTCCAAAGTAACTTCTTTCTCTATCACCCGGCGAGCTACCGTAGGATAGAACACACTATACACATTCTCCGGCAATTCATTCAGGTTATGATTGAAGTTAACAGTCTCCTCATTACCGCCCCTGAAGCCTACAGTATACTTGTGCCCTTTCACATCCTGAAAAGCGAGCGTAGACTTAACGACAACGATTACCTTAACCGTCTTCATGCCCTTGGCCTCTAGCGGCAGAGTCATCTTATACGAAAGCGAAGCACCGTTCACAGGCGATGTATAAGGCATCAGAGTTACAGCGCTTAAGAAGCGCCCCATATCAGGTATTATCTTCCATTCAGTACCTTGTGGAGCTTTATTCTCAAAGAAATGTTCAGCTTCCATTGCTACGTATCCATCTTTACCGGTAAAGACATAGCCACCCACAGCTTTTTCAGGTTCAGCAATGCGGAATACCTCAGGTAGCTTGTCGGCAGGGAAATTATCATTCCATATTGTATATCCGATATGCTTTTGTATCATCATGTTCTTCCACTTTCCATCGGCCATCACATTATTATAATCATAACTCAGAGCCTTGTCGCGTGCAAAACACTTCTCAACCTGGTTGGCCCAATGGTTAGCCATGGGATTATTTTCTGCATAAAGCTTATGATTCATAGCTTGTGCATAATACATTTCATAAAGGTTAGACATAGCCTGAACCGGGAAAAGCAACAACTGTTTGTAAGCATCTCTATACTCGGAAGCCAAAGACATGTACTGGCGCAAGGCCTCAGCCTCCAGGCGCGTATAATCATCGGCCACCTGCTTCCATTCGCCGGTTTCCAGATTGTAAGTCTTGGCATCCAGCATTTCCGGAGTAACTCTACCGTTATACTTACTATACAGATTAAGGATCCTGGCAGCCTCATCCGCCTGCTCCTCGCCGAAAGCCTGAGCACAAAACTTACGAGGATGCTTCATAAAGTTCTCCGCAGTATAAGCATCCGGATTCCATGCCATATCAAGGAATAGAGTGATAGGATATTCCATGGGCTTAAGGTCGCCCACATTCAGAACCCACAGTTTTTCGACACCATATTCGTATGCCAGATGCAACTGTTCCCACATTCCCTGTATAGGAGTTACATTCAACCATTTCGTATTACGCGGAGCACCTACATAGTCCACATGATAATACAATCCCCATCCTCCGGGACGGTTACGTTCTTTTTCAGCTGGCAAACGACACACATTGCCCCAATTGTCATCACACAGAAGCATAATAACATCATCGGGCACACGCATACCTTTATCGTAATAATCGAGTACCTCTTTATAAAGAGCCCACACTTGAGGAGTTTCCTTAGCAGGCTTGCCCGTTACATTCTGAATTATCTTTCGTTGATTTTCAACAACAGTTTCAAGAAGCTTCACGTTAGTAGCATCAGACATGGCAGCATCACCATCGCCACGCATACCGATAGTAACCACATCTTCTGTATTCTTCATTCTTTCTATCCCCTCCTGAAAGAACTGATCCAGCACCTTCTTGTTGGTTGCATAATTCCACGCTCCATGCTCATTGCGTTTTCTAGTCCATTCTTGATGATTGCGCGCCATTGGTTCATGATGAGAAGTACTGATTACCACTCCCATTTCGTCGGCAGTTTTACTGTTGAGAGGATCATCACCATAGAATGCCCAGCTCCACATGGCAGGCCATAAGAAGTTACCTTTCAGACGGAGAATAAGTTCAAATACATCACTATAAAAACGATGGCCACCAAAATCGGTTCCATAATGTTGCTTTACCCATCCGGTGAGACACGGAGCTTCATCATTCAAAAAGATTCCCCTATATTTTACAGCCGGTTCCCCATCGGTATAGACACCCGGCATTACATAAGCCTCCGTTTGCTTCACCACAGGTACATCCATCCACCAATACCAGGGCGACACACCCATTTGTTCAGCCAGTTCATACACACCATATATAGTACCACGACGGTCGCTACCGGCTATTACCACAGCTTTCTCCACCCCTTGAAGTGGATTGTTTACTGTAGTGATGATAAACTTCTCATTCTTATTCTCAAGTTGCTTCTTATCGAGTTTCTTAGCCTTGATAAGCTGCTTGATATACGTAGACTCCAAGCTACCTACTATGATACAGTTTTCCGAGGAAGTATTTTTTAATAACTGAGGCTTCATGCCGCACACACGGTTAAAGTCTTCTATAAGATTATTAACTGCTATTCTTATCCCTTTCTGATCCTTTTCATCTAGAAGGATATTTACCACTTTTCCGCTGCCGATTATCTGAAAAGCTCCATCGGCTTTCCGGAAAGTCACAAATTGATCTGCTGCATACGTGGTTAAACAAAACAATAAAAGCGCAAAGGTTGAACAAAGTTTCTTCATACGTATATAACCTTTATTATTTACTTTTGTTATTACTAGCTTCATTGATCATTTCATTCACAAAAGGTTTTGGCTGATAATTCCGATCAAACAGCACTGGATAATCCGTACGACCTTTCATCGGCCAGTCATTTCTCCATGAGTCGGCATCCGTAGCTCCCCAGACGGTAACACGAGTCACCTTATCACTGTGTTTGATGAAGAGTTTGAAGAATTCGCTCATTCGGTCATTCCATGCCTTTGAGACGGAATCGGGCAACATGTCGGGGTAAGGATTCATTTCCTTCTGGTAATCAAAATTAGCAGAAACATCGGCACCTACATTGGGCGCCGGAGGAGGGAGAATGGTCAGATCAAGTTCGGTAATCATCACCTTAACGCCGGTCGCAGCAAAAGCTAACAAGCTAGTCTCAAAATCCTCCACCTTAGGAAATTCCATTGTGAAATGTCCCTGCATCCCCACAGCGTCAATCCGAATGCCTTTTGCTTGTAGTTTCTTAACCATATTGACCACTGCGTCTCTACGGCCTTTGTGCGCCATGGAGTAGTCATTATAATACAACTCAGCATCTGGATCCGCTTCATGCGCAAACTGAAAGGCCAAAGGTATATAATCTTCACCCAATATTTCATAAAACTTTGTTTGGCGATAAGAGCCATCATCTTCAAACGCCTCATTCACCACATCCCATCCTTTAATTTTACCTTTATAGCGACTCACAACGGTAGTGATATGCTCTTTCATACGTTCTGTAAGCACTTCCTTTGATACATTCTTACCATTCTCGTCCACACAGAACCAAGGTGCCAGCTGTGAATGCCATATTAATGTATGCCCAATTATATCCATGTTATATTTCTCTCCAAAAGCAACAAACCGGTCGGACTGAGTAAAATCATAGCGTCCCTCCTCAGGATGTATCACTTCACTTTTCATACAATTTTCTGGAGCTACAGAATTAAAATGCTTGATGATGAGTTGCGCACCCGCACTATCTCTTCCCGACGCCTGATTGTCATTAATAGCCACTCCCATCAAAAATTTATTGGCAAAAGCATCCTTCAGCGTTACTTCACTATTGCCCTTAGTACTTTTGCAACCTGACAAACAAACAAGGCCAAGTCCCGCCATTAAAATTAAATTTTGTACTTTCATAAAACAAGGTGTTGATGAATTATACTTTATTAGATCTTCGCACTGCAAGTTCTTGTTGAATCTTCTCATTAAAATGCTTGGATATAGGATAAAAGAGCAACGCCAAAACTCCCACAACGAAAGTAAGCGCAGGTATGATACTTGAACTGATACGGATTCCGAACAAAGCAGATTCTGTTTGAACCACGTTAGGAATAAAACCAAAGGAATCAACAATAGCTCCACAAATGGCACCCCCAATTCCTAAGCCGGCTTTCAAAGCGAACACAATACCTGCAAAAACAAAACCGGTTGCTCTCCGGTGATTAACCCATTCAGAATGATCGGCCACATCGCCCATCATAGCCCATAAAAGAGGAATAGTAGGTGCATAAGCCATACTCTTGAGCATGTTAATCACAAAAATAAGCCCTACACTTTTGGCATCTACAACGAAAAACAACGAGGTGAATACAGCCGTTAGAGCCAAACATACGATGAACACATTTCTCTTTCCAAATATGTTCGACAAATAGCCCGAAAGGAAAATCACTCCCAGAAGAGTTATAATTTGACCAACCATATTAAAGAGGCTATAACCTACTGCAAAAACATTGCTGTGATCGGGAAGCGCAATGAGTCCGAACGCATCTAAGAACTGATGCCACAATCCATAGGTATTTCCATCAACGGTAACCAAGCCAAAATGCTGCAAGAAATTAAAAAGAGAAGTCTTATCTACAAAATAATTAAAGTAGTAAGACATGCTGCTTCCCCACATAGCCAACGTAGTAAATAAGAATAGCGTAAGCACAAACATGGCTTTCCACGGACGGTTGGAAACAATATCTTTAAAATCTTGCTTGATTGAGTTTTTCTGGTTGGCCGGTGGAAGAATACGCTCTTTGGCAGAGAAGAATGTGATAACAAGTAAAACAACTGCCACAACGGCAAACAATGTAATCGTAACAAACCATCCTTTTTGTGCATCCCCTTGCCCGAACTTAGCAACCAGAGGCAACGTAAGCCCTTGTACAATGAAAGTAGCAATGGTTGCCGTTACAAAACGTATGGAAGATATGCTGGTGCGTTGCTTAATATCACTAGTCATGACACCTCCCAAAGAAGCATAAGGAGTATTGTTGAATGAATAAATAGCCATCAGCAAAGTATAGGTAACGCCGGCATAAATAATTTTGCCCCTCTCAGTCAAATCGGGTGTAGAAAAAGCCAATATAAAAAACAATGCAAACGGAATAGCTGTCCACAACACCCAAGGTCTGTATTTTCCCCAGCGGGTTTGCGTTCGGTCTGATAAGATGCCCACCACCGGATCGACAAAGGCGTCGAATACGCGGGCTACCAACAAGATCATTCCTGCTGCTGTTGCTTTAATACCGAAGACGTCCGTGTAGAAAAATAATTGGAACATCATCATCATTTGAAAGACCAGGTTCGCTGATCCATCACCCAGACTATAGCCAATTTTCTCGGCCATTGATACTTTCTGATTGGAGCTTTTCATTGCATTTTATTTTTTATGATTAATTATGTCTGTATATACATGCAAATTTAATTATACCCGTTGGCGGAATTAAATTAGTGCATATTTAATTTGTCCAATGGGTTTGTTATTAATCTTGTTTATATATTGAAGGATTGTAAGTGCACTAATTTTCCCCGTAATTCTGGTAAACAATCCTTCTGTTTGTTTTGCGTAATTTCTGATTATCATAAATTGATCGCATAATTGTGCAAAAAGCGTTTCAACCCTTTTCCTTGCTTTAGCAAATGGACTAAATACAGGTTTCCAATCTTTTTGATTCGACCGATATGGAACTTCCAACTTGATATTAGCTTTTTCAAATAAATCAAGTTGTATGGCTGCTCCAATATACCCACGATCACCGATGATGGTGCAATTCTGAAAGTTACACTTTACGTCTTTCAAATAATGAATGTCGTGAACACTCGCCTTTGTCAGGTCAAAAGAGTGTATGACACCGCTCAACCCACAGAGAGAATGTAATTTATATCCGTAATAATGTTTACCCTGTGAAGCACAATAGCCATAATTGGGAGCTTTATCATAATTATTCTTTCCCATTTTACAACGTTTTGACCTTATGGGACGACAGACTTCAATTGGCATAGAATCAATACAAAAAATAGCTTCTCCACCATCAACTTTTGATGCAATTCTTTCACGCACCTGATTACATAAGCCGATAGTGAGCTTCCTGCGATCATTATATTGACGACGGGATATGAGAGAAGAAAAATCATCTTTGTATTCATTTAATTTAGAAAACAAAAAGCTTTCACTATCGTAAGCGATCGGCTAACTCCGTCTATTAATTTTCAGTATGCCTTCCTATCTTTGCCAGCAAAACGAATATTATGGTATATTGGACATTAGATTATTTCAAGATCCTCTACAATGAATACACAGCCTCCGGTGTTAATGTTCGAGAGTTTTGCAGAGCGCGAGGCATTAAAGAGAATAGGTTCTATTATTGGATTAAAATGCTTAAAAGTCAAGCCTTATCCGCCTTGGATACTCCAAGAGAGTTTATTCCCATAAGTCCTGGGGCGGTCAATCGCCTTAAAACCTTAAGCTTATGTTTAGTCTTACAGCCTCAGATAGGTTTTATCTATACCCTTATCCTACTGATATGCGCAAGAGCTTCTATACCCTTAGTGGTATTGTTACCAATCAAATGGGAATGGATGTTCAAGATGGCGACGCGTTTGTCTTCATTAATAAGCTTTGTACAGCCATGAAGATACTTCACATGGAGTATGGTGGCTTGGTAATTTATCACATGAAGCTATGCGGTGGGCA
Source organism: Bacteroides graminisolvens DSM 19988 = JCM 15093 (assembly GCF_000428125.1). Lineage (GTDB taxonomy): Bacteria > Bacteroidota > Bacteroidia > Bacteroidales > Bacteroidaceae > Bacteroides > Bacteroides graminisolvens. The sequence goes on from NZ_ATZI01000015.1 coordinate 45,143, forward strand.
GTTCTCTCTGCCTGAGATAGATTTTCAAGAGGGTAAAACGGTGTCGTATGAAACCCTTTGGAGTGATCTGGTTTTAATGGTCCAAGGCATAGATGCGCAGAAAGTCAAACATCGAAAAAGATGGATTCCAGAAAAGAAAAACACAGCTTCAAAAGCAAAATAATAACATAAAACAGTCATCAATTAGTATGGCTATTTCGCTTGTTTTTTGTATCTTTATATCGCTAAAACAAACGGATTATGCCCGAGAACACTATTGATAAAGATGAACTTATACGCCAATTAATGGCTGATCGTGATCGACTGTTTCGAGAGAACAGCCGGCTACGTACAGCTCAAAACATAGCTCCTGAAGGAGTACAGCAGGTTCATAATGAGCAATTAGCGGCAAAGGACACCCTAATCAATAAGAAAGAAGCGTTACTCCAGAAGAAGGATGTTCGCATTGCTCAGTTGGAAAAACAAGTGGACTATCTCAAGCGTCAACTATATGGAGGAAAAGCAGAGCGTTACATCAATCCTGATCCTCAGGCGCGACAGTTGGAACTGTTTGAGGGTGTTGGCCTATTACCCGGCGAAAAGGAAGCGGCTGCCCAATTAAACCAATTGCAAAGAGTTATGCCTCATCATCCTTGCTTGCTGACCTCATGGTAGATAAGTATGTTGACCATATTCCCTTTTATCGGCAACATAAACAGTTTGAGCGTTTAGGCATAAAAATCCCGGAGCCTACTATCCTAGGGTGGTTCCAGCAAGTAAGCGACTTACTGATGCCCTTGCACTTCCGATTATGGGAGTTGATGAAGAAAACCAATTATTTACAGTGTGACGAAACCACACTCCCAGTTGTGCGGAATGATAAACACAAGACAGTAAAAGGATACATCTGGCTTGTGCGAGATCCTATGTCCGGACGACAGTATTTCTACTGGGACAAAGGTTCTAGAAGTGGTGAGGTGGTGCTTAAGCTCTTCTGTGGATATCAAGGTGCTCTTCAAACAGATGGTTATGAGCCATACGAATTATTGGATGGCAAGAAAGGAGTTATCCTCTTATCTTGCTGGGCACATGCACGAAGAAAATTCTCTGATGCAATTAAGAATGATAAGGAACGGGCCGAAAAAGCCTTAGAGCAAATCCAGTTACTCTATGAGGTAGAGCGGCAGATTAAAGATCAGGCTCTTTCGTTTGAAGATACAGCTAAATTAAGAACACGTTTGGCTTACCCAATTCTGGTACGATTTGAAAAATGGTTGGTTGCAGAACACGCAAAAGTTATTAAAGGAAGTCCCATCGAAAAGGCGATTATGTACACCTATAAGCGCTTTAACAAATTATCACGCTACCATTTGGACGGTGCATATAATATAGATAATAATGGCATAGAAAATGCAGTGAGACCCGTAGCAGTGGGTAGGAAAAATTATTTATTCTGTCAGAATGATGATACCGCAGAAAGCACGGCTATCATTTATAGTTTCATGGGGTGTTGCAAAGCTGCCGGCGTAGACTTCCGCACATGGATGATTTACTTCTTAGACCATGTGCATGATTACGATGAAGACTACACTATGGATATAGCCGACTTACTCCCCGATAAGTTGAAAATGAAAGGATTGCTTTGAAATCCACGAAATCCAAGAGAATTGCGAAATCATCAATATCCATTACATCATTGAAAACCTTGAGATAAAAATATGATATCCCAAGGTTTTATTTTGATTCACTATACGCAGTTAGCCGATGGCTTACACTGAAACTAATATACTTATCAAAGAAGGATTCCAGAAACAACAAGAACAATTACATGAATTTCAGCAGAAACTAGAAAAACAGCAACATAATCCCCTACCCGTTCAGAAGCATCTTCATTCCATAGAGTTAAAATCGTCAAAGGTAGTCATTGCATTGGTCTCGCTTTGCGTAGCACTACTCTGTTCTATGAGTTGCAACATCTATCAATTCTCAGCAAACAGCCGTTTGAATGATAATGATATTAAGTTCCGTTACATCAAGGCATTTGGAGAAATCACCCCTAAAAACCTGTTGAAGCTTGAAACTATCTTTGAGTATGAACCCGACAAGCAAAAGCAACGCTCCTTGCGAAAGATGGTTGAGGAATATGAGCAACAAGTTGAGGAGCGAGCCAAAGAATTAGAGCAAGCCCGACTCAAAGAGGCACAAGCCGAACAACTGCGACAAGAAGCAGATAAAATTAAACAAAAGAAGTAGGTAGTCAATGAGTTGAAAAGATGGAGAAAATAAAACTTCTTCATCTTTTCGCTATTATATAGCGGTATATTTCATATCTTTATAGCCAAATAAAAGAAAACATCAATATTTAATTGATATGAATCGAATAAAAGAAGTCCTGGAAGAGAAAGGAATCAAGCAAACGTGGCTCGCAGAGAAGATCGGCAAAAGTTTCAGCCAAACCAACGCCTACGTCTGCAACCGCCGCCAACCCAGCTTGGAGGTATTATTTCAGATAGCAGAATTATTAAATGTAAACCCCAAAGACTTGTTAGCAGAGCCTGACAAGTCATCTAATGAATAATATAATATGGCAACGACAATCAGTTATCAAGATATAGAAAAAAGACTCACAGTGTTCAAAGAATCTTTTCCTATAGAAGAAATACCTTACATCTTATTAAGAGCCTTTGGTACTACAGATACATATATCAAAAGATACAAAGATGGTAAAGGCATTATTTCCGGCTTCAACGGTCTATTGATTAAAGGTTTGCTTGCATACCGTCAAGTGTCGACAGAAGCTCTTCTTTCTGAACTGGAGATGATGAAAGACGATCCTGTTGTGCTACGTGCAAAACCACGCTTATTGATTACCTCCGATGGAAACTCTATTCAAGCTTATGGTCCTAAGGAAGAAGAGTCGTACGACAATAAACTAAAATCTCTATGGCTGGACTTTCAATTCTTTTACCCATTGGCAGGAGTAGAACGTTACCGAGGTGTTGACGAGAATCCAGCCGATGTAAAAGCTGCCGAGAAAATGGCCAAGCTTCATGATGAAATTCGCCGATACAATGAATTCTCATCAGGCGACGATTTACACGATCTGAATATCTTTATGACCCGCTTGCTTTTCTGCTTCTTTGCTGAAGATACCGGAATATTCGAAGAGAATCTGTTTACTGCTTCCATCAGTCGCTATACCCAAGAAGACGGCTCCGATCTTTCTGAATATTTGAGTGCTTGTTTCAATATAATGGATAAGGATTTGAGAGTAGGAGTTCCTTCTGTTATCACCCAATTTCCTTATGTCAATGGAGGATTATTTCATAAACAAATATCTATTCCTAAGATGGGATATAGAGCCCGAAAGCTGATCCTTGAATGCGGTGGGCTGAACTGGAAAGATATTAATCCGGATATTTTCGGTTCTATGATTCAGGCTGTAGTCTCTCCCAGTCAACGAGGTTCGTTGGGAATGCACTATACAAGTGTACCAAACATTATGAAAGTTATCCAGCCGTTGTTTCTTGACAATCTTTACGAGGAGTTTACGAGGATTAAAGTAAGTGTAAAAGGTTTGCGCCAACTACTAGTCCGTATTTCTAAGATGAAATTCTTTGACCCTGCCTGCGGAAGCGGTAATTTCTTAATCATTGCTTATAAAGAGCTGCGTAAACTTGAAATCTTAATCTGGAAACAAATATCATCCCTAAAAGGGCAATACGAAATCCCCTTTGTCAACATTCAGTTAAATCAATTTTATGGAATAGAGATTGACGACTTTGCTCACGAAGTGGCCATGCTTTCTCTCTGGCTGGCAGAGCATCAGATGAACTGTATGTTCACATGTGAATTTACAAATGTGCAGATTCCAGCACTTCCTTTGCGCACAAATGGGAATATTGTTCAAGGGAATGCTTGCCGAGTGGATTGGAATGAGGTTTGTCCGCATACGGAAGAGGAAGAGGTGTTTGTATTTGGGAATCCACCGTATTTGGGAAGTTCTCTACAAGAAGAAGAACACAAAAAAGATATGGAATTGGTTTTTTCCTGCTTTGATGGTTGGAAAAATCTCGATTATATTTCTTGTTGGTTTCTTTTAGGGAGCATGTATATACAAGGTTCACAATCTAAATGCGCTTTCGTTTCAACTAATTCGGTGTGTCAAGGAGAGCAAGTATATTTACTTTGGAATCCTATATTTTCTTTAAATATAAAAATATACTTTGCCCATAGAAGTTTTAAATGGAATAATAATGCAAAACATAATGCTGGTGTAACTTGTGTAATTATTGGCTTAATGTCTAACAATCGAGACTCAAAATGCATACTATCTTCCGATGAAAAATATTTTCTTGTAAACAATATTACGCCATATCTCATTCCTTCCGAGAAACAAACAATCGTTTTAAAAAGAAGTAAATCTATATATTTAGTACCAACAATGGATTATGGAAGTAAACCTACAGATGGGGGAAATTTATTATTAAACCAACAAGAACTAAAAGACTTCTCAGCAGACTACCCTAATGCAGCTATTTATATAAAACCATTTGTTGGTTCAGATGATTTTATAAATGGGAAACATAGATATTGTTTTTGGATTGAAGAAAATCAATATTCAGATGCTTATGCTATATTCCCTATTAAGGAACGTATAGAGAAAGTTAAACTCATGCGACTCAATAGCAAAAAAGAAGCTACAAGAAAAGATGCAGAAAGAGCTTTTCAATTTGCAGAATGTAGATATAAAGATGCTGATTGCATTATTATACCCCGGCATTCCTCTGAAAATAGGGATTATATACCCATGGGTTTCTTATCCAAAGGAACAGTTGTCGCAGATTCTGCTTTTGCTGTCTACGATGCTCCCATGTGGCTTTTCGGTATTCTCACCAGTAAGATACACATGGCTTGGGTTAAAATCGTTGGAGGAAGACTGGAAACCCGATATCGCTATTCTGCTCAACTTTGCTACAACACTTTTCCTTTCCCTAAAATCTCCGAAGAGAAGAAAAAGCAAATCGAATCTGCTGCCGAAGAAGTTCTTTTATGCCGCGAAGACTATCCTGATAAAACATTAGCAGATCTTTATGATCCAGATAAAATGCCAGATAATCTTCGCCAAGCACATCATGCTTTAGACTTGATTGTAGAGAGTTGCTATCAAGACAAACCATTCGAGAATGATGAAGAGCGATTGGAGTGCCTGTTCAAGTTATATGAGAAAATGACTAAAAAAGAAAAATAGATTATGAAAGCCGAAAATATAGTAGACATTACATACGAACAAACCGGACGATCCACCAATACCAATAAACTAGGTATGCGTGAGATGCAAGCCAAAGTATATGAATGTAAAGACAAGCAATACTTACTTATCAAAGCACCACCCGCATCCGGCAAAAGTCGAGCTATGATGTTTGTTGCACTCTATAAAATGCAATATCAAGGCATTCAAAAGGCTATTGTATCAGTACCCGAAAAAACCATTGGCGGTTCCTTTAAAAATACAAATTTAAAAGAGTTTGGGTTCTTTGCGGATTGGACTGTTGCACCTTATTATAATTTATGTGGCGGAGACGATGAAAGCAATAAAGTGGGACGGTTCAAAGAGTTTCTACAAGACAAAGCGGCCAAAACTCTTGTGTGTACGCACTCTACACTACGTTATGCTTTCAAGGATTTGGACGACGAATGTTTCAATGATACATTGATTGGTATTGATGAATTCCACCATACTTCAGCAGATGCTGACAGCGGATTGGGAGACATCGTGCGCCGACTCATGGCCAATACTAATGCTCATATACTAGCCATGACGGGATCGTATTTTCGAGGAGATGGAGTTCCAGTGCTACGTGCAGAAGATGAAGCTAGATTTCACCCGGTAACCTATAACTACTATCAGCAGCTAAATGGCTATCAATATCTAAAGAATCTGGTTATTGGATATAAATTCTATCAAGGCAACTATTTGGATGCCGTATCAGAAGTGCTCGATACTACCAAGAAAACTATAATTCACATACCTTCGGTCAATTCGCGTGCAGCTACCGGACTAGGCAAGCATACAGAAGTGGATGAAATCATGCAAAAGATTGGTACTGTTAGATATACTGACTATAACACCACGATTAAATATGTTGTTACTCCAGATGGCAGAGAATTAAAAATAGCAAACCTTGTAGAGGAAACGGCTTCTGAACGTGAAACACTTCAACGTTATCTCCGTAACATAAAAAAGAAAGAAGATGTAGATATTATCATAGCACTTGGAACAGCAAAGGAAGGATTCGACTGGAAATGGTGTGAACACTGCCTTACAATTGGAGTTCGAGGATCATTGACAGAAATTGTGCAGATCATAGGCAGATGTACCCGTGACTGCGAAGGAAAAGAGACTGCCCAATTTACAAATCTGATAGCAATGCCTAATGCTAAACAAGATGATGTAACCGTAGCTGTCAATGATTTATTGAAAGCAATAACGGCTTCACTTCTGATGGAACAAGTAATGGCGCCATCGTGGAAGTTTAAAACAGCCAAAGAGGTAAAAGAAGGAGCAGAAGGCGGCGATGGTGATAAACGTACACTGATTGTAGAAGGATTGAAACCGTTATCTTCGGAAAAAACAAAAATAATCGTTGCTGAACAATTAGATGACTTGAAAGCGACCATCCTACAAGATGATATGATTGTAAAAGCTATGGCATCTGATACCTACGCAGAAACGATCAACAAAGTACTTATCCCTAAAATCATCAAGGAGAAATATCCCGATTTAACCACAGACGAAGTGGAAGAAGTTCGCCAACGCACGATACTGGATACTATAGTAAAAGGAAATAATGTAGAAGTACAGCCGGACGGACAACGTCTTTTGCGACTTACCAATAAATTTATCAACATCGATAAACTGTCTATCAATATTATTGACACAATCAATCCTTTTCAAAGGGCCTATGAAATTCTGTCGAAACAGGTGAATGCTGGAATGCTGAAAGTGATCCAAGATACGATTGCCGAACAAAAATACGACATGAGCCTTGAAGAAGCTATTTTTCTCTTCAAAGGTCCATTGAAGCAATATATCGTTGCCAACAATGGGCAACTTCCTGATATAAATCATCCTAATCTGAAAGTACAAAGGCTGGCACAAGCCTATCTAAAGATTAAGAATCAGAAAATCAGAAAAGAAATGGGATTGGAATACGATCCAAAGAGTAATTAATTCATAAATAGAAAAGTGTCCCATGGAATATCCTAAAGAGCTTGAAGAATTATTTAACGATCCCCTTTTAGCAGATGTTAAACCTGCTTCTAAGCCACTGACAGCAGATGACCGTTTGGCCGAGAAACTTTTGTGCATTAATGAGTATATAAAGCGAACAGGACATCGCCCCCTACCCGGAGGAAATCTTGAAGAGAAAAAACTTTGTCGAAGTCTGGAGGCTATACTGAATCATCCTTCTGTATCTTCATTAAAAAACTATGATGAATTCAACCTGTTAAATATAGAGTAGCTTATGGAAATAGATGACATCAATAAAGAACTGGAGGAACTATTTAAAGACCCTATATTAGAGATTACTGATGAGGAGAAAGCCCTTTTTACTCTTCCGGAAGTTCTAAAGGCAAAGAAAGAACGTAAAGAAGCTGATTATGTAGCTCAACGAGTTGTTTGTGAAAACTTTGCTGATTATGAATCCGGATTTAAGCAAGTCCATAAAGATCTACGTGAAGGCAAACGAATGTTGAAAAGATATACAGGTGAATCTGCTATTCAAGCCGGATATTATTATGTATTAAACGGGGTAGTGGTTTATTTGGATAAGCTGATAGAGATGAGGAAAGAGAACAGAACCGGCGGACACCTCGATGGACGGACACGCCTTATATATGAAAACGGAACAGAATCTGATATAAAATTCAGAACTTTAGGAAAAAGCATACAAATAGACGGGTTCATTATTACAGAGAGTACAGAAACAGATGAAGTTGCTTTAGAAGTTCGTTTTAATAATATAGAAAGTTCTGATATTGCGGATGGATACATATATGTACTATCTTCTTTATCTACTGATCCACAAATACAAGGGCAAAAAGACTTATATAAAATAGGTTTCTCAACAACAAGAGTTGAAGAACGGATAAAGAATTGTGAATATGAGCCGACTTACCTAATGGACCAAGTGAAAATAGTTTCGGTATGGAAAACCTTTAATATGAAGACAAACGTATTCGAAAACATTATCCATCAGTTTTTTAAATCCGTACAATTCAAAGTTAAGGTTAGAGATATAGCGGGGAACGAGTCTATCCCTCAAGAATGGTTTGTTGTGCCATTAGGGATTATTGAACGAGTGGTAGAAATGATTATTGATGGTTCCGTTGTTGATTATAGATATAATCCAACCATGCAAGTACTCGAAAAGGTTGAAAAAGAAAAGAGAACAGCAAGTGATAAAGTAGATACAACTGGCTGGTCTATCCTAACACTGCGAATCAAACAAATTTATTTTGATTTAATCCTAAAAGGTGAAAAAACGGTTGAATACAGAGATATGAAGCAAAGCCAAATAGGCAAATACACATGGGTAGAACAAGATACAGGCACTAGATATTTGCGCAAATTTGATGCATTACGTCTATTTGTTCGAAATACAGCCGGCGGCGGAGACAGAATGTTGGTCGAAGTTATAGATACTCAATATAATCCGGATTCTAGACAGGTGGAGTACCTGCTGGGAAAGGTTTTGGAAGTTGATATCAAATCTAATTTACATAAATAATATGCAAAATATAATAGCAGTCATTTGGGATTTTGATAAAACGCTAGTAGATGGCTATATGCAAGATCCTATCTTTGAAGAGTATAATATAGATCCTAAGAATTTTTGGGAAGAAGTAAACAAATTACCTGAACGATATTTGAAAGAGCAGGATGTAAAGGTTAATCCAGATACAATTTACCTGAATCAGTTCATTAAATATGCTAAAGAAGGCAAATTTGCAGGATTGAATAATGATAAGTTAAAGGAATTTGGAAGCAAGTTAAAATTCTATCCCGGTATCCCTGATATATTTAGAACCAGTAAAGAACTACTAGCAAATGATCCAGCCTGCAAAGAGTATAATATTAAAGTGGAGCACTATATTGTTAGTACTGGATTTGCTCAAGTTATACGAGGTTCTTCCGTTATGGAGCATATTGAAGATATTTGGGGGTGCGAGCTAATAGAAGCACCTGATCCGAATCAAGAAGGTTGTTCTATCATCAGTGAAATAGGATTTACAATTGATAATTCTACTAAAACTAGAGCCATCTTTGAAATCAATAAGGGTATCAATAAAAATCAAGATGTAAATGTAAATAGCAATTTGTCTGAAGAGCAAAGAAGAATAAGCTTTAAGAATATGATTTATATAGCGGATGGTCCTAGTGATGTTCCTGCTTTTTCTGTTGTAAAAGGAAGAGGAGGCGCAACTTTTGCTATATACCCTCACGGTAATGAAAAAGCATTCAAACAAGTGGAACAGTTGAGAATAGAAGGACGTATTGATATGTTTGCAGAAGCTAACTATAATGATAAAACAACCGCTTCTATGTGGATTTGTAATAAGATACTTGAATTTGCAGAGCGTATTAAACAAACAGAGAAAAGTAAACATTCTGGGAATTTCAACACCCCCAAACACTTAATATAGCAAACTTTATCAATTATGGCTGAAAAATATAATGCATCCAATATAGCATTAGAACAAATCCTGAACTTCATTAAGTCCGGTGAAATCGCTATTCCAGAAATTCAACGTCCTTTTGTCTGGAAACCCAGACAGGTACGTGATTTGATTGACTCACTATACACAGGTTATCCAACCGGATACTTTATTATCTCTCAAAGTCCCAATATGAAGTTGAAAGACGGCACTCTTTCCGAAGGAAAAAAGATAATGATAGATGGACAACAACGTGTAACTGCACTGATGACTGCCATTATGGGAATGGAAGTTATCAATGCCAACTTCGAGAAAAAAAGAATAAAAATAGCATTTAATCCTTTGGCTAATCCTGAAAATGAGGAAGAAATATTCAAAGTACAAGATAATGCCATTTTGAGAGATAAACGCTGGATTGCAGATATTGCAGAAGTTTTTAAACCGACTTTTGATCTATGGCAGTTCGTAAATGAATATTGTACTGTAAATACTGAGATTAGAGGAAGCGAATTGAATAAAATTCTCATGCAGTTGATGGATATCAAGAACCGTCAAATAGGTGTAATTACGTTAAACAGAGAGCTCACAATTGACGAAGTTACAGAGATTTTCATTCGCATCAACAGCCAAGGGGCAAAACTGAACCAAGCAGACTTTGCCATGTCAAAGATTGCAGCCAATACGAACTATGGCGGTAATGTACTAAGAAAAGCTATCGATTATTTCTCGCATTTAGCTATCCAACCGGATTGGTATGGAGATATGTGTAAAGATGTAGAATTTATCGCGACTCCATTTGCTAACAAATTAAAGTGGCTAAAAGATGATCGTGAAGATATATTTGATCCTGATTATAATGATATTCTTCGAATAGCCTTCATGTATAAGTTCAATCGTGCCAAAATGAAGGACTTAGTAAGTTTGTTAGGAGGACGCGATTTTGAAACACGTGAATATAAAGAAGATATTGCAGAAGTTTCATTTCAAAAGCTTACAGAAGGGGTTATGGATTTTATGAACGAGTATGCCTTTTCAAACTTTGTATTAACAATTAAGTCAGCCGGATTTATCAGTAATAAATTGATAAACTCACAAATGACACTCGACTTCGCTTATACGCTTTATCTCTTACTCCATGCTGATCCTAATATTGACAATTCAAAAATTAAGCATTACGTTGCTAAATGGTATGTCATGACAACTTTAACCAGCAGATATATCACCTCCCCTGAGAGTGTTATGGATACAGATATTCGCAGAATTAAAGAAAGAGGGTTTGTAGCATACTTCGAGGAAGTTGAAGCCGCCAATTTATCTGAGACCTTTTGGAGTGTAGGATTAGTTCAAAACCTAGAAACATCTGCTATCAACAGCCCATATTTTAATACGTATCTAGCAGCACAAATTTATAATGGAGATAATGCTCTATTTACAAATGGAGGTAAAGTTAGTGATTTGATTACCGTCATTGGGGATGTTCATCACATTTTCCCTAAAAAGTATTTAATCAGAAATGGCTGGACGGATAAATCGAAATACAATCAAATTGCAAACTACACCTATCTTGATACACAAGTTAATAAAGCGGTATCTGATGATGCACCCTACATTTATTTCAGCAAAGCATTCGAACAATGTGAGACCAAACAACTCATATATGGCAATATTACGGACTTAGATGTACTTCATAAGAATTTGAAACAAAATTGCATCCCGGAAAATATAGTAGAGATGTGGAATACTGATTACGACATTTTTTTAAATAAACGGCGTAAATTAATGGCGCATAAGATTAAAGAATACTATTATAATTTATAAAGAAGGCTATATGCAGTTCATATATAATACAACAATAATGATTCATGACTAAAGAACAGAAAATATTATCTCTTTTAGCTCAGTTCAAAGAGTTGGGTATAGATCAGCAGATAGACTATAACAAGTTCTATCTATACTCTATTATTACCCATTCAACAGCTATTGAGGGTTCTACCGTCACCGAAATAGAAAACCAACTTTTATTCGACGAGGGTATCAGCGCAAAAGGTCGTTCAATGACTGAACAGTTAATGAACTTAGACCTGAAAGCTGCATACGAACAATCAATTGCCTTTGCAAAGAGCCATAGTGATATTACCGTCGAGATGCTTAAGAAGCTATCCTCTGTGGTTTTAAAGAATACAGGAACAATCTATCAAACTGCTTTAGGAGAATTTTCGTCTGCAAATGGAGATCTACGTTTACTAAATGTTACGGCTGGTACCGGAGGGCGTTCTTATATGAATTACTCAAAAGTACCTACTAAGCTAGCAGAGCTTTGCGAAAACATAAACCAAAGACGAAAGTCTCTATCAAAAAGAGAGATTATCGAATGCTACAAATTGAGCTTCGATGCTCACTTTCATTTGGTAACTATCCACCCTTGGGCTGACGGCAACGGCCGAATGTCTCGTTTGCTGATGAATCAGTTGCAGTTTGAATTTGGGCTCATCCCCACCAATATCAACAAAGACCGTAAAGCGGAATATATTGAAGCCCGTATTGCCACCCGTGAAAATGATGATATTGAGTTGTTTCGTAACTTTATGTTTGATGAACATATTCGTAACTTGGAGGAGACAATTCGTAATTATCAGGCATCAATAGAGGATACTGGTTTAGAACCTCGTATCGATGTCGGTATAAATGTCGGTATAAATGTCGGTATAAACGAGCAGTGTACATTAGAACTTATTCGAATTAATAATCGGATAACTGCAAAAGAAGTAGCAGAATCGCTCTCGGTTTCCTTACGGCAGGGTGAACGTATTATGGCAACACTAAAGGAGAAAGGTTTAATTAAACGTGTTGGTTCTAATAAATCGGGGCATTGGGAGTTGAATGAGCCATAAATATCTGTAGAAATTAGCAAATAAATACCCTATGCGCATACAGCTTGCATCCGACCTACATTTGGAGTTCAAAGAGAACCTCGCTTATATTCAGAGTATCCCGTTTGAGATAACAGGAGATATTTTGATATTAGCTGGAGATACTTTCTACCTCAAAGACAGGACTATGCCAAATATTAAGTTTTGGCGATGGGCTTCTCAGAACTATCAACAAGTGATATTGGTGCCGGGTAACCACGAATTTTATAACAATGGTGATGTAACTTCTCGTGGAGACTCTTGGCAATATATGTTTCTCGACAACGTGGGATACTACTATAACAAGGTGGTACGTATTGGTGATGTTGATATTATTCTCTCAACTTTGTGGTCACACATTCGTGAAGAAAACGAGGTTAGTCTATTCAGAGGAATGAACGATTTTTGCCAGATATTATATGATAAGCATCGTTTACGCATAGAGGATTTTAATGTAGAACATAAAAAATGCCTTGCCTTTATCAAGCAAAGTGTCCTCGAAAGTACCGCTAAACACATTGTTGTCGTAACCCATCACCTACCTACTCTTCAAGTTGTTGCCGAAGAGCGAATAAATGATAGCATGAATAATGCCTATGTTACAGAGTTGGGAAACTTCATTGCCAATAGTCAAATTGATTATTGGATATACGGACACTCTCACGAAAATATTAATACCGAAATAGGTGTCACTAAAATTATATCCAATCAGTTGGGGTATTTGCTCAATGGAGAGCAAATAGAGGGATTCAGTACAAGTCGATTTATTGAGTTATAAAAAATCAAAAGAATATAAACATGAAAATACATCACTATACAAATTTAGAATCATTAGCAATGATTCTAAAGAATAGGACTATTAGATTTAATCGCCTTGATAAAGTAGATGACCTTGAAGAGGGTAATGCTGAGTCATTAGGAGTTCGTTTTTGCAAATATGTATTTGTTTCATGCTGGACCGAGATTTCCGAAGAAAGTATTCCCCTTTGGAAAATGTATGGTGGTGATTTTGGAGGTATTCGAATTTCAGTAGAGAAAGAAATGTTTCAAGAATATTTCGTATCTAATTTAGATTTTGGAGGTCTAAAATCACAAGGCTTTCTTATAACAAAAATTCCTCCACAAAGCCTAACTCATCCAGATTTTTGGGTTTTCCCTATGTTAGATTACAATAATGACTTGTTTTATCGACACGTAGAATATGTAGATGATGTTTTTCAATACACCAAAGATTGTATTCAGATTACTAATATTAAAGATGGTAGAGGAGATATGAATATGCAAATGAAGCCTTTTGGTTCTTATAAAAATAAACGTTGGGGGTTTCAGAATGAAACAAGATTTGTGCTCTATGTGCTTCCCTGCAACCCTATGTTAGAGGGGGTAAATCCAGAAGTCTCCAGCATAGTTATGCAAAGCCTATTAGGAAACAAATCTTTACCTTTTACATACTATGATATGCAACTTAAAGATGAGGTTTTAGAAAAAATAGAAATTACACTCAGTCCATCCGCTTCTGAAGCTGAGAAAATAATAACACAAGCCTTAATTGACAAATATGCTCCCAAAGCTCAAATCAAAGACAGTGCTTTGGGAAAAGTAGTCCGACTAAAGTAATTATCAGAGAAACTAATCTTACAAATGAATAGTGTCGTATTCAATAATAAGTTCTATCTTTGCCTCTGCAAACCATTTGTAACCCCAATGCGGTAACACTCACCAAATCAATCCTCTAAAATTGATTTGAGACTTTCGCAAAAGGGCTGAAAAAACGCGGTACAACACGTATACCGAAACAACTGAAAACCAATAGATTGAATTTCCCGGTACTTTCAATGTAATTGTAAAAACAAGGTTTGTACCGTTTAAAAGAGTAAAACGCTAAGAGTCAATAGTGTAAATATGCTGCATCGGGAAATAAAGCTTGTAAGCATCTGTAATACAGATAGTTACAAGCTTCTAAGTTGAAAAATGCAAATATAATCCTGGATTGTTAATTTCTTGATTTTTAATGCAGTAAAAAAATGAACTAAGATGTAAATATTACATTTT
>NZ_ATZI01000016.1 GCF_000428125.1 Bacteroides graminisolvens DSM 19988 = JCM 15093
CTTTGGTTGCTTTGCAATACAACATCCTTTCGGTTGTAAAGAGGTTTACAGCATACGAAACGATGGGCAAACTTTTTCAAGACATAACCAAAGACTCTTTGGAACTCTCGGTTACTGACAGAATATGGGGAGCCCTTCAGGAGATTGTTATAGCTATAGCGAACCTCTTCGGATTACTCGATGAGGAAATATACGATGCTATTATCAACAGATCTGAGGAGCTGGGCCATATATGCGATATTTACAAATTAAAACTGGCAAGTTGAACTTGCGAAACATGAATAATAATTGAACTATCATTGTTGTTAAAATTTAAAATTATAAGTAATGGATGGAACCATGCTGAACAAATAAGTCATCTCAGCATTAGGGATTCCACTTGCTGTATTTTGGTCGTAAGTAATAATCCATGGATTTTTATGTCCGTAGGCATTGTACAGTGAGAAATTCCATTCTCCTTGCCATTTTTTACCCGGTTTATGAGTTGGTACATAATTAACTGACAAATCAAGGCGGTGATAATCTTTCTTTCTATATTCGTTTCTGCCTGAATATATGGGGAAATATTCTCCGTTGATCTCAAAGCGTCCTGTAGGGTAAGAGGTTGGATTACCGGTTGCGTAAATCCAGGCAGCAGATACGCTCCATTTTTTAGAAAGCTGATATGCCGCTGAAATATTGATGCTGTGCGTTTTATCAAACGGAGAAAGATAAGTCTTGCCCTCATTAATTTCAGGAATTGTTCTTTCAGAACGTGACAGTGTATAGTTGATAAATCCGGTTAACGGTCCGTTGTTCTTCTTTACCATAAACTCAATTCCGTATGCTTTTCCTTTACCCGAACGAATTTCACCATCTAATTTATCATTGAGTAATAATTGAGCGTGATCCGCAAAATCAATTACATGATTCATCTTCTTGTAATATACCTCTACAGATGTCTCAATATTATTTTCATTGAAATTACGGAAATACCCGGCCGATAACATATCAACTGTTTGAGGTTTAATGTTGGGACCGGCAGGAAACCATAAGTCCAAGGGTGAACCTGCGGAAGAATTATTGGCTAACTGAATAAATTGTGTATTGCGAGCGTAATTAGCTTTCACAGAAGAGGTTTCGGATAGTTTGTATACCATTCCTATTCTAGGCTCTAGTGCATGATATGTATGGTATATTTTTCCTGATCCGTATTGTGTTGAATCAGCTACTTCGTAGTTTTTATCGTAGCTATATACTGTAGCACTGCCTAGGTTTTGAAAAAAGGACCATCGTAATCCATATCTGATTGTAAATTTATCTGTGAATTTATGCTCAGCAGAAAGATATACTCCGTGCTCCAAAGCCTTGTTTTTAGGTATTCGAAAGTCCGGATAATCAGGCTGAGTGATAAAGCCCGGATTAAAATGATGTAGCGTACTGGTTGCTCCGTAGGTGAGTTTCAAGTTTCTGTTTAAGGTTTGGTTCCAATCCCACCTAAACATTAAGTCTGTAATGCCGGCTTCCCACTTAATACTAGCTTTGTCTAGCTTTGATTGTAACATGTAATGGTAATTGCTTGCATTTAAACTAATCTTTGAAATGAGGCTCTCGTTGAATACATGTCCCCATGTAAGCGATCCTACCCGGTTCCCATACGAAAATTCAGCAACTGAAGCAGCTCCAAATTTATCATTACCCATATAAAGATTGAGTGACAGTTTGTCTTTATTCGATAAACGATGAGATATTTTCGCATTAATATCATAAAAGTAGATAACACTTTTGTTCAGTGACTCATCCGATGATGCTTTTAAAAACAAATCAGCGTAGCTGCGACGTCCGCCTACCATCCAGTTTGTTCGTTCGCCCATAGAACCCTCCAGCATCAAACGACTGGATATTAATCCAATACCTCCACTACCTTTTAGTTTGTCAGTATAAGTATCTTTCAATTGCACATCAAGAAGTGAAGAAAGACGCCCGCCATATTTCATGGGTAAGTCTCCTTTATATAACTCTACATTATCAACCACATCATTGTTGAAAACTGAAAAGAATCCAAACATGTGCGAAGCATTGTACACGGTAGCGTTGTCGAGTACAATTAAGTTCTGATCGGCCGAACCTCCTCTGACACTATACCCTGATCCTCCTTCGGCTGTAGCTTGAACTCCGGGCAATAGTTGTATGGCTTTAATGACATCCACTTCACCCATTAGTGCAGGCATTCGTTTGATTTCATTCATTGTCAGCTTTTCGACACCCATGTTTGTGCGACTCACATTTTCGTCTTTTTTATTGGCTAAAACGACTACTTCATCTAACTTTGTGTCCGACTGGAGCATAAATTCCTGTTGTGTTTCCTGACGAATGTTGATCTTTTCAGTGTGTGTGCCATAGCCGATGTAGGACATCCGGCAAGAATAATTTCCGGTTGGTAACACTATGGAGAACAAACCGTTTTCGTCTGTTGAAGTACCGATACCTAGCTCTGGAATGTATATGTTTACATTCATCAGTGGCATACTGTTTTCGGCATCCTTAACAGAACCTTTAAATCTGACATTCTTTGCCACTCTGTTTTGTTTGGCCGGCATTTTCTCGTCTCGGCGATTAATAGTCACTTGCCTGTCGTTTATTTTATAGGTAAGTGTTGTACGATTCAGAATTTCATCCAAGATTTGCTTTAAAGGCTTCTCTGTAGCCGATATTGTTACCCTGCGTGTTAGCTCTGTTTTTACATCATCTGAAAAGAAGAATACATAGTTACTTTTCTTTTCAAGTTCATTCAATACTTGAATGATGGGAGTTTCTTTTTTATGGATTGATAATTTGTTAGTTTGTGCTAGTATCCCCGTAGAAATAGAACCGAACAGAATAGTCAGTAAAAAAGTCTTTAGTTTACAAAATTTCATCTTCCTAAAATAATACCCATTGTTTTCTAATAAATCAGTTAGTCTCATAAATTTGTAGTTTGTACATTTAATACTCTTTTTAATCGGTTGAACATATTTTTATTTTATTGTCTTTCTTTACTATTTTTACAGGCATAGTCATTGCAATGCTGTTTAATACATCTTCTATGCTATCTGTTAGTATAAGCTTTCCATTACATTTCATTCTATCGGCTTTGGCACAACTTTCTATTTCTACGCCATAATATCTCTCTAAATAATGTACTACATCGCTGAGTGGTTGACTGTTCAATGTTAGTACTCCGTCTTTCCAGCTTATATAATTGTATGCATCTACCTCATGAACCGTGAGATTGTTTTTGGTAATTGCGGCCATTTGGTTAGGATCCAATATGAGTGATTGATTATTGCTTGATTGTACTTTGACTTTACCTTCCAATAGCACTACTCGTTTAACTATATCACTAGGATATGAAGATATATTGAATTTTGTGCCTAAAACTTCAACAGAAAAATTATCTCCCTTTACAGTAAAAGGACGTTTGGGATCTTTACTTACTTCCAGGTATATTTCTCCTGATACATTTACTTCTCTTTTGTTATGATCCATCAACGCGGGAAATTCAACCTCAGTTCCGGAGTTGACCCATATTTTACTCCCGTCGGGCATGCTTAAATAGGAACGCTGTCCACGAGGAACAATAAGCCTGTTTCGTTTTCGTCCGCTTTTAATCGATTGCGACTTAGTGTTGTTTTCACTAATTAAAATACTCCCGTCGGTTCTATATGTAATGCGAGCATTTCGTGGAAGAATTGATACTTTTTCATCCGTTATCAGTTGAATCACCTTAGAACCTCGTGCTATCGTATCGTTAATTTGATTGTCTTTTATAAATAGATTTTGCAGCACGAACAAAGCCCCAATCAAACATGCAGCGGCTGCAACATACGAAGTACGCAGTAATATAACCTTTCTTTTATTATTTCTAATACGTACTTTTAATTTCGTGAGCTCTTCTTTTTTCTCTTCTAGGGAAAGGCTGCATTGATTTAATTTAGTAGACTGCAATATCCTGATAGCCTGATTTATTTCAGGTTTGCAAGCTGGATATTCGTTCTGAAAGTCTGTCCAGAACTTATTGTTGCTTTCATCAGGAGAGAGTCTCCAGCCAATGAAATGTATGTCTTTAGCAAAATCAACTGCTTTATATGAACTATATTTTTCTTTTGATATCTGCATAAAAAAGAGGTTTTGTATATAAGACGACAGTCTTTCAAAAACGTTCCCATTTTTGCAGAAAAAGTTTTTTTAGTTGATCATTCTTGAAATACAAAGCAGCATCACCAGTGACAATTCTTCCGTACGAATGCGCGCTATGGCTCTGCATACTAGTTTACGAACTGCCGGAGCACTCATTTCGAGTATAATAGCAATTTCTTCATATTCCATTTCTTCAATGAAGCGCAGATAAACAGCCTCTCGCTGTCTTCCGGTCAGAAGATTAAGATATAGTTCTATCTGTTTTTCAATTTTATTCCGCTCTTCTTCGGCTATTAGCTCATCGAGTACAGTTGGTCTTACCGAAAATTCCAGTCCGGTCAAATCTATAGTGTCCATGTTTGATTTCTGTATGTCGAGAATACGGTTTTTAAGTGCTCTGATAAGGTAGAATTTAGGGTTGCTAACTCCCTGAAAAGCTTTGCGATTAAAATATAACTTATAGAAAACGTCTTGAATTGCATCTTTCAGAGTTTCTTTATCAAAACCCCATCCCATGCCATACGCCATGAGCTGATTTACATAGCGATTATAAATTATTGTAAAAGCATCATCATTTCCGTTTATGAAACGATCTAGCAAGAACAAATCATCGGTTGGTAACTGATTAAGCTTTTCAGACATATAAAGAATGACGTATATGTTATATTTTTTTGCAAATATATCATAACGTCATTGCATTTATGAGTTATTTACTTTTTTTAATACTATTGTACGGACTTAAGAGGCACATATTCAAGTGTAACAACAGATGGATCCAGATCCAGTATCTGAGTATCAGATGTGGAACATTTCTTTATTAGATAATAAAGAAGTAATAGTGTCTTTTTCATCGGAGGTAAATCTACATTCCGAGCTATTCGTTCAACCACTACAAAACGAAAATCACCTTCTATTTTTCGTTCCCGTAAAGATGGGTAACGGCTTAACAAGTCCACTTCACCTTTTTCCTCAAGCTCTTTACAGATGCGGTGAACAAATTTATCAATGTGTGCTCCTTGTTTGAATCCCGAGTGAATATCTATTCTGAACATCTTGCCCGGTACAAATACTTTAACGTCATACTTAAAGTCATAAGGTTCGTCACTGCGGTGCAAATAAACAAACCAGTATGTATCTGCTCTTTTAGGTTGTTTATTTATAAGCGAATAAGATATTTTGCTTTCCATATCTGTGGGATATTTGGCGCGTGTTACGTAAACCAAATGTGTTGCAAATTTTGGAATGCTTTTATCTTCGCAAATATTTTTTAAACAGTCTATAGTGGGAGCAATTGGTTCGTATTTTGAATAGCGGTTTTTTATTCTTCGTCCGTTGTACCATACGAACATAATTCCGAAAATACATCCTGCAATTAATATGGTAGCCCATCCTCCATGTGTGAATTTAAACAGATTAGCAATGAAAAAACTACTTTCTATCGTAATAAAGAATGCTGTAAGCGGTATACTTATCCAAAGAGTGACGTTTTTGTATTGAAAGTATATGAATAATAACAGCGTAGTCATCAGCATGGTAATTGTGATGGATAAACCGTACGCTGCTTCCATGTTCGATGAAGAGCCAAAACATACAACCATTAGCACACAAAGAGCCATCAGGGCATAATTTACTTGAGGAATAAACATTTGCCCTTTAATGTTAGTTGGATATTTAATTTTAATATTAGGCCATAAGTCAAGTGAGATTGCTTCACTGATGATGGTGAATGACCCACTTATCAGAGCTTGGCTGGCAATAATAGCTGCAAGTGTAGCCATCCCGACTCCTATAAAAGAGAACCATCCCGGCATAATTTCAAAGAAAGGATTCACGTCTGTTGTTACGAGGTTGGGATGTGTGATAATCCATGCTCCTTGCCCCAGATAGTTTAAGATCAGAGTTGATTTTACGTATACCCATGATACCCTGATGTTGTGCAAACCACAATGTCCTAAGTCTGAATATAAAGCCTCGGCACCCGTTGTACAAAGGAATACGGCACCTAGAATAATGAACGCATCGGGAACCTCAATCAGCACTTTTACTGCATAAATAGGATTAAAAGCTTTAATAATCATTGGATAATGAAAAAAAGCCAATAAACCCAATACGCCAATCATGCTGAACCATAAAAACATGATACGACCAAACGGTTTACCTAAACGTGCAGTACCTAAAGGCTGTACCAAGAATATTGCTGCGATGATGATTAACGCGATAGGTACTACCGGTAATGATGGCAATAATCCGTTGAGCCCTTCAACGGCCGAGACCACAGTAATGGCCGGAGTAATAATCCCGTCGGCAAGTAAGGTCGCAGCACCGATGATAGCAATGATATAGGCCCATCTATACTTTTTTCTCATTAGCGCGAAAAGTGATAAAATGCCTCCTTCCCCTTTGTTATCAGCTCTAAGAGTGACTATTACATATTTTATAGTTGTTTGCAGGGTCAGCGTCCAGATAATACATGAAATTGCTCCGATGATATAATCAGGGTTTGCTTTTAATCCGGAAGGAAGGCCATTGATAATGGCTTTCATCACATAAAGCGGAGATGTACCTATGTCTCCGTAAACAATACCGATAGCCATAAATATGCCCATAATACCAAAGGGCACTTTGTGCTGCTGTTTCATTTTACTATAATCTCTAATTTTACCTTAATCAAAAACCGCGCAAAAATAGATAAATAAGTGAAACCCAGTTGTTTTCAACGGCTAAATACGTTGCAAGACTTCTAAGATACCTCTTAAGAGATATGGATGTTACAAAACTGTTTCATTTCATCGTAAGAATTCGCATATTCGGTTAAAGGTTCGGTGAAAATGTTCGTCTACACTGTCGGCTATCGTATCCAGAGCAGGGAAGGGGTCCTCGTGTTTATATGGATATGGAAAGTCTAAAATATCTACTTTAATTGGGATGTTTCGCTTTACTCCTTGTAAGGTGTTAATCACTTCGTAGGCCGGTACAACAGTGTCTTTTGCCAGTGTTATAGCCAGAATTTGTTTGCTCATTTGGTTAAAGACGGCTTCACGCGGTTCGGTCAAGCATTTGTAATTCAACATTTTGCGGAAATTAACCCCTTCCGGATGCGCATCACTTAAATAATGACGAAGCAATTCGTCTCTGCGCATGTGACTTTCCAGATGCTCTACTACATACGAGTACAAGCTTACGTTTGCTTCACTGTCTAAAATAAATTTAGATACCGGTGACAAACGGTTGAATACGGCGCCTCCACAGAACATGCACAATTTTGATTCAGAAAAATACCCATCTTTGTTCGTCATCATGAGAATTTCAGCCAAAAAGCTACCTATTGAATACGAAAAGAAATCAATAGAAGCTTCTTTTTCGATGGCCGGATGTAGTCCTGCTTTGATTTGTTCCACCAAATCAATAACATCATAGTATGTTTGTAAGCCCGACCAGATAAAACGTTGAGGTTTGTTGTGCAGGCGGGTGCTAATTGCTACATTCGAAAGCGTTGAACACAGCACATCAGGGTGCCTTTCTTTTCTTTGTTGGCTGATGGCAAACATTTGTCGGCTGTCACTCCAGCTGAGCGGTGCTCTGTTCATGTGAAATGCGATGGGGAATAGCAATACAGCTTTTCCTGTCTCTTCAACTAACGTTTTAGCCCATGTTAAGTATTTGGCCCAGTATTTCTCATTAAAGCCATGAAATAACAAAATTACATGGTTTACCTTGTTATCACCTTTCGGACGGAACAAGTGATAACGGAATTTGATGTTTTCCATGATTTCCGCATCACACTTGTTTATCATGGATTGTATAATATCCGGTTCATAATCAGGATCGGCAGCCGTACAATACTCATAGGAATCTTGATTGCCGGCTCCCCCTGGTAGGAGAAATCGATAGGCCGATTCAAAGTTGTAGTTTTGCACGATAATCTTTTCGTCAATTACAATTTCCTTATTTTCATAGTTGACAATCTTTTTGAGATAGTTATGAAGGTCGATGTATTTCATTGTTACGTCTGATTTAATAATTGTTCAATGCTTAGAACATTGCCAAAGATAAATATAAATGTTTCAGATTGTTATTTAAATCGGGATAAATGGTGTTAAATACCTAAATACAGATTCTATTCAGAATTTGCACCTACTTTTACGTCCTTAAAATATTTATATTGTTTATGAATAAGACTGGTACTTATCAATTTTGTATTATCATTCCGGTATACAATGAAGAGGGAAACATAACTAGATTGGAAAACGAACTAAAAAAGTTTCAGCATATTTCTCCTCTTAAAACATGCATCCTTTTTGTTAATGATAGTTCGATAGATAAAAGCTTAGCGCTGATAAAAGCTGTTTGCGCAGTCAATGAAGGTTTTTTCTACCTTTCATTTAAGCAAAATAGAGGTTTAAGTGCAGCGATTAAAGCCGGAATTGATTATGCTGAATCAAAGTTCATCGGTTATATGGATGCCGATTTGCAGACAACGCCGGAAGATTTTAACCTCCTGTTTCCCTATTTGAATGATTACGAAATGGTCATGGGCATTCGAACAGGCAGGAAAGATTCGTTTATTAAAAACCTTTCTTCCAGAGTGGCCAACGGATTCAGGCGGATGATGACAGGCGATGGTATTAAAGACACGGGTTGTCCTTTGAAAATAATTCATTCGGATTGTGCCAAACGCATACCCCTGTTTAATGGCATGCATCGTTTCTTGCCGGCATTAGTGCAGTTGCAGAATGGCAAAGTAATGCAGATTCCTGTTCGTCATTTTGAACGAACTGCCGGTCAATCCAAATATCATCTATCTAATAGATTAGTTGGTCCTTTTAAAGATTGTTTTGCTTTCCGATGGATGAAACATCGGTACATAAATTACACGATTGATTCAAGTAATGTTGACCTATTGAATGAATAATTATATTGTTTTTGGCATTGGCTTTCTGGCTCAGGCACTTTTCTCCGCTCGTTTGGTTGTTCAATGGCTTCTTTCCGAGAAAGCGCGAAAGGTTGTTTCACCCACGAGTTATTGGCAAATTAGCATTTTGGCGTCTTATTTGCTGTTTGTTTATGGCTGGTTACGTGATGATTTTGCTATTATTTTGGGTCAATACATTTCATATTACATTTATATATGGAATTTAAACACTAAAAATCATTGGAAAGAACTACCGGCATTCATTCGCCTTGTATTGCTGTTAACGCCTGTATTAGTAATAATATATCTGCTATTGACATGGGATATAAATGGGCCGAGATTATTCCGTAATGCCAATATTCCGTTGGGATTGTTAATTTTCGGTTCTATGGGACAGATTATTTTCACCTTTCGTTTCATATATCAATGGTTTTATTCTCGCCATAAAGGAGAATCTGTTTTCCCGGTTACGTTTTGGGTGCTCAGCTTACTTGGCTCAGCCATTATAGTAAGTTACGGTATTTATCGTAGCGACCCGGTGCTTATTCTGGGGCAGTCGGCCGGGTTCATTGCATACATAAGAAACTTGTTTATACTTAGAAAAAATAAGTAAGATGAAAGTATTGGTAACCGGTGCAGCCGGATTTATAGGATTCCATGTAGTTCGCAAACTACTCGATTATAAGTGGCAAGTAGTAGGACTTGATAACATCAATTCCTATTATGATGTTAATTTGAAATATGCACGTTTGCAACAATGTGGCATTCATCGAGAAAATATTATTTCTCATAACGAAGTTCCAAGTTCCAGCTATGCTAATTATTCTTTTTATCAAATAGATTTGGCTGATAAAGAGCAGATGGATGAATTATTCAGAAATCACTCTTTTGAGGTTGTTATCAATTTGGGTGCACAAGCCGGTGTACGCTATTCTCTGGAAGACCCCTATACGTATGTGCAATCAAATATTGTGGGCTTTGTTAATTTGCTGGAGAACTGTAGAAAACAGGACCTAAAACACTTTGTATATGCTTCGAGCTCTTCAGTTTACGGAATGAACTCAAAATATCCGTTTTCGGAAGATGACATGGCTGATTATCCCGTTAGTTTGTATGCTGCGACTAAACGCAGTGATGAATTAATGGCATTTACATACAGTCATCTCTACCAGTTACCCTGCACGGGTTTACGGTTCTTTACTGTATATGGTCCGTGGGGTAGACCGGACATGTCTCCTATGATTTTTGCCGATTCCATTCAAAAAGGAGTTCCACTAAAAGTGTTTAATCACGGTGATATGTTAAGAGACTTTACGTATATTGATGATGTGGTAGATGGCTTGGTCTCAGTACTTGATTATCCACCTGGTGTAAATGAAGAAAAACCGTATTACCGTATCTTAAACATTGGTCATGCAGACCCTGTAAAACTCCTTGACTTCATTCATGCAATGGAAGAGGTGATGGGAAAGAAAGCCAAACTTGATTTTCAGCCTATGCAAGCCGGCGACGTGACTGTTACTTATGCAGACGTACGTCATTTAAGAGAACTTACAGGCTATCAGCCTCGTACATCGCTAACATGTGGATTAAGTAAATTTATATCTTGGTATGAAACCTATTATGATCTCTGATCAGATAAAGCATCTGGCATTACTTTTACTAGTATGCTTTTTTTCTTTCTTTGTACACAATGACTTCATTCCTGCTGATTTGATGGAGTCACGGAATCTGGCTACTGCACAAGAAATGGTAGCGTTGGAAAATTATCTTGCTCCAACCATGAATGGAGAACTTCGTCTCGAAAAACCACCTTTGCCTACGTGGATCGCTGCTTGCGTTAATCACATAAAGCCCCACAGCCTTTCTGCCCAACGGTATGCCGCGGGTGTGGCTGCGACTCTAATGGTTGTCTTTCTTTACCTTGTAGTGAGACAACTAAGTAAGAACTCTACCGTATCTTTTGTTTGTGCTTTGATATTGGCTACTTGTTACAATGTTATTATGATGGGGCGTACGGCTACGTGGGATATTTATTGTCATAGCTTTATGCTGGGCGCCATCTTTTTTTTCATTAAAGCACTATCACATGAAGGACCTCAGTGGCGTTTTTTTGTGTTCACTGGTTTATTCATGGGACTTTCCTTTTTAAGTAAAGGCCCTGTTTCCTTTTTTGCATTGCTCATTCCTTTTATTATAGCTTATCTGATCACCTGGCATCCTTCTTTCAAAGGAAAGATGAAGCCTATAATTGCAATGATTTTAGTTTGTTTAATGGTTAGTTTCTGGTGGCCGGTTTACATTTATATTTTTCACAGAGACTGGGGTGTACACATTGCAAACAAAGAATCGTCTTCCTGGTTAAATCACAACGTGCGTCCTTGGTATTATTACTGGCAGTTCCCGGCTGAAGCTGGAATTTGGGCCCTTTTCTGGGTCACATCACTTGTTTGGCCTTATTGGAGGAAGCGTTTTAGCCAAATACACCTTCATAAAATTTATCTGTTTTCAATTCTCTGGACTGTTGTTTCGCTGATTCTTCTTTCACTGATTCCCGAGAAGAAAACCCGTTACCTCTTACCATTGCTTATCCCGGGTGCCATAAATGTGGGCATATGTTTGTACTATTATCTATCCGGCCGATTAATTCTGTCAAGAGAAAAGAGGCTATTTCGAATTAATATGAGTTTAATCCTATTGGTTATTTTAGCTTTGCCGGTAGCTCTTTATCTGTTTTTTGTGCAGAAACATGAACTCGAAATTTCGCTTTTTGCTATGATATGTTTCTGTTGTTTCTTATTGGCATTGTTGTTGGCATGGAGTATTTACAACCGGCGTGTAAATTATAAAATTGCTTTGGGATGTGTGATAGGTACCATGCTAGTAGTGGAAGGTCTTTGCTTTATTCCGGCAGGTAAACTCTTTATTAACAATGAAAGACACAGTATTAGTGAGGTCCGTAAAATACCGGTTCTTCAGCATTTACCTTTTTACTATGTTGAAGGTGAAGAACTGCGTATTGAATTGGTCTATGAAAGTGACCGGGTAATTCGTCCGCTAAATATAAGAAATATGAATCTTGTAGAAAGCAAACTGCCTTTTGTCTTGGTTAGTGCCACCCCTGCTGATTCACTGTTGGATGCATCAAAATGGGAAATAGATGAAATAGGAAGATATGATAATAATTGGCAGAAAACCAATAGTCGGAAGTACAATCCTGATTTAGTTCGTTACGTTAGTGTTTTGCGTATTAAATCTACAGATTCCACACCTTGATCCACATTTTCCACAATTGGCAGTAGATAGAGTATTACTTGTAATAGTCTGATAATGAATGGATTGGTTCTTCTAGGGGAGTTTGGCACGGTTATTGTAACTATATAAGCATTAAAAGAATACTATAACCTAAACGATGAATGAGAAGATCCTTAATTATGAAAAGAATAATTGGTTAAGTTTGTTTATTGAGAAGAAAAACAAAACACAAAGCTCTGGATCTTAACAATGTTGCAGTGATGCAATGCCTTTTGAATTGTTTGTTTTTCCCGGGTTTGCAGAATCTGTAAACCCGGGATTTTTTTTATGTCAGATTAGTATCTGCCGCCACCGTAACCACCGCCACGGTTGCCACCGCCGCTGTAGCCGCCACCACGGTTTCCACCGCCGTAACCACCACCACGATTGCCACCACCGCCAAAACTGCGACGTGGAGCCTCAGTTCTAGGGCGAGCTACTGATACAGAAAGAGTCTTTCCGTCAACTTCAGCACCGTTTAATTCTTCGATAGCTTTGTTTCCTGCTTCTTCGTCAGCCATTTCAATAAAGCCGTAACCTTTTGAACGACCTGTTTCTCTGTCTGTTACAACCTTTGATGAAGTAACTTCTCCATACTCAGTGAATAATTCCCCTAATTCGGAATCGCTAATGTTATAGCTTAATCCAGCGATAAAAATGTTCATTAAAAATAAATAATTAAAATGTGTATAAAAATTGATAATAATTTGCAATGGAAGGTCTTTGTATAAGGAGATAGTGCTCTGCAATATATAATGAATATGATTGAAAAGGGGAAAATTACCTTAGCAAGAATCTCATTGCGCAACAAAGATATGAATAAGAATTTAAAATCAAAGGAAAGATTCAAACTTTTGCATTTTTATTTTGTTGTCATTCTAGTTGTGGATGTTATCCAAAGTTGCTAAATTTGTCCACGATTACAAATAGTCAAACAAACGAATATATGAAATCACTTAAATTAGTACGTTTCGCACTAAGTGCAGGAATGATGTTGGCAACCTTTGTAGGTTGCGTTGATGATAACAAAGATCTCTATGATCCGACTATCACAGCGGATAATCCGCTGGATATTACGGCTCCTGATGGTTTTGACTGGTCAACCACCAATACTATCAGACTCTCTGTTGAGGCCAATGACGAATATAACGGTCAGTATGATTACATCATCGAGGTTTTTGATAATAATCCGATTGCTTCAGCTGCGGATTCGATTAGCTCATTAGCTAAAGGTGTAGCAAAGAGCGGTCACCCTTTCGTCTTGTCTGCTGTAACCATAGCTAAGTCAACTACCGATTTGTTCATTCGCCAAACGGATCCTAAGGGCAGAGCTGTTATTCGTTCCTTCCCGGTTCAAAGCAATATGACTTGTAGCTTTACGGACAATGTTTCCGTATCTGCTTCTACTCGATCAGCTATTTCGACTCGTGCGCTGGCTACTACCCGTGCAGTGGTACCTGTTCCTGATTATACTTCAATACCGGGGGATGCTCGTGAAATCAGTTCTTTGGGAGGGGCAGCTTTGGAAGCCGGTAAAAATTATAAGATTACAGGAACTTACAACGGTTCATTCACATTCTGGGGATCTTCTAACGTGAAGCTGTATATACAAGGTACCTGGAACATGCCTTCTGATTTTCAAATTCAAACGGGGCTTGAAATTATTGTGATGAGCGGGGCGAAGATTCTAGCAAATAAAAACGCTTCTTTCGTTGGCTCTTCTAGCTTAACCATCATGCCTAATGGTGTAGTTGAACTTAATAGTTTGACCTTTTCAAATCAGGAAGGTCATTTTAAAAACTGGGGTTCTTTGACTTTGGGCGATGATTTTACTATGAGTGCCGGAGGCCTATTTTACTCCAAAGGAACTATTGTAGCTAAAAATGGTAGTTTTAACAATGCTTCACCCATGCAAAACGATGGTACGATTACTTTAGACGGAAAACTTACTATGCCTTCTAATGCATCGTTTATCAATACAGGTGAGGTTACGGCAAAAGACCTTGATGTGAATGGTGTATCGCTTACTAATGAAGGTAAGATGATTTTCGATCAAATATCCAGCGTGAATAACTCTACTGTATTTAATAGCTGCTACATGGAAGCCAAAAAAAGTGCGGTCTTTTCTGGTTGTCGAAATTTTGTTCTTGATCAAGGATACCTAAAAGGAAAGAATTTAACTATAAGAGGATGTGTAGTTAAACTTAATAATGGTTCAATGATTGAAGCTACAAATATTCTTCATAACCAAAGTGAGGCAACTAGTTATGATGGTGGTACCACCGGAAATCGTTCATTGATTAAAGCTGATAAGGTAGAAGGGCAAGGCATTACGTATTCAGGTAAATTAACTGTAGAGTCCGATCATCATTTTACTAAAAAACCTGGAGAAAATTGGAAATATACATTGAACTCACCAGCAGAAATGGCTGGCTATGGCGACTCTAATGTTGTTATAGAAATTTGTACAGGCACGGCGAACGGTGGTAATCCGGGAACAGATCCGGGTAATCCTACTTTCCCCATAGAGAGTGTCAATGATACTAAGTATACCTATTTATTTGAAGACCAATGGCCTCTTTACGGAGATTATGATATGAATGATGTGGTGATTCGTGTTAAGAAAACTACGATGTATCTCAATGCATCTAATAAAGTAGAGAAATTTAAGTTAGAGGCAGAACTGGTTGCAGTAGGAGCTTCTAAGAATATAGCAGCAGGTTTACAGCTCGATGATGTGGCTGCTTCGTTGGTTTCTTCTGTTGAATACGGTAGCACCAAACCTTCTACGTTGTTCTCGTATGCGAGTCAGGGAGTTGAGGCCGGTCAGAGCAAAGCAGTTATCCCATTCTTTGCTAATGCACATGCATTTATGGGTAACTCAACCAATGCATTTGTTAATACCGTGATTGGTAGCACAGCCAATGTTTCTGTATTACCTACCATTGTTGTTACGGCTACATTCAGCAGTGCTACGCTGTCGCCTGAAAGCTTTGCTGCAGGTAAGTTGAATTTATTCATCATAACAGATGGACAGAGCAATAACCGTAAAGAGGTTCACGTAGTAAACTATCGTCCCACCGATAAGGCGTCTACTACTTTCTTTGGTAATAACAATGACGGTTCATCAGCAACGGCAGGTAAATATTACGTAAGTAAAGACAATTTAGCTTGGGGTATCTGCGTTGCTTCTTCAGTGAATCATCCTAAAGAGTATGCTAAGGTAACAGATGTATTCCCTAACTTTGCGTCTTGGGTTACCTCAGGAGGCAGTTCAAATACAGATTGGTATACTACATACAATAGCGGATTGATTTTTAAGTAACCATCTTTCAACAAAATACATAAGCCCTGTTTCAAGTGAGTAACTTTCACTGAAACAGGGCTTTATCATTTCTAAATAGTGTTAAAATGATGCAGTATTGTTTGTAGTCTTGTATTTTATAGATACAAATAACTTAAAATATTGTATGTATGAAAAAGATTAGTTCAATTATTGGTGTACTTTTATTGATTTTGATAATTCCTGTTTTGCAGTCGTGTGACAATGATGACGATGGCTATTCGCTCGGCAATTTTCAGGTGCAAATGGCCACGGTGAAAGTAATCAATGGAGCTAACTACTACCTGGTGCTCGACAACAATAAGACTGTTTGGCCGGGAGCTACAGCAGTTCCGCAGTACCAAGCGGTTGACGGGCAGCGTGTGATTGCCAATATTACTCTTCTAGGCGATCAATATGGTAGTTATGATTACGTAGCCAAAATTAATTATTTGAATAATGTGCTAACCAAAAGCGTGGAGGAACTCACTGAAACGAATGAAGCAACTTTTGGTAATGATCCTTTGCGTATGAGGCAGATATGGCTTAGCGCCAGCCATCTGAATGTTGATTTCCTGATGAGGATGCCTTCGCAAAAGAAACATCGCATCAGTTTGGTTAGAAACACTACGGCAGAATCTCCATCGGATGGATATGTGCATTTGGAACTTCGCTACAATGATCAAGATGATGTGACGAATTACGTAGCTCGTGGTTTGGTGTCTTTCTACGTAGGTGAGTGGGGAAAAGCCGATGAACTGAGCAACTCTATTCGTGGTATTAAAGTAAAAGTAAATACTGCGGAAAGTGGTGAAAAAGAATATGTTTTCGACTTTAATAAAGAGGAAGCTCAAGCTCCGTTGGTTGAAGATGTAGCAGAAGGTGTTAGCATTGAATAAAGAAACCTGAAGAATTTCTTTTTCAGGTTGCAAAACTTCTTGTAGACCCGGGTGTACACATGTTGTACATCCGGGTCTACAAGTTTCCTACATGGGGGTGTACAAGGTATGTACATCCGGGTGTAGACGAAAATTGCTAACCTGCAAAATAAATCGCAGAAGCATGCTAACTAAAAATCCTGTATAGAAAGAATAAATAGCAGCAAACCTGTAAGGAATTACTGCCAAAAAAGTTGGTGATACTTGGTGATACTTGGTGAGGCTTTTTTTTAGGCAAGTATCACACAGAATGTTCTGATTATCAGTTAGTTACAAGATTGGTGATACTTTTTTTTATACTTTTTATGTAGCAAGGACAGTTTTTTGAGGATTTATTTTCCTTGCAACCACATGGGATCTTCCTCGAGTATCTTTTGATAGACAGGGCAATCAGCATCATGTGCCCCCGGAAGATAACCGATACTCATTAAAAACTCTCCAACAATTTCTCCTCCGGTAAACTTGAAAGTCTTTTTAAAAAGCTTCACCCATTCCTCCTTGCTTTTGGGATGGTGATACGCTAACCATTTTTCAAACGAGCCATACTCTTTTTGTAGCATGAGGATGGATTTGGCATTTTCAATGGCTGCATTTATCTTCAGTCGGTTTCGTATGATGCCTGCATCGTTCAGCAAGCGTTCTCTGTCATCCTCTGTATAAGCAGCTACTTCTTCAATATTGTAGTTGCTATAAGCGTTTCGAAAAGCCTTTTCTTTCTTTAAAATGGTTTCCCAGCTTAAGCCTGCCTGATTGATTTCCAATAGCAGTCGCCCGAAAAGCTCGTTGTCATCGTGTAACGGGAAACCGTATTGTTCATCGTGGTAATGAGCATGTAAAGAACGGCTTGGCTCCTTCATTTCGGGTATGTACATGCAGTATGACATGGGGTAATGGTTTTATCTTCAGCACAACTTATGCCTCATAATTTGGCTATAAAAATAGATAATTTTCACGTAGTATTGCTATTTTATGCGTTTGAAATCTTATTTTTGGGAAATTGAATCAAAGAACGCTTATAACAATGATTGATATGGAAACAAAAAAGATAAAATTTATTGCAGTATTTATTTGCTTTCATCTTGTGGCACTTGTAGCTAATGCCCAAATAGGAGTGGTAACCGATTTGCAAAAACTCCATGCGAAAATAGATTCCTGCTCTGCAAACCTGAGTAGAAGCAGAGGCCCGGTTATCGGAGTGTCTGCATATCAGCACGGAGAGGGTGGAAGCAGTGTGCCCGGAACGTATATCAACGCTGTCATTAAAGCAGGAGGAACACCGGTCGTTATTCCTGTTACGGATAATGTTGGGGTGATCAGTCACATCCTGAATGAGGTCGACGGTCTTGTTTTAGTAGGTGGTGAAGATGTAAACCCTTCGTTTTATAAAGAACAACCTGTCGCAGAACTCGAGAAGGTCGATTCGATTAGAGACGTGTATGACCTGACATTGATTAAGTTGGCTACAGACCGGAAATTACCTATTCTGGGTATTTGTAGGGGCGAACAGATTATCAATGTGGCTTTTGGCGGAACGTTGTATCAGGACTTGCCTACACAAAACAGCTCAACAGTGCAACATCGGCAGACTCTTCCTCGCGAAGTTGGCACGCATAACGTATCTGTTGTGAGCGGTTCAGAGCTTGCTCGCATCTTGGGTCCGG
The DNA here is from genome assembly GCF_000428125.1 of Bacteroides graminisolvens DSM 19988 = JCM 15093. Taxonomy (GTDB): domain Bacteria; phylum Bacteroidota; class Bacteroidia; order Bacteroidales; family Bacteroidaceae; genus Bacteroides; species Bacteroides graminisolvens. The sequence continues at coordinate 18,286 of NZ_ATZI01000016.1, forward strand.
GTAACTTCATGGTTAACACTTTCCATCATCAGGCTATTAAAGACCTTGCGCCCGGATTCACGGTGACCGCCCAAGCAGATGATGGAGTGGTTGAGGGAATTGAATCGTTGAAGAAACTGAATATTCTGGCAGTACAGTGGCATCCTGAAGGTTTGGTAAACGGAGGCGATACGGTGATGCTTAACATCTTTAAAGATCTGGTACATAGAGCCACTACCTATAAAAAACAAGAACGTAAATAATTTGTTATCTTTGCCTTGAATTTAATCTAATCATCATGAAAAACATAAAATGCATTGCTGTATGGGGTGTTGTAGCTTCCATCGCTTTTTTGGCAGGCTGTTCAACTCAGAAAGAATCGTTTGAAGAGCAACGTAAATTTGTATCGTTGGCAGGTCCGTGGCACACTGACTTGGGAATCATTCATTTGCCGGGCAGCGTTGATCAGAGTGGCTTGCCTCCTCGCAATGCCGACACGCTTACCACAACGCGATTAACACGCCTCCATCCGTATGTTGGGGTTATGGAGTATGTACGTGAAGTAGATATTCCCGGATCTTTGGGCGATAAAATGATTCGTTTGGTCATGGAGCGCACCAAGCCGTCAACTGTTTGGGTGGATGGTGATAGTGTTGGCAGGTGTAATACGTTGCTTTCCTCTCAAATATATGATCTATCGAAATGGCTTACTCCCGGTAAGCATGAATTGAAAATCAGGATAGATAACAGAGATGAGGCTGTGCCTTCGGGAGTGCACGGTTCTCACGCGTGGACGGAAGCAACTCAGACAAACTGGAATGGAGTTATCGGACGTTTGGGACTGGAAATATCTGAGAAGAACTTTATTGAACAGGTTCAGGTAGTGCCCGATGTAGAACAAAAGAGGGCCGTGCTGCATGTGTCATTAGTGTCGGGCAAACAACAATCTGCAGTTATTACCGTGGAGGGATATGCATGGAATGCTACTCGTAAAGACTTTATAAGAAAACAGGAATTTCCTGTGGAGCTGGTAAAAGGCCGTTCGGAAACGGAACTTGTTGTCAACATGGGTGAGGAGCCGTTGTTATGGAGTGAGTTCTCACCTGCGTTGTATAAATTGAACGTGGAACTGTTAACCGATGAAGGGGCCGACAATCAGTTGGTCGATTTTGGAATGAAAAGTTTTGGCGTTAAGGGCACACAGTTTACTATTAACGGTAAAACTACATTTCTTAGAGGCAAGCATGACGGGTGTGTGTTTCCGCTTACCGGTTATCCATCTACTGAAGTAACGGATTGGCTGGAACAATTTCGGATTGCACAACGATATGGAATCAATCACATACGTTTTCATTCCTGGACTCCGCCCGTAGCTGCTTTCAAAGCGGCAGATATTGCGGGCGTTTACTTACAGCCTGAATTGCCTTTCTGGGGAACCATGGATGCGAAAAACACATCATTGAATCAATGCCTGCTGCACGAGGGTGAACAGTTGCTGAAAGAATACGGCAATAGTCCATCGTTCACGATGATGGCATTGGGCAACGAACTGAATGGCGACATCAACCTGATGAGGCGATTGGTAAATCACTTCCGGAGTATGGATAATCGTCATCTATATTCGTTTGGTTCCAACAATAATTTGGGTACGGCAGGAGAGCAGGCGGGAGAAGATTTCTTTGTGACTTGCCGTGTGGGGCGCGATACGGATTCTACTTATGCTACGCATGTACGCTCTTCTTTCTCATTTGCCGACGCATGGAAAGGGGGAATTCTAAACGGTACCTATCCGTCTACTCGTTGGAATTACGCAAAAGCAATCAGCAACTCTTCCATACCCGTGGTGAGCCATGAGAACGGACAGTTTCAGGTTTATCCGGATTACAAAGAGATAAATAAATACACGGGTGTTCTTTATCCTTATAATTACGAAGTCTTTCGCAGGCGGTTAGCTGACAATCATTTGGAGAAACAGGCGCTTGAGTTTCATCGGGCTACTGCTGCCTGGTCTGCTCTTTGCTACAAGGCAGACATTGAAATGTGCATGCGTACGCCCGGAATGGGAGGTTTTCAGTTGCTGGATCTTATTGATTATCCGGGACAAGGTAGTGCTTTGGTGGGTTTAATGGATGTGTTTTGGAAGAATAAGGGTGGCATGAGCGAGGATACTTTTGCCGGATTCTGCAATAAAGTAGTTCCTATGGCCGAATTCAAAGCCTATTGCTGGAGCAATGAAGAGGAGTTTCAAGCGAGGCTTATAGTAGCCAACTATGATGAGGCTGATTTGAAGGAATTGCCTTTGCGCTGGAAACTCGAAACAGTTACAGGCAAAGTGGTTGCCAAAGGTGAACAGGTTATTTCTGTTAAGCAGGGTGCAGTTGAGTCTCCCGGAGAGATAAGGGTTGCTTTGAAACAAATTACTCAAACAGCAAAGATGCGCCTTGCCTTGCAGGTTGGAACGTATAAGAATGCTTATGATTTATGGATTTATCCAGCTACGAAGGTGGAAGAGCCGGCGGAATTGTTACAGGTAAAAGAATTATCGGCCACTGTGCTAAAGAAATTGAATGAAGGCGCCAATATCTTGTATTTTCCTCAGAAAAAACAAACAGACAGTATCTCTGTTGGCGGACTGGTTACGCCGGATTATTGGAATTATGCTATGTTTAAAGGAATATCCGAGTGGGCTCATAAAGAAGTGTCACCGGGAACGATGTCTCTTTTGGTGAATCCCGGACATGCTCTCTTTAAACATTTCCCTACCGATACTCATACTAACTGGCAATGGTGGGAAGTTATAAGAAACAGCCGTGCCATTATACTCGATGCTCTTCCGGCGGGTTATTTGCCTGTTATTCAGGTTATTGACAATGTGGAAAGAAATCATAAGTTGGGCTTGGTGTTTGAATTCAGGGTAGGGAAGGGCAAATTGGTGGTTTGCTCAAGTAATGTTTCCGACTATCAGGATAAGCCCGAGGGTAGGGCTTTTTATCAGGCTCTGATGGACTATGTTGTTTCGGATGCATGCAACCCGCAATGGCAGGTAACCCCTGACGAGATAAAGAATTTCTTCCAAACCAAAAAGAAAGAAAAGCAAATTATTGAGGTGAGAAACATTACTGATTATAACATTTGATGTTGATGAGTAATGAATGAAATCCCGGGGAGCTTGTTGTGGTCTCCCCGGGATTTTATATGAAAGGTATTACATAAATCTGAGTTCTACACTTTCAAAAAGAGCAATAATCTCTTCGGGAGTTTTGGCGCTTGATACGGCTTGTTCAAAATCGCCTGTATTCTCTTCCATACAGATGATATTGGCGCAGTCGAGTACATGACTCATTTGTTGGCATGCTTCTTCCTTCGTTATGCTCCCTTTTTTTAATGCGTTCTTAAAATACTTGTTCACTTTCAGTACGGCTTTGTATACCGATGGTTTGGAGACTTCAACGGTGTTGCCCGAAAACCCTGTGCTGTTACTGAAGGTATGGGTATAGCTTTCGTTAAAGGTATTCCATTTCTCTGAAATTTCAGTGCCCAGAAAGTGTTGCTCTTCATAAGCCGGCTTTCGTTTGGGAAGTTCGCCGTATACTTGATAGGTGAACCGGATAGCCGGGGTTTTACCGGGAGTGGCCGGATTGTTCTCTTCGTTTGCATAGGCTGTTGTGATAAGTACCGCCATCAATGCATGCACAAGTAATAAGATGATTCTTTTCATAACGATATGTTTTGTGTGAGACTTATTTCTGCCACATCAGTTTGGTACTCAATTCATCTCCTCCCATAACTGCTTTGGCTTCTTGATAATTTTTTAAATTGGTGCGTTGCAGTACAGCCGGGTACAAGAGTCGTTTGGGCATGACATTGCCCGATGGCACTCCGTCTCCGCGTGGCATTACAGGTAGTCCGGTGCGGTTATGCTCAAACCATTGCTGGTAATCAACAAAGAATAAAGCAAAAAATTTCTGTTCCATAATACGCTCTAATGTTCCGTTGTATGCAGCTTGTGCATTGGCAAAGTAATTGGCAGGCATCACTCCTCCCCATTGTTCAACAGATGCTTTTACACCATTTTCGTAAGCCGTTTGAGCCAAACTTGGGTCGATAATACTTCTTTGTGCCAATTCTGCTTTGATAAACTCTACTTCAGAGTATGTCATAATTGCCAATTTCATCGGGGCTTTACAAATAGCCTGATTGGGTTGTGATGCATTGATGGATGGGGCGATGGCGTATCCGCTGGGTAAGCCGATGTAAGAACTTACTCCATCGTTTTTGGCTTTGGTGGCAAAAAGGGGCAGGCGAGGGTCATTCCAGGCAACCAGGTGGTTAATGAAGAATTCTGAAAGCGACAAGTATGCCGTGAAGTCCTGCGGCCTTGTTAACGGTGCTTCTTCGGGGGCTACGCCTGTAATACTCAACATGGCTGCGTCTTCGTTCGATGTAAATACTGGGTAGGTTGTAGGGTCATCAATCATTTTCTTTAATTCGGCAGCAGCATTAAACCCGTTAACATCAATTACGCGTATTAAAATACGCATACGGAGTGAGTTGCAGAACTTTTTCCACTTCAGCATGCCGGTGGCATCTGTACTGCTGGCTTTATAAAGCATGTCGGCAGTTGTGTTGTATTTTAATCCGGTTTTGGTGTCAAACAGTGTGTTGGCTGTGGCAAGATCATCAATCAGTGTATGGTAAATATCTTCTTGAGTGTCGAATTTGGGAGTAAATAGTTGTTCATCTCCCCGGCAGGCTTCAGTCATGGGAACATTTCCAAAGGCATCAGTCAGCAGTTGGAATATCCAACTACGTAAGGTTATAGATACGGCCTGATAGTTTACAACATTCAGCTTAACCGCTTCTTTCTCCATTTCGCGAATGTTATTCAGCCATTTATAATACGTACTCCAAGTGCCGTCGCCGGCAGCATCTCCTACATAATACCATCCTAATCCGTTGGTACTGCTGGTCGATACTTTACTCTGCATCAGTGCAAACGTGTAATCGTTGTATCGTTTCCAGTTATAGCTGGTCATGTTATACAGAATGGGGTTGAGAAAGGTGCCGGGATTGGCTTCGTCCAAACGGGTAGGGTCAGTATTTAACTCATCGAATGAGCCGGTACATGAAGTCAGCAACGCACTTACCAGTACGAACGCAACTATTATTTTATTGATTATTTTCATTGTTATTTCAATTAAGTGATGATTAAAAACCAAGGCTGATATTAATACCGAATGAGCGGGTTGAAGGCAGTGACCCTGTTTCTACTCCCGGAGTGATGGATCGTCCGTTGAGGGCAGCTGCTTCGGGATCAAACATAGGGAAATCGCTTACGCAAAGCAGATTTCTACCATATACACCTACTGTGGCCTGGGTAAGGAATGTTTTGCCTAGTATGTTTTTGGGCAAGCTGTATTCCAACCTAACTTCGCGTATTTTAATAAATGATGCATCGAATGAATTGGTTTCTACGTTGGCCATTCGGTAATACTCTTTGTAATACTTCTCTACAGTGGTTACAGTTGTGTTGGGACTAAAAGAGCCGTCGGCATTGCGTACCACTCCGGGTGCAACCATATACACTCCGTCGAGAGGGGTTAATTTGGCTGCGGCAATGCGAGGATCATCGGCCGACATGTAATATTCCGTTCCGGGCAATCGTCCGTTCAGTGTATGAGCTAACTTTCCTTGCTCTGTCATTTTATGATGTGAATGTGAATAGATGATACCTCCATGCTGTCCGTCGATAAGTACACTCAACTTTAGATTCTTGTATTTGAATTCGTTGTAAAAACCCGCTTTCCAGCCAGGGTAAGCACAACCTACATACTCTATCTCATCAGCTTGTTCGGGTAATCCGTTTTCGTTGATAATAACTTCTCCTTTTTCGTTTCTAACTAGTTTGTATCCCCACAAATCTCCGGTTGTACCACCTACTTTACCTATAACGGAAACACTACCGATGCTACTGATCAGCTGATTCTCGTCAGATCCCTCAGCTAATGACAGAATTTTATTTTCATTTTTAGACCAAGTTAGCGTACTGTTCCATTGGAAGTTCTTGTTTTTTACCGGCGTGGCGGTTAACTCAAGTTCGTAACCTCTATTACGTACGTTGCCTGAGTTGATAGTTGCTCTTGAGTAACCGGTTGTGGGATCCATCGGTGCATCCAAAATCTGGTTTTTAGTCTTGTTGTAGTAGAAGGTAAAATCAATCCCTATACGATTTTTGAACATGCGGAAGTCGAGCCCTGCTTCATAGTTCGTTGAGATTTCCGGTTTGAAGTTTGCATTATGTAAGGTGGTTGGGAGTACTGAAGTACCCGGAAAATCGGTTGTCTCGTAGTAGGCTGACGTTTTATAAGGATCTGTGTCATTACCAACCTGTGCCCAGGAAGCTCTTAACTTTAGCAAACTAATCACTCGGGGTAGTTCTACCCACTCGTTAACTAATGCACTCATACTTACCGAAGGATAGAAGAAAGAGCGATTGCTGCGTGGTAGTGTAGACGACCAGTCATTGCGTCCTGTTACATCTAAAAAGAGTTTGTCTTTGTAAGCGAAATTGGCTGCAAAGTAAAGACTGTTCAGCTCTTTGTCATTGATGTCGGTTTTGACTAAAGGGCTTGAAGCGCCGTTGGCTAGTTTATAAACTCCCGGAGTGATAAGTCCTTTAACCTCGGCCGATAACATGTCGTAATGTTGCTTCATCAGGTTACCTCCTACAGAGGCATTTATGTGAAGTCCGTTTTCAAAACTATCGTGATAAGTTAGCAGTGCATCACTGTTTAACTCATAATCAAATACGTTTTGTTTTTTGAAGAAACCGTTTCCATAAACCACGTCGCTCACCGGACGGTGTTGTTCTCGCTGATCTGCCGATAGTTGTAAACCCGAACGAACCATTAAATCAAATTTGCGGCTGAGTTGTAAGGTTGCCGAAAGTGATGACACCACACTGTGTTTCTCAGAAGGATTTTCCGATTCATACAGAATCACGAAGGGATTGCCGATAAAAGTACTGTAAGGCTGTAACTGCTTTACATTCTCTTGTCCGGTACGCCACATAGGTCTTAGCCAGTCGAGATTTACATTAGGGTTTTGAAAAATAAGAAAATAAGAGATGGAGTTGCTGTTGTAGCCAAGTGCCGGCGTATTGTCAATCTGTCTGTTTGTATAGCTGGCTTTGTAGTTAATGCGCAACAAACGCGATACCTGTTGTTGTCCGGATACACTTGCCACGATACGTTGAAAGCCTGTATTAGGAAGTATCCATTCATTTTTTGTGTGTGTAATAGAAGCTCGCACAGAACCTTTATCTGTGTTACCGGTTATAGCCACTGAATTAGTCAGCGTATAACCCGTCTGGAACAGGTCTTTGCGGTTGTTTTTGTATGCTACCCAAGGTGTTGCGGTTTCTGCTCTGCCTTGTAATACGGGATCGTATTGATAAAACTTTTTGTTTGCGTCGAAACGTGCACCGTATGCACTACTTGTACCGCTGGTGCTGCTGTTGCCATCGGGCGCTGCACCGTATGAATAATAAAGCTGTCCGGCATATTCAGTTCCGGCTTTGCCTACGTTGCTGGGCAAACCTTGTCCGAACTCATATTGGTAATCGGGCCATTGCATGACATTATCTATGCTGATACCAGTATTAAAGGTTATGCCTATTCCTTTTTTTGCCTTGCTGCCCGTTTTGGTGGTAACCATGATAACACCGTTAGCAGCACGTGTGCCGTAAAGAGCAGTAGCACTTGCACCTTTTAATACTTGTACACTCTCAATATCTTCTGGGTTGATATCAGAAAAACCATTGCCATAGTCAACTGATAATTCAGAACTGGATCCGGCACCATAAGCAACACCCGGATTAGTCATCGGACTACTCATCGGTACACCGTCAACAACTACCAGTGCATTGTTGCCATTTTGGTTAAGAGATACATCACCACGCAAGGAAATTCGACTGGAGCCCAGAGGGCCACCGGGAGATACGACGCTAAGACCGGCTACTTTGCCGTTTAAGGCCGACGACCAGTTGGCAGGCATAGTACCCGAAACCATATCGCCATCTACTGTTTGAGTGGCATATCCCAATCCACGCTCTTCACGTTTAATGCCTAATGCGGTAACCACGACATCGTTCAAAACTTGTGATTCTTCCTCCAGCATGATGTTGAGAAATTTATTCCCACTGTGAGTTATCTCTTTAGTCTGGTAGCCTATATAACTAAACGAAAGAATGCTTTTCTCTGTCATCGTTTTAGGAGAATTCAGAGCAAAGTTTCCATTGATATCTGTTACTGTACCTATAGCGGTGTTTTTTAAGGCTACTGTTGCACCGATCAGCGCTTCTCCTTTTTTATCGGTCACTTTACCTTTGATAGTGGTTTGCGCTATTACCTGATTTGCGCATAGCAACAAAATCAAAATATACCATCTGTGTGGCAATAAATAGAAAAGTTTTCTTTTCATCTCATTGATTATTGAATTAATAGATTTGATTTTTGGGGTTTTCGTGCTGCAAAGTGAGCGTTTTTAAGTTACGGAGAGATTACAAACTTTTTAAGAATAGGTTTAATATTTGTATAAGACATGAAATAAAAGTTCTATTTTGGTAGTATTTGCCTATGGTTTACATTGTTATTCAAGCGAAAGAGAATTCTTTGGAGGAATATACAACTGAAGATGGAAAGCGGGTAGATTGCATCGTTCAATGGTTATAATTGACTGAATGTACAAACGGCTTAATCAGGATGTAACGCCAGATTAAGCCGTTTAAATTTTTTCAGTAAATTTAAAACTTAGCAATAATCAGATTTAATATTTTTGCTCCCCGTATTGAGAATCATTTAAATATCAGGAGGATTTTTTATGACAATGCGGATTAACTATTTAAATCTATTATTGCTGTTTTTGTTGGGATCAACTCCCTTTAGCCTATACGCTTCGGGCGATTCATTGAAAGTGAGAGGCGTAACGTTGTATACTCCGTACACAAAGATTTCAGTGCCACCCGGAGAATCTATTGATTACAGTGTTGACGTAATCAATAAAACACGATCAGTAAAGAACGCAGCTATCGCCGTTAGGGGTTTACCCAAAGGATGGGGTTATGAAATCAAATCGGGTGGCTGGACTGTGAATCAACTTTCGGTATTGCCCAATGATCAGAAAAACTTTTCTCTCAAAGTGGACGTCCCATTACAAGTGAATAAAGGAACGTATCGCTTTTATGTTTCGGCAGATGGAATGTACACTTTGCCCTTAACCGTGGTGGTCTCGCAGAAAGGTACGTATCAAACAGAATTTACCACCGACCAAATTAACATGGAAGGTAGTGCTGAAGCAACCTTTACTTTTAATGCGACACTCAAAAATCGCACGGCCGAAAAGCAATTGTATGCACTTACTGCTAATGCTCCAAGAGGATGGAATGTTGCTTTTAAACCGAATTACAAACAAGCCACTTCGGTAGAAGTAGAGCCTAACGCTTCAACAAATGTTACGATTGACATTAATCCGCCGGCAAATATCAAGGTGGGTACTTATCGTATTCCGGTGAGAGCTGCTAATGGTACTACATCTGCAGACTTAGGATTGGAGGTGGTTATTAAGGGATCTTATAAGATGGAACTGACTACTCCTAATGGATTGTTAAGTACCGATGTTACTGCGGGTGATACTCGAAAAATAGAATTGGTAGTTAATAACAGTGGTACTATTGACCTGACAGATATACAGCTATCAGCAGCTAAACCCGCAGATTGGGACGTTACTTTTCAACCACAGAAAATTACTTCGTTGAAAGCTGGAGAGAAGGCTCAGGTGTTGGCTGTTGTCAAGGCTTCTAAGAAAGCAATTCCGGGTGACTATGTGGTGAAAATGGAAGCTCGTACACCGGAGGTAAACTCTGCTGCGGAATTCAGAATAGCGGTGAAAACGCCAATTATCTGGGGCTGGCTGGGCATTCTTATTATTATTGCTGCATGCGGTGGTGTGTATTACTTATTCCGTAAATATGGAAGGAGGTAAGCATGGATGCACCTGTAATTCAACTCACAGATTTAACCAAAAAGTACGGTGCATTTACGGCGGTTAACCAGCTGAACTTGACTATTCAGAAGGGTGAAATCTTTGGCTTGCTTGGACCTAACGGGGCTGGTAAGTCAACTACTATACTCATGATGCTGGGGCTTACTGACCCGACTTCCGGTGAGGTTAGGGTTTGCGATATTAATTCAACGACACACCCGCTGGAGGTAAAAAGAAAGGTAGGTTATTTGCCCGATGATGTAGGGTTCTATGATGATCGTACAGGAGTGGAAAATCTTATTTATACGGCAGAATTAAATGGCTTTTCTCGGGTGTCGGCCCGGGAAAAAGCCGAAGAGCTATTGATTAAAGTTGGCTTGGAAGTAGATACCAAGAAGAAAACAGGTAAATATTCTCGTGGTATGCGTCAGCGACTTGGGTTAGCCGATGTGTTAATCAAACAGCCTGAGGTTATCATTTTGGATGAGCCAACTTCCGGACTGGATCCGGCCGGCGTACATGAGTTTATGAATCTGATTGTACAATTGAGTAGGGAGCAGGGTCTTACGGTATTGTTCTCTTCACATCATTTGCATCAGGTGCAACAAGTGTGTGACAGGGTGGGCATCTTTGTTGGCGGTCATTTATTGGCTGAAGGTGATATCCCTTCGTTGTCACAAAAGTTGTTTGCCGGAGAGCCTTTTGTGATTGAAGCGCACGTTGATTCTGATCAGGAGGTAGATCTGACTTCTTGCTTACAGAATATAAACGGTGTACTGAATGTGGCAAAGCAAAATCGTTTATATCGCATGGGTTGCTCGAAAGATGTGACACCGGATATTGCCCGAGCCATTGTACAATCAGGAGTAGGACTAACCGGTTTGTATAAAAAGGAATACGGGCTTGATGACATTTATAATCGTTATTTTGAAGGAGGAAAGAAAAATGGATAAAACAGCACATCCTTTTTGGGTAATGGTAAACAAAGAAATAACCGATCATGTGAAAAGTTGGCGTTTTATTATACTCATTGTGCTTATAGCATTTACTTGTCTAGGTTCACTTTATACGGCATTGAGTAACTTTGGACAAGCAGTGAAGCCTAATGACCCCGATGGTTCGTTTTTCTTTCTGAAACTATTCACTTTATCAGACGGTACGCTGCCACCTTTTATTATTTTTATAAGTTTTCTAGGACCTTTGTTAGGCATTGCATTAGGCTTTGATGCTGTTAATTCCGAGCAAAACAAAGGAACCTTAAGTAGAGTGATGTCGCAGCCTATTCATCGTGATTATCTTATTAACGCCAAGTTTGTAGGAGCATTGACGGTAATCAGTGTGATGCTTTTTGCATTGGGCTTTCTTGTAATGGGCTTCGGACTTATTGAAATAGGAATTCCGCCCACTGCAGAGGAGTTTCTGCGTATGGTGGCTTTTATTGTGGTGAGTATTTTTTATGTTGCATTCTGGTTAAATCTGGCCATATTGTTTTCTATTCAGTTTCGTCAGGCAGCCACATCGGCTCTAGCATGTATTGCCATTTGGCTGTTTTTCAGCGTTTTTTATTCCATGATCATCAATTTGATTGGTAAAGCGTTGGCTCCTCCCGAAACTGCTAGTATGCATCAAGTTATTGCGTACCAAAAGTTTATGCTTAATTTGATGAGGCTTGCACCCGGAGAATTGTTTAATGAAGCAACCTCTACTTTATTGATGCCTTCGGTCAGAAGTTTGGGGCCACTAACCATGGAGCAGGTTAGCGGAGCTATTCCCAGTCCACTGCCGTTAGGACAAAGTTTATTGGTTGTATGGCCACAACTTACCGGGTTAATAGCCGCAACTGTTCTGTGTTTTGCTTTATCATATTTCAGTTTTATGCGCCGTGAAATTCGTCCTCGCTAAGGAATAAATGTAATCGTCCTTGCTTTTGTCGATATTTGGTTTACTTTTGCAGCCAAAACAGAAACGTATGATCTTTTATTTCTCAGGAACAGGTAATTCTAAATGGGTGGCCCGCCAAGTAGCCGCTTATCAGCATGAGTCGCTTATAGCTATTGCCGATGAGTTGGCGGGCGGTGCCGACCTTATATACACACTTCAACCATCGGAAGTGGTGGGGTTTGTGTTTCCCGTTTATTCGTGGGCGCCACCTGCCATTGTAATGGAGTTTATCAGTAAGGTCCGTTTCACCAATGCCGAAGGACATTATTTCTTCTTTGTTTGCACTTGTGGTGACGAAGCCGGATTGACACTTAACATCATGAATGAAACTGTAGCAGCCAAAGGTTGGACATGGCAAGCGGCTTTTACCATTATCATGCCCAACAACTATGTTTCTTTTCCCGGATTTGATACTGACCCGAAAGAACTAGAGCAGCAAAAATTGCATGCAGCTATAGATGAAATGGAACGTATAAATCAAGAGCTTGCTTCACGTTCAAATGTGTTTCAGTGTAAAGTTGGTAGCTGGGCATACGTAAAAAGCCGCATCATCAGTAAACTGTTTAACAAATATCAGGTTACAGCTAAACCTTTCTTTGCTACAGATGATTGCATCTCGTGCGGGTTATGCGAACAGCATTGTCCTGTGCACAATGTAAAAGTACATATCAAACCCGAGTGGGGTAATCATTGTACTTCTTGTTTGGCTTGTTATCACATTTGCCCCCGCCATGCTATCCATTATGGAAAAGCAACGTTGAAGAAACATCAATATTTTCATCCGGAGTGTAAATAAAGACTTTACTTAATTGCCTCTTCAATTTTTTGCATTAACTCGGAAAACTCGGTATCGTTGAACCCTATGCTGATGTGAATTACCTTGCCATCCTTGTCAATTAGGTAACTTCTGGGAATTGTGCTGCTGGCAAAGGAGTCGAAAACAACTCTTCCTTTGTCGGCGTAAAGTGGAAACGTAAAATTCTTTTTTGTGTTGTACGTTTTTAGTTCTTCATTTGTATGATCGCGTCCGATAACCAATAGCTTGAAGTTGGCATTATCCTTAAACTCCGGCCATAACTTACTCTCAACAGCAGCAAGTTCCTTTTGGCAGGGAGGACACCAAGTTGCAAAGAAATTCACCAATACCACTTTCCCTGCCAGTGAGGACGATTTTAGCACTTCACTACCATTGTCGGCAACAAGAGTAAAAGTAGGCATTATGTCGCCGACTTTAATTTTCTCAGTATTTTCATTTTGTGCTTTGGCAATCAATGCGCTTACCAACAGCATACCTGCTATAAAGATCTTTTTCATGTTTGATTCTTTTTTTGAAATAATAATAGAACAAAGATAAACTTATAAAAAGAATTCGGGCTCTTTTCTAACAGCGAAATTTTCAAAAAGATATTTTCGAAAAGGAGTTTCGAAACTTCGTGCCTCTTCCGGACACGATTTGACACAGGCACAACACTTAATGCATAGAGCTTGGTCACTGAATATGTTCTGGTCATCTATCAGGCTGATGGCATGAGTAGGACAAACATCAAGACAAGCTCCGCATAAGGTACAACGTTCCTGATCAATAGATGGTGCCTGTGGCGTGTGTGCTCCTTTTACTTTATAAGGGAAACTACCTTTTACCTGAATCTCAGAGAGATTGTACTTGGCCTCTTCTTTCTTTCTCCAAGTTGTTATTACTTGTGCTCCAAATCGACGAGCAGTCTCCTTGTCGGCTTCATCAGGGCGACCTTGAGCAATAGGCATCTCTTGGGTACTGTATGAATGCTCAGCAATGAAGGCTCCTGCTGCTAAGGGAACAAATCCTTGTTGTGTCAGTACGTCACAAAGTTCCTTTAGTGCATCTTCGTAATCTCTGTTCCCGTAGGTAACTAATACAATAGCAGGTGTGCGTTCTCCGTTAAACTTTTGCAGACGTTCTAGCGCTATTCCTGGTATTCGGCCGCCGTAAACAGGTGCGGAAACTATAACAGGACCTTGCCCCATACATACTTGTTCTGTGGGAATTTCTTTGGTGATGTTCCATGTTTTGATGTTACCTACTTCCATACCCCTAGCCACTTCATTGGCTATACAAGCCGAGCCACCAGTGGGTGAAAATGTAATGATGTCGAGTTGTGTGTTATGCATAATTATACTTTTATTTCGATTATCTCGTTTATATTGGTGCTAAAATGTTTAGAAACATACTCCTTGTTTACAAAGTCACGAATCTTTCTAGGCCCTTGTATTACCAGCGATATGGAGTCATCACCCGCCTTGTTTTTAATGCTGTCAATTACTTTGAGCAATCGGGCCTGCTTGCTCCGGTCTATCGTGTCAAACAGGTGGGTTTGTACTCCTTCCGAGGCAATGTCGTATACAAGCACGCCTGCCTTTTTATAATCGTAACCCTCCCGATAGATGTTTTGAAGAAGCTGCTTTGCATATTTCACCATTTCTGATGGATCCGATGAAGGTACAGGAAGTTTTATTGAGGCTGAATTGTGGTATTGAGGTAAATCTTCACGATGACTGTTAGTCACGATGTAAACCAATAATGAACCCGCTTTGGACTCTTGTTCCCGCAGCTTGCGTGCACAAGCATCTGTAAAGTTGGCAACAGCTTCGTATAACTCCTGAAAGCGTGTGATTGATTTGCTGAAGCTCCTGGAAGTTGTGATGCTTTTCTTTTTATTTCCTGCTTCAAAGTCTATACAGGCAAGACCTCGTAACTCTTTCCAAGTGCGTAATCCGGTAACGCTGAACTCCTTGCGTACCCAACTTTCTGACTTCAAAGTAAAGTCATAAGCTGTTTTCACTCCAAAGTATTCCATTTGTTTGCGTAATCGTCGTCCGATCCCCCAAACGTCTTCTATCGGAGTCATCTGCAAAGCTTTTTCTCGTTTAGCCTCTGTGTCGATAATACACACTCCGTGATAAGCTTTGTACTTTTTAGCAAATTTGCTGGCAACCTTGGCTAATGTTTTGGTTGAAGCTACTCCCATACTTAGCGGTATGCCTGTTCCTTTTGATACTTTTTGCGTGAGATCCTGGCAAAATACGGGCAAATTACTGACTCCCGACAGTCCAACGAAACACTCATCGATGGAATAAATCTCAATGTGAGGCACTGCATTTCGTATTAGGCTCATTACCCGGTGTGACATATCTCCGTAGAGTGTGTAATTGGAAGAAAATGTAAACACCCCATGTTGTTTGACTATGTCTTTTACTTGATAATAAGGTACTCCCATCTTGATACCCAGCGCTTTTGCCTCGTTGCTTCGGGCAATGACACAGCCGTCATTGTTAGACAAAACAATGATAGGTCGGTTTCTCAGAGCCGGATTAAATACTCGTTCGCACGACGCGTAGAAATTATTGCAATCAATCAATCCATACATTAGCGCTTTCTGCTTTTGTGAATCACATAAGTTACAATTCCCCAGATAATGAAATCATTTTCTTTTGTTACCCTGATGGGAGCGTATTGTTTGTTAGCGGGTACGAGCAAAACCTCATCCGCGCGTATTTCAATAAACTTCAAAGTGAACTCTCCGTCAACGAAACATACAGCCATATCACCGTTAGTAGGTTCTAAAGACTTATCAATAATTAAAATATCGCCATCAAACACTTGTGCATCTACCATACTGTCTCCTTTCACTTTTCCATAAAAGGTGGAAGAAGGGTGTTTTACCAATTCCCGATTCAAGTCGATGGATAAGTCCATGTAATCTTGTGCCGGACTTGGAAAGCCTGCTTTGATACCTTCTTCTGCATAGGGCAGAGGTAAATCTTGCGATGCGTCAATGCTATGAATGTCTATGTTCATACTTGCAAAGATACATTAATTTATGCGTGTTATACTAACTCGGTAGGCTTGTTTATTCCTTCCAAAAACTCGCGATCATTTTCTGTGATGGGTCTGATAACTCGACAGGGGTTCCCATAGGCCAATACACCCGCCGGAATGTCTTTGGTGACAAGGCTTCCGGCTCCAATAACCGATCTCTTGCCGATAGTAACACCAGGCAGCACCGTGACGTTACCGCATAACCAGCAATGATCTTCAATGCTAACAGGAAGAGCTGTCATTAGCCCCAAATCCCTGTCTTGGTAGCAAAGTGAATGCGTAACAGTGTAAATGGAGCAATTAGGGCCGATAAAGCAGTGCTCGCCAATAGAAACTAAAGCTTCATCGAGAGCTACAAAATTAAAGTTTATGATAGTGTGATCGCCTACTTCAAGGTTGCCCAAGTCAATGTGCATAGGAGGATTAACAATCACCTGATTACCCAACTTTTTAAAGAATTCTTTTAATAGATTGTTTCTGGCTGCTTTTTCCGAGGGTGGTAGGAGATTGTAACGGTGACAATAATCTTGTCCCCTTTCCAAGGCAGGGACGAATACCGGATTGAAACCCCAATAAAGTTCACCGGCAGCCATTTTCTCTAAATCAGTCATGGTGTTTTGAATTTAGAAAAAGCGTACCCGAGAGAGCACGCTTTCAAAATTGGGTGGAGAGTATCGGACTCGAACCGATCACCTTAACACTGCCAGTGTTACGCTCTAGCCAGATGAGCTAACCCCCCGTGATATATGCTGCAAATATAATGCATTATTCTGAAATAATTGCTAAGTTTGCGTGATAATCCTAAAAAAATAAGTATGTTGGTATATAATACGACCTATCACGTTGACGATGAGATGATTGGAAACTTTTTAATTTGGCTTAAAGAATGTTACATTCCTGAAGTTGAAAAGCATGGCTTGCTTAAAACACCACGCTTATGCAAAGTGTTGAGCCATCGCGAAGATTCGGGTGCATCTTATTCGTTGCAATGGGAAGTAGAGAACTCGGCTGTGTTGCATCAATGGCATACTGAACTGGGAGCTAAGCTGCACCAAGAGCTGATTCATATATTTGATAATAAAGTGGTGGGCTTTCCTACTTTAATGGAGGTGATGAAGTGATTCAACCGGTAAAGGAAAAGATTATTTTAGGAATAGATCCTGGTACAACTATTATGGGGTACGGTGTTCTACGCATTACGGGAACTAAACCGGAAATGGTTGCTATGGGGGTGATTGACTTGCGGAAGTATGGCAATCATTACTTGAAATTACGCAAAATATTTGAACGGGTAACTGGCATCATTGAGAGCTATTTGCCTGATGAACTGGCTATTGAAGCTCCCTTTTTTGGTAAGAATGTGCAGTCTATGCTTAAGCTTGGACGTGCCCAGGGGGTGGCAATGGCTGCTGCATTGAGCCGAGATATACCCATTACGGAATATGCACCGCTAAAAATAAAGATGGCGATTACAGGGAACGGTCAGGCTTCCAAAGAGCAGGTGGCCGATATGTTACAGCGCATGCTGCATATTCCTAAAGAAGAGATGCCTTCTTTTATGGATGCAACCGACGGATTAGCGGCCGCTTACTGCCATTTTCTGCAGATGGGACGTCCGGTGGTGGAAAAGGGGTATAATGGTTGGAAAGATTTTATTGCCAAGAATCCCGATAGAATAAAGTAAATACTTAGTAACTAATATAATACTGAGCTATGAAACAGGTAAGTTTTTTGATGACTGTAGTGTTGGTCATGCTTTTGATCTCATGTACTCCAACGCGGAAAAAAGAATATGCTTCTTTTGATGAATATCCCGTACCAAACGGCGACTTAACGGAGATGGAATACACTGTGCATTCTACAACATTTTCTCTTTGGGCACCTACTGCTGATGAAGTGCGACTGATGTTATTTGATTCGGGTCACGAAGGACATGCATATCAAACGGTACCTATGGAACCTGCTGATGATGGAACGTGGAAAGCAACGGTTGAGAAGAATCTGCTGGGTAAATTTTATACGTTCAATGTGAAAATCAATGATAAATGGCAGGGTGATACCCCCGGGATTAATGCTAAAGCTGTTGGCATTAACGGTAAACGGGCTGCTATTATTGATATGCGTATGACCGACCCTGAAGGATGGAATACGGAAGTCAAACCTGCTTTTAAATCTCCTGCCGATGTCGTTATTTACGAGATGCATCATCGGGATTTATCCGTGCATTTCTCGTCGGGTATTAAAAATAAAGGTAAATTTATAGCTTTAACCGAGCGTGGAACTAAAACGCCTGATAGTTTGAGTACTACCGGCTTGGATCATCTCATCGATTTGGGTATTACGCATGTACATCTTTTGCCTTCCTTTGATTATGCTTCAATTGATGAATCCAAATTAAAAGATAAGAAATACAATTGGGGATACGATCCGCTTAACTATAATGTTCCCGAGGGGTCTTATGCCACTGATCCTTTTACTCCTTCTTCACGTATCCGAGAATTTAAGAAGATGGTTATGGCTCTTCACAAAGCTGGTATTCGTGTCATAATGGATGTAGTGTATAATCACGTTAATGATTTGGGAAGTAGCAATTTTGAACGGACAGCACCGGGCTATTTTTTCAGGAAAAAGAAAGACGGATCTTGGGCCAATGGTTCTGCCTGCGGCAATGAAACGGCAAGTGAACGACCCATGATGCGTAAATACATGATTGAGTCAGTGCTTTATTGGATGAAGGAGTACCACGTTGATGGTTTCCGATTTGACTTAATGGGTATTCATGATATTGAAACAATGAATGAGATACGAAAAGCTGTGAATGCTGTCGACCCGTCTATCATCATTTACGGTGAAGGTTGGGCTGCGGAAGCTCCCCAGTTGCCGGCAGACTCACTGGCCATGAAGGCAAATACACAACGTATGCCCGGTATTGCTGCTTTCTCTGATGAAATGCGTGATGGCTTGCGGGGTCCTTTCAATAATAATCATAAAGGAGCTTTTCTGGCCGGAATTCCGGGAGGTGAACAAAGCATTAAGTTTGGCATTGTGGGGGCGGTAAAACATCCGCAAGTGCATCTTGATTCGGTGAATTATACTAAGATAGCCTGGGCAGGTGAGCCAACTCAAATGATTAGCTATGTTTCTTGTCACGATGACATGTGTCTGGTCGATCGTTTGCAGGCCAGTGTTCCGGGCATAACTCCCAAGCAGTTGGTTCTGCTCGATAAGTTAGCTCAGACGGCGGTCTTTACCTCACAAGGTATACCATTTATCTATGCAGGAGAGGAGATCATGCGTGATAAGAAAGGAGTTCACAATAGCTTTGAAAGTCCTGACTCTATTAACGCCATTGATTGGAGATTAAAAGCCTTGCATGCAGATGTTTTTGCTTATTATAAAGGACTTATTGCTTTGCGAAAGGCTCATCCGGCTTTTCGGATGGGTAAGGCCGAGATGGTTCGCAAGCACTTAGAGTTTTTGCCTGTTGACGGCAGTAATGTGATTGCTTTCCGTGTGAAAGGACATGCCAACGGAGATGCATGCCAAGATCTGATCGTTATATTGAATGCACGGACACAAATGACCAAGGTTACGGTGCCCGCTGCTAAATATACTGTTTTCTGTAAAGATGGTTTTGTGAGTGTTGACGGCTCTCTGGGCACATTATATGGGCCAGAAGTTTATGTGGCTCCTCAAACGGCGCTCATTATGGGTAGTTACTAAGCATATGTTTTACCGCAGTACATGACAATTATGACTGCGGTAAAACCTTCGCTTTTGTTTGGCATTACATCTGTGAAGCCGACTGTTCTTTATATTCCGTAGGAGAAACTCCATAAAATTCCTTGAACGTATTCGAGAAGTGTGAAAGGTTAGAGAACCCCGTAGCATAAGCAACCTCAGAAATAGTGAGGTTTTTCTCTTTCAATAGGGATGCCGCTTGTTTTAACCGGATACCTCTGATAAAATCGCGGGCCGACTGGTTGGTTAGCTCCTTGAGTTTACGATGCATGTGTACACGGCTCATACCGGCATTCGCTGCTAATACTTCAACGTTAAGAGTCGGGTCAGCCAAATGTTCATTGATGGTTCTCATGATCTTTTCCATCAATATTTCATCGTTTGATTTGAGATGAATCTTATCCATTTTGTCTTCAACCTGCTTTTCCGTATTGAACTTTCCTCTCAATCTTTCTCTGTTATTAATCAGGTTACTGATCGTTAAGCGAAGCAAATCAATGTTGAATGGTTTCACAAGGTATGCATCGGCGCCAATCTCTAAACCCTCCATTCTATCTTCGGGCTTTGAACGAGCCGTTAGTAGCACAACGGGTATGTGATTGATGTTGGTGTTTTGCTTTATTTTTTGGCAAAGCATGTTGCCATCCATTTCCGGCATCATTACATCGCTTATAACCAAATCAGGTTTCTCCTTCAAAATGTACTCCAGCGCTTGTTTCCCGTTTACACATTCGGCTATACGGTATTCACCGCATAACTCCTGGCGAATGTAATGTCGTATATCATCTTCATCTTCAACAATGAGAACGCGGTAGTTTGTTTTCGCTTTTACCTTGTCTTTTTGCATGCATTCGTCATCATCCGATCCATACAACTGAGTAGTATCTTTTTCAAATACTGTTTGTTGAGATTCGCCCTCTGATATCTGCGTAGGATCTTCCAACTCTTCTGCTTTCAGATGATCAGAGCCTAGTGGCAGGCGAATGATAAATCGGGTACCCGATTCGTCTTCTCTATTTTCGGCCTTAATGGTGCCGTGGTGGAGTTCAACCAAAGACCTGGACAAATGTAGACCTATGCCGGTTCCGAAATTCGATTTGGTGAGGTCGTTGTTTATCTGATAAAAGCGTTCAAAGATTTGCTCTATTTTGTCCTTGTCAATACCTATTCCGCTATCAGTTACACTTATTTCAAAATAATTCTTTAAAGCTCCTCTGCATGTTTCATCCTTACCGGTAGAGAGATTGACGGAGATATTGCCTCCTTGAGGGGTATATTTAAATGCATTTGATAGCACATTGAGCAATACTTTATCGAAGTTATTCAAATCGACCCAAGCCTTCAATTCCTTTTTGGTATTATGATGATCTTCTTCCTCTGAGTTATCAGCTGGGTTATTGCCTAAATTAGTTGTAAAACAGAACGATATATTCTTTTTTTGAGCTTGATAGTCAAAGGTCTGCATCAGGTCGTCAACAAAACCTACAATATCTGTTTCGCGAAATTTGAGGTGCATCTGTCCCTTATCTATCTTACGGATATCCATGAGCTGGTTGATCAGACGTAGAATGCGTTGTGCATTACGATACATCATCAGGTAAGTGCTTTGTTTATCAGAACTTTCGCTCAGCAGTTTTTCCAAAGGACTCAGAATCAGAGTCATCGGAGTGCGTATTTCATGTGAGATGTTGATGAAAAACTGAAGTTTCGCTTCGCTGATTTGCTCTTGATGTTCTCTTTTAAGCATCTCTTGTTTATGATGTAACCGAGAAAGAATATACATGACGATGGTGTACATAATGGCACTACCTATTAGTACCCACAAGCAGATGGCCCACCAACTCTGATACCACGGTGGGGTAATGACAATAGTCACTGTTCGCACGTTTGAATAGTTACCATGATCAGAGGCTCTGACACGAAAAGTATAGGTGCCCGGACTCAGATTACTGAACGTTACACGGTTGACTCCGGGATGGTTACTAATCCATTCATTACCCAATTCATCAATCATGTATTGGTAGCTAATGCGTTCCGGATTATTAAAATCCAATGCTGAAAACTCAAGGCTAAATGTGTTTTCATTATATGCCAGTGTAAATTTGTTAGCATCTATCACGGCAGTCTCGGTAATTAAATTTCCACCCGATTTATCTCCTTGTTTCACCGCATGATTGGCCAAATACAAGTCGGTGATAATTACCTTCAGCTCTTTTTTGATTTCGGTTATTTCGTAAGGAATGAAAGAAGTAATACCATTGGTTCCTCCGAAATATATTTTTCCTCGTTTATCTTTAAAAACAGCACCGCGTGTAAATTCATTCCCTTGAATGCCATCGCCTGCATAGTAATTGATGAATCGATTCTCTTTGGTTACGAATTTGGAAATCCCTTGGTGAGTGCTTATCCATATATTACCCTGTTCGTCTTCCGCCATTCCGCAAATTACATCGCTGGGTAGACCGTTGGAAGTTGAATAGTGGCTAATTTTGTGGCTTTTTACATCAAAACAAGCAATGCCTTCTGTAGTGCCTGCATATATTTTACCATCTGCTGCTTCTAGTATGGTGTTAACGACGTACCCAGGCAGAAGGTTGCTTTGGTTCAGAAAGTTGATAAACGTATTTTTTTTAGGATTAAAACAAGATAACCCTTTGAACGTACCAATCCATATAAGACCGTTGCTGTCTTCCACGATTGAATTAATCCAATCGTTGGGCAGTTTATCAACTCTCCAATCATCGTTTTCACTTCGTGTCGATTCGTAATGGGTTACTTTATGTGTCTTAAGGTTAATCTTATAAATACCCGAACCGTAGGTCCCTACCCATAAGTTCTTGTTACTGTCTTCTGTGATATAAAAAACCTTGTCATTAATGCCACCATGACCACTCAAGTGATTCATGTATTCACACAGTCCGTTTTTCTTGTTGACTTTACCAAGCCCATTGAAGTAAGATCCTACCCATAAATCTTGATTGGAATCCTCAAAGATACACATGATACTTCCCGGCAATGAACGCGGGTTGCCTGGTGAAGGTTTAAAATGTAGTAATTGTTCTCCCAAATCATTGATGGCATAAAGCCCGTCATTATCTGTTCCAACCCATGTTGTGCCGGCTTTGTCTTTATGAATAGCCATGATGCAGCTTGACCCTATCGTGTTTTTGCGAAGTGATTTGTAACCGAAATAACCAAATCGGTTAGTGGCTCCGGGTATAAATATAATTCCTTTCTGGAAGATGCCCAGCCAAAGATTATTATCTTTATCTTCAACGATGGAGTGTATTTTTGATTTGGAAAAGTCAAACGGTCCGGTGCTAATCTCGCTATCCTCAATTATATCTTTCTGATAGTTATACTCTTTCAGTCCTTCACCATCTGTTCCAATGAATAAGCGCCCTTGCTTATCGAGCATCAGCGCACGCACGTTCAGTGGAATGTTGCGCGTGTAGCTTATGGGTACAAACTTTTGCGATCGGTCTTTTGTCGATAGTTTGAAAACTCCTCCGGTGAGGGTGCCTACAAAGATAGTACCTTCTCTGTCTTCTGATATAGCCGATATATCGTCTTTTAAAATGTCTTGCGGAGCCTTAAAACATTTCAACGCATTGGTTTCGGGATTGTATTTGAAAAGCCCCTTGTCTTCAGTTGCTATCCATAGATTCTTTTGAGAGTCTTCATAAATAACATTCATGAAATTACTGTTCATCCGATCAATCAGATTCTTTTCTTTCCGGAATTCATTGACTCCTTTTCCCTTTTTCAGCGATATAATGCCTTGCCCGGATGTGGCAATCCAAATGTCTCCGTTGGTGCGCTCTATAATAGAGGTAACATGAGGATTCTTTTTTCCGTCTTCTCGGTGAATACGTATTTCTTTGAACGAGTCTGTAGCACGGTTGTATAATTGTAATCCATTGATACAGCCTATCCAAAAGCGACTGCCACTGTCTTCGAACACGGTTCTTACGTAATTGTTTTTTAGTGAAGTACTATCGGCTGAATTATGCTTATAAATGGTGAAACGGTTGCCGTCAAAACGGTTTAATCCGTTTTCAGTACTAATCCAGATAAATCCTCTTCGATCCTGATATACTTTATTGATAAGACTGTTTGATAACTCTTTATCCGAAGAGTAGAACTTTCCGGTTTGAGCCCATGTGTAAAAGGGTAATAGACAGATCAGGATGAATAATGTTTTTCTTACTTGTGCTCTCATTCTAATATCGATGTTAACTTCTTATTCGCAAAGATAGGTAAATACTTGGTTTAAAAGTCATGACTCGCCCACTTAAATACTTTATATTGGCTGATAAAGGAATATTTTTAGCTGTTTATAGTGGTATATTCTATTTAAGTAACGAGCAACAAAGAGTATGTAACAGATGAGAAAATACATGTAACTAACATCTAACAAACAGAAACATAAATTAGTTATGTAGATAAAACAAATTTGTAGTTTTGCGTAAGTATAGATAGCATTGTTTAACTATTAATGATATATCGAAATGAAAACATGAAGGATCTTATCTTATTTATTTAGTCCTAATTAACTTTAAGCTAGTATTTATATTAATTAAAAAAAACGATGATTGTATGAAAAGCACAAATCATTATTACAGGCCCGTGGGGCTGTTTATTTTGCTATGCCTAGTACCAATATGGGCATTTGCACAATCTATAACTGTAAGAGGTACAGTGAAAGACGCAGCAGGTGAACCTATAATAGGAGCTAGCGTACTAGAAAGTGGAACAAGTAATGGAACCATAACGGATTTGGATGGCCAGTTCTCGTTAAAGGTATCGCCAAGAGGCAAACTTACCATTTCTTTTATCGGGTACGAAAAACAAGAAATACCTATTGCCGGAAAAAACCAATTCTCAATTGTGATGAAAGAGGATACGAAAGTGCTTGATGAGGTTGTGGTAGTGGGTTACGGTCAGATGAAACGCAGTGATTTAACTGGATCTGTTGTATCCGTATCAAGTGATGCTATTTCAAAATCTGTAACAACATCTATTGATCAGGTGCTACAAGGTAGGGCAGCGGGTGTACAAGTGCAACAAAATAGCGGTATGCCGGGTGCTAGCTCTTCTATTCGCATTCGTGGTGTAAACTCTTTAAATGCTTCAAATGAACCCATATTCGTTATTGATGGAGTGATTATTGACGGCTCAACCGGTTCGGGAACAGATAATGCGTTGGCATCCATTAACCCTGCTGATATTGTTTCGATGGATGTTTTGAAAGATGCTTCAGCTACGGCTATTTATGGAGCTCGTGCGGCTAATGGTGTAATTATAATTACAACCAAACGAGGCAAAAGTGGTGAAGCTAAAATAACTTATGACGGCTATATGGGCTGGCAGGAAATGCCTAAAAAACTCGATATGCTCAATTTACGCGAGTATGCTGAACATAAGAATGTGCGTTCAGGTAATGATTATTCAGGCCAAAATTGGGGGATTGTACAAGCGGATGACAATTTTGTACGTCCCGATTTACTGGGTGAAGGGACCGATTGGCAAGATGAAATGTTCAGTAAGGCCACTATGACTAGCCATAACTTATCCGTTACAGGAGGTAGTGACAAGAGTAATTATGCGTTGGGAGCCGGTTATCTCAATCAAGATGGTATTGCTATTGGGTCTGGCTTTCGTCGCTTAAATCTCCGAGGAAGTTTTGATTCTCAGGTGAAGAAGTACCTGAAGATGGGTATTAACTTTGCATTTAGTAATTCTCGACAAAAACTCACCGTTTCTGATGAATCATTAATTGAAACAGCGCTTAAGCAAACACCCAATGTGGCAGTCAGAAATGCAGATGGTACTTTTGATGGCCCGGATACGGATGAATATGTACAGAACAATCCGGTTGGTTTGGCTATGATTAAGGATAATCGGAACGAAAAAATGGGTATTCGTGCCAATACGTATGCAGAAGCCACAATCATTGATGGTTTGTCTGTTAAAACCGAACTCTCTTTTGATTATGGTATAACCAATACATATAAGTTCGATCCTTCTTATACGTTCGGAGCTATTGAGAATACCAACAGAGAAGGTTCTTACTCAAAGTCATACAATAAATATTGGAGCTGGAGAAACCTTGTCAATTACAATAAGGTTTTTGGTCAGCACAATCTTCAGGCAATGGTAGGTCAAGAAATGCAAAAAAGCCATTGGGAGTATCTGTACGGTAATCGTAAAGGGTATCTGTCAAATAGTGCAACCGATTTGACTTTAGGCGATGCATCTACAGCTAAAAATGACGGAAGCAGTGGTGAGAGTTCTATTCTGTCTTATTTCGGACGTATGTTTTATTCGTATAATGACAAGTATTTGCTAACATTTACTCTGCGTAGAGATGGCTCTTCGAAATTCTATAAGGATAATCGCTGGGGCTGGTTTCCTTCAGCTGCGCTTGCATGGAAGGTTACTAACGAGGAATTTCTGAAGGATAATAATATAATTAATAACCTCAAACTCCGTTTGGGATGGGGAACAGTAGGTAACCAAAATGTGCCTAACAATGCCTACTTAGCCACTTATTCTTCTGTTGCAACAGTTTGGGGAACAGGTTTGCTGGCAGCCAATACGCCGAATCCTGATTTAAAATGGGAAACAACTTATTCTAGTAATATAGGATTAGATTTGAACTTATTTCAAAACCGTATTGAATTTATAGCTGATTTATATTATAAAAAGACGAAAGACTTATTGTTACAGGTACCTCTGCCTGCTTATGTAGGAACTTCAGGTCCGGGATCTACTGCTGCACCATGGAAAAATATCGGTTCGTTGGAAAACAAAGGTATAGAACTGACATTGAATACAGTCAATGTTGATAAAAAGGGTTTTCAATGGAGGTCTAATTTGGTTTTCTCAATGAATAGAAATAAGGTTAAAGAACTCGATACTGAATCAAGTTTAATTAATAAATCATACCAAAGCGGCTCAACCATTACTATCATTACTCGTACTGCAGTAGATCAACCTATCGGTCAGTTCTATGGTTACAAGGTTATAGGCCGTTTTGAAAAAGCAACAGACTTTTACTACAAAGATGCTGATGGCAATTTGAAACAGACAGCTTTACCAAAAGATATGTCAATTGGAAAAAACAGTGTATGGATTGGTGATTATATTTTTGAAGATATTAATAAAGATGGTGTAATTGATGAAGAAGACCGATCTTTTATAGGTAATCCCGAGCCTGACTTTACGTATGGCATAGGCAATACCTTCTCGTATAAAGGATTTGATTTAAGTATCTATTTGAATGGCAGCTATGGCAATGAAGTAGTTAATTGGGTTAGAAAAGACCTTGAAAATCCACGTGAAAACACCAATTTGTTGAAAGATGCTCTTGACTATGCACAATTGGAATTGATTCATTCCGATGGTCCGGATGACTATCGGAACATTAAAATCATTGGTGGAGATCCCCATGCTTGTCGTATGGCTTCTTCTTCCGCTTCCAATACTTCTAATTATCGTTTTAGCGATAAGTTTGTTGAAGACGGTTCATACTTGAGAATTCAGTCGATTTCTTTGGGATATACTTTACCCCAAAAATGGGTAACCAAAGTTGGTCTTCAAAATATGAAGATTTATTGCAACTTGCAAAATGTATATACTTTTACGAAATACAAAGGCTACGATCCTGAGATTGGTTCTGCTAATCAAGATGCACTACTTACCGGATTTGATAACTACCGTTATCCCACTCCGCGCATTTACACATTTGGTTTAAATCTTACATTCTAATTTAATAGATATGAATATGAAAACAAGTAAATATATATACTCGCTTGTATTGGCAGCATCTTTAACGATAACAGGATGTAGTGATTTCTTGGATACCGAGAATAATTCCAGTATTACTGCTGAGAATTTTTATCAGAATGAAGAAGATTTTAGTGCTGCCACCGGAGCGCTTTATAATAAAGTTTGGTTCGACTTTAATGATAAGTTTTATTATGGGTTAGGTGATGGTAGAGGCTTTAACTTGTACGCTCCCTACTCTGATTATATTTATCCGTTTACAGACCTGAATGAAACAGGGCTAACCGGACCGCTAGTCAGTGCATGGGCGTCGTTGTATAATGTGATTCAGCAGGCTAACAAAGTAATCATTGGTATTACAAATAGTCCTTATAATAATGAAGATACAAAAAAAGAATACATTGCTGAGGCCCGCTTTATGAGGGGAGTTGCTTATAGCTATCTGGCCATGCTTTGGGGTAATGTGATTTTGAATGAAAATACAGACGATTTAATTGCTAATCCTATTGTCAACACAAGTCCCACTTCTGACGTATACGAATTTACAATGCGTGATTTGGAGTACGCAGCAAAATATCTTCCCGGGACTTCAAGTGCAGCCGGTCGGGTTAATAAATATAGTGCCTATGCAATGCTTTCGCGCGTGTACTTAACTTATGCAGGTTATGGTACTGATGCTAATAGCGGAGTGCGGAGTGAGGAATACTTAAATTTAGCCAAGAAAGCTGCCCAAAAAGTGATTGAAGAAAGTCCTTTCCAGCTAATGGATAATTACGAAGACTTATTTAAGATAGAAAATAATAATAATTCTGAATCTGTCTTTGCTCTGCAATGGGTTGCCAATGGATCTTATGGTGAAACGAATACCCAACAGGCATATTTTGCATGTGGTTCTGAAATAACCGATGACGACGCTGCATGGGGATACTGGACTCGCGCACAGCCCAATGTGATATTTGAATATGAAAAGGGCGACAAACGTCGTAAGGCAACCTGGATGGCATATGGCGACCAATATCCGGAAATTCAAGCCTCTAAGGGTGGATACACCTATGAGAAAACGGAACAAGCCTTGAATGTGAAAAAATATGTTTGTGGATCAACAAAAGACAATCCAAAAATATCTCGAATGAGTTGTCCAATCAATACATACATGATGCGCTTGGCTGAGGTTTATCTGATTTATGCTGAGGCAGTACTTGGTAACAATGCGACTACTTCTGATGAAACGGCTCTTGATTATTTTAACAAGATACGCGCCAGAGCCGGACTTAATCCGAAAGATGCAATTTCTTATGAAGACATTCGTCATGAACGTAGAATGGAATTGTGCATGGAAGGTCAGTATTGGTATGATCTTGTTCGTAGATCTTACTACAAACAGCAGGAAACGGTGAATTACATAAAGAACCAGCAGAGAGATGTTAATACCCCGGTGCTGTGGAACTCGGAAACCCAAACTTTATCTGTTGATGAGTCTCGTGATCCCAGCAGCCGATCAATTGGAACTATAGATGCAACTATATTCTTATTGCCTTATCCGGAATCGGAAACAGTCCAGAATCCGCAGCTCAAAGCAGAGCCGGTTTCTTATGAGTTTAAAGAAGATCGAATTACCGATTTGTTTAATTAAAAATACCTATTTAAGTATGAAAAACTTAATGATAAATTATAATGCTCTGAAAGCAGTCGTTTTATTTATAGTCCTTTTTATTACCTCTCTCACATTGACATCTTGCAATGATGATGAGAACAATAATGGAGCTGAAATGACTATTACAGGTGTTTACCTAGAAGATGCCGACTCTGATGTTCCTGACAGATTGGTTGAATTTGCTCGTTTGGGACAACTTATTCGTGTAGAGGGTAAAGGATTTACCGGCTTAAAGAAAGTGTACATTAATGGCTATAGTTGTTATTTTAATCCGGTAATGGTTTCTGATAAATCTTTTGTAGTAAGCGTAAACAAGAATATTCCCACAACAGAAGCAGAAGAAGCAATTCGCAATACAATTCGCTTAGTGAAGGATGCAGGAGAGTATACTCATAATTTTACCATTCGTTCGGCTGCACCTGCCATTACAAGGATCTCAAATACCATGCCCAAAATGGGCGAACCGATCATTGTCTTTGGTTCTGGTTTATTAGAAGTGACAAAGGTTGTTTTCCCGGGTAACGTGGTTGTTACGAGTGGCATTACTCAAAGTAAAGATGGTACTTATTTTATGGTGAATGTACCCGAAGGGGTTTCTGATAATGGAGGATCTATTTTCATTGAATGCGCTAACGGAGGTGCTTATTCTCCGGCTTATTTCAATTGCAAAAAAGGAGTGATTCTTGATTTTGATGGGAAAGGGCAACAGGGTTCTTGGGGTTCGAGCGCAAGCATGGTTGCTCCGGAAGATCTGGAGTCGGCAGTCATAGGTGAAGGCAATGTGTCTCAAGGAACTTACTGTGTATTGCCGGCGGCGAAACAATTGCCTGTTGCCGGGGGCAAAAACCGTTGTGCCGAGGTGTGGACAGCCGGTAATGGTGTTGACGATTGGAGTGAAACGGCATTGGGTATACCACACACCCTTCCTATTGATTCAGTTGGTTTTCAATTTGATATTTATGTTCCGGCTGCTACCCCATGGAACGAATCTGGATTTTTAAAGGTTTGTTTGATTAATGGTTTAAACGGTGGTGAATGGGCTTCTTCAGATAACAAACAATGTTATAATTACGTTCCTTGGGTTTCAGGAGGTTCTGCCGTCCCTTATTCATCCTCAGGGTGGGTTACTGTTACTATTCCCTTTAGTAAGTTTTATGTATTTGCGGCCAATGCAAACGTTTCTTCAATGACTTTTGCAGATGTTGTAGCTTTGCGTGATGCAGCCTCATATAAAAACTTTGGGTTCTATTTCGAAAACTCAGATTTTACATTAAATAAACTTACCGGAAATAGTGCTGACGAAACCAAGAGCTTTATCTCAAAAGAAACATCAGTAAGGGTTTATGTTGATAATTGGCGTATTGTGCGGTTGGGTGTGCCTACTTATTCCGATTTCCCGACTGTTGCTGAGTAAGTAATAATTTTAATAGTGATAATTATGAAATACAATAAAATCATTCCAATAGTGGCATTACTGGCTACTACTATGAGCTCATGTGATGAGGAAAAAATGAATTGGTATAAAGATCCGTCGCACGGAGAGGTGGCGTCATCCGAATTACCATTACAGTTGAGAGAAGCCATATCCCGTTATGAACCTTTAAAAACATATGTGTCCGATCCTAATTTCAAGTTAGGCTGCGGAGTAGGGTTGACTCTCTATACAGATAATGAACCTTACAATCAGTTAGTGAACGAGAACTTTAATGAAATTACAATTGGATACCTGATGAAACATGGTCCGGTTGTAAAATCAGATGGTAGTCTTAATTTTACTAATATTGATAAGCTGTTTGTTAAAACAGATGAAGCCGGTATATCTGTTTTTGGACATACCTTGGTGTGGCATCAAAACCAGAATGCTAAGTATCTCAATTCATTGATTGCCGACAAAGTCATTGTAACGCCAGATGATTCAGAGAAAATTATTAATATACTTGATAATAGTGATTTTGAAAACGGAACCATCAGCCCATGGGGTGGTTGGGGTAACGACTCATCTCGAAAAGTGTCTGAAAAGGGACAGGGGTATAGTAGTGATTATGCCATGATTTTGGTTAATCCCAAAGATGCGAATTCCTATTCGGCGCAAGCAGCTTATTCACTACCTTCTGAACTTATTGTAGGTAAAACGTATTGTTATTCGGCCATGGTGAAAGCTGATGTAGTGAATACTGATTTTACCTTTCAGGTTCAGAATCCTACCAGTTATGCAGGAGAAGGGTATGTAAGCGGCGCAACAGCTGTAGGTCAGTGGGTGCTTATAGAGGGCGAATTTGAATGCACCAAAGAAGGCCTTACAAGGCTATGCATTAACTTTGGCAAAGCAGCGGGTAATTATTACATTGATAATATCAAATTTGGTGAGAAGAATGAGAATGTAGATAAGATGTTGAATGTGATAGATAATACCACCTTCGAAACAGCAACCATCTCTCCATGGGGCGGTTGGGGCAACGACTCTTCTCATAAGATTTCTGATAAAGGTCAAGGTTACAACAGTGATTATGCCATGATTTTGGTTAATCCCAAAGATGCAAATTCCTATTCGGCGCAAGCAGCCTATTCTTTGCCTGCTGAGTTAGAAATAGGTAAAACCTACTGTTATTCGGCTATGGTGAAGGCCGATGTGCTGAATACTGATTTTACTTTTCAGGTTCAGAATCCTACCAGCTATGCAGGAGAAGGGTACGTAAGTGGCACTACTGCTGTGGGGCAATGGGTACCTATTGAAGGGGAATTTACATGTGCGAAAGCGGGAATGCAAAGATTGTGCATCAACTTTGGTAAGGCCGCCGGTACTTATTACGTTGATAATGTTAAGTTTGGTGAGAAAAAAGCAACTACCAAAGCGGCTACCCGCGGGGTACAGATTATTCCGCTTTCCGACGAGGAAAAAGCTCTACTAATAGGTAATGCTTTAGAAAGCTGGATTTCACAGATGGTATCACATTGTAAGTCGCACATCAAAGCATGGGATGTCGTGAATGAGCCTATGCGTGAGGGTGGAACTTTGCGTGATGGAACAGAATCTTCGGGAGACGATATTTTTTCATGGGTGAAATATTTGGGTAAGGACTATGCTGTTACGGCCTTTAAACTTGCCCGTCAGTATGGTAACGGTGATAGTGACAAGCTGTTTATTAACGACTACAACCTGGAAGTCAGTGAAGCTAAGTTAGCCGGACTTATTGATTATGTTACTTACATTGAAAGTAAGGGGGCTAAGGTTGACGGCATTGGTACGCAGATGCACTTAAGTTTGAGCGGTAAAGATGCGAATGGAATAGCGAATCTGAAGCAACAAATAGATAAGATGTTTCAAACACTTGCTGCTAGCGGTAAGCTGATTAAAGTTTCTGAACTTGATATCGCTTTGGGAACTGCATCTCCTACCGATACGCAATTTGCAGATCAAGCTGAAATGTACCGTTACGTAATTGAATCTTATAAAAAGTACATACCACAAGCACAGCAGTATGGTATTACAATTTGGGGCGTGTCAGATGATCCTGCAGAACATGAAAACTGGCTACCCGATGATGCTCCTAATTTATGGGATGCAAGCTATGGTCGTAAGCATGCTTACAAAGGTGTGGCTGACGGATTTGCCGGCAAAGATGTCAGTGAGGATTTTAGTGGTGATCTTCAGTATTAAAACTGATTAGGTTAGACTTTTGTGTTGAGAACCCGTAGCGTTGAATAACAGTGCTACGGGTTTTCTTTTTATAAATAAAAGTGGTATTTTTTTTAGAATAAACAATCATATTATGCCATTTTAGATTTGTTCTATTATCTTTGTCGTCGAGAAACCTGTCTGTTATAAAATATGATGCTATGAAAGTAAAATTGAATTGTATTGTTTGGAGTCTGCTAGCCCTGCTGTGGCCGTCCTCTCTCGGAGCACAATTACCGCTTGTTTATGATAAGGAAAACATGGGTAACGCCTATACCTTTTCTGATTTTCCGCAAATTAATGAATTGCCGGAGATAACGACCTTGCCCGATCCATTAGCCTGGGCGAATGGTAATGGGAGGTTAAGCCGTTTTAAAGATTGGGAACGCCGCCGTACAGAGATTATCCGGCAATTACAACATTATGAGTTAGGCTGTAAGCCAACGGTTGCCAAAGATAGTATGGAAGCATCGATCACGAATGATACCTTACGCGTTGTGGTGCACAACAATGGCCAAACATTGGTTCTGACTGCATTTATTAAATATCCTGAGGGGGCCGGACCGTTTCCGGCTATAATAGGCATAGGAATGCCCAGTGGCTCTCTTCCGTCGGAATTGTTTACTAAGAGAGGCATAGCGCAGATTGCGTTTAATTTTACACAAGTAATGTCTCACACACAAAAACGAGGTAATGAACCCATAAACCGTTTGTATCCGGAGTTGATAGAGATGGGAGCGTATAGCGCTTGGCCTTGGGGGATAAGCCGTTTGATAGATGGGGTAGAGATTGTAGGTAAAAACTCACGTATTGACACCTCTCATCTGGCAGTGTCGGGCTGTTCGTTTGCCGGTAAAATGGCTTTGTACGCAGGTGCTTTTGATGAACGTATTGCTTTGACCATTGCCCAAGAACCGGGAGGTGGAGGCGTAAACGCATGGCGTGTTTCCGAAACATTGGGTAACGTAGAAACATTGGGACGTACTAACCATGCCTGGTTTTTGGAAAGCATGTTTCTGTTTTCAGAAAAGAATGTAAATCGTTTGCCGGTTGATCATCATGAATTGGCAGCGTTAATAATGCCCCGTGCATTGCTTGTTCTGGGTAATACGGATTACGAATGGCTGGCCGAAGAGTCTAATTATGTATCTTGCCGTGCAGCGCGTAAAGTTTGGGAAGCGTTCGGGATAGAAGATAGAATGGGGTTTTCTATACAAGGTGGACACCCACACTGCCAATTACCGCTAAGTCAATATCCTGAAGTTGAGGCATTTATTGATAAATTCTTATTAGGAAAACAGGACGTAAATACGATTGTTACCAAAGCAGAAATGTTTAAAGACGTTGATTATAAAAAGTGGATGCCTTGGGCGAAATAGTACAGGCATAAAACCTCTTTTTTGCTGTTTTTTGCTGTTGTACCAATATTATTCGTCTTTTTTCTTCTCGTGTTGACTAAAAAGGTAACAGGAAACTCATTTCTTTTTTTGAATCTTTATAATCAGATAGTTAACGCTTTTGTTAACCAATTAATTTGATTATGAAAATGGGAAAAAACTTTTATTTTAAACACGATGCTTCGGCTTTTAGTGATGCCAAACTGATGAGCTTGATCAAACAAGAAGGAATGACCGGTTATGGAATCTATTGGATTATTCTTGAATTTTTACGCATGCAGCGTGAATATGCTGCTTCGTATGTAATGCTTTCGCATCTGTCGAGAAGAGCAAATACATCATCCAAAAGATTGATGAGAATTATATCCGATTATGATTTATTTGTGCTAACCGATGACTCTTTTTATTCCCCGGGGCTGTCCGAAAGAATGGCAGCGCACGACCGAGTTGTGAGCTCATGTCGGGCTCATGGACGTCTCGGAGGACTAGCTAAAAGCCTGAAAATCAGCCAAAGTGTCGAAGCGAACGCTTTAGCATTACAGAGAGAGAGTAATCATATAATTACTTCTTTGAAGAGTGAGAGCGAAGCGAACTCTTGCTCTTCACCGGAAGAACTGCTTCGTTCGGTGGCAGAGATGAAGCACGAAACCATCTGGCAGGAGCAGATGGCCATGAAGAGTGGCATGGGGTTGAAATTCGCCGCACATTTCGACGCTTTGCTGCTGGCCTTTTCCACCTACATCAGCCTCATTGGCGAGGAAAACTCCATTCCCACGGTGAACGATGCCAAACGTCGGTTTTTCTTCTGGATGCAATCGGCCGACTGCAAGCAGCTCATGGCCCGTTTGCAAAAGCAAGAGGAAGCTGCACCCGATCCGTTCCGCTTCGAAACGCTGGTCGACGGCCGGCGAACCTACTGCGGCATGCCCATAGTCGAGGGAGCCCCACCGCGCCCCGCCATCAATGCCGTGTGGGATGACGACGGTCATTGCTGGAGACACTAGCGCCTTTCCCCGGCTATATAGACCACGCTCCGTGAGCTATATAGCCCAAGCATGTCGAGGTATATAGCCCGTGAGCATAGGCTATATAGCTCACACCCCCTGAGGTATATAGCTCATTAGCGAATCAAGACTTTCTTCTTCAAAAAGCTTGTAGCAAGGCTTTTCATGAAGCCTTGTAACTGCCGGCAAAATCTTTGTAACCAATGTGATGTTCATAGTAACGATTGAAAAAGTGTTTGAAACGGCTAATGCGTATATTGCTATAAATGGTTGTATCTTTGTTTCTGTTATATTCAATATTCACTTAAAAATTAAAGCATTTGCCAAGCCTCTGTTATGGAATCGAAGAAAAAGATCATGAGTGAAAAACTTCCCATTACGGAAGTAAACCCCATTAATTCGCGTTACTATGATTATGCGCACTTCACTTATCCGTGGCATTTTCATAGCCAGTATGAGATTATCTGGGTGAAAGAGAGTACGGGTCTGTGTTTCGCGGGCGATTGTATCGAACGTTTTGGACCTGGTACCCTTATCTTGTAAATAATAATCAGAAAAGGTACCATATAATAATTAAAAAATGGACCACTGCCACTTGCAAAAATATTAAAATGTTGGAACGTGGCAAAGGATATTTTCCCTTTTCCCGTTTTCTGTTTAGATAAACTTCTATACACATAATAAATCATTTATTTTTTGTTTAATAATTTCGTCTGCTTCAGTCTGTAAGAATCCCCGTTCATATTTACCAGATAAGCTTTTTGCGTAATTCTGTCTATAAGTGCAGCAACAAGTATTTTATCCTTTATAACCTCATTCCATCTTT
>NZ_ATZI01000017.1 GCF_000428125.1 Bacteroides graminisolvens DSM 19988 = JCM 15093
ACACTTGCAGCAATGTATATACATGGTTGCATTTGCTCTTTGTCCCAAAGAGGGATAGCTCTGTCATTTTTAACCCTTTAATCACATCCATAATGGTATACATGGCTTTATGGGAATCATTTTCCCGGAAAAAGATGCTGATCTCTGAGAGGAATGTTGTAACTTTGTGCATAAGCATAGGGGCGAGTATTAATTTTAGTTTGCACTTTAAATTTACTCATTTTCTGCAACATACAGAAACTCCTATGCCTTTTTTATGCCATCATGTCAACATATCTCATTAACTTGCGAAACTTGAATTATTAAAAGTAAGATTATGAAAATGACTATTAAAACTGGCTTGACAGCTATTGCATTACTACTTTGCGTTAACCTAAGCGCCCAAGAGAAACCGGTAACTTTTGGAGTAAAGGGAGGTCTTAACCTTTCTAATATGACACAAGATTTAAAAGGAGATGCCAAAGTAGGCTTTAACTTAGGCGTAACAATGGATTATGCATTACAAAACAATTTCTATTTATTAACCGGACTAAGTTATTCACTGGAAGGTACTAAAGAAGATGATGTAAAACTCAATCTGTCATATCTAAAATTGCCTATCCACTTTGGATATAAATTACCCGTTGACAACAACACCAAAATTGTATTCCATGCAGGACCTTATCTGGCATACGCACTAGATGGCAAATATAAATCGGGGGGAGTTAGTGTTGATGCTTTCAATGATGATATTGAGGAAGCTTCAGGTTATAAACTAAAACGATTCGACATGGGATTGGGATTGGGCATTGATGCCGAATTCGGACAACTATGCGTAGGTCTTAACTGCGATTTGGGATTAACAAACCTGATTGATGTGAAAGATGAGGTAGAAGATATCTTTGGCACAGCAAGCCCAAAAGGGAAAAACACCAACGCTGCATTAACAATAGGATATAAATTCTAATTATAGAGAAGCATCTGTACGCTATGTGACAAACTATAAAAAAGGTATCTGCAACAGATACCTTTTTTTGTGACCGTTAAACAAATCTAAATTACACCCTTCACGAAGCAAGCAATGCACTTTTACTTCATTTAGACTATAAATAACCAATCAAAATAATGAAGTAATGAAAAAAGTATCGATTCTTATTTTTACATTTTGCATGATTTTAAGTTCATGTGCCACATCAAAAAGAACACAACAAGACGTTTCTATTACAGCAACACAATGGAAATTGAGAACTGTGGCCACCTCTTCAAAGGAACTTAAACCGAGCGAAGAAAACCCTGTGACACTAAAAATAGAGAATAACCAGGCAAGTGGCAACAGTGGTTGCAATTATTTCTCGGGACCTGTAGAGTTGAAAGAAAAGAGTCTCAAGTTTGGCGATTTGGCTTCAACCCGTAAGTACTGCATGGAAAGTATGGAAATAGAAAATGCCGTATTGAAAGCGTTGAGCGAAACGGATAATTACAGAATTAAGGACAATAAACTCGAACTTCGAAAAGGTTCCCAAACATTAGCTACATTTGCTATAGCCAATTAAGGCAACACGCGTACACGCGCATTCCAAACGAAATAAATAGTCTTAAAAAGAAAGTGGCAACTTTGTGCTTGCATACACAAAGTTGCCACTTAACATATTACGTTTCAACGAATACAAATACAATTTAGTTAGACTGAAAATCTACAAACAATTTGAATTCGTGTGCAGGTATGCTTATCGTTTGATTAGTAGCCGACACAGAAACAGATTCTCCCGTCATGTAGTTATACCACGTGCCCGTATGCGGGAAGGTAACGGTATAGCTGCCTGCCTGATTCGTAAAGTTGCCTGCAACAACAAGTTTCTTACCTCCCCCTTCAAGAGTCAGGAAGCGGCCGTTCAACCAGTTAGTATTTCCTTTTACCTGCCAGCTAAAGAGTGCTGAAGTATCAAATAATTCAGTATTTGCATTTCGCAAAGTCATCAGCTTGGCATAGGTGTCATAAAGCGCTTTGCGGCTTGCATCATCATAATACTCCCACTTAACAGGTTTCTTGCCGGTACGTCCGTTCTCTTCGATGGAATAATCGTAACCCAATTCACCAAATTGCCAAATCATTTTCGGGCCGGGTACAGTAAGGAAGAAAGCCGTATTCACTTTCAGTTGCTTCATGCGATCTGCCAGACTCGTTTTAAACGTATAATTACCATAAGCGATTTGTTTAAAACTCATGCGTTCCTCGTCGTGGCTTTCCATGAACCCAACCAAAGAGCCCATAGGCATTGAAGTGTCATACAAGCCCGAGAAATCAGAATTACCGGGAAGTCCCATAGCCGATTCGCAATAGGCATAGTTCATGTTACGCCACAAATACATGCCGTCATTAGCTAACTCCTTCTCTTCTGCGTTATCACAAAAATGCTCCAATATCATCATGGCCGAAGGATTGACTGTTTTCACCGTACTGTTGTAATCTTTAAGAATAGCAATGCGAGTAGCATCGTAAGCTGAGGCCGTACTCTCCGTGCTGCTTTTTTGTGTAAATCCTTTCGTCAGGTCAAAGCGGAAACCATCAATCTTATACTCTTTTAGCAAGAATTCAAGGTTCCGTTTTACAAAAGCACGAACCAAAGGAGATTCATGATTGAAGTCATGAAACACACTGTAAGGATGAGGTGCATCCACATTAAACCATGGATTCTGAGCAGACGTTTTGTTCGTTGCACTGTTCCAATAAAGTTTAGCAAACGGATGAGAGCCGGTGGCATGATTATAAACCACATCAAAAATAACAGCAATGCCTTCTCCATGACATGCATCAATGAACTCCTTATACATCTTGTCAGTTCCATACGCTTTATCGAGCGCAAAGAAGAAACAAGGATTATAGCCCCAACTATCGTTTCCGTCGAATTCCTGTACGGGCATCAACTCAATGGCATTTACCCCTAAAGATTTGAGGTAACTCAATTTAGCCTTAGCTCCGTTGAGGTCGCCCGAAGCAGTGAAGTCACGCAACAACATCTCATAAATCACCAGATCATCTTTATCCTTCATTTTGAAAGCAGTATTCTTCCACGTGTAAGTATCCGGTTCTGTTTTAAACACGGAAACAATGCCTTCAGCTCCTTGAGGATACGTCTTGTCTTCATTATAGGTAGTAGAAGATATATAAGAATCATTATCCGGATCAAGTATTTTTCTGCTATAGGCATCAGCCAGACGCGTGGCACCTTCTGCCGCCGTTCCTACATAATATTGGAAAGCATACTCTTTAGTCCCCGTCAAACCACTTAATGTAATCCACCAACAGCCGGCAGCGTCGTCGCGATTCATCTGAGATTTATCATCATTTGTCAACTTCCAGCTATTGAAATCACCTATCACATGCGCATAATCTTTGTGATTACCACTCTTATCCTTGTCGTAAAGCACCAACGTAACAGTAGAACTATTAACAATATTAATTCCCTCCTTTACTCCGGCAGGCAAGGTAGCATATTTAATAGCCGCAGGCGTAAATGGCTTGTATTTTGAATCGGTAACAGAAACAAAGGCATCATCAGTTAAGCCCTTCTTGCTGCCATCGGCGTTGCGAATCACAATGCCCAGTTTCTGAATGGAAGTTTCACCCGAGGCAAACCATTGCCGAACAGTAGGAGACAGCTTGACACTCCACACATTGTCGGCCGTTTTGGTCATTTTACATTTTGAGATATTTTCCGTCCATTCGGCAGGAACATACTTCCAGCTTCCATCAACAATTACGCCTATGTGAACATAAACATCGCCAACATAATTATACAAAGCAGAAGTACTACCTGCTTTAAAAGTAATTGTCAGCTCCTGATCCGCATCGGGAGCAGTTGGAGAATAGTTCAAACCTTCTTTGAGAACAACCGGTGGTTCTATGACAGGATCATCACTACCACTGCAAGCAACTATTAAAAAAGGAATCAATAATAAAAACCAATACTTATATCTCTTCATAAAACTAAAATTTTAAAATCAGGGCTCCAAGCAGTGTACCTGTTGAAGCCCCGATCATTATACTGAACAGTATGTTGTTACTGTTTTACAATTGTGCATTTATAAGCCTTAGGATCACTTAAGTTTAAGGTAATTAAATAAGTACCACTTTCAGCAATGCTCATATTGTCGCCGCCATAAGTCAGATTACTTGCATTACCTCCTAAGTTAATATCCCATGCATTATTAGCTCTGAACTTCATGACCTTTCCTCCTGTTAATTCAGCCGTTACAGTCCATTCACCGGTCGTTGCATTGTAAGTCATATCAGTTGAAGCATCCCAACTGCCCGGTGTTGCATCACCAATAATTCCCCAAACAGTTTTGGTCACCGTATAGGTCATAGGAGTTGTTGCTAAATTAGCAGTTAAGCGGTAATAACCGGCTTCGGTTACACTCATGTTTCCAGCGTCAGCGTCAGTACTGAGAGTTCCGTCTCCTCCGTTACCGTATTTAGTACCGTCCCAGCTTGGTTGAGCGGTAAACTTAAACGCTTGACCGGCAGCTGTAAAGTTAACATATCCATCATACTTCTTGTCATAGTTCTGACAATAAATAATAGGTGTCAAATCGGAATTCCAAACTTGATCAGCCTCCGGTACATATAATTGAAGAACCATGTCACCAATGTAGTCAATGGTGTAAGTTGATTCCATCATATTCAATGTAAACTTAACGTAGCCTGCTTCCTCAGCTATTTTACCGGCTTGAGCATTATCGTTTACTAATGTACCCGTTGCAGAAGTATCACCATCAGCAGACGGACCAAGAACGCCGGGGTTAGCCCATACATTACTTGCATCCACATTCGATTGAGGAATGATTTTCCAGTAACAATTGGCAGGCACCTTAACGATAACAGTAAAATAAGGATCTTCATACACATCTTTACCGCTGTGATTGAATTTAACTAATTTGGCTCCGTCCCAATCATTCATATTACCGATTAAATAATAAGCCGTTTCAATAACGGGAGCCACCGGGGTAACAATAATATTAATCGTATCGGAAGAAGCACGGAACACCTGACCATTCGTCTTCATGTATGCATGAACAACACCTTTCATGGTTCTCGCTTGCGGACGTTTGCCAAAAAGCTGTGTTACAGCCGATTGTAAATCGGCTGTTGCAACTTTACCCGTTGGCGTTAAATTCAAAAGTATTTTTTGGTCAAAGCTCAGATCGAACCCGGTAATCGTTTGCCCTTCACTCACCGGCGGAGCGGTGAATGAACAAACAGCAACCGAATCGGTCGTAACCGTTGCTAAATCAATTGCCGAAGCAGCCGTAGCTGAGAAAGAAACCGATTTACCATCTTCCTGTTCCCAACTCTGCGGAGCAGCAACATCTTCGTTAAAGTCCTCATCGCAAGCAACCAATGCTGATGCCAGCATGAGCATATATAATGCTATCTTTTTCATATTCATTTCCTGATTAAATGTTATTACTCATACTTTCCTTTACCAGTCATAAAGTTCAGGTAAGCTTTCTTGCCTGCGTTGACACTAATTCTTTCCTGATCTCCTCCGGTACCACGATAAGAAATAAGACCATCTGCCAAAACGATAAACTCAGTTTTCCACCAATCAACATCTTTCAGTTTAACGCACATACGTACCTCGTCAGTAGCAGCAAAAGGTTTGGAAATAAAGAACCCTTCTCCATCTGCAGGAACATCAAACAGATTGCTATCAAGCACATCCCAACCGCCGGCTGTTGCACCCATCAAATAAACCTCAGGCTTATTAAACTCAACGGTGTAAACAATGTTACGGCCAACGATCTCAGCTTTTACAACCACCAGATACCAACCGGCATTCGCAACAACAATATTACCGTCACCACTTAAACCAGCCTCTGCATTATCTTTCAACGTAGCAGTGGTTCCAAACTCAACGCCATCCCAAGCCTTTTCAATGTTGAACTTCAGTTCGCCCTTCTCAGGAACATAAATCATTCTCCAGAACGTACCGTTATTGTCATAGGTAGGAATCATTGCAATAGCGTTTTTCTCCCAATCCCATCCGCCAACACCGCTTCCGATGATATTCATTGTTTTGGGTAACACAACCGGACTTAATGCGAAATGTACGCGAACATTCTGTAATTCAACCACATTGGAATATATTTCTCCCGTTCCGTTTGTTAATGCCGCCTTAAGACGAACATACATCTTGGTCACAATAGGAAATTCATCTTCTGTCTTGCCATTAGCTAAAGCCATTGTAGTTGCTGCTGTCGCAATTTCCGATGCATCAACATTCATTTTGGCTGTTGTATAAGTAGTAGCTAAAGTAGTATAAGTTCCTTCGGTTGTAAAATCGTTGTTTAACGAAACCTGAACCGTATAGACTGTTGCAGCAGTAAAACCGTAATCAGGCTGCGAACAAGTCAGTTCCACACTTGAAGACTTCGACAAGTCATATACTGCCGTAGAGTAGGCAGGCGTATTCAATACAAAAGCAGTTGGATCCTGTAATATCGGATTTGAATCTCTGTCATCCTCACAAGCTGTGAAAAGAGATAATCCCAAGAACAAGGATGCCCATATCGTTATTTTTTTCATAATCATTACTTTTTATTAATTACTAAATCTTGTTGCAACCTCATTAATAACCAGGATTCTGTATCAGATTAGAGTTCGAATTCAAGTCGTTGGTAGGAATAGGATATAAGTTATAGTTTACACTAAAACTGGTTCCTGCCTGAGTACCACCTTTCCATTGCCAAGTATAATCAGAGTTACCACCAAATTTGCCAAAACGGATCAAATCAGAGCGACGACGGCCTTCGAATGCAAATTCTCTGGACCACTCATCCAAAATCATACTCAAGGTATAAGAAGTCTCCGTCTTTGCATTAGCACGTGT
This sequence comes from Bacteroides graminisolvens DSM 19988 = JCM 15093, assembly GCF_000428125.1. Taxonomy (GTDB): domain Bacteria; phylum Bacteroidota; class Bacteroidia; order Bacteroidales; family Bacteroidaceae; genus Bacteroides; species Bacteroides graminisolvens. The sequence goes on from NZ_ATZI01000017.1 coordinate 6,873, forward strand.
ACGAAGAGCATTAATCGCATTTTTTACGGGATCCGAACTGATGTTGTTGTTTGCTCTGAGAGTTGCTTCAGCAAAAGTAAGGTAAGCTTCGGCAGCCCGCATAAAAGGCACATCCGTATCGGTGAATTTGGAATCATTAGATGAAGCTCCATCTGCTCTTACGTTTGAATACTTAGCACAAGAGAAGCCATTGACAAATTTGGATTCATCATCTATGGACAACGTACGATCAATTCCGTAAAACAAAGCACGATCATCTTTAGCAGCTGTAACCATTTCAGTAACTCCTACATTAGGAGCATCGGATGTTGGAAAGAATTTAGCCATCAGTTGAGGACGGCAACTATTTCCTGCCCATCCTTCGGTAGTGCCGTAGTAAGGCATATCATCCTTATGTGTTGATGCAATCAAGAACAAACTACCACCGTAATTTTTGGTTGTAGCTCCATCTTGCAAAATAGGAAGGATAATTTCAGTGTTCGCTGTATTAACAGAACTACCATTATTATCAGCCATAAACAAATGTTTATAAGTAGTGCTCAATGTATAAGCAGAGTTCATCACTTTTTCGGCATAAGTAGCAGCATCTGTCCAACGTGCAGTACCGGTATAGACTTCAGCATTCAAGTACAAGCGTGACAACAATAACCATGCAGCTGCCCTATCAACACGGCCATACGTATTAGTACGTGGCTCCTTCATATCAGGTTCAATAGCTAATAATTCCGTTTCAACAAAGTTGAACAGCTCACTTCTTTTTGCTTGTTGAGGGTTCTCTGTTGAAACACTTGTTACCAAAGGAACATTGCCAAACATATCAATCAGGTAGTAATAATTCAATGCGCGAATAAAACGGGCTTCCGCACGCTGGGCAACAGACTCCGCATCCGTTTTTCCTTCCGTTTGTTCCAAGAAGAAGTTACATAAAGTTACATCAAAGTATAAACGATAATACAAACCTGTAATTTGGCTGTGAGAAGCTCCCCATGCGCCATAATTCAATTCAGGAATTCCCACATCACCCCAGTTGCAATGAGCCTCATCGGTGGGTAATTCATTCAAATTCCATATCAAGCGTACAAAATCAGAAGTTCCTTCATCGATTCCATCTACGTCACCACTTCCGGCAGGACCTTCCTGTCCTGTCAAGCCGAGTGTTGCATAAATTTTAGTAAAAACTTCGTTTTGATTAAATTCCATTGTTGTGCTCGGATCAATCGGATTAACATCCAAATCGCTCACACAAGAGGTTACACTGAGCGCCAATGTCAAGGCTGCTGCCGGTATAATTGATTTTAAATATCTTAATTTCATAATGATGTTCTTTAAATGTTAAGTGATTTAGAAGTTAAGACTTAAACCGATAAGTGAAACCAACGGACGTGGATAGATATCTCTGTCAATACCTCCGTTTACTTCCGGATCAAGGCCTTTGTAATCAGTAATCGTAAAGACATTGGATACTGCTGCATAAGCACGTCCACTAACACCTAATCCAAAGAGTCTCTTGAATGAATATCCCAACGTAATATTATCACATTTCAGGAAAGAAGCATTCTGTACATAATAATCGGACATATAGTAGTTACCTGTTCCCTGGAAGTTATTGGCAAGTACCATGGTAGGACGGTTAACCAAAAAATTCGAAGGAGCATAGAGTGTACCCATATCACTGTTGTTTGATTCTACATCATTATATACATAATTATTAAAGCTGGCACGCAGTGAAAAGCTTAAATCCCAAGCTTTATAAATTAATTTAGAGGTGAATCCCATCAACACATCTGCTGTTGGCTTTTTATAGAAGTATTTATCACTTTCATTGACTACGCCATCACCATTGCGGTCTACAAACAAGTTTTCAATCGGTTTACCGTTTTTATCATATACTTGTTGGTATACATAGAAAGAAGAAGCCGGTTGTCCAACAGCATGCGCCTGAACCGTATTTCCTGTTCCGGCAGAAATACCACCTGTAGTAACATAGTATCCTTCGCCTTCACCACTGGTTAATTTAGTAATTTCATTCTTATTATATGTCAGATTAAAACCAACATCCCAAGTCAAATCCTTTTCAACAATCGGTTTTGCGTTGATTGTAAATTCAAAGCCTCTGTTTTCCAAAGAACCTACATTCGCATTTACCTGATTCTTAAAGTTTGTACCGGCAGCAACATATACATAATTCAACAAGTCATCAGTCTTGCGGAAATAATAATCAGCCGAAGCAGTGATGCGACCATTAAGGAAACCAAAATCCAATCCGGCATTGTAAGTTGTTGTTTTTTCCCACTTCAGGTTTTTATTATAAGCATTGGGCCTATAAGTCTCACCATCTCCGTAACCGATAGGATAATAAGCACCATCTTTGTTGGCATTGTAAGAAGCAAAATAAGCATAATCACTACCAATGTTTTGCTGTCCTGTCATACCATATCCTAATCTGAGTTTCAAATCAGAGAAAAGATCTACATCTTTCATAAAAGCCTCTTCTTTTATTTTCCATCCCAATGCGAATGAAGGGAATGTTCCCCAACGATTGTCTTTGTGGAAACGAGAAGAACCGTCATGACGTACAGTAGCAGTAAACAAATACCTATCCAATAAAGAATAATTCAAACGACCAAAGAAAGAAACCAGAAAGTTCTCTGAAGCCCATTCTTTTGTTGTCAGGTTATATGCTTCACCCGGTTTTTCAGTATGAGTAGACTGATAATAACCATTGTACCGTGAAGATCCTTCGCGGTGAAAATGTTGCCACTCGTAACCACCCATTACATCAAAGTTGTGAATGTTCAACTCCTTAGTATATTGTAAATAAGAGTTGAAAGAAAGATTATATTTATCAATCTTTTCCCATCCATAACTACCGTAATAGTTATTAGAAGCTGAATAAGGACTTACATCCGTGTTCTGCTTACCGGTTGAAACATCCATACCTCCATTCATGTGAAGACGAAGATCGGGTAAGAAATGAAATTTATAATCAACTTCCAGATTACCTACTAAAGATTTCGATGTGGCTCTATCGTTTTTCATTTCGAGTGTAGAAACCGGATTGGCAGGTGCCAATGAGTTGAATGTGCGCGTCCAGTTCGGATCATTCAAAGAAGTACCATTTGTTGTCCACTGGAAATACCCACCAAAATAGTTTTTGTAAACATCATCAGAAGAATAAACAGACTGTGTTGGATCAAAACGAGCGGCTGCTCCCACTACTCCACTATCGGCATAGCGGCTTTTAGCCAACATCGCCTTCAAGTTTCCGTTCAATTTCAAATAACCATCAAGGAACGAAGGAGCTACATTAACAGATGCCGTATAACGTTCAAATTTAGAAGTTTCAATAATACCATTCTGATTGGTATACCCCAAAGAAACACGATAAGGCATATTCTTCAAGCCTCCCGATATGGTAAGATTATGGTCTGTACTCAATGCATTTCTATAAATCTCATCTTGCCAGTCAGTATTACTGTTTCCCAAAGCTCTGTAGGCATCACTATCTTCTCCATAGAGTGCTACTATCCACTTACGATAATCACTTGCGTTCAGTACATCAAGCGTCTCTTTGACATTACTCATTGAAACATTACCGTCGTATGCCACACTAGGTGCTGCCCCGGCAGAACCTTTTTTAGTAGTGATGATAATCACACCGTTTGATGCACGTGAACCGTAGATAGCAGTTGCAGAGGCATCCTTTAATACCGTAAAAGTTTCAATGTCGTTGGGGTTTACCATTGACAAAGGGTTGGCCAAACCTTTAACGCCATCGTTATCCATTGCCAAACCATCAATGATAATCAACGGATCATTACTAGCCGAAAGAGAAGAACCACCACGAATACGTATGGTCGCTCCACCACCCGGCGTACCACCATTGGAAACAACATTTACACCGGCTATTTTACCGGCCATCAAATCTTGCGCATTGGTTGTAAGTCCACGATTCAATTTATCAGGTTTTATAGCCGTAACCGAACCTGTTGCATCGTTTTTCTTCACTGTACCGTAGCCGATAACTACAGCCTCCTCAAGCATCACCGCATCATCCTGAAGCGTAACTACCATGTTACGGGCTGCTGGAATCTCGGCCGACTTGTATCCTACAAATGAGAATACTAAAATAGAATTCTGAGGAGCATTCAGAACAAAGTTACCATCAAAATCTGTAATTGTTCCGTTCGAAGTGCCTTTAACCAATATGTTAGCACCAATAATTGGCTCGCCTGTTACATCTTTCACATGTCCCTTAATAGAGATCTGTTGAGCAAAAGCGCCAATTGACAAGAACATCCCTAATAGCAGGGGAAGAATCGTTCGAAGGATTCTAAGATTAACTTGCTTCATGCATTCTTAAAATTAAAGTTAACAATATATTGAATATACATTTCACATCACTAACAGAACCTCTCATTCTGTTCGTTTGTCACTGCAACAAAAATAGGACTTCTTAACATGAGCGATACAACTTATTTAGTCAAATCTGCATTTAGCACAGTGCAATCGTTTGCACTCCGATGCGGAATCAAACACACCTCATAATCAAACAATTGCGGTTCGTTCCATTATTTTTGCATACAGTTAAAACAAAGTCCACATGCAATGGTTTTGTTATTTCCTTTGTATTATTTACCTTTGATTGAAACATTGAGAACCATGAACAAACCGCAGATCACAATAAAAGATATCGCCAAGGCGTTGAACGTCTCTCCTTCAACTGTGTCCAGGGCATTAAAAGACAACCCCGACATTAGTCAGGATACTCGAGATGCCATCAACAAATACGCGCGCGAACATAATTATAAGCCCAATGCTTTGGCCCTGAATCTTCGTACCAGTCGTTCAAACACCATTGGTGTTATTATCCCGCAATTGGTACATCATTTTTTCTCTTGCGTATTAAGCGGCATAGAAATGCAGGCGGCTAAAGCCGGCTATAACATTTTAGTGGCACAGAGCAATGAAGAGTACGAACAGGAAGTTAAAATAGTACACTCCTTTCTTGCTGCAAGAGTATGCGGCGTTATTACTTCATTGGCTAAAGACACCTCTCAATACGATCACTACCAAGAACTCCTGAACAACAACATACCTATTGTTTTTTATGACCGCATTTGTACCGGTATCAATACCGAACGAGTGGTTGTTGACGATTATGCCGGTTCTTTTGCTGCCGTTGAATACATGATTCAGACCGGCTGCAAACGTATTTTATTTTATAGCGGGCCACCTCATTTGGAAATATCCAAAAATAGAAGAAACGGTTATTTGGATGCCATGAGAAAATACAAAGTTCCGGTAGACGATAACATGATTAAATTATGCGATACCCGCGAACAAGCCATAGCCATCACGCCCGACCTGCTGGAAAAAAAGAATCGTCCCGACGGTTTTTTTGCTATTAACGACGAAACAGCTTCAGGCATTTTGTATGCTTGTAAACTAGTAGGGCTTAAAGTACCCGATGAAGTCTCGATCTGTGGTTTTACCGATGGAGCCATTGCACAAAGTACAGATCCGAAACTAACTACCGTAGAGCAACACGGACAAGAAGTTGGAGAAAGTGCTTTTGAGATTTTAATAGGCCGCTTAGAGGGAACAAGCGGAGAACAAAAAAACAACAACCGGATTGTTAAAACCAATCTGGTAGTTCGAGGAACCACAAAATAATAATTACTAAGAAATAATACCATGAAAGTAAAACCAGATTTAAGTTTTTGGAAACTGTGGAACATCAGTTTTGGATTTTTCGGCGTACAAATAGCCTATGCACTTCAAAGTGCAAACATCAGTCGAATCTTTGCCACCTTGGGTGCCGATCCGCACAACCTCAGTTATTTTTGGATACTGCCACCATTGGCCGGAATTATTGTGCAACCCATTATCGGATCGGCAAGTGATAAAACATGGACCCGATTCGGCCGACGCATTCCCTATTTATTTATAGGATCTCTCGTTGCGGTACTAGTTATGTGTTTGCTCCCCAATGCCGGAAGTTTCGGAATGGCTGTAAGCACAGCTATGATATTCGGACTCATTTCTCTCATGTTTCTGGATACTTCAATCAACATGGCGATGCAACCTTTTAAAATGTTGGTAGGTGACATGGTTAACGAAAAGCAAAAAGGCTTGGCCTACTCCATTCAAAGTTTCTTATGCAATGCCGGCAGTCTGATGGGTTACCTTTTCCCTTTTTTATTTACGTGGATAGGCATTAACAATGTAGCAGCCAAAGGAACGGTTCCCGATTCTGTTATTTACTCATTTTACATCGGATCGGCTATCCTGATGCTTTGCGTAATATACACATCTGTCAAAGTGAAAGAAATGCCTCCTAAAGAATTTGAAGAATTTCATGGTATAACGGCTGATGAGAAACAAGAAAAAACAGATTTTATATCCTTATTAAAACATGCACCCAAAGTATTCTGGACAGTCGGACTGGTCCAATTCTTTAGCTGGGCCGCCTTTATGTACATGTGGACATATACCAATGGAGCTATAGCTGATACCGTTTGGAATACCACTAACGTACAAAACGCCGGCTACCAGGAAGCCGGGAACTGGGTAGGCATACTATTTGCCGTACAAGCCATCGGCTCGGTTGTATGGGCAGTGATACTTCCATTATTCAAATCTCGCAAATTAGCTTACTCGTTAAGTTTACTGTTAGGTGGCTGTGGTTTTGTATCCACCCTGTTTTTTACCGATCAATATCTATTATTCATATCTTATTTACTGATAGGTTGCGCTTGGGCAGCGATGTTGGCAATGCCATTCACCATATTGACCAACTCCATTTCCGGTAAAAACATGGGAGCTTATCTGGGATTATTCAACGGAACCATTTGCATTCCGCAAATTGTGGCAGCCGTAGTTGGTGGCGGCATTTTACACTTAGTGGGAGGCAAACAAATAAATATGTTAGTTCTTGCCGGTGCATTATTAATGATAGGTGCCTGCTGTGTATATTTCGTTAAAGAAACAGTGGTACACACAAACGATAAATAAAAAACAAGGGAAATACTTGCATTGTCATTTTTATAAAGTATTTTTGTAGAAGATACAAACCTTGTAGCAGTTATTTATTATTAAAACGGCACTATATCATGAAGAAATTCCTCAAAACAGATGAATGGAATGTTATTGAAGAGAGTTTTCACGCTGACAACCTGCGCGCTTTCGAAAGTATTTTCAGTTTGGGAAACGGCAGGTTGGGACAGCGTGGCAATTTTGAGGAAACATATAGCAGTGACACGTTACAAGGTTCTTATCTGGCAGGTATTTCATTTCTGGACAAGACTCGTGTGGGATGGTGGAAAAACGGATATCCCAACTATTTCACCCGTATACCGAATGCGCCCAATTGGAGTGGAATTATTGTGAGATTAATTGACGAAGAACTCGACCTGGCACTCTGGGATGTAGATTCCTTTGAGAGACGACTCGATATGAAAGAGGGAATCTCTTATCGCGATTTCCAGGTGACTTCACCCAAAGGTCATAAACTGAAAGTACATGTTGAGCACATAACCAGCATGGCAAATCAAAACCTATGTATTATAAAATACAGCGTAACATCAGTCAATTACGAAGGGAAAATATCACTGGTTCCCTACATAAATGGTGACGTAAAGCATGAGACATCTAATTTCAATGAAAAGATGTGGAATATTTTACGAGCTGAAACAACCTCTGAATATGCTTATTTATGGACGCAGACACGACATGAAGACTCGCAAGTGTGTAGTTGCATGACATACCAGCTCTTTAAAAACAGCAAAGAAATCACCGGGAATCCCATTAAGATAGAGAAAGAAAAAATGACCGGGTTCAGTATTGGAGCCGATGTAAAACCCGGTGAGCGGGTCACTTTGATAAAATATACCGCTGTTCTAAGTTCGCTTTACTACGATCGTCAGCTATTGGTTGATGAAGCTGTATCTGAAAGTAAAAAAGCAAAAGCAATAGGATGGGATGCACTGGTAAACGAACATAAAAAGGTGTGGGAAGACATCTGGAACGAAACAGATGTAATCATAGACGGAGATCCCGAAGCGCAACAAGGAATTCGGTTTAACATTTTTCAATTGAACCAAACCTATCGGGGAGACGACCCACGACTAAACATCGGATCCAAAGGATTTACAGGCGAAAAATACGGAGGAAATACCTATTGGAACACAGAGTTATGCTGCGTACCCTTCTTCTTATTGTCTAATCCTAAAGACGTAGCGCGTAATTTATTACTTTATCGATACAATCACTTACCTAAAGCCATTGAGAACGCTAAAAAACTTGGATTTAGTGGAGGCGCAGCTCTTTACCCCATGGTTACCATCAATGGAGACGAATGCCATAACGAATGGGAAATCACCTTCGAAGAAATACACCGCAACAGCATTATAGCTTACGCCATCATGTTGTATACCACCATGACCGGCAACAAAGAGTATGTCGCTCATTACGGATTGGAGGTACTCATCGCAATCAGTCGCTTTTGGAGCCAACGAGTTTCTTTCTCGCAGCCCAAACAAAAATATGTAATATTAGGAGTTACCGGTCCTAACGAATATGAAAACAACGTTGACAATAACTGGTACACGAACTACTCTTGCATACAATGTTTAAATGTGACCCTCGAGTATTTGGAGATGATAGCGTTAGAATACCCTGATGAGTATGCTCGTATCCGTAGAAAGACTTCTTTTGATAAAGAAGAGACATACCGGTGGAAAGAAATCATAGACAATATGTACATGCCTGAAGATAAAGAACTGGGCATATTTGTACAACATGACGGTTACCTAGACAAAGAATTAAAAACGGTACAAGATATTCCGACCAATGAGCGCCCTATCAACCAACATTGGTCATGGGATCGTATATTACGTTCTTGTTACATCAAACAAAGCGATGTATTGCTAGGTTTGTATTTATATTACACCAACTTCGACAAAGAATTCATCCGTCGCAATTTTGACTTTTACGAACCTCGCACAGTACATGAATCATCTCTTTCACCCTATCTGCATTCCATTTTAGCTTCACGAGTAGGTTACGTAGACAAAGCCTACAATCTGTTTCTGCATGCTATTCGTCTTGACTTGGATGATTACAACAATGAATTAGAGCAAGGTTTGCACATAACCAGTATGGCAGGCGGGTGGCTCGCTATAGTACGAGGATTTGCCGGCATGCAAGTACTCGAGGGGCTGATGAGTTTCAGTCCTACAATTCCTCAAAAATGGAACAGCTATACTTTTAAGATTAATTTTCGGGAACGAACACTTCAGCTATGCATCAACAAAAGAAATATTGAAGTCAGACTGATTAAGGGTCAAAGCCTGAAAATCAAAGTGTATGAAAAAGAATATATTTTAGAAGAAAACAACCCAGCAATCATATCTACAATTATAAAAAATCAATAAAAGATAAAAGCAATACTGGGCGACAGCATATAATCCTAGTATTTAGATTATCGTTAACAATAAAGGCAGAGAAGCTCCTGTTGATTCTATTAGTAATCAATCGGAGCTTCTTTTATTTCAGCTACCCAAGGAATGAAATCAGCACGCCGGCAGCAACAGCCGAACCGATAACGCCGGATATATTGCTGGACATGCAATACTGTAGCACATGATTTTTAGAATCATACTTCAACGCAATTTCGTTGGCCACCCTACTAGCCATAGGTACAGCACTCAACCCCGTTGCACCAATTAGCGGATTGATTTTTTTCTTACTAAACAAATTGACTACCTTTACAAATAAAATACCGCCTGAGATAGATAATGCAAACGCCAAGAAGCCACCAACAACGATACCGATAGTCGTCCAGTTAAGAAAAGCCTCCGTAGTCATAGTCGCTCCCACCGATAGACCAAGAAAAATGGTTGCAGCATTCATGATACTGTTTGATGCAGCATCAAACAGGCGGAACGTATTAGTACCAATTTCCTTTACCAGATTTCCAAACATCAACATCCCTACCAAGGGAACTGCACTAGGTACAAATAATGCTACCACCGTAGTAACTACAATTGGAAATAATATCTTCAACACACGCAAATTCTTGATTTGCGTTTTTGACGGATACAGCTTCTCCTGTTCCTTCATATTGATACTTAATTCTTTTTTTGTGCAAAGCAGTTTTACCACCAGCGGAATAATAACAGGAACCAGCGCCATGTAAGAATAAGCCGCGATAGCAATAGGACCCAGCAAATGAGGCGCCAACTTAATGGTTGTAAAAATAGCCGTAGGACCATCAGCGCCACCTATAATTCCCAATGAAGCAGCTTCTTGCGGAGTAAATCCCATTAAAATGGCAACCAGCAGAACCGTAAATATTCCTAATTGAGCAGCAGCACCAAATATAGAAAGACGTAGGTTTCTCAACATCGGTCCAAAATCAGTTAATGCCCCTACTCCCATAAAAATAATTGGGGGTAAGAAACCTGTTTTGATTAACATGTAATACACAAAATTCATTAGCCCCAATTCATGTGCAATATCATGCAAAGGCATTTCCCAGATATTCTTCATAGCCCCGTGCACATTCACCATTCCGTACTCATCCGCTTGTATGACTCCCATATCGCCCCCGGGAAAGTTGGCCAGCAACACACCAAAAGCAATAGGCACAAGCAGCAAAGGTTCATATTGCTTTTTAATGCCCAAATAAAGTAATACAAAAGCGATGGCATACATTATCAAAAACTGCGGTTCAGCAATGATATTGCTGAAAGCAGTCATTTCATATAAATTCTCAAATATATCGTTCATTATCCAATCTTCATTAAAACATCGTCTTCAGATACCGCATCTCCCTGAGCAAAACCAATGGCCGTAACTGTTCCGGCAAACTCGGCGCGAATGGCATTATACGTTTTCATGGCTTCAACATAGCATATAACGTCCCCTTGTTGCACTGCATCACCCACTTTAAGAGGAGTGTCGGATGCATTCTTGGTCAGGAAGAACTTCCCTTCCAGCGGAGAAAGCACCTCTTTTCCTTCTCCAAGAGGAGCAACAGGCTGTGCACCGGATGCCGCTAACTCAGCTTCACCGTAAGCCACTGTTACCCGATAAGCCTGTCCGTCCACCTGCACCGTAAGTGTTTTAGGTTTTACTTCCTCTTCCGGAGCCTTATCTCTTTCTGCTCTTCGCTTGGCTACATCTTCTAGAAAGTCTTCTTTGGCCTTTCCACTTTTGTAAGCCTCATATTGAGCAGGATGCATGGCATATTCAAAAAGTTCCTCCTCATCTTGTCCTAATTCCCACTTGTTTTCTTTCATCAATTTGCGATACTTGTCCAGTGCATCCGGATAGTTTTCTTGCGGATTTCCTTCGAAAAACTTACGTCCCTCACGCTCAGCCTTCTCAATAATCTCAGGAGCCAACTGACCCGGTAAGCGACCGGCCTTACCCAATAACATATCCCAAATGTCATCGGCAATCATTCCCCAACGCTCTTTCCCTTTTTCCATGGCCATTACATTCATCATAGCCAGATTCTTCACATACTGACTAAATGGAGTTACCAAAGGAGGGTATCCTACACGCGGCCACACATAAGCCACCTCGTTGAACAATTTGATTAAAAGCTCATCTTGCGTCATAAACGGAAGATTGTGTTTTGCTTTGTACTTGTTGATTGATTCCAGATTGGCTTCCAGGTCAGCCATCAAACTCCCCATCATACCACCGGGAAGCCCGGGTCCGATAAGCAACGAATTCATCAAACGATTTTTAGGGCTGATGTACAAGCCTAAAAAATCATCCATAAATTCTTGTACAAGACTACGCACCTTCATATATGCCTCCATATTAATTTCAGGAACTTGAAAGCCCGCATCTTTTAGCATAGCCTGCACGCTAAGTAAATCGGCATGCCCTGTTCCCCAAGAAAGCGGTTCCATGCCTACATCAATATAATCACAACCGGCATTACAAACCTCCAGAATGGAAGCCATGTTGAAACCCGGTCCGGCGTGACTGTGATACTGCACCGGCACCTCGGGATGAGTTTCTTTAATATTAGCGACAATTTTCCCCAAAGAAACGGGGCGTCCGATGCCTGCCATATCCTTGATGCAAATCTCGTCCGCCCCTAGTTTAATGAGCTCCAACGCCATGTTGGTATAATACTCAACCGTGTGGATGGGCGAATGCGTGATACAAAGCGAACATTGAGAAATCATACCAGCCTCCTTGGCATAAGTTATAGACGGTGCAATGTTTCTGATATCATTCAATCCGCAAAAGGTACGGGCAATATCTGTTCCTTGTGCTTTTTTTACTTTATAGAATAGCTGACGTACGTCTGCCGGTACGGGACTCATGCGAAGCCCATTGAGCGCACGATCTAGCATGTGTGTTTGTATTCCTGCCTCCTGAAAAGGTTTTGTCCAGTCGCGTACTGCCTTGTTGGGATTCTCACCAAATAACAAATTAACCTGTTCAAAACCTCCCCCATTGGTTTCAACACGCGCAAAACATCCCATTTCAATAATGGCAGGCGCCACTTTTACCAGCTGATCTACTCTGGGAACATATTTTCCGGCCGATTGCCACATGTCTCTGAATAGCAAGCTGAACTTAATTTCTTTTTTCATATAGCTCTTATATTTTAATTAATTTTTTCGACTTTGGTTATCTTCCCTTTTCCGTGAGTTACCACGTTAACTGCAGCAGTAATGGCAGCTAGTACATTACCCGGTATCGGTAACGGACCTTTAGGCATAATTTGTTTGGCAGCAACCTCTTCTTCAGGGGCATATTTATTAACCAAGGCAATCAGAAATTTACCCAAATAAATTAATAGTAAAAGGATGGCAAAGACCGTCCCCATCCCAACAACAAGCAGCAACAAGGCTGTTTCCATATTCTCCATAATACAATCAGATTTTATAGTTTATAAATAAAAAGTGGCGTTTTGTTTTAAAACGCCACAAAATAGAAATTAAATCTTATAAAATAAACGCATAAATGAATAAAAAAAGCTAATTACTAAAACAAAAAAATGTCAATCGTTAAATAAATAAGCATGGATATGCAATAATATTATTACCTTTGCCACAAAGCAAACCACAAAAATAATGAAACCCAGGTCTTTAATACAGCATATAACTTATTATTCTATTCTGTCCTTTTTGATTTGCGGATGCAACACTGATCACAAATACATGAGTGAACTAAGACAAATTGATTCACTAATTTATTCAGATCCACAACAAGCATTAACTCTTTTACAACAAATCTCACTTGATTCCCTTTCTAGTAAAGAAGAAAATGCATATTACGGGCTCTTGTTATCGCATGCTTCCGATAGGAATGAACGTAATTTACTTCCCTGTGATTCCCTGCTCAACCTTGCCATTGACTATTATCGCAAGGGGTTCAACAAAGGCAGGTCGCTATTCTATAAAGCCCGACTCCTAACTGCAATGGGTATGGAAGACGAAGCCATGGGATACTATTTCGGTTCGTTAAAAGAATTCGGTCATACACCTCGCGAAATTCGTTTTAAAGGAATGGTGTATGAAGACTTGGGAAACATCTATTTTGACCAGGCCATCTACAAAGAAGCACTCGAAAAATACACTACTGCATTAAAATATTATTCTATTATCAACGATAAAAAAGCAATGATATATGCTTCCAGTATGGCTTCAAGTGTCTGTTTAGTGGATTCTGATAATGAAAAATCCCATCATTTTCTAAACATGGAAATGCAACTGGCAAAAGAGATAAATGATTCTTGTTACATAAGCAATACATTACAGCATGCCAGTGTTTTCTACGAAAGCACAGATAAGCCCGACAGCGCCTTATATTATGCAAAAAAGGCTTTGAGTTTCACGACAGGTAACACGAACACATCCAAGTGGCTGTCTTCAATTGGGCGCATATACCTTGAAAAAGGACAAACAGACTCTGCCCGCCATTATCTGGAAGCCAGTCTAAACACCAAAGATGTTGAAGCTCTCGCTATATCACATGCCAGTTTAGCCGAAATAGAAAAAGACAGGCATAATTATAAAAGTGCTTATAATCATTTGGAGCAATACACAGACGTAATTGACTCCATAGCCGCAGCAGATAAATCATCGGAGATACAGAAGTTAGGTTATCAACATGAAGCCGAAGTAAAAATAGCAAAACACAAAGCCGAGATGCAACTAAGTAATGCATTGATTATTACCGCTGCCATAATAGCTATCCTCATCTTAATTGTCATTCTGCAACAAATAAGCAAACGTAAGAAAACAGCCCAACTAAGATATGAGCGTAAAATAAATAGCATGAATCAAGATATGAAAATATTGCAAACACGCATCACGCAGAGTGAAACAATGCTCACTTATTTAAGAAAAGAGCAAGAGAGCTATACTGCCGAGATACAAAATAAAGAGCAAGAAATAAAAGACTTGTATCAACAAAGAGAGGAAGTGCAACATGCCTTCTTCAGACAAAGTGCTATTTACAAGAAAATTAATAAACTAGCCAAACAAGATACAGCCGACAAGAAGAAAATCAATGTATTAAATCTATCCGATCAAGAATCACTAAGAGATACGATTTTTGCAATTTACAATGATTCGATAACAGAGTTACGTCTTCGACATCCCCGCTTAACTGACGAAGATATTATTTTCCTCTGCCTCGAAAAGAACAATTTGCCTTCCTCAATTATAGCCTACTGCTTTGGAAGCACCAATACGCAAGTTATCAACCAAAGGCGTTACAGGCTCAAAGAAAGAATGACCAATTAGCATCGGCAAGTAGCAAGTGTTATAGTACAAAAACATAGTACATTGATAATCAAGCACTTATGTTTTTCAAGTGTTATAGTATTTATAACGCATAGTGTCTATTTACTACCTATCTTTGTAGCATCAATAGATTGCATAGCATATACAATATTTAAGATATCAGCTTTCACTAAGATAGCTAGCTGGCTAGATAAACTTTACTATACAACTTGGGATGCGCTTTTTGAAAGCGCATCCCAAGAAATTTATCCTAAAACACTTAAAATTCACTTGTGAAGTGGAACTTAATGTGCTTAAAGTCCATTTGAGCCATTTGCAACACGTAGTTGCTATCCGCTAGGAACACATCACGTCCTTCACGGTCTTTAGCCATAAACTGATACTTCCGTTTCTTGAAAGCATCCAGTTCAGCCGCATCGTCACTCTCAATCCAGCAAGCCTTGTACAAACTCACGGGCTCCCAACGGCAAGAAGCGTTATACTCATTCAGCAAACGATACTGAATCACTTCAAACTGAAGTTGCCCTACGGTACCAATAATCTTACGGCCGTTGAACTGATTCACAAAAAGCTGTGCTACACCCTCATCCATCAACTGATCAATTCCTTTGGCCAATTGTTTTTGTTTCATTGGGTCAGCGTTCTCAATGTATTTAAACATCTCCGGCGAGAAACTTGGCAAGCCACGGAAATGAAGCATTTCTCCCTCCGTAAGCGTATCACCTATCTTAAATGTACCATTATCGGGTAAACCGATGATATCACCCGCCCAAGCCTCATCAATCGTTGTTTTACGCTGTGCCATGAACTGCGTGGGCGATGAAAAACGCATGCTCTTACCGTGACGAACATGCAAATAAGGTGCATTACGAACAAATTTTCCCGAGCAAATTTTACAGAAAGCTACACAAGAGCGGTGATTGGGATCAATGTTAGCTGTTATTTTGAAAATAAAACCGGTAAACTTAGGTTCCTCGGGTTTCACCTCACGCTCTTCCGCTTGCACAGCACGCGGACTGGGAGCAATTTCCACAAAACAATCGAGCAACTCTTGCACACCAAAATTATTCAGAGCAGACCCAAAGAACACAGGAGCAATCTCCGCTTTCAAGTAATCATCTACCTGAAATTCAGGATACACACCGTCCACCAGTTCCAATTCCGAACGAAGTCTTTCGGCCAGCTCCGTGCCAATTTGCTTATCAAGTTCATCGCTCTCCAAGTCAAGTTCCACCTTCTCGGTAACTACCTGTTTAGACGGTTGGTAAAGATCCAGCTTCCCTTCATAAATGTTGTACACCCCCTTGAAACGGATACCCTGTTCGATAGGCCATGAGAGCGGGCGCACTTTGATATGCAGTTCTTCTTCCAGTTCATCAAGTAAATCGAAAGGATCGCGACCTTCACGATCCATTTTATTGACGAAGATAATTACCGGCGTATTACGCATGCGGCACACCTCCATGAGTTTACGAGTCTGAGCTTCCACACCCTTGGCACCGTCAACCACAATAATGACACTATCAACAGCGGTCAATGTGCGAAAAGTATCTTCCGCAAAATCCTGGTGGCCCGGTGTATCAAGAATATTCACTTTGTAGTCTCCGTAATCAAACTCCATCACAGAGGTCGTTACCGAAATTCCACGCTGTTTCTCAATCTCCATCCAGTCACTCGTTGCCGTCTTCTTAATCTTATTACTTTTAACGGCACCGGCTACCTGAATCTGACCTCCGAAGAGCAACAACTTTTCCGTAAGTGTTGTTTTACCCGCATCGGGGTGAGAGATAATGGCGAACGTACGCCTCCTGTCTATTTCATTCATCTTGCTAAATTACTCGCTGTATATTTATTGTTTTTATTCTTTTTCTGCTTGAAGCAACAAATGCACACACTCGTTCAAGCTAGTTTCCCAATGAGGAATTTCAATGCCATAAGTCTGTTTGATAAGACTCTTATCGAGCACTGAATAATGCGGACGGGCTGCTTTGGTAGGGTAATCGGCTGTATGCAGCGGACGTACCTTACAGTTATTGATACCGGCCAGCTTGTGAATGGCCAACGTAAAATCAAACCACGAGCACACCCCTTCATTGCTAAAGTGATAAACACCCTTTACCACTCCTTTTTCTATAACCGCAAAAATGGCCACAGCCAAATCGCGGGCATAGGTAGGTGTGCCTACCTGATCAAAGATCACACCCAGCGTATCACGTTCGCGTCCTAAACGAATCATGGTTTTCACAAAGTTGTTACCATACGGAGAATATAGCCACGCTGTGCGAATCACAGCCGCCTTTTCACAGTTCTGCAACACTACTTGCTCACCCGCCAGCTTAGTGGAACCATATACGGAAGTAGGACAAGTTGGTTCCTTTTCCGTATAAGGAATATGATTGGTGCCATTGAACACATAATCTGTTGATATATGAATAACGGAAGCTCCCCTACTCTGTGCCGCAGCAGCCAAGTAACCCGGCGCCAGGTGATTAAGCTTATCACAAAGTTCCTTGTTGTCTTCGGCATTATCTACGGCCGTATAGGCTGCACAATTGACCACCACATCAATATGGTTATAAGAGATGAATGTTTCCACAGCCTCTTTGTTGCAGATATCCAATTCTTGTACATCAGTGAAAAAATAGTTGTGCTGCGCATAGTCTGCCGACAAATTGCGCATCTCGTTTCCCAATTGTCCGTTTGCTCCGGTTATCAGTATATTCATATCAATCTAAATCTAATTCTCCTTTTTTATCTTTATCATAATAGTTAGCCAGCATGGAAAGCAGATTTGTAATAGCCTCCAAAGCCTTAGCCGTGCCATCACTAACCGTTTTCTTCTGTAGTCTCAGCAACATGACACCATAAAGTGCTTCGAAACATGTTTCCAATTCCGGTTCATCTGTCTTATTTCCCTTGGACCTGAGTTCAACAATAAAGGGCAGTGCCTTATAATAGGCTGAACTATAAAACGGAAATTTAGGTGAACGCAACAGTTGCATATGCAAATCGGTTAATCCGATTATTACATTTTTGTTAATTTGCAGGTGTCCTTTTTCCTTCACTCCCTCTTCGCGCATCATATTCACCAAATCAGCATACCACTGCCTTAGTTCCTGTTTTTGCTCCGAAGGCAAATCATAATTCCGGATTACTTGTTGCTCAATTTTATCCAAATCGCATTCGTTTGCGCGGATCAAATCTTCTACCTGCCACATATATAGAAGGTACTCAGCTATGTTTTTAGCTTTCAAATGTTGTGCTATGTACATAATTTTAATAGAATGAAGCGCCCAAAAGCGTAAAAATGAAGCCCAATAAAGATACCACCATCACTACACCGCCAATAATGCGGTTTATCAGCCAGATGCCGCGCAAGTTAAAGCATGTTCTCACCTTACTCACAAAAAAAGTAATGCCAAACCACCACGACAAAGCACCCAGCAGAATGGCCAGATAGCCAATCACCTCCTCGTAAACAGGCATGCCGGGCAACACAAATGCGAAGCGGGCAAACAAACCGATAAATAAGAAAATGATAAGCGGATTAGATAGTGTCACGGCAAAAGCCGTTATAAAATTGTGAAAATAAGATCCTTTGTTTGTCGATATAGGACGAATAGACTGTACCGGGTTACTGCGAAACGTATAAAACCCAAAGCCCAATAGCATGATGCTTCCCAACAACTGCAGATAAAACAGGTTGGCATTTATAAAATCGAATATAAAACTCATTCCGTAGCCTGTGAGCAGGGCATAAGCAATATCGCTAAGCGAAGCTCCAAGGCCTGTTATAAAGCCATACCACCGCCCTTTATTTAGTGTGCGCTGTATACAAAGAACCCCAACAGGCCCTAGTGGTGCTGAGACCACAATGCCCACTATGAAACCCTTGATCAGCAAGTCCAATATGGTAACTTCAATTTCAAACATGCCGCAAATATCGTATTTTTATATGAAAAGAGAGCAATGTGTTAACGTTTTTTCGTGACAAATTGCTTAGAATAAGAAAAAGCAGAGCTTTTTATCTGCTTATTGAGTTAAAATCAGATCCAAGAACATTGCATTCAGTTTCTTATTTAACCTACTTTCTCAATACTACTAATTTAATTGCAGCAGTATAACACCCAATAAACAGTTGCAGGAATCTTGTTATAATTAAATAACATCCTACTTACCGGAGAAGCGATTTGACAAAATATAAAAACTATAAATTTTAAATCACTATTAATCGTCTATTCTTTTCAGGTCCTTTATAAAACATTAAAATTAGATCATTCAAACGCGTACAGCATTCTATTCTCTTTTATAAAATACAATCATGTCATTGATACCCTTCCGCGATCTTCCTTTGCAAAGCCACGCTGAATTGTTTTATCGATGCCTTTTTGCATAGAAGCTTCCACAATAGTTCCCAACCGAGAATAACCAAACAATTTAGCGGTTTCGCGAATTAAATCTTCGCGCAACAAACTAAATTGTGATTCTAAAACCTCTTTTACAGCAACGCTAACTTCCTCAGGAGAAATATCAGAGGCTGTTGTCATATAAACACGATAATTCATATACTCCGTGGGGCTCTGTTCATCACGCCAAAAAAAACGTTCTTTAGCAGAGCCAGTATATTTAAGATTCATCCGAGCAAATATTTTATTAAAATGCTCACCAATACGGTTTCCAATACGAGATATGCCCCACATTGAAAGAACACGTCGACAAAGCTGTTCTCGACTAATTGGAGCTTCTAAGGCAATAACATCTTTTATTTGACGAGCAATTAGTTCCTCCCATTGAGGGTGGGTAAATTCATCGGGAAGAACTCCACAAAAATGAATCGGAGCAGATACATAATCGACTTTATAGCTCACATAGTCCTTTTGTATAATCACTTGCTCTACTGGTTTCTCAGTAATTTGCTTTTCTTGAAAAGAAATTTCAAGGTCATTTATTTCATCATTAGGCTTCTTTCCCATGCTCATCTGAGCCTGATTAATTGCTCTTATTATCTCAGATATTACTTTCTCATGATTATCAATCCAATCCATTGTCCAAACACGATAAATATTCCATCCTAAAAGCCTAAGAATATCTTGCTGAATAATCTCTCTATCCCGTACTGTTTTAGCCGATTTGTAGTTATATCCATCACAAAGAATTCCTAAAAGATACTCTGACTTATTATCAGTATTGACTATACCTATGTCAACGCGATAACCTGAACATCCAATATTGGTATGTACCTCATAGCCGCATTCTCGTATTTTGTTTGCAATAATATCTGTAAGCGATTTATTTTTCAATTGGTCATGCAACGAAACTATAGACACCGCTTTCTTACCCTTCTCCGCATATTCAAGAAAAGATTTAAGCCCAGCCACTCCTTCAGCAGATGTTCGTGACAAGTCTATTTGATCTGCACGAAGGGTTGAAAAAACCTTCATTTCATAACGAGCCCTAGATACTGCAACATTTAATCGCCGCCATCCCCCCTCACGATTCAAAGGGCCAAAATTTAAGCTGATCTTTCCTTCCTTGTCAGGGCCATACGCCACAGAGAAGAGAATTACGTCACGTTCATCACCTTGTACATTCTCTAGATTTTTAATAAACAATGGTTCTGAAGAGTCTAATGCTAAAGTCTCCAACTCCGGATTTCGAGCAAAAGCTTCAGTAAGTAAATCCTCAATCAATACCTGTTGAACAGAGCTAAAAGTAACAACACCAATACTTCGTTTAGACAATTTATGATCTGAAAGCCGAATTAATATCTCCCTTACAACAGCATCGGCTTCAGCTCTATTTTGGCGACTTTTACTTTTGTCATAAAACCCTGAAACAGGCTGAAAAGTAACCTTATTTTTTATATCATCAGGTGATGGAAATGTAAGTAGTTTATTTTCATAGTATTGCGAATTACTAAAAGCAATCAAACTTTCATGTTTGCTACGATAATGCCACAAAAGATATTTTGAAGGCATTGATAATGCTAAGCAGTCATCAAGAATGCTCTCCATATCTTCTTTATCAAGGTTCTCCTCATCCACATTATTTGAAGAGAAGAAGTTTGTTGGTGGCATCTGCTTTGGGTCACCAACAACTATTAATGTTTGACCGCGAGCTATTGCACCAATTGCTTCGCAAGTTGGCATCTGCGAGGCTTCATCAAAAATTACTAAATCAAAATTTACATTATCAACATCGATATATTGAGCAACAGACATAGGACTCATCAACATGCATGGATTGATACGGGTTATCAAATTGGGTATCGTATCAAAAAGTTTACGTATCGACATCCCTCGCCCATTATTTCTAATATTACGTTGCAAGATTCCAACTTCAGAACTTTGTGATGCCTCTCTAACAAATGAAGGAATATTAGCGGCTAATTTGGCAAATAGTTCTTCACGCGTCAATTTCTCAAACTGAGTTGTTAATTCTTTAAACTTACGTATTTTATCTTCAAATAATTTTCCATTAAAATTAGCAAGTGTCGGGCATGAATCAACTATATAATTAATTATTGACTTATATATAGCTTTATTAAACGCCTTTATTAGCTGTTTTGTTTCTTTGGATATAATGTATCCCACAAAAGCATCTAACCCTTTTTCAAATGCTTGCTGCTTAATGCTATTCCAGCCACACCAATCTTTTAGCTGTTCTATATTATCTAAAAGTCGTTCCGATAGAAGCAACTTTTCATCGACCCAATGCTCATCATTAAATACTACGCCTGATTTCATAGAAAATTCATCATTTACAAATGATAATTCTTTAAAACAATCAACATACATCAATAATTTACTTTTATGCAATAATAGAAAACAATCAAGACCTTGTGACAGATTATTAGCAAAAAGGACACGTACTTTTAAACTAAGAGAAACATCACCTAACAGGGATATTATTTTATCTGAGAATATCACAGCCTCATCACAAGCATTCCTCATTACAACCCAATCCTCCCACAAGGGTCCGAACATCTCTGCATAGAATGTTCTCTTACTATCAATAAACCGTCTTTCATTTTTATATTTTATTATAGTAGCTAATATTTGAGTCACATTATTTTTCTCTATATTTCCATTTAGCGAATAAGCCTGTAACGTTCTCGCTATCTTTTTTCGAGATAGCATCTTAGCTAAAAACCATTTATCTCGAGATAAGTTCCAATCAACAAGAAGCCTATCAGCATCAATATCTACAATTGTTTCTGCGAAATTTTTAATTAATTCTTCTTTAGATTTATCTCTTTCTATTCCGTGAGCAATAACATTTTTTATTTCTGATACTACATTTAGAACATCATTAATTTTTAAAAGAGAACTAGGAAGATACTTGGCTTCAAGTAAAAAAAGAGACAAATTAAATAGCTCTTTATATTCAGAATAAGAACTAAGATGTAGGTTACCACCTAATAAGAGTAAAATTTCATTAGTTACTAATTTCAATTTATTGAGTAACGTAATCTGCTTTTCCAATAAGTCCTTCAATTCTATTTTTATTGATTGTGAATAATTAATCAATTTCAATTCACGCAAAGGATGATTTACAATTGAGCCACAGAAATCCGAAACCACCTGAATCTGTTCTACAACATCTCTCCATTCATTAAGTCTGGATGTGGTTAACTCTTGCGCTACAGCATTTGGAAATTCAAAATCAGAGTCATTATCGGCCAAATTAGAATAACAATACAATGCATCATAAAGAGAAAATCCCGAAGGTAGTTTCCTATGTAACAGTTCAACATAATCACTCAGTTCATTGCGAAGCATAGAAAGCCTTTCTGACTCTATCAAGAAATCTTCAGGAGGTGTTTTTCGTGTTACTTCCGTTGTAATCTTTAACTGTTCAAGCACGGACGTTTTTTTTGATTTATTAGAGTGTAATTCCAAACAGAATGGAGCTAGTCCTATATCAGATAAACGTTTCTGAACAACTGACAAAGCTGCCATTTTTTCAGCAACAAACAAAACTTTCTTGCCATGATATAATGCATCAGCTATTATATTGGTTATAGTCTGTGATTTACCAGTACCAGGAGGGCCATGTAGAATAAAGCTTTTACCTTTTGCAGCATGACAAACAGCCTCCATTTGAAAAGAGTCTGCACTTATAGGTAAGGCTACATCAGAAGGTTTAAAATCCTTATCAAGATTGATAGCACAATCTTCAGGTACTTCCCATTCAATCATTCCAGAGACTAGACTCTTCACTATTTTATTCTTACATAATTTAGCTGCATTATTATGAATATCATTCCACATTATAAATTTACTAAACGAAAAAATTCCCAATATAGCCTGCTCTTCAACATTCCATCTCTTTTGGTTCATTATGCCTTTACGGATGATATTAAATACTAATTTAACATCTACCCCGCTATCGTCTTTTGGTAATATCTCTAAGCCCCCTATATTTACTCCGAAATCTTGTCGTAACATCTCAAGTAGTGTGATATTCATCATTATCTCTTCTTCACGCGAACGAATAACATAACCTTTTGAGGCTGATTTTCGAACAATTTCAACAGGGAGCAATAATATCGGCGCATAGCGAGGACGCTCACTTGCTTGCGTTTCGTACCATTTTAATAACCCCAAAGCCAAATATAAAGTATTAGCACCATTTTCTTCCATAGAAGAACGAGAACTACGATATAGTCCTATTAATGAATAATTGAGTTCAGTTTCAGTAAGATATGAGCGTAATCGTTTTTGAGTTAGCTCTTGTTTCACTAAATCAATTATGGGATCCGTTTGATGTAATGCATGGTATATTCCCGAGTCCATAAAACCATTATCCCAATCTGCAGGTTTTGGCAATACAACAAATTCATGTCCATCTGCAAGAGCATCTTCAAGAAGATTTATATTGACGGATATTAATTGTAATGTGCTTTTCGTCAATCTTATATTAAGAAGGTTATTTCTTAAAGTTAAATCTAACAATTTACGTTCCCACAACTTCTGTTTTGTAACATTAGCTTTACTAAAATCCATCACTCTATCATCTTGAAAAATAGCTTCAGGAGTATCATTATTACGAACTATTGAGACCGGCTCAATTAACTTAAGTCCATCTGTGCCTACTATTCTTTGCGGAAGAGGTCTAATTGAAGCAAACCGACACCGTTTAATATCAACAGATAATACAAACTTCATGTAGTCGTTCAGATGATCTTCGGCTGCTACCATAGCCAAGTCAAAGCTCATATTTTTTCCTGCATTCATACAAGTAGTTTCAACTACTGCAATTTCATTGATTCCATTCGCTAGTCGTTTTGTAAGTAATGACACATCATCATTTACACTATCAGCAAAAGTATCATCAACGAGCCATCCTCCCGTAAAAGCATGCCCTTGAACAATAACTATCAATGGGTTTATCCCAACGAATTCCAGACAAGAAGCATAGAAAACCGCCATATCAAGGCATGTGCCTAATTTTGTAGATAATATAGTTTCGCACAAACGAATGCGTTGACCTGAAAGCTCATAGCTTGCTGGCGGAGTACAATAAACAATGTTTAATTCAGCAATCGCTTCATAAATTGCAGCCATTTGTTTTTTCACTCTATCTGGAGTGCGACTTTGATATTCGTCAAAAGATGGGCTACCAGTCCATTTCTCTAGAAAGTAGGATGCTCGATGTATAATTGTGGCAATTGCAGGGCAATTCGGTGTCACAAATGCAGAAAGCATCTCCGGAAGTATAACTACTCCTGCCCACTGATCAAAAGGCAAAATTTCTATCGGATATTTATTTATTAAGACGCTCTCGTCATTCTTTGATATTGAGACCACAATCTCACATAATATTCTTTCTGTCAACTCTGATAAGTATTTTGAAGAAACAGAAAACTCCATATCTCTAATCTCAAGCGTAGTTTTTCCCGAGATAGTATCAATATATCTTTCAATTTTATCGGTTAGATTTGGAACAAAGGATAATGTTATTTTAATATCATCAATCGATTCATCATCTTCATTTATTATATGTATATTTTTAATTATTGGAACGTGATTTTGTTGCATTGCAAAATTCACAGAAGAACTATAAGAGAGATTCAATTTAAGCATAATATATAAGTATTAATAGAATTATCTTCCACATACAAGAAACGCCACACAACGTGATATCCTACAAAAGTATAAGATTTAATATTGCAATCAAAAAAATAATAAATAATATCCTCAAAATATGATAATTACATTTTTCAAACCCATATTTATTAATCATAGTTTACAAAGCATCTTCAGTAACTTTAATAAGACATAGAACATTTACATCATTACTTGATTATTTTTATATGACTGTTATCTTAATATATCTGCATTATTTATTTATCAAAAAACTACCTTCACATATGCTGACAGTTAATAAAAATCGGTTTATTATATCTATTTTTTAGATTAAAATAAAGCTAATTAGTAAATTTATGGTAAAGAATATTCGTGTATACCCGGGTGTACAGCAATTGTACACCCGGGTATACAAACCGTGTACATGGGGGTGTACAAAGTCTGTACATCCGGGTAGAGACGAAAATTGCTCACCTGCAAAATAAATCGCATAAGCATGCTTGTTAAAAGGCTTATATATAAGATAGATAGCGATGTATTTGTAATAAATAACTGCAGAAAAAGTTGGTGATACTTGGTGATACTTGGTGAGGCTTTTTTTTAGCGAAGTGTCACCCGGAATAATCTGATTGTCAGGTTATTACAAGGTTGGTGATACTTGGTGATACTTTATTTTACACTTTTTATGAGAGCGGAGAAACCAACACTTCTAAAAAACAGTAATTAAAATATTCGGAGCACAAACATTTTTTCGTTATCTTTGCCGCATCATTTACAATACGTAATTCATAACTCGTAATTCAATATGATCTTTTTTTTCAGAACTCCTTCCACAAGCGTGATTGCCGTTGACTGCAACCACGAACTTACCACGAATGATAGTAAGAAACTCTGCTGGCTCTTTGGAGATGCCGCTGCGGAAAGTGAAGATAACCTGCATGGCTGTTTTATCGGGCCACGACGCGAGATGATTACTCCCTGGAGTACGAATGCCGTTGAAATCACTCAAAACATGGGGATTGACGGCATTCTTCGCATAGAGGAATACTTCCCCGTGAAAGATGAAAACGCCGATTTCGATCCCATGTTGCAACGCTTGTACAAAGGGTTGAATCAGGATGTATTCGTAACCAACCGCCAACCGGAACCGATTGTGTACATCGAAGATCTGGAGGCTTATAACGAGAAAGAAGGTCTGGCCCTTTCTAAAGAGGAAATGGATTACCTCAAGAAGATGGAAAACGACCTGGGACGTAAGCTGACCGACTCGGAAGTATTCGGCTTTGCCCAAATCAACTCGGAACACTGCCGTCACAAAATATTTGGCGGTACATTCGTTATCGACGGGGTGGAGATGGAATCTTCGCTTTTCCAAATGATTAAGAAAACAACGCAGGAAAACCCCAACAAGATTTTATCTGCTTACAAAGATAATGTGGCGTTTGCCGAAGGACCGGTTGTGGAACAGTTTGCTCCTGCCGATCACTCCAAACCCGACTACTTTATCATTAAAGATATTAAAACGGTGATTTCGCTCAAGGCGGAAACACATAACTTCCCTACTACGGTTGAACCGTTCAACGGTGCATCAACCGGTACCGGTGGTGAGATTCGTGACCGTATGGGTGGCGGTAAAGGTTCATGGCCTATTGCCGGAACAGCGGTGTACATGACTTCGTATCCGCGTACGGAGGAAGGCCGCGAGTGGGAAGAAATTCTTCCGGTTCGCAAATGGTTGTACCAAACACCGGAACAGATTCTCATCAAAGCATCTAACGGAGCATCCGACTTTGGAAACAAGTTTGGCCAGCCGCTTATCTGTGGTTCGGTACTGACCTTTGAACATACCGAAAACAACGAGGTGTATGGTTACGATAAGGTGATCATGCTTGCCGGTGGTGTGGGTTATGGCACGCAAAGAGACTGTCTGAAAGGTCACCCCGAAGCGGGCAACAAGGTGGTAGTAATTGGTGGCGATAACTATCGCATCGGACTGGGTGGCGGTTCTGTTTCTTCTGTAGATACGGGTCGTTACAGCAGCGGCATTGAGCTGAATGCGGTGCAAAGGGCGAACGCCGAAATGCAGAAACGAGCTAATAACGTGGTGCGTGCTTTGTGCGAAGAGGAGGAGAATCCCATTGTTTCTATTCACGACCACGGTTCGGCAGGACACGTTAACTGCTTGTCGGAACTGGTTGAAGAGTGCGGTGGGGTTATCGAAATGGATAAACTGCCCATTGGCGACAAAACATTGTCGGCCAAGGAAATTATAGCCAACGAATCACAGGAGCGCATGGGACTCCTTATTAAGGAGGAAGCCATTGAGCATGTTCGTAAGATAGCCGAACGCGAAAGAGCACCGATGTATGTGGTGGGTGAAACAACAGGCGATCAGCGTTTTGCGTTTCAGCAAGCAGACGGGGTTCGTCCGTTCGACTTGGCAGTAGAGCAAATGTTCGGCTCATCACCCAAAACTTACATGATTGATAAAACGGTTGAAAGACATTACGATAATCCGACGTATGATGTGGCCAACCTGCACGAGTATCTGACTCAAGTTTTGCAATTGGAAGCAGTGGCTTGCAAGGATTGGTTAACAAATAAGGTAGACCGTTCGGTAACGGGTAAGGTGGCGCGCCAGCAATGTCAGGGTGAAATTCAACTTCCACTGAGTGACTGTGGAGTAGTAGCACTCGATTACCGTGGAGAAAAAGGTATTGCTACTTCCATCGGACATGCACCGCAAGCGGCACTGGCCGATCCGGCTGCGGGTTCGGTGCTTTCTGTTGCCGAATCGCTGACCAACTTGGTGTGGGCTCCGCTGGCCGAAGGTCTGGATAGTGTATCACTTTCTGCCAACTGGATGTGGCCTTGCCGCTCGCAAGAAGGGGAAGATGCCCGTCTTTACACTGCTGTCAAAGCGTTGAGTGATTTCTGCTGTGCACTGCAAATCAATGTGCCAACGGGAAAAGACTCGTTGTCGATGACTCAGAAGTATCCCGACGGCAGCAAGGTTATTTCTCCGGGTACGGTAATCGTATCGGCAGGTGGAGAGGTGTCCGACGTTAAGAAGGTGGTTTCACCGGTAATGGTCAACGACGATAAATCGTCTTTCTATCACATTGACTTCAGCTTTGACACGTTCAAACTGGGAGGTTCTGCTTTCGCTCAGTCGCTGGGCAAGGTAGGCGATGATGTTCCTACTGTGCAGGAAGCCGAGTATTTCCGCGATGCATTCCTTGCCGTACAAGCGCTGATTAATAAGGGGCTCATCATGGCCGGACACGATATTTCAGCCGGTGGTTTGATTACTACGTTACTTGAAATGTGTTTTGCCAACGTTGAAGGGGGTATGGAGATAAGCCTCAACAAACTGAAAGAAGAAGATATTGTTAAGATTCTGTTTGCCGAAAATCCGGGTATCGTGATTCAGGTGAAAGACAAGCATAAGGATGAGATCAGCAAATTGCTGGAGGATGCCGGAGTAGGTTTCGTGAAAATAGGTAAGCCTACCGACGAACGCCATATTTTGGTGACCAAAGGGGAGGCTACTTACCAGTTCGGCATTGATTACATGCGCGACGTTTGGTATTCTTCGTCTTACCTGCTCGACCGTAAACAGTCGATGAACGGTTGTGCCAAGAAACGTTTCGAGAACTTCCGTATGCAACCCATCGAAACGGTGTTCGCACCTTCTTTCAAGGGTAAGTTCTCACAATACGGCATTGACCCCGACCGTCGCACACCAAACGGCACACGTGCAGCCATCATCCGCGAAAAGGGAACCAATGGCGAACGTGAAATGGCGTACTCGCTCTATTTGGCCGGATTCGATGTAAAGGATGTTACCATGACCGACCTGATCAGCGGACGTGAAACTTTAGAAGACGTAAGCATGGTGGTTTACTGCGGTGGGTTCTCAAACTCTGACGTACTAGGTTCTGCCAAAGGATGGGCTGGCGGATTTTTGTTCAACGAAAAGGCCAAAGCGGCTCTGGATAACTTCTATGCTCGCGAAGACACCTTGTCATTGGGTATCTGCAACGGCTGTCAGTTGATGATGGAGCTGGGACTGATTAACCCGGAACACGAAAAGAAGGGTAAAATGTTGCACAATGATTCGCACAAATTCGAATCGACTTTCGTTGGGGTAACCATTCCGACAAACCGCAGTGTCATGTTTGGCTCGTTGAGCGGCAGTAAGTTGGGTATCTGGGTGGCTCACGGAGAAGGAAAGTTCTCTCTTCCTTATGAGGAAGACAAATACAATGTGGTTGCCAAATACAGCTACGATGAATATCCGGGCAATCCTAACGGATCCGATTATTCGGTAGCAGCACTTGCCAGTGCCGACGGTCGCCATCTAGCTATGATGCCTCACTTGGAACGTGCCATCTTCCCTTGGCAAAATGCTTATTATCCGGCCAACCGGGTAATGGGTGATCAGGTTACACCGTGGATAGAAGCATTTGTCAATGCCCGTAACTGGATTGAAACAAGGAAAAAATAATGAAGCATTAAATGAGAGTCCCCGTTAACTTTTTACCTTAAAAGATGAACGGGGACTTTTTATTTGTGTAATTTTTACCAATCACATATTTTGATTGTTCAAAAATAATAAGTAAGTTTGTATTGGGATGACTAAAATTTGTTCAACTTTATAAAAGCAGACAGCCATGAAAAGAATGACGATGCTACTTCTCATCTTTACAGCAGCAACGAAAAAAACGTATGCTTTCACTCCGGATGATGCTCAAATTGAATACGCAACAGGAACCATCTTGCTGTTTATTGTATTGATCGGAATCTGTATCTATCTCATGATGAGAAACTCTGCTTTGAAACAAGAACTAAAGAGAGCGGAAGAACAACTTCAGTCTTTTACCGATGTGGTGCAGAACATGCGCACACCGGTTGAACTCATACGAAAACCACTGGAAGAAACACTGACCAATGATACGCTTACGAATGAAGGAGTTGGTAACCTGAACACAGCCATCCGAAATGCCAACACCATTATTCGACTCATCAATCAGATAACTCATACCGAGGTGTTGCCACCCACAGAAAGTAGTTCTTTGACTCTGCTTACTGCCGAAGAGGTGGTTGTGCCCACGGTAACAGCCAGCCGCATGCTTATCTTTGAACCCGATGCGCAAGCTGCTGATTTTCTGGTGCAACATTTATCCGACCAATATCAGCTGGAAGTGGTGCACAACGGACTGGATGCTATTGATAAGGTAAGAGAACTAAAACCGGATCTTATTATTGCCAGCATGAATTTGCCGGGCATGGGAGGCGACGAGCTGTGCAGTAAAGTGAAAAATAACATCGAAACGTCTCACATTCCCATCGTACTGCTCATTGAACTGGAAGATAGAAAAGGACTGATGAAAGGATTAAAAACAAGTGCCGACGAATATGTAATTAAGCCTTTCAATATTGATATTCTGAAAGCAACGCTGACCAACTTGCTGACCAACAAAGCATTGATGCGAAAAAGATATGCCGACTTAGACTTCAATACATCTGCCGAATGTGTAAATTGTTCTACAGACATAGACTGGAAGTTTATAGACGGAATTAAGAGGCACGTGGAAGAGCACATGGCCAATCCATCGTTCAACGTTGACATGCTTTGCACGTTGCTCAATATGAGCCGCACCAGCTTTTACAACAAACTAAAGGCACTTACGGATCAGGCACCGGCAGATTATGTACGGATTATCCGTCTCAAGAGGGCAGCGCAGTTGCTCAAGGATCAACAGCACAGCATAACCGAAGTAGCGGAGCTAACCGGATTTAGTGATGCCAAGTACTTCCGCGAGGTATTTAAGAAACATTTTAAAGTTAGTCCCAGCAAATACGGCAAGGGAGAAGATTAGATTTAAATAATAAATAAAATGAGTATTTACCTGAAATTATTCGGGATTTTCTTCAAAATAGGATTATTCACCATCGGCGGAGGCTATGCCATGATTCCGCTAATAGAAAATGAAATCGTAACCAAAAGACAATGGATTAAGAAAGAGGAGTTTCTTGATCTGCTTGCCATATCACAAACAGCTCCGGGTGTGATGGCTATCAACAT
Source organism: Bacteroides graminisolvens DSM 19988 = JCM 15093 (assembly GCF_000428125.1). Classification (GTDB taxonomy): domain Bacteria; phylum Bacteroidota; class Bacteroidia; order Bacteroidales; family Bacteroidaceae; genus Bacteroides; species Bacteroides graminisolvens. Next base: position 37,841 of record NZ_ATZI01000017.1, read on the forward strand.
TGCCATTTTCATTGGTTATCGTTTGCGTAAGGTAAAAGGTAGCCTCTTCGCTACATTAGGTGTGGTGATGCCTTCGTTCGTCATCATTCTAACTATCGCTATGTTCTTCCATAGCTTTAAAGAAAACCCGGTGGTTGAGAAGATATTTAAAGGAATACGACCGGGAGTAGTTGCTTTAATTGCTGCTCCTACCTTTAACATGGCCAAAATGGCACGAATAAACCGATACACTATTTGGATTCCGGTGGTATCGGCTCTGCTTATCTGGCTGCTCGACGTATCACCGATATGGATTATTGTGGTTGCGGGTACAGGTGGTTTCTTGTGGGGAAAATATGTAAAAAAGAGTATTTAAAGCTATGATATATTTACAACTGTTTTATACTTTCTTTAAGATCGGCCTTTTCGGCTTTGGTGGTGGATACGGAATGTTGTCTTTGATACAGGCCGAAGTGGTTACCAACCACGAATGGATGACCGCCGGCGAATTTACAGATATTGTAGCGGTCAGTCAGATGACACCCGGCCCCATAGGTATCAATGCTGCTACTTATGTGGGATATACGGCAACGGGTAGTTTCTGGGGATCGGTGATTGCTACTTTTGCAGTGGTACTCCCCTCTTTCATCCTGATGCTTACCATCAGTAAGTTCTTTTTAAAATATCAGAAGCATCCGGTTATTGAAGCAGTGTTTAAAGGATTGCGCCCGGGTATTGTTGGGTTATTGGCCTCTGCCGTATTGGTCTTGATGACTACAGAAAACTTTGGTTCGCCTCAAACAGACCTCTACACATTTTTAGTAAGCAGCACACTTTTCGTAGGGGTATTTATCGCCAGCAAGGTGTATAAAGTAAACCCCATCCTCCTGATTGTAATTTGCGGAGTAATGGGGTTCATCCTTTATTAAATGGTGCTCACAAGGGAACTATAACTTCACCTTTTTAGAAGCGCTTTTTGATTCGTTATGCAGGCGATCCAGTGCCGTCACTACATAACGGTATTTGGTTTTACCCGATTCATAAGGCAATTGATAGAACGTAGTCCGGGTGATAGCTACAATGTGTGAAGGGTCTTCGAGATTCACTTTCTCCTTGTTCTCAAAACGGTAAATTACATACTGAACGGCACGGTTCATTTCTGCCTTGGCTTTCGGTGCAGTCCAAAACAGCATATAACCATCTGCTGTCCAAACAGATTTTACCTTTCGTACTTTATCGGGTGCCTGACTATCCATGAAATGGAAAACAGGAATTAACGCCGGATATTTATGGTATTCCTTGATCAAGGCATCACGGTAATTGCCTGCGTTCTCAACCACCGCACTGGCAGGCCACTGACAACTTCCACCAATGGTTTGATAAGCACGCTGCAAAGCCATCTTACGAGGCAGTTGGTTGATAGCTGGGTTTTGAGGATCGGCCTTCTCAACAGTATTTATCACAGATTGCCCGATAAACAACGGACGGTTGCAGGTGTTTCTTGCCCACCAGTCGACCAGTGTTTGGTAGTCGGCACGAGGGTGTCCAATCTCCCAATATAGCTGAGGTATGTTGTAGTCAATCCATCCTTCACGTGCCCAAAGTAACACATCGGCATACAGGTCGTCGTAGTTTTGCAATGCCTGAGTCTTGCTTCCCAACGGATCACTGCTCTGGTTACGGTAAACACCGAACGGGCTAACGCCGAATTTCACCCAAGGTTTGAGCTCACGAATGGTCTCGTGTATCTTTTTAATCAACAGATTGACATTACTTCTGCGCCAATCGGCCCGGCTGTCGAATCCACCTCCGTAACGTGCAAAGCTGGCGTCGTCGGGGAAATTCAATCCTTTAATGGGGTAAGGATAAAAATAATCGTCCATGTGAATGGCATCTACATCATAACGGGAAACAATATCGGTTACCACCATGCTGATGTGATGTCTGCTTTCCGGCAAGGCAGGATCGAAAAAGAGTTGATCGCCGTAAGTAACGAACCATTCGGGATGGATATTATACACATGACTAGGTGCTAGCTGACTCTTTAAAGTTGTTTTCACACGATAAGGATTTATCCATGCATGAAACTCCATATTTCGTTTGTGACATTCGTCAATCATAAATTGCATCGGGTCCCACAAAGGTTCGGGTGCTTGCCCTTGAACTCCTGTCAGGAAACGGCTCCAAGGTTCTAGTTTGGAAGCATAAAGAGCATCGGCTTCAGGGCGTACCTGAAAGATGATGGCGTTAATACCTGCTTCCTGAAGGGAATTGAGCTGATTGGTTAACGTTTGCTTGAGTTTCTCGGCAGACATTCCCTTAAACTGTCCGTTCACGGTTTGAATCCACGCAGCTCTAAATTCTCTTTTGGGATAATTTTGCGCCTGTGTTACCAATGAAAAAGACAAGGCTGCCAAAAGGAAGAAAAATTTTCTTAGTTTCATATTGCCATTGTTTATTATAATAATGCAGGGCAAAGATAAAAGATAATTCATTAACTTTGCATATTCGGAGCTAATTATCGGACCGGGAAACTGTACGGTAAAAGCTGATTATTCATAAACTAAGACGAGATAACAATATGTCGGACAGCAAATATATAAGCATAAAGGGCGCAAGGGTTAACAACCTGAAGAACATTGATGTGAATATTCCCCGCAACAAACTGGTGGTAATAACCGGATTATCGGGTTCGGGAAAGTCATCACTGGCTTTCGATACCCTATATGCCGAAGGACAACGCCGCTACGTGGAAAGTCTGTCATCTTATGCCCGACAGTTTTTGGGAAGGATGAGCAAACCGGAGTGTGACTTCATCAAAGGCATTCCACCCGCCATTGCCATTGAACAAAAGGTGAACAGCCGGAACCCACGTTCTACCGTTGGAACCAGTACGGAGATTTACGAATACATGCGTTTATTGTTTGCCCGTATCGGGCGGACTTTCAGCCCTGTGAGCGGTGAAGAGGTTAAGAAACACAGTGTGGAAGATATTGTAAACTGTATGCTGCAATACCCGGAAGGGACACGGTACATGGTATTGACCCGTATATTGCTGCGCGAAGGCAGAAGTTTGAAGCAGCAGTTGGAAATAGACCTCAAACAAGGATTTAACCGCATAGAGGTAAACGGTGAGACGGTGCGTATGGAAGAATACGAACCCAAAGAAAACGACGAAGTGTATTTGTTAGTTGACCGCATGACAGCCGGAAGTAGTAAGGATGCCATAAGCAGGTTAACCGACTCGGCGGAGACTGCCATGTACGAGGGTGACGGTTTGTGCATGCTGCGCTTCTACCTGCCCGACGGCACGACACGTTTGCATACGTTCAGTACCAAATTTGAAGTCGACGGCATCAAGTTTGAGGAACCGAACGACCAGATGTTTTCGTTTAACTCTCCCATTGGAGCCTGCCCCAAATGCGAGGGTTTCGGTAAAGTAATAGGAATTGACGAACATTTGGTGATACCCAACAGGGCATTATCGGTTTACGACGGTGCTGTGGTTTGTTGGCGAGGTGAAAAAATGGGGGAATGGAAGGATGCATTGATTCACAATGCAGTGAAGTTCGATTTTCCTATTTTCACTCCCTATTATCAATTGACCGATGAGCAGCGCAGAGTACTGTGGGAAGGTAACGAGTTCTTTCAAGGGATCAATGATTTCTTCCGCATGTTGGAAGAGAATCAGTACAAAATACAATATCGGGTTATGCTGGCCCGTTACCGTGGCAAAACAATTTGTCCTCAATGTCACGGCACACGTCTCAAACCGGAGGCCGGCTATGTAAAGGTAGGTGGCGAAAGCATCAGCGAACTGGTTGACTTGCCAATCACGGAGTTAAAAAAGTTTTTCGATACGTTGCAACTCACCAAACATGATGAAGAAGTGGCGCGACGCATTCTGACTGAGATAAATAGTCGCATTCGTTTTTTAATTGATGTTGGGTTGGGCTATCTTACATTAAACCGCCTTTCAAATTCACTATCGGGGGGTGAAAGTCAACGTATAAACCTAGCTACCTCGTTGGGAAGTAGTTTGGTGGGTAGTTTGTACATTCTCGATGAACCGAGTATTGGTTTGCATAGTCGGGATACCGACAAATTGATTCACGTGCTACTCGAATTGCAAAAATTAGGAAACACGGTTGTAGTGGTTGAGCACGACGAAGAAATTATACGAGCTGCCGATTACATCATTGACATTGGCCCGGATGCCGGCCGTCTGGGCGGAGAGGTTGTGTATGAGGGTGATATGAAAAACCTGACCAAAGGAACGATTAGCCATACGGTACGTTACCTGCTTGGCGAAGAAGAAATACCTCTCCCACTGCATCGCCGTCCGTGGAATAATTACATTGAGATAACCGGCGCGCGTGAAAATAACCTGAAAGGAATAGATGTACGCTTTCCGCTTAACGTAATGACGGTTGTGACCGGTGTTTCAGGTTCAGGAAAGAGCACGCTGGTAAGGGATATCTTTTACCGGGCTTTAAAAAGGGAACTGGATGAATGCAGTGACCGCCCGGGTGAATTTCTTTTGCTACAGGGTGATGTCAAAAGCCTCAAAAACATTGAGTTCATAGATCAAAACCCTATTGGTAAGTCATCACGCAGCAATCCGGTAACCTACATCAAAGCTTATGATGAAATCAGAAAACTTTGGGCAGAGCAACCTTTAGCGAAACAAATGAATTATACAGCCGGGCACTTCAGTTTCAATAGTGAAGGTGGACGCTGTGAAGAGTGTAAAGGAGACGGTAACATTACGGTGGAAATGCAGTTCATGGCCGACTTGGTGTTGGAGTGTGAATCTTGCCACGGCAAACGTTTCAAAAGTGAAACACTCGAGGTTTGCTTTCACGAAAAGAATATATATGATGTGTTGGAGATGACGGTTAATGAAGCTGTTGAGTTCTTCACTCTTCACGGACAGAAGAAAGTTGTAAAGAAGTTATTGCCGTTGCAGGAAGTAGGATTAGGTTACGTGAAACTGGGACAATCATCTTCCACTCTTTCGGGTGGTGAAAACCAACGTGTGAAACTGGCCTATTATTTAAGTCAGGAAAAAGCTGAACCGACCTTGTTTATTTTTGACGAACCAACTACCGGACTACATTTTCACGACATTCGAAAATTACTTGAAGCATTCGATGCTCTAATTCGCCGGGGGCATACGCTTATTATCATTGAACATAATATGGATGTGATTAAGTGCGCCGACTATGTAATTGATCTCGGCCCCGAAGGAGGTGACAAGGGAGGACACTTGGTTGCCTGCGGCACACCGGAAGAGGTAGCCGAATGTGGAGCCAGCTACACGGGACAATTTCTTAAAGAAAAACTGGCTACAGGTAAGTGACAAGATGCGCTCTCATAAAAAAGCCCCTGATTAAAAGACAATATGTTCTTTCAATCAGGGTCTTTCAGTTAAGCTATCATTTTTTATCAAAAGTAGAAGCCAAATCCTATTTTCAAACCAATTTTGGAATAATCACCATCCTTGAATGACATATCATAATATACAGCAGGTTCTATGGTAACCGTCTTTGAAAGAAAATAAGCATAACCGGCTTCAACGCCAAATGCATAATCATCTTCTTCAACACCACCTTTCAAATCCCATTTCTTCATTTTTAATCCGGCTCCCATATATACACCTGTGCGATCAAAATAGTAACGACCACCCACACCCAATGAATAAACGTCGATGGGATCAGTCCAATCGGCTCCGATATGAACTAACAAAGCAATGTTATCTTCCAGGAATGCTCCACCCTGAACCTGAAATCCAAACTGTGTTTTCTCAGCACTGCTGTACGACAAATCAAGTCCGGTAACCGATGGATTCAATAGCCAGGTTCCTTTTTCAAACTGCGCCTTTGCTACCAATGCGGTAAACAGAAAGGCAATGATCATTAAAGATTTCTTCATGTTTTTATTTGTTTAAGTTATTATTAGTAGCTTCACGGCGTCGTTGTTCCTGAAGCTTTTCTTTCTTTCTCAACACAAGCCACAAGGCTAGTACTATAACATAACCTCCGGCAAGAGTGAGATATTTTTCCGTATCACTAGTAACAGTGTTTCTTGGCAGCAAATAGGCTGCCGTAGCCGTTACATAAATAAAAAAGGCAATAGCTATCCAACTGGATTTTCTCAACTTTTTCATATCATTTTTTCATTAATGCGCATTCTCGTCTATTCCATCTGTAAAAAAGTACCATGGCTGTTACAACGCTCACAGAACCTACTGCATAAGCAACTTGTTGTGACAATCCGAATCCTTCGGGAGCAATGCTAATGTAAGTAATGCAAACACCTGTCATAAAGAGCGCCGGAATAAATGTCACCCAATACAACTTGCCCGCTTTTGCTAAGAAAACCGTGATTGCCCAAAGAGTAAAGACCGACAGTGTTTGATTGGCCCAAGCAAAATAACGCCAAATCATATCAAAACCGTTTTTGTCACGCAGGCTGTATAACAACAGTCCAACTGCAACTAGAAACATCGGTACACTTATGTATAAACGGTGACGCATGCTTTTTTGTTCCATTCCCAAAAAATCAGCAACAATAAGTCGGGCCGAACGGAAAGCAGTATCACCCGATGTTATTGGCGCTGCAATAACACCTAAAACGGCTAACAATCCGCCTATAGTACCCAGCCAGTTTTTCGTTATGGCATCAACTATCACCGAAGCATTTGTTTCCTCCATGCCATTCTCTCCGAAGAAGCAGGTTGCTGCCGCAGCCCAGATCAAAGCTACAATTCCTTCGGTAATCATTGCTCCGTAGAAAACGGGACGACCATACATTTCACTTTTCATACAGCGTGCCATGAGTGGACTCTGTGTTGCGTGAAAACCAGAAATGGCTCCGCAAGCAATACTGACAAACATAATCGGAAAAATAGGTAAAGACTCTGACTGAGGATGTTTGTTGCTCAAACCATCCCAAAATTCAGGTAAAACGGGATGATGATAATACAACATAAACAAGATGCCTACTGCCATAAACAGCAAAGCGATTGCAAAAAGCGGATATATCTTACCAATGATCTTATCAATAGGCAATAGAGTAGCTAATATGTAATACAAAAAAACAACTATGATCCAAAAAGTAGTATCCAGATTATCGGGTGTAAGTTTGGCTAATAAACCAGCAGGGCCGGCAACGAACACGGCTCCGACTAATATCATCAGAATAACGGTAAAACCTCGCATCACCTGTTTGGTGGTTACCCCCAAATAACGCCCTATGATTTCGGGTAGACTTTCACCGTTGTGACGAATGGAAAGCATACCGGCCAGGTAATCGTGAGTGGCACCTGCAAAAATACTTCCTAATACAATCCATAGATAAGAAGAGGTTCCGAATTTAGCTCCCATAATAGCGCCGAAAATGGGTCCCAATCCGGCAATGTTAAGAAACTGGATCATAAAGATCTTCCAAGTAGGAAGAGGAATAAAGTCAACTCCATCTGTCTGAGTAAGGGCAGGTGTTTGTCGGTTGTCGGGTTTAAATAATCTTTCGATAAATCGCCCGTAAATAAAGTAGCCTGCTATAAGAGCAGCAAGACAAATACTAAATGTAATCATGACGTGTTGGTTTATATAGCGCAAATGTAGCATATTATCAGGAAACAACACAACAATATCAACTCTTTTACTACCTTTGCAGAAATTTAAATAAATAGAATATACATGTTTAGATATATATTTGCATTACTGGCAATAGTGTTTACTATGAGCATGCAAGCAGCACCGAAGTATGAAGTCAGGGCTGCATGGGTGACAGCGGTTTACGGGCTCGACTGGCCAAAAACAAGAGCAACAACTCCGGCAGGCATCCGCAAACAACAAGCAGAATTGGTAGCCATGCTCGACAAACTCAAAGCGGCCAATTTCAATACCATATTGTTTCAAGCCAGGACCCGTGGCGACGTACTGTATGCATCAAACATTGAACCGTTCAATTCAATTCTCACGGGGCAGACAGGAAGAGATCCCGGTTACGATCCGCTGGCTTTTGCCGTTGAAGAATGTCACAAAAGAGGAATGGAGTGTCATGCGTGGATGGTTACCATCCCATTAGGCAACAAAAAACATGTGGCTGCATTAGGCCGTAAATCCGTTACTGTGCAAAACAGAAAGATCTGTATTCCTTACAAGAATGAATGGTTCCTGAATCCGGGACACCCCGAAACCAAAGAGTATTTAATGAAGCTGGTAAACGAGGTCATTACCCGATACGACGTAGATGGTGTTCATTTCGACTACCTTCGTTATCCAGAGAATGCGCCTCATTTCTCCGATAACAAAGAGTTTCGTCAATATGCAAAAGGCAGAAATATCACTCAATGGAGAAGAGACAATCTCACTGATATAGTCAGATACATATATAAAGGAGTTAAGGCCGTTAAGCCATGGGTTAAAGTAAGCACTTGCCCTGTAGGAAAATTTCGCGACACCTCACGGTACTCTTCACGCGGATTCAATGCTTATTTCACGGTGTATCAAGATGCTCAGGGCTGGTTGAAGGAAGGCATACAAGACCAGATTTACCCCATGATGTATTTTCGCGGGAACAGTTTCTATCCATTTGCGCTCGATTGGCAGGAGAACAGTTACGGTCGACAGGTTATTCCAGGTTTAGGTATTTACTTTCTGCACCCGTCAGAAGGGAACTGGAAACGTGATGAGGTGGAAAGACAAATTAATTTCGTCAGAGCACACCAGTTGGCGGGACAAGGACATTACAGAGTTAAATACCTGATTGATAACACGCAAAACCTATACGATGAGTTGGCCGATCGGTATTACAGTGCCCCGGCTTTACAGCCGGCCATGACTTGGTTGGATGCCATCGCGCCTACAACACCCGAAAGTCTGACCGTAAAATATCAAAGAGGATACACAGAACTAAGTTGGAAGTCTTCTGAAGACAATGATAAACAAAACGCACCTTATTATGTGATATACGCTTCTAATAGTTACCCTGTTGATACGGACAATCCTGATAATATCATTGCCCAACGAATCAGATCGGTTAATTATGTATATGCACCTGTCCGACCGTGGGACTCCCGTGAATATTTCGCTATTTCAGCTGTAGATCGCTATGGAAATGAAAGCAAGGCTGTGCAGATGAAAAGTCCACTATAAAAAAAATACAAAATTCATGTCTGATTTTCATTCTTCTTCCACCAATACCCAAGCACTATATTGGGTTCGCTGATGAACCGGTGTGAGAGCCAAGTAACCCGACCGAATGCGTCCGTCTTTAAGTTTTAATGGAAAAGCATTCAACTTGTTCTGATGCTTAAACAAAGCCTCTCCAGCCTTTGCATCATAATCAACAACGAATAAACCCTTACTGCGAGGAGAGACATAACGTTGATATAGAGAATGGGCCACAACACCCATATTCATACGTAAATTAACTTCTACACAAGGGTGAATACGATACGTGGGACTAGATTCAAAACGACAAATCATCATGTCAACTCCCAAATAGCCATTATAACATCCTGCAATACGAGTGGAGAATACTTGAATTAACTCATCACGTAGCTTATAAATATCCTCCAAGGAGATAAAAGCCGATAATTGTTCTTCAATTGCTTGATCGGAAAGCAAGTTATTACCCTCGTAAGAACCTGCCGGATTAGTTCGAAACAACGAATAACCAACAAATGAAATCACTCCACACTCATTTGCATAAAACTCCATTGCAAAATCAAGCTCCTTGTTGTAATAAGGCTCTGCTATAATGCCTCCCTGTAGCTCTATTGTACGATTAATCCAACCGGAAAGTGAACCTGTTAACAGACCATTATACCAGTTTAACCCTTTGCCACTTCCCGATAAAGGAGATTTTAAAACGGTTTTTTGTTCCTTTTGCAAGAAAGCAACAACTTGTTCTATTTCGGTAAAATAGTGAGGATTACCACAATATAATTCATTTGGATTTAATATTGACAGTACATCCACCCAAGAAGAACGATGAGAAAGGGTCCTAATATGGTTAATTAGTTCAGAGCAGCATAAAACGGATTCATCAACGCCCATTTGCAACATCCTTTTGCGTATGGCATGATTCCACCCCCAAGGAGATAAGGATAAAGAGGAATGTGTTTGTACCTCAGGTTCGGTAAGCAATTCCAGCTGTAAGAACGGAAAATTACTTTTTACAAGCTTTAGATAATCGTTATTGTAAGCAGAAGAAGCCAACACATATCCATCACCATCTGCATACCATATAGGTAGACACGCTAAATCTTCCGACATCTTTCTTGCAGAGGACGGTGCCATGTAATTTTCATTACCGTTTGCCAATGCCAGATCATTATCCGGATTAAACAAATAAAGTTTCTTTTCATCCATTATTTAATCATTGAAAGTGCAAAATTACACAAAAAAGCAAGAATACATATCTCAAGTTAATAAGTAACTCAACCCGGAAGATAAAACAATAAAAAACATATTTAAATAAGCAATCGCATTATTATAACATATTATCACAAATAAGCAGATTACAAGGCATAAACAGTAAGCAATGAACATCAGATTTCAAAATAAATCAAAGAAATAACAAACAGGTGTCAATTAAAGCATCACATGCTATATAGAAGACTGACATGAGGCAACGTTATAAAATATAAAATATGAGAGAAAAAAGAGTTTTTGCTATCTCTACTTTGCAAATAATAGAAAAAACGATTATATTTGTGGCCCGAAAAACCAATAAACAGATGGAAGCATTTTACCGCACACACGCTTATCTTGTTGAGCACATTAATGCCCCTGTCCGCCGCGACCTGATGGATGAAATAGATTGGAGCGACAGACTGATAGGTATTAAAGGTACTCGAGGAGTAGGAAAAACAACTTTTTTGCTTCAGTATGCTAAAGAGAAATTTGGAACAGATCGTTCTTGTCTCTTTATAAATATGAACAATTTCTACTTTTCAGGGCACAGTATTGTAGATTTCGCGTATGAATTTCAACGTCGGGGTGGAAAAGTGCTTTTGATTGACCAAGTGTTTAAATACGATGGCTGGAGCAAAGAGCTTCGGATGTGTTATGATCGCTTTCCAGGTCTTAAGATTGTATTTACCGGTTCGTCTGTGATGAGGTTGAAAGAAGAGAATTTGGAACTAAGAGATATAGTCAAAAGCTACAATTTGAGAGGATTTTCCTTCCGTGAGTTTCTAAATTTACAAACGGGAATGAAATTCAAAGCATACACGCTTGATGAAATACTTAGAAACCATGAGCAAATTGCAAAAGGGGTTTTATCTAAAGTAAAGCCTTTAGATTATTTCCAGGATTATCTTCACCATGGTTTTTACCCATTCTTTCTTGAAAAACGTAATTTCTCGGAGAATCTTCTAAAAACTATGAATATGATGGTAGAAGTTGATATTCTACTCATTAAGCAGATTGAATTAAAATATCTATCAAAGATAAAAAAGTTATTATACCTGCTGGCTGTCGGCGGACCCAAAGCGCCCAATGTCAGTCAACTGGCCAGTGACATACAAACATCAAGGGCAACAGTGATGAATTATATCAAATATTTAGCAGATTCACGTTTAATAAACATGGTATATCCTGAGGGAGAAGAATTCCCCAAGAAGCCCTGTAAAATAATGCTACACAATACCAATTTGATGTACTCCATCTATCCTCTTAAAATAGAAGAACAGGATGTTTTGGAAACATTTTTTCTGAATACCATGTACAAGGATCACAAACTACACAAAGGAGACAAAAACATCTCCTTTTTAGTTGACGGGAACATGTCTTTCAGAATTTACAGTGAAGGTTCCAAGGTTAAAAACACGCCCCATGTAACACATGTCATGCATAAAGCAGAAATAGGCCGGGCTAACCAGATACCGCTCTGGATATTCGGCTTCTTGTATTAATTAATATTTTTTACTTAATAATAATTTAGTTATGACTAAACAGAAGAAATTCATCACTTGTGATGGTAATCAGGCCGCAGCGCATATCTCGTATATGTTCTCTGAAGTGGCTGCGATTTATCCCATCACCCCATCTTCGACTATGGCTGAATACGTAGACGAATGGGCTGCCGCAGGACGCAAGAACATCTTCGGCGAAACAGTATTGGTAGAAGAAATGCAATCTGAAGCTGGTGCTGCAGGTGCTGTTCACGGTTCATTACAGGCTGGTGCACTGACTACTACTTATACCGCTTCGCAGGGTCTTCTTTTGATGATCCCGAACATGTATAAGATTGCCGGTGAATTATTGCCATGCGTATTCCATGTATCGGCACGTGCACTTGCAACTCATGCCCTTTCAATCTTCGGTGACCATCAAGACGTGATGGCTGCTCGTCAGACAGGTTTTGCCATGTTGGCTGAAGGTTCTGTACAGGAAGTGATGGATCTTGCAGCTGTAGCACACCTTGCTACAATTAAATCTCGCGTTCCATTTATGAACTTCTTCGACGGATTCCGTACATCACACGAAATTCAGAAGATCGAATCATTAGAGAACGAAGACTTGGCTCACCTAATTGACCAAGAGGGATTGGCCGAATTCCGTAAACGCGCTTTGAACCCATCTGCTCCGGTTGCACGTGGTATGGCAGAGAACCCCGATGTATACTTCCAGCACAGAGAAGCTGCTAACTCGTATTATGAAGCAGTTCCCGGTATTGTAGAAGAATACATGAATGAATTGTCTGCTATTACAGGACGTAAATATGGTTTGTTCGATTACTACGGTGCAGAAGATGCTGACCGTGTTATCATCGCAATGGGTTCGGTAACTGAAGCTATCCGTGAATCAATTGATTACTTGAATGGGCAAGGAGAAAAAGTGGGTTTGGTTGCTGTACATTTGTACCGTCCATTTTCTGCAAAACATTTCATGGCTGCTGTTCCTAAGACTGCAAAACGTATTGCTGTTCTTGACAGAACAAAAGAACAAGGCGCTAACGGAGAACCTTTATATCTTGACGTAAAAGATTGCTTCTACGGACAAGAAGATGCTCCCGTTATTGTGGGTGGTCGCTATGGTTTGTCATCAAAAGACACAACCCCCGCGCAAATCCTTTCCGTTTACGAAAACTTGGCTTTAGCCATGCCGAAAAATCATTTTACAATTGGTATTGTTGACGATGTTACTTTCACTTCTCTTCCACAAAAAGAAGAAATAGCATTGGGCGGTGCCGGTATGTATGAAGCTAAATTCTACGGTTTGGGTGCTGACGGTACAGTAGGTGCCAACAAGAACTCTGTTAAGATCATTGGTGATAACACCAACAAACATTGCCAGGCATATTTCTCATACGACTCTAAAAAATCAGGTGGTTTCACCTGCTCACACCTTCGTTTTGGAGACACTCCTATTCGTTCTACTTATTTGGTGAACACTCCTAATTTCGTTGCTTGCCACGTACAGGCTTACCTCAGAATGTATGATGTAACACGCGGTTTGCAGAAAAACGGAACATTCTTGCTGAACACCATCTGGAATGAGGAAGAGTTAGCAAAGAATCTGCCTAACAAAGTAAAACGTAACTTTGCCAAGAACAATGTAACTGTTTATTCAAGTTTCGCAAGTTAATGAGATATGTTGACATGATGGCATAAAAAAGGCATAGGAGTTTCTGTATGTTGCAGAAAATGAGTAAATTTAAAG
>NZ_ATZI01000018.1 GCF_000428125.1 Bacteroides graminisolvens DSM 19988 = JCM 15093
GCTGCACTTATAGACAGAATTACGCAAAAAGCTTATCTGGTAAATATGAACGGGGATTCTTACAGACTGAAGCAGACGAAATTATTAAACAAAAAATAAATGATTTATTATGTGTATAGAAGTTTATCTAAACAGAAAACGGGAAAAGGGAAAATATCCTTTGCCACGTTCCAACATTTTAATATTTTTGCAAGTGGCAGTGGTCCATTTTTTAATTATTATATGGTACCTTTTCTGATTATTATTTACATAACAAAGCTACATAATAAGGCTTATTCAAAGATTTCATCAGATCATCAATGAACAAATATGGTGGAAGCATTCCCTGATTGGAGTAACTGGGTGGTATGATTACATAAAAGCCTTTCCTTATTTGAGCAATTTGTCTCTTGGTCTTATATCTGTACAAGCCTTGCAGCAATGTTTTTTCAGACGACTTGAAACGATTACGTAATTCTTTAAACGTAAAGGTATAGCGCCCTTTGGATTGTAGTTCAACAAAGAACTGATCCCATTTGTTGCTTCTATCTGATTTCAAATCTACCATAAATCACATTTGCGAAACACTACATAATTTGTAGTTGTTTGCAAATATATATAATTTATTTAAGATTTAAAGTGGTTAGACATAAAATTAAATAGTCTTACTTTTTTTGATGGTATATTTTATAGAATTAAGCTTGATCACGGACAGGAAATTCATTTGCACAATCAAGTGGTGCATAAATTAAATATTTTGATTAGATTCGCAAGGTGTATAGCTTTGGCAAGTCTTACTCCGGTGAAATCACATTTATCATCCTGTTAGGGGATATAGCAACAGATTACTATGAAAACATTATTCTTAAAACTATTTTCAACCTGTATTTTCCTGACAATCAGTGCAAATGGTGCTGCGAAGAGTTATGTTGCAGACAGCAAAACGCCGAAACCTCGAATTGTTATAATGACAGATATCGGACCCGGTGATGTTGAGCCGGACGACATGGAATCGGCTGTCCGACTGCTAGCTTATGCCGACCGATTTGAAATAGAGGCACTTATTACCACTATCGGCTGGAATTGCGACCCGTACCCTACGGATTGGGCTGAGTATTTGCATCAGGTCATTGATGGATATGGGACGGATGTGAAGAACTTGATGAAGCGTTCTGCACAGACAGCATTTATGTCGGTCGATGCGGAACGGAATAAACCTCAAAAGCTGGGATATTGGCCAAGTGTGGAGTATATACGTCAGCGTACGGTCATGGGCAGTCAGCGGGCCGGTATCGGTGTTATAGGTGAAGGTAACGACACGGACGGAAGCCGGTTGATCATTCAATTGGTTGATGAGGCCGACGAGCGTCCGATTTGGTTTTGTGCCTGGGGAGGTGCCAATACGCTGGCTCAGGCGGTGTGGCGGGTGAAGAAGGAGCGCTCGAAAGAGGAATTAGATCGTTTTCTCCACAAAATCCGATTGTATACCATTACAGATCAGGACATGCAGTACAACATGCGCATGAATCGTGCTTATAGTTCCCATCAATGGCTTAGGCAGGAGTTTGCCAATGATTTGATGTTGATTTGGGATGAGTCGGCTTGGTTGACGCAGTGCGAACTTGGCAGCAAGAATTGGGAATTATATGCCAAGTATGTTCAAGGGCACGGGCAAATGGGCGCTGTTTATCCACGTTACAAATATGGTGTGGAAGGAGATACCCCGAGTTTTCTTCATGTGATGCCTAACGGTTTGAATGATCCGGATGACCCCGAGCAAGTTGGCTGGGGAGGGTATCACCTGTTCGGTATGTCGCCCGATAGCATTACTGACGCGTGGACAAACTGGCAACCGTCACAGAAAAGCATTTCCCGGCGTTATGAAGAACATTTCTATCCGGACGAGTTTAATGATTTTGCAGCGCGTATGCAGTGGGCTGCTGAGGGTAAAGGAAATCGCAATCCCGTAGTTATCGTCAACGGCATAAAAGGTTTGCAACTCGTGGTCATTAAAGCAGTGGCAGGTAAGACCGTCAAATTGAATGCAACCCAAAGTTATGATCCTGATAACGATCAGCTAAAGTTTCATTGGTGGCAACAGCCCGAGGCCGGTACATACAGACAAAAGATAAGTATCCATACGACTGATTCTGATTGCCTTGAAATAGCCATTCCTAAAGATGCACAGGGTAAGAGTCTACACTTTGTTTGTGAGGTTCACGATAGTGGTCCTTTCAATTTGGTTTCTTACCGACGAATTATTATACATGTAAAATAGGATTTTGAATTCCTTTGGAATCTAGATACTAGCGGGATGTTCTCGTAAAGCCAAGTAGGGTATGGGCAAAAAAAAAGGAGTCACGCCTGACTCCAACCTTTGTTAACCTTAAATCTAATACTATGAAAAACACATTGCAAAGGTACGCACTTTTTTGAAATTTGCAAGCGTTGCGTGCGAAAATATGTGTTTTATAACATGATTTAATAATTTGTATTTTAAAAACTAACTTAACTTAAATCGAATTCGTAGCCGTCCGTTTTCAAAATCACTGCTGATAATCTTGAAAGTCCCTATTTCCGAGGTGTTGTTGACATGTGTGCCGATGCAGGCACAAGTATCATAATTGCCTACTTTAACGATACGTAACAAATCACTCGCTTCTTCGGGAAGTT
The DNA here is from genome assembly GCF_000428125.1 of Bacteroides graminisolvens DSM 19988 = JCM 15093. GTDB lineage: Bacteria > Bacteroidota > Bacteroidia > Bacteroidales > Bacteroidaceae > Bacteroides > Bacteroides graminisolvens. Next base: position 2,653 of record NZ_ATZI01000018.1, read on the forward strand.
TGCTGAGATCAACATCGTGGGGCACTTCTTCGCGTGAGCAGAATTCAACCGTTACCGGTAAATGTTGCTTGATGACTTCATTTACTTTATCTTCAATATCCTGCATCTGGTCTGCCGTGGGACAGGCAGGAAGCAGGTAATCGCATTTACTCTTTTTTCGTTCAATGTGTGCATTTTTAGAGCGGGGGCAACCAAACATCCTTACCATGGTTTGGTTCAGAATGTGTTCTGCTGTATGCATTGGCGGATGCTCCTGTTTGTTATGCTCGTTTAATATGGGCTTTTCCATTGTTTTTTTTGTTATGGTGTCCTGAACTCCTTGATTTTCGCTTATGGGCAAAAAAAAAGGAGTCACGCCTGACTCCAACCTTTGTTAACCTTAAATCTAATACTATGAAAAACACATTGCAAAGGTACGTACTTTTTTGAAATCTGCAAGTTTCGTGTGCGAAAACATGTGTTTTATAACATGATTTAATATTTTGGAGTTGAAAGGCAAATGTTATAAACGCTTATTAAGAATTTCAACTTGGCTTTTCTTACCGACTCAAGTACTCAAACCAATCAAAGTCGGCATACGCACGCGTGGCCGGTGTTTGAGATGTTGCATATAGTCCCAATATAATTCCGGTGAACCCTCCGGCGGTTTCGGTACTCAGGTAACGGGTGTCCATTTGCCCGATTGACTGAAACGTAGTTCCATTCAATGAATAGGCGAATGAGTAGGTGTCATTTTCACCTTTCACCTGTAGCTGAATGTTTGAAGCCGGTACGATAACCTCCTTGGCAATGTGCGTGAGTAATCCCATTCGGTAGCGCAGCACCACGGCTTGCTTGTCTTGGTCCAATTGCTTGATGTAAAGGTCGTAATGTGCCTGGTTGTTCATCCATACGGTAAGACCTGCCTCGTCGTTGGGGGCGGCTTTCTGAAGTTTAACCGATGTGGTGGCCGTGAAGCGCAGGTGCTCCTGTCGGCGACCGATGAAAGTAGGACTCCCCGAATCATCCAGTTTCACGCCGGTTGCCAGCAAGCGTAGTTTGCCGTCTTTGGTGAATTGGTAGTTTTCCATGTGCGGATTTCGGAGGTGTATCCATTCCGGTGAAGCTTTACCGGCGTTGAATTCATCTCGTGCAGGCTTTTCAGGAAACGGATGCTGAGGCAGGGTAGGCACTCGCATATCCAGACTGATTGTTCCGTTGCCGTTAACCACGGGCCAGGCATTGGTATCCCAGCGCACAGGAGCCAGGTATGTTTCGCGTCCCAACAGATGATGCAGTCCCGATTGCGGACGAAAAGCCAGACAAACCATCCACCACGAACCATCTGCTGCCTCTACCAAATCGGCATGGCCGGTTCCTTGAATGGGATTGAGCTGCGCTTCCATATTGATATGGGTTAATATGGGGTTGGCCGGATTGGAATCATAAGGACCTTCCATGTTTCGACTGCGTGCAATGGTTACTTTATGGCCGTACTCCGTGCCGCCTTCGGAGATAAGCAGGTAATACCACCCGTCTTTTTTATACAGATGAGGCCCCTCGGGATAGCGTCCTCCGGTTCCTCGCCAGATAGCTTTGGAACTGCTAAGCTGCTCACCCGTCATGGGGTTAATTTCGCATAGCATAATGGTGTTGTCGGGGTTGCTGACCAGGTAACACTTCCCGCCTTCAAAGTAGATAGACGGGTCAATGCCGCCTTGTTTAATCCATACCGGGTCCGACCATTCACCGGCAGGATCTTTGGTGTGAACCAGAAAATTGCCTTTGTCGGTCACATTGGTGGTGATCATGTAAAAAGTCCCTTCGTGGTAACGAATGGTAGGTGCGTATATACCGCCTGAAGAACCTGCTTTTTGAAGGTTCAACTGCGACGGACGGGTGAGTACGTTACCCAATTGTTGCCAGTGAATGAGGTCTTTACTGTGAAATAACGGTACCCCCGGAAAATACTCAAAGGTGCTGTTGACCAGATAATAATCGTCACCAACACGGCATACACTGGGGTCGGGATGGAATCCCGGGATAACCGGATTCTGATAACCTTCCTGCGCATGGCAGAAACTTGATAAGTAGAGGAAAGAGAATACGGTAAGTATGATGTTTTTCATCTCGTTATAAAATTAGATAGAAGAATACGTTTTTAATTCAGGCTATAAATTTACGATTTAATTTGTTGAAATGGAAATAATACGATCATAAAATGAACTGTTCACCAACTTTCTTTTATTCTAGGCCAACAAATAAAAATTCTAGGCCTGCGATTTAAATTTGTTGGCCTACATTTTATTTATCATCTATTTTTATCTATCTTTGTTAAGCCATTGTTGCTGAGAATACGTACTGATATAAGATATACCTGCATAAACACGACGAATGCTTCATTTTATATAAGCTCCCAACTCATTGATGGTAAAAGAACCTGCCACCTGTTTTACAGGAGGGGTGTTTTTGGTGTTTTGGATTCAAATTCAAAATACAATATTTATTATTTTATTAATTATTTAAGATTATAATATTTATTTGTGGCCGATGGCATGGCCGCTTTTAAAACAAGGGTGTGTGTAAGTTGCTGTAAATGAAGTGATTGAGTTGTACGCTGCCTGTTCAACTGCTTATACGGCTTTTGGACGTTTTTGCCGACTGAAAATTTATTACTAAATAACTGTATTATGGAAAAATCACCGTTGGATTCGGTCTTTGTAAAGGGATATATTTTAGTTCCCAAAGCGCTCATGGAAAGTCGTCTGGCCGACAGATCCAAGGTTTGTAGCGAGTTTGAAGCTTTTATGCTTGTTTTGTGCCATGTGAATTACCGCGATGCCACGTTTGATGTGTATGGAACGAATGAACTCTGCAAGCGAGGGGAGTCTTTTCGCAGCATGCAGACTTGGGCCGATATGTTTGGCTGGAGTCGTGCCAAGACGCGTCGCTATTTTGAGAAGCTGGAGAAAATAAATGTAATTATGCTGCTTGCACACAAGAGAACAACACATATTCGGGTGATTAATTATGATTTGTGGACAGGGGTGCGCAAGGATGCCTACAAGAAGGATCCTAATTATGAAAAGGAATTTCAGGAGTTTTGGGATTATTATCATGAAACGACACAAATGCGTAAGGTAAACATAGCACGGGCAAAGAAGGAGTGGAGCATGCTCACGGCCGAAGAGCGCAAGCTGGCGTATAAAAACGTAGACAATTATTATTATTACCTAACAAACACACGTTATTGCAAGCAGGCGGCTTCGTACCTCAAAGATAAAAGCTTTTTGGATGAAGATTGATGAGACGGGAACGCAAAAGTTGGGGTATGGGCAAAAAAAAAGGAGTCACGCCTGACTCCAACCTTTGTTAACCTTAAATCTAATACTATGAAAAACACATTGCAAAGGTACGCACTTTTTTGGTATTTGCAAGTGTTGTGTACGAAAACATGTGTTTTATAACATGATTTAATATTTTGAACCTTGAAATGTTTAATTATGTAACAGATTTACACAGTTTCCCACTTCTCTTTCATCAGGTCTTCCAGCTTCAACAACTCGTCGCGGTATTGTGCCGCTTCAATGAACTCGAGCTTTTTAGCGGCTTCCTGCATCAGCTTACGTGTCCGGTCAATGGCTTTCTGCATCTGTTCACGGTTCATGTATTGCACTACGGGATCGGCTGCAATGTTAGGCCTTTCGGGTTCAATGTAAGCTTTGGCTCGCTGCGCATCGTTCTCGGTCAGGTTGTCTTTGAATACAGAAAGATTGCGCGCCTTAATAATTTGTTGCGGTGTAATGCCGTTGGCTTCGTTATAGGCCAGCTGTTTTTCGCGTCGTCTGTTGGTCTCGTCAATGGTCAGTTGCATGCTGTCGGTTATCTTGTCGGCATACATAATGACCTTTCCGTTAACGTTTCGGGCGGCACGGCCTGCCGTTTGCGTGAGTGAACGGTGCGAACGAAGGAAACCTTCTTTGTCGGCATCCAGAATAGCAACCAAGGAAACCTCGGGTAAGTCGAGCCCTTCACGGAGTAGGTTGACTCCAATTAGTACATCGTACACACCTTGGCGAAGATCATCCATGATTTTAACGCGCTGCAACGTGTCAACATCACTGTGGATGTAGTTGCAACTTACCTGATTGTTGAGCAGGAATTCGGTAAGCTCCTCGGCCATTCGTTTGGTGAGGGTAGTTACCAACACACGCTCGTTCTTTTCAATACGTTGCTGTATCTCTTCCATCAAATCATCAATCTGATTCATGCTGGGACGCACATCGATGATCGGATCCAGTAGTCCGGTAGGACGTATAACCTGTTCAACAACGACGCCTTCGGAGCGGATTAGCTCGTAATCGGCCGGTGTGGCACTCACGTAAATAATCTGTTTGGCCAGTTCCTCAAACTCTTCAAATTTCAGCGGACGGTTGTCGAGTGCGGCAGGAAGTCTGAAACCGTATTCAACCAAATTGGTCTTTCGTGCCCGGTCGCCTCCGTACATGGCTCTGATTTGCGGCACGCTCACGTGGCTTTCATCAATGACCATCAGGAAATCATCGGGGAAAAAGTCGAGCAGACAGTAGGGGCGTGTGCCGGCCTCGCGACCATCAAAATAGCGTGAATAGTTCTCAATGCCCGAGCAGTGTCCCAGCTCCCGAATCATTTCCATGTCATACGTTACACGTTCGTACAGTCTTTTGGCTTCGTAGGATCTGCCCATTGATTCGAAGTAGGCCACCTGACGTGTCAGGTCGTCTTCAATCATGTGGATGGCCCGTTGTGTGGCCTCCTTGGTTGTCATGAATAGGTTGGCCGGATATATCTTATACGATTCGAACACTCCTACGGTTATGCCCGAAAGTGGGTCGACTTCCTCAATGGCGTCTACCTCATCGCCCCAGAAAATAATGCGTAGTATGTGATCGGAATAGGCCAGTGCAATGTCAACGGTATCTCCTTTTACGCGGAAGTTACCCCGGTTCAGGTCAATGTCGTTGCGCACATACAGGCTGTCGACCAGTCGGCGCAGAAATACATTACGGTTAACGGCTTTTCCTTTTTCAACATCAATCACGTTGCTATAGAAATCGGCCGGGTTACCCATACCGTAGATGCACGATACGGACGACACAACCAGCACGTCCTGACGTCCTGAAAGAAGGGCGGAAGTAGCGGCAAGTCTCAGTTTATCGATCTCGTCATTGATGGCAAGGTCTTTTTCAATATACGTATCACTGCCCGGCAGGTAAGCCTCAGGCTGATAGTAATCGTAGTAAGATACGTAATACTCAACCGCATTGTTGGGAAAGAAGCTTTTAAACTCGCTGTAAAGCTGTGCGGCCAATGTTTTGTTGTGGCTTAAAATCAATGTGGGTTTATTGATGTTTTTCACCACATTGGCAATGGTGAATGTTTTTCCGGAACCGGTAACACCCAGAAGCGTCTGCGCGGGCACTCCCTGAAGTACACCTTCAGTGAGTTGTGCAATCGCTTCCGGCTGGTCACCGGTAGGTTGGTAAGCTGATGTTAGCTCAAAATTCATTATCCGAGAATCAATTTTAATATGAATAACACAGAAAGGATATACATGGTTGCGGATATCTTTTTGTATTCTCCCGTAAACAGTTTAATGATGACATAACTTAACATACCCAGCACGATACCGTCGGCAATGGAGTAGGTCAGTACCATCATCAGCATGGTAACGAAGGCAGGCAGCGCTTCGGATATGTCACTCAGGTCAATGTTCGGTATGTTTCCAATCATCAATACGCCCACAATGAACAAGGCACCTGTAGTTGCCGCACTTGGAATGAGCAGAAACAGTGGCGCAAAGAACAAGGCAATGATGAAAAGAACGGCTACGGTAAGAGAAGTCAGTCCGGTGCGTCCCCCTTCGCTGATGCCCGATGCACTCTCCACATAAGAACCTACGGTTGATGTTCCGCATACGGCTCCGAAAGTCGTACCGATGGCGTCTGCCAAAAGAGCTTCCTTGATGTGAGGAATCTTACCGTCTTTGTCCATCAACCCGGCTTTGGATGTTACCCCGATCAACGTACCGATGGTGTCAAACAAATCCATAAAAATCAGCACAAAAACAATGATCAGCATATCGACAGAGAATATCTGACTGAAATCGAACTGCATGAAGGTAGGCGCCATGGAGTGCGGCATGGATACGGGTGAGAAGTTATCGGGCAACAAGGTTACTCCCATTGGAATACCGATAGCCGTACAAGCCATGATGCTGTAAAATAGAGCACCTTTCACGTTCTTCTTCATCAGGATACCACTTAGAATGATACCGATAATAGCCAGCACGGCGGCAGGTGTAAACTTACCCAGCATCACGAAAGTAGCTTCGTTTGACACAATGATACCGGCATTCTTTAGTCCGATGAAGGAAATGAACATACCGATACCGGCTGATATGGCGTAACGCAAACTCATGGGAATGCTGTTTACGATGGCCTCACGGATATTGAAAGCAGTAATTAAGATAAAGATGACACCTTCTATGAGGACCGCAGCCAATGCTGTTTGCCAGCTAAGGCCCATGCCCTGTACTAAGGTGAAAGCGAAAAAGGCGTTGACTCCCATGGCTGGGGCAAGTGCAACAGGCAATTTGGCCATGATTGCCATGCAGAATGTGGCTACGGCAGATGCCAGAGCGGTGGCGGTGAAGACTGATTCTTTGCTCATTCCTGCCTGCGAAAGAATGTCGGGGTTTACAGCCAAAATGTACGACATCGTTAAAAAGGTAGTAATACCGGCAACAATCTCCGTTCTGATACTTGTCTGGCCATGATAGCCAAATAAATGGGTAAATTTCATTTTGAGTACTTTTTCTTTAAATGTGTTATAAAATGGATAAAAAAAGCCCTTTGGGCAAAAACAAGTGGCAATATTCGGCAAAAATGTCGAGATATACAAATTGTTTTTCCAAATTAATTCTTTACTTTGCAACATTATCAAACTCAAATACTGATACTACTAACATTTATATACCGAAAAGCATGATTTGGAATGAAAGCATCGAATGCATGGACCGCGAGAATCTTCGTAAGCTCCAGAGCATGAGATTAAAAAAAATCGTTGAACACGTTTATCACAACACGCCTTTCTACAGAAAGAAAATGCAGGAAATGGGAATTACGCCGGATGACATCCATGACATAGATGATCTGGTAAAACTTCCTTTTACAACCAAGACTGATTTAAGAGATAATTATCCGTTTGGCTTGTGTGCGGTGCCCATGAGTCAGATTGTGCGTATTCACGGTTCTTCGGGTACTACCGGCAAGCCTACGGTGGTGGGTTACACGCGGAAAGACCTGGCGGCGTGGACGGAGTGTCTTTCACGCAGCTTTTCTGCTTACGGTGCCGGCAATACGGACATATTTCATATCGCTTACGGTTACGGTTTGTTTACCGGGGGACTGGGTGCTCATTACGGAGCCGAGAATATCGGTGCATCGGTTATTCCCATGTCGAGTGGTAATACAGAAAAACAAATTACGCTGATGCATGATTTTGGCTCGACAGTTTTGTGCTGTACGCCTTCTTACGCTCTTTTTATAGCCGATACGATCAAAGATTCGGGCGTACCCCGTGAAGATTTTAAATTGAAGGTCGGCGTTTTCGGTGCGGAACCGTGGACGGAAAGCATGCGTAAAGAGATTGAAGAGAAGTTGTGTATCAAGGCGTATGATATTTACGGGTTGAGTGAAATTGCCGGGCCGGGAGTGGGGTACGAATGCGAATGCCAAAACGGTACGCACCTGAATGAAGATCATTTCTTTCCGGAAATTGTTGACCCCAAAACGTTGCAACCGGTTAACCCGGGTGAAACGGGTGAGCTGGTATTTACTCACCTCACCAAAGAAGGAATGCCTTTGCTGAGGTATCGCACTAAAGATTTGACGGCTCTGCATTATGAAAAATGTGCGTGCGGACGAACACTGGTACGCATGGATCGTATTTTGGGCCGAAGTGATGATATGCTTATTATTCGCGGAGTCAATGTATTCCCCACACAAATTGAGTCGGTTATACTTGAAATGCCCGAATTCGAACCGCACTATTTGCTTATTGTTGACCGTGTGAACAATACGGATACAATGGAACTGAAGGTAGAAGCACGCCCTGATTTCTATTCGGATGAAATCAACAAAATGCTGGCTCTGAAGAAGAAACTGACAGCCCGTTTGCAAAGTGTTTTGGGATTGGGAGTCAACGTGAAGATTGTGGAACCCAGAAGCATTGAACGCAGTGTAGGAAAAGCGAAACGTGTTATTGATAATAGAAAACTCTGATAAAACGAAAATAATATGGTAGCAAAACAACTCTCTATTTTTTTAGAGAATAAAGAAGGTAGACTTACCGAGGTTACACGTATACTGGCCGATGAAGGAATTAATCTGTCGGCACTGTGTATTGCTGAGAATGCGGATTTCGGAATCTTAAGAGGAATTGTTTCTGATCCCGATAAAGCTTATAATGCTTTGAAAGCACATCATTTTGCCGTAAGCATTACGGATGTAGTAGGTATCAACTGTCCCAATGTGCCGGGCGCACTGGCTAAAGTGCTTGAATATCTGTCTGAATCAGGGGTGTTTATCGAATATATGTACTCGTTTGCCAACAATGGTTCGGCCAATGTGATTATCCGTCCCAACGATATGCCGGGGTGTATAAGGGTTTTGACGGAGAAGAAAGTCGACCTCCTTGCAGCCAGTGATTTGTATCGACTGTAGTCTGTCGTTTTTTAGTATTAAAAAACATTGATTAATTGATTTATTCGAACCGAATGAGTACCTTTGCACAATTATTTTGTAATTAGAATGAGAAAAAGTGTCGTTACATACATGTTGGCAGCTATGTTGCTCTCTTCATGCGGAGAGTATAACAAGTTGCTGAAGAGCACAGACTACGAGTACAAATACGAAGCAGCCAAGAACTACTTTGCGAAAGGAAAATACAGTAAATCGGCCACGTTGCTGAATGAGTTGATAACCATTCTTAAAGGAACCGATAAGGCGGAAGAGTCTTTGTACATGCTTGGTATGAGTTATTATAATCAAAAAGATTATCAGACTGCTGCTCAGACTTTCATTACGTATTACAACTCTTATCCGCGAGGCACGTTTGCTGAATTGGCACGTTTCCATGCCGGAAAAGGTTTGTGTCTGGATACCCCTGAAGCCCGTCTTGATCAGTCGGGAACTTACAAGGCTATTCAGGAGTTGCAGATGTTTTTGGAGTATTTCCCCAATAGCACCAAGAAGTCGGAAGCACAGAATATGATATTTGAATTGCAGGATAAACTGGTTCAGAAGGAACTTCTTTCTGCCAGGTTGTATTACAATTTGGGTAACTATATGGGTAATAACTTTCTTTCTTGTGTGGTGACTGCACAGAATGCACTCAAGGATTATCCGTACACGCACTACCGCGAAGACCTTTCCATTTTGATTTTGAAGTCAAAATACGAAATGGCTATTTATAGTGTGGAGGAAAAGAAAGGAGAACGTTACAGAGAAACAATTGATGAATATTATGCCTTTGTAAATGAGTTCCCCGAAAGCAAATACCTCAAAGAGGCAGAGAAAATATTCAAGGAATCAAAAGAGATAATTAAAGATTAAATTTAGATAGATTTATGGACTACAAAAAATCAAATGCTCCTTCGTCAACAGTAACCCGTGATATGATGGATTTATGTTCTGATACGGGTAACGTATATGAAACAGTTTCTATCATCGGTAAGCGCGCTAATCAGATCAGTGTTGAGATCAAAAGTGACTTGTCTAAGAAGTTGCAGGAGTTTGCTTCTTACAATGATAACCTCGAAGAGGTGTTCGAAAACAGAGAGCAAATTGAAATTTCACGTTATTACGAGAAATTGCCCAAACCCACGCTGATTGCTGCGCAGGAATATTTGGAAGGCAAGATTTATTATAGAAATCCTTCTAAAGAAAAAGAAAAGTTGCAGTAATACATTGCATGCTAAAATACTATAAGCCAGGTGGTTGAAGTGGGAGAGAAGTCTGTACATTTTACTGCTTGGCTTTTATTATTCTCGTTATAACCCGTACTTATTATTTTAATACCTTACCGATTATGATTCAACGAATTCAAACCGTTTATCTACTTTTGGTTACCGGCTTGCTGATTGCTGCCATGTGTATGCCATTGGGCTATTTTACAGGGGCAGATGCCGTGCAATATACATTGATGCCTGCCGGTGTGAGTGCCAACAACATGTTTCAGTCAACCTGGGGTATCTTGTGTATCCTTATATTAAGCTCGATCATTTCTTTTTTGACCATATTCTTATATAAGAACAGAATGCTTCAAATACGTATGACTGTTTTTTGCAGTGTCTTATTGGTGGGTTTTTACCTGGCTTTCTTGGCTTTTATGTTTATGTTAAAGAGTGATCTGGAAGCTACGTTCCGCATATCTTGGGCTTTGAGTTTTCCTTTGATAGCGATTATACTTAACTACTTAGCTCTACGTGCTATTGGGCGTGATGAGGTGATGGTGAAAGCTGCTGATCGTTTAAGGTAAGAACCTGATATACATAAAGAAACAAAAAATGCGGAAACTTAATTTCCGCATTTTTTGTTGGGTGACCTCCCGGTTTATTTGCTAAGGTCAAATAAGTATGTGATTCGGGCCGACAGGATGCTGTGCGCCGCCCTTGAAAAATCATCCTTTTTAGTTGTTTTATAAAAGTCAGACAGTGCGTAGTAGTACCGGCCTTCCACCAGAAAGTTACCGACACCTGTTCTTATTTCAACGCCTGCACCACCTACTATTCCGTAATCAAACTTGTTATCGGCCATCTTACCGTATTGGTAACTGGTGCGACTGATGGGACTGAAGTCGGCACTTTTCTTTTCTTTTTCATTAAGCAGGAAACCAATTTGTGGTCCGGCATTGATGAAAAACTGTCCGCCCCTCTCTTTTCCAAATGCTAAGTGCGCCAGAAAAGGTATTTCCAAATAGTTCATTTCACGGCTGTAGGTATCCGTGTTCTCTTCAATCAGCTCGGTCCAGCCTCTTTGCGAATAGTTCAGTTCCATTTGCAGTCCGCAAATCATGGCGAAATATTTCTCGGAAATATATCTCACAGTTAATCCTCCGGTCATGCCATTGGTCGTTTTCTGCTTTATTTTGGGAGTAAAAGATACATTGCTGAAGTTCATTCCACCATTGACCCCTACTGCTATGTTATTGCGCAATTCGCCTATCTGCGCCAAAGCGGGTAGGCTGACGGCTGCAAAGGTGAGTACGATTCCTGTCTTTAGAAACTTTTTAATCATGAATCTTATGCTTTATTTTATTCGAAATCGAGTTTTATTAATTCAAAATCTTTGGTGAAACGAACGAAGAATACTTTCTTGTTCACAAAGCCTCCCCATGTATTTACCCTTTCAAAGCTGAATCCGGTTTGAATGGGAGTAAGCTTCATTTTAGACAAATTACGTTCCAGTCCGGTGCCATATTCGCTTAACCCTTTCAGGAAGAAGAAACCTGTATCAAATCCCAGCATGCCGTATTTGGGGAATGTGTTGGCCATATCTTTCGAATACCATCTGCGGTAGCCGTTATTGAATTTGATGGCGGCCGGCAAAAGGTTGTTTGTGTAAAAGGAAGAGTAGAAATACGTATCAAGCTCAAAGAAACTATCCAGATGGTCTTTGGTGTAAGTCTGCCATTCCGGGTAACCGAAGAGGTTGATCACCATTTCGGGGCTGTTTCGCACCAGTAATTTCAATTGAGGAAGTAATTTAATTAATGTAAGATTACTGCCCGAAGTGGGTACGAAGATATTTGTTTTTCCCAAACGAAGAGCCGCTTTTAACTCCTCTTGTGAAGCACTGGCTTTCAATACATGCAGGGTAGTTCCCTTTCTTTTCAGTTCTTGTTTGAACCCTTTGATGAATTCTGCTTTTTCGCCGTTTCCGTTGCTTGCATCGAGTATAATCACGTTGGCGTTGGGAAACTGACGGTTAAAGTGTTCATATACTTCCGAATACAAATAAGATTGCGGGGTGTTTATTTGATACACCCAAGGATTCTGGAACACCTCGTTGTCTTTCGATGTGAATGGAATAACCAAACGGATTTGGTTCTTTTTGGCAAAGGCAGCCAGCGGATCAATGTGCTCGGCATGCAACGGACCGAAAATGACATCCATCTTTTTCAATTCGCTTTTATCTAGTATAGACTGGATAGAGCTGGTTTCATCACCCGAATCATAGGTGTAAAGGTCAACGGACACGCCTGTTCTTTTTAAACTGTCAACAGCCATAAGAAAACCTTCGTAGTACTCAACCATTCTGGCCGATTCGTTTCTTTTGTTCCCGTTGAGCATGAAAGGAAGTATGACCGCAGCTTTGATGGTTGATAACCGTTTGTATGTTTTGGCACTGTTGGCATTGAACAAATCACTGTCGTTCGGTATGGTTGAAGTTCCTCTCTGATCTTCGTTGTTGGAAGCAGCGAAGGGAATGCACAATTCGTCTCCTTTGTTCAAACCTCTGTTCTTTAATTCCGGATTGGCTGCAATTAACTCTTGCGAGCTGATTCCATACCGCTGACCAATGCTGTAAAGGGTTTCCCTCTTTTTAACCTTGTGAGTTTCCCGGCATCGGGATTGAGGAGTGGCGGCTACATTGTTTTGTACGGGCTCTTTTACGAAGGTGGTTTCAGTGTTTTTGTTCAGGGGGATGCGAATAACGGTTCCTATGCGAAAGTTTTGTGCACTTAATCCCGGGTTGGCATCGCAGATGGCATCTGCCGACATCTGATACATCACGGTAAGGCGGTAAAGAGTTTCTCCACTTTTAATCGTGTGGAAAATATCTTCTTTCTGATTAGAGGCTTTTTGAGGTATTTTTAAAGTCTGGCCAACGTAGATCTTTTCATCACAGCCCGGGTTTAGTGTAATAATGTCTGCCTTGTTTACTCCATACATGCTGGCAATAGAATAAAGGCTTTGCCCTTTTTCAATGGTATGTAAAAACCAGGAATTTCTTTCTTGTGCTGAAATATGCAGTACACAGGCGTTTAAAACGAATAGCAGAATACTAATCTTTTTTATAAGTCTCATCAGCGGTTATTTTACGTTATAAATAAAATGAAGCGCCATTTGCCAATGGCTATCTAAATGCAAAGGTACTAAAAATGTCATGTATTTGCACAACATAATGAGTTAAGAAAATAATAAAGCATTTTTTAAAACTATTTTTCATCAGGAAGCATTATTTTTGCAGGTATTATATTTTAAGTAGAAAGATGCAAGAAAAAGAATATATAAATGTCTATGGAGCTCGTGTCCATAATCTCAAAAACATTGATGCAGAAATTCCCCGCGACAGTTTGACTGTTATTACCGGATTGAGTGGTAGTGGAAAATCATCTTTGGCGTTCGACACTGTCTTTGCTGAAGGACAACGCCGGTATATTGAAACGTTCTCCGCTTATGCACGTAACTTTTTGGGAAATCTGGAGCGGCCGGATGTAGATAAGATAACGGGATTGAGTCCGGTAATCTCTATCGAACAGAAAACCACCAATAAGAACCCTCGTTCTACTGTGGGCACTACCACGGAGATATACGACTACCTTCGTTTGCTGTATGCCAGAGCCGGTGAGGCTTATTCGTATTATTCGGGTGAACGGATGGTGAAATACACTGAGGAACAGATTACAGATCTGATCCTGAAGGATTATAAGAACAAGAAGATATACATTCTGGCCCCGTTGGTGCGTACACGAAAAGGACATTACAAAGAACTTTTTGAGCAGATCCGCAAAAAGGGCTATTTATATGTGCGTGTTGACGGTGAGGTGCGTGAGATTACTCACGGTATGAAGCTCGATCGGTATAAGAATCACGACATTGAGGTGGTTATTGATAAGCTGATTGTGGGCGACAAGGACGACAAGCGTTTGAAACAAAGCATTGCCACAGCTATGCGTCAGGGTGAAGGCTTATTGATGGTGCTTGATTTTCAAAGCGAAAACATACGGCATTACAGCAAGCGGTTGATGTGTCCGGTTACCGGGTTGTCTTATAAGGAACCGGCCCCGCACAACTTCTCTTTCAACTCTCCGCAAGGCGCTTGTCCCAAGTGCAAAGGACTGGGGGTTGTGAATCAAATCGATATTGAAAAGGTAATTCCTGATCGGAAACTTTCTATTCATGACGGTGCCATTACCCCGCTTGGTAAGCACAAGAACTCCATGATCTTTTGGCAGATAGCTGCTTTGCTGGAGAAATATGATGCTGATTTAAAAACACCTGTGTCTGAATTGCCCGAGGAGGCAATAGATGAAATCTTGAATGGTTCTGACGACCGCATTAAAATAAAAAGCTCGCTCATTGGCACATCGTCCGACTATTTCACAACTTACGAAGGAGTGGTGAAGTATATCCAGATGCTGCAAGACAAAGACTCGTCGGCTACGGCACAGAAATGGGCGGAACAATTTGCCCGCACAACCGTTTGCCCCGAATGTAAGGGAGCCCGTTTGAATAAAGAAGCCTTACACTTCCGCTTTCACGATAAGAATATTATGGAGCTTGCTTCAATGGATATATCCGAACTTTACGAGTGGTTAGAACATGTAGAAGATCACTTGGGTGAACAGCAGAAGAAGATAGCCGTTGAAATCTTAAAAGAGATTCGTACCCGTTTGAAGTTTTTGCTTGATGTGGGACTGGAGTACTTGTCGCTCAATAGAAGCTCGGTAAGTCTCTCGGGCGGCGAGAGCCAACGCATTCGTCTGGCCACACAAATTGGTTCGCAATTGGTGAATGTATTGTATATTCTCGATGAGCCCAGTATCGGACTTCATCAACGCGATAACCTTCGTTTGATTCGTTCGCTCAAGGAGCTGCGGGATATTGGTAACTCGGTTATTGTGGTTGAACACGACAAAGATATGATGCTGGCTGCCGATTATGTGATTGATATGGGTCCCAAAGCCGGTCGGCTGGGAGGAGAGGTTGTCTTTTCGGGTACGCCTCAGAAGATGCTTGAAACAGATACGCTGACATCCAGATACCTCAATGGAAAAACGCAGATTGAGGTCCCTGCCCAACGAAGAAAAGGAAATGGAAAATCATTGTGGCTCAAAGGAGCACGCGGAAACAATCTCAAAAACGTGACGGTTGAGTTTCCTTTGGGTAAACTGATTTGTGTTACGGGAGTATCGGGAAGTGGCAAGTCGACTTTGATTAATGAAACCTTGCAGCCTATTCTTTCGCAGAAATTCTATCATTCTCTTCAGGATCCGTTGGAATATGAATCGATAGAAGGATTGGAACACATAGACAAAGTGGTTAATGTGGATCAGTCGCCTTTGGGACGTACACCTCGTTCCAATCCGGCTACCTATACCGGTGTGTTTTCAGATATCAGAAACCTGTTTGTCGGTTTACCGGAAGCCAAAATACGTGGTTATAAACCGGGCCGTTTTTCATTTAATGTGTCGGGAGGCCGTTGTGAAGCCTGTTCTGGTAACGGGTATAAAACCATCGAAATGAATTTCCTTCCCGATGTATATGTTCCTTGTGAGGTATGTCATGGCAAACGATACAACAGAGAAACACTGGAGGTTCGTTTCAAAGGAAAATCAATTGCCGATGTGCTTGATATGACCATTAACCGTGCAGTGGAGTTCTTTGAAAATGTGCCTCAGATTTTGAATAAGATCAAGGTGATTCAAGACGTGGGGCTGGGTTATATCAAACTGGGACAATCGTCGACTACCTTATCGGGTGGCGAAAGTCAGCGCGTGAAGTTGGCTACCGAATTATCAAAGCGAGACACCGGAAAGACTGTGTATATACTCGATGAACCTACTACCGGATTACACTTTGAAGACATTCGTGTGCTCATGGGTGTTCTGAATAAACTGGTCGACAAGGGGAATACCGTCATTGTTATTGAGCATAACCTAGATGTGATTAAGATGGCCGACTATATCATCGACATGGGACCCGAAGGCGGAAAAGGTGGTGGAGAACTTTTAAGCTGCGGTACTCCCGAAGAGGTATCCCGCTGCACTAAAGGATATACGCCTCGTTTTCTGAAGGAAGAACTGGGATTGTAATGAGTTGAAAATATGAAGATAAATAAAACAAATGCAGCGCGTTTGCTTGATAAGGAGAAAGTGAATTACGAACTGATTCCTTATGAAGTTGACGAGAGTGATTTGAGTGCGGTGCACGTAGCCGAAAGCTTAGGAGAAGACATCAATCAGGTTTTTAAAACATTGGTATTGCGAGGAGATAAAACGGGGCATTTCGTTTGTGTTATTCCCGGTGACGAGGAAGTAAACCTGAAGCTGGCCGCTAAGGTGTCCGGTAATAAGAGCTGTGACATGATTCCCATGAAAGAATTGCTTCCCACCACCGGTTATATACGCGGTGCCTGTTCGCCCGTGGGGATGAAAAAGCATTTTCCCACCTACATTCACCATACATGCATTCACTATCCTTTTATCTATGTAAGTGCTGGCCAGCGCGGATTGCAGATAAAAATCGATCCGAATGAGTTAATAAGACTTGTAAAGGCGGAAGTTTGCACGCTTTTTTAGGAATAATATGCCAAAAAGTATATATTTGCACTAAATATGATATAATTCGTATTTCAGAGAGAATATATTAATTCAAAATTTATAATTTATGATGGACAAACATCCCAAAGGCTTATTATCTGCTGCCCTGGCTAACTTGGGTGAGCGTTTTGGTTTTTATACCATGATGGCAATACTGGTTCTTTTCCTTCAGGCGAAGTTCGGCTTGAATGGCAAAGATGCGGGGCTTATTTACTCAGTTTTTTATTTCTCTATCTACATCCTAGCATTTGTAGGAGGTCTCATAGCTGATAAAACACGCAACTACAAAGGCACGATTCTAACAGGTCTGGTTGTCATGGCAGTCGGTTATTTCATGTTGGCCGTTCCCACACCTACACCAGTTTCTGATAAAACATTGTTTTTGGTTATTACTTGTTTGGGACTGCTGATCATAGCCTTTGGTAACGGATTATTCAAAGGAAATCTTCAGGCTTTGGTAGGGCAGATGTATGACAACCCTACATACTCTAGCATGAGAGATTCAGGCTTTTCGTTGTTCTACATGTTTATCAATATTGGCGCTATTTTTGCTCCTATTGCAGCTGTGGGTATTCGTGGCTGGTGGCTGGATAAGCATGGTTATTCGTACAATGCAGATCTTCCATCTCTTTGTCACGGACATTTAGCCGGAACTTTATCTCCCGAGGCCAGTGATTTGATGACAAAATTATCTGCCGAAGTCTCTGTGAACCCGGTAACTGATATGTCTGTTTTCGCTGCTGATTATCTGAATGTGTTTACTACCGGTTTTCACTATGCATTTGCTATTGCTATTTTAGCTATGTTGTTATCTTTGACTATATATATTGTTAATAAGAGAACCTTCCCCGATCCTAGCGGTAAGAAAGCACAGCAGAATGATGCCGGTGTGGTTGAGATGGATGCAAAGGAAGTGAAACAACGTATGTATGCACTGTTTGCTGTGTTTGGTGTGGTTATTTTCTTCTGGTTCTCTTTCCACCAGAATGGCTTGACATTGACCTACTTTGCAAAAGAATACACAGATCTCAACCTCTTTGGTATGAGTATTTCAGCTGAACTCTTTCAAACATTGAATCCATTCTTCGTGGTATTCTTAACACCTATTGTTATGGGAGTTTTTGCAGCACAACGCAAACTAGGCAAGGAGCCTTCAACGCCTAAGAAGATTGCCATTGGTATGGGGATTGCGGCTTTGGCCTTTGTTGTCATGGCAGTAGGTTCTTACATGTCAAATCTACCTTTGCATAAAGACATCATTACTTTAGGGTCTTCGTCTGTTAAGGTAACTCCATTCTTATTAATGCTGACCTATCTGATACTTACCGTTGCTGAGTTGTATATCTCTCCGCTAGGAATTTCTTTTGTTTCTAAAGTAGCTCCTCCCAAGTATCAGGGAGTTATGCAAGGTGGATGGTTAGGCGCAACTGCTATTGGTAATCAGCTGTTGTTTATTGGTGCTGTGCTTTACGAATCAATTCCTATTTGGCTTACTTGGACCGTATTTGTGGTTGCATGTAGCCTCTCGATGATAACAATGTTTATCATGCTTAAATGGCTTGAGAGAGTGGCGAAATAAACCACACAAATAAATAAAAAGAGTGAGGTCACCTTAATTTTAGGTGGCCTCATTTTTTCTAAATCCTCATTAATGAGGATTGTCAGTTTAATTGTAACTCCTTAATTTTGCAGCAAAATGATGAAAAGGATGAAAGTATATGCATTTTTGGGAGCTTTGGTGTTTCCTAGCTATCTATTGGCAGCCGTGACGGTGCCCGATTCCACGTCCCGTAAGTCGGTCATGCTGGATGAAGTAGTGGTTACTTCTTATAAAGAAAAAAAGACTTTACGTGAAGTTCCGGCTTCCATATCTTCAATTTCTTTGGGCGATCTGAATAAAAAGAATCTGGTCGATTTTAAGGAACTGAGTTCGTATATTCCCAATCTGTTTTTACCCGATTACGGCTCCAAACTGACTTCTCCTATATACATTCGCGGAATCGGTTCCAAGTTGACTCCTTCGGTAGGACTTTATGTTGACGGTATTCCTTTCTTTGATAAATCGGTTTTTGATTTTGATATGAATGAAGTGAATAGGGTGGAAGTGTTAAGGGGGCCTCAAGGTACGCTTTACGGACGAAATACCATGGGAGGAATTATCAATGTATATACCAAAAATCCACTCGATTATCAAGGATTGACATACAAACAGATGGTAGGCAACTATGGGCAGACTCAGTTTTCAGGAAGCTATTACGGCAAACTGTCTGACCGGGTAGGCTATGCCGTTTCGTCTCGCTACAAACACAATGACGGTTTTTTCGTCAACGCATATACCGGCAGTGAAGCTGATAATCTCAATCAGATATCATCCAAAGGAAAGATTCAATGGAAAACGGAGTCGGGATGGGATGGCGTTTTTTCTGTCAACTATGAATATACGGATCAGGGAGGGTATCCTTATGGGTTACTGGATAACACAACCGGACAGATTGGTGATGTGAATTACAACGCATACAGTTCATACAGGCAAGGGGTGCTTACCAGTGGACTTTCCATGAGTTATTCCTTTGATGATTTTGTGTTGAAATCAGTAACGGGTTATCAAAATCTGGATGACAGGCAGGCCATTGATCAGGATTTTACAGCAGAGGCAAAGGCTTTTGTGATACAAACTCAAAAACAGAATCAGTTTTCACAAGAACTCGAAATGCGCTCCAAAGACGGCAAGCGTTTTACTTGGTTGAACGGACTTTTCGGCTTTTACCAAACGGGTAAACGCATGGTGTTGTACACTACTCAGAAGGATTATGATGAGCCTTCCTACGGACTGGCTGCCTATCATCAGTCTACCTTGAAGGACTTTTTGCTGAAAAAACTGTCGTTGACAGTGGGTGCACGTTTTGACTATGAGAAAGCCAAACAAGATTACATTGTCTGGAAACTGTCGGCCGATCAGAAAGAACAGACTACCCGATTGAACGATAGCGAAAGCTTTACCCAATTTACCCCTAAGGTTTCTCTTCAATATCAGTTTGACGCATCAAACATGATATATGCAACTACTACCCGCGGTTATAAAACCGGTGGATTTAATATTTCATTCAGCACGGAAGATGAACGTACTTATTCACCGGAATACAGCTGGAATTATGAAGTGGGCGGACGCTTTTCGGCTTTTAACAACAGACTTTATGGCGACTTGGCTTTGTTTTATATTGATTGGAGGAACCAACAAATTTCACATGCTGTTGCCAATAAAACGGGATCTATGTTGACCAATGCCGGCAAATCATATAGCAAAGGAGTGGAACTGTCACTGAATGCTCGTCCGGCAGATATGTTGAATTTGCAATTCACTTACGGTTATACCGAGGCCAAATTCCGCGAATATCTGTATGGCGATGCTGATTATTCAGGTAATTACATTCCTTATGTGCCGCAACAAACATTGATGTTGGGTGGAGATTATACGTGGAACCTCAGTGCCCGTTATGTGGACCGCTTGATTTTTTCGGCTCAGTACACAGCTACAGGCAGGCATTATTGGAATGACAGCAATGATGTGCGTCAGGGATTCTACGGTATTTTAAATGGAAAGCTGTCTGCCGTGAAAAGAAACCTGACGGTAGATTTATGGATAAAGAATGCTGCATCAAAAGAATATATGGCTTATTTCTTTCAGACTTCGGGAAAATATTTTGCTCAAAAGGGAAAACCTCTTACCTTTGGAACAACAATATCATTTACCCTATAATTGCAACGTTTGATAATGGCCGAAAAACAGTTTAGTAAGCTTTTTACTTTTTTTTCTCTCTATATAGCGCAATCTGTACCGATGAGCCTGTTCAGTACTTTGTTACCGGTATTGATGCGGCAAGATAATTTTTCGCTGACTGCCATAGGTATGCTTCAATTCATAAAATTACCGTGGATTGTTAAATTCTTATGGGCGCCGCTGGTTGACAGGAAGACTTCGGGACTGAATACGTATAAGAGCTGGATATTCTCGTCGGAAATTGTCTACGCTTTCCTGATTTTGATGCTGGCCTTTCTTGATTTGAAAGCCGATTTTTGGTTGGTGCTAACGTTGATAATCCTTTCGTTTATAGCATCGGGAACACAAGATATTGCCACGGATGCCATGACTGCACTTTCTTTTAATAGAAAGGAAAGAAGCAGGGGCAACAGCATGCAAAGTATGGGGAATTTTACCGGATCACTTCTAGGAGGGGGATTGCTGTTGATCCTCTATAAATATATTGGGTGGACGGCCATGCTGCTGGGCTTGTCGGTCTTTGTACTGTTTATGCTCGTGCCTTTGTTTTACTACAGAGATGCTAACTTTGTGTCGCGCGCGGGCAGGGTGCCCATCGGTATGAAAGATTTGCTTCTGTTTTTTCGCCAGCGTCGCATTGTTCCGCAACTGACTTTTCTTATTTTATTTAATTCCGGTCTTATTGGAATTCTTTCCATGCTGAAGCCCTGGTTGGTCGATTTGCATTATCCGATGGCGCACATTGGTGTCATGTTCAGTGTGTTCGGCTCTTTGTGTGGCTGCCTGGGTTCGTATTTCAGCGGAAACATCATCCGCAAATGGGGTAGGGGAAAGGCCGCTGTGATTTATGCGAGCTGTGTTTTTGTTACTGCGATTTACTTTGTGATACTTTCCTATTGGGGATTGCTGACCACGTTGAACCTTTGCATCGGTATTTTTTGTTTGTGGGCTACTTACGGATTATCAACCGTACTGGTTTACACCATTGCCATGGATTACGTACGTGTGGGACGAGAAGGTACCGACTTCACTCTTCAGATAGTTGTGCTTCACTTGAGCAGCATGCTGGTTGCTGTGGGTAGTGGTAAACTGGCTGATTTGTCAGGCTACACGGTGTTATTTGTAGCCGAAGCGGCTTTGGCTCTCGCTTCTTTGTTTTATGTATGGTTTTACTTTAAAAAGATATCCGGAAGATGAGTACTGATTTATTAGCTAAATACAATGTACCGACACCCCGGTACACCAGTTATCCGCCGGCCAATTATTTTCACGAACAATTTGGTGCCGAAGATTTCAGGGAGGCTGTTACGGCCTCT
The DNA here is from genome assembly GCF_000428125.1 of Bacteroides graminisolvens DSM 19988 = JCM 15093. Classification (GTDB taxonomy): domain Bacteria; phylum Bacteroidota; class Bacteroidia; order Bacteroidales; family Bacteroidaceae; genus Bacteroides; species Bacteroides graminisolvens. The sequence goes on from NZ_ATZI01000018.1 coordinate 24,376, forward strand.
AACGAAAAAGACCCCCGGCATATTTCGTTTTATGTACACATCCCTTTTTGTCCGCGTTTGTGTTATTACTGCGGGTGCAACTCGTATGCCATGGAAAAACGCAGCGTGGTGGATGCATACGTGGAGGCACTGAAAACAGAAATAAAAACCATATTACCTTTGCTGGATAAATCGCGTAAGATTGCCCAGATTCATTATGGAGGGGGTACGCCTACAGCTATCCCGTTGCATTACCTTAAAGAGATTAACGAGCTTTTCCTTTCTTCTTTTCGCTGCATAGATGAGCCGGAAATTGCAATAGAATGTCACCCGGGTTATTTGAATGAGAAACATTGGTTGCAATTGGTTGAAGCCGGTTTTAACCGGTGTAGTATAGGCATACAGGATTTTAACGAAGAGGTACTGCGCACTGCTAACCGCAAGGGCTCTCTGTTACCTCCTGCACGTATTTTTGAATTATTGCGTGAACAGGGTGTTTCTATAAATCTTGACTTTATTTATGGTTTGCCGGGACAAACGGCTGCCGGCTTTGAAGAGACAATCAGGCAGGCTGCTTCGTTGAGGCCCGACAGGTTGGTTACCTTTTCTTATGCTCATGTGCCTTGGGTGAATAAAGACATGTTGAAGCTCGAAAAAGCGGGACTGCCGGAAGCGGAAGAAAAAAGTAATATGTATAGACGTGCCGCGGTTAGCTTGAGTGAGAGAGGATACGTGCCCGTAGGGCTCGACCACTTTGTGCAGCCGGATGATTCGCTTCACGTGGCCTTACAAAATGGATTGTTACACAGAAACTTTCAGGGGTATTGCACGAGGGCTACCACCGGTCAGGTGTACGCTTTCGGCGTAACAGCCATCAGTCAGCTGGCAGCAGCCTATAGTCAGAACATAAGGGGCGTGCAAGAGTATATTGACAAGGCATCGCAAGGTGAACTACCGGTTATGCGCGGATATGTTTTGAATGAACAGGAACAACTGGCTCGTGAGGTCATAACGACTTTCATGTGCAACAACCGCTTAAACTGGAAGGAGCTGTCGCTGCACATTGGAATGCCGGTAGATGAAATAATGGATAGATTGGCTTTTGATCGTCATAAACTAGAAGAAATGGCCGATGACGGTTTAATTACCTATTCGCCTGAGGAAATAGCCATTACGGAGTCCGGTACTTTATTTATAAGGAATGTGGCGGCTGTTTTTGATCCGTTAATGCGTGGCGGATCTGAGAAATCATTTTCAAAACCTGTCTGATCTGAAAAAGAATGTGTATGGATACAAATGTGGATGTGATTGTTATTGGAGCCGGTATAACGGGACTGGTTACTACTTTCTTGTTGAAGGAGAAAGGGGTAAATGTTTTGCTGATTGAAAAAAATACCAGAGCGGGCGGACAACTGTGTACGGTGAATGATGACGGTTTTCTTTTTGAATCGGGACCTAACACAGGCGTGGTAGCCAATAAAGATGTACTTGATCTTTTCAACCAATTGGGAGATGAGTGTACGTTGCAAACCGCCAGAAAAGAGTCAAAAGTGCGATTGATATGGAAAAACGGACGGTTTTGTCCGCTACCTTCCGGATTGGCTGACGCGGTGACAACCCCCTTGTTTTCATGGCATGATAAGATTCGCATCTTATTTGAACCTTTTCGTCCGAAGGGAAATGATCCTTTCGAGAGTATTGCCTCGTTGACCCGCCGCAGGCTTGGAAAATCCTTTTTAAACTACGCAGTCGATCCTTTTATTTCCGGTATTTATGCCGGTGATCCCGAGATATTGGTTACCCGTTTTGCCATGCCTAAGTTGTACAACCTGGAACATCATTACGGAAGTTTTATTCGTGGGGCTATCAAACGGCATCCGGTGCTTGCGGAAGAAAGGAAGCAAGGAATATCCAAAGAAATATTCTCAGTGAAAGGAGGTTTTAAGAATCTGGTATCAACGCTGGAAAACCGAATTACCCCGACACACCTCCGCTTAGGTGCCGGAAAGATACAAATTGAACCGGTTGAGAATGGTTGGAAAGTTGTTTTACCGGCTACCGGCGAATCTTATTTTACTCCACGACTGATTAGTACGGTACCCGCTTATGCTTTGCCGGAACTATTTCCCTTCATAGAAGAAAACAAATTGCATCCGATAACGTCGCTGGTTTATGCTCCCGTAGTTCAGGTTGGCGTTGGGATGTACAATGGTAGTTTAATACCGCAGGCTTTCGGCGGACTGGTTCCTTCTTGCGAACATGAAAAGATATTAGGTGTTTTATTCAACTCATCGTGCTATGACGACCGGGCGCCTCTTGGTGCCGCCTCTCTTTCTTTTTTCATCGGAGGAATGAGACATCCTGAATGGGTGAACTTACCCGAAGAAGAGATGGTTGCTATAGTTACAGATGCGTTGCATCGCATGCTGGGATATCCGTTAGGTACGGCACCCGATAAAATACATATATTTCCGCATCCCAGAGCTATTCCGCAATACCAGGCTGATACGGAACAGCGACTGAATACTGTATGTCAGTTGGAAAAGAAGTATGCCGGATTGGTTTTAGCTGGCAGTCTGCGTGACGGCATCGGTTTGGCCGACCGCATCAAACAGGCAACGCAGCTAGCCTCGCTATAGTTCAATAGCCATGATGTAATCATTCATATAATAACCGTTGCCAATGTGGAAATCGCCTTCGCGTGCAATTTTCATTCCCATTCGCTCATAAAAGCCAACCGCTTTGTTGTTACGGTTTACATTCAGTTCCATTCTGCATGGTGCCGGATGCACCTTTTTTATGTATTTAATCGCTTCGTGGAAAAGATAGTTACCTGCATGTGCTTTCTGAAAAGCAGGAAGAACATATATTTTTTGCAGATGAAACAGATTTTCCTCCTCTTGCTGTACGGACAGGTATCCACAGGGCTCACATTCTTCATAAGCAATGAAGTATACATGTCCTTCTTCCATTTGTTTGCGAATGTTTTGCGGAGCGTACATCCAATCAAACATATACTCCAACTGTTCCTGAGAAAGTATGTCTTTGTAAGTGGCAGGGAAAACGTTGGCTGCTAACTGATTGATTAACAGGCAGTCGTCCGCTTGTGCTTGTCGTATAGTAAACATATCGTTGAACTTTATTCTTTGATGCGAAAATAAGCATAATTCTTCGAATCGAGACCTTAAATGACTGTTTTATGGTTAATTAAAGTGAAATTATAGTACTTTGTAATACAAGGTACTAATGCAATACATATATTTGCATCGTTTTAAAGAAAGAAGTATGAATGTAGACAATGTGAAATCGCAAATGCGAAAGGGAATGCTGGAATATTGCATTATGTTGCTGCTGCACAAGGAACAGTCGTATGCCTCGGATATTATACAAAGATTAAAAGAAGCGAGGCTGATTGTTGTGGAAGGAACTCTTTATCCTTTGCTGACTCGTTTAAAGAATGATGATTTGTTGAGCTATGAGTGGGTAGAGTCTACACAGGGACCTCCCCGTAAATATTATCAGATAACTGAAAAAGGAGAAGCTTTTTTGAGTGAACTCGAGGCATCGTGGAAGGAGTTAAACGAAACGGTGAATCATTTGGCAAATATATAATCAGATAAAACCCATAAAACAATGAAAAAAACATTGACTGTTAATTTAGGTGGAACCGTTTTTCATATTGACGAAGATGCCTACAGGTTGCTTGACAATTATTTGATGAATTTAAAGCACCACTTTCGCAAACAGGAAGGTGCGGAAGAGATTGTAAACGATATTGAGAATAGAATTTCCGAATTGTTTTCTGAGAAAATAAGCAAGGGACAACAGGTGATAACCTTAATAGATGCCGAAGAAGTGATACATCGTATGGGAAAGCCGGAAGATCTTTCCGACGAGGAACCTTCTAAGCAGGAGGGTTCTTCGGAACATGGCGGTTATCATCATGAAACCTATTCGCAGGAGTCGGGCTCACCTCGCCGACGCTTGTTCCGTAACCCCGATGACAAAGTGGTAGGTGGTGTATTGGGAGGTATAGCTGCATATCTAAAGGTGAACGTGAGTGCTCTTCGTCTAATCGTTATCTTGCTTTTGATTTTTGGGGTTGGCACCTTAATTCCGGTTTACATTGTGTGCTGGATTGTGATTCCCGAAGCAACTACTGCTGCCGAGAAACTAAGTATGCGGGGCGAGGAGGTTAACATGGAGAATATAGGAAAGACGGTAACCGATGGTTTTGAGAAGATGGCCGATGGAGTTAATTCATACATCAAATCAGAAAAGCCTAAAGACTTTATGACAAGGTTGGTTGACGGAATGGTGCATTTGTTTAGTTTACTTTCAAAAGTCTTTCTGGTTATACTTGCCTTGATATTTAGTCCGGTATTGCTGGTACTCTCATTTGTATTTGTGGGGCTTATCATTGGAGCCATTGCTACTTTAGCCGGTGGCAGTGCCATTATTTATGAATTGCTTCCTTCTCTGGACTGGAATATGATTTCAGCATCTCCGTTAATTGTCATTGTAGCCAGTATTGCCGGAATTATATTGGTTGGAATACCATTGGCCAGTTTGCTTTACGGTATTTTGAGAGTTATATTCAACTGGCAGCCGATGATTCCCGGACTTAAAATAACGTTGCTGATTCTTTGGGTAGTGAGCTTGCTCACAATTATTCTCTGCTTTTCACAGTCCAACTGGGTGTTCCCTTATTACCATGACATCTGGTATGTTACAGGAATTTAATTAGTGTGTCTATTATAGTGTTTTTACTAGAAGAGCCGCTCTCCGGTAAGGGGGAGCGGCTCTTGCCATATATGGGAAAGATCAGTCTTTAAATGATGTATTGTGAACTGATTGATTCGTTGTTGAGCACGCGGCGAATGGTTTCGGCAAACATATCGGCAATGCTTAACTGTTTTACTTTCGTACTATTTTTGCAGTATGGAATACTGTCGGTGAAAACCATTTCTGTCAGCGCTGAATCTTGTACACGAGTAGAAGCTGGGTCGGACATTACACAATGGCTGGCAATGGCTCTTACTGATTGGGCTCCGGCTTCGAGCATGATGTTGGCTGCCTTGGTAATGGTACCTGCCGTATCAACAATATCGTCAATCAAGACAACATTCTTACCTTCTACATCACCAATAATCTGCATCGTAGCAACCTCATTGGCTTTTACGCGTGACTTGTTGCAAAGAACCAATGGTGCACCCAAGTATTTGGAGAATGTACTTGCTCTTTTTGAACCACCCACATCAGGTGTTGCAATAACAAGATTTTCAAGATTAAGTGATTGAATGTAGGGAAGAAAAACGGCTGAAGCGTAAAGGTGATCAACCGGAATGTTGAAGAAGCCCTGAATTTGATCGGCGTGTAAATCCATAGTGATCAGGCGGTCAATGCCTGCAACCGATAACAGATCGGCCACTAATTTGGCACCTATGGAAACGCGTGGTTTGTCTTTTCTGTCCTGACGGGCCCAACCGAAGTAGGGAATAACTGCGACTACGTTTTTGGCTGAAGCTCTTTTGGCTGCGTCAATCATCAGCAATAACTCCATCAGGTTATCAGAGTTAGGATAGGTTGATTGTACCAGGAAGACATTGGACCCACGGATTGATTCCTCGTATGAAACTGCAAATTCACCGTCAGCAAAGTGGGTGATGTTCATATTTCCAAGGGTGCAACCAAGGCTAGCGCAGATTTTCTCTGCCAGGTATCTCGAGTTGGTTCCCGAGAAAACCATAAAAGGTGATTTTTCGCTCATTATTGTAATAGTTGAACCTATTGATTAATTTGCACGCAAAGGTATGAATTCTCCGTTCAATCTAAAAGACTTATTGTAGAAAAAATATTTTTTATTTCCGATGCGCTTTATTCCTTCAATCTGTTAAGTTGATAATAAAACTATAAAAAAGAACTGCTTTCTGTAGAAAAAATAGTAGATTTGCTTTCCTGAATACTCATTTATACAGAATGAAACATCGTTTACCTCTTATACTCTTATGTGTGATTAGCGTGTCGTGCTTTTTCTCTTGTATGGGAACTGCACCGACAAAGGAAATAAGGTTGGTTGACTCTTTGAACCGGCAAGCTTATTTTTATCACTACAGGAATCTGGATTCTTTGTATAATGTGGCACAAAAAGCTTATCAGTCTGCTCAACTTTATCATTTAGGAAAGGCCGAGGCGTGTAACAACCTGGCTTTCTACTCTTTTATGAAAATGGATTTTGATAAGGCAGAACACTTGAATCTGGAGGTTTACGATTTAACAAAGAATGAGCTCGAATTGCTGATTGCAGACATTGGCCTGATGAAGATTTATCAGCGCACAGCCATGAATAAGGAGTTCTATGACTATCGAAACAGTGCGTTGAAGCGCATGAAGCGCATTGATGAAGATAAGAACTTGTTTGTTGACCGACACGAGATAGCGCGCCTGAGGTATGCTTATTCCGAATTCTACATTGTCTCGGCTATTTACTATTATTACCTTCAGCAGCAGCAAGAAGCCTATTATGCCATTAACCAGATTGATCCGCTGACAGATTTAGCGGGTGATAACAACCAGCTTTTATACTATCATTATATAAAAGGAGCGGCCTCTCTGTGTGATGGTGAAACGGCAGAGGTAAAACGCTTGCATGAGTTCGATGAACTATATACTTCCTGGCGACTGGCCGTGAAGGAAAAGAGCATTTATTTTGAAGCGAACGGCATTCAGGGCATGGCTAACCTGATGGCCAATCCGGATAATTACGAATTCTTAAAGAACAGGCGTTTTCATGCGCTCAAGCAGCTGGGACTACCTGTCGATTCATTGTTACCGTTGAAAATGGCGCAGATTTCCCTCGATAAGTTCCGACGTTACAATGACCTTTACCAAACCGCAGCTGCTTACGTTACCATAGGCCGTTTCCTGAATACGCATAACCGTTATCAGGAAGCGATTGATACCTTGTCGAAAGCACTTGATTGTGTGAATAAGCACCACGAGCTTTATTATAACCGGCATCATCAATCGAATCAGATTGATAGGCTGGATCCTTTTGTTGACAAGGACACGCTTTACACCGAATTAAGTTGGCTAAGCAAGAAAAAGGTGAAGACTGTGCCCGAATGGATTTCGCGAATCAGGGAACAGTTGAGTGTGAGCTATGCCGGACTGGGAATGAAGATTCCTTCGGATTACAACCGCAATGTGTACCTGGATATATTGGAGTACACGCAGCAGGACAAACAGTTTGAAAGTCGTTACGCTTCTCTTGAAAAGGAATCGGCGCAGCTCAATGTGATTATGTTGTTGGTACTGGCGGGATTGTTTCTGGTGGTGGGTTTGTTTGCCATCTTTAATAGCCGTTCGCGGAACAGGAACCTGATGCATCTGGCCCGACTGAAGCTGACACTGGATATTTGCCAAAAAATAACGGCCTCCATCCCTTCCGATGTGACGGATGAAGATGATATTGTTGAAGCCATATCGGAAGCCATTCTGCCCGATTTGCAGGAACTTTTGGGAGCAACATCTATTAAAGTACAACTGAAGGGAGAGGAGGAATCGGCCGAAGAGGAGGCCCATGAAGACCAGTCTCTCATCTGTTCAGCGTTTCCTTTGTATGTCCCCGATAAGGAAGAACCTATTGGAACCGTTACTATTACTACAAAGCAGAAACTCAGCAAGGATGAACTCGCTTTGGTTAGCGTCATCACTCCTTATATTGCCTGGACGTTGGACAACGGAATTACGTTTATTTCTTTGGGAGAAGAGCAACGTCAGTTGGAAAAACAGCGGTATGTTTACGAGCAGCACATTGCAACCAATAAACGGCAAAACATGATTAAAAAATCGTGTCTGGCCATTGTCAACGGTATTACACCATACATTGACCGCATCATAAACGAGGTGCATAAACTAACGGAGAAAGGTTTCATGCACGATGCCGAAATCAAAAGAAGAAAGTACGAGTATGTGGATGAGCTGGTGACAACCATTAATGAGTACAATGATATTCTGGCGCTTTGGATCAAACTGAAGCAAGGAAGCCTGAGCTTAAACATCGAGAACTTTGAGCTTGATGAACTTTTCTCCATCGTGGCGAAGGGGCGTAAAACCTTTGAGATGAAAAAGCAACATTTTGAGGTGCTTCCTGCCCGGGTTACCGTGAAGGCAGATAAAGCGCTTACGCTTTTCATGATTAACACACTTACAGAGAATGCCCGAAAATACACACCTCCGGAAGGTAGCATACAAGTGTTTGCCACCATTACCGGTGAGTATGTGGAAATCTCTATAAAGGACAACGGCCGGGGACTTACGGAGGCCGATGTTCAGCGTATACTAGGCGAAAAGGTGTATGACTCCAAAGCCATAGGGATTGATAATGCCTCTTCGGATGTGGAAGAGTTAAAACAAAATAAGGGCAGTGGCTTCGGACTGATGAACTGCAAAGGCATCATTGAAAAATACCGTAAGACCAATGACGTCTTTAAAGTGTGCCTGTTTAGCGTTGAGAGTGAGCCGGGCAAAGGTAGCCGATTCTTTTTCCGCCTGCCGTTGGGCATCCGAAAAACAGTGGGGGTTTTACTGCTGTTCTTGTCATCGTTTTCCTTTGTGGCATGCGGTCCCGATAAAGCTCCCGTGAACAAAGTAACTTCCAGGTACCGATTGGAGCGAAAAGTAGAGATTCCGGTACAGCAAGATTACGAAGAGCTGTTGAACGAAGCCTCTCTCTTTGCCGATACAGCTTATTATTGCAACGTCATTGAAGACTATAAATTGGCTTTACAATATGTTGACTCGGCCATGAACCGCTTGAACCGGCATTATGCCAAATATTCCCGTTCCCCACGCCGGTACATCAAGTTGTACGACACCAAATCGCCAGCTGAGATTGAGTGGTGGAATACCTATTTCGATAGCGACTTTCACGTGATACTCGACATTCGAAACGAAGCTTCCGTGTCTTTGCTGGCGCTGAAGCAATGGAACGAATATACCTATAACAATGCAGCCTACACAGCTTTGTATAAACTGTTGGGCGAAGACCAGTCGCTTGAAGAATATTGTCGTCAGCTAGAACGTTCAACAACCAATAAATACGTAGGTGTTATTCTCTGTTTGTTTTTGCTGGCCTCACTTCTCATCGGCTATTACATCATCTATGTGCGTAAGAGACTCATCAATCGTTTAAACCTGGAGCAAGTACTGGAGATTAACAAAACTGTTTTTGCAGCTTCCTTGTTGCGATCGCAAGAATCTTCGGAAGTGCTGCTTCGTGAGGAAGAAACCCTGAAGGAAATTCCGCAGCGCATTGTGGACGATGCTTTTAGTGCAGTGAATGAACTGATGACTGTCAACGGAATGGGCATTGCGGTATATAATGAAACGGCCCATCGGTTGGAATATGCAGCCAATCCCCGCGTTGAAGAGATTCCTGCCGTGGTGCACCGATGTTTTGAACAACAGGCTGCTTTGCAAGATGAGCAGATCCAAGCCCTGCCGTTAATTGTTGATGTAGGGGGCCAAAGACAGTGCGTGGGGGTGTTGACCTTGCTCATTCAGGAGCCTGAACGTCAAGAGGCCGATTTCGTATTGGTGGAACTCATCGCCCGATACGTGGCCATTGTCGTTTTCAATGCGGTGGTGAAGTTGGCCATGAGGTATCGCGACATTGAGTCGGCACACGAAGAAGCGCGCCGTGCTTCTTGGGAAGACAACCAATTGCACGTGCAAAACATGGTACTCGACAACTGCTTGTCGACCATTAAGCACGAAACCATTTATTACCCCAACAAAATAAAGCAGATCATAGATAAGCTGAACAGCCAGATACTGAATTCGGAAGAAGAAAAAGAAGGTGTTGAGACCATTACCGAACTGATTGATTATTACAAAAGTATCTTCACTGTTTTGAGTCAGTGTGCTTCCCGTCAGCTCGAAGAAGTGACGTTTCGGCGTACCACCATTACTGTGGAAGAACTCTTTCAGCATGCCGAGAAGTACTTCCGCAGGCTTGCGAAAAACCAATCAGTTAAGCTGAAATTGCATACCGAAGTTTTACACGCTCGCGTAACGGGTGACAAACATTTGCTGTGTTTCTTGCTCGAAAACCTCATTGATGAGGTTTTCTCAGTACCCGAAGATGGCATTTTGCACCTGAAAGCAGTGAGCGACGGTGATTACATCCGTTTTCTGTTTACAGACTCAAGGAGAGAAAAGACGGTGGAAGAACTGAATCAGCTATTTTATCCTAATCTTCTGCGCATGACCGCTGCCGGTAAGGGAGAACTGGTAGGAACGGAATACCTGGTGTGCAAACAAATAGTGCGTGATCACGATGAGTTTGCCATTCGACGCGGTTGCCGCATTAATGCCGAACCGTGTGCGGAAGGCGGTTTCACCGTTTATTTTACGATTCCCGGAAAAATAATAAAGTAATTACATCCTAAATAAGACCCGAAAGATGGAAGAGAAAAAGTTTAAAGTGATTATAGTTGAAGATGTCAAACTGGAGTTAAAAGGCACGGAAGAGATTTTTCGCCACGAAATTCTGAATGCCGAAGTAATAGGCACAGCCATGACCGAGAACGAGTTTTGGCCTTTGATAGAGAAACAACAACCCGATATGGTGCTGCTCGACCTCGGACTGGGTGGATCGACTACCATTGGAGTGGACATTTGCCGCAACATCTGCAAACGTTACCCGCAGGTTCGCGTGCTTATTTTTACCGGAGAGATACTGAATGAAAAATTGTGGGTGGATGTACTCGATGCAGGAGCCGACGGTATCATTCTTAAAACGGGCGAACTACTTACCAAGACAGACGTACAAGCTGTTATGGACGGTAAGAAACTCGTTTTCAATTACCCCATACTTGAAAAGATAGTTGATCGTTTCCGGAAATCTGTTTTGAACGACGCTCGTCGTCAGGAGGCTGTTATCAGTTATGATATTGACGAATATGACGAACGCTTCCTCAGACATCTCGCATTGGGCTATACCAAGGAAATGATTGCTTCATTAAAAGGAATGCCCTTTGGTGTGAAGTCACTCGAAAAGCGCCAGAACGATTTAATCTCACGTCTGTTTACAGAAGGTGAAAGAGTAGGAGTGAATGCCACTCGATTAGTTGTTCGTGCTTTAGAACTTCGCATTCTCGATCTTGATAACTTGGAAGCCGATGAAGAGTAGGATTAAAATGCCGCATCCCGCCACAATGTTCTTTCTGATTACATTGGGCATCGTTTTTCTTTCGTGGATATCTGACATCTACGGACTCAGCGTGGTGCACCCGCAAACAAACGAGGTGATCCGCGTGCAGAGTCTGTTAAGTCCTGAAAGTTTGCGATGGATGCTGCGCAGCGTTATTCCCAACTTTACCGGATTTGCCCCTCTGGGCTTGGTTATCATTGCCCTGTTTGGCTTGGGAGTGGCACAACATTCAGGCTTCCTGTCGGCTTGCATCCGTTTGGGAATCCGCAAACACCGTCGTCCGCGCCGCATCATCCTTTGGGTTATCTTCCTGGGAATCCTGTCGAATGTGGTGGGCGATGCCGGTTACATCATTCTGCTTCCCATTGCAGCGACCCTTTTTCATTCCGTGGGACTTCACCCGTTGGCGGGTATCATTACTGCTTACGTTTCGGTGGCATGCGGTTATAGCGCCAACTTCATGCTTAGCACGCTCGATCCGCTTGTTGCAGCCACCACACAAGATGCGGCGTTGACCGTTGCAGCGTATGGCGGACACGTGGGACCTTTGAGTAATTACTACTTTATGTCCGTTTCTACTTTGTTTATTGCAGGCATTATTTATTACATCACCCAACGAAAATTACTTCCTGAATTGGGAGAGTATCAGGGCGAAGTTCCCGTAGAGAGCTATAAACTGCTGTCGCGCAAAGAGCGCAGAGCGCTGAACATCGCCTTTTTCATAGGTCTGCTGTACATATTGGTTATTCTTTTTGCCACTTTCTCTCCGTGGGGAATACTGCGAAGCGTTAATGGCGGGCTGATTCGTTCTCCTTTTATCATGGGCATTCTCTTCCTATTGTCTTTCGGTGCCGGACTGATGGGGATGGTTTACGGCTTTGCATCCGGTAAATATAAAACAGATTCCGATGTGATTCAAGGTCTGGGGCAACCCATGCAGTTACTGGGTGTGTACCTCGTTATAGCATTCTTTGCCGCGCAGATGTTTGCTTGTCTGGAATACTCCCGTTTGGATAAATGCATCTCCATTCTCGGGGCCGATTTTCTTTTGTCGCTCAAGGTAGGCGGTTTTGGAGTTCTGCTTCTTTTTATTCTGTTTACGGCAGTGATTAATTTAATCATGGTGTCGGCCACCGCCAAGTGGACGTTTATGGCTTTCATCTTTGTCCCCGTGTTGCAACAGTTGGGCATTGCCCCCGAGTACACCCAATGTGCTTTTCGTATAGGCGACAGTGCTACCAACGCCATCACGCCTTTCCTTTTTTACATACCGTTGGTGCTTACATACATTCAGCATTACCAGCCTCAGGCAAATTTCGGATTGCTGCTTAAGCATACGTGGGCTTATTCGGTGAGTGTCCTTATTCTGTGGACTTTGTTATTTGTTTTTTGGTACGTAACTGGTTTACCCTTAGGATTATAGCCGTGTTAACGCAGAAAGAGATTAAAAAAAGTGCAGAAAACGTTTTGAGATTCCACAAAAAGCACTACCTTTGCAACCGCAATTAAGGATGGTTCCGTAGCTCAGCTGGATAGAGCAACGCCCTTCTAAGGCGTGGGTCAAGCGTTCGAATCGCTTCGGAATCACTAATAGAAACCGCAAATAGCTTATTATAAGGCTTTTGCGGTTTTTTGTTTTTATCTTGCACAACATTTGCACAACTTGATTATTCCGGATCATACCAAAATTGGATGGTGTCGCATACAATAATCAGGATTGCTTCTCCTTTTTATGTTTGAACCTAATTGTTTTCTTGGAGTGGTGATTGGGGCGTTTAACTGTAATCACTATGGGTTCTTCGTAGCCTTTGGCTTTAATACGGAGCATGGTTTTCTTTAATGGATTACCATCTTTATCTTGCAAACCATCATCCGAAGACCAATATATCCGATATGGATTATTTTCATTGATGTACTTTAAATCAATATCTTCAGAATCTTCTTTCCCATCTTCGTCAAGGAATAATCTCTCAATGTGAATATTCTCCCAATTTATGCGATTACCATTTTCATCAACTATATTGAAATCGATGTAACGCGTCTGAATATCAACAATAACTACTTCTCCCATCAAAGCATTTGAATCTTGTTCCAATATTATATTCATAGGTTTCGAAGAATCAGATGCAATAATAGTTAGGGATTCATAACCAATAAAAGAAGCCTCTATTAAATCCCCCCGACAAGCGTTAATTTCAAAATTACCGTCAATATCTGTAATTGTTCCTTTATTTGTATTGCGGTTTAACACGCAAGCACCTGTCAATGTGTCAAATCCTTCCTTCTTTTCATTTGAAGAAGTCCATCTTCCAGTAACTTTGCCTTTTACGACAAAAGTATCGACCGGAGTAGAAATACTTACGCTATCAGCGGCTAAGTAGGTGCTATCGGGGTGCGTTTGTGCGATAGAAGGCAACGGCATTGACATAGCAAGGGCGCTGGCCGATATTCCTGCAAGAGCAATGGCTTTCCCTGAAAGGCTTCGGGTATGAAGTTGTTGCTCCAAATAACGCACTTCAGCTTCACATTTTGGACAAGTTCCAAGACAGTCGCCTTTGTAGCGACACTCGGACGTGATAAACTCAATGTCGTTTGCTTTGGCTATTTGTCGGCGGATGTCTTTTAGAATCCTGCAAGTGTCTTTTCCTCGTGCCATAGTCATGTACGGATTATATAGGTAAATAAATCGAATTTTATAAAACCAAGTGCTTCGAGTGCCACACGGCTGGCAATGCGATCGGCATCTGTATTAAAGTTGGGAATCAGCGGCAGTCTGATAATACAGTCATTCTGTCGGTTTTGTTCGGCTATCAATTTAAGATTATCAATAACAAGGCTGTTGTTTTGTCCTGTGTAACTGCGATAAATCTCCGCATTCATATCCTTGATGTCAATAATCAATGTGCTCACAATTGGAAGCAAGCACTTGATGTTTGTGGTGGGCACGTTGAGCGATGTCTCAAGATTGAGTTGCCAATCCGAACCGCAAAGCTTCCGAAACTTACGAATAAACTGCGGACGGAGGCAAGGTTCACCACCGCCAAAAGTAATTCCGCCATTGGTGGCGAGGAAATACAGTTCGTCTATACGTGTTTCGGTATATAACTCTTTGGGTGAATAGCTGCGAAAAGGCTTATCATCGCCAATCGACAACGGATTTAGGCAATAACGACAGCGAAGCGGGCACTCATGAAAAGCTACGAGCGTGGTAACACCGTTCCCGTCAGTAGAGAGGCGGTGCTGTGATATTCCGATAATCTTCGCTCGTTCTTTCTCCATATGTCTTTCATATTCAATTATGCAAAATTACGAATAATCCTCTATACTCAGCGTGAATTTTATCGGATTTGTTTGGACTAAAAAAATATTTTTTAGATACATATAGTCATTTATCTTTTATGTCGGATGCAAAGGTAGTCAGCTGTTATTAAATGTAGTACCTTTGTAGTGGCTTAGAAAGTGAGCTAATATAGAAATGAAATATCGCAAGTGAATAGCACCTAAAAGAGAAGGAATTGCTCGTATTGGCGCTTCAAGTAAGCCAAGAATCAATATCAGTTCTTCAAAGATTTTCATTCTTAAGTATTGGAACAAATGCCTCAGGGTGAGATGGATGCACATTTAGGTTATGACAAGCATAATACTGATGGTTATAACAGTGGTTACTATTGCAATGGAAGCTTTAGCAAGAAGATTCAGAACGAGTATCGTGAGAATATAATCGAATTTCCTCGTGATCGCAAAAAAGAGTTTGAATTCATCTAGATACGTTGTATGGAAGAATTTAAAAGAATTTACGGCTGATATGAAAGAGATTTATACCTCCGTCAATCGATACCAAGCAGCCATCGCATTGGAAGAATTTGAGTGAAAATGGGGTTCTAAATATCGCCATGTCGTACAATGCTGGCATCGCAACTGGAACGATCTGATTGCTTTCTTTGATTTTCCCTTAGAAATATGTACTATCATTTATATAACCTATTTAATAGAAAATCTGAATGGCAAGATACGGCGATTTACCAGAATAAAATTATCTTTTTCTACTGACGATACCCTCAGCAAGTCTGTTTGGTTGGTTATTTGTGAGATTGAAAAGAAATGGACGATGCCTACCCGAAATTAGGGTGTGGTAATGAATCCATTTTTAGTTATCTTTAAAAACAGAATTGAGCTTTAGCACTAGACTAAAGCTCAACATGAATATAGTTTATATGAAATTATGGACAGTGCTAATAAATTATTAACTTGCTTACACCGTTTAAATTACAGGTTAGTTCAGTATTGCAGATATTGCGTCTTTGAGAGATGATTTAATTATTACATAAAGTCTTTTTTAGTGCTATTAAAGTATTTTCGCCCCAGGAAGGTTTAAGATAATTATTTGTTTCTTTTTGGAATAGCTTTTCTATCTCTAGGAGACTATCATAAAAGTTGTTTTCTTCATTATTTCCGGTAAACCCAGACATCTTTATTCTAAACATCAAAAGTAATAATTGTGCTCTGGGATTTTTAGGATTATATTTAAGTGCTTTTTGATATGATTCTAAAACGTTTTTGTAATATATCTGTCCGTTTTTATTTGGGTTTTTAGCTATAATTGCATAGTAATAATAGCCTTCTATTGTGCTTATCTCAGATTTATCAGCATTCTTGTTTCGTTTTAGTAAATTTATGTTTGCCATTGCATCATTTAGAATATCTTCATTATTTGCTGATAAGTTACTGAATGTCTGCTGGATTTGATATAAAGAAATGTAATAATAGATTATCCATTCATTTGGATACATGGTAGACATTCTTTTGAGTTCTGCTACACAAGTTAGAAGCCGGTCAGGAGAAGTATTACTTTCCAACTTTGATAAAGTCTCATTCAACATTTGAACAAATTGCACTTCTTCAGGTATGCTTGCATAAGTTCTAGTAGTCTGAATACATAGGAACATTACTAAAATAGATAAAATTTGTTTCATAACTTTTACTTTTTAATGTTAATAATAATTGTTTTATTTTTTTTAAGGGTGAATTTTGCAATGTCAAAAGACGGGAATCCATTTACATTATTTGAAATCCCATACGGTTCTAGTGGTACAGAAAATAATCTATCCAATTTTTTATTTTTATTTAGATCTTGATAAAGGATAACAGCATATTCTCCGATAGGTAATGAAAGCGTATATTCTTCTTTTGTAGACGTAACCATTAAACGTTTGGAATTTATGGCGTTCTTATTATCAAATGCATTCTGGTTGTCATAAATAGCGATATAAATATCGCCCTTTATTGCTGATATGTCTGTTATCTTAATGGTTAAATTGCACTTGTTATTTGAATTGATAACGACAGAAGATGTAAGTAATATTATGATGCTTACATGGGGTAATAGTTTAAAAATTAGAGATTTCATAAGCTTTAGTATTATTAAGAGAGATAAATAATCCAACGTAAAAGAAACGTTCACGAGATGATACTACAGGGACTCCATGATATATATTATCAGAGCCACGAGTAGATGAATAGTTATAATTAAAGATATTGTTTCTTCCTAGTATATTTGTCACCGAAGTATATAATATAATGTTAGGCTTTAAAAGGAAAGTAAGATTCAAATCAAGGCTATTGTATGGGCTTGTTTTTGAATTCATATATCCTGTTTTATTAGGATTATGATAAGGTCTTCCACTTGCAAAAAGATTAGACGCACCTACATATGTTTTTATAGGAGAAAGGTAGTACCTGAAAGAAATATTGAAATTATGCGATGTTGCGTATTGGGGTTGAGATAATACAGGATAATCGAGATATAACCTTTTACTGTCATTATAAGAATATGCTATTGTCGATCTTAAATTTTTTATTAAAACTTCTTCTTCCAAAAACAAATCGATTCCTTTACTATGTCCATAACCTTTTGACAAATATATGCCATCTTCTAATAATGGTAATTTTTTATATTTTTTATAATATGGTTCAATTCTGAATACTAATCCAGGCTTATTATACGCCATACTAAATATGAAATGATTAGATAATTCTTGCTTCAAGTCTTTTCTGTTCAGTGCAAGAATATCATCTTTTGTTGATTGACTATAAGAACCATAAATTACAGAAAATTGTAGACTATTATTAGGTATATAACTTAAAGTTGTTCTCGGTAAGAGTGTCCATTTTTTATTATTAGTTTGATATTCCATTCTACCGGAAAAATTGAAGTATAATCCTTTATGTAATTTTAGGTTATTGTCGGTGTAAAAAGATAATACATCATAGCCTAAATCATATTTACGCTGTATATTTTCTTGTAAGATTGAATAATCTTTCACGCTTTTCCTTAAGAATGCTTCTCCACCAAAAGATGTTTTGTATATATTAGAGAAAGACTTATCAACTGTGGCTTTTAAGTGTATTTCTTGCCGGTTATTTTTATAATCATCATCATTTACTAAGGCATTGTCCATTTTATCTTTAACAATTGAACCTGCTGCCCCTAGAAATAACGAGTATCCATTATTGAAGAATGACCTATATGTTGTATTTATATATACGTTATGCTCTCTAAGTGATAAGTTCCTTTTATTGGTTTTATCGAATGTCCCTTCTACTTTTTGTTTGAATGAGGTATAATCATATCCTAAGTAGACTTTCAATATATTATTAGGATTAAACTCTATTTTATATTGACCTTGTCCGGAAATTTTCTGATAAGGGTTAACCCAATTGTATTTGTCGGGAAAGGCTTTGTTATATAAATGCATATTCATATAATCACCATTAAAGGAAATAGAACTCTTTTTTTGAGAAATAGTACCTCCCAAATTAAAACTGAATGGTGAGACACTGATCCCAAGTTTGTCCCCTGAAGATACATCAGTTGTTTGCATTGGTAATACGGAGGATAAGGCTTGTCCATATTCAGCCCCATACCCTCCTAATGTTAAATTAATACCTTTGAATAAAAAAGGAGAGAAGCGACTTCTTTGGACTGAATTTTCTGCATTAGTTGTGTATGGCTCTAAAACATGCATTCCGTTAATAAATGTTTGGGTTTCATCGCTTTCTCCACCCCTAACATATAATCTACCATTCTCCCCTACTTTTTGTGTACCAGGTAAAGATTGAAGGGCGGCATAAATATCTCCATTTGAACTTCCGGTCATTACAATATCTAAAGAGTTCATCTTTTTTAGCTTATTACCGTCCGAGCCAAAATTAAAACTACTTGCGACAACTACAACTTCATCTATTGCAATGTCTTTTAATTCTAGTGTTATTTCCAAATTTTTCAGACGAGACACATTTGAGGTTATTTTATAATCCTTGAATCCAAGATAGCTTACTATTAACGTTACAGTATCCGCCTCAGTCTTTGTCGTTACAAACTTAAATTTACCATCATTGTTTGTAATACCTCCTTCTATAGTTTTATATATAAAAACATTTGCTCCAATGAGAGGCTCATTCGTTTTATCTTTGACGATGCCACTTATTTCTGCCTTTGACTGAGAGTATAACATTTCTCCACCGCAATAAATAAGCAAAATGAACAGTAGTGTTCTTTTAAAAAAGTATTTCATAATCTATATGATATTTTGGTTCATAGCACAATATTATAGACTATAATTAACTCGAGCAATTAACAAGGATATACAGCTACAATTTGTGATGAATAACAAATAATATTTCTAATGACTAGGTTTTAAACACGTTTGGATAGGTTTGTTTTGTTGAAGTAGAGTATCTAGCTATTCATAAAATGGGTTAGCTAACTGTCATTTGTTTTTGTCAGTCATGGCTTGCTATTAGACAAATATCACTATTTTAAGCTGTCTGTCACCAAAATTTTATTTATCAAATTATGTTCCTTAATGTTGCAAAGTCAAAACGAACATCGGTTAAATGAGAGATTTACCCAATCCCTGTTGAACTAAATAAATTCATTAGAAAAAACAAATAAATATATATGAATACTATTAAAACTCTTTTTATAGATGTAGCATATGAAGAAAAATCAGTTTCAGATTTAATTAAAGTTCTAACTGATAAAAACATTGCTAATATGATAAGTGAAGATGAAAAGAATGCATACCAAGCATTTTGTTGCGCATTGTTGGCTAAAGAGGCAAAAAATATAATGCAAAAGGGACAGTACATCCAAGAATATAATATTTTCATTCAGAAGAGTCTATATATAAATTATGACTGTATTGTAGCTAGGTTGATAAGGTTGATGGTTGAGACACAACTTCAAGATGTCAATTTTACAAGCCATATTGATGACGATTCACATTTTCTTTCTGAAAATATAAACACTTCGAGTGATGAAGAATTAATAAAGTTAATCATTAAAATTTTATCAAGATGAGCTGCAATGATTTTTTTAGACCGTTTATGGAATTTAAAGAGTCATGTATAATTGACGTATCCACAAAATCGCATTATACCTATGATGTTTTTTTTCAAAAAGTTATGAATATCAGCTCTGAGCTGTTTATGGCAAAATTAACACCAAGAAGCATTGTACTTATATATAAAATAAGTAATCCATTTGAGTCTATATTGGCTTTTTTTGCTTGTTTGAAAAGTGATCTGATTCCTTTCATAGTAGATACTGAAGATATTAAAAATATTTCGGATCTAAAATACAAAGCAATTATTACGAACAGCATTATTTCATCCACTAAAACTTTGCCTATCATTCTGAATTCAATCTCAGGTGTTGTAGTATATGAAATGGATTCGGAAGACTATTATAAAGGAAATGAAAATGATTTTATTATAGTAACAAGCTCAAAGAGTACTTCCACTGTAGCTAAAAAAATATTATTAGGAGCTAAAGAAACATTGTTCAACATAGAATCTAATAGGAAATCACTTCCTATATTAAAAGATGAAAGAACTCTTGTTTTATTGCCCTTTTCTTATTCATATGGTTTAATAGCCCAATTTTTAACACATTTATTTGTAGGTACAGATATTATTATAGCCCCTCGAATAGTCGGTGTAATACAACTTAAAACAATTATTCATGATTATGATGTTACGAATATTTTTTTAACCCCATTATTAGCACGGCTTATACTAATCTATAATAATACTTTTATAAACAATAATCTAAGATTTGTTACACTAGGTGGAGATAAGCCTTGTCAATCAACAATCAACGGAGTTAGAAGCCTGTTTGATTGTGAAATATATGGTACATATGGGTTGGCAGAAGCTGGGCCGCGTGTTGCGACTTCTAAACTTAATATTGAAAAGACTAAAGTGGATATAGGCCAGATTAATCCTGGTATAGAAGTTTCAATTGTTGAAGATGAAAAATATAGAGAAATCACGAAGATTAAAGCTATAGGATATTTAAAGATATATACCCCTTCAATCTATTTAGGTTATATACAAGGGAGCAGTTTGTGTAAACCAGAATCTTCTGAATTTATAATGACCAAAGATATTGTATACAACTCTGATAATACATACTGTTTGTTAGGTAGGGATAATGAGTATATAATGATCGGTTCAAAGCTGTATTGGTTTCAGGATTTTAAGTCATTTTTTTATAATAATCCGAATGTTTTAAAGGTCAAAATTCAGAAAGATACAGATAGTAAACTGATTTTTACGATTTTCTATAAGAGCAAAGACAGTGTGAATTTTGATATGGAAGACTCATTCAATTCATATTTCGGTATAAAAAAAGATTTGGATTATTCATTAACAGTAGTTGGATATCAATATAATCAATATAAATGACATTCATATTTTATTCTGAATTAAAGCATGTTTTTACTGATAAGGAAATTAATATGGTAAATCGCTTATATAATATTGAAATGATAAAAAGGTTAGAAGAATCCTACTCTTATCTTTATAAAAATCGGCGCTTAACATTTATGTGTATGATGATTAATATTTGTCGTTTTTTGGGAATACCATCTTCATCATTGGGGACAATTTATCACAATCACTCTGGAAAGCTCATAATGGATAATTATAATATCGCAGTTTCTTATTCTGGGGGGTATACATTCTGTATGTTGAGCGACTTCAAAGTTGGATTTGATGTTGAGCATATTAATTTCGACGTTCCAAGAAATGAATTTGAAGTATTCAATCATTTCTTTAAGACTGACATAAAAGATTATCTTACTTTCTTTAAAGAATGGACAAGACTGGAATCGATTGTTAAATACTTTGATAATAAAGGTATCAAGGATTTCATATATAATAAATTAAGTAGTAAACAGTACGGTTTAGATACCATTCATATAATGCTTGACAGAAACTATATAATCGCTATTTCAGCAGAGAAATTATATTCAAAAAAAATAATATACAATTTAAATGTATCTAATATGGAACTTACAAAATTAAAGCCGGTTGATTTATTACCTCATAATGGAACAATGTTATTGGTAGATAGAATTATAGATTCTGATTATGAAAGTTTTGTAGTAACTGAACGCACGGTGGATAGAAATGATTTTTATTTTGATGGTCACTTTCCAAATCATCCAATTGTTCCTGGAGTTTTTATAATTGAGATGATGTTCCAGACTTGCGGAATATTGGTTCGATTAAGTAACACCAGCAAAGAAAGTAATTCAGCAAATATACAAGCTGGTAAAGCAGTCAGTATTAAGTCTGCAAAATTTAAAAAGGAAGTTTCTCCAGATTCAATAATCCAGATAAAAGCTACTAAAAAGTATAGTGTAATGACTTTTACTGAATTTATCGTGAATGCTTTTGTTGGTGAAGAAGAAGTGTGCAATGCCGAACTTATTATATCAGTACAATCATGATAAACAAGAAGATTTTTATAAGCGGGTTGGGAGTTTATTCTCCTGTTGGATATGGTATTAAACAAACGTGGGATAACATATCAAATGGTTATACTGGTCTTGAAAAGATTAAGGATTGGGAAAATTCTAATATTAGGAGCCATTATTACGGATTACCACAATCACTTTCTTTTAAAGAAGAGATAAAATGGCCTGAAATGTTCCCACCTACTCGATATTCTCTTCTTGGCATGTATGCTTGTAAAAAAGCAATTGAGGATGCAAAATTAAATTTGAATACGGAGAATAATGAAATAGGAATGGTGATTGATACGTCAATGGGTTCTGCTTCATCAGTAGAGCAATATCTTCAGGATCTGTATCAACGAGGATTATCGAAAATAAGTCCAATGAAATTCACTAAAACAGTTACTAATACTGCAATAGGTGATATTTCACGTCTCTTTAAACTGAATGGCCCCAGTTCATTGCTTTTAAATGAATGTAGTTTGTGCTATGGTATTGATTTAGTACGTAAAGGTGTTATTGATATGGTGATCTGTGGGGCTATTGATCATTATACAGATTATTATGTGTTGAGCGAACAGGAGTCATATTGCTTAATAGATGAGAGATATTCTTTAGAAGAAGCTATTTCTAAAACGGAACGAATTGAGCAAAAGATGTTAGGTGAGGGTGCTTGTTTCATTGTAATCGAAACCCAGGAAAGTATAAAAAAAAGAGGGGTAAAACCTTATGCAGAAATAGTTGATTACAATACCAGTTTTGATTATGAGAATATAGATAGCACAACACGAAGAACTCAAAAGAACCTTCGTAATAATATAATGGGAATTCTCGACTATATTCCTAATGACTCAGATATTCTTTGGTTTAGCCCCTTTCAGACTGATATACAGAAGAGCACCAATGAGCCTAAAGAACTATTGGCTGATTTAATAGCTAAAAATATTCATTATTCAAGTCATAAAGAATATACCGGGGATATGCGTTCGGCCAGTAGCCTTTTTGGAATCTTATTAGCAGCAAAAAGCCTGCACGAAAAAAAGTACCCTGCAGATATGAAAGGATGTCATAAATCCAATGCAAATATAGCATTAGTTAATACTACTCAAGAGGGAGGTTCTAGTTCGTTATTCTTACTTAAGAATCTAAACTCATAAATTCATAAGTTATGAAAAATATATTCATTACAGGAGGTTCAAGAGGTATTGGTAAAGAATTGGTTTATAAATTCGCTAATACTGGAAATAATGTATTCTTTACTTATAATAGTTCAGAAGCTGATGCAAATAAAATTATAACAGATTTACAATCCACAAGCCGTATTTCGGTTTATGCTATCAAATGTGATTTATCTGAAGAGAATGAAGTTAAAAGAATATTTAAAGAAAATAAATCTATATTGTCAAACATTGATATTCTCATAAACAACGCAGGTATAACAGGGAGTTCAGCAAAACAATTTATGCTCACAGGTTCGCAGGAATGGTGGAAAGTAATGCATACTAATCTTGGAAGCGTTTTAAACTGTACCAGAGCTGTTCTTCCTATAATGCTAAGAAATAAACACGGAAGAATAATTAATGTAACATCCTTATCCGGGATTAAAGGAAATCCTGGGCAATCAGCATATTCGGCTTCCAAGTCAGCTATATCAGCTTTTTCTAAGTCTTTATCTAAAGAGTTGAAAGGTTCTGGCATAGTTATTAATTGTCTAGCTCCCGGATTTATTGAAACTGAAATGACTTCAAATTCACCGGCAGCTTATTACAATTCAAGACTAGAGAATAGTATTCTTCAAAGAATGGGTACTACCAAAGAGGTCGCAAACATAATTCATTATTTAGCGATTGAAGCACCTAGTTATTTGATAAATCAAGAGATATTAATTGATGGTGGAATTGCTTAAATATAAAACGAAATGGATATAAGAGTAGTAATTACAGGCATGGGATCAGTATCATCTTTAGGTAATACGATTGAAGAAATGTTGTATAGTTTAAATAATAGGATTGATAAATACGAAAGAATTCCAGATGATAGATTTTTAACAGATCATAAATTATATAGGAATAACCGGGGGTTTATTATGGATCAGGAATTATATTCTTCCGCAAAGAAAGATGAGCCATCCACTATGTATTCAATTGCATGCAAGTGTATAAATGAGGCGCTGAGCAACGCTTTGTTAAATACAGAAATGTTGAAAAAATATCAAACAGGATTATGTTTAGGTACTTCAGTAGGAGCAAGCTACATAATGATGGATAGGATAAAAGATCAGATTAATTTGAATAAAGAGAATTATGAATTTGGGAGATATACCACTCCAATAATGATAGGGAAGATTGCTCGTAAATTTAGACTTAATGGGACTGTTTCTACTATATCTACTGCATGTGCTTCTGGAACAAATTCAATTGGAAGAGGATTTGATTTAATTAAAAATGGAAAAGAAGATATCATGATTTGTGGTGGTATAGATATTTTTACAGAATTAACCTATTCTGGTTTTAATTCTCTAATGGCTATCTCAAGAGACCGCTGTAAGCCACTTGCCAATGAGAGAGATGGAATGTCTTTAGGAGATGCATGCTCTATGCTTATCTTAGAATCATATGAATCTGCTAAAGAGAGAGGTGCAAAAATATATGGTGAAATTAAAGGATATTATACCTTGAATGAAGCTTATCATCCAACAGCGCCACATCCCGAAGGTATATATGCTTACAAATGTATGAAAAATGCTTTGACTGCAAGTCAAATGGATATTGATGATATCAGCTATATCAATTCACATGGTACCGGTACTGAAAAGAATGATCTATCAGAAATAAAGGGTATTGAGTTGCTATTAAAGAATAAACAAGCAAAAACTTATGTTAACTCAACAAAAGGTTTAACAGGTCATGCATTAGGAGCAGCAGGAAGTATTGAAGCTATAATTTGCTTGTTGAGTATGCAAAATAGTACCATTTTCGCTAATGGCAAGGAATATCATTATCCTCCCTCAGAAAAAATTGAATTTGTAAATAATAACAAAAAAAATGTCCTAATAAATGCAATAATATCAAACTCATTTGGTTTTGGTGGAAATATGGCAAGTATAATTATAAGTAATATAAATAATTAAAATTTACTAAGATGAAAAAGCAAGAATTAAATGTAAAAGTGAAAGAGATTATTATTGAAACTTTGAATCTAAACATGGAAGTGAAAGATATTCTAGATGAAACACCCTTATTCGGCACAAGTTATAAACCTGGGTTATTCGACAACTCTTTGTGTGTACTTGAAGTAACATCAGCTCTGGTTGGAGAATTCGATATTGAGCCTTCATGCTTCGATAATAAAAGTTTTGAAACAGTTGGTTCTCTGGCTGATAGCGTTTATAATGCTGTTGAAAATAAAGATAAAGAGTAAATATGTATCCAATAATTGTTAAACCCTTAAAATTAGAAAATTATGTTAGAAGAATTGAACATTGTCGAATTGGAAGAAAGATTCGAACCCGTTGTTGCTGCTCA
>NZ_ATZI01000019.1 GCF_000428125.1 Bacteroides graminisolvens DSM 19988 = JCM 15093
AGATTGCCTCCACTTCTTTGGTTGCTTTGCAATACAACATCCTTTCGGTTGTAAAGAGGTTTACAGCATACGAAACGATGGGCAAACTTTTTCAAGACATAACCAAAGACTCTTTGGAACTCTCGGTTACTGACAGAATATGGGGAGCCCTTCAGGAGATTGTTATAGCTATAGCGAACCTCTTCGGATTACTCGATGAGGAAATATACGATGCTATTATCAACAGATCTGAGGAGCTGGGCCATATATGCGATATTTACAAATTAAAACTGGCAAGTTGAACTTGCGAAACATGAACTGTTTACTATATCAACGCCACTCAGATTGCACAAGAAATTGGTTTGGGCAACCGTACGAATACCATTCTTCAGTCTGCTTTCTTCCGTATCACCGGTGTAATCCCTGTTGATCTGGCTATTGAGCAAATGAAGAAATTCATTGTGAAATCTTACGGAAAGAAAGGTGAAGATGTTGTTAACAAGAACTACGCAGCAGTAGATCGCGGTGGCGAATACAAACAACTTCCGGTTGATCCGTCATGGGCTAATCTTCCTGATGAAGATGCAGAAGTAAATACCGATCCGGCATTCATCAATCAAGTTGTTCGTCCTATCAATGCTCAAGATGGTGACTTGTTACCAGTTTCAGCATTCAAAGGAATTGAAGACGGAACATGGCAACAAAGCACTGCTAAATACGAAAAACGTGGTGTTGCAGCATTTGTACCTGAATGGGAACCTGAAAACTGTATACAGTGTAACAAATGTGCATACGTTTGTCCTCACGCTTGTATTCGTCCGTTCGTTTTGGATCAGGAAGAACAAAAAGAAGCCAGCTTCACTACTTTGAAAGCTGTAGGTAAACAATTTGCCGACATGACTTTCCGTATTCAGGTAGGTGTACTCGACTGTTTGGGTTGCGGTAACTGTGCAGATGTTTGTCCGGGTAATCCTAAGAAGGGTGGTAAAGCTCTTGTTATGAAATCTTTGGAATCTCAATTGGCAGAAGCTCCAAACTGGGAATACTGTGTTGACAGCGTAAAAACCAAACAACATTTGGTAGACGTTAAGGCAAACGTGAAAAACTCTCAGTTTGCAACTCCGTTGTTCGAGTTCTCAGGTGCATGTTCGGGTTGCGGTGAAACTCCATACGTTAAACTGATTACTCAGTTATTTGGTGACCGCGAAATAGTAGCTAATGCTACCGGATGTTCATCAATCTACTCTGGTTCAGTTCCATCAACTCCTTATACAACAAACGACAAAGGACAAGGTCCTGCATGGGCTAACTCATTATTCGAAGACTTCTGTGAATTCGGTATGGGTATGGAATTAGCTAACGAGAAAATGCGCGCACGTATTGCACGTATCATGACTGAAGCTCAGGATTCTGACTGCTGTTCTGATGAGCTGAAAGCATTATTCAAAGAATGGATTGAGAATATGCTTGATGCTGATAAGACTAAAGAACTCACAGAAAAAATTACTCCTCTTGTTGAAGGATGTGATTGCAAATACTGCAAAGAAATCGCTTCATTGAAACACTTCCTGGTAAAACGTTCACAATGGATTATTGGTGGTGATGGCGCTTCTTACGATATCGGCTTTGGTGGTCTTGACCATGTAATTGCCAGCGGTAAAGACGTGAATATTTTAGTACTCGATACAGAGGTTTACTCTAACACCGGCGGACAGTCTTCAAAATCAACACCAGTAGGTGCTATTGCTAAGTTTGCCGCTTCAGGTAAGAGAATCCGTAAGAAAGATCTTGGTATGATGGCTACAACATACGGTTACGTATATGTTGCTCAGATTGCGATGGGTGCTGACCAAGCTCAAGCTCTGAAAGCAATCCGTGAAGCAGAAGCATATCCCGGACCATCTTTGATTATCGCTTACTCACCTTGTATCAGTCATGGTTTGAAAGCTGGTATGGGTAAAGCTCAACAAGAACAAGAAGATGCTGTAAAATGCGGCTACTGGCACTTGTGGCGTTACAACCCTGCTTTGGAAAATGAAGGAAAAAACCCATTCTTACTTGATTCAAAAGAACCAAACTGGGATGATTTCCAAAACTTCCTGAAAGGCGAAGTACGTTATATGTCATTAATGAAGCAATATCCTGCTGAAGCTACTGAATTATTCAACGCAGCACAGGAAAATGCAAAATGGAGATATAATAACTACAAGCGTTTGGCTAACCAAGCTTGGGGAACTGAAGCATAATAGTTCTATAAATAAAAAAACCGGCTTCTAAGCCGGTTTTTTTATTTATTCAATTTTAAAAAAGCCTCTGCACAGCGATAGCCTTCATCATAAAAAGTCGTCAGCTTGTTTACATTCCGTTCTATGCGATCAACATTCACCGGTTCGAGAGGACGAATTACTTGAACGCGACCTTCTTTCTCTAAGGCTTCAACCATCTCAAGTTGTTTATTATAACAAAGCGAACGATTATTGAGAGCCTCACGAATTCTAGGATATTTTCGATAAATAAACGAAGGCACCCTTATGTCTTTGGTTTCTTTACGATACCCTTTATTACGTGTTAAAACAACAACATGAGATGCATACCCTTCATCCATGGCGCGTTGCAAAGGGATGGAATCTACAATTCCTCCATCCAGCATGGGAATTTCATCAACATACGTAATGGGGCAAACAAAAGGCAGACTGCTTGACGCACGAACAATGTCTATCAATCTCTTCTTATCACTTTTTTCCTCAAAATAATTGGCCTCACCTGTCAGGCAATTCGTAGTAACCATTTCATAACGTTCGGGTGATGAAAAGTAAGCATCGTAGTCATACGGCAAAATGTGTTCGGGAAACTCAGTAAACAACAAATCAAAATCCATTATATTACGTTTCCTCAGTAAATGTCGCAAACCGATGTAATTGTATTTATCGAGCAAATCGATGTTACTATATTTGGCTCTACCCCTTTGGCGAGATATATACGATAACCCGTTACATGCTCCGGCAGACACACCTATCGTGTATGGGAAACGAATCTGATGATCCATGAAACAATCCAGAACGCCGCATGTAAATACTCCACGCATACCACCACCCTCAAGAACCAGAGCAGTGTCATTGTTTATTGTCATAGTGTTATTTGTCTATTTTATCTCTTATGATAAGCATTGAAGGAGTTTCTCTAAGTGAATTTTCCTCCTCAACCAGTTTATTATATACTTCATGGCTTACCACCAATAAGCCTTCATCGCTGAACAACAATTCATTAGTACTACTAAATTGATGTTCAACAATGGTTTCAGCGTATGAAGAAGTGAGCGTCTTTGTTTGCTCAATAAAGCTATCATCATGCGTATTGAAAAGATATAAATGAATAGGAATGCCGCGTTGCGCAACTGTTTTCACAAAAGGCAGCATAAACAAATCCATTGTTCCTCCCAGAATGAACGAAACAGGACCGTCTGTTTTATCCTTATTAATAAAGATGGCAACCGGACAATCCACACTGCCTAATACATCTTCTATCTTATCTCGAAAGAGGGAGAACCAATAAACCCCTCTCCCTGTTGGAGAATCTGCCCGATAGCGCGTTCCGGCGCCCAATAGCAACATATCCGGATTTTCATCTTTTACAAATTGAGTGATTTCCTGCACTAATTTATCGGTTACCCTGTAGCGGTTATCAATATTCAGATTCAACTCTTCCGCCCTGACATTAACCAAAGCGAAGCTATCTTTTTCATATTGCTCGGCATTTAAGGGATTTACATCAGTACCCACCGTATAATGCGCGGCTATAATCTGATGCTTTTGAAGTCTGTCACCAAACAAAAGAGCAAAAACAGATAACAGATTCCGACCTGACTCGGGATGCCCAAAGCAAAAAATAAGCTTTCGTTTTTGACTGAGTTTTTCTTCTCTGCGCGAGAAATAATTTTCTACCAAATGCAACAGAGGAGTGGTCATAAATGTAGTTACCAATGCCATAATAACCAGAATAACAAAAATAGAGGGCGGCAACACTCCCATTTCATAACCAATATTGAGAGCTACTAATTCCATCAATCCGCGCGTGTTCATCAGCGTACCGATTGTAAGACTATTCTTCCATGATTCGCCAACCAGACGCGAAGCAATAGCACAACCTCCTAGCTTACCCACAATAGCCACCGCAATTAACAGAATGCATACACCCCACAAAGCCGGACTATTAATCAAACCGATTTCCGTACGCAAACCTGTAAATGCAAAAAACAAAGGTAAGAAAAAGACCAATGCAATATCTTCCACCTTTTCCATCATCACTTTACGGAAACCCATATTGGGAGGCATAACCACGCCTGCCATAAAAGCACCGAACAAAGCATGAATACCCAAGATTTCTGTCAACGTTGCCGAGATAATAAGTACCAATAATATAAAGCTCACGAACGGCTTAGTTATAACTTCCTGACTGGCATAGGCCACGCCCAACTTCCTCAAAAACGGTCGGACTACAAAGAACATAATGACAATATACAAAAGGGTAAGACCTACCGTGTAAAGAGCACCAACAAATGTTCCGGCTTTAGCAATGGCAATGACCACAGCCAACAAACACCAAGCCGTTACATCATCGTTTGCAGCCGAGGCGATAGATAAAATCCCCACAGGTGTTTTCGTCATGTTCCTCTCTTGCAGTATTCTTGCCATAACAGGAAAAGCCGTTATGCTCATGGATATACCTATAAATAAAGAAAAGGGCAGAAAATCTGTTTGATTGGCTGCATATTCTTCATAAATCCAGAAAGAGGCAACAGTCCCTAAAAAGAAAGGAACCAAAATACCGGCATGGCTTATCACAAGGGTTTCATTAATCTTATTTTTTAATATAGAAAAATCAAGTTCCAGACCGATAACAAACATGAATAGAATCAACCCAATTTGGCTCAGCAACTCCAGATTAGTTAAAGATTCACTTGGAAAAAGAAATTGATACGCTTCGGGAAAGAAATAACCTAATAAAGAAGGGCCCAATACGATACCCGCAACAATTTCGCCTATTACGCCCGGTTGATGAATGTGTTTAAACAAGTAACTAAAGAAGCGCACGGCTAGTAACACCACAATGATCTGTAAAAGTAAAACTGCCAGCGGATGATGCAAGTTCTCTTGCATAAATTGCAGAAAAAGGTCAAAAGGTGAATCCGTTCTATCAGGAACATGATGAGACGAATGACTGGCAAATGCCATTCCTTCTCCAACAGAAAGATAAATTAAAGTACCGAAAAGCAGTAACATCAAAGCGTATATAATATAATTCCTTTGGGCCTTTTGCATACGAATAACTTTTTAAGTTTACTTTTGGTAACAAAATAACTAAATAATTAGTTTGCTTTCACCTAATAATGCAATAAATATTTCATAAAAAACAAGTTTACCAATAATGAAGAAGCCATATCTTTCCCCCAAAGAAAGATATGGCTAACATACGAAAATGAAATCTATTAATAACTCACGGATAAATTAAGTTCCTGAATCTCTTTCGCAGAGACTGAAAAACCATATCCGCTCTCTAGTTTATTTCTAACCAACTGAGCCACTTTTATTGCATCCTCTTTGCTTACAAAAGGTTTGTTGTGGCCAACAGCCGGAACAAAAGGTTGATAAATAAGCATCTCATCTTGATGAAGAATCTTATAGCCGAATCCGCCTTCATGAAGTTCAACCACTTCAATTGTATAATAGTGATCCGGACCGTTCTTACTAAACTTCCACCAACAAAACATGCCTACAACCATAGTGAGCAAGATGAGGGTAAAAGCCAATCCTTTTTTAGTCTTCACGATTTTCATAAGGTGAAAGTTCATACATATCATCTAACCGATAGCTGCCCGATGCTCCGGCAACTACAAAGCCTCTGTTATTTAGCGTGAAAGCAGTAGCACCTGAACGTGAGGAACCTTGAGAGCCGGAATTTAGTAAGGCGAAAGGAGTATAACCATCATCACTATCACCCGACCAAAGATCCGTATCGGGATCATAAACCCAATAATCACTTTTCAAACTTCCTGTGGTTCCTGTAGTGACATATCCTTTGCTATCAATAACAAAAGCCACTGCCCCCGATCTGACTATAGCATAATCGTCATCATAATCTTCATCCGTATTGGTGTCGGCAATGTCTCTCAAGCGAGTAAAAGTAGAGCCGTCAAAAGACCAAAAATCGTCGGGATAACTACCATTGTTAGTACCAAAGCCGAAGTATGCTTTATTGTTGATGACAAAAGCCGTACCGTACTGGCGCTTATCACCGCCAAATCCCGTCACAACCGTCCATTGCGAGCCACTAGCTGCATTCGGATCGAACTTATAAAAGTCCTTGTACCAGTTGCTTGTGTCATAACCGGTACCTAAGTATCCATAATTACCTAAAGCAAATCCCAATGCACCGTAACGTGCTTCTTTAATGAAGTCATCTTTTTGAGTCCACGAATCAGAATCCGGATTATATTCCCATGTATCTGCCAAAGGCCTAGAGTCAATATCAATTCCCGTAGAAACATACCCCTTTCCGTTTACGGCAAAACCAACAGCTGCACTTCTGTAACCTGCTTCAGTTGGCATATCGGCACATTGTGTCCAATAACCATTGCCGCCCTCAACAGGTGTATATTTCCATAAATCCCTTAATTTGGTTGGGCTCGACCCTCCTTTATATCCACAACAAATATAACCTTCATTGTTAATAACAAAACTGGCAGCCTCCGTACGAGCCGGACCGTCTAATGCCGAACGGCGGTACCAAACACCTACCGTATACTCATCATCTTCTGTACATGAGCTAACCAAAGAAGTGCCGATACAAGCGAAGAGCACAAAAAGTATCGTTTTTGAAGTTGCATTCCAAATACTTACATTCATCTTTTAATGCGGTTTAATAGTTAATTATTGAGCGGCAAATGTAAGAGTCAAAGGTGCAGATAAAAAAAAGAATCGACGAACAGTGTTTTTTCATCTACTAAAAAAATACAGTCGATAAAATAGGGTGATTTGTCGATAGTATTTTGTCACCATACAACAAATAGCTTCTTTTGCCGCACTAAAACCTCAACTAAAATTAGAATGAAGCCAGGAATTTGGATTATTACATATTTGTTTTGTTTACTATTAGCCTCCTGCAGAGATGAAGCGTCTTCTGCAGGAGGAAAATGGGTAGAAAGTTCTTTTTATAATATACAGACCGACACGTGTACTGTGTTGCTCAGCACCATTCTTGCCGATTCGGTTGCTACATCGGGCGACTCGATTTGTCAGATAGGCCATTACAGGGGTACAACATGGGGGGATATTCAAGCATCATTCTATGCTGAATATAGCGCACCTTCGGTCAGCCTCAACGAAGAAACGACTTATCGGTTTGACTCCATCACCATCATTATGAATCCGAGCGGAAGCTATCTGGGCGACACAATCAGTACGCCACAACACATATATATGCACAAGTTAACGTCAAACATGGCGCTTGATAAAGACGGATACCTATACAACACAACCAGCTATCCGTACGAAGCAACTCCTTTTGCTACTCTCACCTTCAAAAATCAACCGGTGAAGAAGAAAAAACTGGAGCTGCGACTTCCCGATGAATTTGGGCAGGAATTGCTGGGCTTAATGAAAGACCAGTCCATTTACTTCAGGTCGCAAGATTACTTCAGAAGTTACTTGAAAGGAATTGCATTTGTTCCCGATAAAGCCGACAAGTGCATCAGCGGATTTGGTGTAAGCGATTCGAGCATGTATATTAAATTGTATTACAGCCAAATAACGTCTTCGATAACAAACATGAGTACGGTGTTCACTCCCAGTTCAACATTGAAATACAATAAGACCGTACAAGATCGCAGCAACAGTATCTTGGCAGACATCGTGCCGGGATCCAACAATGCTTTATCATCCAATAAAACCGAGCATCAGGCTGTTGTTCAAGGCTTGGTAGGTAATTATATTAAAATAGAATTTCCCCACCTCAACAATCTGTTATTGCAAGGTGATATGGTGACGATAGAAAGTGCCATGCTGTACCTGTATCCCATTGACGGGACGTATGATACTGAAATGCCACTGCCTTCCTCGCTCAGCATGTATACCCTTGATGATAGCAACGTGGCACAAGAAGCGATAACCGATTCGTATGGAACAAGTGTGCAAGACGGAAGCCTGGTTTCCGACAAAAGTGTTGCCAACGGAACCTATTATACATTTGACATCACCTCATTCCTGCAAGATAATCTGGGAACATTCGGCATGAACCGACAAAACCTGATGCTGATGCTTCCCAACAGTGAATTCAGTACCACACTAAACGGCGTAACTTTTGGCGACCAAAACCGTGAGCACAATAAGTTGAAATTAGTGGTATTATATAAAATATACAACGAATAATGAAGTACATATTATTTTTATTGACTTGGTGTGTTCCCACACTAATGGTAGCCCAAAATACAACTAATTCGCCTACATCGATGTTCGGTATCGGCGAGGTAACCACTGGTGATGGCGGACAATATGCCGGTATGGGGGGAGTAGGCATTGCACTTCGGGGCAACAGCTTTCTCAACTTAACCAATCCGGCTGCCCTGACAGAAATCGACAGCTTGAAATTCACCATTGAAGCCGGCGTAATGGGAGCATACAAAAAATATACTCAATCAGGAATAGGCAATAATTCAACAGTAGGTAATCTCAATAATCTGGCTGTAGGCTTTCGGATTTTACCCCGTTGGTACGGAGCTTTATCCATATCGCCTATTAGCAGTGTGGGTTATGCTATTACATTGGATCAACAAGTGGAAGGAACCAACGGTGGCATTATCTCTTCTTACTTTGAAGGTGACGGCGGACTATCCAGAATAAACCTAAGCAATGCTTTCTTAATCGGCAAGAATCTTTCGTTGGGAGCCAACCTCTCGTATATAACCGGTACCATTACCCAAACAGAAACTCAAGGGAGCGCTACCCGGGAAGAGACTTCGCGGAAGACAGCCTGCTATGCCGATTTAGGAATGCAATATAAATACAACCTGAATAAGAACAACGCATTCATATTGGGTGCTACCTACGGATTTAAGCAACAATTATCTCAAAAGAATGAACTGTCGGTTAGCAGCACCAGTGATGATACAACGATTGATAAGTCCGAGCATTCCGTTAAGCAGTACATGCCTCAATTCATCGGGATCGGCTTGAGTTATAACACACCCAAGTGGACTCTCTCGGGTGACTACAAATGGATACAATGGGATAAAATGGAATCATCGCAAAGCATTGTAAGCTATGCCAACCAAAACCTCCTTAAGCTTGGTTTGGCATACACATTGGGAAATCCTTACCGAACTCCCATTAAGTTGATGCTAGGAGCAGGCACCAGCAATTCATACGTTGTTATAAAGAAAAACGAACCGCAGAATTATTATATCAGTACAGGAGCGGCTTTTACGCTTAAAAACAAAAACATCTTTTCCTTTGGGGCTAAATACAGCGACCAAACCAAAGTCAACACAGGCATGCCACGCGAGCAAAGTTTATCATTCTACCTGAACATCTCTTTTAGCGAACGTGCATACCGTGGTAAACTGCAATAAAAATGTAGTTTTCTCTTCATTTTTATGTAAAAAAGACAGGATTAAAAGAATTTCCGTGTATCTTTGTCGCATAAATAAACATAATATATCAAGAGAGAATGAAGAATATAGTATTAATTGCAACACTGGGCTTGTTAAGCCTCAACACAGTTGCACAAGAGCCTAAAAAAGAAGAAGGTTTTGTTTTCAGCACAGTAAAAGAGAATCCAATTACATCCATCAAAAACCAGAACAGATCGAGTACTTGCTGGAGTTTCTCGAGCCTTGCATTCTTGGAATCAGAGCTTCTCAGACAAGGTAAAGGTGAGTATGATTTATCAGAAATGTTCGTTGTACACCACACCATGGCCGATCGTGCAGAACGATACGTGCGTCTTCACGGTGACAACTCTTTCTCTCCGGGCGGTAGCTTTTATGATGTTGTTTATTGCATGAATAACTACGGACTGGTTCCTCAGGAAGCCATGAACGGAATTATGTATGGTGATACTCTTCCCGTGCACAATGAACTTGATGCTGTTGCCGAAGCTTACGTTAATGCTATTGCCAAAGGCAAACTTACCAAGCTTACTCCGGTATGGATGAATGGTTTGAATGCTATTTATGATACTTATCTGGGCAAATGTCCCGAGAAGTTCTCTTATAAAGGAAAAGAATACACGCCGCTTACTTTCGCTAAATCATTGGGATTGAATGCTGATGATTATGTATCCCTGACTTCATACACCCATCATCCTTTCTATAAAAAGTTCGCCATTGAAATTCAGGACAACTGGAGAAACGCAGAATCGTGGAACTTGCCCATCGATGAGTTTATGACGGTTATTGAGAATGCGGTAAACAATGGTTATACGGTAGCTTGGGGAAGTGATGTGAGCGAAGATGGTTTTACACGTGACGGCATTGCGGTTGTTCCTCAGATGAACCGCACAGACCTCACCGGTTCTGACATGGCTCGCTGGACAGGACTTACCATGGCCGACAAACGCAAGGAGTTAACCTCTAAGCCCATGCCTGAAATGGAAATTACTCAGGAAATGCGTCAAAAGGCATTCAACAACTGGGAAACAACAGATGATCACGGCATGCTCATTTATGGCATGGCCAAAGATCAAAACGGAAAAGAATACTATATGGTTAAAAACTCTTGGGGAACCAATAACAAATACAAAGGAACCTGGTATGCTTCCAAAGCATTCGTAAAGTATAAAACAATGAATATATTAGTTCACAAAGATGCTTTACCCAAAGAAATTGCAAAGAAATTAGGTTTCAAATAAGGCATAACCACCTTTCCGGAAAACCTCGTTATCTTTTTAAAAAACCTCTTTATGTTTTTGAAAAACATAAAGAGGTTTTTTCTTATTTGCCTAAGCACATTTTACTAATGTAATCGTTGAACTTTTCTTTGTAGTTATCGCCCACCGGAATATAAACATTCCCCTCAAAAATAATCCTTAATCGTGATATTTCCTGAATCTTGTGCAGGTTAACAATATAAGAACGATGCACCCTCATAAACATGCTGGCAGGTAATCGCTCTTCCAGTTTGCGCATGCTCAGTAAGGTCATCAGCGGTTTGTCCTCGCCTTCCAGATAGATGCGCACATACTCACTCATGCACTCAATGTATTTTATTTGGTTGACGTTGATTCTGATAATTTTATAATCAGACTTTACAAACAACGTACCGTCAGGATTAATCACGTTTGAATCATTATCGGCTGCTCCTCCACCCGAACGGTATTCCAACTGTTTACGAGCCTTGTCGACCGACTTCAGGAAATCCTTAAAACTGACAGGTTTTAAGAGGTAATCAACCGCATCAAGTTTGAATCCTTCAACGGCATATTCAGAGTATGCCGTAGTAAACACCACCAAAGGACTGCTTACTAAAGAACGCACAAAATCAAGCCCGTTTAAATCGGGCATGTTGATATCGACAAAAATAAGATCCACATCTTCCGATGCAATTAATTGCATGGCTTCAAAAGCATCCTGACAGGCACCTACCTGGTGCAGAAACGGAACATTAGATATATAGCCGGCTATTTGTGCCAATGCCAGCGGTTCATCATCAATGGCAATACATTTTATCATGCTGTGATAGGTATTATCAATAGTACATTATAACAATCGGCTACTTCTTCGATAGACAAAACATAATCTTCACCATAAAGCAGGCGTAACCTTTTTCTAATATTCTCAAGTCCAATGCCACAGTGCTTCCCGTCGCCCTTCTTCCAGTTGCTGTTTGAACATTGAAACAGGAGTTGCTGATCTTCCACTTGCATGCAAACATGAATAAAGGAATCTTTTTGGTAACTCACTCCATGTTTAAACGCATTTTCAATAAAAGAGATAAAAAGCAAAGGAGGCACTTCAATATTGGGCAGCTCACCCGGCATACTTACTTCAATACTCACTTTGTCAGTATACCGAAGGCGCATCAGTTCTATGTAATTTATCAGGAATTTAATTTCCCTGGAAAGGCTGACTGTTTTATTGCTGGATTCATAAAGCACGTAACGCATCATTTTAGAAAGTTCCAGAATACTAGTCTTTGCCTTCTCTGAATCAAGATCAACCAATGCATGAATATTATTGAGCGTATTCATAAAAAAGTGAGGATTGATTTGATACTTCAGATACTCCAGTTCCGACTGTAGATTATGTCTTTCCAACTCTTTCATCATTTCCTCGTCACGCAGAGATTTAAACATAAGCTTTACGGCTATATTAAACCCTACAATTAAAATGGAAAGAATAAAATGACTGTAGAAAGGACCCGGAAAGAAAGGAAAAATGAAAAACCTCTTTCTCAAGTCTTTCTCACCTTTACGGTCCGGTCCGGGTAAAAGCTTACGAGGTCCTTCGGGGTGTTGGTCTTTCATTTCATCCGGTGCGGGTTCGTCCATCTTATCGGGCATGGGCATTTGCGTAGCCTTTTCGCCCCCCATGCGTTGCCAACTTCGCTCGGCACGAGGATGAAATCGGTCTTCGGGTGTCTCTATAAACCTTCTGCCTACAAAGTTCAATCCCAGCATGGCAACAATTACCGCTACGACTAACACGGTATATGTTACGTATTTTTTTCGTAACAGATAACGCGCCAGAAACCAGTTATTGATGACAAACACGCCAAATAACGGTAAGATTCCCAGCCATATGGAAGAAATCATGCGCCAATTTAGTGATGATTCCTTGCCCGAATAAAGGGAAAAATAATTCCCGATAATGGGCAAAAGAAAAATCAAAAACCAAATCACCGCATAGATCAGGTTCTCTAAAAAAAGCCTTTTCCTAAACTTCATAACTACATAAACCAATGTACAAAAGTAATTCTACCCCGTGAAGCTCACAAAAGGAATCGACAAACCGAATGTTTTTATCGTCAGACTGATTAAACATACCTCAGAACAACTATCGCCAACCGGGCTGTCCGCCGCCACCTGTGCTCACATTGCCCACCTGCGTTACCATAGAGCTGCTGGTAAAAGTAGACAATTGAGTTCCCGCTGTGTAAGTTCCGGCAGTGTAAAGTCCGTGAAAATCTGTTCCGCCGGAAACTGTACCTCCCGAATAAATGGTATAACTAGTACCGGCAGTGAGAGAAGGACTGCTAAACAGCAAAGTCATTTGTGAATAAGTTCGGGGAATTTTGCACACTAAAACAGTCTCGCCTGTTGAAGAAACTACGCTGAAATATTGATTCGAAGTGCCGGAACCTCCATATATTAAGGAACGCTGCGTGCTGGCCGACGAAGTAGGCGTACTAGTTGCTCCACCGAACCCCACCAAAGTTCCTCCGGTTATTTTAAATGTGTTTTGATCGCAATCAATGCCTTCTTCTGGACTAGTAGTACCCGAAGACACAATCAATCCGCCCGATATGGTTAATGGCCCGTTAGAGTCAATACCGTCATTATTGGAACTATAGCAATAAACCGAGCCACCCGTTATAACAATACCACTTGCCGCATTGATGCAATCGTCATAAGCAGTAACCTCCACCGTTCCGTCGTTAATAGTCAATACACTTTTACTCTCAATGCCTTCGCTGGAGTCTCCTCCTTTGGCTGTTACATTAATAGTACCCCCGTTAATAGTCACATTACCATATCCCTTAATACCTTTGGCCGATGCCGCTTTGGTCGTTACAGTAACCGTACCGTCGTTAATAACCACAGCACCTTCGTCGCAGTTTATACCTTCGTCAGTAGACGTAACCTGAACCGTGCCACCCTCAATTAATATAGCCTCGTTGGTATGGATGCCATCGGTTGCAGCTGCGGCAACCGTTAATTGCACCCCCTGACGAATCAATATATAATCATCGCTACACACAGCGTGTTTGTATTTACCGGATACGGTGAGACTACCGCTCCCACTGAAGATAAGCTGCCCTTCACTAAAAAAACATCCTTTCTGGTCTTCCGTGCTGGTAGGGTAAGACGAGCTGTCGGTCAACTTATTAACAGTTCCTTCCGTAAGTACGGCAAAAACCCTCTTGTGCGATTGAATGTTTATAGCCGGTCCCGAAGTAGAGGTTATATCCACGCCGTTAAAGTTCAACTTAAACTTATAATCGCTATAAATTTTCAAAGAACCGGCCGTTGTGGTACCACTCAATACGTATTCAACCCCTTCAATAGTCGAAGTGATCACCACATTGGCACCCGATTGTGATACCGTGACCCCACTCGCAGTATTCGTTACGCTGGCAGTGGTGCCCGAATAAACAATACCAACCACCGTGCTGAATGTAGCATTCTCAACCAAATCATCATCCGAAGGTTCTGTTATCACTTCACCCGAAGTGTCGCCGTTTTCATCCGTCATCTCATCGGTATCACTGGTACAACCTAAGCAAAGAGCGCCTGCCAGCGTCATCATGTAGCATACAATTACATATCTTTTCATCATACTGAGCTTTAAAATTTTAGTGAATAACCTAGTCCCAAAACATGTCCGTCATCTTCATCATCATCCGTTTCCGACTGGTATCGGTAAAACAAATCGAGCTTACTACGTTTATTAATCTTGTATTCAGTACCCAACGTATACCTTGTTTTTTCCAGATCATTACCCTGCGGATTATTCAAGGTGTGATAAAACTCCACCGAAGTATATGGAGTCAGTTTTGATTTGGGCAGATTATAAGCAAGCTGTAACCGTGATCGCATAATCTTCTTGGGATTTGCCCGAGAGGCGGTTTCAGACACCCCCACCCGATAGGTTTGCTGGTATTTTTCGCGCAAAGAAAGTTCTATTCTATTCCATACATAACTGCCGGTTGCATAGAAGCTATACCGATGTCCTACCTCCCATTCTCTTTTCGGATGATTATAGTTAATCAAGTTATAAGCACCGCCCAGCTTCAAATAAGAGTTAACTGAATATGAAAGATCAACGCCTGCCGACCATCGGTCAATGGTTCCTACATCGTTTCGCGTTCTGAACTCCCCTTCAAAAGAAGCGTCGAAGCCCGGAAATATTTTCTTTTTCACCTCCAGACTTGTCCATATACCAAAGTCACTATCCTGAGCACTTACCATGGGAGCAACGAACCAAAGCAAGCCCGATAAAATCAAAAGAAACTTATTCATTTTCACGTGGTATTCTAGTTACTGTATCAATGGTATTTATCTCATCACAAAGCGGTTCATAGTATATTTTTACCATGGCACTGTCACGCAAGAAATCAATATGCCCCACTTCAACTTTCAGGATCGGGAGTCCCGTTCGTTGCTTCAAGTCATCTAACAACAAAGCTGCATTCTCCGGTTTAATAAGTTCAATGCGGTCATATTGAATCAGTTTGCAGGAGATGTGTTTTAGCCATCGATTGCTTTCACTCACCCAAATGCTGAGAATAAAAATTAAATTCGTAGCAACCAACTCGGTATAACTTATTTCCACAGCCAAAGCGTTGATGACTGAAATGGCAATAATCACAAATAAGTAAGTCATCTCCCTGATGGGAACCGATTCCGTTCGGTATCTGATGATGCCGAAGATGGCAAACAGCCCTAGTGCAAAGCCTATTTTCAGTTTAACGCTGCCAAGCAAAAAAATTAAAAAGAATACGCTGATGCTTATTAACGTAAAGGTGAAGTAATAGTCGCGTCTTTTGCTTTTCGAGTAATAAAAGAACTGAATGATACCAAATATCACCAGCATATTAAAGGCAAACCTCAACAGCAGTTGCATGAATCCCGCACCATCGAGCAGCGGTGCCTCCAGCAAAGTTATATCCGTAAAATCTTCCATGGTCTAAATTGTTATTTGATTTTGTATTTGTTCTATTTTCCTTATTCTGGGTTTAAAGCGATTATACTTCAAAGCCGGGTTAGTGAGCACAGAGCCCAAACAATACTTACTGATGCTCACCGGCAGCACATGCATTTGATGCAGAATCTCTTTTACCGGAGAGAAATGATTGCCATCTCTTTTTAACTCAATGATAGCTACCTGATCCATCGCGGCCTGTTGTCCGGTAAGCAAGTCTTGAAAGCACACG
The DNA here is from genome assembly GCF_000428125.1 of Bacteroides graminisolvens DSM 19988 = JCM 15093. Lineage (GTDB taxonomy): Bacteria > Bacteroidota > Bacteroidia > Bacteroidales > Bacteroidaceae > Bacteroides > Bacteroides graminisolvens. The sequence continues at coordinate 16,125 of NZ_ATZI01000019.1, forward strand.
TTCGTGTCAATGGTTAAACGCTCTGTCATTTGTTTGTTAACAAGCGTTATGCGGTTGAAGGAATTCTGCAATTTACCAGAGAGTTGCGATAAGCTGTACCAAGCATATTTCTGCAGGAAATCCTCGGCGCCTTCTTCCCGCATGTTAAGCAAGCTACTTACGAGTATTCGTTTCTTGTCCGTGCGTCCTTTGTTATTCTTATTTTTCACTTCGAGGAAAGTCAGTCCGGAATCTTTATAGGTGCGTACCCGTATCTTTTCACGAACGGTTCTTCCATTTTGATGAGCCATAAACATGTCTCTCCCTTCAGTGTCCAAGTACGTTGTTTCATAAGGCATGTTCCGTCGACACGTTATTTCCTGAATCCTATAATCTTTCTGCAATGAAAGAAGGATAGCAGGCAACAAATCAATGGAAGTAGTGTACTTCGTATCAATGCGGTTCATTAAGCGAACGGCATTCATCTCTTCAAGTGACACCGGTTCAAAGTGAGTAAGCAAAGGATTTAAGTAGTCTAAATGCATAAGTTCCATATTACAATCGTGTTACGAAACTATGGAGAATAGTTCTGATTAAAAAAACGAATCAATCAACTGCTCTATTTTATAAACGAGTTGGTTGTTTTATCCGCTAAATGTCGCGGCAGCAGCAGAATAAAAAGATGTTGAGGAACATGGTTCTTGCTCATAACAGACCCATTTGTGCATTTTTAAAGCATATTTCTTTGCAGAATCAACTGATTGCGTAAATTTGCAGGATAATACTAATACTTATAACATGAGTTTGAAAATTGTTGTACTGGCAAAACAAGTTCCCGACACACGAAATGTAGGGAAGGATGCCATGAAAGCCGACGGAACTATTAATCGCGCGGCACTTCCTGCTATCTTCAATCCGGAAGATCTCAATGCATTAGAGCAGGCTCTCCGTTTAAAAGATGCCCATCCGGGGTCAACTGTTACTATCCTCACCATGGGTCCGGGCCGGGCCGCCGATATAATTCGTGAAGGATTATTCAGAGGAGCAGATAATGGTTATTTGCTAACCGACAGGGCATTTGCCGGTGCCGATACCTTAGCCACATCTTATGCATTGGCTACAGCTATCAAGAAGATCGGTACCTGTGACATTATCATCGGTGGACGCCAGGCGATTGATGGTGACACGGCACAAGTTGGGCCCCAAGTAGCTGAGAAGCTGGGAATGCCCCAAATAACTTATGCAGAAGAGATTTTAAAAGTGACCGACAAAACAATCACAGTAAAACGACACATTGATGGTGGAGTAGAAACCGTAACAGGCCCTCTGCCAATGGTTATAACCGTAACAGGATCGGCAGCTCCTTGTCGCCCCCGAAATGCCAGACTCGTGCAAAAGTATAAACATGCCAAAACAATTACCGAGAAACAACAAGGTAATTTGGACTACACAGAATTGTATGACAAACGCGACTATCTAAACTTGGTTGAGTGGAGCGTTGCCGATGTACAAGGTGATTTGGCACAGTGCGGACTCTCCGGTTCACCCACCAAGGTGAAAGCTATTCAGAACATTGTATTCCAGGCCAAAGAGAATAAAACGATTGGTAGCAATGACCGCGAAATTGAAGAACTAATTGTTGAACTGTTAGCTAACCATACCATTGGCTAAACTCCTAATTACTGAGAAATATGAATAACTTATTTGTATATTGCGAAATAGAAGACGGAAATGTAGCCGATGTAAGCTTGGAACTCCTTACCAAAGGTCGTTCGCTAGCTAACGAATTGAAATGTCAGCTGGAAGCTGTTGTAGCCGGAACTAATTTAAAGAACATTGAAAAGCAAATCATTCCTTATGGTGTTGACAAACTACATGTTTTTGACGCCAAAGGTTTGTACCCTTATACTTCATTGCCCCATACCTCTATATTGGTCAACTTATTTAAGGAAGAACAACCTCAAGTTTGTTTGATGGGTGCTACGGTTATCGGTCGTGACTTAGGCCCTCGTGTATCGTCGGCCCTAACCAGCGGATTGACAGCCGACTGTACCGCTCTGGAAATTGGTGATCACGAAGATAAAAAAGAAGGAAAGACTTATAAGAACCTACTTTATCAAATTCGTCCCGCATTTGGCGGCAACATTGTAGCAACCATTGTCAACCCCGAACATCGTCCGCAAATGGCTACTGTTCGCGAAGGTGTGATGAAAAAACAAATCCTTTCTGACACTTACAAAGGAGAAGTCATCAAACACGACGTGAGTAAGTATGTTGCTCCGACCGACTTCATCGTTGAAGTGATAGAACGCCACGTAGAAAAAGCAAAAAATAACTTGAAAGGATCACCTATCATCATTTCGGGCGGATACGGCGTTGGCTCTAAAGAGAATTTTGACTTGCTGTTTGAATTGGCCAAAGTGCTGAATGCAGAAGTTGGTGCCAGCCGTGCTGCTGTGGATGCAGGTTTTGCCGAACACGACAGGCAGATTGGACAAACCGGAGTCACTGTTCGTCCTAAGTTATATATTGCCTGTGGCATTTCGGGACAGATTCAACACATTGCCGGTATGCAGGAAAGTTCAATGATTATCTCCATTAATAACGATGAAGATGCACCGATCAATACCATAGCCGATTACGTAATCAATGGTACGGTGGAAGAAGTTATACCGAAGATGATCAAGTTTTACAAACAAAATTCTAAGTAATCATGGCTAATTTTTATATCGATACACCGGAACTCAAGCACCACTTGAATCATCCGTTAATGAAAAGAATCGTAGATCTGAAAGAAAGAAACTACGCAGACAGAGAAAATTACGAATACGCTCCTGTTGACTTCGAAGATGCAATGGACAGCTATGATAAGGTTCTCGAAATTGTGGGTGAAATTTGTGGTGATATCATTGCGCCCAACGCCGAAGGTGTTGATCACGAAGGCCCTTCCGTTGCCGACGGTCGGGTGACGTATGCAAACGGAACTTTTGCTAACCTGGAAGCTTGCCGCAAGGCCGGTTTAATGGGTATGGCTATGCCCCGACGTTTTGGCGGACTTAACTTCCCCGTTGTGCCTTACATCATGGCGGCAGATATTGTGAGCCGCAGTGACGCAGGTTTTGAAAACTTGTGGGGACTTCAGGATTGTGCCGAAACGATTTATGAATTCGCTAACGAAGATCAGAAGAAACGCTATATAACCCGTGTTTGTCAGGGAGAAACCATGTCAATGGACCTGACGGAACCCGATGCCGGTTCCGACCTGCAATCGGTTATGCTCAAAGCTACTTACAGTGAGAAAGACGAATGCTGGTATCTGAACGGAGTGAAACGTTTCATTACCAACGGTGACGCCGACATTCACCTTGTATTGGCACGCTCGGAAGAAGGTACTCATGACGGTCGCGGCTTGTCTATGTTCATTTACGACAAACGAAACGGCGGAGTGAACGTGCGTAGAATTGAAAACAAGATGGGTATCAAAGGATCACCTACTTGCGAGCTGGTTTACAAAAACGCAAAAGCAGAACTTTGCGGTGATCGTAAACTGGGTCTTATTAAATACGTTATGGCGCTGATGAACGGTGCCCGTCTGGGTATTGCCGCTCAATCGGTGGGATTATCGCAGGCCGCTTACAACGAAGCATTGGCTTATGCCAAAGACCGCAAACAGTTTGGAAAAGCAATTATTGAATTCCCGGCTGTTGCTGAAATATTGTCTTTGATGAAAGCTAAACTCGATGCGTCACGCACCTTGTTATATGAAACAGCTCGTTATGTAGATGTTTATAAAGCTCTCGACGATATTGCCAAAGAACGTAAACTAACTCCAGAAGAACGTCAGGAACAGAAAACATTCTCTAAGTTAGCCGATAGCTTTACTCCTCTTGCCAAAGGAATAGGCAGTGAGTTTGCAAACCAAAATGCATACGACTGTATTCAGATTCACGGTGGTTCGGGTTTCATGAAAGATTATGCTTGTGAGAGAATTTACCGTGACTCACGCATCACTTCCATTTACGAAGGTACTACGCAATTGCAGGTGGTTGCAGCCATCAGATACGTTACGACCGGTGCTTATTTAGCTAAAATCCGCGAATATGAAACGGCACAGGTAGCTCCTGAGTTTGAAGGATTAAAGAATAGATTGAAAGAGCTGGCAAATAAATACGAGGCTATTGTGACTAAAATCACTGAAGAGAAAGATCAGGAACTGATTGATTTCGCCGCTCGCCGTTTAGTAGAAATGTCGGCCCATCTTATCATGTCTCACCTAATGGTTCAAGATGCAAGCAAGAACGATTTGTTTACTGAATCGGCTCATGTTTACGTAAGATTCGCTGAATCTGAAATAGACAAGCATGTTACTTTCCTTAGCAAATTCGACAAAGATGATTTAGCTTACTATAGAAAGTAAGCTTCTAATCACCGCTATATAAGGGCACTCTCTTCTGTTTTTGAAGAGGGTGCCCTTTCTTTTATAATTAAACATATACAAACAACCCATAATAACAGTTAATTTATAGTCGCACATATATCAATACTGAATTTAATACGCTTTATTTGCATACAACTTAACACAAGTTGAACCTTAAACATTACGCAATTATGAAGAGTAAAGGTTGGCTATTTGCCATTTCACTCTCTGTTATGTCGTTAAACGTATGCGCAGAGCAGTGGATAAGAATTAACCAACTCGGCTACTTGCCTCAATCCAGAAAAGTTGCAGTCTTTATGAGTGAAGAGAAAATTGAAATTAAAGAGTATGCTTTAATTGATGCATTCACCGGAAAAGTTGCAAGAACATTTGCCACCCCCCTGGCAAAAGGGAAAAACGGAAAGATGGAGAGCACGTACCGATTGGATTTCAGCGACTTTAATCAAACCGGAACCTATTATCTGAAAGCAGGGACAACTCAATCTCCCCGCTTCAGTATAGATCCGGGCGTTTACAATGGAACTGCCGATTTTTTGCTGAACTATATGCGTCAGCAAAGATGCGGCTATAATCCGTTTCTAAAAGACAGTTGTCATGTACATGACGGCTACATTGTTCATCACCCAACGAAGACCGGTCAACACATTGATGTACGCGGGGGTTGGCATGATGCAACCGACTATCTGCAATACACCACCACTTCTGCAAACGCTATTTATCAAATGATGTTTGCGTACCAACAAAACCCCGAGGCATTTGCCGATGCATATAATGAAGCGGGACTAAAAGGGAGCAACGGTATACCGGATATTGTAGACGAAATCAGGTGGGGGCTCGACTGGTTAAACAGAATGAATCCTGAAAAGGGGGAATTTTATAATCAGATTGCCGACGATAGAGATCATACCGGCATGCGTTTACCCAACAAAGACTTGGTTGATTACGGTTATGGCCCGGGAAAAGGACGTCCTGTGTACTATTGCAGCGGAGAGAAACAAGTTCGGGGTAAATTCACCAACGCAACGACCGGTATTGCAAGCACAACCGGGAAGTTTGCCTCTTGTTTTGCGTTAGGAGCAACCATCATGCGGAAGTATGACCCTGCCTTTGCCGATGCATTGGCAATCAAAGCTCACGACGCATATCAAAGTGGAATGGAAAAGCCGGGCGCCTGCCAAACGGCTTCCGTGCTATCTCCTTATATTTACGAAGAAGACAACTGGACGGACGACATGGAACTGGCTGCTGCCGAGTTGTTCCTGACTACAAAACACAATCAATTTCTGGAACAGGCCATTGAGTACGGAAGAAAAGAGCCTGTTACGCCGTGGATGGGTGCAGACAGTGCCAAGCATTACCAATGGTATCCTTTTATGAATATGGGACATTACCGATTGGCGAGCACAGCAAACCAACGTGTAAGCAACGAATTTATCAGGAACATGCGCTCGGGCATACAGCGAGTGTACGAAAAAGCCAAAGAAGATCCTTTCCTGTTTGGCATTCCCGGCGTATGGTGTTCCAATAACCTGACCGCCGCCATGCTTACTCAGTGCCGGTTGTACAGGGAGGTAACAGGTGATTTAACCTATGAGGAGATGGAAGCCTCCCTGCGCGACTGGCTGTTTGGCTGTAATCCGTGGGGCACAAGTATGATAGCCGACCTGCCTCTTTGGGGTGATTACCCCAGCCAACCGCACTCGTCGTACTATACCGCCCGGTTAGGAAACACGTCGGGAGGACTGGTTGACGGTCCGGTGTACGCAACTATATTCAAAGGTTTAAGAGGGGTGCATTTGGATGGCGGAGAATCATACGAACGCTTCCAGCCCGAGAGCTTGGTTTACCACGATGACACGCACGACTATTCAACCAATGAACCCACGATGGACGGTACTGCTTCGTTAACCTATTACTTGTCGGCCTTGCAGAAAGACGGAATTAAGAGCGGTCATACATTAAGCAATAAGAATACGTTCATCAACGGAGGAATCATTCGTACGGATACAACCAGCAAACAAATCACATTGATCTTTACCGCAGACGACAAAGCAGACGGAGCGGCAGATATCAGAGAGATTCTTCGCAAAGAGAAAATAAAAGGAAGTTTCTTCTTCACCGGACGGTTTTACAGAACATTTCCGGAGGTTGTCTCTCTTTTAAGAAACGACGGTCACTATCTAGGCGCTCACAGCAACGCACACCCTCTTTATTGCTCTTGGGAAAAAAGAGACTCCACCTTAATCAGCAGGGAGGAGTTTGAAAAGGACTTATTGGCTAACTACGAATTAATGAATCAGGCAGGCATTGCATACACGGACGCTCCTTATTTTGTTCCTCCTTACGAACACTATAATGCAGAAATTGCGTCGTGGGCCAAGAGTATGGGTATACAACTGATTAACTTCACACCGGGCAGCGGAACAAATGCCGACTATACCACCCCGGAAATGAAGAACTACAAAAGCAGTGAAACCATCTATAAACAAGTGCTATCCAAAGAAAAAGAAAAGGGACTGAACGGTTACATCATACTGATTCATTTAGGAACCGATGACAAACGTACCGACAAGTTCTATAAAAACGGCATGAGGAAAATGATTTCGAAGCTAAGAAAAGAAGGGTATGTTTTTACCGGACTAGCAGAAGCTTTAAACAGATAATGTTTGTTCACCAAGATACTAGTCTGTATTTATTCCCCCAAAAATACAGATAATAGAAGAGGTTCGGGCTTGTGAAAGTCCGAACCTCATTGCATTTACCTTTATTATATAGCGTACGAGGAAGTTATTGATGCAGCAGACTGATAAAGTTATCAATATCCTCGTCCGTCGTATCAAAAGAAGTAACCAGTCGGATTTCATTGTTCGCTTCATTCCAGAAATAGAAATAATAGCTTTGCAATAACCGGTCAATCGTTGCACGAGGCATGGTCAGAAACAGCTGGTTGCTTTCAACCTTTTGTGTAAAGCACACACCCGGGTATTGCTTCAATGCATCGCACAACCGCTGAGCCATTGCATTGGCATGCTCTGCGTTCTTCAACCACAGGTGGTCCGTTAAGTAAGCCGTAAACTGACAGGATAAATAGCGCATTTTCGATGCCAGCTGAGCCGATTGCTTACGAACGAACGCAGCACTAGCTTTTAGCTCTTCGTTGAAGATCACAACGCACTCACCCATCATCAAGCCATTTTTGGTACCACCGAAACTCAGTACATCAATGCCGCAGTCGGCTGTGATTTCCTTTAGCGAAGTCTTTAAATAAGCACATGCATTGGCAATGCGGGCACCATCCATGTGAACATACATTCCATGTTCATGGGCAAGAGACGTAAGCGCCTTCAATTCGACGGGCGTATATACAGTACCTAACTCAGTACACTGAGACAAGTAAATAGCACCGGGTTGCGAATGATGCTGATCGCCAAAACCATGCAAATAAGGACGTATTAATTCGGGGGTAAGCTTACCGTCGGGTGTGAGCACCGGACGAATTTGTGCGCCTGTGTTTTTTACCGGTGACCCGCATTCATCAACATAAATATGCGCCGTTTCGGCACATATAATGGAGTGAAACGGTCTAACCATAAGCTGTAAAGCAACAATATTGCTACCCGTACCGTTAAAAACAAACAGGGATTCACACGCTGGTGTGAATGATTCTTTTAGCATGGCAACCGCCTCATCGGTCCACTTGTCACTACCGTATCCCAACGCATGGTCCTCATTGGCACGTTGCAAAGCATCCATCACTAAAGGATGCACTCCCGAATTATTATCAGATGCGAAACTTCTCATACTCTTTCTTTAAATTTAGTGCAAAGAAAGAGATTTGTTCTCAGAAAAGGAAAACTTTAACCGATATATACGTTAACACATAAGTAAACACATACGTCTTCGCCCTCTTCTTTGAATTCGATCTTATTCTCACGGGCCAACCAACCAATTGCAGCTCCCAGTTCTTTATCACTTAAACCTGATTTTTCTTGTAAGGCAGCACAACTCCAACACGTGTTATCACTGAGCAGTTTCCAGATTTTGCCTGCATTATGACCAATATCATTCTTATTCATTTCCGAGATTATTATTAGGTTAAACATGTAGTTAGTTAATTCTCGCACTGTAAAAATAACAATAATAGATCAGAAATGTTATTACAATAAAGCTAAAAAAGCATTTCAATAGAAAAGATTAACAGTATAACACATTTCATTAAAAAAGCCGCTCCCTGAAATCAAGGAGCGGCTTTTATTAAATATGGTCGGGAAGATTACATCATACCGCCCATGCCTCCCATACCGGGAGCACCCATAGGCATATCTGCTTTATCTTCTTTCTTTTCAACAATGACACATTCGGTAGTTAAGAACATTCCTGCAATTGAAGCCGCATTTTCCAAAGCAACACGAGTCACTTTCGCTGGATCAACAACACCGGCAGCATACATATTTTCATAAACATCTGTACGAGCATTGTAACCGAAATCACCTTTGCCTTCGCGTACTTTCTGTACCACTACAGCACCTTCTTTACCTGCATTGGCCACAATCTGACGAAGAGGTTCTTCGATGGCACGCTTAATAATTTCAACTCCGGTTGTTTCGTCGGCGTTGTCACCTTTAAGACCTTCCAAAGCATCAATAGCACGGATGTAAGTTACACCACCACCAGGAACAATACCTTCTTCAATAGCTGCACGAGTAGCACACAGAGCATCGTCAACACGGTCTTTCTTCTCTTTCATTTCAACCTCAGAAGCAGCTCCTACATAAAGTACCGCTACACCGCCCGACAATTTAGCCAAACGTTCTTGCAGTTTTTCTTTATCATAATCAGAAGTTGTTGTTTTGATCTGAGCTTTGATTTGGTTGATACGTGTTTCGATATTTTCTTTAGCTCCTGCACCGTTTACAATAGTGGTATTGTCTTTAGAAACAGTGATCTTATCACAAGTTCCCAACATTTCAAGCGTTGCTTGTTCAAGCTTCAACCCTTTTTCTTCGCTAATTACCAATCCGCCGGTAAGCACTGCAATGTCTTCAAGCATTTCTTTTCTGCGATCACCAAATCCGGGAGCTTTCACTGCACAGATTTTCAATTGAGAGCGCAAACGGTTAACTACCAATGTAGTAAGAGCTTCGCTGTCAACATCTTCAGCAATGATCAAAAGCGGACGGCCAGTTTGTACTGCCGGTTCCAAGATAGGAAGCATGTCTTTCAAGTTAGAGATCTTCTTGTCGTATATAAGAATATACGGTTTCTCCATTTCACACTCCATTTTCTCTGTATTAGTAACAAAGTAAGCAGACAAATAACCGCGATCGAACTGCATACCTTCTACTACACCAATTGTAGTATCAGTACCTTTAGCTTCTTCAATCGTGATAACACCGTCTTTTGATACCTTACGCATAGCATCGGCAATGAGCTTTCCAATAGTAGGATCATTGTTGGCCGATACAGTTGCTACTTGCTCTATCTTATCATAATTGTCACCAACCTTTTCTGATTGAGATTTGATAGATTCAACCACTTTAGCTACAGCCTTGTCGATACCGCGTTTCAAGTCCATTGGGTTTGCACCGGCAGTAACGTTCTTCAAGCCTTCGGCTACAATTGACTGAGCAAGTACTGTTGCCGTTGTTGTTCCGTCGCCGGCATCGTCACCGGTTTTTGAAGCAACTTCTTTCACCAACTGAGCACCTGTATTTTGGAATGCGTCAGATAATTCAATTTCTTTGGCTACTGTAACACCATCTTTGGTAATGTGTGGTGCACCAAACTTTTTCTCAATGATAACGTTACGTCCCTTAGGACCTAAAGTTACTTTTACTGCGTTTGCTAGTTCATCAACTCCTTTTTTCAAGTGATCACGAGCTTCCAGATTGAATAATATTTCTTTTGCCATAATATCTTTATACTTTTATAATTTACATTTCTGATGATTAACCCAAAACCGCGAGTACATCGCTTTGACGCATAATGAGGTATTTTGTGCCATCAACTTCAAGTTCTGTTCCGGCGTATTTACCATAAAGAACAGTGTTACCTTCTTTTAAGACCATTTCTTCATCTTTTGTACCGTGACCTACCGCCACTACTTCACCTTTCAAAGGTTTCTCTTTTGCTGTATCAGGAATAATGATACCACCAATTGTTTTTTCTTCTGCAGGTGCAGGAAGTATAAGCACTCTGTCTGCTAATGGTTTAATGTTCATAGTTGTACCTTTTTATATTAAAATTAAAACTACTATTATTTTATAATTTCTGCCGTGTGAGACAGACAAAACATATTAAGCGAAAACTATGCCAGAGGCGAATGTCAGTCCGTTTTGGGGTATTAAACTGACAATTTGACGGTATGATGGTAGGAAACAATTTGTTTCGCACGAAGAAACTCAGAGTTTGCAACGATGAAACTATTGGAACTTGACTTACTCCTCTTTATCTTTGCTTTTGGTAATCCAAGACGGAATAACTAAAAATCCCAGCAAAAGATACAAATAGTAAGTGATGATTCTCCATACAAAAGCCACAATCAGGGCAACTCCCGCAATAGGAAAGAAACTTTCATAGTATTCTTTAAACATGTATTCGCTCACGCCGCTTCCGCCGGGAGTGGGCGCAACGGTCATCACAATCCAGAGTATCAATTGACGGGCAAACGCAAGCAGATGTCCGTTTTGCTCACTAAAGGCAAACAAAAGAGCATTGACCACCGCAAACCGGCAAATCCATGCCAAACAAGTACTGCCCATTGCTTTGAACCAAAAGCACATTGATTGATTGCTCAATTCGCCTGAACTTAAAGCTAAGTCAGTGGCAAACACTTCTATTTTGTCTTTCCACCTGCGCAAAACAGGCAGTTTAGCAATAAGCTGCAAGAGGGACTTCACGTAATTAGGACGTTTAAATAGGGCCACGAACAGAACGACTGTCCACAAAAGAACCACGGAATAAGTGGCAATAAAAAGTAATTTAATGCTCGACGAGAACAAGTTGGACGCTCCAAAAAGCTCGTCGGCCGAGAAGAAAAGAAAGATTAGCGGACAGAGAAGAACTAAAAAAAGCTCGTCGAGGAACAAACAGGCAACCATTATGGCCGAAGCCCGCCCCATTTCAACACCTTCTTTTTTCAGGAAGAGAACAATCAAACTACTTCCGCCAACGGAAGAAGGGGTAATCGCAGAGGTGAACTCACAAAGTACATTCACATTAAAAACCTGCCGCCACGAAAGGGCGTAAGCGCTCATCTGCCTGAATCTTAACATCAAGCCCGCATCCCGCATCAGGATGAGTATAACCGCCAGCACAACACCTGCAATCATTTTGGCATCGACCGTCAGTCCCCTGAAAAGTGAAGAATCATACTCTTTATAAAAGATTCCAAAAAAAACGGCCATACCTATAACTACAGGTAGTCCGATTGAATATCTACTAAACCCTTTCATACATCACTCCACCGGTAAAACAACGTGGTGAGTTGTAGCGACTCTTGTGAATCAACCTCTGGTATCTGTCGTACACTTCGTCGGCAATGTCTTCCCAAGAACGTACGATGGTGGAAGAAGCGCGTAAGCCTACATCGCCAACCAACTTCGGATTCATCATCAGTTCCTGCAAGCGGTCGGCAAAGAAGTCAACAGAATGATCGCTTAAAAATCCGTTATAGTTATCCACAATCTCATCGGCACAAGTAGCACCTCGCAACAACAACGAAGGGGTGTGCAGGCCCGCTGCCTCACGAACAACCAGCGGTGCATTGTCATACAATGACGGAAAGAGGAAAAGATCGGCAGCGGTGTAGTAGCTTTTCAGCACATTTCTGTCGGCCACATTTCCCAGAAAATGAATCTTATGCGACAGGTTACGCTCTGCCACCCTATCTACCATCTCTTGATAGGCATAACCCGAACCCACAAAAAACATCTGAAAAGGAAGATCACGAATCAAGGCCAAAGAGTCGAGAATGAAACCTATATTTTTCTCCCAAATGTGCTGCCCAACAAATAGAAACATCGATTCTCCTTCACGAATACCCAACCGGCGGCGCGTTTCTATTCTTAATAGAGCCGACGAAGCATCCAACGTCAAGTCACTTCCATTGTTAACCACTTCAACCTTTCCTTTATAACCGTATTCGCGCAAGGTTTCTTCTACGGAGGCTTGTGGTATCCAGACCTCATCGGCCATCTCATAAAATCGCACAATTTTCTTTATCAGTAAATCGACCAGGTATTTATTGGAAATGATACGCTCTATATCCGTACGATATTTGGAGTGAAAGGTGGCAATCAACGGTATATTTTGTGAACGAGCTACTTGTACAGCCAGTTTACCCGAAGAAAAAGGGCAGTGTGCATGAGCCAACTCAAAAGAGAGACGAGACAATTTGAGCTGAAAGGGCCAGTCAATGCCCGGGAAGCCCAAACGATAGGGCTTCCGCATAGGAATTGGTGCTGATGAATATCTAAACACAGGATAGCCTGTACAATCTTCCGCCTCTGGATTTTTGGGAGTAACAACACATACATTCTGAGTTTTCTTGTGCAACCAAAATGCATAGTTCTGCATGGTTAAAGATACCCCGTCCATGATCGGGGGAAAGCAATCATTAAATAATCCTATCATCCTTTTCTTTGTTTAGCGCAAAGAAATACAAACGATATTACAATGCGTTTAAGAAACGATGACAGGAATAGAAAATATCACATGCTTCAAGGACGAATGGCAGCAATTAGCTCGTCCGAGCCAAGAAGGGTCTGCTCGCCTGATAACATATTCTTCAATAAGACTTTGTTTTCTTTCATCTCATTCTCGCCAACAATGGCAACGAAAGGTATGTTCTTGGCGTTTGCATACGTCATCTGCTTTTTCATTTTTGCAGAATCAGGATACATTTCGGCACGGATACCGGCAGCACGTACTTTAGTTAATACGGATAAAGAGTAATCGGCCTCATCTTCGCCAAAGTTAACAAACAGCAATTCGGTGCCGTTCACTGCTTCCTTTGGATAAAGTTCTAATTGATTGAGTACATCAAAAATACGATCGGCTCCAAATGAAATACCCACTCCGGATACGCCGGGCATACCAAATACACCTGTCAGATTGTCATAACGACCTCCTCCGGTAATACTTCCAATCTGCACATCCAGCGCTTTCACTTCAAAGATGGCACCGGTGTAATAGTTCAATCCGCGAGCCAGGGTTAAATCCAACTCTATCTGATTGGTCTTATCATCGAAAAGATCGGGCATTTCTGTTTTACGCAACGAGGCAAACTTCTTCAGAATGAACTCACATTCTTCTACTCCTTTTAAGCCTGTTTCACTTGAAGCTAAAACTTGTTTCAACGTTTCAAGCTTCTCAGAGTTGCTTCCCTGCAACAAAATAATAGGCTGCAACTTGTCAATGGCTTCTGCGCTGATGCCTTTCTCTGCCAATTCTTTATTCACATTCTCCAGACCAATTTTGTCCAGCTTGTCAATTGCAACGGTAATGTCTACAATCTTATCGGCTTCATTGATAATCTCGGCAATACCGGTTAGGATCTTTCGGTTGTTTATCTTAATACAAACCCGAATTCCGAAACGGGTGAATACTTCATCTACAATTTGCATAAGCTCCACCTCGTTAAGAAGCGAGTCACTTCCTACCACATCGGCATCGCACTGGTAAAATTCACGATAACGCCCTTTCTGAGGACGGTCGGCACGCCATACCGGCTGAATTTGGTATCTCTTAAAAGGAAAGGATATTTCGTCACGATGCATCACTACGTAACGGGCAAAAGGAACGGTTAAGTCATATCGCAGCCCTTTCTCACAAAACTTGCTTGCCAGCTTTGCAGCATCTCTGCTCAACAGTTCTTCATCTGTCAAGCCCGAGAAGTAATCTCCTGAGTTTTGTATCTTAAAAAGGAGTTTATCACCCTCATCACCATACTTCCCCATTAATGTAGAAAGCATTTCCATGGAAGGAGTTTCAATCTGTTGGAAACCATAAAGATGATAAACGTCGCGAATAGTATTAAATATATAGTTTCTTTTTGCCATTTCTACTGGCGAAAAATCACGTGTTCCTTTGGGTATTCCCGGTTTAGCTGCCATAACTTAAACTATTTATTTTTTAATTGAATGGCAAAGTTACACGAAATTAATGAGTTAAGCAGAGTGAATTATAAAAAAAAAACGCACACCCGGAATTTCCTGATGTGCGTTTCGTATTTTAAAACAAGATTTAATCCCGTCTACCCATATAAATCATAATATAATAAATTAATGTCGCCAAAGAACCAAGCGCTGCAACAACATAAGTATAAGCTGCTGATTTCAGAGCGTCTTCCGCTTGCGCGTGGTTATAAGAATTGGTAATGCCCGCACTACTTAACCATACCAACGCACGCTTACTTGCATCAATTTCTACAGGAAGCGTAATAAAGCTGAATAGAGTTGTCATAGCAAACAAGATAATACCACCTAGCAATAATTGGGGGAAATAATTTAATAGAAGGATTCCTCCAAGTATGAGCCAGCTAACCCATTGAGAAGCGAATGTAACAACGGGGACCAGTTTGCTACGCATAGTTAACGGTGCATAAGCCCGTGCATGTTGCACTGCATGACCACATTCATGTGCGGCAACTGCTGCTGCCATAACACTGTTGCTGGCATATACTCCTTCACTTAAGTTAACTGTCTTATTGGCAGGGTTATAATGGTCGGTCAACATACCTTGGGTACTAGTAACCTGCACATCATAGATGCCATTATCTTGCAGCATTTTAATGGCTACATCACGTCCCGTCATTCCAGAGGGCAAAGCCATCTTGGAATACTTTTTAAACTTGCTTTTAAGGTTCAACTGAACCAAATAGCTCACTAAAGCAATTCCAATAAATATAATCCACGAACTTGATATCATCATATCTTTATTTCTTTTTAGTTACTACAAAAAGAAGAAGCAAATAGTTTGCCAAAACTATATAAAAAAACAAGAGACTGTACGCAGCCTCTTGTTTTTTTAATGAGAATTAGTATTTTACTTATTCTTCAGTATATCGTTCAATGGTTTGTTCTCTGTCAGGACCAACTGAAACAATCTTAATTTCAACGCCGAGCTGCTCTTCCAGAAATGATAAATATGCATTGAATTCTTCAGGGAATTCGTCTTCGCTCTGCATTTTCGTCATATCGGTTTGCCAACCGGGAATATCTACATAAAC
The DNA here is from genome assembly GCF_000428125.1 of Bacteroides graminisolvens DSM 19988 = JCM 15093. Lineage (GTDB taxonomy): Bacteria > Bacteroidota > Bacteroidia > Bacteroidales > Bacteroidaceae > Bacteroides > Bacteroides graminisolvens. The sequence goes on from NZ_ATZI01000019.1 coordinate 31,772, forward strand.
CGGTTCCACTTTCTCATTAATGTCGTATGGGAAATAATCAATCTCCTCACCATTCACGTTGTAGGCAACGCAGGCTCTGATTGTTTCAAATCCGTCGAGCACATCGCTTTTCATCATAATTAGTTTGGTAACTCCATTAATCATAATGGAATATTTTAAAGCAACCAAATCAATCCATCCACAACGACGCTTACGTCCGGTTACTGATCCGAATTCGTGCCCTAAAGTACAAATTTCATCTCCTGTCTTATCAAATAATTCAGTCGGGAAAGGACCGGAACCAACGCGCGTGCAATAGGCTTTAAAGATACCATATACTTCACCGATCTTATTAGGAGCAACTCCCAGACCTGTACAAGCACCCGCGCAAACCGTATTTGAGGAAGTAACAAAAGGATAAGAACCAAAATCAATATCCAACATGGTTCCTTGTGCTCCTTCGCACAATATACTTTTGCCTTGAATCAGTAAATTGTTGATTTCGTGTTCGCTATCCACAAACTTAAATTGCTTCAGATATTCAATTCCTTCGAGCCAGGCTTGTTCCAACTCGGTGAGGTCATATTTATAATTTAAGCTTTCTAAGGTTCGTTCGTGTTTAGCTTTCGCTGATTCATATTTTTGTTTAAAGTCACATAAAATGTCTCCTACGCGAACGCCATTACGACTAACCTTGTCGGTGTAAGTAGGGCCTATACCTTTTCCGGTAGTTCCAACTTTAGCATCACCTTTAGCAGCCTCATAAGCCTGATCAAGAATACGATGTGTGGGCAATATTAAATGTGCTTTTTTAGAAATGTGCAATCTGTCTTTTAAATTATGACCGGAAGCTTCCAAAGCTTCTGCTTCTGCTTTGAATAAAGCAGGATCAAGCACAACTCCATTGCCTATGATATTGACTTTATCACCTTGAAAAATTCCGGAAGGGATTGAACGGAGCACGTATTTCTGGCCTTCGAACTCAAGCGTGTGACCGGCATTCGGACCACCCTGAAAACGCGCTACTACATCATACTTGGGAGTTAAGACATCTACAACCTTCCCTTTTCCTTCGTCACCCCACTGCAAACCTAATAGAACATCTACTTTCATTTCTCTTTCTTATTATTACTTGTTTTTTTTCTTTTATTACGCCTGTCACAATTGGCACAAAGACCATATATATATAAGGAATAATGTGACAGGTGGAAACGGTTCATTTTAGTACTCTCAATCGCATTTTGAAGCGTATCGTTTTTCATTTCTGAAACTTTTCCACACTGAGTACATATCAAATGATGATGTGTTTCACGATTATAAGACTTTTCATATTGCGAAGAGGTACCGAACTGATGCTTAATGACTAAGCGAGCATTTATCAAAAGTATAATCGTATTATACAGTGTAGCTCTGCTAACACGGAAATTCTCTTGATTCATCATTTGTGAATACAAAGAATCAATATCAAAATGTCCATCTATGGAATAAATGGTTTCTAGAATTGCATAACGTTCGGGGGTCTTACGATGTCCGTTCGCATTCAGATATTCGGTAAATATCTGCTTTACAGTATCCTTTACATTTTGATTCTCCATATAATAGACACAAACTTAATGCCAACAAAGTTAATTGTTTTTTTATAGAAAGTAAGTTATAAAAAGAAGTTTTTTAGAAAGTCGATGCCACATCTCTTACTAATGTATAAAGATACTGTTCCCTTTCATCCTTTGAAATTTCAAGCTCTTCAACTAAACGGCAAACCTGGAAACATTGTTCTTCACTATGTTCCATAAACTTTCTGATTGCCAGTCCGGCAGCGTTACGCACATTGTAGCTGCCGGCAAGGACGGCCGTCATCGCCTGGTCTAACAATTCATTTGCAGCAGAATCATCCATAGTTCCTTTCTTCATAAGTAAACGAGCAATAGTTAAGTAACCGCATATCTGCGTAAATTCATCCTCACTCGCAATCCAGTTCATAGATTTAGCAGGAGCATAGGGTAAATGCTGAAATAAGTTCATGCATGTGTGCTCGGCTATTTCAATATTATTAATATCATCAATCCAGATGTCTGCAATTTCAGGGAAGAAAGTATCGACCGGTTGTAATAAGCCGGCAAGGATTTTACACTCCCGAATATTTTCTTTCCATAAAGCTTGCGCTAGTTCGTGATTTTTGGTATAGTTTGAAGCTATAGATTTCAAACGAGGAAGTTCCACACCAAAGTTCAATTTATAACTCAAACCTTTTTCACGCATGCTTGCAGACGCAACTCCGTTCATTGATAAACGGAGTTGTGTCTTTATATTTTTCAGTTCTTCTGCTAATTCCATGTATTTATTCATTTATCGCCGGCAAAGTAGAATAATCTCTGCTGTAGCGCAACATTTGTTCTGTATATCCTTCATTATAAGAGACCTGCACATCCTTTATTTTACCTTCTTTATCATATACGGGTAAATACTCCGGATTTACGAATCCTTTATAAGGTGCTAAGTTTAACGCTTTATACCTTTTAAGAACCTCATTATGAAGTACTGGGTCAACTTTAACAGCATAATTTTCAACCAACACTCTGGCCGCTTCAAAGTCGCCGGTAGATTTTATCCTCTGTATTTCTTTAAGTAATGCCCCAAAAAGATCACGCAACTTAGTATAGTCGTTGATTACAACATACGTCTTACCACTCTTGTTTACCAATTCAACAACTTTATTCGAAGCCCCTTTATCAAACACCCAACGTGCTATTAATTGCCTATTTCTCATATGAGACTCTTCAATATCTTTTCCGGGCACTATCCGTACCAATTGAGTCATCAAACCATTCATTAAGTAAGTATAGTATTCGGCCTTATATGCTTCTTCATCAGGAAGTAAACCGAGCTCAACCAATTTTTTATCAGCCATGTAATAAAGGCCAAACAGATCGGCACGGGCCTCTTCTATTGTTGAACCATAGGCTTTCAGCGCATCAGGATCCACCCCTGGCAATAATTTACCAGACCCATGTCCTAAACATTCATGCAAATCAGTATGCAGATTACCCGTCATATCGCCATACTTATCAATCAACTCCTTCTCCAAATTACTGAAAACAAACTCTTCATTAAAACCATTGCCGTGAGCAGCCTTATTATAAGCATCTGTAATATTACCTATAGTAACAGATTTGGAACCATGGTGATTTCTAATCCAGTTAGAATTAGGCAAATTAATGCCAATCGCAGTCGACGGATATAAATCACCCGCTAAAATGGCAGCTGTGATAACCTTAGCTGTTACTCCTTTTACTTCCTTCTTCTTATATTCTTGATTTACAGGAGAGTGATCTTCAAACCACTGTGCATTATTGCTGATAAGCTCTGTCCTACGGGTAGCCTCCAAATCTTTGAAATTAACAAGAGACTCCCAACTTGCTTTCATACCAAGAGGATCACCGTAAGTTTCAGTAAAACCGTTAACAAAATCAATGCGTGATTTTAAATCTTTAACCCATAATATGGCATACTCATCAAAAGTCTTTAAATCGCCCGATTGATAAAACTCTATTAGTTTTGAGATGACTGCACTTTGCTCCTCATTCTCAGCTACAGATTTTGCTTTATCCAACCAGAATATGATTTTTTCAATAGCTTCATGATACAAACCACCCAACTTCCAGACTTTTTCAGTTATTACACCGTTATTCTTAACCAAACGACTATTCAAGCCATAAGCTACAGGATACTCGTCTTTTGGATCTTTCATCTTTGCATAAAATTCTTCCGCTTCCGTCTGGGTAACTCCTTCATAGTAGTTACATGCCGATGTTAAAATGAGGTCTTCTCCATCTGACTGATTTACACGTTTCGACATTACATTTGGATCAAATATAATAGGGCGCAGCATAGCATATAAATCTTCTGCAGTTTGTCCGATAGCTAAAGGCAGTTTGTCGGGTTCCAAACTCAACATCTCCTTTTTCAAGAAGTCTTCAGAAAATTCAGGGGAAAACTTTTCTGAACCATAATGATGATGTATTCCATTAGAGAACCAAACTCTTTTCAGATAAACTTCCATGTTCTTAAAGTTCTTATCTGACTTATCACCTTTATAATTCACATATATGGCCTCAAGCGTTTTACGAATAGTCAGATTATACTTTCCATTTTGGTCAAAAAGTATATCTCGCCCTTGAAGTGCAGCTTGAGTAAGATAATACACCAACTCTTTTTGTTTCAACGATAATTTTTCAAAGCCAGGTACATCGTACCTCAATATTTGTAAATCAGCAAATTGTTCCACAGTATATTCTATTTTATCAGCTTCACTAATAGTACTCTTTGAACCGCCACAAGAAGCCAACATTGCGACAGCTGCCACAGAGATCAGATAATTCTTCATTTCCAAAATTAAACTAGGGTTATTAAACACGAAAAAGGAAATATCTCAAATTTATTGAGATAATTCCTTTTCATTAAGTTTTTTAGGATCCGCTTCTATTTATTCTTTTCCATAAATTTTCTACGGTAACCATTAGGCGTTTCACCTACATTCTTGTAGAATGCAGCATAAAAAGACTGACGATTTGCGAAGCCAACCAACGCACTGATTTCTTCTACGTTTTTATCAGCATATCTTTTATCAGTCAGTAGATGCATAGCATCTTTTACTCTATACTCGTTAAGCAAACAAGAATAGTTCATGCCAAAACGAGAATTTACAACCGCCGAAAGATAACGAGTGTTTGTCTGCAATTCTTTTGCTAAATCCTTTGCAGAGAAATCCGGATCTTTATACTTTTTCTGTACTACCACGATATTCAATATCTTGTCGTACAATTCATCTGCCAATTCAGGTCTGATCAAAGATCTGTAAGCAGCTTTTTTTTCTTTTTTCTCCCTTAAGTTATAAGGGCGCTTTTTAGGAGATTGCTCCTGTTTTTTGTTTTCTAAATCACTCATTGAATTAACTGGTTAGGTTTGTTTCTAAATAATACATTATCTAATGCATCTATTTGCTGTCACAAATTTCATACAATTATTTTAAATACACAACTTTATCGTATATATTTTTTCTAAAAAAAAGGTCAAAAACCTTGATTTATATCTTTATTCGATAAATAATAATACAAATTAACTTTTACCATTAAAATTTCACAGTCTGAAGAATATCAGGAACCATTTCTGATTATCAGGGAATAAACGTAACTTTGGCACATAAAACATACAAATTATACATGAACTCTATTTTAAAGACATATTTCGGATATGACAACTTCCGTCCGCTACAAAAAGAAATTATTCAAAACATCGTTTCGAAAAAGGATGTTCTTGTTCTTATGCCTACAGGCGGCGGAAAATCGATATGCTATCAAATACCGGCATTAATGATGAATGGAACTGCCGTTGTGGTATCTCCACTTATCTCTTTAATGAAAGACCAGGTCAGAGCCTTACAAGCCAATGGAATAAAAGCAGGTGCATTAAATAGCAGTAACAATGAAACCGAAAACATCCAAATCCGAAGAGCATGTATTACCGGAGAATTAAAACTCTTATATATATCACCCGAAAGGTTAATTTATGAATTAGACTCATTATTAAGAGACATACAAATTTCTCTTTTTGCAATAGATGAAGCTCACTGTATATCACAATGGGGACATGACTTTCGCCCTGAATACACTCAATTAGATCTTTTAAAAAAGAATTATCCCAATATACCTATAATAGCGCTTACAGCGACAGCTGATAAAATAACTCAAGAAGACATTACGCGACAATTGAATTTAAATCATCCGAAAATATTTATTTCATCTTTTGATCGACCTAACCTTAGTTTAACAGTTAAAAGAGGATATCAGCAAAAAGAAAAAAATAAGTGCATCCTAGAATTTATTAATGAACACCCAAAAGAAAGTGGCATTATTTATTGCATGAGTAGGAGTAAAACTGAATCTGTTGCACAATTATTAATCAAACAAGGTCTTAACTGCGGAGTATACCACGCCGGACTATCTGCTGAACAGCGAAACAAAGCGCAAGAAGACTTTATAACAGATAAAACGCAGATAATCTGTGCAACAATTGCCTTTGGTATGGGAATAGATAAATCTAACGTCAGGTGGATAATACATTATAATATGCCTAAAAGCATAGAGAGCTTTTACCAGGAAATTGGTAGAGCCGGAAGAGACGGACTTCCCGGAGACACATTGTTATTTTACGCATTGGGTGATCTTATTTTGCTAAGCAAATTTGCAAATGAGAGTGGACAACAACAGATTAATCAGGAGAAGCTTGTACGAATGCAACAATATGCAGAATCTGACATTTGTCGCAGAAGAATTTTACTAAGTTATTTTGGAGAAACAACACAGAAAGATTGTGGGAATTGTGATGTTTGCAAAAATCGCCCTGAAAAATTCGATGGAACTATCATAGTACAAAAAGCATTAAGTGCCATCATACGAACAGACCAAAAAATAAGAATTAAAACTTTAGTTGATATTTTGAGAGGAAACTACACTACAGAAATCGTTGAGAACAAATATAATGAGCTAAAAACATTCGCTGCAGGAAGAGATGTGCCTGCAAGAGATTGGCAAGATTATCTACTTCAAATGTTACATTTAGGATATTATGAAATAGCATATAATCAAAACAATGTATTAAAGATAACACAGAGTGGATGCAATGTGGTATATGGGAAAGAAAAGGCAAGCTTAATAGTGATTAACAATCGTAGCAACGAACATACAGCAAAAAGGAAAAAAGAAGTAATAAATAAAAAAGAAATTAGCTATGACAGAGAGACAGAAGACTCATCTTTATTCGAGACTTTACGGGCATTACGCAGAAAATTAGCTGACCAACAAGCCATACCTCCCTATATCGTTGTTTCAGACAAAGTTCTCAATAATATCTGCCAAATAAAACCTACTACATTAGAATCATTTGGAGCTATTAACGGAATTGGAGAATACAAAAAGGAAAGATACGGAAATGATTTTATTAATGCCATTAAACAGTTTATGAAATAAGTCCTATTTACATTCTTTGATTAAATCCTGTAAATCAGAGGCTGATATTCCTAATGATATAGCTTTATCAAAGCTTAATTTTGCCAAATATTTCTTCTTCTGAGATAAAAAGATTTGCCCTCGGAGCAAATAGGCTTCACTAGCAGAATCATTTAGCCGTAAAGCTTCATCAAGATCAATTAATGCCATATCTTTTTTATCCAAATCACATTCGATATCTGCACGAGCTATATACAAAGTTGCATCTTTAGGGTTTTCTGTTATCATCATCGTTATACCTTCTAAAGCCTCATTGAGTTTGCCATCTTTCTGATTCAACGTGATAAGGCCTAAACGAGCAGTATAATTTGTAGGCTCTATCTTTAATAATTTCTCATAATCAGCACGACCAGCTTTAAAGTCCTTGCGTTGAGTATAAATGTAAGCTCTCATTAATAATGCCTCAATGTTATCTTTATCAACATCTAAGACCTGACAATAATCTAGGTAAGCATTATCATTTTGCCCTATATTCATGTAAGCAGAACCTCTATTAAGCAGAATTGGTACTGCTATTGGCGCAAAATTCAATGCATATGAATATGATTCTACAGCCTCTGCATGCTTGTTCATTTTTTGTTGAACCATGCCTAAATTAGAAAACAAAAGTGCATTATGAGCATTTGTTGGATCTAATTTAAGAGCTTGACGAAAATAGTTTTCAGCCTGCTCCAAACTATCTTTTTCAAAACAGCTCACTCCTTTTTCAGATAAATCATAATACGATTGTCCATTAGCATTTAGTATGCCGACAATAGTCAAAATACAGAAAGAGAGTCCATATTTAATGGAATATGCAGAAAGTTCCATCAACGGAGTATTACCTATAAGATCTAAAATTTGTTTGGCTATTTTTGGCATATCACATCTTTTTATGACAAAGATATAGAAATAAAACCGATATAATAAAAACGCAGGAAAAAACATTAAATGTTTAATCCTGCGTTTAACAAACCTAAAGTTAATTCAGAAAACAGTTATGCTTTATTAATAAAATCAACAATCCAATTGCCCACTTCCGATGTAGAAAAAGATTTTTCACCATCAATCTGAATATCAGCAGTTCTAACATTCGCATTCATTGATGCATCAACAGCCCCTCTAATTAAGGATGCTTCATCTTTCAAATTAAAAGCATATTCAAACATCATAGCTGCAGACAAAACAGTAGCAAGAGGATTTGCAATATTTTGCCCCGCTGCTTGTGGCCATGAACCATGTATGGGTTCAAATACAGAAGTGTAAGTACCTATTGAGGCTGAAGGTAGTAATCCCATTGAGCCTGTTATAACAGAACCTTCGTCAGTTAGAATATCGCCAAACATATTCTCAGTAACAATAACATCAAAAGAAGTGGGCCATTGAATCATCCTCATAGCAGCATTATCTACAAACATAAATTCAGTTTCAACCTCTGGAAACTTAGGTGCTATTTCTTTAGAAACTTCACGCCATAAACGAGAAGTAGCTAAAACATTCGCTTTATCAACAATAGTTAACTTTTTACGCCTTTTCATAGCATATTCATATGCCAGAGTCACAATTCGGACAACCTCATCACGACTATATACACAAGTATCATATGCCACGTTACCATCTTCCGACCGACCTTGAGGACGGCCAAAATAAAGTCCTCCCGTTAATTCACGAATACACATAAAATCTGCACCTTTTACTAAATCTGCACGTAATGGTGATTTATGAATTAAAGTTTCAAAAGTTACTACCGGACGAATGTTTGCATATAATCCTAATTTCTTACGCATAGCTAAGAGCCCCTGCTCAGGACGAACCTTAGCCGATGGATCATTATCAAACCTAGGGTGACCTACTGCACCAAAGAGTACAGCATCACTTCTCATGCATAATTCATGAGTTTCGTCTGGATAAGGATTTCCTACTTTATCAATAGCATCAGCTCCACAAATTCCATACTCGAAGCTTAAGTTATGCTTAAATTTATCACATATTGCTTTCGTTACATCCAAAGCCACACTTATAATTTCAGGACCAATTCCATCACCTGGCAAAACCGCTATATTCAGTTTCATAATTATTAAAATATTTTAGTAGTTTCTATTATTAATATTCTTCTATAATATTGAGCATTTTAATTGTAGCTTTAATAGCAGCTTCCGTTTGATCTGCATCAAGCCCACGTGTACGGAATACCTTGTCATTGTAATTCCATGTTATGACAGTTTGCACAAACGCATCTGTTCTTCCTCCTGGTGGAATGCTTACTGCATAATTCAGTAACATTGGGAATTTACGCCCCAAAGTAATTTTATAAATCTTTCGCAATGCTCTCACAAAGGCATCATATTGACCATCTCCAGAAGAACTTTCTTCATAAGTCTTACCTTCAATTTCAATACTCAAGCTTGCCATTGGTTTCAATCCATGAGCCAAGGTCACAAAATAGGTTTTAAGTTTTACTTTGTTACTAGCCCCTTCATGTTTCAGTACATCAGAGATAATATAAGGCAAATCCTCTTTGGTAACCAACTCCTTTTTATCTCCTAGTTCAATAATTCTTTCAGTCACCTTACGCATAGAGTCTTCATCAAGTTCTAAGCCTAAAGATTCTAAATTCTTTCTTATATTAGCTTTTCCTGAGGTTTTACCTAATGCATATTCTCTTTCACGTCCAAATCGTTCAGGCAATAGGTCATTACAATACAAATTATTCTTATTATCCCCGTCAGCATGTACGCCAGCAACCTGAGTAAAAACATTTTCACCAACAATCGGCTTATTTGCAGGAATAATCACGCCAGAATACGATTCTACAACACGACTAACATCATTCAGTCGGCTCTCGTCAATATTCGTTATCGCATTAAAATGATCTTTTAAAATAGCTTGAACACTTGCCAACGGCGCATTTCCCGCCCTTTCCCCTAAGCCATTAATGGTGGTATGCAGTCCTTTAGCGCCACTTAAAACTGCCGCTAAAACATTGCTTACAGCCAAATCATAATCATTATGGGCGTGAAAATCAAAATGAAGATTAGGATAACGCTTCACCATTTTACGCATAAACTCAATGACCTGAAGAGGATTTAGAACACCCAGCGTATCAGGAAGCATAAATCTCTTTATTGTAGTATGCTGTAAGGCATCGACTAAAGCAAAGACATAATCTGGAGAATCCTTCATTCCATTGCTCCAGTCTTCTAAATAAGCATTCACTTCAATACCTTGTTCTGAAGCATACGCAACCACATCTGATATTTCTTGAATGTGCTCATCTGGACTTTTTTTCAATTGATGGGTACAATGCTTTAAAGAGCCTTTGCAAAGAAGGTTCAACACTCTACATCCAGTATTTTTGATCCAATCCACTGAAGTGTGTCCATCAACAAAACCCAATACTTCTACTTTATGAAGCAAACTTCTACGGGCGGCCCAATCACATATCATCTTAACAGCATCGAATTCACCATCAGAAACTCTTGCTGAAGCAACTTCTACTCTATCAACCTTGAGTTCCTCCAAGAGCAGACGAGCTATCATTAACTTTTCATGAGGTACAAAAGACACTCCGCTAGTTTGTTCACCGTCGCGGAGTGTTGTATCCATGATTTCTATTTTCACTTGTTTTCCCATGCTTCAATCTTATCCTTATTGGACAGCAAGAAGTCTATATCATCTAAGCCATTTTCTAAGCAATGCTTCTTATATGAATTTATTTCAAAGTATTCAAACGAACCAGTCGCTACATTTTTTATAGTCTGATCTGGCAAGTTAACCTCTAATACCGTATTAGGATCTTTATTTATTGAGTCGAATAACTCGGCCAAAAAAGATTCACTTACAACTACTGGCAAAACAAAATTATTCAAAGCATTATTCCTGAATATATCAGCAAAAAAACTTGAAACAACAACACGAAATCCATATCCAGCAATAGCCCATGCTGCATGCTCACGACTTGATCCTGAACCAAAATTCTTTCCTGCTACTAAAATTTTCCCGTTATAAGTGGGATCATTTAAAACAAAAGACTCTATTTTATTGCCTTGCTTGTCATAGCGCCAATCACAAAATAAGTTATCACCAAAACCTTCTTTCGTAGTGGCTTTCAAAAAACGAGCAGGAATAATTTGATCAGTATCCACATTCTCCAAAGGGAGAGGGACACAAGTAGAAGTTAGTATATTAAATTTTTCTTTCATCACAATTATATTTTTGGAAACAGAGATTAAATTATAATAAAGTTCTAGGATCAGTAATTACGCCAGTTACAGCTGCAGCTGCAGCAACTAGCGGACTTGCTAATAATGTTCGAGCACCAGGTCCTTGGCGTCCTTCAAAATTTCTATTTGAAGTAGATACCGCATATTTTCCTGCAGGAACCTTATCATCATTCATAGCCAGACATGCAGAACACCCTGGTTGACGAATAGCAAAGCCTGCCTCTTCAAAGATTTTATCTAATCCCTCCTTACGCATTTGCTTGTCAACTTCCCAAGAACCAGGAACCAACCATGCTATAACATTATCAGCTTTTTTTCTACCTTTTACAATAGACGCAAAATCGCGGAAATCTTCTATACGACCGTTTGTGCATGAGCCAATAAAAACATAGTCAATCTTCTTCCCTATCAAATTCTCTTCAGGTTTCAAGCCCATGTATTCAAGCGATTTAGAAAAAGAAGTTCTCCCTGCTTCTGGTACACTATCAAGCGAAGGAATTTGGTGAGTTATTCCCATACCCATGCCAGGATTGGTACCGTAGGTAATCATTGGTTCAATATCTTCAGCACGATAAGAAACTTCCTTATCAAAAACAGCATCATCAGCACTCTTCAAAGTTTTCCAATAAGCAACAGCATGATCCCATTCTTCACCTTTAGGGGCATACTCTCTATTACGAATATAATCAATAGTAACTTCGTCCGGAGCTATCATTCCTCCACGCGCACCCATTTCAATACTCAAATTACATAAAGTAAGACGCCCTTCCATACTCAAACCAGTAATAGCTTCACCGGCATATTCAACAAAATAGCCTGTAGCACCACCAGTAGTCATTTTTGATATAATATACAATGCAATATCTTTTGCAGTGACACCTTTTGCTAATTTACCATCAACTGAAATACGCATCGTTTTAGGCCTAGACTGCAAAATACATTGAGATGCAAGTACCATTTCAACCTCACTTGTACCAATACCAAAAGCAACAGCCCCTAATGCACCATGCGTAGAAGTATGAGAGTCTCCACACACGATTGTCATTCCAGGCAACGTCAATCCCCTTTCAGGACCAACAACATGAATAATCCCATTTTTGGGACTCATCATTCCAAAATGTTCTAAACCAAAATCAGATGCATTCTTTGCTAGTGTATCGACCTGAGTTCTTGAAATAGGATCTTCAATCGGCTTATCTTGGTCATGAGTAGGAGTATTATGATCAGGCATACAAAACACCTTTTCAGGACGCATAACTTTAATGCCACGAGCACGTAACCCAGAAAATGCTTGTGGACTTGTTACTTCATGACAAAATAATCTATCTATATAAAGCTGAGTGGGACCATCTTCTACCTTCGTAACTAAATGAGCATCCCAAATTTTATCAAATAATGTATTCATCTCTATCTTTTTACTTTAACTAATGATTATCTTACTCTTATTATAACTACTTTGTTACAAATTTATTAATGCAATCTATGTAAGCTTCAACTGATGCTGCAACAATATCTGTATTCGCACCAAAGCCATAATACACATTTCCATCATATTCTACCTGCATATGTACTTTCCCTACATCATCACTGCCTTTACTAATTGCCTGAATCGTAAACTCTTTTAAAATCATTTTACGATCAATAATCTTTTTCAAGGCCTTAATTGCAGCATCAACAGGTCCGTTACCACTGGCAGCACCTTCAAATTTCTCTCCGGCAATATTCAGTCCTACACTTGCAACAGCTCGCACTCCAACCCCACTAGTCACTTGAAGATATTCTAATTTTATACGGTGGTTTACACTGCGATCAGCGCCGGCTAAAACTAAAATATCATCATCATGAATATCCTTCTTACGATCCGCCAATTTTAGAAATTCATCATATACCTTATCTAATTTCTCCTGAGTTAAATCAACTCCTAAAGAAGATAATCGATGCTTTAATGCAGCCCGTCCGCTACGTGCAGTCAATACAATAGAATTATCATCAATACCAACATCACGTGGATTAATTATTTCATAAGTTTGCATATTCTTTAGTACTCCATCTTGATGTATGCCTGATGAATGAGCGAATGCATTTCTACCAACAATTGCTTTATTAGGCTGAACCGGCATGTTCATCAAACTAGAAACCATTCTACTCGTTGGATATATTTTTTGAGTATTTATATTAGTATCAATATTGATTTCATGATGGCTCTTTAAAATCATAGTAATTTCTTCCAATGCAGTATTACCGGCACGCTCACCAATACCATTAATTGTGACTTCCACTTGTCTAGCACCATTAATCACTCCACTTATAGTATTAGCTGTAGCCATACCTAAATCATTATGGCAATGAGTCGAGATAATAGCCTTATCAATTCCATCAACATGATCAACTAAATATTTAATTTTAGCACCGTACTCAGAAGGAAGACAATATCCTGTCGTATCGGGGATATTAACAACTGTTGCCCCTGCCTTAATTACTGCTTCAATCACTTTAGCTAGATACTCATTATCAGTTCTACCAGCATCCTCAGCATAAAATTCCACATCATCAACAAAACGACGAGCATATTTCACTGCAGCAACTGCACGCTCGATAATTTCTTCTCTATTAGAGTTGAACTTATATTTTATATGAGAGTCAGAAGTTCCTATACCTGTATGAATACGTTTCCGCTTTGCATATTTCAAAGCTTCAACAGCTACATCAATATCTTTTTCTACAGCCCTAGTTAGCGCACAAATTGTAGGCCAAGTAACTGCTTTAGAGATTTCAATAACGGAATTAAAATCTCCAGGGCTAGAAACGGGGAAACCCGCTTCAATAACATCGACTCCCAATGCTTCCAAAGCTCTGGCTACCTGAATCTTTTCAACTGTATTTAATTGGCAACCAGGAACCTGTTCTCCATCACGAAGAGTCGTATCAAAAATAAATAATCTATCACTCATATATTTCTATTTTTATTTTCTGTATTATAAAAAAAGCCTTTCACACAAGGAAGTGAGAAAGGCTTTTATATTTCTAATTTAATATATTCACGCATAGCACTCACTTCCACTAAACTTCGCCAGCAGAATAATAATACCACACAGTAGAATATATATAAATGATTGGTTCATTGTTATCTTCATTTCTATTAACGGCACAAAGATAGATATAATTCCGTATATAGCAAATGAAACGTTACTTTTTTATCTAAAAAAACATCATTTCATAAGAGATTAAATCATAAAACAGCTAATATATAACTAAAATAGACGGTTTTAATAATGGAATATATTTCATTATTATAGGCTATCCTGTGTTTCAAATGGATATCTCCGGTAGGCTTTAAACGCAAAAAGTCCCACAGCTTTGAGCTGCAGGACTTCTTCAAAAAACGGCGACTACCTACTCTCCCACTGTTACGCAGTACCATCGGCGTGACAAGGCTTAACTTCTCTGTTCGGAATGGGAAGAGGTGGAACCCTTGTGCTATAGTCACCTTAATAAGATAGACATAATGTACACAAAAAATAAATCAATCAATCAGCTAAACGTATATAAAAACCATACTGACAAGAAGAAAGTGAACGGGCAATTAGTATTGCTCGGCTGTGATATTTCTATCTATACACCTGCAACCTATCAACGTCATCGTCTTTGACGACCC
>NZ_ATZI01000020.1 GCF_000428125.1 Bacteroides graminisolvens DSM 19988 = JCM 15093
TACCACCTGCGTTTCTTTATATAAAGGATACAGCTCCGTCCACGCATGGGATAATCATGCATACGAACTTCCTCATAGAACCCTTTGCTTTCAAGCTTATCCTGTTGATATTCTTCAGGAGGATTATTTTTCTCCTCAAAATAGATTTCAACTTTATCGGCAAGTTCATTGAAACGAACCATGTTGAAGTAATCAAACATGCCATCGGGAAAGATAAAACGAAGGAAGATATCGTAATTCATAAGTTTTTGGGCCAAAGATAAAGATTATCAATCAAAGCCCCTCAGGATTTCGGTATGATCCTAATCTTCGCCAAACCAATATAAAACACACTTTTTGTCAGAACAAAAGCTTTTATCCTACTTAATAAATGTCATTTTTTCAGCTTACACCATTGGCACATGATTTGCCATATAGTTATCGAAAAGAATACTTCAAAAGGGTATTCAAAAGATATTGTAAATTGATTGTTTAACTTAAAGATAGGAGATTATGATTATGATGCCTGTAAGAAGATCTCAAAATTGGTTACCAAGTATCTTTAATGATTTCTTCGATAGCGACTGGGTGGAAAGAACTAACGTTACTGCACCTGCAATTAACGTAATTGAAACAGCAAACCATTTTAAAGTGGAGGTAGCCGCTCCGGGTATGACGAAAGATGATTTCAATGTTCGTCTCGACGAAGATGAAAATCTGGTCATTTCCATGGAGAAGAAAACCGAAAACAAAGAAGAAAAGAAAGACGGCAGATATCTGAGAAGAGAGTTTTCATACGCTAAATTCCAGCAAACAATGATACTGCCCGACAATGTGGATAAGGAAAAGATTACCGCGAAAGTGGAAAACGGAGTTCTAAACATTGAACTGCCTAAATTATCCGAACAAGAAACGAAGAAAGCCCAGAAATTGATTGAGATTCATTAATTGCCCCAAACGGCAAACGTAAATGATGAATGATAACCACAGAAGGAGTGCCTTGCAAATAGACACTCCTTTTTTTGCTTTAAGCACTCTTTCGATAACTCTTCACAGCCCAGAAATTAAATAGGGTTGCAAAAGCCAGCAAGGCGCCTATCTGCAAAGACAAATCGGTCAATCCGCTGCCTTTGAGGTAAACCATTCTCATGATGTCAACAAAATACTTGAGCGGATTAAGAATGGTGATAATTTGCGCCCATTGAGGCATACTCATAACCGGAGTAAAAAGACCGCTCATCAGCAATAGAATAATAATAAAGAAAAACATGACAAACATAGCCTGCTGCATGGTGGCCGAGTGATTGGAAATAACGAGTCCGAAACCCGACATAACCAGCACAAATAAAGCGGAGAGAAGGTAGATGATTCCCAAACTGCCCACCGGAAGTATTCCATAGATAAGCCAGGCAAAGCCGAACGACAGAGTAAGCACCACAAAACCTACAACCCAAAAGGGAATCAGTTTGGCCAGTATGAATTTGAACTTACCCACTGGCGTTACATTCATTTGCTCAATAGTACCTACTTCTTTTTCACTAACAATATTCAGGGCAGGCAAAAAACCACAAATCACAGTAACAAGCATCACCATCAATGCCGGTACCATAAACAGTTTATAGTTCAAGTGAGGATTATAGAGGTTTTTCTCCGACACACTCACGGAGGGTTGCACAGAGCTAGCGGCTTCCTGAACAATGCCGGACGAAGGGTTTTCTACGTGCAACTGTGCATTGTAATCGGCTAGCGTGGCCGTCATATACGAACTGGCCAGTCCGCCTATGCTTCCGTCAACCGCATTGGCAGCGAGCAACACGTGCGAGGCTTCGCCATTCTCGAGTTTCTTCTCAAAATGACGGGGAATCTCCAATATCACATCGGCATCGCCCGACTCTATATCTCGCAAGGCAGAGTTATAGGTAGGTGACAGGTTGTTGAGGCGAAAATAAGAAGAGGCATCAATTTTATGAATCAACCGCTGAGAAACAACGGAATGATCATTGTCGACTACATTCACAGAGATGTTTTTAATCTCCATATTCGTCGCCCAGGGCATAATAATCATCACCATGCAGGGATAGCCGATGATAAGCCGCGGCAGGAAAGAGTTGCGAAGCAACTGCTTGAATTCTTTTTCAATGAGGAACTTTAGCATAATTCTACTCCAAACGTATTTTAAATTTCTTTAGACTAATCATAATAAGCACAAAGGCCATCAGGGCTAAAATGGCTATCTCTTTGAGGACAAAGACAACACTGACTCCCTGAATCATGACTTTCCGCACAATTTCAATGTACCAGCGTGCCGGAAGAATGGAAGATATAACCTGCAACGGAGCCGACATGGCATCGATGGGAAAGATCATGCCCGACATCAGTGTGGTGGGCATTAGCAGAACCATACCCGATACCAACATGGCTGCAATTTGGTTTTGCGTAACGGTAGATATAAGTAGTCCCAACGACAGGGAGACAAAGATAAACAGCAGCGATACCAGAATGAGTACAAAGAAATTTCCGGCTATGGGAACGTGAAGCACAAAGACCGACAGCAGTAAAATGGTGGCCAGATTGACAAATGAAAGCACAAAATAAGGTACTGCCTTAGCCAAGATAATATAGATAGGTTTCATAGGTGATACCAGCAGCACTTCCATAGTTCCTGTTTCTTTTTCCCTCACAATGGAGATGGAAGTCATCATGGCACAGATCAGCATCAGGATTAGTCCCATAACACCGGGGACAAAGTTGTAGGCACTTTTCATTTGCGGATTGTACAACAAACGAACGTCGGGCACAATTGTAGAACCGGTCGCACCTTCGGGCAACAGTTCTTGTTGCACTGCCGCTATAATACCCGTGGCATAGTTAGTACGGCTCACGGCCATGTTCGGATCGGTTGCATCGGCTACCAACTGCACCTTGGCATCACCGTTATATAAATTACCGGCAAACTGCTCACTGAAGACCAGCGCCAAATCAATATCTCCTTTCCGGAAAGCCTCATCCATCTGTTGTTGGTTGTGCACACGCAGGCTGATCGTAAAATATTCACTGGCATCTACGCGATCAATAATACGACGTGTGAGAAAGTCGGACGACGGGTCAAGCACGGCTACCCGTACATTCTTAACTTCCGTACTAATGGCAAAACCGAAAAGAATGATTTCAATGACAGGCATGCCGAGTAAAATCATCATGGTTCTTTTATCACGGAAAATGTGATAAAATTCTTTTCTTATAAATACAAAAAACTGCTTCATCGTTTAATCTGCTTTACGTATGGCCTTGCGCGCCAGTTGTTGAAAGACTCCATCCATATTGTCAGCACCGAACTGTTTCTTCAGGTTATAAGGCGTGTCGAGCGCATCAATACGTCCGTCAACCATAATGGAAACCCGGTTGCAATACTCCGCCTCATCCATGTAATGGGTCGTGACAAAAATCGTAATTCCTCTGTCGGCCGCTTGATAAATGAGTTCCCAGAACTGCCTGCGGGTAGCGGGATCTACCCCGCCGGTAGGCTCGTCCAGAAAAACAATTTTCGGTTCATGAAAGATGGATACCGAAAAAGCCAGCTTCTGTTTCCAACCCAGTGGCAAGCGTCTGACCAATGTGTTACGCTCTTCCGAAAACTCCAGCCGTTCCAACAAAAGCTCTGTCTTATAGGCTATTTCTTTGTCCTTCATGCCATAGATGCCGGCAAAAAGGCGAATATTCTCCCATACTTTGAGGTCTTCATACAGAGAAAACTTCTGGCTCATGTAACCGATGTTCTTCTTCACCTGCTCGGATTGCAGGGCTACATCAAACCCGGCAACCATACCCTTCCCCGAGGTAGGCTTACTGAGTCCGCACAACATACGCATGGCCGTTGTCTTCCCCGCTCCATTGGCACCAAGAAAACCAAAGATCTCCCCTTTTCTGACTTCAAAAGAGAGGTGATCAACTGCCGTAAATGTGCCGAAACGTTTGGTAAGCTGCTCTGTTTGAATTACAATATCATTCATGTTCTTGAGATGCTAATTTCATGTAACAATCTTCTATGTTGGGTCTGACGGACTCCAACAACAATCCTTTATGTCCCTTTTCCTCTAATTCACAACGAAGTTGCGCCGCGCTGTACCCTTCTTTCAAGGTAATGTGATGCATATCTCCGAATCCGAAGCTGGAAAGGACCTGTTCATTGGCACGCAAATCTTGAAGCAACGCATACATATTCTGCGCACGAATGGCCCAGAGATCTGTCCCGAAAGCATCCATGATATGTTCCGGAGTGTCAATGTTCAGGAACTTTCCCTGACGAATCAGTGCGATGCGATCACACAAAGTAGCCTCATCCATATAAGGCGTGGAAACCAATATGGAAATACCTTGTTGCTTGAGGCGTTTGAGCATTTCCCAAAACTCCTTGCGCGACACCGGATCGACGCCCGTAGTGGGTTCATCCAAAAAAAGCACGCTGGGCTTGTGAATCAGGGCACAACACAAAGCCAATTTCTGCTTCATGCCTCCGGAAAGGGCTCCGGCCTTTCGGGTTTTAAACGGCTCAATCTGCTTGTAGATATCCTCAATGAGATGATAGTTTTCCTGAATGGTTGTTTGAAAAACCGTTGCAAAAAAGGTCAGGTTTTCCTCGACCGACAGATCTTGATACAAAGAAAACTTGCCGGGCATATACCCTACCCGCTTACGAATCTCCTTGAAATCTTTGACCGTATCGAGTCCGTCGACCTTCGCCGTACCACCAGCGGGCAAAAGCAAGGTGGTCAGTATGCGAAACAGCGTGCTCTTGCCGGCTCCGTCGGGACCGATGATGCCAAAGAGTTCTCCCCGGTTAACCTCAAAGGAGATGTCTTGCAAAGCCATGACCTTACCGTAACTTTTGGAAATATGTTCTACTTGTACCGCTTTCATCATTTGTGTAAGTTCATGCCACCATACATTCCAATCTTAAGACCTCCGTCGTTTTTAACCAATACCTTGATGGCGTAAACCAGATTGGCTCTTTCGTCTTTTGTTTGAATGGTCTTGGGCGTAAATTCGGAACGGGAAGAAATCCAGGTAACCACGCCTGCATATTCTTTGCGTATCTCGTCGCCGTAATCGGCAAAGACCGTGACTTTATCTCCCAACTTCACTTCGGCCAGCTGAGCAGATGTGATGTAAGCGCGCAAATACATTTGTTCCACATCGGCTATCTTGAACAAGGGTTTTCCGACAGATGCCAATTCGCCGGCCTCGGCATAACGTGCCAAAACCGTTCCGTTTATAGGTGATGAGATGTGGCATTTAGCCAGCTGATCGGCAACCTGTGCCACTTGTACTGCCACGGAAGTTCCCTGGTCGGTCAGACTTTGCACGTTGTTTTGCAGAGAGGATGTCTGCGCTGTCAACTGTTTCTGTAGCACGGCTATCTCGGAATGAATATCATCCAGCTGTTTCTGGTTGGCTGCACCGGCTTTTAATAAGTTTTCGACCCTCCTCTTTTCACGCTCCGCGGTGGCTATTTGCTGTTTGGTAGCAGCTACTTGTTTATTGAGGTCGGGGCGCTGACTTTGTACCGATTTCATGCTAGCCTCCAACTGTAGTTTCTTCAGTGCCAGCTGCATTGTATCTATAATGCCGACTTCCGCACCGGCTGTAAGCTGACTGCCTTCTTCTACATCAAGGAACAGCAAACGTCCCGCAGCCTCAGCCGAAACGGTAACCTCTGTCGCTTCAAAAGTTCCGGTTGCATCATAATTATCCGAACCGCTACCACATGCCACACATAAAGCAAGGGAAGACATCATCCCTAAAAATTTCATTGCTCTCATATACTTAATTATTCGTTGTGTATTTCAATTGATAAATATTCATTAGTAACTGAACTTCGTGCAAAGCCTTGACTTGTCTGGCTTTGTTTTCCGAATTAATTTCGCGCAGCAGATCAGTCACCGCCAACGTACCGTTTGACACCTTGGCTTCGGCCGCTTTCCGGATGTTGGTTCGCAGGGCAATGATTTCATCGTCCTTGTCGAGCAACGCCCGTACCGAATTAATGGCACTGTTTTGCTGCGTGGCCTGTAAGCGTGTGTTAAACAGAAAGACATCCCGATTGGAATCTAGCTGAGCACGGTTGACCTGAATTTGTTTTTTATCATTCTTCAGGGTGTACAAACCACCGAAATTCCATGAGAGTTTAACACCCGCAATGTAATAGGTTTCAAACTTATCTTTGAGCATGTTGAGTCCCGGATTGCCATAAGCACCCTGCACAAACAATCCCAGACGAGGCATATTACGAGCCTGAAGCATTTGTTCGTTCACATCCAGTCGACCGTTTTGAGCTTCAAACCACGACAACTCCGGACGACGGAAGTAGGCCGGGTCAGTCAGCGGGGCAACACTCTCCACCGGCTTAGCAAACAATGCAGTTTCAGCAATCTCTTCGCCCGTAAAAACAGACAACATCTTCACATAAGCCTCCCGTGAACTTTTTAATTCCGTCCGCTTTTGAAGAGCATTGAGCTGTTCAACCTTTACCTCATCTAAATCAGCCGAGTTAGCTACTCCGTTGGCTACATAAGCCGATATTTGTTTGTGAGTTCTTTCCAGATCATCTAAAAGAAGCGTGTTTTGCGTAAGCTGCTCATCGAGCATCAAGATGCCGAAATACAGATCGTTCACCCGTTCGATCAACGCATACATGTCGACGTTTAATTTTTCACGATCCACATCGGAGTTGGCTTTGGCCAGTTCTTTTTGCGAATGAATGTTGCCACCGTCCCATATCTGCTGATTCAGTTCAACCATAGCCTGATATTGATCCTTGGGAGCAACACGATTCAAAGCAAAATCACCTATTTTCAGATTGATTGTCGTAGCGTCACTTTGGTAAGTTGCTTTGGCCGACAAGCTAAACTGAGGCAAATAGCCCTTGGCGGCGTTACTCACACTAAACTCTTTTGTTTTTTCAATAAGCTCGTACTGCCTTACCAACGGATAATTTGCCTGTGCCTTTTGCCGGCAACTTTCCAAGGTAATCTGAGCCTGAGAAGGTGCGGCAAAACAGCCAATGAGAATCCAGAAAACAAATTGTTTCATAGTTCTTGGGGTTTGAATTTGATATACTTATTTTTGATTGAATTTTCGATACCGCAAAGATAGAGTGTGTAAAAGAGGTACAGACAATCTGTTTGTTGGTCATTATGTTCCAATAGTTCGTTTTATGCTCTTTAAGAAGCAATTTTATGTTCTCTTTATTATCTTTGTGAGATAAATAAACCTTTTGAGGAGGAAAGTATTATGGTAGTAAACGAACCTTTAGAAATATCATTGAAGAATGTGCTGGATTATTTTATTGTTCAAAACAACGAATATCGGTTTGTAACAAAGGACTTTGGCATAGTCAGTAGTTTCATGAGGATGACTAGTGAACTTTTTTTCATCCACCAGCCCTACAAGCTGAAGGAAGGCAGAATCGTTTATGCCGTGAGTGGACAAGTTACACTGTCCATCAATCTGATTCAATATACTGCTAAGAAAGGAGATTTATTGCTATTAGCTCCAAACTCCATTATTGAGATACACGAATTCACTACCGATTTTGAGATGCGAATGATGGCCATTCAAAATGATTTCATTCAGTTCCTGAACAAAGATGAGGTGCTGGAATATTACATTGGAAGACGAGAGAATCTGTTTTTGCCGCTTTCCGAGAAAGATTATGAAATGACTGAACGGTATTTCTTTCTGATCTGGGATACGGTTCACGAAGAAGTATTCCGGAAAGAAGTGGTACAAAGTTTGGTATCGGCTCTTCTATTCAACATTAGCTATATACGAAAAAGAAGCAAAGCGAATAATCAGACGAGGCATACCAGACAGGAAGAAACGTTCCACCGCTTCATCGCTTTGGTGCATGAATATTGCACGCGGGAACGCAATGTGGCTTTCTACGCTGACAAACTGTGCCTATCACCCCGATACTTGAATACATTGGTAAAAAACACCAGCCGGCAAACTGTGATGGAGTGGCTGAACCAAGCCGTCGTTATTGAATCAAAAGTGCTCTTGAAACACAGCGATTTGCTCGTTTACCAGATTGCCGACAAGCTAAACTTCCCCAATCCTTCCTTTTTCTGTAAGTTCTTCAAGAAGATGACCGGAATGACTCCTATGGAATACCAGAAAAGTTAGGCAATCAAAGTGTATAAAACAAAAAAAACGAGAATTCATTAACTGAATTTCCCGTATCCCTTTAAGAAAAGCCAAATGGCTTTTCTTTTTTCTACCTTGTTACCTTAAAAACTCTAAAACCTAATTGTTATCCTAAATCTTTTACCTGAAAACTATTCTCAAACTAATACCTGATACTTATTTGAGCGAAAATTAATTTCTTAATTGCATTGCAAAGATATATAGATTATGGGAATTACAAAAGCATAAAGTGTAATATTGACACTTTTTAAATTATATGCCTTTCACCTCCCCTATTTCCACTAACTTATTAACAATTGCATAAATGGTAAGACCGGCTGCACTGTGTATCTGCAACTTCTTACTTATGTTTCTGCGGTGAGTAATTACTGTATGAATTGACAAATAGAGTTGCTCGGCAATCTCTTTATTGGTCATTCCTTTCACTACACACACTACTATTTCTTTCTCTCGTTGGCTCAATGCTTCCTGGCTATCGCTATCGTCATCAGATTCAATGTTCTGCAGGCGACTTATTTTATTGGATATCACCTCTAAGTCATCATAAACGGATATGGAATCATCATATTTACTCAATACAGAAGCATCGATAAAGGTACTTACTAATGCTATGACACTGATTCCCTTGCCAATGGGGCTTTCCTTAAAACGGAGCACATCAAAGTAATTGCCGAAATTGGGACTCACAATCAAAATATCAATGGGTTGAGAGCGCAAGCAATCATTCAAAGCTTCTATAGAACCGAGTTCTACCGATTGCACTTTGAGACTAGGCAAACGTTTCAACGCAACCGACAAACCGCTGCGGATAATAACAGATGATTCGGCGATAGCTATTCGGATCACCTCATTATTTTTAATCATGTCTCACCCTCCTCTCCAGTTTCAAAATGGCCGGAACAAAAATAAGATCTTCTACTTTACAGTGCGAATCCAACGCCTCTTCACAAGCGAAAATATCAAACAGAGCTGCATTGAGCAGGTTATTGTTTGCGTTAGAAGGACAATATTTGATAATGATATTTTTCAATTCGGTCAGTTTCTCACTGATTTGGTCGTGGTGTTTTGAAAATGTACTGATCTGATAATTTTTTGGCGCCTGATTATGGAGCAAATCATCAACATACTTGAAGACAGTCTTTTCTTCGTATTCCATGTGTTTCCTCACCTCGCTAACGTACGAGTCAAAGAAATTAAGCATGAGCACAACTACTTCCTTTTCGGAGTAGTCAATGGAGTCAAGCAATTTGCGACGAATACTCGGCAAAGAGAAATCAAGAAAATAAATATGTGATTGACGAAGATAATCAACCAAAGCGGGAATGGATATATCATCAGAATCATCATTCATTCGCGAATATCCCTCTTCAACAAAGTTCACCACCGTGAGAAAAGTACGGTAGTCAACCCCATTCATCTGGCATACCTCTTTAACGGTTTTATCACCAAAGCCAAGCGAGAGTCCGAAACGGCTCATTACTTGTAACAAGGAATAGTTATCACAGATGAGATCACTCATCTTATCGGCCGGTTTGTATTTCTGAATTTTGTCCATAAAATACCTATTATATATTAGTTGGTGCAAATTAACACATAATTTTGTGCGCGCACAATCACTAAAATTAGGTATTTTTCTCAAAATAACAATATGTAGGTACTCATAAGTTGTATTTCCACTATAAATAGGGATTGAATAGTGATTATTTTGGCCATATATTTGCACGTAACAAAATCAATTAAAAAGTAGTTATGAGTAAAATAGGTATATTTTATGGTTCCACTACAGGAACTACAGAAGATGTGGCACGTAAAATCGCAGCAAAATTGGGCGTTGAAAAGTCTGATTTACACGATGCAGCCAAGATTTCGGAAGAGTTAGTTAACAAATATGATGTGTTGGTTTTAGGATCGGCCACATGGGGCGACGGTGAACTGCAGGACGACTGGTACGATGGTGTTAAAGTACTGAAAGCGGCCGGTATTTCTCACAAGTTCGTTGCGTTATTTGGTTGTGGTGATTCTGATTCATACAGTGACACATTTTGCAACGGCATGGGTAATCTATACGAAGAATTAAAAGAAACCGGTTGTACATTCTGCGGAAGAACTGAAACAGACGGTTATACGTTTGATTCTTCAATTTCTGTAGTCGACGGCAAATTCGTAGGTTTGGCTCTTGATGAAGTTAATCAGGACGATTTGACCGATCAGCGTATTGACAACTGGATTGAAAAGTTGAAAACAGAATGCCTTAACTAAATATTAACAATAGATATATCCGTTATACATTTCGTCAAAGTTATAGTTGTTTTTCTTATTTAACTTGTATTTTTTTCAAAGAGTGCCCTTAAACAAGGCACTCTTTTTTGATTGTATGAAAGAGTAAACCTACTTTTTCCGGGGTGCCCGAAAAAGATTAAAGCCCGATCGAATCACTTCGCCCGGGCTTCCTAAATAAACTTGGCAGAGTTTATTTCTTAGAAAATATACTAGTTATAAAGAAATCATTCGGTCTGGCCCCACAGCTTTTTAGCAGCTATCATGGCCATGTCAATGGTAGTCCATTGTTTCTTAAGCGCGGTTTCATACGCCTCATTGGGCAACACCTGCGCATTAGGCACACATAAACTTAACCTGTTTAGTGCAATATAAGGTGTTACTTCGTCTATCTTTTCATAAATCTCATCCAGCTCATCGGGCATCGGATAATGTGACGGAATAAATCCGAATGTAGCTTTTTGCTCTTTGATGAACCACAGCAGACTTGTACGCCCGCAACATTCATCATCATAATCCAAGAAAAAAGCCTTCACTCCTCTTATGGCCGATAACATATCGACAGAAGCATGAAATGAGACATACAAATCAGCCGGAATTGCTTCCAAAACCAAATTATTCAAGGCAATACCTTCTTCACAGACATTCCTCGAAGAATCATCAAACTGAATATACCGACATCCCGAATCATACAACTTCTGAATCAATTTACAGTAGCTTGCACTTATATCTGAGACTAACAATTCTCTGTCTTCATAAAAAACATTCAACTGCTCAGCATCTGTTTTCAACACTTCAGACAATAAAAGTGAAGGTGCCGGCAAAACCTGTTTAGCAATTACATCTCCCCCTGTGACGCCCGTCAGAAACATGAAACCATCAATAACAGGATGGTGATGAAAATCAATTCTTCCATTCAGACAAATACCGGTCTTCTTAGCGTTTACGGGTTGTACACCTTCAAAACTCCACATAAAGTCAAGCGGCCACATGGCATTACGAAAACGCCCGTCTGTAACTACTTGTAATCCTGCCGACTTAAGTCGTTCTACCAGATTGCGGATTTCAGCATCTTCCATAGCACGTAATGTAACCAAAGAAATCTGCTCATTCCGATATTGCTCGCGAGCTTCTTTTAATGCCTGAGGCAAAAGAAACGCACCTGCAAGGTCAATCTTGAACGGAGGCCTGATGTTTTCCATACGTAAAATATTAAATTGATTTTATCTTGTACTATACCCTTAACCCACGAAGAATATAGACTTCAAACAGATGGCAGGTCTTCTGACTTAGCTTCCGTTTTGATAAACCTTCCCGGCTAAGGCCAGTGGTTAAAGGGGTATTAATTATCAAAACGTTGAAAATAAAGCTTCACAGCAGCGGGACTGTCCGGGATTTACACCCGATTCCCTTTTAATTATCACTACCGAAAAGTAGCGATAAACCATTCCTAAATGCAAATATATGGAAAAGAATGAATAAGCAAAGCAATCTGTTGTTAATTAACACAAATAGCTAGTAGAATGTATTTTTAACATTTGTGCTCCGAACAAGAGTTTTCTACATCTTCAAACTCCAATGTCACGTGCCTGATTCCGGAGTTCAACAAGATGGTTTTCACCTCTTTCTTCACCACTTCGAGTACGCTAAAGTTTTCAATAACAATGTGTGCAGTCAGCGCCGTTTCCGTTGTACTTATGGCCCAGATATGCAAGTGGTGGCATTCTACAACATCAGCGACTTCCATAATTTGCTCTCTGATTTTCTCTCCGTCAGTTCCTACCGGAACTCCGTCGAGCGACAGCCTGATGCTATCATGCAACAAAGACCAGGTAGAATAAATGATAATACCAGCAATGACAATACCAATGAGAGGATCTATGATGGACCAGCCGGTGTATGAAATAAGTATCCCCGAGAAAACAACTCCTACGGAAACCAACGCATCGGCAGCCATGTGCATGTAAGCTCCCTTCACATTCAGGTCTTTATCCTTGTCTTTCATAAACAACCAGGCAGTTATTCCATTGATAAACACACCTACGCCGGCCGTCCACGCAATAGCCACACCCTCTACAGGTTGCGGATTAAAAAGTTTGCCCAAGCTTTCGCCCAAAATAACGCCGACGGCAATCAACAAAATAATCGCATTCAACAAGGAAACAAGCACCGTACTCTTTTTATATCCGTACGTGTATCTTCCATTCGGTGCGATTTGCGCCAGACGAAAAGCAAGCATGGCCAGAATCAGACTGGCAACATCACTCAGATTATGTCCCGCATCAGATATAAGTCCTAGCGAATTATAATAGATTCCAATGCTAAACTCAGCAATGACAAAAGCAATGTTAAGTCCGATACCAATCAAAAACGACTTATTTAAAGACGTGATCACGGTAGTATGATCATGATGGTGGTGATGATGGTGATGTTCGTGTTCCATCAGACAAATTATTAGTTATTCAATGCTACAAAGATAACTTTATCTTAAAACATATCAAATACCTAGAAGTATGTATATCAACTTCGTTTTTTTTGTAACTTTGCGACCTGAACTGATATTTCACATTTATTTTTGTATGGACATTCACCACCAACTGAAAGAACTATCCAAGTTTCTGTCCGATTACTCCACCTCCTTAATGGCTGTAGGTGTGCAAACTTCGCGTGTTGTGAAAAATACCACCCGAATTGCCGAGTCTTTTGGATTCGACCTGGACATGACTATTTTTCAAAAAACCATCATTATGACTTTGAGAGATGCCGACAACTCTCATTCGTATAGTACAGTAAGCAGGATCAAGCCTATGGCTCTGAACTTTGCCGTCAACTCTAAGCTAAGCACGCTTAGCTGGGAAGCCTACGACAACAGGCTGGGGCTTGATGAGCTCAAGCAGCGATACCATGAGATTATAAACAAACCGCGTGAAAGCAAATGGTTGGTTTTATTCCTGGTTGCTTGTGCCAACGCATCGTTCTGCAGGCTTTTCCAGGGAGACGTCACTTCCATGGGCATTGTATTCGTAGCCACCCTAGCCGGTTTCTTTGTTCGCCAATTCTTAATAGAAAGACATTGGAATCATTTAGCTGTTTTCATTATTTCCTCATTTATTGCTTCCATCATTGGTAGTACCGGTTATTTGTTTCATTGGGGTAATACGCCCGATATGGCTTTAGGTACAAGTGTGCTCTACCTGATACCGGGCGTTCCATTGATAAACTCCATTATGGATATTATTGACGGACATGTATTGGCCGGAACCTCGCGATTTATTAATGCCTGCTTGCTCATTATCTGTATAGCAATAGGCTTATCGATAACACTTTTAATTACAGGAGTCAGCGCCTTATGATAGATTACGAATTTATTCAAGCAATCATATACGACGGATTGTTTGCCGCCGTTGCAGCGATAGGTTTTGCCATCATCTCTAATCCGCCTCGTAAGGCATTGGCTATTTCGGCATTTCTGGCTGCAGTAGGGCATGGACTGCGTTATTTCCTGCTACACACTGAAATGTTCACAATGGATATTGCCACTGCATCATTTTGTGCAGCCGTATCCATTGGTTTGCTGGCTATTCCGTTTGCCAAATTCATCCATTGTCCGGCAGAAGTATTCTCCTTCCCTTCATTGCTCCCAATGATTCCGGGAATGTTTGCCTACAAAAGCATTCTGGCACTCACCAAATTCATGCAAAGCACGGATCAGACGGCTTCATTCAATTACATCGAACAATTCTTCAGAAACGGTATAACCACCATTTTTGTATTGTTTGCCCTAGTTGTGGGCGCTGCCATTCCTGTGTTTATTTTCCACAGACAATCGTTCACCGCAACCCGTTTTATTGATAAGCTGGTTAAAAAATAAAAAACAAACCACCGAAATGACTCACTAACAAAATCATTCCGATGGTTGTCCCCTTAAACACCTTTAAACAAAATGGGAAAAATATGCCTCTAATAATATTAACTAACTAACCCTTTTAATCGAGGCATATTTTATTACTGACCGGCCATTTGCCTTTACAAGCAGATGGCCGCATTAGTAAATATCATTATTTTCTAGCTTCAGCAATATAGCCGAAAGCTTCTTGACACTTCGCAACAATCCATCCCCAGTCCTGAGCATCAACGACTTCTTTAGGGAAAAGATTAGAACCCATACCCACACAAGTAACTCCGGCTTTAATCCAAGCAGTCAAGTTCTCTTTAGTAGGTTCAACACCACCGGTAACCATCAGCATAGACCATGGCATAGGAGCTTTCACGTTCTTCACGAATGAAGGACCGCCTACATTGCCGGCAGGGAATACCTTGCATAAATCGCATCCTAGTTCCTGAGCAAAACCGATTTCAGATACAGATCCGCAACCCGGAGTATAAGGAATTAAACGACGGTTACAGATTTTAGCAATTTCGGGATTGAACAACGGACCAACCACGAAGTTAGCACCTAACTGAATGTATAATGCAGCAGTACCCGGATCAACGATAGAGCCGATACCCATAACCATTTCAGGACATTCTTTAGCAGCCCATTTCACCAATTCAGCGAAAACATCTTGTGCAAAGTCGCCACGATTGGTAAATTCGAATGCACGAACACCACCGTCATAACAAGCCTTAACAACATTCTTAGCTACTTCTACGTCTTTGTGGTAAAAAACGGGAACCATTCCAGTGCTTGCCATTGCATTGAGCACCTGTATTTTATTAAATTTTGCCATTTTCTTTTATCAATTAATAGGTAAGATATTATCTGCTAACACGACCCGAACCGTCACCTTTCATCAGGTTTTCAACTTCAGCTACTGTTACCAGGTTGAAGTCACCGTAAATAGTATGCTTCAAGCATGAAGCAGCAACAGCAAACTCAAGCGCTTTCTGATCATCGGTAGGATAGCTGATCAAACCGTAGATAAGACCTCCCATGAATGAGTCACCACCACCTACGCGGTCAACGATGTGTGTGATATCATATCTTTTTGAAACTTTCAAAGAACCGTCAGAG
Organism: Bacteroides graminisolvens DSM 19988 = JCM 15093; assembly: GCF_000428125.1. Taxonomy (GTDB): domain Bacteria; phylum Bacteroidota; class Bacteroidia; order Bacteroidales; family Bacteroidaceae; genus Bacteroides; species Bacteroides graminisolvens. The sequence continues at coordinate 15,476 of NZ_ATZI01000020.1, forward strand.
TAAAGAACGCCACCCCAAGTGTTGTGGTTTGCATTGATTGCACCACGAAGAGTTACAATCATCTTCTTGCAACGTGGGAACTTCTTCATCATCTGAGTACATACAGATTCAAATTCGGCAGAATTCACTTCACCACCGGTAGCAGTTACATCAAATCCTTCTGGTTTAATACCGAATACCTTTTCGCAATCTTCTTCGTTACCCAAAATAACATCACAACCTTCTACCAAAGCAGGCATCACTTCGTCGGCAGTTTTACCGTATTTCCAAAGATTCTTGCGGTAGTTCAGGTCGCATGAAACGGTTACTCCCATTTCATTGGCAACTTTGATAGCTTCCAAACAAGCATCGGCAGCACCTTGAGACAAAGCAGGTGTAATGCCGGTCCAGTGGAACCACTGAGCATCTTTGAACACTTCTTTCCAGTTAACCATTCCCGGTTCAATAGTAGAAATAGAAGAATGAGCACGGTCGTAAACTACTTTAGAAGCACGGGCAACCGCACCTGTTTCTAAAAAGTAAATACCAACACGTTCGCCACCAAAGATTATTTCTTTTGTGCCCACATTGTGTGCACGTAAATCCATAATACAAGATTGAGCAATATCGTTCTTAGGAAGACGGGTTACAAATTCAGTGTCAAGACCATAGTTTGCCAATGAAACTGCCACATTCGCTTCTCCACCGCCAAAAGTAGCAGTAAATTCTTTAGCTTGTGAAAATCTTAGGTAACCCGGAGTTGCCAAACGAAGCATAATTTCCCCAAAAGTAACAACTTTCTTTCCCATAATTCTGTTTAATTCAAATAAGTTATTAATATTGTTAAGTTTCAAATTATAATCATTGATAGCAAAAGGCTCTTAAACAAAAGGTTTTAGACCCTTTTTCCGAGACATTTAAACCTCTTGTTTGTGTCTCGTGTGCGGGCACAAAGATACGATAATTTTCGTAATTACAAAAATTGTTATATATTTGTGTCGAAAATATTAAGATTATTATTGTGTGCGGGCACACAACCCCATAATACAAAGCAAAAATGAATAAGTTACCGGATAGAATCAGAATTAAAGATATAGCCAGACTAGCAGATGTATCTGTAGGAACTGTAGACCGTGTGATTCATGGACGAAGCGGTGTTTCTGAAGCCAGTCGCAAAAGAGTGGAAGAAATACTGGAGCAACTCAACTATCAGCCCAACATGTATGCCAGTGCTCTGGCATCGAATAAACGGTATTCTTTTGCGTGTTTGTTGCCGCAACATCTGGAAGGCGAATATTGGACGGCCGTTGAAACCGGAATCAAAGAAGCATTGGCCAACTATTCTGACTTCAACACCTCGGCACAAATATCTTATTATGATCCTTACGACTATCATTCATTTGTTGATGCAGGCAAAGCCATTGTTGACTCCAAACCAGATGGGGTTCTTCTGGCGCCTACGGCACCGCAATACACCAAGGTGCTTACCGATGCCCTCAACACATGTAGTATACCTTATATATATATAGACTCAAACATAAATGAACTTCGCCCGTTGGCATTCTTCGGTCAAAACTCCCACCAGAGCGGTTATTTCGCGGCGCGGATGTTGATGATGCTCACCCAAAACGAAAAGGAGATTGTCATTTTCAGAAAGATAAACGAAGGCATTGTGGGTTCAAACCAGCAAGAGAACAGAGAGATCGGCTTCCGACAATACATGAAAGAGCATTATCCCGACTGCCGCATACTGGAATTAAACCTCCATGCCAAAAGACCCAGTGAAGACAACATCATGCTGGATGATTTCTTCCGGCAACATCCCGATGTACGTTTCGGAATTACATTCAATTCAAAAGCATACATTATCGGAGAATATTTAAACCAAAGACAACAAATACCGTTTAACCTGATAGGATACGATTTGCTAGAACGCAATATCACTTGCCTGAAAGAAGGAAGTGTTACGTTTTTAATAGCTCAGCAACCCGAATTACAGGGACTCAACGGTATCAAAACATTGTGTGACTATCTTATCTTGAAGAAAGAAGTTACTTGCATTAATTACATGCCAATAGATCTTCTGACGGCAGAAAACATTGATTTCTACCTGAAGATACCCAGATAATAAATTTAAAATAGAAACTGATGAAAACAAAGTATTTACAAATTAATCCGGCCGACAACGTAGCTGTGGCAATAGAGAATCTGTCTGCAGGAGAAAATATTGTAGTCAACGGAATACAAGTTACGCTAAAGGAAGATATCCCGGTCGGACATAAATTTGCTCTGAACGATTTAGCAGAAGGCGAAAACATTATAAAATACGGATACCCGATCGGACATGCCACTACTGCCAAGAAGCAAGGTGAGTGGATGAATGAAACCAATATCAAAACAAATCTGGCAGGATTGCTTGATTACTCTTACAACCCTCAGCAAGTATCGTTGGATATTCCTCAGAAAGACCTTACGTTCAAAGGCTATCGCCGCAAGAGTGGCGAAGTAGGTATTCGTAACGAAATATGGATCATTCCAACTGTGGGATGTGTTAACGGAATTATAGCCCAACTAGCCGACAGTCTGCGTAAAGAAACCGAAGGCAAAGGCGTTGATGCCATTGTGGCCTACCCTCACAACTACGGTTGCTCACAGTTAGGTGACGATCATGAAAACACACGTAAGATTTTGCGTGACATGGTGCTCCACCCCAATGCCGGTGCCGTATTGGTAGTTGGTTTGGGATGCGAAAACAACCAACCCGATGCTTTCAGAGAATTCCTGGGAGATTATGATCAAGACAGGGTTTCATTCCTCGTTACACAGAAAGTTGGCGACGAATATGAAGAAGGCATGAAAATACTTCGCGACCTGTATGCAAAAGCATCCAAAGATGTTCGTGTAGATGTTCCTTTGTCTGAACTTCGCGTAGGCTTGAAGTGCGGCGGATCCGACGGATTCTCAGGAATCACTGCAAACCCATTGTTGGGTATGTTCTCTGATTTCCTTATCGCACAAGGCGGAACCAGCGTATTAACGGAAGTTCCCGAAATGTTTGGCGCAGAAACCATCTTAATGAATCGTTGCGAGAACAAAGATTTGTTCAACCAAACCGTTCACCTGATCAATGACTTCAAAGAATATTTCCTTTCACACGGCGAACCTGTTGGCGAGAACCCTTCACCGGGAAACAAGGCCGGAGGTATCTCTACACTGGAAGAGAAAGCGCTGGGCTGCACACAGAAATGCGGAAAGAGCTACGTTTCGGGAGTTCTGCCTTATGGAGAACGTTTGAAAGTGAAAGGCCTCAGCCTATTGTCTGCACCGGGCAATGACTTGGTAGCCTCAACGGCGTTGGCATCGGCCGGTTGTCACATGGTACTTTTCACCACCGGACGCGGTACTCCCTTCGGAACGTATGTTCCTACGATGAAGATCTCTACTAACTCGGGCTTGGCAGAAAGAAAACCGGGATGGATAGACTTCAATGCGGGAGTTATTGTTGAAAACGAACCCATGGAAAAAACATGCGAACGATTTATTGATTACATCATTCGGGTGGCCAGCGGTGAATTAGTTAACAATGAAAAGAAAGGATTCCGTGAAATTTCAATTTTCAAAACCGGAGTTACTTTATAAGAAGATGGTAGTTGTCGGATGCCGGACTGCGACAGCTACTCTATAAAACCGGCATTTATATATTGGGGAACACTGATTATAGCGTTACAAAGCTGCTTGTTATTTGTTTCAATTGAGAAACATCATGCAAAAGAACTGTAACTGTTAGAGTCAGTGTTCCTTCTATGTATTATCTTTGCCTCGCAAAATCAAATTATAACATACTGCTTCATGGATAACAACAACAGCAAACCAAAAATATCGGGCATGCTGGCTTTAAGTCCGCTACTGGTATTCATGTGCCTTTACCTGGTCACCTCCGTTTGGGTGAACGACTTCTATAAAGTACCCATTACCGTTGCCTTTTTGTTTTCGTCTTGTTATGCCATTGCCATAACACGCGGACTAAACCTGGAGCATAGAATACAACAATTCTCCGCCGGAGCTTCCAACAAGAACATCCTGTTAATGATATGGATATTTGTTTTAGCCGGAGCATTCGCACAAAGCGCCAAAGCCATGGGCGCCATTGATGCAACCGTGAACCTCACTTTGCAGATACTGCCCGACAACCTGCTGATTGCCGGTATATTCATCGCCTCGTGTTTCATCTCTTTGTCCATCGGTACCAGCGTTGGCACCATTGTAGCCTTAACTCCCGTGGCTATCGGTCTGGCACAAAAAACCGGAATTGACCTGCCCTACATGGTAGGAGTAGTGGTGGGAGGTTCCTTCTTTGGCGATAACTTATCGTTTATATCAGACACCACCATAGCCTCCACCAAAACACAAGAGTGTGTGATGAGAGATAAATTTCGTGTCAACTCCATGATTGTGGTTCCCGCTGCCATTGTGGTCCTGGGCATTTATATTTTTCAAGGATTATCCATCACGGCACCCGTCGCGCTCACATCCATTGAGTGGATCAAGGTAGTGCCCTACCTCATTGTTTTGGGAACGGCCATCACCGGGATGAACGTCATGTTAGTGCTGCTGCTGGGCATCATCTCTACCGGTGCGGTGGGCTTGTACACCGGCAGTTTTGACTTCTTTGGCTGGTTTGCTTCCATGGGAAACGGCATCATCGGCATGGGCGAACTGATCATTGTCACCTTGCTGGCGGGCGGCATGCTCGAAACAATCAGGTATAACGGAGGCATCGACTACATCATTAACGCGTTAACCAAACGCGTGAAGAATAAGCGCGGAGCCGAACTAAGCATTGCGGCACTGGTAAGCATAGCCAACTTATGCACGGCCAACAACACCATTGCCATCATTACCACAGGACCTATTGCACGCAACATTGCCATCAAGTTTCACCTCGACCGCAGGAAAGTTGCCAGCATATTAGATACCTTCTCGTGTTTCATTCAGGGAATCATACCCTACGGAGCGCAAATGCTTATTGCCGCCGGACTGGCAAACATCTCCCCTATTCACATTATCGGCAATCTGTATTACCCGTTTATGATGGGATTATTTGCTTTGACCGCCATTCTGATCAGATACCCTCGGCAGTATTCCTGACCGAAAGCTGAAAAAGATCCAAAAACTTTGTCAATCAGAATAAAAGAAGTATCTTTGCGCCGCTATTACGAGTTAATAGCATTATTCAAATCATTAATTTAAAACATTTTTAAATGGCAACTAAAATCAGATTGCAAAGACACGGACGTAAAAGTTACGCGTTTTATTCAATTGTAATTGCAGACAGCAGAGCACCACGTGATGGTAAATTTACAGAGAAGATTGGTACTTACAACCCGAACACCAATCCTGCTACAGTAGATTTGAATTTCGAACGTGCCCTTTCTTGGGTTATGAATGGAGCACAACCTACAGACACTGTACGTACTATCCTTTCTCGTGAAGGTGTGTACTTCAAAAAACACCTTTTAGGCGGTGTTGCTAAAGGCGCATTCGGCGAAGCAGAAGCTGATACTAAATTTGAAGCTTGGAAAAACAACAAGCAAACAGGTTTGGCTACATTGAAAGCTAAGCAAGATGAAGCAGCTAAAGCTGATGCTAAGGCTCGTCTGGAAGCAGAAAAGAAAGTGAATGAAGCGAAAGCTAAAGCTCTTGCAGAAAAGAAAGCTGCTGAACTTGCTGCTAACGCTCCTGCAGAAGAAGCACCTGCTGCTGAAGAAGTTCCTGCTGCTGAAGAAGCTGCTGAAGCTCCTGCAACAGAAACTGCTGCAGAATAATCCGAATTTCGGCATTCCCGATAATCTTTAGGATTAAAAAGTATAAAGTCTCTCGTACAGTTTGTGCGGGAGACTTTTTTTTATGGTATATGTAACATGACCATAAGAAGATGTTACCTGATCGTTCCTGTTTTTAGCAAATACTAATTAGCTTTGCTCCTATAATAAACCATTTTATTAACAAACGAAATCAAGGAACTATGTTAAGACACTTAGTATTAAGTTTATTCCTTCTCAACACGGCCGCCACTTGCCAAGTGGTTATGGCCCAAAACACGCAAGCTCATAACCCGGTGATTTATGCCGATGTGCCCGACATGTCGATAATACGGGTGGGCAGCAAGTATTATATGAGTAGCACCACCATGCACATGAGTCCCGGAGTACCCATCATGGAATCGACCGATCTGGTCAATTGGAAAATGATCAGCTATGCTTATCAGACCTTAGACACCATCAATTCATTAAGTCTGAAGAACGGGGAAAGTACCTACGGAAGAGGCTCCTGGGCCAGCTGTTTGCGCTACCACAAGGGAATGTATTACGTCAGCACCTTTGCCCAACCAACCGGCAGAACTCATATCTATAAAACAAAAGATATAGCCAAAGGCCCTTGGGTGGAACATACCTTCGCACCCAGTTTCCATGATCACACTCTTTTCTTTGACGACGATGGCAAGACCTACCTCATATACGGTGCCGGAAAGCTGAAGTTGGTGGAGTTGGAAGACGATCTTTCCGGAGTGAAAAAGGGAACTGAAGAAAAGGTAATCATTGAGAACGCCGCTTTACCCGCCGGAAACAGCATCGGGTTACCCGCCGAGGGTTCTCAGCTCTTTAAAATAAAAGGGAAGTATTACCTCTTTAATATTACATGGCCCAGAAACAGCATGCGTACCGTTGTTGTTCACCGCGCCGACAAAATCACAGGCCCGTACGAAGGTAAGATGGTGCTTCAGGACAAAGGGGTGGCACAAGGCGGACTCATTGACACACCCGACGGGAGATGGTTTGCTTACCTGTTCCAAGACTGTGGTTCTGTAGGGCGTATTCCTTTCCTGGTTCCCGTGAAATGGGAAGACGGCTGGCCTGTGCTGGGCGAAAATGGCAAGGTTCCCGAATTCCTCAATCTGCCTGCCAATAAAAGCCTGATACCGGGCATTGTTAACTCCGACGAGTTCAACAGGAAAAAAAGAGAACCAGCTTTGCCGCTGGTATGGCAGTGGAATCACAACCCCGACAATAATTTATGGTCGGTTACTGAGAGAAACGGTTACCTCCGCTTAAAGACAGGACGCATTGATCAATCATACCTGACCGCACGCAACACACTGACGCAACGTACCGTTGGCCCCGAGTGCAGCGGATCAACTTGTATGGATGCCAGCAACATGAAGGACGGCGATTGCGCGGGCTTGAGTTTGCTGCAGAAAGATTTCGGATGGGTTGGCATCAGAAAAGAAGGAAATGTGAAGCACTTGGTGATGGTCAACATGAACTTTGCCGATGCGCCTGAGGTAGAGAACATTCCTTTGACGCAAGACAAGGTGTACCTCAAAATAGATTGTGATTTCAAAAACAGAACCGATAAGGCGTATTTCTATTATAGCTTAGACGGCAAGCAGTGGACTTCCATTGGCAAACCTCTTAAAATGTCGTACACCATCCCCCACTTCATGGGATATCGTTACGGACTATTCAATTACGCGACCAAGGAAGTAGGCGGTTTCGTTGACTTCGATTATTTCCACATCACCGATAAACCGTCTAAATAGCAAAGAAATAGTTTGACTTTCACACTCGTTTCGCTGAATCTTGTCAAGAGCAGGTTTATATATTATTAACGAATGGAGAGGAAGAGCGAATCATCGGCAGGAGTTTGAGAAAAGATAACCAACTTTTTGAAAAACATAACCGCCGATTTCAAAAAGATAACGAGCAATTTAAAAAGATAAACCTTCTTTTGGTCCGGGAGAAACCGTCTCCCCGCCAAGAGACGGTTTCTCCCGGACCATTTGCTACCGTGCAAATCGGCGTGAGCAACCGTCTGGCGGGAAAGTTGAACGGCAGCCAACGAAAAAAGGCAGGAGTTTGAACTCCTGCCTTTTTGCCTATATTAAATTGAATGTACTATAGGATTATGCTGACAAAGATAATACATTATATTGCCAAAGTCAAGCATTTACCTTTTTATTTTGCTCTTTTTTCAATCACGGTTGAGTGGATGTAAGTACCAGGCGGGCGGTCTTCAACCCTTTGGCCGTAGCTTGAAAAACAATCTCCCCCGGTGTTTCGGCCGACTGTACCAAAGCAGTCAGTTGTCCGCCAAACGCATGCATTTGCGGTAGATGAAACACATCCAGACAAGTAGGGTCGCCGTTGGCCGAAGCCCGGTAACTGCCGTTGCCTTTTACGGAGAAACGTATCATCCGGTTGTCGTGCGGACAAAGATTACCGTCTTTATCTACCACGCGCACGGTAACGTAAGCCAAGTCTTTGCCATCGGCAGTCAGTTCCTTTCTATCCACCACCAACTCCATGTGATGAGGCTTTCCTGCTGTACGCACCACTTTCTCGTCGGCCACCTTGCCTGTCGCATCATAAGCCACGACCTTGACTTCTCCCGGCTCATACACCACGTTCATCCACATCAACCTGTAACGGTGTTGCAGTGACTCCTTGCTCTTCGTTTGCTTGCCGTAGCTTTTACCGTTCACGAAAAGTTCGGCTGTAGGGCAGTTCGTATAAACAAATACCGGAGTAGTTTGACCCTCGCGGCCTTCCCAGTTCCAATGTGGCAACACGTGCAAAGTCGACTCCTTCTTATTCCAGATGCTTTTGTACAAGTAAAACCTGTCTTTCGGAATGCTAGCCAAGTCAATGATGCCGAACATGGAACTGTGATTAGGCCAGGCATCGGTATCGTAAGGAGAAGGCTCTCCCAAGTAATCAAAACCGGTCCACACGAACTGTCCCATCGTCCAGTCATGATCTTCGGCCATGGCCAAATCATCGTCGGGCAAGTTAGACCAAGAGCAGTACTCCATGTCGTATGATGAAGACTGATGGTCGTCATACAGCGCGTCGGCTTTCTTCTCAACGGGAAACTTATACACGCCCCGTGAGCTGACTGTAGAGGAAGTCTCCGAGCCCAGCACCACTCCCTGAGGCAGTTTGCCGTAAGCCTCTTCGTAACGATGCACCCGGTAGTTGAACCCCGGAACATCCAGCAAAGCAGCAAAGCCATTGCCCAGCACACAAGTCACCTGATCCATGCCGCAAGTTACCGGACGCGTAGGATCTTCGCGGTGACAGATCTCTTGCAGGAACGATGCCACCCGATAGCCATCGGCGCTGCACTGCGTTGGCACCTCGTTGCCGATGCTCCACATTACTACACTGGCGTTGTTGCGGTAGTTACGAAGCATGTTGACCATATCTTTTTCTGCCCATTCATTAAAGAAACGGTGGTAACCGTTGTCACATTTGGCCCTGTCCCACTCGTCGAACGGTTCAATCATCATCATGAAACCCATCTCGTCACACAACGCAACCAACTCGGGAGCCGGCATGTTGTGAGCCGTACGAATGGCATCGCAGCCCATCTCTTTAAGTAGCGTGAGCTGGCGTTTCAAAGCGGCCACATTCACTGCTGCACCAAGCGGCCCTAAGTCGTGGTGATTACAAACGCCCTGGAACTTACGCAGCTTGCCATTGAGGAAGAAGCCTTTGTTGGCTATCACCTGCACGGAACGAATGCCGAAGCGGGTGGTGTATTCGTCAACCAACTGATCCTTCACATAAATCTTTGATACCGCCTTGTATAAAACAGGAGTCTCGGGCGACCATAAAGAAGGGTTGTTCACCGTAAAGTTCTGCACAAAGGCTTGTCCTTTCATCAGCTTGCGCATCTCGTTTTTCTGGGCAACCACCTCGTTGGCAGCATTCACTATTTCGGTTTGTACGCGTACATTTTCATTTGCCAGATTGTCGACCGTCGTTTCCAGGCGGACAGCCGCATATTCATCGGACACATGCGGGGTGGTAATATAAGTGCCCCACACCGGAACGTGAATCTCGTCCGTCACAATAAGGTGAACGTTCCTGTAAAGTCCGGCTCCGGGATACCAGCGCGACGACTGCGGTTTGTTTTCCAAGCGCACAGCCAGCACATTGTTTTTGCCGTCGGCATTGAGGAAGTCGGTTACATCGCAATGAAACGAGTTGTATCCCAACGGCCAGAAAGCCGCTTCCTTGCCATTGACATACACACGGGCTTCACTCATTGCCCCGTCGAACAGAAGCGTTACGCGGCGTTTGCCTTTCTCAAAGTCATCTACGGAGAATGATTTCCGGTACCAGCCGATGCCAACATAAGGCAAGCCTCCCGTGCGACCGGTCTTTACCGACGCCTTTGTTTCAAGGTTTTGTGTGATGGCCACTTCCTGTAAATCATGAGAGCGGTCAAACGGACCATATATAGCCCAATCGTGCGGTATAACAACTCGTTGCCACGATGCGTCATCATAGCTTTGTGCCTGCGCGCCGGGCACATCACCTTTGGTAAACTTCCAGCCTTTGTCGAGTAGAAACTCATTTCTGGCCGCATGCGGCTGAGCCTGCGAAGCCAGCCAGCAGCAAGCCGACAAAGCCAATAAAGTAAAAGATTTCAAGTTCATCATTGATAAGAATGTTTTTATGGTTTTCTAAACGTGCGGAATGTTTTTCGACGATTCCTTCTTCGCTGCATTTTATTTCGTTTATATTTCAACCATCTTTTATAGATAGTCCACCCACTCATAAAAGCAACCACGGCAAATATAAGAATTGTTATGCCCACGCCCAAATTATCTCCTTTAATACGCGACCATATCTCGAGTACATTCTGTGTTTTGTCGCCAAAGTCACGAATCATGGCACAGCGCTCTACCACCTTTTTATCCGGATATTGAATGCGGTCAATCTGCACACTGTCGGCTTCCGGACCAAAGAAGTAAGTCAAATCCGAGTAATAATCCAGTGTTGTGTCTGTTTGCGCCTCTAAGATTTCAGGGGTGGCAACGGCGCTCACGTAACCGGTTGCATCCATGTTTCGCAAGGCAATGTCGGGTCTGCACAAGAAGTTTATAAAATAGCTGGCCGCTTTGGGATTGCCGGCATACTTGGGAATTACCCAGCCGTCATACCAAATGTTACTGCCTTCAACGGGAACCTGATAATCGAGCTCCACACCCACCGAAGAAGCTTCTTCAATGGCCCAGACAGCGTCTCCGCTCCACGTTAAGTTAAGCCACGCTTTGTTTTTGGTCATCATCTCCTTGCCAAAGTCCGACTCCCACCCGGCAATCAAAGGCTTCATGGCTTTCAGATATTGTTCCACCACAGCCATTGCCTGCGGAGAATAATCATTCATCAAGTCTTCAACGGTAATGGTTCCGTTACGCAACTCATTGGCATGGGCATAAATGGCTGCCGTGCCATAGGCATCGCGGTAACTTTCCTTCATCAGAATCTTGCCTTTGTACTTTACATTCCACAAGCACGACCACGAAGAAGCATCGACATCGGACACAAACTTTTTATTGTACAAGATACCCGTGGTGCCCCACATGTAGCAAACCGCATAACGGCTTGCTTGTTGGCCCGGCTGACTCAACTTATCTATTTGAGAGCGTATGTAAGGTGCAATGTTATGCAGGTTATTGGCCGCTCCACCCAGCGTTGTGTCAATGGGCAGAAGCAGTTTTTTCTTGAGCATGCGTTCAATGATATACTCCGACGGGCACACCACATCAAAGTCTTCGTGCCCCTTTTCTATTTTGGTAAGCATGACCTCATTGATATCGAATGTTTGATACACAATGCGTATATCCTCACCCGTTTGCTCCTTGTAGTAAGTCTGAAACTCTTTGAGTACCTCTTCGTCAATATAGTCGGCCCAATTGTATATCTTCAAAACATTCTCGCGCGGCTCGCCTGAGTTATAGCAGGCCGTAAGAGACAGATACAGAAAGAATGTCAATAAGTAAATGGTATATCTTTTCATCAACGTTGTGTTATATTGCCTATAATAGAATGAACTACAGCTGTTTTACTAATTATTTTTCGCTTTCCCCGTGCGGTGGTTTATGACAATAAGCAGCGTTAAAACCACGATAAATATGATGGTTGACAACGGGCGCAGCTCGGGTGTGAGTCCGCCTTTCCTTGCATCGGCATAAATATAGGTAGAAAGCGTTTCCAAACCCTGATTACCAATGGTAAATACCGTTACGGCAAAGTCGTCAATCGAGAGAGTGACCGACAGCATAAAGCCGCTAATCATGCCCGGACGAATTTCCGGAATGATGACCTTGCGCAAGGCTTGCATGGGAGTAGCTCCTAAGTCGAGTGCCGCCTCATAAATATTGGGATTCATCTGTTTCAGTCTGGGCAAAACACTTAGCACCACATAAGGAGTACAAAAGGTTATGTGAGCCAGCAGCACCGTAAGGTAGCCTTGCGAAATGCCTAACGAAATAAATAATAAGAACAGAGAGATACCGGTAATAATGTCGCCGTTCAGGATGGGAATGCTGTTCACAAAGCCGATTGCTTTCTTTGAACGCGCCTTGAGGTTGTAAATTCCAATGGCAGTGACACTGCCCAGCAGCGTAGCAACACAAGAGGCCAGCAGCGCTATGGTAATGGTATTGATCAGCGCATTCATTAATGAATGGTGCGTGCCCGAAGAGAACAAAGACGTGTACAATTTGGTGGAGAAGCCTGTCCAGTTGCCCAACACTTTGGCTTCTGTAAACGAATAAATAAAGATGATCACGATGGGCAAATACAACACAAACAGTATCACCCACAGGTAGGCCTGCGCCAAAATTCTTTTTACCATAGTCCACCTCCTTCGTTTGAATTGTCTTTATCGTCTGTGTTAAAGACAGATGTTGCAGCAATAAGCAGCAGCATAATAAGTGAAAGCGCCGCTCCGTAATTCCACATGCTGTTATTGATATTTTCCTGAATGGTGGTACCAAAGAGTTTGATGTTATTCATCGTGAGCAGTTCGGCAATGGCGAAAGTCGATATGGTAGGCATAAACACCATCATTACCCCACTCATCACACCCGGCATGGAAAGCGGTATAATGGCTTTGACAAACACTTGAACGGGCGTGGCTCCCAAGTCTTGCGCCGCCTCAATGTAACTTCTGTCCATCTTCTGCAACGTATTATAGATGGGGTAAATCATAAAAGGCAGGAAGTTATACACCATGCCGAATATCAAGGCGCCTTCGCCCAACGGCACAGCAAAAAAGTCGAACAAAGCGACCGTGGCAAGTGTACGCACCAATATATTAACCCACATGGGTAATATAAAAAGTACCACCAGTGTGCGCGATGAGTTTAGCTTACTGTTGCTCAATATCCATGCCGCCGGATAACCAATGAGGATGCAGATGGCCGTGGTGATAATGGCAATGCCAATGGAATAAACAAACGTATTAATGGCCTCTTGGTGCATAAAGAACTTGGAGAAATTACTCAATGTAATCGTTCCGTTATCGTCTGTAAATGCGTACACCACAATGAGTAGCAAAGGGATGACCACAAATACGGCGGAGAAAAGGACGTAAGGGAGGGTCCAACTCTTGCGCGATGCAAAAAACAATGAAATTCTTTTAATCACTTCTTGGTTTCTTTAATGGGTTAGCACTTCACAACACGAATGGCCTCGGCCGGAATGGTAATTCCTACCCGGTCACCGTCATCCCACACATCATTGGTATCCACATACACCAGTTCGTCCCAATCGGATAAAACGGTGAGGTGGTAATGGTTTCCTTTATACAGAATGAATCGTACTTCGCCGGTAAGCGCTCCGTCTTCTTCGTTGTCTTGCAGAATAATCTGATTAAAGTCGACCTCAACACTTACTTTCTCACCCGGCTGGGCACAGCTAACCGGCATACAGGCAAAGGTGCAACCCAAAAACTCTACGTGCTCGGCATCGAGCAGTTTGCCTTCAAACGTATTGCAAACACGTTCTTTATGCATAATGTGAATATCCATGGGCTTAACCAGCAAACCCACCGTATCGCCTACCTCAAAATGATGGTAATCTTGCACCAGGAATTCATAGTCGCCACAGAGCACTGTCATTTCGTAATGCACACCTTTGAAGATGGTTGATTGCACCACTCCCGTCAGTTGAGCGGCATCCGATTGCTGAAAGATGTAGATATCTTCGGGCCTGATGACCACGTCGACAGGAGTCTGCTCGCCGAACCCTCTGTCCACGCATTCAAAATCGGTATCACAAAAACGCACCAGGTTATCTTTGATCATGGTACCGTTCAGGATGTTGCTCTCGCCTATAAAGTCGGCAACGAAGGAGTTGGCCGGTTCATTATAAATATCAATGGGTGTGCCTATCTGTTGTATTCTCCCATCGCTCATCACCACAATCGTATCGCTCAATGTGAGCGCCTCTTCCTGATCATGGGTGACATAAACGAAGGTGATGCCCAGGCGTTTATGCATCTCTTTCAACTCCATCTGCATGTCTTTGCGCATCTTCAAGTCGAGTGCTGCCAAGGGTTCGTCGAGCAACAAAACTTCCGGCTCGTTGACAATGGCACGGGCGATGGCAACTCGCTGCTGCTGTCCGCCCGACAAGGAGTCTACGTCTCTGAATTCATAATCGGTCATCCCCACCATCTTCAAAGAGGCTCTCACCTTTCTTTCAATCACAGCTTTGGAAAGCTTCTTGAGTTTGAGTCCGAAAGCAATATTGTCATATACATTCAGGTGAGGAAAGAGAGCGTATTTCTGGAAAACGGTGTTTACAGGGCGTTTGTGCGGAGGTGTTTGCGTAATTTCTTTGCCGGCAATGCGTATTTCGCCCTCAGAAACCGTCTGAAAGCCGGCCAGCAAACGTAGCAAGGTTGTTTTACCACATCCCGAAGGACCGAGAATAGTCACAAACTCACCCTTGCGAACGGATAAATTGATACATTCGAGAGCTGTTTTTTCTCCAAAAAATTTTGAGACGTTACGAATCTCTATGATAAAATCTTCTTCTTGCATATTCATACTTTATTAGGCGCACAAAGGTACATATTTCTAGTATTAGATGAATATATTATCATAATATAACATCAGCATTATGACAAGGCTCAACAAAAAAACTATCTTTGCATAAATAAATATTCATTTAATTGACAGAAGTATGAAGAAACTGATCTATTTACTTACGGTAACAGCCCTGGGTATATCAGCTTGTAACAGCGGAAATAAAGGTTACACAATTAGCGGAACCATTGAAGGCGCAGCAGATGGTGATACTGTATTTTTACAGGAACGTTCAAATAGAGAATTCAACAAGATTGATACGGCTATCATCTCGAAAGGCGGTTTCAGCTTTGAAGGAAGTCAGGACTCTACTGTTAACAGATATATTACTTATTCTAAAGGAGACAATCAACTCATCATGGATTTCTTCCTTGAAAACGGAAAGATAGATGTGAAGATGGGTAAGGAAGAAAATTCTGCCATAGGTACTCCGGCCAATAATGCTTACCAGGAATTCAGAACGCAAATGAGCGCATTGAATAATAAGCAGAATGAGATTTATGAATCAATGGGGAATCCGGCGCTGACCGATGAGCAGAAAGAAGCCAAACTGAAGGAGATGAATTCTCTGGAAGAAGAGATGATGAAAATAATAAAAGACGGTATTCAGAAGAACATAGAAAACACGGTTGGTGTATTCCTTTTGGGGCAGTATAACTACTACCTGGAATATACAGAAATTGAACCGCTGCTCGAGAAAGTTCCGGCTGCATTCCAAAGCAATGAAACGATTGTTCATCTGAAGGAGTTGGTTAAAACAGCAAAAGCCACGGCTGTAGGTCAGAAGTTTGTTGATTTCCAGATGAAAACTCCCGAAGGCAAGGATATCAAACTGTCTGATGTGGCTGGTAAAGGCAAAGTGGTTTTGGTAGACTTCTGGGCTAGCTGGTGTGGTCCTTGCAGACGTGAAATGCCTAACTTGGTTGAGGCTTATGCGAAATATAAAACGAAGGGATTTGAAATTGTAGGCGTGTCGTTAGACAGAGACCTCCAGTCTTGGAAAGATGGCATCAAGCAATTGAATATTACGTGGCCTCAAATGTCCGACCTTAAATTCTGGGAAAGCGAAGGTTCTCGACTTTATGCCATCCGCAGCATTCCTCATGTTGTGCTGATTGACAAAGACGGAACCATTGTGGCACGTGGCTTACACGGTGAAGAGCTTCAAGCTAAATTGGCCGAGCTTATTAAGTAATCATCCGGTAATCAGATACTAAAAAAGGTCGCTAAGTTAGCGACCTTTTTTAGTATCATACGTTCTATTTAGTTAAACCAACGAACATAACAGAAGTCCTGACGATGAGGCAGATCCGGATTTTTAGGATACATGCGGTATGCCACCTTGAAGCTTCCTGCATTGGATAAGCTGTGAGTTGCCTGGAAAGTATAAAGTGTTCCTTCCTTTTTAACTACCTCGAAAGGTTCAACGGAATAAACATGTTCTTTGCCATCTGCATCAGTAAAAATGGTAACCAGCTCAATGCCGATCGCATCATTCAATCCCTTCTCATCAATGACGTAAGTAATGGTGTAATCCTTGCCGCTTTGAATAGAATCCTGAAGTAATTCTTCACTCTTTTCAAAAGAAACGACCTCAATAGAATCCCATTTCTCGGCAACCTCTTCCTTCCACGCTGCTATTTCCTTGGCTTTCTTATAATTGTCAGCATTTAAAACATGGAAACGTTTGGCCAGTTTGTTGTAGAACCGATCATAGTAGTCGTCCAACTGGCGTTTCATGGTATAATGCGGAGCAATTTGAGAGATGGAGTTTTTAATATACTTAATCCATTCTTCGGAATAACCGGCTTCATTCTTGTCATAGTACAATGGCAAGATCTCTGTCTCCAATATACTATAAATAGTTGCCGCATCCAGCTGATCTTGGTATTCCTGATTCTGGTAAGTACGCTTCTCGGTCAACGCCCAACCTGCCTTCTCGCGGTAACCTTCCAGCCACCAACCGTCGAGCACAGAGAAATTCAATACTCCATTCATCAAAGCCTTTTCACCGGATGTACCCGATGCTTCCAAAGGTCTTGTAGGAGTGTTTAACCAGATATCAACGCCGGTGACCAAACGACGGGCCAACTGCATGTCATAGTTTTCAAGGAAGATAATCTTTCCTAAGAATTCAGGTCTCCTTGATATCTCTATAATTCTTTTGATTAATCCCTGTCCGGCGCCATCATGAGGATGGGCTTTCCCTGTAAACAGGAATTGCACGGGGCGATCGGGGTTATTGACAATCTTAGACAAACGATCCAGATCCGTAAAAAGTAAGTGCGCACGTTTGTAGGTGGCAAAACGGCGTCCGAAACCAATTAACAAGGCATTCGGATTGATTTTCTCCATCAGCGAAACAATGCGAGAGGGATCTCCCTGATTTTTCAACCACGTTTCGCTAAACTGTTTGCGTATGTAGTCAACCAGCTTGTGCTTCATGGTTTGACGGGTATTCCATATTTCCTCATCGGGCACGTTGTTGATTGCTTCCCATATTTTAGGGTTCGACTGGTCATAAAGGAAGTTGCTATCAAAATATTTGGCATAGAGTTGTTTCCACTCGCGCGCACTCCAGGTTGGGAAATGTACTCCGTTGGTTACGTAACCCACATGGCTCTCTTCGGGGAAGTATCCTTTCCAGATAGACGAGAACATTTCTTGTGATACTTTACCGTGCATCCAGCTTACGCCATTTACTTCTTGCGAAGTATTACATGCAAAGACCGACATACAGAAGCGTTCACCCTTGTCTCCCGGGTTATTGCGACCTAAATCCATCAAATCATCCCAAGAGATTCCCAGTTTTTGAGGATAGCCACTCATGTATTTACCAAACAACCCTTCATCGAAGTAGTCGTGCCCAGCCGGAACCGGAGTGTGAACCGTATAAAGAGAAGAGGCTCTGACTAATTCTATCGCTTGATCAAAGCTCAATCCTTCGGCAACATAATCAGAAAGACGCTGCACGTTAATCAAAGCGGCATGTCCCTCATTACAATGATATATATCTTTCTTAATGCCGAGCGCTTTCAAAGTTAGTATACCTCCGATGCCCAACAAGATTTCTTGTTTCAAACGGTTCTCCCAGTCGCCACCATACAGCTGATGAGTGATAGAGCGGTCGAACTCGCTATTCATTTCATTGTCCGTATCGAGCAGATACAAGGATATGCGTCCCACATTTACTTTCCACACATAAGCATGTACTACGTAATCGATATAGGGAACATCCACCACAAGAGGTTGTCCGTGCGCATCATTCACCCTTTCCAACGGAAGTGTACCAAAGTTCTGAGCTTCGTAATTAGCAATCTGTTGTCCGTCTATAGCCAATGATTGAGTAAAATAACCATATCTGTATAAGAAACCGATGGCGCAGAGGTCCACATTACTGTCAGACGCTTCCTTCAAATAATCACCTGCCAAAACACCCAGACCTCCCGAGTATATTTTAAGAACATGATTTAAACCATATTCCATACTGAAATAGGCAACGGAAGGACGCTTTGAATCGGGTTCAACATCCATATAATCTCTGAACTTGGCATATACATCATTCATTCTTTTCAGAACGAGCTTGTCATTAGCCAAAGCTTCCAGTTTATCAAAATTCATACGTTCCAGAAGCAAAACGGGGTTTTGTCCTACCTCTTTCCATAAAGCCGGATCGAGACTTCTGAACAAATCTGTTGCTTCATAATTCCACAATGTCCAGACATTACGAGCCATTTCGGATAATTTCTCAAGCTCTGCCGGAACAGAAGATCTCACAGTTACTTCCCTCCAATTAGGAGTATTCACATTGCTAACTTTAATCTTCATAATGCTATTAATTTACTTATTGATGAATAAATCTTTATCTTATTTGCGCTTTGCCGCATTGCATAAAGCAATATGATAAGCCTCGTAATAATACGTTATAAAGTGCTTCCACAACGCTTTCTCGGCAATCGCAGTTGCCTTACCGCTTATTTCAGCGGTTTCTTCGGCGGTCTTAGAAGCAAATACTGTGATCGTATTTTTTATGCTATCGGCTACTTCCATGTAGTTACTGTCTGTACGATGAAGTACTTCTACCCCATCATTTATGCAATTGCATGTATCCAAACCGTTAACCCATAAACCAAAACCGGCTAAATCCGTAGTAATGGTGGGCACCCCGAAGGCAATACTCTCAAGAGGCGTATACCCCCAAGGTTCATAGTATGAAGGATACACACTGAGGTCCTGTCCTAATAACAAATCGTAATACTCTTTGTTGAATACACCGTCTTTTCCGTTCAGGTAACACGGTACAAAAATGACTTTTACCTTGTCATCCGGGTTATTAGTCATGCCAAGCCTCTTAAATGCATGTGTTATTTTATCGAATTCAGGTTCGAATAACAAATGAGATATAAACGAATTGGGCAAGGGAGTATTGTATTTCTTTCGACTCTGTAAACGTTCTACTAAATCTTCGCGCGCTTCTCCGGCCCACGCAGGCACATTGATAAAGGCAAGTACCGTTTTATTGAGTTTTTCGTCCTTATTCAATTGGTACAATGATTCAATAAAAACATCAATTCCTTTATTCTTGAATTCATAACGTCCACTGGTTCCTATAATCAGCGTGTCATCGGTCAGATTAGTGCCCAACAAACAATTGGCTACACGCAGCATAGCTGTCCGAGCTCTTTTACGTTTACCGGTAAAAGCCGCTCCTTTGGGAACAAAATCGTCCTCAAATCCATTCATCAGCACCACGTCTGCCTCCTTTTCTAGCAACTGCTTACATTCCCGGTTCGTGATTTCACTTACGGTTGTAAAACAGTCAACATGATGAGCTGCTTGTTTTTCTATGGAGTGCTTGGATTCCATATTAAGTTCCTGAGCCATTTGGTCGCCATTGTAAGCAAACAAATAGTCGTAAAGAGGTTTCTCGTTTCCGGCAATGGAGCGCCCGATAGAAGTTGCATGGGTCGTAAATATAGTAGCAATTTCGGGAACGGCTTGTTGTATGTACAAAGCGCCTAAGGCGGTCATCCACTCATGCGCCTGATAAACAACTTGATCGTTGTCAGACAGGTAATAACGATAGAAACTTTCTACCAACCGGCCCGCCGCATAAGAAAACATGGACGCTTCATCGTAATCACCGTACGCATGCAAGGAATCAACCTGAAAAGCGTTCCACATCTCTGTGTAGATTTCATTTTTATGTGAGAAAAATGGCTGAAAATCAACCAACATAACGATGGGTTTACCTGGAATATTCCAGCGCCCAATGCGTATGCTTAATCCTTCTTTCAAGGCTTTTTCGCGCCAGTCACTGAAAAGAGTCTTCGATTCCAGAAACAAAGGGTTCTCTTTTCCTTGCCACACATCGGGCCCCACAAAAATAAGTTTGTCGTGAAAATGAGCCTGAAGAGTATTGGCACGAGTAGACAATACCGTGTAGATACCTCCCACTTTATTACATACTTCCCAGCTTGACTCAAATATATAATCGGGTAACAATAATTCTTTTATCATATAAAACTAATACGCTATATCACTAATATTGCAAAAATACATATTAATTATCGAAATATCACGCGTAACACATTAAATCTAAGTAAATAAGAGGTAACAAACGTTTGCGGAAATGACTCAATTGGGCATAAAAAAACATCCGCAAGTTTAAAACCTACGGATGTTTTCAATTTTTTCTATGTTTTATTGCTCATTACGCAACCAGTGCACTACCCATCAGGAAGGTAGCAGCAAGCGCCACGATAGCATATAATTCAGGGAATACAGCCAGAATCAGCGTATTTCCAAACACATTATGACCTTGACCTATCGCTGCAATACCATTTGCACATACTTGTCCCTGACGAATGGCCGAGAAAAGTGCAACCAATCCTAATGCAATACCGGCACCTAAAACAGCAGCAGCCTGAATACCTGTAATGGCAGGTGTCAACACGCCAAAGATGGTTTGAAACATAAAGTATCCGGCAAAACCATATAATCCTTGTGTTCCCGGAAGGGCTGTAAGCACCAAGAAGTTACCAAAAGCGGTATCGTTTTTCTTCAAAGCACCAATTGCTGCATTACCGGCAATTGTTACACCATAAGCGCTGCCGATACCAGACAAACCAACCATAACTGCGATGCCGATATAGGCAATAAATAAATTCATTTCCATAATTTTATTCTATTTTATTGTTTATATATTCATTGATAAATTATTTGCTGAAAGGCTTGTATTCCTTTCCTCCTCCTTCGTAACCCGAATTCTTGAAGAATTCTACAAAGGTTAAACGCATAGGGTGCACCATAGCGCCCAATACATTCATAAAGATATTGATAGAGTGACCTATAACAAAAATAAGCACCATAACAATGGGACCTGCAATTACATTATCCGGACTCATGCCTACTGCCAGACTATTAAACACGCTGGCCAGAATTCCGCCCGAAAGTCCCAAAGCAAACAAGCGCACATAAGATAATATATCGCCCAGTAAGCCTGTTACCATATTATAAGAATCCCATAATCCTAAACCAAAGTTGATAAAGATATTCTTATCCGGACTGTTATAGAACAAGATCATGGCTCCTGCTATAGCAAGAATAACAAGATGTGCAGTTCCACCCATCGGGAATACAGCCGGTAATACGGCAGCCAAACCAACTGATACTAACAAGATAATCCAGCCAATCGTTCCTACGGCATATTTGAATCCAAATTGTATAGCCTGATTAACTGCCTTAAGAATCATACCAAATAGAATCTGTATAACGCCCAATAACAGCGACAGTTGAAACATATCATTGTTGTCCATGGCAATGGCGTGTTTCATTCGTTGAATAAATGGCCAGTCTAAATCATAAAAATTAGCTCCGAAAAAGGTTCCGGTCAGCATGCCACAAAAGAAAGTGGAAGCAGCTAGTAACTGCACCAAAGACAAAATGGGTTTCATGGTTTTACCTATGTTTTTTGCCAGCAAACGGTACAGAGTCACACCCAAAAGCAAAAACAGTCCATACCCCGAATCTCCCAGACAAAGCCCGAAGAAGAGCATGAAAAATGGAGCAAAAAACGGAGTCAGGTCCAGTTCATTGTATTTAGGCAGCATATACAGCTTGCAAATTGGCTCGAACCAGGCAAACAGTCCCTTATTATTCAATTGAATAGGTACATTGTCTTCCGGTGCCGGCTTCTTGATATCATAATACACTGACTGCGAATTCAGGTAAGCAACAATTGGGTCTTCTTCCGATGCCGGTAACCACCCTTGCAACAGCATAAGCTTTTCGCCGGCAGCTGGTTCGGTGTTAAGAACGACTTGATCAAATTCAATCTCACCGTTTAACTCTTTCCTGGCAGCCAATAATGAAGGAATATCCTTCCGCGCGATGTTGTGCAGGGTTTCCTCTTGACGCAATAATTCTTCTTTATTATTTAGAATGAGTTCTTGCGTTTGGCCGTATGACCGATCGGGCAACTTAATCCGCTCCACATCCAAATCAATTTCTTGATTCGTTTTGGTAAAAGTGATAAAGTAAACCTTCGAAGCGACTCTATTAATGACCATGGCATTGTAAGCCTCTATCCAATCTTCATTGAAATTAGCTTCCGTTGATATATAAAATCCAATATCATAGCCGGAATCACGCAGCTTGGCGATACTCTCGGGAGAGAAATCGCCCCATGGTTCTAATACGGCAAGTTCCTTTTCATATGCCAGAATCTGTTGTTGCAAACTACTTTTATGATTGAGCAGCTCATCAACCTCATCAAGAATTTGCATTCCCCTTGAGGCTGAAACGGTTTCCGAATCATCCGTTACTTTCTCTTCAGTTTTTATATTCTGAAGCAATTTTATCGTAGCAGACAACCTGGCAGATAAGCGAATCTTTTCTTGTAACGCTGAATTATCTGCCATTCCTTGCTGTTTCTCAGCAATATGAACAACCCCTAAATCACGGAGATTATTTAAAAAAGCATCATATTCCTTATGGTAAACAAGAAAAGTGAGTTTTTTCATTTTAGTAATCATAACTCAGCCTCCTTTCTTTTCTCTTGTTGCGATTTCAATATCTTTTGTGAAGACTTCGATAAGTTCTCTTCATCTTCCATAAAGCGTTTTATTTTACGCAACGCATCCTGATAACCAGGTATTTGTACCTTCTCAAAAAGATTAACCTTTTGAGTCGTTTTCTTACGCGCATGTTCCAGCAAGTTTAATTTAGCCAGAATAAACTCTCGTTCAATAGCTGTTTGCGCCAATCCTTTTAGCAAATGTATACCATCGGCATACCACTTGGGAGCGTTAAACAAACTATAGGGGCGAATATCAAAATCGACGTTTTCGAGCAATGGAACCCGTACACCGGCAATCTTTTTAATACCCAGATGAACATCGTTTACCCTGATTAACGAAGCATCAAACTCATTCCAAAGAGCGAACATGGCTTCATAGGCAAGAATTTGTTTTTCGAGCCTTTCCTCTAGCAACACAGCTTCAGATTTGCAACGTTTGACCTCCATACGCAAAGCACTCTCTTTATTCTTTATAATAGGAAGAGTACGCACGCGTATTTTCAGTTGCTTTTCGAGCTGTTGAAGAGACGTTTTGTTATATTGAAACTTTATAGCCATCTTATAAGCTTATGGATGATATTTATTTCCAGTACTGATCTACTAACTCTTGTTTGATGTTCACTTCTTCGGGGCGGAAGTACTTACTAAACAATCCCCAAGCTACATCTAGCATCTCAGTCGTATTCAAGTTCACATCAATAGCCAGCAATTGATTCGAATAATCTTTTGCATAAGCCAATGTACGCTCATCGTAGTTAGTCAAATCAAAACCGTTCTCCAACTTGGTTTTAGCATTCGCCGCATCGGCATACAAACGTACGGCCGCATTCATTACTTGCGGATGATCTTTACGGGTCTTCTTTCCGGTAACTAACTGCTTCAAACGAGAAAGTGAACGGAACGGATCCACAATCACCTTACCAATATCACTGTCGCGACGCAGGAATAGCTGTCCTTCCGTAATGTATCCGGTATTATCGGGCACAGCATGAGTGATGTCGCCACCCGAAAGAGTTGTTACGGCTATAATAGTAATGGAGCCCCCTGCTGGGAATTGCACGGCTTTCTCATAAATCTTAGCCAAATCGGAGTATAGTGAGCCAGGCATAGAGTCTTTGGAAGGAATCTGATCCATACGGTTTGACACAATAGAAAGTGCATCGGCATAAGAGGTCATATCCGTAAGAAGTACCAAGACTTTTTCATTGTTATTCACTGCAAAATATTCGGCAGCAGTAAGGGCCATGTCGGGAATCAGCAAACGCTCTACCGGAGGATTCTCCGTTGTATTCACAAAACTCACAATACGGTCAAGAGCTCCGGCATTTGAGAACACATTTTTGAAATACAGGTAATCATCATTGGTCATACCCATACCTCCCAAAATAATTTTATCTGTTTCTGCCCGCAGCGCTACATTGGCCATTACTTGGTTGAAGGGTTGGTCGGGGTCAGCGAAGAAGGGAATTTTCTGACCGGAAACCAACGTATTATTCAAGTCAATACCTGCTATTCCGGTTGCGATCAGTTCAGACGGCTGCTTACGTCGAACCGGGTTGACCGACGGACCGCCAATTTCAACCTCCTCGCCTTCAATTTCCGGTCCCCCGTCAATCGGGTCTCCGAATGCATTAAAGAACCGGCCGGAAAGCTGTTCACTTACTTTTATCGTAGGAGCTTTGCCTAAGAATACCACTTCAGCATTTGTCGGTATACCTTCTGTACCTTCAAACACCTGTAGCGTCACTTCATCTCCTGTTATTTTAACCACCTGAGCTAACTTACCGTTAACAGTAGCCAGCTCGTCATACCCAACTCCTGCTGCTTTCAACGAACAGGTAGCTTTGGTAATCTGAGTGATTTTCGTATATATTTTCTGAAATGCTTTTGTTGCCATTATACTTATTTACTTTACGGTTATCGAATTAAGCTTTCCTTTCTTGAATCAATTCGTTTAATTGCTTTACGAAATCATCATATTCCGGTGACTTGAACTTGGAATAATTCATCTGTTTGCAAACATTGATCATCTTCTTAAAGTAATCCATTACTTCGTTGAAATTATCAAATTCAAATTCAGTGTGGCAAATATCAATAACCATGTTAACAATAGCTTCTTGTCTCTCCATAGGAGTTACCGCATCAATCTCATCAAAAGCATCTTGTTGAAGAATGACAAAGTCAATCAGCTCCGATTTCCAAAAAGTAACGTGATATTCCACAGGAACACCGTCGTCACCCAAGATGTTTATTTGTTCTGCAATCTCCTTACCTCTTTGCAAACGGGTTTTTATTTCGTTGACTTTCTTCAGCCATTCATTATTGATGCGCTTGCCTATATAATCTTCAAATTCGGGGTACTCAATATATTTAGAATACGAATCAATCGGATTCACGGCAGGATAACGCTTTCTATCTGCCCGGTCTTGTTCAAGTGCGTAAAAACAACGCGCAACTTTCTTTGTATTCTCAGTAACCGGTTCTTTCAAGTTTCCGCCGGCAGGAGACACCGTTCCGATAAAAGTGATGGAGCCCGTGTTGCCGTTATTCAGAACTACGTAACCGGCTCTGCCGTAAAAGTTGGAAATAATAGAAGATAAATCCATGGGAAATGCATCCGGACCAGGCAACTCTTCCATACGATTGGACATTTCACGCAAAGCCTGTGCCCAACGTGAGGTTGAATCGGCCATCAACAGAACCTTCAGACCCATAGCACGGTAGTACTCGGCAATGGTCATAGCTGTATAAACAGAAGCTTCACGCGCAGCAACCGGCATATTCGACGTATTTGCAATGATGATTGTACGTTCCATCAATTTGCGTCCGGTATGCGGGTCTATCAATTCGGGAAATTCCGTAAAGATTTCCACTACTTCATTGGCACGTTCACCACAAGCTGCAATAATCACAATGTCGGCCTCTGCTTGTTTGGATATGGCATGCTGAAGAACGGTTTTTCCTGTACCGAACGGTCCGGGAATAAATCCGGTTCCACCTTCAACAATCGGGTTTACTGTATCTATAACACGTACACCGGTTTCCAATAATTTAAATGGGCGTGGTTTTTCTTTATAATTAATCATGGCTCTTTTTACAGGCCACCTTTGAATCATGTTCACTTCAACTTCATTACCGTCTTCGCCTACAAGCACAACGATAACATCATAGATACCATATTCACCTTCAGATACAATTGATTTAACAGTGTAAATACCTTTTAGTGTAAAGGGCACCATGATTTTTAAAGGCTGGAAGTTTTCATCAACTTGTCCGAGCCATGTTGCTGCTTCAACCTTATCTCCTATTTTCACTAAAGGAGAAAAATGCCATTTTTTGTCCTTGTCCAGTGGAAAAGTGTACTGTCCACGCTTCAAGAAAACACCATCCATTTTATCGAGGTCATTCTGTAAACCATCGTAGTTTTTAGAAAGCATACCCGGTCCTAAGGTAACTTCAAGCATGTGTCCGGTAAACTCAGCCTCTGAACCAACCTTCAAACCACGTGTGCTTTCAAATACCTGAACATAAGCATTGACACCTACTACTTTAATTACCTCAGCCATCAGCCTGTCACCACCAGTTGAGATATAACAAATCTCATTTTGAGCTACAGGACCGTCAACTGTGAGGGTTACCATGTTGGATATTACTCCACAAACAGTTCCTTTTGTTGCCATATAATTTATTTGTTTATTTATCTAAATTCAACGGGAATCTGAACATCATTCTTTAGCGAATCTATCATTTGCCTAAAGAGTTTACTGCCCCGTTCCTTATCCATTAAAATCCATCTCTCAACCATTTCTAATTGGAGCAGAAAAGCAAAAATACGCTCTATAGTAAAATAATTAAAGAAAGTTGCATTTTCCAACCATTTCCATTTAAGTATATCTATTTTCTTTTCTCTCTCAACTAAATCGTCTACCTCTGTCATTTTAAGCAACGGTTCAAAATAATCCACCTCACCGGTCAACCCAAAATCACGGGCTCCGGAAGTTTTGAGTGCAATACTTACATCCGTGTTCCCCACGATAGAACGAGCCACATCCTGTTTGTATTTACGAGAAACAAGAGCTGCTAAAATATTATTGAGATTAAGATTAAATTCAAACCATGACACGATAAATTCATTCTTCGACCTCATGGCATATTCAAAATACAATGATGAGAGATAATCTTCTTGAACAGCAGCATTATCATCATTATTCTCACTATAGTAATAGGAAATAAAATCGATAAGGTATGTAGGATATGCCAAAGATTCCTCATTGACACCATCTCTGACCTGAGTTATCAAATCAAGCAATTCTTGCCCGGTATAATTTCCCCTATTGTCAGTGACAGCATCTTTATCATTCAACAGCTTTATCAAATTTCGATTATCAAATTTCAGATAAAACAGATCAATAAGCTTTTTATCAGCAGATGATAAATCCGGATATATTTCAGTTCTGAAGTCGGCTACCGTATAACTCAATTTGGTATCTTCCAAATGAATGTCAGGTAAACCAGCCACCAAACAATAATATTTACTCATATATGGATTGTTTAAAGGCTAAACGCTGAAAAGCATCTCAACCAATTGTGGACGCAAAAATGCCTTAAAGTAATTCATAAATTCTTCTTCCCCAAAGTTTATTTTATAAGATCCATCTTTCGGAGATACGGTGAAGAGTGTTTTAATGCCATTTACTTGTTCTATTTGAACGCCTTTATCTAAAAGAGATTTGGCATGTGCTGCAAAATAAGCTTTCAGAGCTTCTGCTTCTTGAGTACTGATTGTAATAGGCTCGTTAGCACTCCATTTAGAAGCTAAAGCAACGATAAACGAATAAAGATACTCTTTGTTATTTACGAACTCATTAACCGGAGCTGAAACAATTTTATCAGTAACCACAGATGCAATCTCAGACTTGAGCGCATTAACAGACTGACTGGCAAACAATTTCAACTCTGATTTGGTATTCTCGACCAACTCTTCTGCAGCTTTACGAGCAGATGCATTAATTGCATCGGCCTCTTTACGGGCTTTTTCAATAATTGTTTTCGCATCAGCTTCCGCTTTTGCTATCAGTTTCTGAGCTTCTTCATTTCCTTTTTCAACGCCTTCACGATAAATCTTATCTGTGAGTTCTTGAATTTTATTTTCCATACTTATAGGATTATTTTGAAGTTTATATATCAATCGTGTGTCTTAACCAGAAGGAATGGGCCAAATATACGAAATTAACAGCATTTTTGTTTTAAGATGAGAGGAAAAAGGAACTAGTTTAATATATTTTTCATTCCTGTGTTTCAAATGGATATCTCCGGTAGGCTTTAAACGCAAAAAGTCCCACAGCTTTGTATAGCTGCAGGACTTCTCTAAAAAACGGCGACTACCTACTCTCCCACTGTTACGCAGTACCATCGGCGTGACAAGGCTTAACTTCTCTGTTCGGAATGGGAAGAGGTGGAACCCTTGTGCTATAGTCACCT
>NZ_ATZI01000021.1 GCF_000428125.1 Bacteroides graminisolvens DSM 19988 = JCM 15093
GGGTCGTCAAAGACGATGACGTTGATAGGTTGCAGGTGTATAGATAGAAATATCACAGCCGAGCAATACTAATTGCCCGTTCACTTTCTTCTTGTCAGTATGGTTTTTATATACGTTTAGCTGATTGATTGATTTATTTTTTGTGTACATTATGTCTATCTTATTAAGGTGACTATAGCACAAGGGTTCCACCTCTTCCCATTCCGAACAGAGAAGTTAAGCCTTGTCACGCCGATGGTACTGCGTAACAGTGGGAGAGTAGGTAGTCGCCGTTTTTTGAAGAAGTCCTGCAGCTCAAAGCTGTGGGACTTTTTTGCGTTTAAGGAGGTTATAATTATTAGATTAAAGACTTCCTATTTATGTTTTTTTATACGATTATATCCGACTTAAAAGATGTGAATAATGAATTTGGTATTAATATACTTCGTAATTTTGCCAATGAAAATTCGAATAGCAGAGAGTGATGAAGTTTATGCTTAGATGTCTTTTGTTAATTGCATTGCTGGTACTTCCTTTGAGTGCTGGTGCAAATACTGTATGTGCAGTACATGCATGCAATGAAGCAGCTGAATCGTTTTCATCGGAGGATGAAAGTGCTAGCTTATATTCATCGCTGAATATGGATATGCTCTATAAAACACTGACCGTATCATATGCTGATTTAAGTATAAAAGGAGTTTCAGAATCTCTCTTACATGCAAATCATTATCGTGCACGTCGTGCTGCTGAGTATCTTAGTGCGATAAGAGATTTATTATTGCATTTGAGTATCAGAGAGAATCAGTTAGTTACTGACAGAAGCAAATTATTCTACTCAAATACCTCACACCATTGTCTTTCAGGTGTGTGCGATTATTACGTCTACCTCTTAAGACGAATTCTTATTTAGTTCCAAGACTTTTTTATCTCTAATATGTTTAGCAGGCTTGTATTATCTTGTCTGCTAGGAGATATTATGCTTATCAGAATTATTTTATTTTTAAACATATCTTTTTATACTTACACATTATGGAAACTAATCAAAAAAAAGCTTATTCATTTACAGGTATTAGATCTGCAGGTTTGGTAATTATCTTCTGCTTTATAATTGCAGTATGTATTTATCAGTTCTTATTAGGTAACCCGGCTAACTTTATGAACAATGATCCTAACAATCATCCGCTGCCAGGAAATTTTTTAGGTACTATTTATAAAGGTGGTTTTATTGTTCCGATTATTCAGACCTTGTTACTTACAGTACTTGCGCTAAGTATTGAACGTTACTTTGCTCTTCGTTCTGCTTTTGGCAAAGGTTCTCTTGTAAAGTTCGTTAAGAATATCAAAGAAGCTTTGACAGCTGGTGATCTTAAAAAGGCTCAAGCTATTTGTGACAAACAAAGAGGTTCTGTTGCAAATGTAGTTACGTCTACTCTTCAGAAGTATGATGAAATGGAACGTGATGCGACTCTTTCTAAAGACCAAAAACTATTGGCTATTCAAAAAGAACTGGAAGAAGCTACCGCTTTGGAATTGCCAATGATGGAACAAAATTTACCTATTATCGGTACTATAACGACTTTGGGTACTTTGATGGGGTTGCTTGGTACGGTTATCGGTATGATTCGTTCATTTGCTGCTTTGGCCGCTGGTGGGGCTGCTGATTCAATGGCATTATCGCAAGGTATTTCTGAAGCGTTAATAAATACAGCGTTTGGTATCTTAACAGGTGCTTTAGCAGTAATAGCCTATAACTATTATACTAATAAAATTGATAAACTGACTTATAGCCTTGATGAAGTAGGCTTTTCAATTGTACAAACATTTGCAGCAACTCATAAGTAAGAGTTCATTTTAAACGCTTAAAATTATGGGTAGAGCCAAAATTAAGAAAAAAAGTACTTTCATAGATATGACAGCTATGAGTGATGTTACTGTGCTATTGCTTACCTTCTTCATGTTGACTTCAACATTTGTAAAGAAGGAACCGGTACAAGTAACAACTCCAGCGTCTGTCTCTGAAATTAAGATCCCTGAAAAGGACATCTTGCAAATATTGGTAAATCCCGATGGCAAGATCTTTATGAGCTTGGATAAACAAGCTGATTTAAAAGCAACTTTAGAAGGGATGGGGCAAGAGTATGGTATTACATTTTCTCCGGAACAAATAAAGAAGTTTATGGTTTCAACTACATTTGGTGTACCAATCAAAAGTATGAAAACATATCTTGATTTACCGGCAGAGAAACAAGATGCCGTGCTAAAGAATGAAGGAATTCCTTGTGATAGTGTAGATAATCAATTTAAATCATGGGTTAGGAATGCACGTCTGGTTAATTCCGAATTGCGTATTGCTATCAAAGCAGATGAGTCAACTCCCTATTCGGTAATTAAGAAGGTTATGAATTCACTTCAGGATCTCAGAGAGAATCGATACAACTTGATTACTTCGTTGAAAACAACTTCTGAAAATTAAAAATCGAATAAACTATGAGTGCTGAAGTACAAGAGAGTGGCAATAAAAAGAAAGGCGGAAAGGGTAAGCAGAAAAAAATGACCGTACGTGTCGATTTTACTCCTATGGTTGATATGAATATGCTTCTTATTACTTTCTTTATGTTATGTACCTCGTTGAGCAAACCTCAAACGATGGAGATAAGTATGCCCAGTAATGATAAAGATATAACTGAAGAACAACAAACTAAAGTAAAAGCCTCACAGGCTATAACTTTACTGTTAGGAAGTGATGATAAGTTATATTATTACGAAGGCGAACCAGACTACAAAGATTATTCTTCTTTGAAAGAAACATCTTACAAACCCGACGGAATTCGTTCTTTATTGCTTAAACGTAATAAAGAAGCTGTACGTAAGGTTAATGAGCTGAAACAGAAAAAGTTGAATATGGAAATATCAGAAGAAGAATATACCCAACAGCTCAGTGAAATAAAAAATGGTAAAAATACTCCGGTTGTTATCATTAAAGCTACTGAGAAATCAAAGTATGTAAATCTTATTGATGCGCTTGATGAAATGCAAATATGCAGTATAGGTAAATATGTGATAGTTGATATTACTAGTGGTGACGAATTCTTGCTGAAGAATTTTGAGTCAAGAGGTGGACTTTCACAAAATGTAGCTGATTAACACCTAAAATTAAAGTAAAAAATGGCAAAAATTGATTTGACATCTTCTGAGTGGTGTGAGCTGATATTTAATGGCAAGAATAAAGCCTATGGTGCATATAAAATGCGTGGAGATTCTTCTAAACGTCATAATATGGCTATGATTATTGTTCTTGTCATTGCTTTGATTGGTTTTAGTATACCAACTTTGATACGGTTGGCTACTCCTAAACAGAAAGAGGTGATGACTGAAGTAACTGCTTTGTCGCAATTGGAAGAACCCGAAGTTAAGCAAGATGAAATGAAAAAAGTAGAACCTGTGGCTCCGCCACCTCCTGCTCTGAAAAGTTCTATCAAGTTCACTGCCCCAGTTATAAAAAAAGATTCTGAGGTAGCTGATGAAGATGAAATTAAGAGTCAGGAAGAGTTAACACAGACTAAGGTAAGTATTTCTATTGCCGATGTTAAGGGTAATGACGAAGCTAATGGTAAAGATATTGCAGACTTGAAACAGGTAGTTACACAAGCTCCTGTTGAAGAAGAGAAGGTTTTTGATATGGTTGAGCAGATGCCAACTTTCCCCGGAGGACAAGCTGAGTTGCTCTCTTTTATAGGGAAGAACCTTAAATATCCTACTATTGCACAGGAAAACGGAACTCAGGGTAGAGTTATCTGTCAGTTTATCGTAGGGAAAGATGGTACGGTGCGAGATGTTCAAGTCGTTAAATCTCTTGATCCATATTGTGATAAAGAAGCAATTCGAGTTATTCGTTCTATGCCAAGATGGATTCCTGGTAAGCAAAACGGTAAACCCGTTACAGTAAAATATACAGTACCTATTACATTTAGATTGCAGTAAATATGAAGAAACAGTTTTGGCTTGGCACTTTTGCGCTTGTTATGTTAATTTCAGCGTGTAATAATAAACCGAAAGACGGTTTTACGGATACTTATACTTCAGGGGTAATTGCTATTGCTGCTGATGAAAGTTTCCGGCCAATTATACAAGAGGAAATTGATGTTTTCGAAGGTACTTTTGCCTTGGCTGGAATTGTTCCCAAATTTACAACAGAAGTAAATGCTATTAATCTTCTGCTAAAAGATAGTGTACGTTTGGCTATTGCCACACGTACACTATCGGCGGAAGAAATGAGTTCGTTCCATAGTCGTAAGTTTTTTCCTCGAGAAATAAAATTGGCAACGGATGGTTTGGCTCTGATTATTAACCGAGCCAATAAAGATTCATTGATTAGTCTGCGTGATATAAAACGTATGCTGACTGGTGAGGTGAAAACCTGGAAAGAAATTTACCCTTCTTCATCTTTAAAAAACATTCAAGTTGTATTTGATAATAAAAACTCAAGTACGGTTCGTTTTGCAGTAGACTCTATCTGTAAAGGCAAAAAGCTTTCAAAAGATCTCAAAGCATTGAATAATAATCAAGAGGTTATTGATTTTGTTGCTCAAAACTCGCATGCAATAGGGGTGATTGGAGTTAATTGGTTAGGTAATCGGAGTGACACAACGAATTTATCATTCAGAAACGAAATCAGGGTAATGTCTGTGAGCGAAGACGATATTGCAACGAAGGATAATAGCTATAAACCTTATCAAGCTTATTTGTTTTATGGTGATTATCCGTTAACTCGTAGCATTTACATTTTACTCAACGATCCTCGCAATGCTTTACCTTGGGGATTTGCGTCTTTTCTAACATCAGATAAAGGACAAAGGATTATATTGAAATCAGGCTTAGTGCCTGCTACCCAACCAGTACGTGTGGTAGATATTAAAGATGAATAACATAGTAACTTAAATACATAGTAATGAAAAGACTTTATATTTTTTTATTAGGGCTTTTTTTAGTCGCCGGTACACTTTGGGCGCAGTCGGCCGATAGCGATTGGCAAAATCGCTTGGATCGTATAAAAGAATTAATTACGACTAATCCACAACAAGCTTCAGATGAGTTGGGGCAACTTATTAAAGGGAAGAATAAAAAAGATCCTGCATTACTTGTTGCTGTCGCTCGTGTTTATTTTGATGCGATGCAGATAACTGAAGCTCAGAAGTACGTTGAATATGCCAAAAAAGCAAATAATAAATTTCCAGGTATATATGTACTTGAGGGCGATATTGCACTAACAAAACAAGATGCTGGGACTGCATGCCAGTTCTATGAACAGGCCATATATTTTGATTCAAATTGCAAAGAAGCTTATTTAAAATATGCTCAAGTATATAAGGATGCCAGTCCCGAACAGGCTATTGACAAACTTCTTCAATTAAAGGAGATGGCTCCTGATTATTTACCGGTTTATAAGGCTCTTGCCAATATCTATTATAGTCGTAATCGTTTTTCTCAAGCTATAGAAGCTTATTCATCTTTCATTCATACGACCGAGGCCAAGGAAGATGACATGGTAAAATATGCATTTGCGTTATTTTTAAACCATGATTTTGAAAAGTCACTAGAAGTAGCACGTATGGGCGTAGAGAAAAATGCAAAAAACACTACTTTCTACCGCTTGATAATGTATAACCTTACTGATTTAAAGAAATATGATGAAGGGATTGTGGCTGCTGATTCTTTCTTCAATCATCCCGAAAAATCAGACTTTACTTATTTGGATTACATGTACTATGGTCACCTACTCAGTGAAAGTAAAAAATATAATGAGGCAATAGCTCAATATCAGAATGCCTTGAAACTTGACACTACAAAGATTGATTTGTGGAGAGAGATTTCATCTTCTTATGAGAGCCTAAACGATTATACAGGCTCTATTGAAGCTTATACAAAATATTTGAGCTTACAATCTTCGGAAAAACAAACACCGGATTTACTATTTCAATTAGGTAAGCTGTATTACGGTGAAGGAACTACAAAATCAGTAAGTAGCGCTGAGAAAATCACAAGTTTACAAAAGGCTGATTCTGTATTTACAATTATTACCCAGAAAGCTGCTGATAGTTATTTGGGCTATTTTTGGCGTGCGCGAACTAACTCGGCGTTAGATCCGGAAACAACTCAAGGGTTAGCTAAACCTTACTACGAGTCGGTGATTTCATTGTTGGCTAGTAAGAATGACGCTCGTTATAATTCTGTTTTAGTAGAATGCTATAGCTATTTGGGATATTATTGTTTAGTTAACAATGCTGTAGCTCAATCAAAAGAATTTTGGAACAAAATATTGGCTATCGACCCTGCTAACGCTACTGCAAAGAAAGCATTGGAAGGCATCAAATAGTAATTTTTAGTTGTTTGTCGTTGTTAATGAAAAGGTTGTTTTAGGACAGCCTTTTCTCTTTTGTGTTTGGGTGAACCATCTTTATGCTTAAATGGCAATCCCTCAGGATTTCGGTATGATCCATGATCCCATCTATTTTTAATATGGTACAAATAAATAAGGCATTCCAAAAGGAATGCCTTATTTGCTGAACTTAGTTGCGGAGGCCTGACTCGAACAGACGACCTTTGGGTTATGAGCCCAACGAGCTACCAACTGCTCCACTCCGCGATATTTTGATGATGCAAAGGTACTACAATCTATTTAAATAGCAAACTTTTCTATGGATATTTTTTGCATTTATTTTATAAATCATCTCAATGGTCTGATTCCTAGGCGTATATGGATTCGTTTGATAATTATTTATTTTATATAAAATCTATGTATATTGATTTGAATCGTGTTTTAAAGCGAATAAATACTTTATTTCTTGTAAGATTTAACTAAAAGGAGTATTTTTGCTCACATTATTCAGCAATGTGCAATTTATCAATCTATGACAGTATCAAAAACCAAAGCTAAGTTGGTTGACGTAGCTCGTCAACTGTTTGCTAAAATGGGAGTGGAGAATACGACCATGAATGATATTGCTGTGGCCTCTAAGAAAGGTAGAAGAACTCTTTATACTTATTTTAAAAGTAAAGATGAGATCTATTTAGCCGTAGTAGAATCAGAATTGGATATTCTTTCTGATGTGATGAAGCGTGTTGCCGAAAAGAATATATCGCCCGACGAAAAGATAATAGAAATGATTTATACCCGCTTGGATGCTGTAAAGGAAGTCGTTTTCCGTAATGGTACGCTTCGGGCAAATTTCTTTCGCGACATTTGGAAAGTGGAGAAAGTGCGTAAGCGCTTTGATGCAAAAGAAATCCAGCTATTCAGAGCTGTGTTACAGGAAGGAAAAGATAAAGGAGTCTTTCTTATTGACAATGTTGAAATGACTGCTTTATTGGTTCATTATTGTGTGAAGGGCATTGAGGTACCATATATCCGTGGACAGATTGGTGCCAATCTTGATGTGGCTACGCGAAAAAAATATGTTTCCAACATTGTGTTTGGAGCACTACATAAAACTGAAATTAATAAATAATAAATTAGTATGGGATTATTAAGTGGAAAAACAGCCATTGTGACTGGTGCTGCAAGAGGTATTGGTAAGGCTATCGCTTTAAAGTTTGCGTCTGAAGGTGCTAATGTTGCATTCACCGATTTGGTTATTGACGAAAACGCTCAAAATACTGAAAAAGAACTTGCAGCCTTAGGTGTTAAAGTAAAAGGATATGCTTCTAATGCAGCCAATTTTGAAGATACTGCAAAAGTTGTTGCCGAGATACACAAAGATTTCGGAAGCATTGATATTTTGGTTAATAATGCCGGAATTACTCGTGATGGCTTGATGATGCGTATGACTGAACAACAGTGGGATATGGTTATCAACGTGAACTTGAAATCTGCTTTTAACTTTATTCATGCATGTACACCTATAATGATGCGTCAAAAAACAGGCAGTATCATTAATATGGCTTCTGTAGTTGGTGTATCGGGAAATGCCGGTCAAAGCAATTATTCAGCATCAAAAGCTGGTATGATAGGTTTGGCAAAATCTGTTGCTAAAGAATTAGGTTCACGTGGTGTACGCGCCAATGCTATTGCTCCCGGTTTCATTATTACTGAGATGACAGCTGTTCTTTCAGAAGAGGTGAAGGCTGAATGGGCAAAACAAATTCCTTTGCGTCGTGGAGGAACACCTGAAGATGTAGCAAATGTAGCAACATTCTTGGCTTCTGATCTTTCTTCTTATGTAACCGGTCAGGTTATTCACTGTTGTGGTGGAATGAATATGTAGTAAATGACTGTTGTTTACGAAGATAATCATATTATAGTAGTTAATAAGACCAGCTCTGAGATTGTGCAGGGTGACAAGACCGGTGATATACCTCTTTCTGAAACGGTAAAGCAGTATCTGAAGGAAAAGTATCAGAAGCCCGGTAATGTTTTTGTTGGGGTTACCCATCGCTTGGATCGTCCGGTGAGTGGTCTTGTTGTTTTTGCTAAAACCAGCAAAGCTCTTTCACGCTTGAATGAAATGTTCAAGAACAGTGAGGTGAAGAAAACCTATTGGGCCATTGTGAAAGAGTGTCCGCGAGAGCTGGAGGGTGAGTTGGTGCATTATTTGGTGCGTAATGAAAAGCAGAATAAGAGTTACGCATACGATAAGGAAGTGCCTGACTCAAAGAAAGCCATTTTGCATTATCGTTTGATTGCCCGTTCACAGAATTATAACTTGTTAGAGGTTGACCTGAAGACAGGCAGACATCATCAAATACGATGCCAGTTGGCAAAAATGGGATGTCCTATTAAAGGGGATTTAAAGTATGGTTTTGCCCGTTCTAATCCCGATGGAAGTATTTGCTTGCATGCTCGTAGAATATCTTTTATTCATCCGGTATCCAAAGAGCAGATAGACCTTGAGGCTCCGGTTCCGCCCGGTAGTCTTTGGAATGGATTCAGCTTTCTATAAAGTCAATAAGTAACACATAAAAAAACCGTCCCCTGAATAGACAAAGTAGGGACGGTTTTTTTATATAAGTATGCTTACTGTTATTCGGCAGACTGAGCAGGAGTTTCACCTGTTGCAGGAGCGTCTTTAGCAGGCTCTTCTGACTTAGGTTCCTCTTTTACAGTATCTTCCTGAGCAGGCTCTTCAGTTACTGTACTGTCAGTTTTGTTCTCGTTTTGCTCTGTTACCGGTTGGTTCTTCTTTACCGGATCTTGTGCAAGAGCAAAGATGGAAGTTCCACATAGGAACATGGCCACCAATAATACTAACTTTTTCATAATCATTTGCTTTAAAAATTGTTTATACTTAATTTACATTCTGTTTATTGAATAACTTCTGTAAAAGTATAACCAAATGCTGTGCCATAAATAAGCGTGCAGCTTTAAATGCTTGAAAACCAGCCTGTAATAGGCTTTGTGGTGACATTTAGGAGAATGTGGCACTCTGTAGAATCCTGTGGAAGTTGAGGCATATTTGTGGAATAGTTCCACAAATAGAGGCGCATCGCTAACATTGTTGGCTGTTTGCTGAGCGTTGAGTTTAATTATCCATCTTATTAAAGACCTATTTCGTATAGTTTGAGCTTATTATATAATGTCTTTCTATCAATGCCCAAAAGCTGTGCAGCCTTGCTTTTGTTATTTGCAGTTTGTCTTAAAGCTTCGAGTATTTGTTGTTTCTCAGTATCTTCATTCTTAAGTGCTAGCGTAGGAGCAGCAGGAGTCAGCAACTCAGTTCCCAGTTCAGTTAATGAAATATACTCTTGT
Organism: Bacteroides graminisolvens DSM 19988 = JCM 15093; assembly: GCF_000428125.1. Classification (GTDB taxonomy): domain Bacteria; phylum Bacteroidota; class Bacteroidia; order Bacteroidales; family Bacteroidaceae; genus Bacteroides; species Bacteroides graminisolvens. The sequence continues at coordinate 9,722 of NZ_ATZI01000021.1, forward strand.
TCCGCCAGCAAAGTAGCTCTTTTAATGATGTTTTTCATCTGACGCAGATTGCCGGGCCAGTGATACCCTTGCAAAGCAGCCGAAGCTTTCATATCAAATCCGGTAACATGTTTCCCCAGTTCCCTGTTTGCCTGATCTAAGAAAAAGTTGGCAAAGAGCAAAATGTCTTCTTTTCGTTCTTTTAATTCCGGAATAGGCAGCATAAATTCATTGATGCGATGAAACAAATCTTCTCTGAAGTTCCCTTTTTCAATGGCCTCTTCCAAGTTCTCGTTTGTGGCCGCTACGAGACGAATGTCAACCGGTATCTCTTCGTTGGATCCTACCGGGCGCACTCTTCTTTCCTGCAAAGCCCTCAGCAACTGTACTTGTACCTCATAACTAAGGTTTCCAATCTCATCAAGAAAAAGAGTTCCGCCATTGGCCGAAACAAAAGCGCCGGTTTTATCTGTCAACGCTCCGGTAAAGGCTCCTTTTTTGTGCCCGAAAAATTCGGAGGCAGCCAGCTCTTTAGGCATGGCGCCACAATCTATTGCCATAAAAGGCGCATCATTGCGATGACTTAACTGATGAATGAGATGTGCGATGTGTTCTTTCCCTGTTCCACTGGCACCAATCAGCAAAACAGACATGTTGGTAGGTGCTACCAGTTCCACATAACGATATAATTGTTTGGCGGCGTCACTTTCTCCTTTTAGATAACCCGCTGCAAGTTCCGCTTTCGCTGTGCCGGTTGATGAGGGCGTTGGCTGGTTTGGTGTTGTTTTCACTTCAACCGGTTCAAGAGCCTCATTCATTTTCTTCAATAACTCATCCGGATTAACAGGCTTGGCTACGTAATCTTTCGCACCTAGTTTAATGGCTTGCACGGCCGATTGGATGTCAGCATAGCCCGTCATTATAATCAGCGGAACCGGCGTTGCTTTAGCTGTGAGCCATTTGAGCAGATCAATCCCGTCGCGGTCGGGCAGCCGTAGGTCAGACAAAATCAGATCAACTTTTTCCGCAGCAATTACTTTTTGTGCATTGGCTACGCTACTAGCAGAAAAAACAAGGAACCCCTTCTTGGTTAACCAGGTTTTCAACATCATTCCGAAGGTGATGTCATCTTCAACTATGAGTACCGACTTTGTCATTTTGTTGTTTTTAGTGCATTAAACGAACTACAAAGTTAAAAAGTTTTAGTCTAACTTCTATATCACATAGGTATTATTAAGAAGTTTTGTTGGAAGTGAACGTACTAAAGTAGTACTTTTGCAGTAATTTTTAATCTTGAAACAGTATGAAAAAGAATACTATACTTTTATTAATCATTCTGGCGGGCGGGCTTATGGCGTGTCAGTCGGGCAATAAGAAACAAACCAATATGGATCAAAACAAAGAAACGCTGTTGAAAATAGAGACAAGCATGGGAGATATTACGGTGAAGTTATATAACGAGACACCCCGTCATCGCGACAACTTCATTAAGCTGGCCGAAGAAGGTACTTATGAAGGAACCCTTTTCCATCGTGTTATTAAAGATTTTATGATTCAGGCCGGCGATCCCGAATCTAAAAACGCTCCCAAAGGAAAGATGCTGGGCTCAGGAGATGTTGGTTACACTCTTCCGGCCGAGTTTGTGTATCCTAAATATTTTCATAAGAAAGGCGTATTGAGTGCTGCCCGTCAGGGAGATAATGTAAACCCGGAAAAAGCTTCATCGGGCTGTCAGTTTTATATTGTTACCGGACAAGTATACAGCGACTCCACTTTGTTGAGCATGGAGCAAAAGCTGAACGAAAACAAACTGGCTACAGTCTTTAATGCGTTGGCGCAGAAGCACATGAAAGATATATATAAGATGCGTAAGGCAAACGACGAGGAAGGTTTGTATGACTTGCAAGAAAAACTCTACGCTCAGGCAGAAGCTGAAGTTGCCAAACAGCCACAGTTCCACTTTACTCCGGAACAAGTGAAAGCATATACAACGGTAGGCGGAACCCCCCATCTAGATAATGAATATACCGTCTTTGGAGAAGTTGTTGAAGGAATGGACGTGGTAGATAAAATTCAGCAGGTAAAAACAGATCGCAGCGACCGTCCTCAAGAAGATGTGAAGATTATTAAAGTATCTGTAATTGATTAATTGATGTTGCAGATAAACAAACATACTTTGGCCAACGGTCTGAAGCTCGTTCACAATCGAGATGCGAGCACGCAGATGGTGGCACTAAACGTACTTTATCAGGTAGGTGCAAGAGATGAGCATCCGGATCATACCGGGTTTGCTCATCTCTTTGAGCATCTTATGTTTGGCGGTTCGCAAAACATTCCCGATTATGATACGCCTCTGCAACTGGCCGGTGGAGAAAACAATGCCTGGACTAACAATGACATCACCAACTATTACCTTACAGTACCTAAACAAAATGTAGAAATAGGCTTTTGGCTGGAGTCCGACAGGATGCTTTGCCTTGACTTTAGCTCTAAAAGTCTGGAGGTGCAGCGCGGCGTAGTGATGGAAGAGTTCAAGCAGCGATGCCTCAACCGCCCTTACGGTGATACAGGCCACCTGCTTCGTCCGCTCGTTTACAAGGAACATCCTTACCAATGGCCTACTATTGGCAAAGAACTGAATCACATTGCGCAAGCAACGCTCCAAGAAGTTGAAGATTTCTTCTTTAGCTTTTATGCGCCCAACAATGCCATACTTGCCGTGACCGGCAACATCACTTTTGAAGAAGCTGTGCGGTTAGCGGAGAAATGGTTCGGCCCTATTCCCCGAAGAGAACTGAAAAAGCGCAACCTTCCTGCTGAACCTCAGCAGACAGAAGAAAGGCGTCTGACGGTAGAGCGTAACGTGCCCATTGAATCTCTGTACATGGCTTTCCGGATGTGTGACCGTATGCACCCGGATTACTATGCTTACGATATTTTATCGGACATACTCAGTAACGGAAGATCAAGCCGACTCATTCAGCATTTGGTGCACGACCGGCAGATCTTCTCCAGCATTGACGCCCACATCTCGGGTAGTATTGACGCCGGTTTGTTTCATATCACCGGCAAGCCCGCCAACGGAGTTAGCCTGGAAGATGCCGAGAAAGCTGTTTGGGAAGAACTACAGATAATAAGTAACGAGCTGATTGACGAGGAAGAACTCGAGAAGGTGAAAAACAAATTTGAGTCCACACAAATATTCGGCAACCTCAACTACCTCAACGTGGCAACTAATTTAGCCTGGTTCGAGATGTTGAGTCGTGCGGAAGACATGGATAAAGAAGTGGAAAATTACCGTGCCGTGACCTCACAGCAACTGATGGATGTAGCCCGTAAGGCTTTTACACGAACTAATTATTCCGTACTTATATATAAAAAAATAGAGTCGTAATGACAATGAACCAACCAAAGAACATGATTTCGAACGCCGGACATTACAAAGCGCTTATTTATCTGGGATGGCCTATCATCATCGGACAGGTAGGTGTTATCGTATTAAGCTTTGCCGATACCCTAATGATAGGGCATCACAGCACACCCGAACTGGGAGCCGCGTCGTTTGTAAATAACATGTTTAACTTGGGAATCATTTTCTGCACCGGTTTCTCGTACGGATTAACACCGGTAATCGGAGAATTCTATGGCAGCAAGAAGTTTCACGAAGCAGGTGCGGCATTGAAATCGAGCCTGCTGGCCAACACACTGGTTGGTTTATTGCTTACCTTATTCTTTTATATTCTTTATCTCAACGTGGGGAACCTGGGGCAACCGGCGGAACTCATTCCACTCATTAAGCCCTATTACCTCACCTTGTTGGCCTCGCTGGTATTCATTATGCTGTTTAACGGTTTCAAACAATTTGCCGACGGCATAACCGATACCAAAACAGCCATGTGGATTTTGCTGGCGGGCAATACCATGAACATCATCGGCAATTACCTGCTCATCTACGGAAAGTTCGGATTCCCCGAGATGGGTTTGCTGGGTGCCGGCATCAGTACCCTGTTTTCGCGCATAGCCATGCTGGCTGCTTTCGTGTGGATCTTTTTTCTAAGTAAACGTTACACCCGTTACAAAATAGGCTTCTTCCGTTCCGTTCGGCTATCGGGAACGTTTCGCCGACTCAATGCCCTTGGCTGGCCCATCGGTTTGCAAATGGGCATGGAAACAGCCTCGTTTAACCTTAGTGCCGTAATGATTGGTTGGCTGGGAACGTTTCCGCTGGCGGCGCACCAAATTATGTGCACCATCTCCACCGTGGCATTCTTGGTGTACTATGGCATGGGAGCCGCTGTAGCAGTTAGGGTGAGTCACTTTAGCGGGCAGAACGATTGGGCGAATGTGCGTCGGGTGGCTTATTCCGGTTTGCGAATCATCCTTGTGTTGGCCGTCTCCATCTCGTCCGTGCTCTTCCTTTTGCGTAATGTCATGGGCGGTTGGTTTACAGAAAGCACAGAAGTCTCTGCGCTGGTGGCAACCCTGATGATACCGATGCTGCTGTTTCAGTTTGGCGATGGCCTGCAGATTACCTTTGCCAATGCTCTTCGCGGGGTGGCCGATGTGAAACCGATGATGTTTATTGCCTTTATTTCTTATTTTATTATATCTTTGCCTCTGGGGTATTTCTTCGGTTTTGTGCTTCACTGGGGCACCGTGGGCGTGTGGATGGCACTTCCGTTCGGCTTAACTAGTGCAGGCGTCATGTTCTGGTTACGATTTAGAAAGCATGCAAAAGGTAAAGAATGACATAGTTACTAAAATGAAAGTTGCAGCCGGTTATTTGTTTTTGCTGGCCGCACTGTTCTTTTCTTTGTTGTTTATCTATAACGAAATGCAGAGTCTGGTTGCTTCGGATACGGAAGAAAGTTCAAAAACCGACAGTCTGCTGCTCCTCTTGCGCGAGAAAGACAACAATACCATTGCCATGCTGCAAGAACTGAGTAATGCCAACAGTTCCTTATTGTCTACACAAGATTTAGAGCGCATCATCTCCGAGCAAGACAGAGACATCAATCGGCAGCGCGTGCAGCATCGTGTAATCACCAAGCGCGATTCGGTGATAAGACCCGTTAAGAAGAAAGGATTCTTTAAGCGCCTGGCCGAAGCGTTTGTGCCTTCCAAAGATACTGCCGTTGTGCTTAATACCTCCCTCGAATTCAGAACAGATACGGTGCTGCAACCTTATAATGCGGCCGATTCTTTGCACCAGAAAATACGCCGCATCAGTCAGATAAAACAAAAGGCGCGCAAGGCACAAGCCGCCAATAACTCACTGCTTCAACAAACTGACAGCATACTGAGCATGCGGATAGACAGCCTGATCAAAGGACTGGAACAGGAAGTCAGCGAACGAAGTCTGCAACAGGCACAGCTGGGGCGCGAGGTGCGGCAACGCTCCATACAAACCATCGGTTTTATAGCGCTGGGAGCCGTATTGTTGTCGGTCATCTTCCTTACACTCATTTGGCGCGACATTACCCGCAGTAACCGTTACCGAAAAGAGTTGGAGAAAGCCAATAAACGGGCGGGCGAACTGCTCGAAGCGCGCGAGAAGATGATGCTGACCATTACACATGATTTCAAAGCACCGTTGGGTTCCATTATGGGATACACCGATTTGCTTGCCCGACTTGTTGCCGACGATCGGCAGGCGTTCTATTTGGAAAACATGAAAAGCTCGTCGGAACACCTGTTGAAGCTGGTGACAGATTTGCTCGACTTCCACCGTCTGGACCTCAACAAGACCGAAGTGAATAACATCACGTTTAATCCCGCTCACCTGTTTGACGAAATTAAAGTGAGCTTCACACCACTTGCCCGCGCTAAACAGCTGCAACTGATTTGTGAGACAGACCCTGCACTTAACGGTTATTTTAAAGGTGATCCGTTGCGCATACGGCAAATAGCCAACAATCTTCTGTCCAACGCGGTAAAGTTTACCGCCAGCGGTAGTGTTACTTTGCATACGGATTACCAAGAAGGCTACTTGCACCTCACCGTAACCGATACGGGTAAAGGCATGGAAGAAGCCGACAAACAGCGCATTTTTCAAGAATTCACCCGCCTTCCCGGTGCGCAGGGAGAAGAAGGTTTCGGCCTGGGACTTTCCATCGTGCACAAGCTGGTGCATCTGCTCAAAGGGAACATCGAAGTGGAATCGCAGCCCGGGCAGGGAAGTTCGTTTCGCGTTACGCTGCCACTCCCCATGGTGGATAAGGGCGACAAAGAAGATGCACTTTCCGAAGGACCACGTGAACCACAGTGGGCAACCCCCACCGTTCCCGGTACGAACCTCCGCGTGCTGCTGATTGACGATGACAAAATACAACTCAACCTCACGGCTTCCATGCTGGAAGCCTACGGCATATCGGCTACCTGTTGCGAGCAGCTGGAAGAACTCACGAACCAATTGCGCGAAAACACATTCGATGTGTTGCTGACCGACGTACAGATGCCCGCCATCAACGGATTCGATTTACTAAAACTCCTTCGTGCATCGAACATTGCTCAGGCAAAGAACATACCCATGGTGGCGGTTACTGCCCGAAGTGATATGAGTGAAGAATCTTTCCGTGAGCACGGTTTCGCGGGCCGTCTGCATAAACCTTTCACCGTACAGGAACTGCTTGAAGTATTGAAGTGCACCAGTCGGGAAGTGCCTACATTTGTTGCACCCGCTGAGGCTGTAGAAAATCGTGTCGGGCGGTTTGACTTTGACGCTTTGCTGGCCTTCTCGGCCGATGATGCCGAGGCAGCGCTGAGCATCATAGACAGCTTTATTACTGAAACCCGTAAGAATCAGGCGTTGCTGACCGAAGCCGGGCAGACTGCCGATGCCGACAAGGTAGCTGCCTTGGCACACAAAATGCTTCCGTTGTTCACCCTGTTGCAAGCTGCTGAGGCCGCTGCTTTGCTTGCTTGGCTGGAACAACAAAGAGGAACCGCTTATTGCGAGGAAATAAACACCAAGATTGCTGCTGCGTTGCGTGCCACTGAAGAGGTAGTGGAACAGGCATTACTCATCAAAAGTCAATATACGCTGTAACCGGAGGTGTAACAACCCGCACGAAACACAGGCAGCCGTTTTTTGAAATGCCGGTTGCAATGATCCGATTTGCTCGTTTACAATTTCTTTCTACACCCGGGTGTACAGTTGCTGTACACCCCCATGTACAGACCTTGTACACCCGGGTCTACAAAGGTTGTACACCCGGGTGTATACGCAATTTGTTCACCGGCAATTCAAGTGGGGTGTGCTTTGTCATTCAATGATTCCTTCTTTCAACAAAAAAAATCCCGGTTCACCACAATAAAGCGGCTTGTTTGGCAGGTTAGCATACTTTATTTTGTTTTTTATTGTAGGAAGTTTTTCTGTTCTGATTTTAATTATTTAATTTGTGTAGTAAACGCTACCAATATAGATTCTTATGAAACGGAAATGGATTAAAAGAACGGCTATCATTATCTTGGCACCGATACTGTTGTTTGTTGTGCTGATGCTGTCACTCTACATTCCGCCTGTACAGAATTTATTACGCAAGGAACTCACCCGGTACGCTTCTCAAGCCACAGGAATGCAAATAAGCATGAGGCGCATCGATCTTCGCTTTCCGTTTAATTTGCAGCTGAGTGACGTGGGGGTTATTCAGCACAAAGACACTCTGTTGTCTATGGGCAGTTTAAATGTTCGCATACAGGTGTTGCCGTTGTTTCGGGGTGAAGTGGAGGTGGACGACTTAACGTTGCGCAGCACCAGCTTTAATTCGGCGCATCTCATAAAAGGCATGCAGTTGCAAGGTGTTCTCGGTACGTTTTCTCTTCGAAGCCACGGAGTAGACCTGTCGCACGAGACGGCTCTAGTCAACGCCCTCGAACTGAGCGACACGCACGTTCGACTGAAAATGTTGAAGGACACGGTTCCTGAACCCAAAGACACTACTGCCGCCAAGATTCCCTGGAAGATTATTTTGCAGCAAATGGAGGTGAAAAATGTATCTTTCTCTATGCAGCTCGACGATGATTCGACACAAATCGGTGCGCACTTGGGCAGAGCAAACTTGCAGAAGCTACATGTGGATCTTCACAAAGAAGCCTATGCGTTGAGGCAGTTGGCTGTCAATGGCTCGTCGGTTCGTTATTTAGTTGGGCAAAGAAAAGCACACCCGGGCTTCGACCCCTCACACATTCAGTTGCGTGATGTCAACTTCCGGTTGGATTCTTTATCGGCACAGGGGCACAACATACAGGCGGTTATTCGCTCGTTCTCCATGAATGAGCGGTCGGGGCTGACTGTTCAGTCGCTCAGCGGTCGGCTTCTTGCCAACCAAAAAAACATTCGTTTGCCGCAGTTAGCCCTGAAAACACCCCACTCGCAATTGGAATTAACGGCAAATACCACGTGGAGTTTTGTGGAAAATCCCGATAAGGGCGATGTAGACATGCTGTTCGATGCCCGCATTGGCAAGCAAGATGTGTTGCTTTTTGCCGGAGCTTTGCCCGAGGCTTTTAGAAAAGAATATCCGTTTCGCCCGCTGATGGTGCGGGCGACACTGAAAGGAAATTTGTCGGGCATGCAATTATCGCAGCTGAAGGCTGAACTGCCGGGGGCATTTTCTGCCAGCGGTGGGGGAGAGCTGATTAACTTCTCGGACTCTGTGAAGCGATACGCTCAATTTCATCTGCAAATGCTGGGACAGAACCTGGACTTCCTTACTACGCTGGCTTCGTCGGCCAAAGGTCGTTTCGCCATACCCGCCAACATGACATTCATCACCCGTGCCGAACTGCGGGGCGACCGTCTGACTGCACTTCTGCGGGCAAAAGACGGTGAAAGCTCGCTATCGCTTACTGGTTCATATCATACGGTGACGGAAGCTTATTCCGCCCAACTGATGGCAGAAGGTGTGCAGGTGAAACACTTCTTGCCTCGCGACTCCATTTATTCTTTGTCGGCCCGGGCCGAAGCAAGCGGTAAGGGCATTGATTTTATGTCGCCCAAAGCTGTTGCCCGCTTTGACTTTCATTTGCAAGAGTTGGTTTACAGCAGGTTTCACATAGCCGATGTGGCATTGAAAGGTGCGCTGAAAAACACACTGCTTACGACGAACCTCACGAGTAACAACGAGTTGGTGAAACTGACCGCAGATGCCGGTTATCATTTCCGGCGCTCTTATACGGATGCCTCGTTGCTGCTCAATGTGGAAGAGATTAACTGGTACAAACTGGGCTATTTCCCCAGACCGATGAAAAAGCCGTTCGCCTTTCAGTTGGAGGGTCAAACGCGTAAAGACTCTGTGCGAATGACATTGCAGTCGGGCGACTTGAAACTTAACTTCCGCAGCCGCACCACGCTCGAGAAGTTGATGAAGCAATCGGCACTTTTCTCCGAAGTATTAATGAAGCAAGTCAACAACAAACGGTTGGATCACGCAGCGCTTCGTAAAGTATTGCCTTCGGCCGGCTTGCGTCTGACGGCAGGTCCCGACAATCCTTTCAGTCGGTACCTGGCCATGAAGGACATTACGTATAATCAAGTGAATGTTCTTTTCGGAACAACGCCCGCCCGAGGCATCAACGGAAGGGCTACGGTTAGCGGACTTTCGGTCGACTCCACCCGGCTCGACACGGTATTTCTGAATATTCGCCAAGACACGACACGCCTCAATATACGGGGTGGCGTTATTAACATGCCCGGTAATCCGCAGTTTGTCTTCAAGGCATTCCTGACCGGTGAGATTAGAAACGAAGATGCTGAGCTGATGGTTGAATACCTCAATGAGAAAGGAGAAACCGGTGTTTTGCTGGGCGTCAATGCCCGCCCCAGAGACAGGGGGATTTTGCTGAAGTTTATTCCCGAAGAGCCCATTGTTGCGTTCAGAAAGTTTCGTTTCAATGAAGACAACGGGGTGTATCTCCGTCACGATAAGCATGTATTGGCTAATGTAGAGATGCTCGATAAAGACGGCATGGGAGTGCGTATTCATTCGTTGCCCGACACTACGTTTCTGCAAAACATGGATATAGAGTTGCGCCGCATTCGTTTGGCGGAAATAAGTGAGGCATTGCCTTATCTTCCCCAGTTTGCCGGGGTGTTATCGGCTGAGGCTCATTTGGTGCAGACGGCCACCTCCTTACAGATTTCGACAGAATCGGTTATTGATGAACTGGTTTATGAACATCAACGTGTAGGCGATGTAGGGTTGGGCGCAACTTGGCTGCCCGGCCGCGACGGAATGCATTATGTGAACAGCTACCTTACGCACGAGGGCAAGGAGGTGATGACGCTTAACGGCAATTACTTCTCCCGGAACGACAGTCTGGACGTGGAGTCGGCACTGGAACATTTCCCGCTTCAGATTGCCAATGTGTTTATTCCTGACCAGGTCGTTACCCTTTCGGGCGATCTCGACGGGAATCTTCAGCTGAGAGGTTCAACCTCTAAACCTTTGGCCAACGGAGAGTTGATGCTCGATAGCGTGTCGGTGTACGCCAGTCAGGCCGGTGCCCGCTATTGGTTTGATAACCGTCCGGTGAAGATTGAGAATAGCCGCATGTTGTTTAACCAATTTTCTATTTATACTACCAGCAAGAATCCGTTTGCAGTAAACGGTCTGGTAGACTTCCGCAACTTGTCGCGCCCTACGGCCGATTTAACGTTGAAGGCTTCCAACTATACCCTGCTTGATGCTCCCCGCACCAAAGAAAGCCTGGTTTACGGAAAAGTGTTTGTCGATATGAATACCACTGTGCGCGGACCGCTTGATGCGCTGGTGATGCGGGGAAATATGAATGTATTGGGCAATACGGACGTTACGTATGTGTTGAAAGACTCTCCGCTTACCGTGCAGGATCGTTTGGGCGATTTGGTTACTTTCACTTCGTTTGCCGATACGCTGTCGCAGAAAAAACAAGATGAACGGGTTGTCTCTTTGGGAGGACTGGATATGTTGATGACGGTACACATTGATCCTGCTGTGCGACTGAAAGCTGATTTGAGTCCCGACAGGAACAGTCGCGTGGAACTGGAGGGCGGCGGTGATCTCTCGCTGCAATATTCTCCCCGTGGTGATTTAAGACTTTCGGGAAGATACACCTTATCGGGCGGCATTTTAAAGTATGCGCTTCCGGTTATTCCACTTAAAGAATTTGAGATTAACGACGGTAGTTATGTGGAGTGGAGTGGCAATCCCATGGATCCTTCGCTGAACTTTAAGGCTACCGAAAGGGTGCGTGCTTCTGTTTCTCAGGAGGGAGGATCGCCACGCATGGTTAACTTTGATGTCAGTGTGGGGGTTAAAAACCGCATGGAAAACCTGGAACTTCTGTTTAACCTGGAAGCTCCCGAAGACATGAGCGTACAAAATGAACTGGCGGCCATGTCGGTCGAAGAGCGCAGCAAGCAAGCCATCGCTTTGTTGGCCACAGGTGTTTACATGGCAGGCGCAGGAAACAAAAGCGGCGGACTGGATATGGGTGCTGCATTGAACTCCGTATTGCAGAAGCAGATTGCTAATGTGGCGGGTTCGGCACTGAAGACAGTCAACATTTCCTTCGGAATGGAAAATTATGATGGAGCTGATGCGGGTGGTAAACGTACGGATTACAATTTCCGTTATGCCCAGCGTTTCTTTAATAACCGTGTGCAGGTTGTGATCGGAGGAACGATCTCAACCGGAAATGAAACGCAGCAAGACGAATCGTTCATTGATAATGTGTCGCTTGAGTATCGGTTGGATAATTCGGGCACACGCTATGTCAGACTGTTCCACAACAAGGACAACGAAAGTATTTTGGAAGGAGAGATTACCGAGACCGGAGTGGGTATTGTGCTCCGCAAGAAAATGAGCCGGTTAAGCGAACTCTTTATCTTTAAACGGAAGAAGTAACATGATGAAAAAGAATAGAATCACCATTCAACAGTTGCAGGTAAGAAATACTCTTTATCTGGCTGCGATAACCACCTGTTTCCTGCTTGTGCTTGCCGGTTGCTCTACTACGCGCAACCTGCCCGAAGGCGAAGTTTTGTATACGGGACAGAAAAAAATGGTGGTCAGGAACGAGGCGAAAGACAGAGCAGGGGCAGAGACTATGACCGAGCTGACGGCCGCATTGGCTACGGCTCCCAACAATTCTATTTTAGGAAGTTCGGTGCATCGGTTTCCGTTTCCTTATGGGTTGTGGATTTATAATAGCTTTGTCAACAGACAAAAGGGACTGGGGAAGTTCATTTTCAATAAACTGGCGGCTAAGCCTGTATTTATTTCTACTGTCAATCCTGATATTCGTGCCAAGGTAGGTACCAACTTGCTTCACGATTATGGCTTCTTTAACGGAACAGTGGGGTATCAGATCATACCCGATGAAAAGAATCCACGGAAGGCAAAGGTGCAATATTTGGTAGATATGAAGAACCCGTATCTGATAGACACGGTAACATACGAACGGTTTACTCCCGATTTATTGAATACTTTGCAAGCCGGACAGCAGAGAACGTTGTTGCATGTTGGGAAACAATTTAATGTTATCACCCTCGACGAAGAGCGTACCCGACTGAGTAGTTTGCTGCGTAATCGCGGGTATTATTATTACCGGCCCGATTATTTTTCTTTTCTGGCCGATACGACTTTGGTTCCCGGTAAGATTTCAATGAAGATAGTGCCCAAGGCGGGCGTGCCTAAAGAGGCGCTGAGAAAATGGAATGTGGGCGACATAGCTGTGCACTTGAACGGTGTGTATGGCGAAGCGCCCAATGATTCGATGATGTACAAGGACTTGAAGATTTATTATTACGACAAGCTGAAGGTGCGACCGGATGTTTTATACAAGCAGTTGCGTTTCCATCCGAGCCAGACTTATTCTTATTTTAGAGATACGCGTACGCAAGAGCGTATCACGCAGTTGGGTATGTTTCGCTATGTGGAGATGAATTACACGCCACGCGACTCGACGGATGCATGCAATGTGCTGAACGTGAATATCCGCACGGCGTATGACTTGCCTCTCGACGGTGAACTCGATCTCAACATTACAACAAAAAGTAATGACCAAACAGGTCCGGGAGCTTCTTTCAGTGTGACAAGAAAGAATCTGTTTGGCGGTGGCGAGAATCTGACTCTTGGACTGAAGGGTTCGTATGAATGGCAAACGGGAGCGCAGAACACCGATAATGGTTCGTTAATGAACTCTTATGAATACGGGGTGTCGGCTTCCTTGTTTATTCCCCGGGTTCTGTTTCCCCGACTGGGCAAAAAAGATTATGATTTCCCGGCAAGTACTACCTTTAATCTGTATGCCGACCAATTGAACCGGGCTCGCTTCTTCAAGATATTGGCTTTTGGAGGCGATGCAACGTATGTGTTTAACCCTACGCGTACGAGCAAGCATACTATCATTCCGTTTAAACTGAAATTCAATGTGCTGCAAAGTACCACGCATTTGTTTGATTCCATAGCTAATGAGAACAAATCGCTCTACTTGAGCTTGAATAATCAGTTTATTCCTTCCATGAGTTATACGTACACGTATGATACCAGCGGAAAAAGAAATGCGCGAAATAGGTTGTGGTGGGAAACAACACTGACTTCGGCCGGTAATATTACTTCGTGCATTTATAGGGCTTTCGGGAAGAGTTTCAGCGAACAGAAAGACTTGCTGGGTGCGCCTTTTGCACAATTCATGAAGATAAATTCGGAGCTGCGCTACACGTGGAATATTGATAAGAATCAATCGCTTGCAACGCGGGTGGCAGGCGGACTCATTTATTCTTATGGAAACTCGGATGTAGCTCCGTATAGTGAGCAGTTCTATGTAGGTGGAGCCAATAGTATACGTGCTTTTACAATACGTAGCTTAGGACCGGGAAGTTATCATCCGGCAGCGGATAATAAATATGCGTACATTGATCAGACAGGTGACATTCGTTTGGAAGCGAACATGGAATATCGTTTTCGTATTATACAAGATTTGCATGGAGCGGTGTTTATGGATGCAGGTAATGTCTGGCTTCTTAGAGAAGACGCAACACGACCCGGTGGTAAGTTTCAATGGAAAGGGCTGGCCGATGAAATTGCAGTTGGAACCGGTGCCGGACTCCGTTACGATCTTTCTTTCCTTGTAATTAGGGTGGATTGCGGAGTGGCTTTGCACTTGCCTTATACTACATCACGTAAAGGGTATTATAACATTCCGAAGTTCAAAGACGGACTGGGCTGGCACTTGGCTATAGGCTATCCGTTTTAATTAAATACGTTATATTAGAAAGAAATGAATCATAATTAGACCCGTGTAGAAGGTAAATTTTGTATTTTTGCAAACAGTTACAAACCGTACTATTAATCTTTTAATATTCAGGTACATATGAAACCAACTTTATTTGTGTTGGCTGCTGGTATGGGCAGCCGTTATGGGGGACTCAAACAACTTGACGGACTAGGTCCTAATGGTGAAACCATTATGGATTATTCTATTTTCGACGCTATACGCGGCGGATTTGGTAAAGTCGTTTTTGTTATTCGTAAAGACTTTGAACAAGATTTTAGAGATAAGATCTTAAGCAAATATGAAAATCACATCCCGGTAGAATTGGTGTTTCAATCACTCGACTCATTGCCGGCAGGCTTCACTTGCCCGGCCGACCGTGTGAAACCTTGGGGTACCAATCATGCCGTACTGATGGGTAAAGAGGTTATTAATGAACCGTTTGCCGTTATCAATGCCGACGACTTTTATGGTCGCGACAGTTTTGCCGTATTGGGAAAAGAATTATCAGCAATGACCGGCAAAAAGAATGATTACTGCATGGTGGGCTATCGTGTAGGTAATACATTGTCGGAAAGTGGTTCTGTGGCACGTGGGGTATGCGAAACAAATGCGGAAGGCTATCTTACAACGGTTGTTGAGCGTACTGCTATTGAGCGTATCGATGGAAAAGTTTCTTTTACTGATGAGAATGGTCAATTGGTGTCGATTGCAGACAACACACCGGTCTCTATGAATATGTGGGGATTTACTCCTGATTATTTTCAGTATTCGGAAGATTATTTCGTTGAATTCCTCAAAGAGAACATGGGTAATCTGAAAGCTGAATATTTCATTCCGCTGATGGTCAACAAGCTGATCAATGAAAATACAGCCCGCGTGAAAGTGTTGGATACTACATCTAAATGGTTCGGCGTGACTTATGCTGAAGATCGCCAGGGAGTAGTTGATAAGATACAGGCTTTGGTTGATGCGGGTGAATATCCTGCCAAGTTGTTCTAAATAGGCACATTGATTTCACAAAGAATTTGTTGAGGCTGCTTCACATAGAGGCAGCCTCTTTCTATATAATAAGGTGTAGTTGCTTTGAAATTTGTTTTTTGATTGGTGACTCAGGCTTTATAGATGCTTGATAGTTAAATAAATATTCAAGAATTCATTATCTTTGCCGTTCGTACAAAAAGGATAAATGAATGATTTCAGTTGAAGGTTTAAAAGTAGAATTTAACGCCACTCCGCTATTTGAAGACGTTACCTATGTTATAAATAAGAAAGATAGAATTGCATTGGTCGGCAAGAATGGTGCCGGTAAGTCGACTATGCTTAAAATATTGGCAGGTTTGCAACAACCTACTTCCGGTGTTGTTGCTTTGCCTAAAGACACGACCATTGGATACTTACCCCAGGTCATGGTACTTGCCGATAAAAATACGGTGATGCAAGAAGCTGAGAAAGCTTTCGAACATATTTTTGATATGCAGAAAGAGCTGGAGCGCATGAATCAGGAGCTGGCTGAACGTACCGACTATGAATCAGAAGATTACCATAAACTCATTGACCGGTTTACACATGAGAATGAACGCTTCTTGATGATGGGCGGCACCAATTTCCATGCAGAAATAGAACGGACTCTAGTGGGTTTGGGATTTAAAAGAGAAGACTTTGATCGTCCCACTTCCGAATTTAGTGGCGGTTGGCGTATGCGTATTGAATTAGCTAAATTATTGCTTCGCCAGCCCGACGTTTTGTTATTGGATGAGCCGACCAACCATTTGGATATAGAATCAATTCAGTGGTTGGAGACATTTCTTTCTACCCGTGCCAATGCGGTTGTGCTGGTGAGTCACGACCGGGCCTTTATTAATAATGTGACGACTCGTACCATTGAGATTTCGTGCGGACACATTTATGATTATAAAGTGTCTTATGATCAATATGTTATTCTACGTAAGGAGCGTCGCGAGCAACAACTGCGTGCGTACGAAAACCAACAAAAACAAATACAGGATACGGAAGATTTCATTGAGCGCTTCCGTTATAAGGCTACGAAGGCTGTGCAGGTGCAAAGCCGCATCAAGCAACTGGAGAAGATAGAGCGAATTGAAGTGGATGAAGAGGATAATTCGGCTCTGCGTCTCAAATTCCCTCCTGCTTCGCGTTCTGGAAGCTATCCGGTTATCTGCGAAGATGTACAGAAGAAGTATGGCAATCATGTTGTTTTCCACGATGTCAATCTTACCATCAATAGGGGAGATAAGGTGGCCTTTGTCGGTAAAAATGGTGAAGGAAAATCGACCTTGGTGAAGTGCATTATGAATGAGATTGATTTCGATGGCAAATTACTCATCGGACACAATGTTCAAATAGGTTACTTTGCACAAAATCAGGCACAAATGCTTGAAGGTGAACTTACTGTGTTCGATACGATAGACCGTGTGGCTGTGGGTGATATTCGTAATAAAATTCGCGATATACTCGGTGCTTTCATGTTTGGAGGTGAAGCCTCTGATAAGAAAGTAAAGGTATTGTCGGGTGGCGAACGTAGCCGATTGGCTATGATTAAGTTACTTTTACAGCCGGTGAATCTGTTGATACTTGACGAGCCGACCAACCATTTGGATATGCGTTCCAAGGATGTATTGAAAGAAGCAATTCGTGAATTTGAGGGGACGGTAATTTTAGTTAGCCATGACCGTGACTTTTTAGATGGACTGGCGACTAAAGTATATGAGTTCGGTAGCGGATTGGTAAAAGAACATCTGGGGGGAATCTATGAATTCCTGCAACGGAAAAAATTGGAAGACTTGAATGAACTTCAGAAAAGTATTCCTTCCGGAGGTAGTGCAACTTCAACAATTGCAGATTCACAAGGTGTTGTTTCCGATAATAAACTTTCTTATGAGGCACAAAAAGAGCTGAATAAGAAGATAAAGAAAATGGAGAAGCAAGTCGCTGATTGCGAGAAAGCAATTGAAGAACTGGAATCAGCTATAGCGATTGTTGAAACTAAAATGGGCACTGTAGAAGGAGCATCGGATATGTCTCTTTATGAGCAGCATCAAAAACTGAAAATGCAACTTGATAGAACAGTTGAGGAGTGGGAACAATCTTCAATCGAACTGGATGAAATAAAAACAAATGGATGATTAAAAACGTTTTTTTGATTATCTATAGATATAAACCCCTATTTATTAACTAAACAGATTTGAGTCTCTTGAAGGCTCGGTATGTATATTGTTATTTTATGATGAAAGTGAGAAATTATTTACCAATTTTGGCGCTGTGCCTGATGGGCACAAGCTGTGGTAGCAATAAAGATGCTACACTATCCTCGGGTATTGATGTGGCAAACTTGGATACAACTGCTGTTCCCGGAACAAGTTTCTATCAGTTTGCTAATGGTGGTTGGATGCAGAAACATCCTCTAACAAATGAGTATTCACGCTTTGGCTCTTTCGATATGTTGGCCGAAAACAATCGTAAGCAGTTACGTGAATTAATAGAAGAACTGGCAGCTGCAAAGCATGAAAAAGGTAGCGTAGCGCAAAAAGTAGGTGATTTATATAATATAGCACTAGATAGTGTGAAATTAAATAAGGAGGGAGCAGCACCTATTAAGGCTGAGTTAGATAAGATTGCGTCGCTCAAAGACAAAGCTCAAATTGTCTCAATGATAGCAGAGATGCAACAAAAAGGTATGTTCCCTTATTTTGTCTTGTATGTCAGTGCCGATGATATGAATAGTACAGTTAATCTGGTACAAACATATCAAGGTGGTATCGGTATGGGTGAACGTGATTATTATCTGGAAAATGATGATAAAACAAAAGAGATACGCGAAAAGTATAAAGAACATGTTGCAAAGATGTTCCGCTTGGCAGGACGCGATGAAGCATCGGCTCAGAAAGCGGTTGAATCAGTAATGAATATTGAAACACGTTTGGCTAAAGCTGCACGTTCCAGAGTGGAACTTCGTAATCCGCGGGCAAATTATAATAAGAAAAGCATAGAGGCACTGAACAAGGAATATCCGGTACTCGGATGGAATACTCTTTTAAAGTCTGTAGGACTCTCGGCTGTTAAGGAAATTAATGTAGGACAGCCAAATGCAATGAAAGAGGTGAATGATGTGATTAATTCAGTATCAATGGATCAACAGATTGACTACTTGCAATGGAATGTGATCAATTCAGCTGCTTCTTATTTGAGTGATGATTTTGAACAACAGAACTTCGATTTCTTCGAGAAGACAATGTCTGGCAAACAAGAGCAGCAACCTCGTTGGAAACGTGCCGTAAGTACGGTAAACAGTTCGCTGGGAGAGGCTGTTGGACAAATGTATGTAGAAAAGTATTTTCCTGCCGCAGCCAAAGAGCGCATGGTAACTTTGGTGAGAAATTTGCAAACTTCCTTGGGCGAACGTATTAAGGGTCTTGAATGGATGAGTGAGGCTACCAAGGAAAAGGCTTTGGAAAAACTAGCTACTTTTCATGTGAAGATTGGTTATCCTGACAAATGGAAAGATTATTCTTCTTTAGAAGTGAAGAACGACTCTTATTGGGCTAATATAGAACGTGCCAGTGCATGGCAATATGCCGAAATGGTTGCAAAGGCAGGCAAACCTGTCGATAAGGATGAATGGCTGATGACTCCTCAAACTGTAAATGCCTATTATAACCCTACTACAAACGAAATATGTTTCCCTGCTGGTATATTGCAATATCCTTTCTTTGATATGAATGCAGATGATGCATTTAACTACGGAGCCATTGGGGTTGTGATTGGTCACGAAATGACACACGGCTTTGATGATCAGGGACGCCAGTACGATAAGGATGGAAACCTGAAGGATTGGTGGACTGCCGAAGATGCCAAGAATTTTGAAAAAAGAGCCGCGGTTATGATTAACCATTTTGATAGTATTGAAGTAGCACCAGGAGTACATGCTAACGGTCAGTTTACCTTAGGTGAGAATATTGCCGATCATGGTGGTTTGCAGGTTTCTTTTCAAGCTTTTAAAAAGGCAACATCAGATAAGCCGCTGAATACCGTACAAGGCTTTACTCCTGAACAAAGATTCTTCTTAGCATATGCTAATGTTTGGGCTGGGAATATCCGTCCGGAAGAGATTCTGCGACTGACGAAAATTGATCCGCACTCGTTAGGGAAATGGCGTGTTGACGGAGCTCTTCCTCATATTGCTGCTTGGTATGATGCCTTTGGCGTAACCGAAAAAGATAAGTTGTTTTTGCCTGCTGAGCAACGAGCATCTATCTGGTAAGAATTTGCTTTTTCCACACAAATAGATTAAGCTCCGCTCCTCACACTGAGGAGCGGAGCTTTTTTAGTATTAATTTACACCTTATTTATAACGTTTGATGGAACATATTTTGTAACTTTGCACATCAATTACATAACTCTTAGTAAAATGTCTGGATTGAAGAAAATAAAAACCGCTCTTGTTTCAGTCTATCATAAAGAAGGATTAGACGAAATTATTACAAAACTCCATGAAGACGGAGTTGAATTCCTCTCTACCGGAGGTACACGACAGTTTATTGAATCATTGGGTTACCCTTGTAAAGCTGTGGAAGACCTGACTTCTTATCCTTCAATCTTGGGGGGAAGAGTGAAAACACTTCATCCGAAAATTTTCGGCGGAATTTTATGTCGTCGTGAACTGGAACAAGACAGACAACAAATAGAGGAATATGAAATCCCCGAAATAGATTTGGTTATTGTTGATTTGTATCCGTTTGAAGCAACAGTGGCTTCGGGGGCTGATGAGGCTACCGTCATAGAAAAGATTGATATCGGCGGGATTTCTTTGATTCGAGCTGCTGCTAAGAATTACAATGATGTGGTGATTGTTGCTTCACAATTGCAATATAAGCCCTTGTTGGATATGTTGATGGAGCATGGTGCAACATCTTCGTTGGAAGAGCGCCGCTGGATGGCGAAAGAGGCTTTTGCTGTTTCTTCACATTACGATTCTGCTATTTTTAACTATTTTGATGGAGCAGAAAATTCAGCATTTCGTTGTTCTGCAAATGATCAAAAGGCTCTTCGCTATGGAGAAAATCCTCATCAGAAAGGCTTCTTCTACGGTAATCTAGATGCTATCTTTGATCAGATTCACGGAAAAGAAATTTCTTACAATAACTTGTTGGATATCAATGCAGCTGTTGAGTTGATTGATGAATTTGAAGATCTGACTTTTGCTGTATTGAAGCATAATAATGCATGTGGTTTAGCTTCTCGACCCACTGTATTGGAGGCTTGGAAAGATGCGTTGGCAGGTGATCCCGTGTCGGCTTATGGTGGCGTATTGATTACCAATGCTGTTATTGATAGAGAAGCCGCGGCAGAAATAGATAAAATTTTCTTTGAAGTAATTATTGCGCCCGATTATGATGTCGATGCGCTTGAAATATTGGGCCAGAAAAAAAATAGAATTATTTTAGTCCGTAAAGAACAAAAATTGCCTAAGACTCAATTCCGTTCTTTGTTGAACGGGGTCTTGGTACAAGAAAGAGACTTAAATATAGAAACAACTGCCGATTTAAAGACAGTAACAAATACTATCCCTACAGAACAAGAAATTTCAGACATGCTTTTTGCCAATAAGATTGTAAAAAACAGTAAGTCGAATGCCATTGTTTTAGCAAAGGGAAAGCAATTGTTAGCTAGCGGAGTTGGACAAACTTCGCGTGTTGACGCATTGAAGCAGGCGATAGAGAAAGCGAAAGCTTTTGGATTTGAACTTGAAGGTGCTGTTATGGCATCTGATGCGTTTTTCCCTTTCCCCGATTGTGTTGAAATTGCACACAAGGAAGGTGTAAAGGCGGTAATTCAACCCGGTGGTTCAGTGAGAGACCAACAAACTTTTGATTATTGTAATGAACATGGTGTTGCAATGGTTACCACGGGTATTCGTCATTTTAAACACTAACAAAGAAAATAAAAATGGGATTATTCTCTTTTACTCAGGAAATAGCAATGGACCTTGGGACAGCCAATACAATTATTATCTCAAATGGTAAGATTGTAGTGGATGAACCTTCTGTTGTGGCTTTAGATCGCAGAACCGATAAAATGATTGCGGTTGGCGACAAAGCAAAGATGATGCATGAAAAAACCCACGAGAATATAAAAACAATCCGTCCTTTAAGAGATGGAGTTATTGCAGATTTTTATGCTTGTGAGCAAATGATGCGTGGATTAATAAAAATGGTTAATACCCGTAATCATCTATTTTCTCCTTCATTACGAATGGTGATAGGGGTTCCTTCGGGAAGTACTGAAGTTGAATTGCGTGCTGTACGTGATTCTGCTGAACATGCTGGTGGACGAGATGTGTATTTGCTTTTTGAACCCATGGCGGCAGCTATAGGAATTGGTATTGATGTGGAAGCGCCTGAAGGAAATATGATTGTTGATATAGGTGGTGGATCTACTGAAATTGCAGTTATTTCCTTGGGGGGTATTGTTTCTAATAACTCAATTCGCATAGCAGGTGATGACTTGACTGCGGATATCCAGGAATACATGAGCAGACAGCATAATGTGAAGGTTAGTGAGAGAATGGCCGAACGTATAAAAATAAATGTTGGAGCTGCTTTAACTGAGTTGGGTGATGACGCCCCAGAGGACTATATTGTACATGGGCCTAACCGTATTACGGCTTTGCCTATGGAGGTACCTGTATGTTATCAAGAGGTTGCTCATTGTCTTGAGAAATCTATTTCAAAAATAGAAACGGCCATTTTGAGTGCATTGGAGAAGACTCCGCCAGAACTTTATGCGGATATTGTTCATAACGGTATCTATTTAGCCGGTGGAGGCGCATTGTTAAGAGGTCTTGACAAACGATTAACTGATAAAATCAACATTCCTTTTCATATTGCAGAGGATCCTTTGCATGCAGTAGCAAAAGGAACAGGTGTTGCTTTAAAAAATGTGGATCGTTTTTCATTCTTGATGAGATAAATAAGGCTATTGATAGTGAAAATATGAACGTGCCAATGTATTACGGATGAATGTATCTGTTAATACATTGGCTCTTGACGTCTTAGTGTTATGCGGAATTTACTGAATTTTCTCATTAAATATAACTACTGGTTTGTGTTTCTTTTATTGGAGATAGCTAGTCTGGTTATGTTGTTTCGCTTTAATAATTATCAGCAAAGTGTCTATTTCACCTCTGCGAATGCGATATCAGGCAAGGTATATGCGATCTCGGGAGGGATTACGTCTTATTTTTACTTGAAATCGGCAAATGAAACTCTTCTTGAACGTAATACGATTCTAGAACGTCAACTCACTTTTCTGCGTAATGCATTGAAAGATAGAAATGTAGATTCTCTTGAAATTAATCGTTTAGAAGAACTAAGCAGTTATCAATATAAAACAATTCCGGCGCATGTTATTAACAATAGTTTGAATTTGGTTAATAACTATTTGACACTTGATAAAGGGAAATCAGATGGAATTTTACCTGAGATGGGGGTGATAGGAGAAGAAGGGGTTGTAGGTATTGTTTATATGGCGTCAGAACATTATTCGGTTGTGATTTCTGTGCTCAATAGTAAATCAAACATTAGTTGTAAGATAAAGAACAGCGACTATTTTGGCTATTTGAAGTGGGAGCATGGTGATTCTAGATACGCTTATCTGAAAGATCTTCCTCGACATGCAGAATTTAATTTGGGGGATACAATCATAACGAGTGGATATTCCACTGTCTTTCCCGAAGGGGTGATGGTAGGCACAGTTGATGATATGGCCGATTCTAATGATGGACTTTCTTATTTATTAAAAGTGAAGTTAGCCACTAATTTTGGTAAAATCAGTAATGTGAGGGTTATAACAGATGTTCAGAGGATAGAGCAGGAAGAACTTGAATTAAAAACAAAGGCGCAATGATAATAAATTACATATATCGTATATTATGGTTTGTGGGGTTGGTGCTTTTGCAGGTGCTCATTCTCAATAACATTCATCTCGCAGGATACGCAACTCCTTTTCTTTATACTTACTTTATTTTGAAGTTCCCGTCTTCTGTTTCTCGTAATGAATTATTGTTATGGGCATTCTTTTTAGGCTTAATAATTGATGTCTTTTCAAATACGCCAGGTATTAATGCATCGGCTACTGTCTTGATGGCTTTTGTCAGGCCTCCTTTATTAACTCTGTTTACACCACGTGATAGCTTTGATAATATAGTTCCATCATTTAAAACGATAGGAAATTTCTCTTTTATAAAGTATTTATTAATTTGTTTGTTGATTCACCATGGAGCCTTGTTGACGATTGAATTCTTTTCTTTTGCAGATATAGGATCTCTAATATTGCGAATAGCGTCTAGTACGTTGCTAACGTTGAGTTGTATTTTGGCTTTTGAAGGAGTGAAGAAATAAAATGGCAAAAGATTATCTTTTAGAAAAACGTAAGTTTGTAATTGGTGGTATAGCTGTATTTATTGTGCTAACCTATATTCTGCGACTTCTTGTTTTGCAGGTAATGACTGATGATTACAAGAAAAATGCAGATAGCAATGCGTTTCTTAAAAAGACTCAATATCCATCTAGAGGAGCTATCTACGACCGAAACGGTAAATTGTTGGTTTTTAATCAGCCAGCATATGATATAACTATTGTTCCTAACGAAATAACGCAGTTGGATACAACTGATCTGTGTAAGACTCTGAACATAACACCTGCATTTTTCTTGAAAAGGATGCTTGATATTCGTGATAGGAAGCAGAACCCAGGTTATTCTAAATATACACATCAGGTTTTTATGACTCAGCTATCGGCAGCGGAGTGTGGTGTGTTTCAAGAAAAACTATTTCGTTTTCCGGGATTTTATATACAGCGTAGAACCATTCGTCAATATACATATAATGTTGCTGCACATGCTTTGGGAGATATTGGTGAGGTCTCAATGAGGGATATTGAAGAAGATGACTATTATGTGAGGGGGGATTATATAGGAAAACAAGGTGTTGAAAAATCATATGAAAAGTATTTAAGAGGAGAAAAAGGGGTTGAAATTCTTTTAAGAGATGCCCATGGTCGTATTCAAGGGCATTATAAAAACGGCATTTACGATAAAGTACCTATTCCAGGAAAGGATATAACACTAAGTTTAGATGTGGAGCTGCAAACGTTAGGGGAGAAGCTGATGCATGGTAAAATGGGAAGTATAGTGGCTATTGAACCTGAAACGGGCGAGATTCTCTGTTTTGTATCTGCGCCTTCTTATGATCCTATGGCTATGGTAGGACGCCAACGAGGAAAAAATCATCTGGAGTTAGAGAAAGATCCTTTGAAGCCATTGTTTAATAGACCACTTATGGCTGCATACCCCCCCGGATCAACTTTTAAGACTGCTCAAGGAATGATTTTTTTGCAGGAGGGAATTGTAAATGAAAACACCACATTCCCATGTTATCATGGCTTTGTTGTGCCTGGCTTACGTGTTGGCTGTCATGCACACCCTTCACCTATTTCTTTTATGCCGGCTATATCTACTTCCTGTAATTCTTATTTTTGTTGGGGACTGTATCGAATGATAGATAATAAAAAATACGGTTCTTCTGCTAAAGCGTTAACTGTTTGGAAAGATCATATGGTTTCTATGGGATTTGGATATAAACTTGGGGTTGACTTACCTGGTGAGAAGCGCGGCTTAATTCCTAATGCACAATTCTATGATAAAATATATGGTAAAGGGAGATGGGGAGGACTGAGGATCATTCATACCTCTATCGGCCAAGGTGAGATATTGCTTACGCCTGTCCAAATGGCAAATTTGGCTGCAACAATAGCGAATAGGGGACATTTTATAACTCCTCATATTGTGAAAAAGATACAGCATGATCAATTAGACAGTTTGTATCGCTGCCCAAGATATACAACAATCTCGCCTCAATACTACGATTTAGTAGTAAAAGGAATGCGCGGAGCGGTTGTAGGAACAGCATATGGCGCAACATGCCGTGGAGCCAATTTACCTGACATTGAGGTGTGCGGCAAAACAGGAACAGCACAAAATAAAGGTAAGGACCACTCTATTTTTATGGGATTTGCCCCGATGAATAAACCTAAAATAGCCATTGCCGTTTATGTAGAGAATGCTGGCTTTGGGGCTACGTGGGCCGTTCCTATTGCTTCAGTGTTAATGGAAAAATATTTAAAAGGAACTCTTTCACCCGAACGTATGAAAACTGTTGATGAAATCAGTAACACTAATTTAATTCAGTATGGCTTCAAGGAGTATTAGTCTATGGAAATCAATTGATTGGGTTGCCATTATCATTTATCTTTTGTTGATTACTTGTGGATGGTTTAGTGTTTGTGGTGCGAGTTATGATTACGGCAATCCTGACTTCCTTGATTTCTCAACTCGTGCAGGTAAGCAACTTGTTTGGATTGTATGTTCTTTTGGAATAGGCTTTGTTTTGCTTATGCTTGAAGACAAGTTGTTTGATATGTTTTCTTATTTTATATATATAGGAATGCTGTTACTATTACTGGTAACTATATTCATTGCTCCAGATGTGAAAGGCTCCCGCTCGTGGTTGCAATTAGGACCAGTTAGTTTGCAACCGGCTGAGTTCGCTAAGTTTGCAACTGCGCTTGCCTTGGCAAAATATATGAACTCATATTCGTTTAGTATAAATAAATTAAGGCATTTTGTAGGCTTGCTCGCTATCATTATGGTACCAATGATACTTATCATCATGCAGAGAGAAACAGGCTCTGCTTTGGTTTATTTAGCTTTCTTTCTTGTATTATATAGAGAAGGCATGTCTGGTACGGTGCTTTTTCTAGGACTTTGTGCTGTTTTATATTTTATCATTGGTATTCGCTTTAGCGAATTGTTCATTGCAGAAACGCCTACACCGCTGGGCGAGTTCGTTGTGTTGTGCCTTATTCTTCTGTTTACGGCGAGCATGTTATGGGTTTATCAAAGAAAATGGTTATTGGTAAGAAATATTTTAGGAGTAAGTGTTTTAACTTTGGGATTGTCTTTTTTAGTTTCTGAATACGTCTACGAATTTAATCTGGTTTGGATACTGTGGGCGTTGTGTATTGGTGCAGCGTGTTACTTGTTTTATTTGTACCTAAGCCAACGCTTTCTTTCTTATGCACTTATTGGTTTGTTTACAATTACGTCTATCGGTTTCTTATATTCATGCGATTATGTTTTCAATAAAGTATTGGAACCTCATCAACAAATAAGAATTAAGGTTGTATTAGGCATGGAGGAAGATTTATCAGGAGCCGGTTATAACGTAAATCAATCCAAAATAGCCATTGGCTCTGGAGGATTAACAGGCAAGGGTTTTCTGAATGGAACTCAGACAAAACTAAAGTATGTACCCGAACAAGATACCGATTTTATTTTTTGTACGGTAGGGGAAGAACAGGGTTTTGTTGGCGCTTCAATTGTTCTTCTCCTGTTTTTGATCCTTATTTTAAGATTGATTGCACTCTCTGAAAGGCAACATGGAACCTTCGGGCGTGTGTATGGTTATTCTGTAGTAAGTATATTCCTCTTTCACTTGTTTATTAATATAGGTATGGTATTAGGTCTTACACCCGTAATTGGTATACCTTTACCTTTTTTTAGCTATGGAGGTTCTTCACTTTGGGGATTTAGCATTTTACTGTTCATCTTTTTAAGAATTGATGCGGGTAGAAGTCGCCGTTAGATAAGCCCTTATTCTACTTTAATCCCCACATCATTAATCCCTTTCAGGTAATTATCCTTCATTTCATGAGAGATCTTTATCGTATATTTGCCTGGTTTTACTAGTATATTTTCTCTATATGGAACTGATAGCTCATATAAATCTCCCCATCCTTTACCAATAATTTCTCCTTCTTTATTAATCAGTTGAAACTTAATAGTATCAGTTTGCCAGATGGTAGAATCAGGAATATTGCTTTTTATGCACAAATATAAATCCTGATATGCATACGAGCTCAAATTTCTTATTTGTGCTCGTATGTTATATCGGTAAGCAGTTTCTTTTAGCCCAATTTCAAACGAAAGAGTATCATGTTTGCTCCATCCTTTCGGATTAACATGCTTAAAGCTATGATACACAGAGCCATTATCACAACTGAATAAAAACAGTGTAGAAAGAGTAATTATAATACTATTCCTTAACTTGCTGATCATCTTTTTTGTTTCTCTCTTGAGGACGAGGAAAATTTCTTCTTCCGTTACGGTCTCTGTTATTTCTATTGGGTTTATTGTGCGAACCTTGTTCTTCTTTTACTTGTTGAGCGTCATTGGGCGCTTGGGCCTGGACTCTAGAATTTTCTTTTTCGTTACGCATTTGCGCCTGCTGAGGCCTGTTATTACTTTTTTTCTTTTTTCTGTTTTGGGAATTATTTGATGTGTTATCACTACTCCCATGACGTTTATCAAAGCGGGTAAGGCTTTCCTGCTCCAGTAAATCAATCGGCTTTTTAGGCTCAGGTTTGCGTTCAGATTCGATTAATGTATCTGGCTTAACCCCTTTTCGATTCATACTTATAATTTCAAAAGCTCTTCTACCACTAATAGTTATCAGATTAGCCGGGAAATTTTTATCTGTTGAATAGCTTATCTGATTTGCCATAATATCTGCCTTGAAGAAATAATAGGTGCCATCTTTAGTTTCTAATTCAATTTCTCTAGATGGCAGTTTCTTTTGGGCTTCGACGTAACTGTCGACTTCATAATTCATGCAACATTTTAATTTGGCGCACTGACCAGCCAACTTCTGTGGATTAAGAGATATGTCCTGGAATCTAGCTGCGCTGGTTGATACAGAGACAAAACTTGTCATCCAGGTTGCGCAACAGAGTTCTCTGCCACAAGGCCCAATACCTCCTATACGGCCAGCTTCCTGACGTGCCCCTATCTGCTTCATCTCGATGCGCACTCTAAATGCTTCGGCAAGTACCTTGATTAATTGACGAAAGTCGACACGCTCATCAGCGATATAGTAAAAAATAGCTTTATTACCGTCGCCTTGATATTCAACATCTCCTATTTTCATGTTAAGATTGAGATTGGCTGCAATCTGTCTAGCCTTAATCATGGTTGCATGTTCTTTGGCTTTGGCTTCATTATATTTTTCCATATCTACAGGCTTTGCTTTGCGGTAGATACGTTTTATTTCAGCATCAGGGCGGTTATTCGCCTTTTTCATTTGCAAAGGTACTAGCTTACCTGTAAGTGTTACTACCCCGATGTCGTGCCCAGGCGTAGCTTCAACGGCAACCGTATCACCTTTCTCAAGCTTTATTTTATTGCTATTTTTATAATACCCCTTACGAGTATTTTTAAATTGAACTTCAACCATATCTGATTCTTCGGCATTATTGGGGACATCTGCCAACCAATCATAAGTATTAAGTTTTTTATCTTGTCGGGAACAACCTTTGCAACAAAGTTTTCCGCTACCGTTATTTAATTTATAGTCCATATTGTTTCTTATATTTATAGGGCCTTAATTTTGATTTTACAATGATACATTATTGTTTTAATAACACAATCATTTTCAAGGAAAAATCAAAAAAAACCATTTTGGCATTTACATTTTGTTCTATATCTCTTTGAGCTTGGCTCAATTCATTCATAATTCCTATAACATTCTTCTCATTAACGAAAGGAGAAAAGCGTTTGGCAAAATTTTCTTCATCGATTGTTAAGTAAGTAAGATCTTTTTGCTTCAGATTAAAGATGAAATTTTCTCGAATCATTTGCTGGCAATAATCAAGCATGTTTTTTTGTTTCTCTCTTCCCATAGCGGCTACGCTTTCGCTCCATATTTTCATTTCCTTTATCTTCCGTTGGTAAGAAAGACGCATTAGGCTAACAAATAAATCAAAAAAAAGCCTTTTTTCTTCATTTAAATGGATGGCATCAAGAGCCTTAACAAAACTTCCATTAGCTGTGTGAGCAATGTTTTGCGCATCTGCTGAAGCAATTGCATATTTGGTCTGTAGTGTATTGGCAATACAACTCTCTTCTATTCGAGGAATATTTAAACGTTGTGTTCTGCTCAATATGGTAGGTAAAATCATCTCTGGATTTTCGGAAACAAGGATGAATATTGTTTTCTGGGGTGGTTCTTCCAGAAGTTTAAGCAATTTATTTGCGCACACTACATGCATCCTTTCAGGTAACCAGATAATTGAAACCTTATGTCCTCCTTCACTTGATTTAAGGCTAAGCTTTCTTATGATCTCATCGCTCTCCCTAGCATAAATTATGGCTTGTGAGTTTTCTGCCTGAAGTTCATTCAGCCAATTGTTAATGCTCATATAGGGCATCTTCTCTAAAAAATGGCGCCAATCGGAAATGTAATCATCACAAATTTCTTTTTTTGCTTTTGCATTTTTCACGATGGGAAACATGAAATGCAAATCGGGATGTATTAGTTTCTTGAACTTGATGCACGAAGGGCAAGTTCCGCATGAGTCGGTTGATTGCTTGTTAGTGCAGCAAATGTATTGTGCGTAAGCTATCGCCAATGGAAGTTTTCCAACCCCTTCATTACCACATAAAAGTAGCGCATGAGGAATGCGACCTTCATTTACTTCCTCAATAAGTTTCTGCTTAATGTGGTCTTGTCCTATGACATCTCCGAATTGCATATCTAATATATTTTCTGAGCTACCTCTCTAATGCTGTCCACAGCTGAGATTGTGTAGAAGTGTAAGCTAGGTACTCCGTATTCAATGAGTTCTTTGCATTGAGCAATGCACCATTCAATTCCCACTTGTTGAGCTTCGTTGTCATTCTTACATTTAAGAATCTCTTTAGTCAAATCTTCGGGAAGATCAACTTTAAAAGTTTTTGGAATCATTGTTAACTGTGACAGCTTTTTAAAAGGCTTGATGCCCGGAATAATGGGAACAGTGATTCCTGCTTGACGTGCTCTATCTACGAAATCAAAATATTTCTTGTTATCATAAAATAGCTGTGTGACCGCATATTCAGCTCCGGCTTCAACCTTTTTCTTTAACCAGTAAATATCGTCTTCTATATTTGGTGATTCTTCATGTTTCTCTGGATAGCAAGCCACTCCATAAGAAAAAGGCTGTTCCATGTTTTGCATTGAAGTGCCATCGACAAAGATTCCTTTATTGAAGTTATTGATTTGTTCTTGCAACTGTATGGCGTGGTAATAACCATCTCCTTCAGGTGTAAATACAGATTCATGCTTTGCTTTGTCTCCACGAAGAACCAGCAAATCTGTAACTCCTAAGAATTGCAGATCAATAAGAACATATTCTGTTTCTTCTCTAGTGAACCCGCTACATAAAATGTGGGGAACTGTTTTGATGTTATATTTATTTTGAATAGCGGCAGCAACAGCAACAGTGCCTGGTCTTCGACGCTGCCTGTCTCGTTTATATAATCCTTCACCCAAGTCCTTATAAATATATTCGCTTCTGTGAGTCGTTATATTGATGTATTTGGGATCAAATTCTTTTAATGTATCAATTGTAGTATACAGTTTTTCGATACCCGTACCTTTTAGTGGGGGTAAAATTTCGAATGAAAAAGCTGTTTTTTCGTTGGAGTTTATTAAATCAATGATCTTCATTTTTTCTATGTGATTTTTGTAGTCGACTGTATCTTGTGACAAAAGTATAAAAAAAAAGCCGATATTCTTTTTATGTAGCATCTTTTTATAGTAACTAAGTATACTGTTTGTGCTTCTATATAATTATGTACTAGCAAGTGTTTAGTAGTCTTGTTTTCTCTCTTTTCTTATTTTTTCTTTCAAGTATCTTCCTTTTGCATTTATCGGCTCACCATGGTTGGTAAGTCGTCCAACCAAGGTTAGCCAGTCGCCCAACGATGGTTAGCCAGTCGTCCAACGATGGTTAGCCAGTCGTCCAACCAAGGTTAGCCGCTCTTTTTTCGTCGGGCTCTTTTGGCTTGAGCTATTGAATAGTCTATCCTGTCCTTCCTTCTTCTTGCTCCTTCGCTAATGTCTGCCTTTCGCCTTTCAACTACCACCTTCCTGCTTTGTTTTCTTGAGACCCCCACTTTGTTTGGAGTCTTTTTCTTCCATCCTTGCCTTCCTTCTTACTATTGCAATAACCCTCTTTTTCCTCTGCTTACATTTCCCCTTATATAATATAAGGTATACTTATTCTTCGTATTTCCCTCATTCCTTCTTTCTTTGCATTTATTTTCCTGCTGTTACCCCTTGATGCCTAGCTCTTTAAGCCTTTTGGCTCCTTTCTTCTCTAAAAAAAGAGTATGATCTTCTTGCTTTGTATGGCAAAAGCTTCTACTTTTGCACCCGCTTTGCAAGAGAGACAAAGTGTTTTCTTGAAATGTTGATAAAGCGCCTGTAGGGTTTGACTTATGCGGTTTTACTTTTAAAAAAAACTTCTCTGAAAGTTTGGAAGTGAATCTAAAAAGTCTTTATCTTTGCAGTCCGGTTCGCAAAAAAGGATCTTCTTTTTGTTGATACCTTCGCTCTTGCTAAAAGAGTTTTAGAAGGTAGCTTAACGAAAAAAAAACTTTTAAAAAAAACTTCCGAAAACATTTGGTTGTTACTTTTAAACTCCTTACCTTTGCACCCGCTTTAGAAAACAAAGCAAAAATAAAAGAAGCGTTCTTTGATAGAATTACATAAACAATACAAGTAGTACAATAGCAAAATGCTTTTCTTCTTGTTTGGTTTCTTCGGA
>NZ_ATZI01000022.1 GCF_000428125.1 Bacteroides graminisolvens DSM 19988 = JCM 15093
AGGTGACTATAGCACAAGGGTTCCACCTCTTCCCATTCCGAACAGAGAAGTTAAGCCTTGTCACGCCGATGGTACTGCGTAACAGTGGGAGAGTAGGTAGTCGCCGTTTTTTAGAGAAGTCCTGCAGCTATACAAAGCTGTGGGACTTTTTGCGTTTAGGTTTTTTATTAATAAAAGTAGTATGAAGAAAATTGTGATTGTGGGTTGTGGACGTTTATCAACGATTGTGGTAGATGCAATTGTTAGTGGAATATTAGATGAGTATGACTTGGTTGGTGTTTACTCTCGTACGTTTGCTAAAGCAGAGTCTCTGTCAAGTAGGATGAATGAGAAAGGCAAGTCTTGTCGAGTTTGTAGAGACTTGAATGAATTACTCTCTCTGAAACCAGATTTTCTGGTTGAATTAGCTTCTCCTAATGCCATGAGGGAACTTGCATTGCCAACTCTTCAAAATGGAACTTCAATTATAACCTTATCTATTGGTGCTTTGGCGGACTCGGTTTTTTATAATGAAGTTATGAATACTGCTAAACTTAATGGAACAAAGGTTTATATTGCATCGGGAGCAACTGGAGGATTTGATGTGTTGCGTACAGCCTTCTTAATGGGGAATGCCTCTGCGAAATTCTTTAATGAGAAAAATCCACGTGCATTGATGGGTACGACTGTTTATGATGACAGCTTACTTAATGAACAAAAAACGGTTTTCAGTGGAAATGCCAAAGAGGCAATCAAATTGTTTCCTACGAAGGTGAATGTTTCTGTAGCAGCATCATTGGCGTCGGTCGGACCTGAGAACATGGAAATGACAATGGTATCAACTCCTGGGTTTATAGGAGATACTCAAAGAGTAGAAATTAAGAATGATCAAGTTCATGCTGTTATTGATGTGTATAGCGCAACGGCTGAAATAGCAGGGTGGTCAGTCGTTAACACCCTGCTGAATATTGTATCGCCTATTGTATTCTGATAAGTTAGCTAATACTTTCTCACTTAAACGATCAAAGGCTTGTTGTGTTCGACCTGTGGAAACCTGCATACATCGGACGTGCGGATGATTAAGTAAATGTTTTCCGCCCAAAGCTCCTATAGTATCGCAATAACAAAGGTTTTTCCCATTTAGCCAGTCGAGAAAGGGTGCCTCATCCCATGCAGGTGATAGTCCTGTATTGAATAATATTTTATTCTCACCTAAAGATTGAAATTCTGCTTCGTGGAGTAAGATGGTATTTTTGTTCAAGCAACAAAATACCACTTCACTTTCACGAAGTAGTCTATCTAATGGCAAGAACTTATAACCTTTCTGACGTGCATTGACTTTCTCACTTCTTGCAAAATATGAAATGTCTGCACCAAAAAACTTCATGGCATCAGCAATCATTCCACCTGATTTTCCTAATCCAATGATTCCAGCCTTTAATCCGGTAATTTCGCGGGGGATTTCGTCCCATGCTTCTTGTCCGAAACCATGCAGACAGCGAACTAATTCACTAATAACGTATTCTACTACTCCTTCGTCGCCATAATCACGAATTCCCGTTACTGTAATACCTTTTTTATTGGCATAGATAATGTCAACATTGGCACTTTCTGGTGAGTAGAGAGAACAGCACATTCCGATGTATTTTACTTGATCACATCTGTCTAGCACCCATTTATTGATTTGAGAAGTATAACTCAATAATACGGCATCGGCATCGCTAATACGACTTACTATTTCATTATCGTTTTGAGGAATATCTCCAAAAAGAATAACCTCTTTGGCGAACTTCTTTAATGCTTTTTCAGCAGAATGAATTAAGCTAATAGGCTCAATTGCAACTAATTTACGAAACATACTTATTCTATTTTTCAACGAAGTTACAAATAAAATAGGTATAATACAAAAAGAGTTGCAGACTCTATTACCAGTCTACAACTCTTTCAGATAAATCATGATTCTGTATTTATTCTACCTTTATTTGAAAAGGAGAGGCAGGTAAACCTGTTTTGTTTCTAAGATTTCCTTTTGGATTATCATCCCATGCATAACGAATCATCGTAGGGTTGGCAATGTTTTCATTCCATATTAGGATTTTATTACCCGAGATTTGAGCTTTGGCCCATTGATAACGTCCATCTTTATCGGCAATAGCAAAACCTTCTAACGAATCAACTGGAAGGAAGTCATCGGTACCTTTTTGAAAAGTAAGTGCTATTTTTCCGTCTTCGAGCTTGGCTGATATGCAGACAGGACCTGAACTAACATTTTTTTTCTGATTATAGGCAAGTCTGTCGGCTTGTAAAGCAACCCTTTTGGCTAGTTCTTTTTTGTTTAGTGGATGAATGTCATTCCATTCTCCCAAACCTAAACCTACTACAAGAGCAGTGTTGGGTAGTTTAGTTGTTACTAACCTTTGTGCTTCACGCAGCTGAGCCCAACCACTTTCAGATGGATATGTGTGTGTTTGCATGAAGTTTGGCAATTGAATAATAAAGAATGGTAGCGTAGAATTGTTTAACTTACTTCTCCAATCAATGATCATGGAAGATAATAAGGCTTCATATTCGTGAGAACGTCCTGTATTACTTTCACCCTGATACCACAATACCCCTTTAAACTGAAGTTTTGATAAGGGAGAAATCATTGAATTATACATACCAGTTGGAACATTTTGAAATGAAACGCCATTCACTCTGGTTGGCATTTCACAACCCAACTTATAATTCCATTGGCTGGACAATTTAATACTATCACCTCCCAAAATAAAACAATAAGGTTTGTCTTTAACAAAACTGGGACGTCCTCCATAACTAATCAGGCGCACGGTAATTATATTTTTTCCGGCTTTTAAGATCGAAGCGGGCACTTTATAAATACGAGGAGGATATTGATATGCTGTAGTCCCAACAAAAGTTCCATTTACAAAAACAGAATCAGCATCAACGATACATCCAACACGCAATACCCCATCTTTTATCTGAGTAGGCGAGAGTTCAACTGCTTGACGAAACCAGTGTGAACCATTTATGGGATATCCTTTGTTGATACTCCATTCCGAACTAAACATATCTACAGATGCCCAGTTTGAATCATCAAATTCAGTCTTATACCAGCAAATTGAATCATGTAATCCTTTGTCTCCCTTATATAATGATCTATCCCAAAATGCATTCATCATACTACTGCTTTGATTGATCAACTTTCTATATTCATCCGAAGAGAAAATATCTCTTTCTAACAGATTCCGAGGGAAGTCTTTCAAAGCTTCTTCACTCATCCAAGCTTCGATGGTACTACCGCCCCAACTTGAATTGATAATGCCAACCGGAACTTTGGTTTTGTTATACATTTCTTTAGCAAAAAAATAGGCTAAAGCAGAAAAGCCAGGTGCAGTTTCTTTGGTTAAGGCTTTCCATTCCATTTTTGAAATATCTTCTTGCGGACCTTTTACATCGTTTCCGTAGGGCGTTTTGACGTATCTGATGTTGTTGTTCTCATACATCTCTGTTTCTTCACGATACAGATCAGTAACACGATTTATGGGTAATTCCATATTTGATTGTCCGGAACAGAGCCACACATCGCCAACAAGAACATCTTTTATGATCAGGTGATTAACGATTAATTCATAGGGGCCACCCGCTTTACAAGCCGGGAGAGTAGCAGTCCACTTTCCATTTTGATCCGCTTTGACGGCCACTTTGTGCTTATTGAATGTTATGTTAACTGCTTCATTTGCATCGGCAGTGCCCCAAATCTGAATGGGTTGTTCTCGTTGCAGAACCATACCGTTTGACAGAACGGCCGGAAGTTTAACTTCTGCTTTGGCACAGATAAGCATTATTAATGCTAATGTAATGAGTAATATCTGCTTCTTTGTATTGCTTATCATGGTATTATGTTTTTAATGAATTGGTATACGGAACAAAGGTATTAAATCTAAGGCTTAATTGTTTGCTTTTAGGGCTCATTTGTGTTACATACCGTTACGCTGATTTGCTTCGTGTAACATAAATTATTGTTTATGTTACATATTATCTGATAGTTAATGAAGAGGGTTGTTTTATAAGTTGAATAGTGTATTTTTGCATCGACAGAGATTTTAATAACTAAATGTAAATACGATGAAATTGACACATCTTATTAAAGCGAATTTAGGTGTTGCTTGTCTTTTTTGCTTCTCTTTTACTATTTCTGCTCAAGAAGCATACAAGAATCCTAAATTATCACCAACGGAAAGAGCTAACGATTTATTACCTCGATTAACCTTGGAGGAAAAAGTTT
Source organism: Bacteroides graminisolvens DSM 19988 = JCM 15093 (assembly GCF_000428125.1). GTDB lineage: Bacteria > Bacteroidota > Bacteroidia > Bacteroidales > Bacteroidaceae > Bacteroides > Bacteroides graminisolvens. The sequence goes on from NZ_ATZI01000022.1 coordinate 4,268, forward strand.
CTCTCATGCAGAACTCTTCTAAAGCCATACCACGGTTAGGTATCAAAGCATACGATTGGTGGAGTGAAGCCCTTCACGGAATTGCTCGTGCAGGAAACGCAACGGTTTTTCCGCAAACAATCGGTATGGCTGCTTCTTTTAATAAGGATTTACTATTCAATGTATTTGATGCAGTTAGTGATGAAGCCAGAGTTAAATATCGTCAGTTTAGTTCATCCGGCCAGCACGGAAGGTATCAAGGGTTAACCGTTTGGACTCCCAACATAAACATTTTCCGTGATCCGCGCTGGGGTAGGGGACAGGAAACTTATGGAGAAGACCCCTATCTGACCAGCATGATGGGACAAGCCGTTGTACGTGGATTGCAGGGTGAAGCCAAAGGCGGGTATGATAAACTGCATGCTTGTGCAAAACACTTTGCCGTTCATAGCGGTCCCGAGTGGAACAGACATACTTATAATGCAGAGAATATTTCCCCGCGTGATTTGTGGGAAACCTACCTTCCCGCCTTTAAAGATTTGGTTCAGAAGGCCAATGTAAAGGAGGTTATGTGTGCATATAACCGCTTTGAAGGTGACCCGTGTTGCGGATCAAATAGACTGCTAATGCAGATTTTGCGTGATGAATGGCAATATAAACATTTGGTTGTGAGTGATTGCTGGGCTATTAATGATATGTTCACACCTGTTCCCAAGGGACATGGAACGGAACCCGATGAAGCTCATGCCGCATCAAAAGCCGTATCAGCTGGAACAGATGTGGAGTGCGGTTCGGTTTATAGCAATCTGACAGACGCAGTAAAGCGTGGTTTGATTGATGAAAAACGCATTGATGAATCTGTTATTCGTTTGCTGAAAGCCCGTTTCGAACTTGGAGAAATGGATGACCCCTCACTTGTTCCCTGGATGCAACTGAAGGATGATGTTATCAACAGTCCGAAACACCAGCAGCTGGCTATCAAGATGGCGCGTGAAAGCATGACTTTGTTGCAAAACAAAGACAACATACTTCCCTTGAAAAAAACAATGAAAGTAGCTGTCATGGGACCCAATGCTACCGATTCTGTAACGATGTGGGCTAATTACAATGGTTTCCCATACCATACCACCACCATACTAGAAGGAATAAAGAATAAGATAGGAGCCGAAAATGTGATCTATACCCAAGGCTGCACATTTACGCAAAATGTAGTTTTGAATAGCTTCTTTGATCAATGTGCCTTGAATGGCAAACAAGGTTTTCAGGCTACGTATTGGAATAATACAACGTTTAATGGCGAACCTGCTACTACAGACTGGTTAACAACTCCGTTCAATTTCTCAGCTGCCGGAGGAACTGTTTTTGCCCGTGGCGTATCATTGACAAACTTTTCGGCTCGCTATGAATCAGTTTTTACTCCTAAGGAATCTGGCGATGTGGCTTTCCATATGAATCTTAACGGCGGCTATACTTTATATATTGATGGAGAAGAACAAAACAAAGGAGGATCTATTGGATTACCGACTAAGGTTTATATGCTTCATGCAGAAGCCGGAAAATCATATACTATTCGTTTAGACTATAGCGTGCGTTATGAAGGTTCGTTGAACTTTGATTTGGGAAAAGAAGAAACGATTAACTTTAGCAAAGAAATTGAAAGGGTGAAAGACGCCGATGTGGTTATTTTTGCCGGAGGTATTTCTCCCAAACTGGAAGGTGAAGAGATGGCTGTAAATACTGATGGATTTAAAGGAGGAGACCGCACCAACATAGAACTACCTGCAGTGCAAAGAGAATTGCTAAAGCAATTGCATGCCGCCGGTAAACAGGTTGTATTTGTAAACTGTTCAGGTTCTGCTATGGGACTTGTGCCCGAGACGGAAAGTTGTCGAGCTATTTTGCAGGCGTGGTATCCGGGACAAGCAGCCGGTGTTGCCGTGGCCGACGTCTTATTCGGCGATTATAATCCGGCCGGACGTTTACCCATTACCTTCTATAAGAATGTAGATCAGTTACCCGATTTTGAAGATTATAATATGAAAGGACGTACCTATCGTTATTTTAAAGGCGAAGCTTTATTTCCTTTCGGTCATGGTTTGAGCTATACGACCTTTACTTACGGTCAGGCTAAATTAGCCAAGGCAGTTGTCAAGGCCGGAAATTCTGTAGAATTAACGATTCCGGTGACCAATACTGGTAAGTACGATGGCGAAGAAGTCATTCAGGTGTATCTGAACAGACCGGCTGATGTGGAAGGACCTTCGAAAACGCTTCGTGCCTTCCAACGAGTATTCCTCAAAGCCGGTCAGAAACAAGATGTCAAAATCCAGCTCAATCCCGATGAATTAGTTTGGTTTGACACCAACTCAAATACGATGAGATGCATTCCCGGTGAGTATAAGTTGTTGTACGGAGGAACCTCCGACAGCACCAAACTGCATACCGTTTCGTTTCGGATGAATTAACTGTTAAGCAGTTGAAACAGAAAGAGAGGAGTCTTCTTCAATGAAAGACCCCTCTCTTTTCTTTTATTCAAAACAGGAAATTTTTATTTCATGCCTTTTTTAGCATTGCTGGCCGGAGTAACAGCTTTTGCTGATTCGGCTTTCTTTGCTTTAGTTTCCTTGCATGCTTTCTTAGACGATTCTGCTTTCTTAGAAGCAGTTTGTTCAGTCTTCACCGGTTCTGATTTCTTAACCTGAGCATAAACTACGTTACCTGCACACATCATAGCTACCATAGCAGCTGCGAAAATAATCTTTTTCATAATTGTAATTCTTTTAAGTGATTTACTATATAAATGATAAACTCTATGTCTTTTGGACATGACAAAGATAGATTGATAGTTTCTTCATTGTAATTAGAAACTTCTTATAATTACATTAGAATTTCATTAGAAAGCGTTGGGGCTACTAAAGTTGTTATTGCTTTTTTATTATAACTTTGCAGCCAAATTGATAGAAAGATGCAATACTTTGGCGAAATACTTTCTTTGGGCGTGGCTGTGTCGTGGACAATCACGGCTTTATTTGCTGAAACAGCCAGCAAAAGATTGGGCACCTTACAACTTAACGTCATTCGACTAACACTTTCCATTATCATGGTTGGAGGAACTTTGTGGTGGTTTACCGGTTCCTTTTTGCCACTCTACACAGACTCTGCCACATTAATCTGGCTAGCCTTATCGGGTTTTGTAGGATATGTGTTGGGAGATTATTGCCTCTTCAACTCGTATGTGCTAATCGGTTCACGGTTTGGACAGTTGTTTATGACTACGGCTCCCATAGCTGCTGCTTTTTTCGGATGGATTATATTGGGAGAACATTTGTCACTCCAAACCCTGGCAGGCATGCTGATCACATTATTTGGAATTGGACTTTCGGTTTTAGGCCGGGGCAGCTCCCATAAAATAGGATTAAAACTGCCATTGAAAGGTGTGCTCTTTGGTATTGGTGCCGGAGTAGGCCAAGGAGTTGGTTTAGTTCTCAGTAAAATAGGAATGAATTATTATGAAGCGTCTATTCCTGAACAAATGGAATCTGTTTCCGATTTAGTACCCTTTGCCTCTACTTTTATTCGTGCAGCCGTAGGAGCAATTGGTTTCATCTTGATCATGGGCTATAAAAAACAATTTCACACCTTAAATACTGCCCGCAGAGATTATAAAGGAATGGGTGCTGCTTTGGGCGCAACCGTTTTCGGCCCTTTCATAGGCGTTTCTTTTTCATTGATGGCAGTTCAATATACTGAAGCCGGTATTGCATCTACCTTGATGGCGCTTACCCCCATCTTCATACTTTGGCCATCACATTATTTCTTCAAGCAACAAATAACCCTTAGAGAGATAATAGGCGCCATTATCAGTGTGCTGGGGGTGTCTTTGTTCTTTATCTGATCAATATGCACTCTTTTCTAATAGATAAAATACGCCCGTTGGTAGATATTAATCTGTTTGTAATGTATTTCCTGATTTAAATATGAGCTTAGGTTGAAAACTTTACTAACTTTGCATCGATTTGCAGAAAGTATAATAAGTATGATAAGACCTTTATGAAAGGAGTTTTGTGATCTTCTTATTTTCTTATTAAGAAAAACTTTAGAGGGATCAAAAGTGTTTGAATGAGTTTATTAGAGAGAGTAGTTGTAATAATATGAAAGAGTAATGAGGCTTATTGAATTGGTGAACTGTGTTCGCAGAAAAACGCTGTGTTTATTGACCGGTAGTATAAAATCGGGTATTTCTTGTATGGATAGCGTTGACAGAAAATGTATAAAAAAGGTGTTAATCGTTAGGCCCAATCACCGTTTGGGCAATCAGTTGCTGATTTCTCCTTTGATACAAGAAGTTCATCGCATGTTTCCTGATAGTAAAATTGATCTTTTTGTAAAAGGGCCTCTTTGCCGGGTGTTGTTTCATAACGACGAAGCGGTAGACGATATTATGACTCTCCCAAGGAAGCACTTCAATGACTTTTTCTGTTATATTGCCGGATGGTATAAAGTTCGCTCGAAGAAATATGATTTGGTCATAAACGTAGTAAGTACTTCCTCATCGGGCAGAATAGCGACTAAAGTAGCACGCTCAACTTATAAAATCTTTGGTGACGAAGCTGATGTTAATGTACTCATCAACCTTCCTTATAAAAAACACATTGCAGTTAAACCCATCTATAATTTACGCACCTATTTTTCCGCTCTGGGCTATGATGAAATGACCAAAGAGTTGCCTTTGCTGAAAATACAGCTAAGTGATGCCGAACTGTTAGCCGGAAAAGAAGTTTTAAGAAGGTATATTGCTGATGATAAGAAAGAAACCATTGCACTCTTTACCTTTGCCACCGGTGCCAAATGTTATCAGCAAGAATGGTGGCAACAGTTTCTTCAAGAATTAAAGCACCGTTTTGATAACTATAACATCATTGAAATACTTCCTGCCGAGAATGTTTCACAAATAGGATTTTCCATTCCTGCGTATTATAGTAAAGACTTACGGGAGATAGCCTCTGTACTTGCTAACGTCCGCCTGTTTATTGGCGCCGATAGTGGCATGATGCATTTGGCAGTTGCTGCAGGTGTAACTACTGTCGGCTTGTTTTCTATTACGAAGATGGATGTATATGCTCCGTATGGCAACCTTAATAAAGGCATTGATACAACACGAGTAACGATGGACCAACTGATGGACGAAATAAATGCTAGTCTACCGCAGTTAAACTAATACGGCACTTTGCCTTATTCCATACGTTCTATAAAGAAATTGCTGGTTGCAAAACCTTCTGTACACCCGGATGTACAAGCCTTGTACACCCCCATGTAGAACACTTATACACCCGGGTGTACAGAAGTCGTACACCCGGGTGTATAAAAGATTTGTTCACCAGCAAATTTTTATTTAATCACTTGCACTTTAGCTTTGTCACGTGGCTTGGCGTCCGGCCATTCGTTAGGATAACCTACGGATATAGTATAAAGAGGAGCAAAATTCTCGGGCAGATTAAGCTGAGCAATCACTTCTTTGGCTTCCGGTGTGCGCATGTATGCAATAACACTTCCTACCACACAAGTGCCTATGCCCATTGATTCGGCAGCGAGCAGAATATTCTGTCCCAATAAACCGCAGTCAACCTCACTATAATGGTTGGTTGTATCATTGGCAACTACAATAATAGTAGGTGCTCCGTGAAACACACTAAATCCTTCTTGCTGAGCCTTCGAGGCACTACCCTTCATCTCTTTTCCTTTAGCGAAGTTGATAAAACCATCGTTGATTGCTTTTATTAAATCGGGCTTTTGTATTACCCGCACTTCCCACGATTGCTTATTTAAAGCACTTGGTGCGTTGATGGCACATTCTGTTAACGTGTCAAGTTGTTCGGCCGTAATCTGTTCTGCTTTGTATGAACGTATACTCCGACGACTCATAATACTTTCTACCGTTTGGTTTGTTGCTTCCATATTCGTTTCTCCCGATGGAGGTGTTTGGCAAGACACCATTAATAAAGCCGTTAAAACAATAAAATAAACTTTCTTCATCATATTACGTATATTTAGTCATTTATCAAAAGTACAATTAATTTGGAAAGATGCAATTAGGTATAACTTCTTTTAGTATTCCTGTTTGGCTTTTAACGAACAAACAAGACCCTTCAATCGTTCTGTTCTCACATTCTATAAATAGTATAGTATAAGAAAGGAATCACAGTTATGAATGAAGATTTTAGCAAGTTGTTATCTCCTTTTCAGTTTCCTGTATCAGGAATTCAGGTCGATAACAGAATAGTGATGGCACCGATGACCACTTTTTCGGGCAACGAAGACGGAACCGTATCCGATGATGAACTGTCTTACTACAAAGAGCGTAACCGAGGAGCCGGTTTACTTATCTCCGCATGCGCTTACGTAACTCCGCAGGGAAAAGCTTTTCCCGGACAATTCAGTGCTTATTCAGACGATATGTTGCCTAGCTTGAAGCGATTGGCTGCTGCATTGAAAGAAAACGGAGGAAAGGCCGTGTTGCAGATTCACCACGGCGGAAGAATGTGTCCTCCCGAACTGGTTCCCGGCAGCGAGCCATTGAGTGCCAGCGCTGTTGCACCTGTGCGTGAAGGAGCCGTAACACCTCGTGAAATGACCGAATTGGAAATAGAAGAAACCATAGCCGCTTATGGAGAAGCCGCCCGAAGAGCCGTGGAAGCCGGTTTCGATGGTGTTGAAATTCATGGTGCCAATACATATTTAATACAGCAATTCTTCTCTCCGCATTCAAACAGACGAACCGATAAATGGGGAGGAAGTCTTGAAAAGAGAATGACTTTCCCGTTGGCAGTGGTCGATGCCGTAAAGGCAGCCGTGAAAAAGGCGTCCGACAGACCCTTCATCATTGGTTATCGTATCTCTCCCGAAGAGCTTGAAAACCCGGGAATTACCATGAATGATACGTTGGCTTTGGCGGAAGTTCTCTCTGAGAAAGAACTGGATTACCTGCACGTTTCAACCATGAACTTCTTTGGTGCTTCGTTGCGAGATGCCGCAGATGCCACACCCAGAGCACAACTTATTTATGATAAGGTGGGACACAAACTACCTGTGATTGGTGTTGGAGGAGTGAGCACGCCACAGCAGGCCGATATGGTTCTCGGCACCGGTGTACAATTAGTCGCGTTGGGTCGTGAATTACTTATTGAGCCTCGTTGGCTGGAGAAGTTGAAAAATGGTCAACTTGATTCGATAGAAACGGCACTGGATGTGCACAACCAGTCGGGTTTACATATCCCTACCCCCATGTGGAACAGTTTGTTAACACGAACGGGTTGGCTTCCTCTTAAGGAATAAGTACATCTTCTACCCCTTTTCTGGGGGAGTAAGGCATGGGAGAGGCGTAACCCAAACGAACAATTAACATAGGATGTTCATTGGTTTGGAGAAGCTTCTCCCTTATTGTTTCCATTAGTTCAGGCACTTCGCACGGCTGGTTCATGTAAGCATTGCATATTCCCAATCGGGTAGTTTCCAATAAAAAGCGTTCCAATGTCCGTCCTAGCGATATCCACTCTTCAACCGTATTCTCTTTAACGGTGAAAAGTACGAGGTGAGAGGATGACTCAATCTTCTTTAAATCCGATTTGTTTTGGGTTTTGGGCTTAAGGAAACTGTTTACTATGGGGCGTGCAATTAACGACGGAACACCGGGAACACCCATGGCAGCATTGGTCAGTCCGTTATTTGTCTTTTCGGCATGTTTGCTGTTAAACCGTATCCAATCCAATAATTCTTTTTTAAAAGCACCGTCGCTCATCTGAACATCGTTTCCCAAGCAGATGTAATTGGTTAGCCGCTTGTAATCGTCTTCTCCTTTTATATACATATAAAAACGAACTCCACTTTCCACCGGCATGTTTTTGATGATGGAAACCGTATCGCGGCTTATCTTCCGACAAGTGTAAACGCTTCGGTTTGTTTGTCTCTTGCTGATCGATGCGAACAGCGGGTGGCTTTGTGGCGATGCACTTTGTAGGGCAATATGAATGCTATACGTCTTTTCGTCTTTCTTTTCCACAGATAGTTGCGGAAGGTATCCTTTCTCTTGTGCAGCAATGCATAAGTTTTCGGCCGCGCATCCCAAGCTGATGTACAATTCCCGGTTCATCGGGTCAATAATTGGCAGTGACTGACCGAAATCGGGCAATATCTCAATCTCGTTGGGTTGTATTCTGAATAACCAGGGTTGCGTATTATGGCCTGAGGGAGCTTTTATCGCATAAGAAATCAATTCTTTGAAGACCGTGTTTTGTGCCTGGGCGTCGGTCGTAACAGGAATTATTGTTGCCATACACATTGTTATTAGAAAGTTTTTCAGATTCATTTAATTCATCAGTTAGTAATTCAAAGGTAGACATAAATAAATGATCTGTCTGCGCTAGTCTGTTATAATATCTATTGAAATCTTAACTTTTAGTTAAAGAGTAATGGGTGATTAAACTCATTGGGTTGTTTGTTTGTCAAACACTCAAAGTATTTAATTAAGGGGCCTGCTGGTTATGTTGCCGAAATGTAACCGTATAGTTTTCAATAGGTGGATGCAGGCTACGTAAACCCTAGACTAATAAGTGAAATATGAGACGATTAACAGTTCTTTTTTTGTTGGTATTATCAGTTTTAACCGTTTATGCTGAGACAGAAAAGGGGGCGCAAATTACAGGAAAAGTCATTGACGCCTCCACGAAACAAGGAATGGAGTTTGCAAACATCAGTTTGCGTAAAACGGGAAGTAAAGAGTTTATCAAAGGAACCGTATCCGATCAGTTGGGTGCTTTCAGACTAGATGGTGTATCAAACGGCAATTATGTGGTTGCCGTATCCGTAGTTGGATATGCTACATTTGAGAAAGAACTGACGATTGGTACGGGACAAAAAACGATAAATCTGCGTAACATCTTACTCAAAGAAGATACGCAGCTTCTGAATGAAGTGCAGGTGGTGGGACAACGGTCTCAGATGAAATTTGAGATTGACCGCAAAGTCTTTAACGTGGATCAAAGTTTAGCTACTGCCGGAGGTTCAGCCAGTGATGTACTTGGTAACATACCTTCGGTTCAGGTTGATCCCGAGGGAGAGGTCTCTCTTCGTGGTAATTCAAGTGTTACCGTTTGGATTAACGGTAAAGAGTCGGGGTTATCTGCTGATAACCGTGCTCAAATATTGGAGCAGCTACCGGCCGAATCGATTGAACGTGTGGAAGTAATTACCAATCCGTCGGCCAAATATAATCCCGAAGGCACAGCCGGTATCATTAACATTGTGTTGAAGAAAAACCGCAAAGCCGGTTATTACGGAAGTTTGCAGGCGGGTGTTGATACTCGTGGTGGCTATAATGCTGCGGGTAACGTAAACTTCAGCAGTGGAAAGTTTGAGTCTTTCGTTAACGTGGGCACGCGCGTACGTAAGTCGGAAGGAGAGGGTTATACCAATCGTCAGAATCTGGATGATAATGGGAATCCGGTTTCTTATCTGAACCAGTTGCGTAACGATGAGGATACGCGTAAACCGGTCATTTTCAGAGCGGGGACAACTTATCATGCTACCGATAAGGACCACTTTAGTTTCAATGGATTTGGATTGTTAGGCAGGGGAGATGAAACCGACTGGCTGAATTATACCAGCAACATTCCAGGTTCTTTTACTAACAGCTTGCGTACTTCCGCCGAGAAGAGAAAGATGAATATCGGTAATTTTGAAATTGGGTACAAAAGAGATTTCAGCGAGAAGAGCAATCTCGACTTGTCGGCTTCATATAACTTGGTCAACATAACTCCTGAAAGTTCGTTCTTACAAGTATCAAACTATGCGGGCGGTACTTCAACTACTTCTTACCAATTTCAGGAGAATGTAATGAAACCCAGAAAATGGGAGTTTCAGGCCGACTATGTGACAGAATTTGGCGAACAGAACAAGATTGAAGCCGGTTATAAAGGTGAGTTCCTCACATCGAAAAGCAAGGTGTCAACTTATTCGGGAACATCGGAGGGCAATGCCGCTTTCAACGAGGGACTTTATAATAACTTTACCTATGATCAGAATGTGAATGCTTTGTATGCAACCTACTCGAAACGCATCAATCGATTCGGCATTCAGTTAGGTTTGCGTGGAGAGCACACGCGTACCAATACCAATTCATTAGGTTACAATCAGTCCGAGACAGATCATCCGGCTTATAAAGATGACTATTTCTCGTTCTATCCAAGTGCGTTTCTGTCTTATCAGTTGCCTTCGAATAACGAACTGCAACTGAATTACACCCGACGTGTATCTCGTCCTTGGGGTGGACAGTTAAACCCGTTTGTAAACCTCACTGACTCAACGAACATTTCTTACGGTAATCCTTTGTTGCTTCCGCAATACTCCAATTCATTGGAATTGAATTACATTAAGAACTGGGAAAATCATACGCTTTCGGCATCGTTGTATTACCGTAACACGGACAACGTAATTCAACGAATCAGTTATCGCGACGGTGATATTATGAAGAGTACGTTTGAGAATATAGCCAAGACTCAGTCGGCCGGAACGGAACTTATTTTAAAGAATAACCTGTTTCGTATGATTGACTTGACCAGCACGTTGAACTTTTATTATAACAAACTCGATGGCTTTAGTTACTTACCTGCAGGGGCAACTACCCCCGTAGTTGGTGAGGCCGATGAAGATTTCTCGTGGAGTGCCAGGATTATAGCCAATGTCATGTTGCCTTGGGGTGTCTCTTTGCAAGCTACCGGCGATTATAACTCGCGTGAGTTAGTAGCACAAGGATATCGTAAAGCCAACCATGCAATTGATTTAGGCCTTAGAAAATCATTCCTCGATCGGAAACTGAGCCTGACTATCAATACCCGCGATTTACTGAATTCACGCAAAAGAGAAACAATTACTTCGGGTTCCGGATTCAGTCAGGAATCAGTATTTGCCCGTTCCGGTCGTACCGTAGGCTTTACGCTGACTTATAATTTCGGTAACATGAAAGGTAGCAGCAAACGTCCCGACCGACAGGAACAGCAGAACAACGGTGATGGTGGTATGATGGAGGAAGGATTCCAATAGCAACCTAGACTAATGTGTCTTTCATATATAGATATGTTTTTACTGTGATTATGAGTATCCCTGCAAGCTTAACCTCTTGCAGGGATTTTTGGTTATTGTTCTATCTCAAGCAATTTTTCCTTAACGTCTAGTCCTCCTGCATAACCTACTAAACGTCCGTTAGCACCAATTACGCGATGACATGGAATGATAATAGCAATGGGATTACGGTTATTGGCCATACCTACGGCACGAGATGCTTTGGGGTTGCCGGCAGCCGTTGCTACTTGTTTGTAACTCCATGTTTTACCATAAGGAATGGTACGGAGTACTTGCCAAACTCTTAATTGAAAATCAGTTCCTTGAGGATGCAACGGAACCGTAAACTCTCGCCTTCTTCCTTCAAAATACTCTTGTAATTCGTTTACAGCCTGTTTAATGAAAGGTGTTTCTTCGCAAACAGCATGAACAGGATTTCTTTTACCAAATGATACATCTGTAATGCCTTGTTCATCGGCAGAAATGGTTAAGTAACCAATTATCGTTTCATAAAAGTAATAGTTTATCATACGCACAATCTTTTTAAGGATTGAATGAATGGATAATGTGCAATAATTCTTCGTGCAAGATACCGTTACTAGCTAACACTTCACGTCCCGAATAAAAGCTGTCTGTACCCGAGAAATCAGTAATTCTACCCCCGGCGTTTTTTAAAATGATAGAGCCCGCAGCTATATCCCACGGACCTAAGAACGCTTCCAGACGCGCTTCAAACCGTCCGGCAGCAACGTAACAAATCTCAGCAGCGGCCGATCCCTGAATACGTAGTCCACCCACATTTCCGTATAATGTGTGAATGAGGTAATCTGCCATCTTTTTATAAGCATTGAAGTTATAAGGTAATCCCAATTCGATGAAAGCATCATTCAGTTTATTAATTGCGGATACATGAATTTTCTCCTCATCAAGATAGGCGGGAATGCCTTTGTGCGACCAAAAGCATTCATTGCGACATACTTCATAGACTACACCGAGTAACACTTCCTCCCTATTCCGCAACGCAATGCTGATGCAAAACGGAGCATTGTCATGAATAAAATTAGTGGTGCCATCGAGCGGATCAATAACCCAGCAATACTCTTGCGTAGTCAGTTCACCCGAACCTTCTTCGGCTATGAAGCCTGCTTCGGGAATCAGTGCCGACAATTGCTCAACCAATCGGCGTTCCGATTCCTTATCGACGTACGAAACGTAGTCGTGACTGTTTTTTTCTTCTACCTTTTCTCTTTTGAAGTTCTTTCTCTCAGCTCTTAAAAAATCACCTCCTTCTTTGGCGATGCTTCGTACTGCTCTTGTCAGTTCAGCCAATTCTCTGTTATCGGCGGGATTATATTTCATCATTAGTTCTTTTAAAGATTATTATTAGGGGTAACGAGTAGTTTATCAACCCGCCCGTTATCCATGTCAACCACCTCGAATTGTAAGTGACGATAGGTAAATGTATCACCCTCTTTCGGGATGCGTCCGATGAAGAACATAGCCATTCCGCCTAACGTTGTGAAATCCTCCACTTCAAGGTCATCGTATTCAAGTATATTCATTTCGTCCATAAAATCACTGATATTCATGGAACCCTCAACGAGTAAGGAACCATCGGCCCGTTCAACGATCTCGAGCTCTTCAGTCTCACCCTCTTCGAGTATATCACCAAAGATACTCTCGGTCAGGTCATGCAGCGTAACCACTCCTTCGGTTCCTCCGTATTCATTGACCACAACTCCGAATTTGGTTTTATTCTTTTTAAATAGCTCCAATATTTTCTTGGCATACAAACTTTCAGGAATATAAAGAGGTTCCCGGGCTATGTCGGCTAGGTTGAAAGGCTGATCGGAACCCGTTTTAAGAATGATGTCCTTTACCGAAACAACGCCGATGGTCTCGTCTTTGGCATGGTCAACTAGTAGATAATTACTGAAATGCCGTTCATCAATTATCGCCAATGTTTGTTCCAAGGTATAGTCCGGCTGCAGAATTACCAAATCTCGTCTGTGCGTCATTAATTCGTTGGCGCGTTTGTTTGAGAAGCGGAAAACATCCCGTAACATTTCAGATTCTTCCCTGTCAATAATTCCTTGCTCCGAGCTCTGATGCAAAATCATGCGCAGCTCTTCATGAGTCATGGGCCTTTCCTGACCTCCTTCAATACCTAACATTCTATTAACCACACGGGTTGACAGACTTAACAGGTACACAAACGGGTAGGCTAACTTCGATAGTAAGCTCATGGCAGGGCACAAGGCACATGCATATTTTTCAGGGTTCGTCAGTGCAATCGATTTAGGAACCAGTTCGCCAATGACCAATGAAAGGTAAGTGATGATGGCTACAACGGTAATCATAGCCAGATTTTCGGCATAAGGCGCCGTAGCGGGTATGTCTTTAAAAAGAGGAGCCAAATCATCAGCCAATGCCACTCCACCGAAAGCACCCGATATGATACCGATCAGTGTAATTCCGATTTGTATAGCTGAAAGAAATTTCTCAGGTTCTTCCAACTGTTTCAATACTTTTTTTGCCGTTCTGTTTCCTCTGCCGGCCATTGTTTCGAGGCGAGCTTTGCCGGATGAAACCAATGCTATTTCATACATGGCGAAAATGCCGTTCATAACCAGCAACAGAATGATGATAATAATTTCCATAAATGTTTGTGAAGATTTTCAGAAGCGAAAGTTACTTCTTTTAGTAATGCCGTGCAATAGTTGGCTCCTTTTTTTATTAAAACTCAAATGTAACCCCAATAGTTGGCAAAACAGTACCGCTTTCTTGTTTTATGTATTTCATAACATACCGTTGTTCCGCACGTGGTGCCGATGGATTCTCTACAACTCCGGTGCTCACAATAGCGTCGGGTTCCTTAAATTTACTTCCGGTAATGTTCTGTACATCCAGATAAAATCCAAGCATGTATCGTCCTATGTAATATGTTTTATCAACGCGCACGTCGAGCGCAGCATAATGATCGGCTCGTTCCGTGTTGAACTTCGAATAATCATAATACGGTTTAGCCTGTGCATCCCAAGCAGTAACGAGCGATGACTTTTGCACATCATAAGGAGTGTAAGGAGCACCTCCTATGGCACTGATCTTCGCCCCGATGCTCCAGTTGCGAGGCAGATTGTAAGTACCACTCATATTCAATATAAATCGGTTATCCCATGCCGAAGCGATGTACGGATCGTTTTTGGTGTTTCTGTATTCGCTTTTAAACAGGGTGAGTGAAGAAGAAAGGTTCAGTTTCTGGGCAACGATCCATTTCAACATGAATTCTACTCCGTACGAACGCCCCTGAGCTGTTGATGATACCGCCTCATTACCTACTACACCGTAATCATTGCCTTTGCACGCCATGGGAATACCGTCAACAATGGAGTAGGGAATACGATCATAGTCTTTGTAGAAACCTTCGGCAGATAGTTCTACCTGGTTATTGATTTGCCAGGAAAGACCTATGTTCTTTTGGCTGACCGACATAAAGCGAAGGTTGGTTTTGTTTACGAACTCTCCGTTGTTGTCTTTGAATCCTAACATGGTGTAGGCGGGTAACTGATAGTATAACCCAATGCTTCCGCTCAGGAAAAATCCTTTGCTGAGTTGATAGGAAACAGACAGACGAGGTGATAGCTGCTCGCTCAGATCACGCATTTCCGAAGAGTAATTGTTAGCGTCTGTTCTTAATCCCAAAGATGCACTGAATCGATCATCATCCGATTCGTAAGTAGCTTTTACAAAAGCTCCCCATTTAATCATATCTATCCAAGTGCGGTAGTTCACCACTTGCTCGCTTCCGGTGAAACGCTTTTGATACGTACGATTCCCATACTGTGCATATTCCATATTTGCACCGTAACTTAACCTGGTATTTCCCCAAACCGAACTGTTTTCTACTCTCAATTTCGTTTCCTGCTCTTTCGACCGAAGTTTGAGAGAGAGCATCTCTGCATTGCTTTCGTCGTTGTTCAGGTATTTGGTATTCCGGTTGTTGAGGTAGCTGTGGCTTAACACCAAACTCTGTACATGGTGTCCGGCATAGTGTTTGTACACACCACCTACCGTAAAAGTCTCTTGTTGTATCTTGGGCAGATAACCCAGAATATACTGGGCATCTTCCTCTTCTGCATCTTTGTTGAGTCGCATGTTATCAATACCCGCCAGTCCTAACAATGTTAACTCGTTTGCTTCATTAAAGCGAGTTTTCAACTTAAACTGCGCATCCGTATAGGTGGGTAGGAATGGTAATCCTAACGCTTTGAACAGAAACTGCAAATACGACTGCCGTAAAGATACGAGATAAGTAGTTTTCTCACTTAAATGTCCGTTGGACGTGAGCGATGCTTCCGATGCACCGAGTGTTGCTTTCAGTGAATTCTTCTCCAAATCGCCGTCACGCAGCTTGAAGTCGAGCACCGAACTCATGGCATTTCCTCTTTCGGCAGGGAAGGCGCCCGTATAGAAATTGACCTCACGTATCAGGTCAGCGTTGATGATGCCAACCGGTCCGCCCGACGCTCCTTGCGTGCTGAAATGATTGATATTAGGGATCTCCACTCCATCGAGGTAGAAACGGTTTTCAGACGGAGCACCTCCACGTACAATCAGGTCGTTTCGGTAACCGGCAGGCGAGAAGGCTACACCGGGATACGACTGTACGATGCGAGAAATGTCACGGTTAGCTCCGGGACTCTTTTCTATTTCCTGCAAACCAATAATACGCAGGCTTACCGGAGTTTCCGTAACTCTTCTGAATGGCGATGCCGTAACGGTAACACCGGTTAGTTCCGTGGGGCTTTCCTCCATTTCAATGGTGATGTGTAAGTCTTTTGTGGAAAGAATATATTCGGGAGTAATGACCGTGCGGTAACCTATAGCCGATGCTTGTAACCGGTAGATACCCGGTTTGAGTTGCGGTGAAGTGAAACGACCCGTTTCATCTGTCACGCTGCCGCTACCCGTGCCTTGCACCAGTATGTTGACGAACTCTAACGGCTTGCGTGTCATTTTATCAATAACCACTCCTTTTATATAATGTATGGGTTGAGCGGCTACATTCAGAAAGCAAATTACGAGAAAGATACCTAATAAAAATAGTCGTTTCATATATTCTATTTGTTTAATGTCACTAATCAACAAACAAATGTAAGGAATAGTTTTTGTTTTCAGATGAAACCGTTATTTTTGTCATACAATTGCAGTCAATAGATTGCAATATTCGTTTTCATTGAATTTAAAAAGAAAAACATGATTGTAAAAAGACATTTTTTAGCTGTATTGCTTCTATTGGCAGGTTTATATGTACAAGCCGCCAAAGTAGATACCGTTCTGGTGAAGAGCCAGTCGATGAACAAAGAGGTGGAAGCTGTTGTCATTACTCCGAATATTGCTTCGGGTAAGAAGGCAGTAAACTGTCCGGTTATTTATTTGTTACACGGATATAGTGGCAACGCTCGTTCGTGGATTGCTCTGAAACCCGAACTACCTAAGATAGCCGATGAGAAAGGCGTTATCTTTGTTTGCCCCGATGGCAAGAACAGTTGGTATTGGGATAGTCCCAAGAATCCGGAGTATCGTTATGAAACGTTTGTTTCAACGGAACTGGTTAGCTACATCGATGCCAGTTATAAAACAATTGCCAATCGCTCGGGACGAGCCATTACGGGACTGAGCATGGGCGGTCACGGCGCCTTGTGGCTTGCTTTTCGTCACAAAGACGTGTTTGGTGCGGCAGGTAGCACCAGTGGGGGTGTAGACATCCGTCCGTTCCCTATGAATTGGGAGATGAACAAACAATTGGGCGAATTTGCTGCCAATAAAGGTTTATGGGATCAGCATACAGTGATTAACCAACTCGACAAGATACAACCCGGTGATTTGTCGCTCATCATTGATTGCGGAGAAGGTGACTTCTTTCTTACTGTTAATCAAAACCTGCACGAACACTTGTTGGCCCGTCGCATTGATCATGATTTCATCCTTCGTCCGGGAGTTCATAACGGACAGTACTGGCATAACTCTATTGATTACCAGATTCTTTTCTTTCAGAAATTCTTTTTGAAGAAGTAAGTACAACAAATAAATAATGGGCGTATGGAAAGTTTAATCTCCGTGCGCCCATTATTTGTTTACTATGTACGTTTCAGAACGACTTTTGTTTATTGTTTGGCCGTTTGACGAATGCCATCAACCACCACACCGTTTGTTGCTTTTCTCTCAAGTGATGATTTCCCTCTTCGCAGTTGCGTTGTGGTAGAACGTGTTGAGGCCTTTGTCGCACTATATGTTCCATTAATAATGCTAATGGCTGTGCTTAGCATAATCTCGTCTGTGTTACCGAAATCAAATATCTTATCTAAGTGATCAATCTCCGCTACTTGGTATTTAGGAGTAAATCCGTTTACGTAGAAGTCCGATTCCCCTTTGGAGTTGTATATCTGACAGGTAATAGGATGCATTTCCCATTTGTAGGTAGTATTTTCAAAGGTTTCCGAACCTACGTTTTTACCTTCGGTTTGTTCACCAATCAAAATTACATTGGCATCACCCATATAAGGCCTTAATGCATTGATTACGAGCTCGGATGCTGAGGCAGTACGATTGGATACCAAAACATATAGTTTGCTAAGGTTTAGGTTCGTTCCTGTGCTGATTAAACTTTTTGCATAGCTCAGGTTGTAAGTACGTGGGCTCTGTTTATCATTAAACGTCATGTTACAGAACGTTTGATTCAAAGCACTGGATGGAGCCAGAATGGTAGAAAGCAGTTGGGCGCAAGTGATCAATCCGCCTCCGTTGTACCGTAGGTCGAGCACAAACTCATCTACACCTGCAAATTCTTTAGATAAAGCCAATAATTCTTTGTTATATTTCTCATCTCCATCCGTTTTACTATCGGTGAAGTGATTGTAGACCAGATAACCTATTTTTTTCCCACTCTTCTCGTCCGTTATAATTGTATGATAATGTACGGGATCATCTTCAATGGCACGAGCTGAACTAATGTTGATATCACCGGCTGCAACAAAACGTTTATCGGTTTCAAAGGTAGCCATGGTAAATTTGGTGGCCGTGCTTCCAAGCAAGGTCGTGTAATTACTTTCTGTGATATTCTTTCCGTCTATTTTAGTAATCCACATACCCCGTTTAATTCCTGCTTCTGATGCCGGTGAATTAGGAACTACGTACAAAATGTGCGCGTATGAATAACCTAGTGGGTTATCATTTTGGTCAACCATGTTGTAGATCTGAAATTCAAACCCGTAACTGTAGTCGGTCTGACTGATGCTTTTGGTTGAAGCCGATACGTCAGAAGTACTTTCTATATAAGAATAGAAGTAATCAGAACTATCGTTGTGTTTACCGTCTTTAGAGGAAAGCAACGAATCAAAGAAATCCAATACTCCCAGTTTGTAGTTTAACGAAGAAGCTGCGGGTATTTCAGAATACCAGTAATAGTTTTCCCGCATTTCGCTTTCAATCCAAGTATACACACTTTCCGTAATAACTACAGGATCCTCTTCTTCTTCCTCTTCGGTAGGTGTGGTTACTATCTCATCATCGTCTTTGCTGCACGAATAAAAGAAAAAAGGTAAAGCCACGGCAAAGAATACGATGGCAAATGTCTGTTTGATATTCATAAAATTACAGTATGAGTTATTTATTATTCAATCAGCTTCAGGGCGGTACTTAAAAGTAACTCGCCGGTGTTGCCGAATTCTTGAAAAGTAGCAAGTGTCGATAGGCTTTCTGCAGCAGCGTAATCAACAGCGAAACCACTTGTGTAATCAGCCTTATCTTTGGCGTTGTAGTACATGTGCGTAACCGGATTAACACTCCATTGGTACGCCTCGTTCACGTATGGGGTGGTGCCGTAAGGTTTTCCGGCAGTCTTCGCACCCACAAGCACTACCGTCATATAAGGTTTAAGTGAGTTAATCAGTAACTCAGCCGCCGCCGATGTTTCTCCGCTTACCAATACGTACAGCTTTTCCAAATTCAGGTTTGTTCCTCCCGATATGCTGCTCAAAAATGTTTTTGTTACCGTTTGCGGGTTCTGTTTATTGTTGTATTTCAGCGTGCAACATGTTTTCCCCAATGCTGTGGACGGTGCCAGTATGCTGCCCAATAGCTGCACATTTTCCAAATCACCTTCTCCCTGAGCATAGCGAAGATCCAAAACAAACTCGCTGACCCCCGAAAACTCATTCGATAATGCAATCAATTCCTTGTTATATGCATCATCGGTTCCGTTTGCAAAGTTGTTGTAAACCAGATACCCCACTTTCTTTCCCGCCTGCGTCAGCGTGGTGTGATACAAGACAGGTTCGTTGGCAACTACCCTGGTTGTAGGCAAGCTCGACTTTCCCGCAGCTACCAGTTTGCCGTCACTGTATGTGGCGAGTCCTATTTCCAATGCATCATCTTCATCCAAGATTGTTTTATTCTTGCTAGTAATGGAGTCGCCCTCTACCGTGGTTATCCATTTCCCTCGTGACAGTCCGGCTTCCGAGGCGGGTGAATTAGGCAGAACATATAGTACTTGAGCTGCATAAGTCGTGTCACTCACACTGTATAGCTTGTATTTAAAACCGTACGAATAATCGGTTGCCGTTAAATCCGTGACGTAAGAAACCGTTTCACTATTATATACCAACGTTTTGAGGAAAGCCGCCGGTGCTGTAAAGTAGTTGAGCTTTTTGGTGGAAGGCATCTCGGTGTACCAATAGTAGTTAACACGCATCAAGCTGTCCATCCATCTGTCTAGCCCTGTTTGCTCCCGATAAGCAATGCTGCGGTCTTCCCCGCAAGATGAAAGGCAAACGACAGATAAGAATAGCATGACCGACGCATATCGTATTTTCCGGAAATTCATAACAGGTGTTTTATAGTTCTTGAACGATGCAAATATACTTTATTCTTTCTTTTTCCGAATATAAAATTTGAATAAATACAATATTTATAGACGAACTACCATATTTGTGGTATGAAAATGCCTTCAATGAGTGATTGGGTAGTGTGTTCGTGCGACCTATCTTTGTGACATGAGATTTGAATTCTTATTTATAGAAACAATATAATACAGATTAGGTTATGGGAACAAAGAAATTACATTTTGAGACATTACAACTTCATGTTGGACAAGAAAATCCGGATCCGGCAACTGATGCACGTGCGGTACCCATCTATCAAACTACGTCGTACGTTTTTCGCAATTCGGCGCACGCTGCCGCACGCTTCAGTTTGCAGGATGCCGGTAACATTTACGGCCGTTTAACTAACTCCACACAAGGAGTGTTCGAAGCCCGCATAGCCGCACTCGAAGGCGGCATTGCCGGACTGGCATTGGCATCGGGAGCGGCTGCCATCACCTATTCTTTGCAGAACGTGGCCCGTGCCGGCGATCACATCGTTTCTGCCAATACCATTTACGGTGGCACCTATAACCTGCTGGCTCACACGCTGCCTCAATACGGCGTAACCACTACATTTGTCGACCCGTCGGACCTGTCGAATTTTGAGAAAGCCATTCAACCCAACACCAAAGCGGTGTTCATTGAATCGTTGGGTAACCCCAATTCAAACATTATCGACATTGCCGCTGTGGCCGATATTGCTCACAAACACAGCATTCCGCTGATTGTTGACAATACATTCGGCACCCCATACCTGATCCGTCCCATTGAATACGGTGCCGACATAGTAGTGCACTCTGCCACAAAGTTTATCGGTGGTCACGGAACATCTCTGGGAGGTATCATTGTCGACTCCGGTAAGTTCGACTGGGTAGCTTCCGGCAAGTTTCCCCAATTTACCGAACCCGAAGCCAGTTACCACGGCGTAAGATTTGTCGATGCTGCCGGTCCGGCTGCCTACATTATCAGAATACGAGCCGTATTATTGCGCGATACCGGTGCAGCTATCAGTCCGTTTAACGCTTTTATTTTGCTACAAGGAGTAGAAACACTATCTTTGCGCGTTGAACGACACGTGTCGAACGCACTCAAAGTGGTTGAGTATTTAAAGAAACATCCCAAAGTGGCGGCAGTGAACCATCCTGCGTTACCCGATCATCCGGATCATGGGTTGTACAAACAATACTTCCCGCAGGGAGCCGGATCCATTTTCACTTTCGAGGTGAAAGGTGGTGCTGCCGAGGCACAAGCGTTCATTGATCGTTTACAAATATTCTCGCTGCTGGCCAATGTGGCCGATGTGAAATCACTTGTCATTCATCCGGCAAGCACCACCCATTCGCAGCTGAGCGAGAAAGAATTGGCTGAACAGGGCATCAAACCGGGAACGGTACGCTTGTCAATCGGTACGGAACATATCGATGACATTATCGATGACCTGGAGCAGGCGTTGAACTTTTAATAGAATATGAATATAGCAACTTTATTATCGGGAGGTGTCGACAGCTCTGTTGTCGTACACCTTTTGTGCGAACAGGGCTACAAGCCCACTTTGTTTTATATAAAAATAGGTATGGACGGGGCAGAATACATGGATTGCTCTGCCGAGGAAGATATTGAGCTGGCCACTGCTACAGCTCGTAAATACGGCCTGCCGTTAGAGATCATAGATTTACATAAAGAATACTGGGACGGGGTGGCGTCTTACGCCATCGACAAAATACGGAAAGGGCTTACTCCCAATCCGGATGTGATGTGCAACAAACTCATCAAGTTTGGCTGTTTTGAAGAACGGGCAGGGAAGGACTTTGATAAGACCGCTACGGGACACTATGCCAGCATTGTGGAACAGGACGGAAAGATATGGCTGGGTACTGCCAAAGATCCGGTGAAAGATCAGACCGACTTCCTGGCGCAAATCAACTACCTTCAAGTATCCAAACTGATGTTTCCGCTGGGTGGGTTGATGAAGAATGAGGTACGCGACCTGGCACTCAAAGCCGGTCTGCCTAGTGCTAAGCGAAAAGACAGTCAGGGCATCTGTTTCTTGGGCAAAATCAATTACAACGACTTCGTGCGTCGTTTCCTTGGCGAAAAGGAAGGACCTATTATCGAACTGGAAACCGGAAAGAAGATTGGTACCCACCGCGGCTACTGGTTCCACACCATCGGACAACGTAAAGGATTGGGATTGAGTGGCGGTCCGTGGTTCGTGATCCGTAAAGACATTCAGGAAAACATCATTTACGTGTCACACGGATACGATGTGGAGACACAATACGGTTATGAGTTCGGCATGCACGATTTTAGTTTCATCACTGAAAACCCGTGGACAGAAGGAGCAGGCGAGTACGATGTTACCTTTAAAATACGTCACACCCCGGAATTCCTTCAGGGCAAGCTAACCCGTACGGGCGATACTTACAATTTGGTTTCGTCAGAGAAGTTGCAAGGCATTGCACCGGGACAATTTGGCGTGATTTACGATAAAGACTCCCGCATTTGCTTTGGGAGCGGCGAAATTATCGGTTAATTATTCCCCTTATTATAATAAAGAGATAAAGCCGGGTACTGCTTAAATGTAGTATTCGGCTACATCAACAATACCTGCACGCATGGCATATCTTGTAGCCTCATGCGCATTGTTAACCCCCAGCTTTCTGAAAATATTCTTCCGGTGACTGTTGATGGTATGAAAACTCAGGTTCTTCTCCGCAGCAATCTCCTTGGTTGTCTTTCCCAACGCAATCTCTTTCAGAATCACCTTTTCACTGGCAGTGAGCAAATGATCATCTTGCATCGCCGTGGCAGCAGCCGAATTTCCGGTGAGCAGCATATTGCTTATGTGGTTACAAATGAAACGCTCTTTACGTGAAGCAAACTGCATGGCAGTAGTAATTTCCTCCTTCGAGCTATCTTTCATCACCACGCTGAAGGCTTTGGCCGGCAATACCACCTGACGAATAAAATTCAAACTCAGCTCGTCGGAAAACAACAACCAGTCGGCATCCTTAAACCGCTCGTGCAGCACCACCAGCTCGTCGGCGGTGTTAAAGTCAAACAAAGTATAATCCAGCACCACCACCGCATCGGGATGCAGACGCAACTCTCTGATCAGTTCTGCCTTGCTGTCGGCTTCCACAATCACCTGAATCTCCTTCTGTAGGCCTAATAAAAATAGAATTCCCGCCCGGGTGATATCCTGATTATCTGCAATGATGTATTTCCTCATTATTCAAACGTTGGTTACTTTGCAAAAATACACTTTTTGATGAATTTATGCTTCTTTTTTCACTATTTTATATCCCGTTGCCGCAATAAAGATACTCATGAGCGGACTGATGATATTAAAGAAACAATAAGGCAGGTACGCCAGCGTGGCTACGTTGAGAATCGTAGCTTGCGTCATGCCGCATGTGTTCCACGGAATAAGTACAGAGGTAACCGTCACGGCATCTTCGGTGGTGCGACTCAGCAACCTGCTTTCGTAACCCTTCTTCTTATAAATATTGCCAAACATATTTCCGGTCAGAATGATAGAGATATACTGATCGGCCGTGGTTATATTGAGGAAAATACCCGAGCATACAGTCGAGGTTACCATGCCTGTGCGGCGTTTCATGAAACGTACAAATACCGATGTGATACTTCCCAGCATGCCGCTTGCCGTCATGGCTCCACCAAAACACATGGCACACACAATGAGCCACACCGTGTTGAGCATGCCCGCCATACCTCTTGTGGCAACTAGTTCGGTGAGTGCTTCGTGATTCGTGTGCAACTCCGTTTCACCGTAGATCGTCATCAGTGCACCTTTGAACAGCGCTTCGGCGTTGCTGCTTGCCGTACCGGCAATTTCCTGCAACAGATGAGGCTGAAAGATGACGGCAAATACCGCCGCCAGTGCAGTCGACAAGAAAAGAGTAACCAGCGAAGGTACCTTTCGGGCAATCAGTACTCCGGTTATGACCGGCACCAAGAGCAACCATGGCGTAATGTAAAACTTATCATGAATAGAAGCCGAGAACGCAGCGATATGTTCCGTGTGACTCGCCTCGTGTGATAATCCGGCCACCGTAAAAATAACCAGCGTAATGAGCATAGACGGTATGGTGGTAATCAGCATGTAGCGGATGTGTGTAAACAGAGGCGTATCCGTAACCGAAGAAGCCAGTATGGTGGTATCGGAAAGCGGGGAAACCTTATCGCCAAAGTATGCTCCCGAAATGATGGCACCCGCAATCCATCCCTCGTCGAATCCCTGCGCCTTACCAATACCCATCAGCGCAATGCCGATGGTAGCTATGGTGGTCCACGAGCTACCCGTCATGACCGACACCAGCGAACAAATGATGCACGTTGAGGCCAGGAAGAAGTTAGGATGAATAATCTGCACTCCATAATAAATAAGTGTGGGAACCACCCCGCTCACCATCCACGCTCCGCTTAGTGCCCCGATAATAAGTAACACAATCAGCGCCGTGGCAACGCCCGAAATATTATTCGTGATGGCCAGCTCAAAGTCATGCCAGCGAGTTTTGCATACAGCCATACCAATCAGTACGCATACCGCCGTAGTGGTAAGCAATGCCACCTGACTACCGCCGTTGAGTGCATCACTGCCAAATACCCGGATAATGGCAAACAATAAACTGACCAGTACCACGATGGGAACCAGCGACAGGAGAGGAGACGGTTTTCTTTTCATACTTTACGTATCAGTGGTTTATGCAGCATCTATACCCGTCAGCGTTTTCAGAGCGTAACCGATGAGGAAACTGATACCCGCCACCGTGAAGCTGAGTATAGCCATTTCCAGAAAACGCTTTTTGAAACTCTCGCCTCGTGCCACTGCGTAATAATAATTAAACAAAGCTATAATGGTAAGTGCCATGACAAGCATCAACCCCAATGCTACCAGTACATTCTCGATGAAAATGAACGGAGCTACCAGCGCCACCACTGTTATGATGTAAGCAATACCCGTATACACAGCCGCCTTGACCGGATGTTTGGAGTCACCCTCCTCCGATTTGGTCGACAAATACTCTGACGAAGCCATTGACAAGGCCGCTGCAATACCCGTAATGCTACCGGTCAGCGCTATGAGGGGTGCGTTACTCAATGCCAGCGTGAAACCAGCCAAAGCCCCGGTGAACTCCACCAACGCATCATTCAACCCCAATACCACGGAACCCATGTACTCCAATTTCTCCTCATTGATAAGGCCAATCAGCTTTTGTTCATGCACCTCCTCGTCGCGTCCCAGCTTCTCTAACTCAGGATATTCCGGGTAGCGGGCATAAACCTCTTGCGCATCCCTCTCTTCCTTCTCCATCAGTTTGATGGCGAAAGTCAGTCCCAAGATGCGTGCCAGCCAATAATACTTGAATATACGCCAACGATTGGGAGCCACCTCTTTACCCGTATGCCTTTTCAGTATTTCGTAGTGCGCCTTTTCCTCGGCAGCAATCTGTAACAACGTCTTTTTATTCTCGCTATCTTTTACGATATGGGCCAGTTTAGCATACACAATGCTGCTGGTTATTTCATCCTCCTGAAAGAACAGGAAGTCAGATATTGCATTTTTATCCGCTTTCATTTCATTTGAATTTAATGTTTATGCAAAGTTATATTATTTATGATAGAACACATTCGTTGCTTTCTTTTTTAACGCAACAACCTCTAAAAATAAAGCAGGCGGTGAGAGACATACATCTTCACCGCCTGTTTGCTAATTGCCACCTGCCTAACGCCGGTGAGCAACGAAACTATTAATCCACATCCTCTTCCGCATTGGCATCGAATACAACGCTTTTGGCTACGTATGACTCATTGCCGGATGTATCTGTGCAGTACACCACCACGTGATACTTACCCTGACGAGCCAAGATAGGTATCTCGATGTGATCGTGAACGTGGTGATTCTTCTGATTCACATCGAACGACTGATTGTAAGTGAACGTAATGGAATCGCCGACCGCCCTGGTCGAGGCCGAAGTATGCGTGTGTCCGTCGAATTTATTATGAATATCAACCTTGTAAGAAGCCACCATTACATCATCAGACAAATCCATGTCGAGATGCAACAAACTACCTGTTTTGATAGCGCCCCCATCTGTAGGTTCGTTGATAACGATCACCGGTTTGGTGGTATCATTATCATCGTCAGAGCACGCTACGAACAAACTACTTAGTGATACAATACAAATTGCTGAAAGAATTAATTTTGTTTTCATTTGAATACTTGTTTAAATGGAATTTTGATTAAAACCTGTAAGTTCCTGCCCGGTTCGGGAATCTCCACTTTGCGGTAGAAACTCAGGTGATTGAAATACTTCCTGTCCAGTACATTTCTGGCAGTAAGCGTTACCTCTATGGGAGTGTTGTGCCATTTGAAGTCGAACTTCCCGCCCAGATGAAACAAGTTGCCGCCCGAAGTCTTGTCCTCGTTGCGATCCACCCTGTTCTGTGCGACAATACTCTCCATCTGCGCATACACACTCCACGAAGCAGCCTCCCACGTAAGCGTGTTACGCATGGAAGCAGGCGGTGAGAAACTCAGCGGCAAATGTTCGTCGCAGTTATACGTGTACACATAATCGCCGGCAAACTGATAAGTCAGCTTGGGCAACACGCGGTAAGACATACTCAGTTCCGCACCCGTGAAAATAGCCTCCGCACCCGTGTATCGGTAAATTTGTCCGGCATCGGGCAGTACAGACCATTCACCCGTAGGCCTCAGAAAAATGTAATTGTCAAACCAACTGAAGAAAGGAGACGCCGTGAATGACAACCTTCCTTTCTCATATGTATAAGCAGCATCCGCCTGCCATCCTTGTTCAGACTTCAGCGTAGCCACACCCTGCTCGTGCCTGAAGGTGCCGTGATGCACCCCGTTCGACGCCAGTTCGTTGGCACCCGGCAAGCGGAAACTCCGCCCCACGTTGGCTTTCAACATGTGCACCCGCGAAGGATTCCATACAAAACCCACCGAAGCCGAATAATCGCCAAAGTCCCTGTTCACCGCATAGCTTCTGTTCTTATACACCTCTATCACATTTGCATCATATCCCTGATCAACGAGATACTCCTCCAGATACGCATCGGTATACCCGGCCACCTTTATCTTGCCATAATCATACCGCACACCTCCGCTCAGCGTTAGCTGACTGTTGAGTTTGTAGTTACTCAACCACAACCCACCGGTGGTGACACGCGTGTACTCCGGCAATAAAAAAGAGTAACCGGCTATGTTATTATCTTGATATTGCACATCCCAGCCCAGCGTATGCTCCCATTTTCCATTTCCCAGAAAACGCAACTTAGCATTTGAACTATACGTGTTCAACCTGAACGCCAACTCCTTGTCGGGATCCTTCTGAGGAATCTGTTGCGTGGAGTAATGCGTGTGAAACGAACTCCACTCTTCGCGGTGATTGTTCTGGTACCCCAAGTCCCACGACAGAGCCAGCGGTCCCCACGCATACCCTTGATGCAACGCCACCTTCAGGTGATTCACAAAACTGTAAGGCAACTCAATGTTGCGACTGTTGCCGTCATCGGTCAGTTTCGACAGATCAGGAATGCCATGCGCCCCCGGAAAGAACCCCGTTTTCTGGTAAGCATTACTTATTGAAAAGGAAGCATCGTACCCGTTTTTGCGGTACGTGGTGAACCAGCTCACGTCTCTTTCGAAACCGGCTGTGTTCTTCATCCTTCGGTTATACACCGGAATTTTACGGGTCAGATACACCACCGTATCCGTGGGAATACGGTAATCGGCAAAATGCATCTCGGTGTACCTTAGTTTGGTAAACCACGCATTGTGTTTCAGCCCCAGCATGAGCGAACCGCCCAGCGTGCCGTTCACCGATTTGCCGATGAGAGCCACTTCACCCAGAAACATGTTCTGAGTAGGAGCAGGCAAGGCATTGATTTCAATTGCTCCGCCCATGGCATCACTACCATATAATAAAGACGAAGGACCTTTGCGCACACTTACCTGGCCGGCATTGAACGCATCAATCTCCAGCCCGTGATCCGCACCCCATTGCTGCCCCTCCTGTTTGACCCCGTTTTCGGTCACCGTAATCCGGTTAAAACCCAATCCCCGAATCATCGGTTTGGCAAAGCCCGAACCAATATCCATGGAATGTACGCCGGGAATGTTACCCAACGTCTGCACCAGATTTCCCGAAAAGTTATTTCGAAGAAAATCTTCACCGACCACCTCGAGCTGCAACGTAGCATTCTTGTTTCGTATGTGGTGATACGTCTCTGATACCACCACCTCCGACAAGTTGACACTCTTCAGTGAATCGGTTGTCTGGGCGTGTGCCGACAAGGATATAGCTATACCCCATGCACACATACCCGATAAACATCCGATACGCATACTAACAAATAGTTATTCGTTAAACGAAAAAAATAAGATGAGTGAGATAAAAGTATGTCAGCCCACGGCGGGAGGTGCACGCATGCCACGAGAATAAGAGAAACTGAATGTTCCCTTGTTCTCAAAAACCGGAACCTCATAAGGAAGAAGTTCGGCAATGAAACATAGTTGGAGAGAAGATACTTGAACGAAAGGCGACAGTGTGAAATGACAGATAGGGCAGGAGTCGGGCCGACTGCTGTTACTGTCTTCCTCACAATCGTGGTGACAGGCAGAAGATGTGCACGGCTCGTGAAAGTGAAAAGCCTTCACCACATGGAAAGGCATGAGCGTTAGTAGTAACACCCAGGCAATTCCTATCCGTAATCTGTATTTCCTTTTTGCCCTGTTAAGCATAGTGAATGCAAAGTTATATAGAACTTTTCTAAATAAAAACAGCTTGCCGCGCAAATTTGAATTCTTTTATACTTTATTAGTTATAGCATTTCCACCAATGGAGCAGAAACAGAAACCCCGTTGCTACGAGTGCGGTAGACAGTCCCGTGTAGAAGAAAGCAATGAACCAGGTAGGCAATAAATGAAAAGTGCGAATGCTGATACCCATACCAATCATGAACAACATAACGAGCCACCCTTTGGCATCAAAAAAAGCCAGCGGATGATTTTTGTCGCCCATTTCAGCAATTCGCCGGGTGTGTTTACCGTGCAGCCTTTTAAATATAAGAAAAAAAAACAGGCAGAAAATAACCACCGCTCCGGCTAACTTCAGTTGCCATTGCAGCGCATCGTTCATCCATGTATAAATGCCTATTTTCAGTATGTTGGCTCCGGCAGCTATCCAAACCAGTCCGGCCATTGCCACCAGTACTTTTCTGCTTACGTACACTCTCATTCTATCTTGCTGATTTTGTATTCAGGTACTTAAACAGCATGGAGGGGAGTAATGTTCACGCAGAAAAACAAGTCAGCCGTCCTTGTCTGTTATTACGTTATACTCACATGTTTTGAAAACCATACATGTTGCCCTTACTCCTTTATACGACTCTCCTCCTAGAGAAAAAAAAGTGTGGTTTACCATCACTTACCCTCACTAACTGACTTGAATCCCCTTTCTAATAGGCTATATAGAAGAGTGATGGTAAAAAATGTCTACCATTAAAACGGCAGTTTTACCCTCACTATCTATCACTTTTAACTAAGACTATAGATTCATTAACTCCAATTTAACTAAAAATCAGACGATGTTTGAGCGATTTCGAATGCTTTTTGATGAAAAACGGCCAAAAACGACTTCATAAGTCGTCGAAAATACCTTGTTGTGCATAGATAAACCCCTTTTTTGGCTTCAACGCCCTTCAGTCAATTTGAGATTGAAATGCCTCTTTTTAGTTTATTTTTGTGAGTTTATTTTATTTGTATTGACTGTGTTTAGATTTGGAGAATGGCTACTGTTTATGCAGTAACCTTTTTGTACCGATGCTTTGATAGACTTTTTGGGTGGTAATGGTACTTTTATATGGAGATTTTCTTTTGTTATATTGACTAAATATATTACTTCATTTCGGAATTGGTCTTTGTTTTTGAGTTTGATTCTTGCTTTTTTATGCGTACTTGTTTTGTGTTTGAAAAATAGTTATTATGTATGGTTTTAATGTTGGTTGTTTTGATGTAATTGTAAACCAACAATTTATAATTGTTGGCCTGCGATTTTAAAAAGTTGGCGTAGGATTTTGAAAAGTTGGTGTAGAATATATTTCGTATGCTGAACTTTGAATTTTATAAATTGATATTTTGGATATATACAACAAAAGGCGAGAATTGCTTCCCACCTTTAATGTTTTCACAACGGAATAATCCTTATTGTGATTTGCTTCAAAATTGTATTGCAAAACTATGAATTATTTTTTAGTAAACAAGTGATTTCTGTAGAAAAATATATATTTTTGGAAAAAATGTATTTTGAATCAAATATTATGAAGAAAATATTAGGATTAGATTTAGGGACTAACAGTATAGGTTGGGCGCTAATAGAAGCCGATTTTGAGAGTAAACAAGGAAAAATTCTTGGGATGGGAAGCCGTACAATTCCGATGGGGCAAGAATTAAGTAAATTTGAACAAGGACAAGCCCAAACAAAAAATGCAAAGAGAAGGGTTGATCGTAGTGCAAGGAAACTTAATAAACGCTACAAGCAACGGCGTAATAAACTTATTTATGTTCTGCAACAATTAGATATGTTACCTGAACAAATTAAATTATCTGAAGAGTTTAACAATCCTTTAAAAATTGATAAGGTTTCAATTTTACCGATTGCTCAAAAGCAAAAACAATATTCTGCGATTGATTTACTAGAATTACGAGTGAGAGCATTAAATGAACCAGTTTCACTTAAAGAATTAGGTAAAATTATTTATCTTTTTAATCAACTTCGAGGCTATTCCGGTGGAGGTAATGAGCCAGAAAAGCAGGAAATAGATAGCGATCTTGTTGAAAATGAAGATAGAAAAGGAAATGAAAGTTTTCTGGCTTTTGGAAAAGTAATTTGGATTTCAGAAGCTGAATCCTTTATTTATAAAGGTAAAGAGTTAAAAAAGTATAAAGTGAAAATTGAAACAGAAGACGGCGAGTTAGAAGGAGACACTTTTTTAAATTTGCTTAAAGAAGGTGAGTCATTAGAATTTTTAATAATTAAGACAACAAAAAAAAACGAAGAAACTATCACCTTTAAATTGCCCAATAAAACGAATTGGCGCAAGAAAATGGAAAATTTAGAAAAAGAGTTGAACGAACAAGCAAAAATAAATGGTAGAGAGATCTTTTTGTCGGAATACTTTTTGATAATATTAAAAGAAAATAGATGGGCTAAAATTAGAAATAATGTAGTCCTTCGTTCCCGTTATCAATCTGAATTTGATAGGATTTGGAAAACACAAAGTGAAAATCCTAAAAGCGAATTATATGATATGTTATTACATCTTTCGCAAAATAAATTATTCGATATATTAAAATTTATTTTTCCTGGAACAAAAGAAACACAAGAAGAATATCGTAAAGCAGGACTTGAAAAAGGCCTTTATCATATCATTAAAAATCAAATCATTTACTATCAAAGAGAATTAAAAGATCAAAGCAATTTGATCTCTGATTGTAGTTTTGAAAAAGGACAAAAAGCCGTTTCTAAAAGTCATCCGCTTTTTCAGGAGTATAAAATTTGGGAACAAATCAATAAATTGACTATCAATACAAAAATTGAAGATGGGACAAATCGAAAAGGTGAAATAAAATATAAATATATTGATAAACCTGTTCCAGCAGCACTTAAAGAGTGGATTTTTGATGAATTGCAGGAAAAGAAAGAAATAAGTTTTAGTGTTATTTTGAATAAATTGATAAAAATATATAATTTACGAAGTGGTGTTGATTTTCTCAATGGAATGAATCCCAAGGCTAAGTTAAGAGGTAACGAAACAAAATTAATTCTGAAAAAAGTTTTATGTAATGGACTTTGGGATAAACTGGGCATGTCAAACATTGAACGGCAAATTGAATTATGGGATATTCTGTATAATGCTAAAGGTAATGAATACGAAATAAGTAGTGATCGAACGTCAAAAGTAATTAGTTTTCTCAAACAATATTCTACTGAAATCCCAGATATTCAGCAAACTGCTATAGAAATTAGCAAAACCAAATTTAGCAGGAATTATGCTGCAATGAGTTTGAAAGCAATAGAGAAAATCTTGCCTCTTGTTCGTTGTGGAACAAAGTATTTCAGTAATGAGCTTTCTGAAATACTTAACGAAAAAATTATTAGGCTTTTAAACGAAAATTTAAGCGATCCATTTGAAAAAGCAGCACAAGAATATCTAGAAAATAATAATGATATACTTATTCATGGCGGTATTATGAATGCTTACGCTATAATTTTGGTATATGGTAATCACACGGAAAATAAGTATGCTGAAATTGAGCAAATTCAAAACCCCAACCAGATTTTAAGATTAAAACAGGGTGAGTTACGTAATCCATTGGTCGAGCAGTTGATAAACGAAGCATTAATGGTGGTCAAAGATATTTGGAAAGAATTTAAGGAAAAACCGCAGGAAATAAGAATAGAGTTAGCTCGAGAACTCAAAAACAATGCTGAAAGACGAGCAAAAATCTACAAATTAAATAGTGAAAACCAAAAAACTAATGATGAAGTTAGAAATCTGCTGATAGAACTAAAACAGGAAATAACGCTAGCCAATATCGAAAAATATAAGATTTGGGCTTCGCAAGAAAGTTTGGAAGAAATATTTGTGAAAGAATACAAAGATCCCTCTAAATCGGAAATTGAGAAAATGCGTTTGTGGCGAGAACAGGGACACATTTCCCCATACACAGGAAAACCTATACCTCTTTCGAAACTGTTTGATAGAGGAATGTATGATGTTGACCATATCATACCTCAATCTCGCTATTTTGATGATTCGTTTACAAATAAGGTTATTTGTGAAAAAGCAGTTAATAGAGAAAAAAATAATCGCACAGCGATGGAGTATTTTGAGATTGGTTCTCTGACTCAGCAAATATTTTCTAAAGAAGCTTTCATAAAGCACGTTAATAAACATTTTCAAGGAATTAAACGAAATAATCTTCTGACAACAAAAGTACCGGAAGATCCAGTGGTTCGTCAAATGAAAGAGACGCAATATATTTCAGTCAGAGTAAAAGATGAATTGAATAAGATTGTAGGATGCAATAACGTAAAAACAACAACAGGAGGTGTCACTGATTATTTGAGAAATCAATGGGGTTTGACGGATAAATTCAAACTGCTGTTAAAATCACGCTACCAGAATATTCAACCATTGCTTGCTGAAACTGAATATGAGAAATATATAATTGGCATTGAAAAAAAGAAAAAGGAATATAAAAAAATGAATATACCTTTTACTGATACTATATTAAGCAAAGTCGGTTTTATTGAATTGTTTAATAGTAATTTTATACAAATTAAAAGAAATAAATTAATTATAAAAGGATGGAGTAAACGTATTGATCATCGTCATCATGCAATTGATGCACTGACGATTGCTTGTACTGAACCAGCTCATATAAAGCGATTAAACGATTTGAATAAAGAACTTCAAACTTGGTTAGATAATCACAAAAAAGATATTCTGCCCGATTTTGAAGGAAGTCCTACCGAATTATTAGACGAGATTCTTAATTTAGATGAAGCCAAGCAAAAAGCTATATTTGTTCAAATAGAGAAGTTTAAAAGCGTTGATATGCCTTGGTCTGCTTTTCCAGAAGATGCAGAAAAAGCAATTCAAAATATTATTGTTTCGCAAAAGCCGAAAGATAAATTATTAATTCAGCCCGATAAAAAAGGTCATCTGCAAATTAAAATACGAGGTCAATTACATGATGGAACATTGTACGGTAAAAGTCAAGGTATAGAAACGTATAGAATACCATTATCTAAATTAGCAGATAAAAAAATAGCGACAGAAAAAACAATTGATAAAATAGCAAATGAATATCTTAAAATAGCAATTAAACAACATTTAAAAGATTTTGAAAATAAAAAGGACGAGGCATTTTCAGCAGAAGGTATTTTGGTGCTAAATAAAAAATTAGCAGAAAAGAAAAGATTTAATGAATGGAGCAGAAAAAATCAGAAGAAAAGAGTCGGGGAAAATGCACCTCATACCCCTTTGACTTCAATTAAGATTTTTTATCGTGATCCGCTAAGAGTTAAAAAGAAAAAAGGATTTGAAGAAGCTGAAGAGGTATTAGAAAGGCTTATTAGAAAAAAAGCATATAATGAGACCTTATTAGTCAAGACAGGTGGTAACTACCTTTTTGCTGTGATGGAAAAAGATGGTAAAAGAGTTTTTGACCTCATTTCTTTTTATGATGCGACTCGTTTATTAAAGGAAGAGTTTAACCAAATACTAGACAAACAGAAATTTGACAAAGAACAAGTTTTTAAAAGATATTTTGAAAAAGAAAATAGAGCCAAATTTCTTTTTACACTAAAACAAGGTGACCCCGTGTATATGCTATCTAAAGATGAAGACATTATAACAGACAAAGATAGTCCGTTATATGAAAGTTTTTGGAAAGATAAAATAGCAAGAAGTAGAAATATTTATTATGTAACAAAATTTAGTGGAAATGAGATCTATTTTATGAACCATATTGTTGCAAATCCAATCATTAAAAAAAAGGAGTTTGGTAGTCAGGATGCCTATCAAAAAATAGAAGGTTTATCTATTAAAAATTATTGTATCAAACTGAAGATTGATCGTTTAGGAAATATTGAACCATATTAAAATAGCATGAATATAGTTTATGTGTTATTCATAATTATTGGTAAATATATCAGTTTTCTAAATAACACCTTGATTGTTTTTTTGAATCTACTTTGCTTTACAAAATTTTGGGAGACTTTTAGAGTAACTCGCTAATAATCATTATAAAAAGTGCTTTCGGGTGTAATTATAGATTTATATTACAAAAAATATATAGAAATTAGTATGATAAAAAAGACACTATATTTCAGTAATCCTACTTATTTAAGTTTGAAAAACAATCAACTTGTGATCAAATTACCCGAAGTAGAAAAAAACGACTCCTTACCGGATTCGTTTAAGATAAAAAACGTGCAAACAATTCCGATAGAAGATATAGGTATAGTGATGATTGACAATAAGCAAATCACATTTACTTCGGGGGTAATGGAAGCTTTGTTGGAAAATAATTGTGCGTTGATTACGTGTGACAGTCGTTCAATGCCTCAGGGGTTATTATTGCCTTTGGAACAAAACACCACTCAAAGTGAGCGTTTTACAGCACAGATTAATGCTAGTATCCCTCTGAAAAAACAACTTTGGCAACAAACTATTCAAATGAAAATAGAGAATCAGGCATCTGTTTTGAGAACGTGTAGAAATGAAGAAGTGCGCAATATGCTAAAATGGGCAAACGACGTTAAAAGTGGTGATTCTGACAATCTTGAAGGTAGAGCGGCTATTTATTATTGGAGAACTCTTTTTCCTGATATTGATAATTTTACAAGAGGCCGGGAGGGTGTCCCTCCTAATAATCTCTTGAATTACGGCTATGCCATATTACGAGCTATTGTAGCCCGTTCGTTAGTTTCAAGTGGGCTTTTGCCTACTTTAGGGATTCATCATCATAACCGTTACAATGCTTATTGTTTGGCAGATGATATAATGGAGCCCTATCGTCCGTTTGTCGATAGATTGGTTGTAGAAATTAT
This sequence comes from Bacteroides graminisolvens DSM 19988 = JCM 15093, assembly GCF_000428125.1. Lineage (GTDB taxonomy): Bacteria > Bacteroidota > Bacteroidia > Bacteroidales > Bacteroidaceae > Bacteroides > Bacteroides graminisolvens. The sequence goes on from NZ_ATZI01000022.1 coordinate 39,957, forward strand.
GAATAGTGGAGTGGATTTTCAGGAATTATCTAAAGAAATAAAAGTTAAACTATTGAATATTCCGGTTTTAGATGTGATGATTAATGGGCAACGCAGCCCATTAATGATTGCAGTAGGGCAAACAACGGCTTCGTTGGCGAAATGCTATTTAGGCGAACTACGTAAAATAGTGTATCCTTATTTTGAGTAATGAATGGATCGTTTCAGTGAATATAGAATTATGTGGGTGTTAGTGTTTTTTGATTTGCCTACTGAAACAAAAAAGGAACGCAAAATATATAGTGATTTCCGGAAAAAACTATTAAATGACGGTTTTACTATGTTCCAATTCTCAATTTATCTTAGGCATTGCGCCAGCCAAGAGAATGCTGATGTCCACATCCGCCGCGTAAAAAATATATTGCCTGAAAAAGGTCACATAGGTATTTTATGTGTTACAGATAAACAATTTGGTAAAATGGAGCTGTTTTATGGGCAAAAAGAGGAAGCTGTCTCAACGCCTTATCAACAATTAGAGCTTTTCTAATAAAAAATCCCGTAGTAAATACGGGATTTTTTGTTGATTAACAGCTCTTTTTTTTAATCCTAATTCTTCTTATAAATATCTGATAGTCAGTTC
>NZ_ATZI01000023.1 GCF_000428125.1 Bacteroides graminisolvens DSM 19988 = JCM 15093
GGATCATACCGAAATCCTGAGGGGCTTTGATTGATAATCTTTATCTTTGGCCCAAAAACTTATGAATTACGATATCTTCCTTCGTTTTATCTTTCCCGATGGCATGTTTGATTACTTCAACATGGTTCGTTTCAATGAACTTGCCGATAAAGTTGAAATCTATTTTGAGGAGAAAAATAATCCTCCTGAAGAATATCAACAGGATAAGCTTGAAAGCAAAGGGTTCTATGAGGAAGTTCGTATGCATGATTATCCCATGCGTGGACGGAGCTGTATCCTTTATATAAAGAAACGCAGGTGGTATAACCACACCAAAGAAACATACGTATCCCGTAATTGGTTATTAATGGCTCAAGGCACGCAAATCTCCTGTGAATTTGCGTCTTTTTTAAAAGCTATGGATCGACTCTCGCGCCTTTAGCATCAGCTCATTGGCCGATCACTATGGTTTGGATGCCAAGCAACTAGAATCACAGTACAAGAATCATCTGAGCAATTACAGATACTGGGATCAACTTCCCCATGCAGAAGATTGGATCTTGTTTGAAAAGAATATGGGTGCTCATGTGGGGCTGGATGAAACAAGCCTTTCTCGTGGAGAGTTATACACAATTCTAATCAATAAGGAAGCTAAAGGTAAGAAAGGAAGCATTATTGCTATGATAAAAGGAACGGATGTACAAACAGTCTCGGCTGTGTTGCTCCAACTATCACGCAGACGTCGTTTTCAAGTTCGTGAGATCACTTTAGACATGGCCTCGAATATGCATCAGATTGCACGAATATGTTTCCCTGGCGCCCAGCAAGTGGTCGATCGTTTTCATGTACAGCAATTGGCCTTTGAAGCCGTACAGGAAATGCGTATTAATGCACGTTGGGAGGCCATGGATAAAGAAAATATAGAGATTAGCCATGCTAAGGCTTGTGGAATGCAGTACAAACCTTTGATATTGGAGAATGGAGATACCAAAAAGCAGCTGCTTGCCAGAAGCCGTTATTTGTTATTTAAGAAAGAGACCGCTTGGAGTAGCTCTCAAAGTAAGCGTGCGGCTATTTTGTTTAGAGAATACCCGGATATCAAAAAGGCATACTATTTAAGTATGCGCTTAGGACTCATTTATCATCAGTCCACACATGCTGATGTGGCATTAACCAAACTGGCTCGTTGGTATGATGAGGTTGATAAATCAGGGTTTCTATCCTTTGGCACAGTGGCAAGAACTATACAAACGCATTACTTGAGAATCGTGGCTTTCTTCAAGAACCGTGCAACTAATGCGGCTAGCGAATCTTTTAATGCAAAAATCAAGCAGTTCAGAGCACAACTCAGAGGAGTCAGGGACGTGGCATTCTTCTTATTCAGATTATCTAAAATTTATGCGTAATATGACAATCCCTCAGGATTTCGGTATGATCCTTTCCGAATAGTGTGGATGAATAGGCAAAACTGGCGCCTCCCCCGAAATAGTGTAAGTCATTATGGCTTTCTATATTTGGCATGCTCTGAGATTCTGAAGTCAGATTGTCAACACTAAAATGGCCGTATTGATATCTTAAAGATCCAATTATAGCCCAATTGGACTTCATTAGAATGGGAGCATTGAATGATGCTTTTATATTTTTTCTGTCACTAACAGTCCCTCTATTGTATTCTTCCTTGAGAAGTTTGGATGTAAAGTCGTATGACATGACTTGTTGTACTTCAACATCAATCATTCGCGTGGCAGGGAACTTTTGAGTTACCCTGCCTGCGAATGGTTGTAGTTTAGGCTGTTCTGTATTGTTTTGCCCATGTAGCAATTGTGTATAGAAGCTCAGATATATGAGATAAATTAATTTATTCATGTTGTTTGTTGTGTGAAAATTTAGTTTTTAGGTTGTCAACGACCATATAAACGCAAGGCACTATTAGCAGAGTTAAAAAGAATGAGCTGGTCAAACCTCCAATAATTATCCATGCCATGCCATTTTTAAGTTCAGAACCTGGGCTTTGAGAAAGGGCTAGTGGAAGCATTCCCAAAATCATAGCAAAGGTAGTCATGATAATAGGACGTAAACGTTCTTTCCCGGCTTCGACCAAAACTTGAGTCAAGGGTAAACCTTTGCTCTTGAGGTGATTGGCAAAATCAACTATAAGAATTCCATTTTTGGCGACGAGCCCTAGTAGCATGATGAGTCCGCATAAACTAAATGTGGTAAGGTTGTTCATTGTTAGGGCAAGTGCCAACAGAGCACCGATAATGGCCACGGGTATGGAGAATAGTACAACAAAGGGATATACTAGGCTTTCATAAAGGGCTACCATTATTAAATAAATTAAAAGTATGCCGATACCCAGAGCGAAAATTAAGCTGCTAAAAGCTTCTTCTTGTCTTTTCTGATCACCCATGTATTCAATGGACACACCGGTAGGCAGCGAGGATTGAATCAGCTTTTCTTTTATCTCTTTGACGATGGTCCCGGATGCACGTCCTACTGCTGCCGAATTAATAGTGATAGATGGTAGTCGGTTGGTTCTTTCAAGGATGGAAGAGACCATTGTTTCTTCTATTGAAGCTACTTGGCTAAGGCGAATGGTACGACCTTCTTTATTGGTTAATATCATATCGCGCAAGTTCTCAACAGTTAATTTGTTAGTGTCATCCATCTGAATATTTATAGCGTATTCATTGTCATTCTCTTTCAGATCTATGTTATCATTTCCTTTAAATGCTATATTAATCATTTGTGAAACTTCCTGAATGGTTAATTTCATGCTGCTTATTTTCACTCTGTCTGGTATTATTTGTATTTGTTTTCGTTCGGATTGTGTGCTGTATTTTACATAATCTGTTCCTGGGGTACTTTCAACGATCTTTTTTACTATTTCAGCTGCTTCTTTTACATTCTCCAACGAAGCTCCCTTTATGGCAATTTGTATGGGTGAGTTGCTGCTGCCGGTGATGTTCATGGGCAATGCTGTTACTTTAACGCCGGGAATGGAGCTTTCTATTTCGTTGCGTACTAATACGCCAAACTCATCTGTTGTTATTTCTCTTTTCGTTTTATCTTTTAAAACAATGTCCATTTGTCCCCAATGTGCGTTAGTCGAAGTTGTTCCTCCGCCACCAGTTTGGGTACCGACCAAAGTATATAGGGTTTCAACGTCTTTATTTTTTAGAATAATTGATTCAGCTTGTTTGAGCATCTGGTTCGTCTGGTATAGGGACATATCTGTTGACATTTCCACTTTGATGCTTATCTCACCTCTGTCACCTGAATCGAGAAAGGAACTTCCAATAAAGCCTCCGGGGATCAACCAGATGGAGCCTGCCATTAATGTGAAAATACAGGCAAACAAAATTCGTTTATGTCTTAATACCCACAATAATATGTGGCCGTAAATCATTTTTATGGCTCCAAGAAAGTTTTCGAATTGTATATTAATGCGACCCCACCATGTGCTTTTGTTCAGGTGGTCAACTTTTCCAAAAAGTGATGCCAATAAGGGAGTCAGGGTAAATGAGACGAAGAGGCTAAGTAAAGTGGAGAATACAACAACTAACGAGAATTGTCGGACGAGGTTTCCTACTAATCCGGATGTAAGTGCCATAGGGATGAATACGACCAAATCGACCATGGTGATGGCTACTGCTGTGAAACCAATTTCCTGCCTGCCGTCAATGGCAGCGCGAACTTTGTTTTTCCCCATTTCAAGGTGGCGAAATATGTTTTCCAGTACTACAATACTGTCATCAACCAAAATTCCGACAACAAGAGATAGGGCCATGAGGGTCATCAGATTGAGTGAAAAACCGAAGATACTCATCATCATAAAGGTGGGAATCATGGCAGAAGGAATCGCTACTAGTACAAACATGGAGCTGCGTAAACTATGTAGAAAGAACAACATAACTAAACCGACAATGAATATTGCTAGGATCAGATCGTGCACTACCGCGTCAGCAGATGCTAATGTGTATAATGACTGGTCGGATGCAATGGTATATGCAAATTCTTCTTTTGAATATTCATTAACTAGTTGATTAAGTTTCTCCTTTATTTTTTTGCTTACTTCAACCGTGTTGGCGTCATTTGTTTTAAATATTTGAAGCCCGATTCCATTCACTCCGTTGATTCGATTGATGGTTTTTGGGGTAGCATCTGTATCGACTACTTTGGCGATGTCTTTGATTAACACCTTACTTCCGTTCTTATTTTCACGAATGATTATATTACGAATCATATCGGTAGTTGTAAGATCTGCATTCAAGCGAAGAGATAGTTCTTGTTGCTGTGATGATAATTTTCCGGCCGGATAGACTAGAGATGCTGCATGAAGTGCTTGATATACCTGACTGATAGGTATGTTATAGAAATTTAATTTGTGATTATTGATTTCTACTTTGATTTCACGCGGACTACCTCCGATTATGGAGACTTGTCCAACTCCTGTAACATTGGTTAATCCGGGTAAAATGTTGTCTTCAACCAACTGATAAAGACGAGTGTCTGATAAGTTTGCTGATACAGAAAGGTTTAATACGGGAAACTGATCGGAACTGAATCTGTTAATGACCGGATCTTCAATATCTTCAGGAAGAGTTGATTTTATTTGATTGATCTTGCGCTCTATGTCTTGCTGAACTACTACATCATCAACTTCGGGTTTGAGCTGAATAGTAATGGTTGAGACGTTTTCCATGGAACGAGAGGTTACAATATCTAACCCTTCCACTGTGGATACTGCGTCTTCAATTGGCTTGGTCACAGCAGATTCGATATCTTGGGGTGAAGCGCCTACATAGGTCGTATTGATAGAGATTACACCCGCATCAAATTTAGGCAGTAACTCGTAATTCAAATTTGTATAGCCTAATATTCCAAAAAGAATTAATACAGTGAAGATAACCGTAATGAGAAGAGGCCTTTTTATGGATAGTTCTGTTATTGACATACTAATATGTTACTTATTTGTTAATGACTTTCGTGATGCTGCCTTCTTTCAGATTTATTTGGCCCGAAAGAACTACTTCATCACCCAATGACAATCCGCTGATTATTTCAATATTTTGGTCAGAGGAAATTCCTGTCTTTACTTTCTTTGCGTGAGCAACCCCATGACTTATAATGTATACATAGTTTTCTTTTCGGTCCGAAACAATTGCTTGTTGAGGGATCAATATTGCATTCTCCTCTTGTTTGAGTGTGATTTTGACAGCAACATTAGTTCCGGCTTTTAGCCATTCGTCAGGATTATCAATCAATACATCTACTTGGTAATTATGATTTTCATCTCCATTGGGACTAATATATATTATATGGCCGGATATTGTTTTTTGAGGAAAGCTGGGTAACTCTATTTCCACCTTTTGATTAAGCTTGGCGTAATATACTTCTGTTTCATCCAGGTAAACGGTTGCTTTGAGTTTTGATATGTTAACTATCTCAGCAATAGAAGAACCGGAATTGGCAAACTCTCCTGTTTTGAAATCATTGGTTATAATTGTTCCGCTTATAGGAGCGATTATTTTAGCATTTTCAATTTGTTGTTTGATTTGCTTGCGTTGTACAGCCGTATTTTCAAAATTGTATTTGGCAGAGAGGAGTTCAATTTCACTACTGGCATTTCCTTTATACAAATCTTGAATCCGTTGGTAATCTTTTTTCAATTTCTCATGAGACAATGTGGCTGATTGCAAACTTAACTCTGTGAGTTTAGTGTCAATATGTCCAATAACTTCTCCTTTGCGGACCCTACTGCCCAAATCAATATGTAGATAGCTGATCGTGCCTGCTACTTGTGTACTGGCAGTAGCTCTTTCAACTGGATTCAATCTGGCAGGGAGTGTTTTTTGAATTTCTAATTTGCCGGAGTTTACAATTTTTGTGGTCACTGCAACCGGAACGTTAGAACGATCAACAAGTTGATTGGCTTTGTTGATGGAATTCTTGTTGAGAACTAGCGTTACTATTATTGCAGTTATAGCGATACAGGTAATGATTATAAAGAGGATTTTTGCTCGTTTCATTCTATTCGTTATTTATTAATTATTTTTTAACTGATTATAAAAAGAAAAAAGAGTGCCTTTGTTTTTTTCGTAATCTAGTCTTCTGCTCATGTAGGAGAATAGATTATTGACATACTGTAACTGGGCATTTTTATATGCGTTATCGTCATTGAGGAATACACTGATAGGCGAAGCCCCTTTTTGATAATTTAGGCTTGATGTATCAAGTATTTTTTTTGCTAATTCAAGATTGTCTTTGCTCCCATTTAGATTGTTGTATGCATTGAGAAGATTTTTTTCTGAATTTTGGAAGGTTAATTGATAGCCTGTCTCTGCCAAATGCAGATTGGTGTAGCTGTTTTTTAATACCAATTTACTCTCTTTGATTTTGCTTGATTTTCTTAAACCGGAAAATAAATTCATACTTACGGATACTCCGATGTAAGAGTAATCCTTCCAGGAATCAAAAATGCCTGACATGTCTTCAGAATAACCTTGTTTGCCAGCACGACTAAAGAGGTTTATTGTAGGTAATAATTCTGCTTTCTGTGATTTATAATTGTATTCTAATAACTTTTGCTGTGTTTTGTTGATTTCATATTCGGTAAGATTATTAATATTAAGCGAAGCTATTTCAGGAAAGGATACGTACTGCTCATAATTGGTCGAGTCACTGATGTGAAGTTCGGATTCCAGACTTAATCCCATGGTATACTTTAAATTGTCAAGTGCGTTCTTAATTTGCGTTTCCACTTCATTCAGTTGATATTCTGCTGATTTAAGACTTACGCTAACACGCTCCACATCAGTTTCAATAATGATCCCTTTCTGATGTTTTAGTTTTAATATATTTAATAGTTGAATGTACGATTGTATAATTTCTTGTAACTTTGCTTTGTATTCTTTGTATACAAGTACCTGAAAATAAGCTTGAGCGGTATTAAATATGATGGATTCGCTGTTTTGTATCTGTTGCAGATCGGCTATTTTGATATTCACTTTGCTGCTTTTGATGTTATATATAGCCGGTTGATTATAAATGGTTTGCGTTACTTCTCCATAGATATTTGAGTTGTATTTCTTACCGAACTGCATTGAGATGTCTTCATCGCTTAATACTCCGGCCGGTATAATGTTAGTTTGTAATTTTAGATTGTCCGTAACGGTACTATTTACATTAATTTGAGGTAGATAATAGCTAATGGCTTGTTTTTTTCGCTCTTTGGCTATTATGATATTGTTTTGGTATACTTCTGTGGATGAATGATTTTGTAAGCTATACTCTATGCACTGAACCAATGAATAATTACCTTGTGCGTAGCCTTGGTATGTTATGCAAAAAAATAAAATAGAGAAAAGTTTAATTTTCATATTGTAGCATGAATTTTGAATTGAGTAATTTCGAAATTTATGCGACAAAATTAGTGCTTCGATTAACGGGTTACAAGATGATAAAGGTTGAAGCGGACATAATAGGAGTAGAAACGGGCATTATCAACGCTCTGATAGCCAAGCTTGGAATTCTGTTTTTTTGAGTTTACTAACAATTATGCTTGTATTGCATTGAACAGATAACTTGATGAGAAGTTTCCTGTTAAAGTAGGGCTCTACTTCTTTAATCGCTTCAAAATTAATTAAAAACTGTCTGTTTGCCCGATAGAACTTATTAGGATCAATCATTTTTTCTAATTCTTCTAAGGAATGGTCAATTATATACTTTTGTTCATTGAACGTAAAAATAAAAGAGAGCTCGTCTGCAATGAAAAAGTAAGCAATGTCCGTAACTGATACGGGAAACATTTTGCCTTTATGATGAACTAGAAAGGAGGATCTATTTATTTGAGGGAGTGTTTTGAATAATGTGTTGTTTGGTTCATTGTTTGAATAGTTCATTTGGTAATGTGACTTCAAAAAATCAACTTTAGCCAAACTACTCCCAACAGATTCCATGTCAAATGGCTTTAAAATAAAATAGATACCATTCATTTTAAAAGCTTCTACAGCATATTCATCATAAGCTGTACAAAATATAACCGGACATGTGATGTTGACTTCTTTGAATATGTCGAATGAAGGGCCGTCAGATAACTGGATATCCATATAAATCAAATCGGGCATACTATTTGTCTTAAGATATGTCACTGTTGAACTGATGCTGTCCAATATGTTGAGAATCATTATTTGAGGATTGATCTTTTTTAAAGTTTGAGCCAGATCAACAGCCGTACGTGCTTCGTCTTCAATGATTAGTATTTTCATATATTTGGAATAATAGGTATCGTTACTGTATAATATTTATCGTCTCTGTCTATTTTTATATGCTGATTGCAGAGATACTGATATCTTTTGTCAATGTTAGCTAAACCAATACACGTGGATGGTTCAAATGCTTTTTTAGGTTGCAATGTATTAGAGATTATCAACTGATAATCTTCGGTACTATGTATCTTTATTTCTAAAGGGTGTTCGGCGGATATTATATTGTGTTTTACACAGTTCTCTACAATGGTTTGTAGTGAAAATGGTGGTATGTAATATGAATGATATTTTGGATTAATATCTGTATGTACCACCAATTTGTTTTCAAATCGACATTTTAGCATGAATAAGTATGCCTCTAGGATTGCGAGTTCTTCTCCTAGAGGGACCTTTTCGCTAGATGAAAGTTTCAAAGAATATCGAAGCATATCCGATAAACGCATAATAAAGGTCTCTGCATTTTCTTTGTCGTCGCGAAGCATCACTTTTAATGTAGCTAATGAATTAAAAAGAAAATGCGGGTTGATTTGTTGACGCAATATTTCAAAACGAACTTGAAGGTTTTCGCGGAGTAATCGTTCGTTTTCAATATCTATTTTTTGTTTCTCAGATAATAGATTAAAAGTATACTTAGTAAGTAATATAATGCTGCACAATAGGAAACTAAGAAAGAGTTTTCTATAAGCTGTGTTGTTGGCATATATCTGATTCTGTACAACGTGATTTGTGAGATAAATGGTGAAGTGTGTAGCAGGAATGCCAATTAAATAATAGGTGAATATAGTGACGGCTTTTATTCTTTTTTTTATTGCGGAAATATTTTCAGTTAGATAAGTCGTTAATATCAATAGGCTCCAGTTTACAATGCACACGGCAAAAATACGGAGAAGAATAAAAGAGTAGGTATTATACGAATTTTTGGGATCAACAATTATGTTTATAGCACCTATAATACTAATGATTATAGATGAATAAACGGCAATCTTGATGTTGTATTTGTATTCGGATGTTCTCATTGCAACAAAAATACGATAAAAAATATATTTCTTGTATTTAGTCTTCTATTTTAAGACTGATTTACTATTAAAAATAAATTCATATCTTTGAGGTGCTAATAATGTATAATATGAAACGTATTTACTTACTATTCATTTTCTTTTCTGCGATTTTTCTAAGTGTTAACGCTCAGAAAGGTGTTTCTGAAACAGAACTTTCGCCCAAAATAAAGGTTGGGCCGGGTATGGAGGCTGTAAAACTGTGCGACAGGGCTTACTTTTATGTCTCTTATGATGATATGGGTAGCTTTGGTGTGGTGCCGTGCAATGGTTTGATATTGGTAAATAACGGTGAAGCGGCTTTGCTCGACACGCCTGCCAACGATGAGCGTACTGCTATGTTGGTGAAGTGGATTGAAGAGGGACTGAAGGCAAAGCTTACTACTTTTATTCCCAATCATTGGCACGGTGATTGCTTGGGTGGACTTGCTTATCTGCAAACCAAAGGGGTGAAATCGTATGCCAACCAAATGACTATTGATATAGCCCGGAAAGAGAAGTTGCCAGTACCCGATTATGGGTTCACTGATTCGCTGACAGTGAAGTTGGGCGATATGGATTTGTGTTGTTACTACCCCGGCGGAGGGCACTCTACTGATAATATTGTGGTATGGATTCCTTCTGAGAAGATTCTTTTTGGAGGATGTATGGTTAAGGAGCTTAAAGCTACGGGATTGGGCAACTTATCTGATGCTGCGGTGGCAGAGTGGCCTTCGACTATTGATAAGGTTATGCGTAAATATCCCGACGCACGCATTGTTATACCGGGACACGGTGCTTATGGCAATAGGGAGCTGTTGTTGCATACGCGTGAGTTATTGCAAAAAGCTGAGAAGTAGCAGGTTGTAAAATAACGGATAGAAATGAGCCGTTCATTGAAGTAAATGCTTCATTGAACGGTTTTTTATGCTTTCCACTGATTACAAAATGATACTCTGCTCGTCATATTAAATATGTCTACTAACCAAATTATCAAAAAACTCTATCTCAAAAGAACACTGAAATAACAGCGATATAATTTCAATTAGTAATCTTTTTAATATTATGAAGAGAAGAAGATTTTTATCTTGGGAGTCCAAAGGAATTTGGGCATTCTTACTCCCGCTTTTTGCTTTGTTTTTTATTTCTACGCATGCAAATGCTACTGTTGACGAAGTATCAACGGTGATGCAGCAGCGAATTGTTAATGGAACAATCATTGACGAACTGGGTGAGCCTATGATTGGTGTTTCTGTTCTGATAAAGGGCACCAGTGTAGGAACAATTACTGATTTTGACGGTAAGTTTTCATTGAAAGTGCCGGCAAATAATAGTGTGCTGGTGGTTTCTTACATTGGATACCAAACTCAAAATCTGGAGATCGGAAACAAAAGCAGTTTGAATATTCAAATGAAGCCGGATACCAAAACGCTCGAAGAGGTAGTGGTTATTGGTTACGGTACTGTGAAGAAAAGGGACTTGACAGGTGCCGTTACGTCTATTAAAAGTTCGGATGTAACGTTGAATCCGGGATCTAATCCCATGGAGGCTTTGCAGGGTAAAGTGGCCGGTTTGGATATTACAAAGTCATCTGGTCAGGCCGGTTCCGGTGTGAGCATGCAGTTAAGGGGTACGCGCTCTTTTACAGCAAGCGGAAACCCTACTTTTATAATCGATGGCATGCCGGGTGATTATTCTACATTGAACCCGAATGATATTGAGTCTATTGAGGTGTTGAAAGACGCTTCTTCTACTGCTGTTTATGGTTCGGCAGGTGCCAATGGGGTTATTATTGTTACCACCAAAAGTGGTAAAGAGGGTAAGACTGCCGTTAACTTCAATGTGTTTGGTGGCTTTAATGGTTGGTCAAAAACACCCGAAATGCGTAGCGGTGATAGTTACATTAATGTGTTGAGAGATGCTAATGCGGCTACGGGTAACTGGACTTCTACGGCTGACGACAGTCGTTTATTTACGTCAGACGCTGCCTATCAGGCACATTTGGCCGGACAATATATTGACTGGGCCGATTTGTTGATGCAAACGGGTTACACTCAGAATTACAGTTTGTCTGTGTCGGGTGGAACGGAAAAGACAAAGGCTTATATGTCTCTTAATTTCTCGGATGAGAACGGACAGTATAAGGGTGATGATTATAAGGTTTATTCAACGAATATCCGTATAGATCATAAGGTGAACAACTGGCTTTCGGCCGGTGTGAATATGCAGGCGTCTTATGTACATCAGAATAAGGCGTATGCCAGCTTGGAAAGTGCACTGTGTGCTGTGCCTTTGGGTAGGGCTTATGATGATAACGGTAATATAAACGTGAATCCGGTTGTTGATGACGGTAACGAAATAAACTTGCTGCTTAACACGGCTGGCGGTGTGTATAAGAATCAAAATCAGAACTTGAAATTGTACATGAATCCGTATGTTCAGATTACACCGATGAAGGGGCTGACGCTGATTTCACGTATTAATGGTACGTTGGCGTATTCGCGTACTAATTATTTCCAGGGACAGGGTTCGTATCAGTATTATGTAGCTTCGGGAGCCGATGCTGTGGGTACAAACTCTTCTGTTTATGCTGCTGTTACTCAAAATAGAAACTATAATTATAAGTGGGAGAATGTGCTGACTTATGATTTTACGATCAATAAAGATCATGCTTTCACTGTAACGGGTGTTACAACATGGAACCACAATCAAACGGATAACAGTTACCTGAAACAAGATAATATCACGGATAATAAGTTTTTGTGGCATGGCATTTCTTCAAACTCTGCTGCTGTTGCTCAAACTTCATACAACATGTCGAAAGGTCTGGGACTGGTAGGGCGACTTAATTATTCGTATCTGGGACGTTATTTGTTCTCGGCTTCGGTTAGACATGATGGTTCTTCTCGTTTGGCCGATGGTAACAGATGGGATACGTTCCCTGCGGTTTCTGCCGGATGGAGAATTTCCGATGAACAGTTTATGGAAGGTACAAGAGAATGGCTCGATAACCTGAAATTACGCGTGGGATATGGTGTCACCGGTACGGCGTCTATAGATCCTTATACGTCAACATCTCACCTCGATCAAAGTTATTTTAGCTTGGGCGGACAGAAAGAGCTTGTTTACATGTTCTCTGAAAACTATACGAATGCCAACCTGGGATGGGAGAAATCATATAATACGAACATCGGGGTTGATATGGCTGTGCTGAAAAACCGCATTGACTTGGCTGCCGATTTTTATTATACGAAAACGAAAGGTGTGATATGGCAAAGATATTTGCCTATTACAAATGGCGGATACAACGCTTCTACTCAGTATTATACTAACATGAATATTTGTTCTACTGATAATAAAGGGGTTGAGGTAACTTTAAATACGCGCAACATTCAAACCAAAGATTTTAAATGGAGCTCAACTTTGACGTATTCATTCAATAAGGAAAAGGTGACTTCACTAGCCGATGGTACTTCTAATTATGTAACCAACGGTAATTATACGTTGGCTAAAGGATCTCCTGTTAATTCATTCTATAAGTATAAGATTACCGGAATATGGCAAAAAGGAGAAGCAAGTGATGCGGCTGTATTCGGACAGAAACCGGGTGATATCAAAATTGATATTCCGGGACTTAAGAAATCAGAGATCGGTAAGTATGTAGATGAAGAGGGCGTGGAGTATACGGCCGACAATAAGTATACCATCAGCGAAAATGATTATCAGATCATTGGACATAACTCTCCCGACTGGACGCTGGGATTGCAAAATACGCTTAACTGGAAGAACTTTGATTTAAGTGTCTTTATGTTTATGCGTTGGGGACAAATGATTAATTATTCCATGCTGACTCGTTATGATCCGACCGGAGCTAATAATTTCCCGGAATATTTCAATTATTGGACTGAATCAAATCCGTCGAATGATTTCCCTGCTGCTAATGCCAATATGGCTTTAAAAGATTATACGGGATATTATTCTCTGTCTTATGTAGATGGTTCTTTCTTTAAAATAAAGAATATTACTTTGGGATATAACCTGCCTAAAGATTTGCTGAAGAAATTCGGCTTCGAGAAATTGAGAGTTTATGGAACCATTACCAATCCTTTTGTTGTGGCTAAAAGTCACTTGTTGAAGGATTATGATCCTGAAATGAACGGAAGCCTGAACTATCCGCTTACTAAACAATTGGTATTTGGTTTAAATTTATCATTCTAATTCATAATTAACGAAATATGACGATGAAAAAATATACATTGAGAGCTTTATCTCTCTTATTAATTGTCTTATCAATGTATTCTTGTTCTTTAGATGAATACAATCCTACTGAAGTGACCGGTGATGAAACACTGGCTACATTTGATGGCTGGAAGGGGATGCAGACGTATTGTTATTCTCCTTTGTATGATCAGATGTTTTCTGCATCTGACTATCTGGCGGTTGCTGAGGCCGGAACAGATATATGGCTTACTTCAAAGAATGCTACGAATACGCAACAATTGTTTTATTATGAGGGGCTTACTACCAGTACCAATGCTACAAACAAGCTTTTCAAACAAGCATATTCTATTATCAATACGTGTAATGCTATTATAAATAGAGCAGGCAATGTAGCCGATGGCAATGCCGATGATGTTACGGTGTTGACTGCCGAAACTCATTGTTTGAGAGCTTTCTATTATTTGGTATTGGTTACGAACTATGGAAATGTAACATTGAGTCTTGATGAATCGACTACAAATGCGGTTTTAAATCCCAAAAGAAACTCTGTGGAAGAGATTTATGCGCAAATTGTAAGTGATTTGACTTACGCTGCCGAGCATTTGAAGACTACACCTTATGAAAACAACAGTGCACGTGTTACTAAGAAAACAGCTCTTGGACTTTTAGCCAGAGCGTATGCGCAGGGTGCGGGCGAAGGACTGAAAGAGAATGGGGTTTCTTATTGGCAGCGTGCTAAAGAAGTGGCCGAGGATATGATTGCGAACATGAATGCGTATGGGGCTTACCTTTACGATGATGTAGCTGATGTGTGGGCTCATGCGAATAATCGTACAAATAAGGAAGCGCTATTTGTGGCTTCGGGACCAAGAGCAGGAGAGAGTGATGCTTTTAGCTCGGGTTCGCTAAATAATAAGTTGTTTACTTACACAATGGCCGATCCCAATAAATTGAGTGAGGTGTATAAGACTGCCAGCAAGGGTAACTATTATTATGGTCGTGTGAACAATAACTTGTATGCTCCGTCTAAGTATTTAGTTGATTGTTTCTCTGAATACGATAAACGTTGGGAAAACTCTTTCGTAACTGCTTTCTCGGACTTTTCAATGTCTAAAGTGGGATGGGTTTCTTATAGCAGCAAAACATTAACGTTGACAACTGATATGTGTACCAAGTATGGTATCAATACTGCATTTGTGGGACGTAAGATTTATCCGTATGCTGACGTAAATGCTATTACACGTACGTATGGTGGTAATCAGTATGTGGCATCTATATGGCCTAAAGGTGATCATTCTGGCAACGTTGCCAATCTTGTAACTCCCAAGAATGCTTATGTTCACCCCTATCCGCTGGATGAGGATGAGGATCGTTTTGCAATTTATCTGTCAAAAGAGTCTTTGTCTGCCGAAGAAAAAGCAAAACGTGCTTATGTTTGTATTAATATTGATGACTTGTTTGATGCAGAGGGTAAGTATCGTGAGGCTTCATTCGATGGGACTAATTCTTATCAACTGTATCCTTCTTTGTCGAAGTTCAACTGGTCGTATGATGGGTTGAATTATGGAAGTAATTTGCAGATTAAAACCGGTGATATGTTTATCATGCGTATGGCTGAGGTGTACTTGATTGCTGCTGAGGCTAATGTGGCACTTGGCAATGGCGAGAAAGCAGCCGAATATATTAATGTGCTTCGCAAACGTGCATGTCGCAATGCGGATGATTATGAAAATCACATGAAGCTAACGACTGTTGATGAAGAAGGCATTTTTGATGAATATGCTCGTGAGTTGTGCGGTGAGTTTAGCCGTTGGGCATTGTTGAAACGCCACAAAGCTTTCGAAGATCGCTTGGCTAAATACAACGTGCGTGCAGCAGCCAGCTTTAATAGCAGCAAAAATTATCTTCGTCCTATTTCTTATGATTTCTTGTCGCAGATTGACAATGCTGATGAATATGGAACAAACGGATACTAGTATTATCTGTTGGAAATAACTAACTGAGCGTCCCCTCATTCTACAATCAAATAGAATGGGGGGATGTTTGTTTTTCTAGGTTTATGTACAATTTTGCCTTGTATGGTATGTACTGTTTACCTAGTTTTGTGACTTAATCATAATGAATGTACCATGAAAAAACTTCTTTTACTTTTTGCGCTTATTGGTTGTGTGACGTGGAGTAATGCCAAAGGCCAACGCGTGAAGTACAATTTCAATTCAGACTGGGAAATACACGTTGGAGATATTTCTTTGCAACAGGTTATGGGCGCATCTGCCAAGAGTTGGAAACGGGTTACTTTGCCACATGCTTTTAATGAAGATGAGGCGTTTAGGGTTCAGATATATGAACATACAGATACTGTTGTATGGTATAGAAAGTCTTTTCGTTTGCCTCGGAATGTCGCAGGTAACAAAATATTTCTGGAATTTGAGGGTATACGCTTCGGTGGAGAGTTTTTTGTGAATGGTAAATCGGTGGGGATACATGAGAATGGAGTCATGGCATTTGGCTTTGATATCACCGATTATATAGATTATGGTAAGGTGAACGTCATTTCTGCAAGGATTGATAACTCATGGAAATATAAGGAACGTGCCACGGGTTCGGGGTATCAGTGGAATGATAAGAATTTTAATGCCAATTACGGGGGCATTCCCAAAAATGTTTATCTGCATGTTGCTCCCAGATTGTATCAAACATTGCCTTTGTTCTCGAATTTGAAAACAACGGGTACATACGTTTATGCTCGTGAAATGGATGTGACGAAACGAAGGGCTATGGTTTTTGCTGAATCTGAGGTCAGAAATGAGTTTCCGGTAGCAAAGGAGTTTTCTATGGAGATGTCTGTTGAAGATGCTGATGGCCGAATTGTTAAAACAATAAGCTCGGGTATCTTACAATTAGCAGCGGGTGAAACCACTACGGTGAAGATGGGTACCAGGGTAGAGGATATGCACTTTTGGTCTTGGGGTTATGGTTATTTATATAATGTATACACGGTTTTAAAGGTTGATGGCAAGCCTATAGATGTGGTGAAAACGCGTACGGGCTTTCGTAAAACACGATTTGCAGATGGAAAGGTATGGTTGAATGACAGAGTGATTCAGATTAAAGGGTATGCGGAACGTACAAGTAATGAGTGGCCTGCCGTGGGACTTTCTGTGCCTGCCTGGTTAAGTGATTTCAGCAATAAGATGATGGTGGAAAGTAATGCCAATACGGTGAGATGGATGCACGTTACGCCTTGGAAGCAGGATGTGGAAAGTTGTGACCGTGTAGGCTTAATGCAACTCATGCCGGCTGGTGATGCCGAAAAGGATGTGTCCGACAGAAGGTGGGGGCAGCGTGTGGAGCTGATGCGCGATGCTATTATTTATAATCGAAATAATCCTTCGGTGGTTTTTTATGAAAGTGGTAACGAGAGCATTTCGGAAGAGCACATGGAGGAAATGAAGGCTGTGCGTGATAGGTATGATCCTTACGGAGGAAGGGCTATCGGGTCCAGGGAGATGCTTGATAGTAAAGTGGCTGAGTATGGGGGTGAAATGTTGTATATTAATAAGAGTGCTCATATACCGATGTTCGCTACGGAATATTGTCGTGATGAGGCTTTGAGGAAATATTGGGATGATTATTCTTTTCCTTTCCATCAAGATGGTGAGGGCTCAAAATATTACCGGTCGACAGTTACCAATACGAGTAAACCGCTGGCTGATGCATCAGCTTATAATCGTAATCAGGATTCATTTTTCAAAGAGTTGATAATAAGGTGGAATGATTATTACAGGGTGCGTCCGGGTACAGGCGATAGGGTGAGCTCGGGTGGATTGAAAATTCATTTTCATGATTCGAATACGCACTTTCGTGGTGCCGAAAATTATAGAAGAAGTGGGGTGACTGATGCCATGCGCATTCCAAAAGATGGCTTTTTTGCACATCAGGTGATGTGGGACGGATGGGTTGATACGGAAAAGGAAAGGACTTATATTTGTGGGCATTGGAATTATTCTGATACGATAGTGAAGCCGGTTTATGTCGTTTCTACTGCTGATAAAGTGGAATTGTTTGTTAACGGAAGGTCTCTGGGTTGGGGGACAAGAAGTGATCATTTTCTCTTTACTTTCCCTCGTGTGAAATGGGAAAAGGGAGTGGTTGAAGCGGTAGGATGCAATGAAAAAGGTGAGGTGCTGAGCAGGTCCAGTAAAGAAACGGCGGGTGAAGCTGCAATGATTCGTCTCAAAGCGATAACGGCCCCCGATGGATTCAAGGCGGATGGTGCCGATATGGCTTTGATTGAGGTTGAGGTGACTGATAACGAAGGCAGACGGTGTCCGCTGGCTAATCAGATAATTCGCTTTGAGTTGCAGGGTGAAGCTGAATGGCTGGGAGGTATTGCCAAAGGTGAAGAGGGAAACTATGTTCTTTCGCAGGAATTACCGGTGGAGTGCGGGGTGAACAAGGTGTTGATTCGTTCTACCAAAAAAGCCGGAAAGATTAGGCTGGTTGCATCTGCTGAGGGATTGACCGGTGCTGATGTGAATTTGCAAACTTCGGCTTTTGAAACAAAAAATGGATTGTCTGCTTATATTTCGGGGGAGCATTTGCCGGTAAATTTGTCACGTGGAGAAACTCCCAAGGGTGATTCTTTCCGAATGTCTCGTCGGGCTGTAAAGATAGTCGGGGCA
This sequence comes from Bacteroides graminisolvens DSM 19988 = JCM 15093, assembly GCF_000428125.1. Classification (GTDB taxonomy): domain Bacteria; phylum Bacteroidota; class Bacteroidia; order Bacteroidales; family Bacteroidaceae; genus Bacteroides; species Bacteroides graminisolvens. Next base: position 18,190 of record NZ_ATZI01000023.1, read on the forward strand.
ACTGCCGGCTGTAATGAGGGGTTGGTTTGTAATAGCTTTGACGACAATGAGTTGTCTGAATGGGGCAACGACGGAAGGAAACAAACGGCTTGGATAAAATATGAACTGGAGGAAGATGCATTGCTTAACGAAGTGGAATTAAAACTTACGGGTTGGAGAATGCGTAGTTATCCCATTCGTATTTGGATGGATGATGAGTTAGTTTATGAGGGCGAAACGCCTAAGTCTCTCGGTTATATAACTCTTCCTCTGAAACCGGTAAAGGGTCGTTTCGTGAAGATTGAGTTAACGGGCATGAACAATGAGCAGGATGCCTTTGGGGGTATTATTGAGGTTACCGGAAAGAAGGAACTGGATTTGTTTAAAGACCCCAATGCGACTGATTCAAAAGGACAGTTGCGAATTGTGGAGGTGGAGTTTTACAAATCTCTTTGATTCTATTCCCAATATTTGTAGAAATGATGTACCGGGCCATGGCCTTGACCTATTTGATAGGGGGTTCCATTGGCTATGGCTTGGTTTATATATTCTTTGGCCCTGATTACGGATTCAGTAAGGGTGAGTCCGTGGGCTAGAAAGGAGGCGATGGCCGACGAAAGTGTGCAACCGGTTCCATGGGTATTGACGCTGTCAATTCTAGGAGTTGGTAACTCAAGTGTTTCGTCTGTCTCGGCGTTATAAAATACATCAACCAACTGGTCTGAACTGAGGTGTCCGCCTTTAAGGAGTACCGAGGTTTGTTGGTTGTATGATAAGGCTTTAGCTGCCGGAAACAAATCGGCTATACTATTTATTGTTTGGTTGAGCAAGATTTCTGCTTCAGGAATGTTAGGGGTAATGACGCGACTGTAAGGAATAAGCTCTTTTTTAAGTGCATATATGGCTTCTTGTTGTAACAGGTCGGTGCCGGCAGTGGCTACCATGACCGGATCGAGTACGATGTTGGTTATTAAGTAAGGTGCGAGCGCTTCTTTCACTCCGTAAATATGTTCGGCAGAGTGAAGCATTCCTATTTTAATGGCATCGGCTCCGATGTCGTCAAGCACTGACTGAATTTGTCCTTTGACAAAGGCGGTTGGAATGGGGTGTATGCCGTTTACGTGTACGGTGTTCTCGTCGACAACGGCGGTGATTGCTGTCATGGCGTAACAGCCGCAAGCGGATATGGTCTTTATATCGGCTTGGATTCCGGCTCCTCCGCTGGGGTCGCTGCCGGCTATACTTAATACTCTTTTATACTGTTTCATGATGCTTTCTTTGGCAAAGATAACAAATTATCGCTACTTTTACGTTCTGTAAACTTTAAATGGATGAGATTATGAGCTTTAATCCAATACCTCTAAAATATAAAAATGATGATAAACCGGGTGCATGGCCTATGTTGATGTATGGCCTGCAATGGTTTCTGATAACGATTCCTATCGTATTGATTATTACTGCTGTAGTAGGTGAATTTCAGTTGAACACATTGGCTGAACGTACTTTTTACACGCAAAAACTGTTTGCATTGACGGGTGTGGGACTTGTTATTCAGGTTCTTTTCGGGCACCGCATGCCTGTGGTTATAGGCCCGGCTTCGGTGCTGCTTATTGGCATCATCACTACGCAGGCTTCTCAGGTTGCGGAAGTGTATACTGCCATTGTTTGTGGCGGTGTTTTGTTGTTTTTGCTATCTTTTAGTGGTTGGATAAAGTTTCTGCAACGTGTTTTTACAGTGAGAATTGTCATCGTTATTTTAGCATTGATAGCGTTTACACTGGCTCCGACTATACTTAATTTGCTGTTTTCAGATAAGGCGAATGCTTTCTTCTCATTGTATTTTTCTTTGGCAATGGTCTTTTTGATGCTCTTAGGAAGTAATTTGCTTCGTGGCATTTGGAAGTCGAGTATTGTTCTTTGGGGACTTCTCTTTGGTTCAGTTAGCTATTATTTGTTAGCAGGAAATGCTGCTCATCAGTTAAATAGTCAAGTTACTGGTACTGAATTATCTTTTTTTCTGCCTCAATTATCTTTTGATCCGGGCATATTACTCTCTTTCTTATTTTGTTTTATCGCTTTATTTATCAATGAGTTAGGGTCAGTTCAGTCTGTTGGCACGGCTATTGAGGCGACCGGCATGGCGCATCGTACTAAACGGGGGTTGCGTTTTACGGGTTTGATGAATATATTTTCCGGTGGAGTTGGGGTTATTGGACCGGTTGACTTTTCACTTAGTCCCGGAGTAATTATGAGCACGGGGTGCGCTTCTCGGTACACGCTGTTGCCTGCGGGCGCAGCATTAATATTTTGTGCTTTTTTCCCGGACGTTATTGTATTTTTGTCGTCTATACCTAAACCGGTAATGGGAGTTATTTTGCTCTATTTAATGACGACTCAGCTTTCATCGGCTTTTCAATTGGTGGTTCAAGATGATGCGCTACCCAATTTTAACAGCTGCATGACGATTGCATTTCCGCTTATGATTGCCTTGATAATCTCTTTTATGCCGGTAGCTGTTGCCGAAGCAATGCCTCCCGTACTTAGACCGTTGTTGGCCAACGGTTTTGTAATGGGGGTAATCGCTGTATTATTAATGGAGCATGTGATATATAGAAATAATCGTCGTTAATTAATAGGTTATAGTTGTATATGGAAATAAGAAAGGCCACGATGGCCGATGTGCAGAGACAATTGGAATTGTTTGATATTTCTCGCTCTGTGATGCGAAATACAGGAAATATGGAACAATGGACAAACGGATATCCATCTCAGGAAGTGATTGAAGACGATATTGTTGCCGGTAACAGTTATGTTTGTATGGATGATGAGGGGGAGATGGTAGCCACCTTTTGTTTCTGGCAAGGTAAGGATGATACGTATGATTACATTGAAAATGGTAAATGGTTAAATGATAAACCCTACGGAGTGGTACATCGTTTGGCGGGAAGTGGTAAGATAAAAGGTATTGGCTCTTATTGTTTGCAATGGTGCTTTGATCGTTGCTTCAACATTAGGGTGGATACGCATCGAGATAATTGGGTAATGCAATCTGTTCTCAGGAAAAATGGTTTCACAGAGTGTGGAATTATTTATTTGAAGAATGGAGCACCCAGAGTGGCTTTTCAGAAGTTATAGCAAGATTGGACAATTTTATTGATGAATGCTTCGCTACTTTTGTGCCCGAATTGAAAAATGAATATCATGCAAACGGAAAGTCTTTCAATAAAAAATGTTTCTGTAATAATGGCAGGGCTTATGCTTTGCTTGTTTCTCTCTGCTTTAGATAATGCAATTGTTGCAACGGCAATGCCTCGTATCATAGATGATCTAAAGGGGATGACTTACTATTCACTTCCCTTTACTACTTATTTGTTATTTTCCACGGTGGCAATTCCCGTTGCCGGAAAGCTGTCGGACGTTTTCGGTCGTAAACGAATTGTTTTATGGGGTATAGTAAGCTTCCTAATCAGTTCGGCTCTATGTGCTCTCTCTGTTGATATGTTGATGCTGATAGTCGCTCGGGGTTTGCAAGGCGCGTGTGGTGGTGTGATCGCATCAAGTGCTTTTATTATTACAGCGGAACTTTTTCCTGTAAAGGAAAGGGCTAAATATATTGGTATTTTGGCTTCAATGCATGGGTTGGCGAGCTTGTTGGGCCCCGTGATGGGAGGAGTTATAACGGAATATGTGTCTTGGCATTGGATATTCTTGGTTAATATACCGATTGGCATGGTTGCCATCTGGTTACTGAATAAATATCTGCCGGTATTAAAACATGCCAGTCAAACGAATAAGCTGGATGTAAGAGGAATTTTGGTATTTCTTGCATCGATACTTCCTTTTTTATTCTGTATGGTAGAAGGCGGACGGCTTTTACCGTGGACTTCGCCCTTATTAATATCTCTGCTTATAGTGTCTGTCTTTTTGATGATTTGTTTTATCAAGCTCGAACGAATATCCGTATCGCCTATGTTGCCCGCCGGTTTGCTTAAAAATAGCATCTTCCGTAAATCGGCTTTTATAGGAGCTATGGGCTATGTAGCTTTGTTTGGACTGATATTGTACGTACCGTATCTTCTACAGGTTATTTTAAAAAAGGATGCTGCTTTTTCCGGTGTAATGATGTTGCCTATGACTTTGTCTATGGTGGTAGGAGGGATGCTGGGAGGTGCTTTAATATCTCGCTATCAGCATTATAGAAGATCGGGAATTGTGAATCTGTCCATTGCTATCGTTGGTTTATTATTACTATTTGTTTTTGGGCAGGGGATTTCGATGTTACAGATGACAGTAGGATTGTTGCTTACCGGTATAGGTATCGGAATGAACTTTCCACTTGTTAACATAGCACCTCAGTCTGTTATTTCCGTTACGCAGATGGGTATTCTGGTTTCTAGTATTGAATTCTTTCAGGTAATGGGAGGTGTTACTGCTACTTCGTTGTTCGGCAAATTACTGGGAACTTCTATGTCGTTGATCTTATTGCTTTGTATTGGGGCATTAGCTGCCGGATTGGTGGTGTCGTGTCTCCTCGACGATAAGAAAATTAAAGAGGGTTTTGCGCGCCAGCACTCGGAAGTACATACTATAAAGGAATGACTAGATTAATAAATATGATAAAATTATGACTGAAAAAGGATTTAATGTTGCGGCTTGTGGTCTTTATTGTGGAACTTGCCGACGCTTTTGTGTTCCGCTCTGACCGTGGTGCATGCATTCGTAGAATCCGTGAAATAGGAGTTGAGAACTTTGCTAAAGAAATGACAGAATCAGGCAATTATAATCGTCCTGTTAAAAAGCATTAGCAAGGAAGCGTACTTCTCCGGTTTTCATGTTGTAAATACCTCCTACAATAATGATTTCTCCTTGCTTTTCCATTTCTTTCAGGATGGGACTGCCTTGCCGTATCTGTGTTAGGGACTGAATAACATTGAATTTACAAACCAAATCTTCAAAATTAGAATCGGAAAGTTGATAACTGCTGCCATGAATTTTAATGGCATCAGTTATTGCCGGTTTAATCTTGTTGAGTAAGGAAGTGATGTTACCTAGTTTAATATCTTTTATGGCTGATTGGATGGCTCCGCAATATTCATGACCGAGTACCAAAATGAGTTTGGCTCCGGATATTTTGCATGCATACTCTAAACTGCCTAGTATGTCGTCGTTGACGATATTTCCCGCAACTCTGGCAACAAACAAATCGCCTAAACCTCGATGGAAAATATCTTCAACCGGAACTCTTGAGTCCAGACAGGATAAAACGACAGCCAACGGGTATTGGCCGATTGCTGCATCCCGAACTCTTTGAGTATTGTTTCTTATCGTAAGATTATCTTCGGTAAAATCTTTGTTCCCGCTTTTTAATAATTCAAGTATATCTTGTGGCGACAATTTGGCCCGTTGTTCTTCTGTCAGTACGGAGCTTCCCAGTGTATTTGGATGATGGCTTTCTGATTGCATATATCGTTCCTTTTTGAGTGATAAAACAACCGACCGGGAAAAAATGTTTGGAGGGAGAATATACAAAAAAAGCAGTTACTTGTTGTAGCTGCCTGATTTGTAAGGTGGTGCCACCAGAAATCGTGCTAATTTTGCAAGTAGCTGTATATCATCACTTTTCAAAAATATTACAAGGATAATCTCCTCCTATTGCTCCACCGTTGGACTTCTGCGTTTTGTGCAAGTCTGCGTGAAGATTTTTAAGTGCAAAGATACGGATTTTTTGTGCAAATCTAGCGGAATAGATAAAATAATGCGAATACGGTTATCGAATGACAAAGGCCAATGATAATCTCATAATTTTGATGGCGGGAGAGAAATTATAGGAAAATCTGTAACTTTCTATTAAAGTTATTTGCCTGTTCTATAGAAAATTATTATTTTCGTGCCAAAATACTTTATTAAAAATCAATTATATGAGCATGAGCGAACTAATTGTTAAGCCTGGAAGTTGGAATTCTTTCAACTCTTCTGAGACTGAGGCTTTTCTTGCCGCAGTTAGTCGAGTAATTGGCTTTACATCTGAGCAACAGGCATTTTTGAAGAGAGTACATGATGATATTCATCGTGGTTACACTCCAGACCAATATTATCAGCAGAATCTTTCTATTCTTATAAATTGGATGCCACCCATGCTCTTGGCAGAAATCAAGAAAGATTGTGATGCAGATCATAAGAAACAGGTGAAGATCTGGTATCATGAGCTTATTGATATGGCTGACAAGAGTGGACCATTCTATCAGATGCTTATTCCTCAAATGACCCAAATGGTAGATGAATTATAGTATATGAATCGTTTATTTTTATAAGTTTCATTAGAATAAATGCAATATGGATAATGATATGTTCTTTTTGGGTGGTCAATTCAACCAACCCTTTTGTTATTGTTCGGACAATAACTGTCCATGTCCTCAAGTCATGATTCGTCGTGGTGAAGGTTATATTTTTGTAGAAGAAATTGGTGGCGGTCGTTTACGTGCAAACATCACTTGTGAAGAAGGAGCAAGACTTAGAAATCTTGATTTAGCCGTTGCCAGAAGAGATGCACAACGTTGGTGGCGCGACGGAATGGTTCCAAAACGAGTTACTCCTCAAAGTCCTGTGAAACTTGAGCACAAACGAGATGAAGCTGGATATGCAGATGCACGAAGAAGAACTCAAGAATATCTTGATATGCTCAATAAAATTCTTAAAGATAAGTGATACTTATACTATTTGAGTGTAGTTATGGTACAACTAAATAGCCAAGACAAAGTCATTCTTGGATCTCTTTTGCTTGAAATAATCAATGCAGATGGCATCATTTCAGATAATGAGATGAAATACTACGGTTGGGTGCAAAGTAACTTTGGTTTGTCGCCTTCTGATTTTCAAAAATATCAGGATTATGACCCTAACCTAGGTGTTTCAATCCTGCGAGATATGTCTGATGAAAAAAAGGCTACCTTCTGCAAGATAATTCAAACAATGGGTGATATTGATGGAAGTCCGTTTGAAGCAACCAAAGAGGCTGTAGAGCATATTATTGTTAAAGCCAGACTTCTTGGCTCATTGAAAAAATATCCAAATCCTTTCTGATGGTACGATACTCCATAAAACAAAAGAAAGCCGTTATCTCCTTGGTGTTTGCTGCTATGATAGTGGACAACAAGGAGATAAACGACCGTCGATCTGCATATCTACAAGTTGTTGCAGACTTGATGCAAGTGTATAATGATATGTTTGAGGATGCGATGAACAACATGTCACATGAGGAAAGTATTGCCATCCTAAACGAAATGTCTTCACGTGAAAAAGCGAGGGTAGCAATAATCCTTTACCAAATGTTTACTGCAGACGGTGGCCCTATAGTTGAACGCCATAAATTACTCTTTAATCATATTGATCAAGGGGCACACATCAAGGATGCGCTACGGTCAACTGGTTTAATACGTTGGGTGTCGGCTATTAATCAATTGATGTAAACATGGAAAGAACGCTTACATACAAGACCCATAGATCCATATTGGAGCAAGTGCCAGGAATGCCATATACAAAGATAACGAACTATGTAGATGGCAAGGTGTATGATGACATTGTTTCTGCCATCATCATGGATGATGGCAAGGCTTTGCACTTTGTCCATTTTGAAAGAGAACTGTTAAGTGGCTTCCTTGCCTCTCTGATTGCTTTCCACAATAACAAATACAAAGGCGTTCTGCCTCAGTTTTATTCATTTGATTCTGAACTGTCGTATTACCAGTATTGTGTGGATAATGACCTTGACTTTGAGGAACAGGAATGGTTTAAGACGGGATACATTAAGGCGAATATATTGACAACACTGGATTATTTGCAGAATGCAAGCGTCCTTCTCCAACGTACTCTCTATCCTGAGTTCTTGGATTCAAGTACAAATCGACTGGTAGATCTAAAAGTCCCTGTAATTATACCGGAGAAGCCAAAGATCGTGATCCCCTCTAAACCGCAACCTTCAATATATAAATGCTCTCCATCCCAATATAGCAATTTCTTACGAGAACATCACATAGATTGCCTGTATCATTTCACATCAACTAAAAACTCTGATTCAATACGAAGGAATGGTATTTGCTCGGCTCAATATCTGAAGAACCATGGAATAAGTGTTAGTTTTGCCTCTTCAAGTAGGTCAAGGGATATTGATATTCGAAAAGAAAAAGCAGATTATGTACATCTAAGTTACGAGAGAAAGAATCCTATGCTTTATATAGCCTTGAAGGAAGGCAGACTTGCTGACTACATTATATACGAGGTCTCTACAGATGTCTTGTTCTTAAGAGATACACTATTCACTCATTGTAATGCTGCCAAGAATGGAGTGAATTTTTCGGATGACATAAACTATATGCTTCAGATTCCGTTTGATTCTTTCCATAATAGACCGTACGATAAAGACTCAATGTATAAGGATTACTTTATGTCTGAAGTGCTAGTTAAGGAAAAGGTTTCTCCTTCCTATATTTTGAATCTTTAGTTTTGATGATGATCTATATCGTCAATAAAAGAAGAAAAATAGAAGGCATCCGGAAGCAATATCCAGGTGCTGACATTCTTGATGTAACTTCATCATCGGCATTGAAGTATTCTCAATTGCTCAGTCCATTCTATCCGCATGGCGGGATACCAATCCCAGGAGATTCAAGAGGATTGACGGCAATGAGTGTGGAAGGTATATGGCAAGGGCTAAAAGTGTTTGAGCATGAAGGCATTTGCATGGATTCATTCTCAAATATTAGTATGAAGAATCTGAAACGTACTGTCAAAACCCATGGTAAGCCATTAGGTCATCAGTATGGGGTATATAGTCGTGAATTGTTGGATTATCTATCGGCAAGAATGAAGATCTATTTACCATCGTATAAATATGTTTTGGAGAATGTAGATAGTGTAAAAGAAATCGTTGTGAGGATAAAAAAACGATTGATGATAAATGACATAGTTCTGCTTGACTATAACACCAATTGTGATTATTTAAACACAAAATCCCCAATATCTCATGCTGGATTATTAAAGATGTATATTGAGGAATGTTATCCAGAAACATTAAGTGCAGCTCAAGCGAAACAGAAATAGAAAAATAAACTTTTTATCTCAGAACTAAATCACATAATATCAATGTATTGCAAACCATATATGCTGTTGCCCACGAATGCCTCCCGACATACATTGTCAAGGGTATTGGTAAGTTCAACTGTTTCCCTATTTTCTTCAGCAAATGGTTCACCCGATGAAGCTCGTTGGTATATTGTTTCTGACAATCCTCGTTCCGTTTTGTAATGATGGGTAAGAGGTATTCGGTTCCGTTTACGGGATATTTGTCAACAATTTCCTGCATACACCTTTCCCATTTGATGAACAACTGCTGCCCCGCCTTTCGTCTGCGGTAGGAAAGGATGCCGTTCTGCAAGTCCTTCTTCTTCAGATAAGCCATGTCAATGAACGACATGCCCCCTGTGTAAAAATAGAACAGAAACATATCACGGGCAAAGTTAAGGTTGGGCTTCAACGACAAGTCCAGCCCTTTGATACGTTTAAGTTCGTTGAGTGATATGGCTCGCTTCAAGGTTTTCTCTACTCCCGTATAGACGGACTTGCACGGATGCCGTTGCCCAGTCAGTCCCTCTTCCACGGCACGGTTATAGACCGCTTTCAGAATACGCATATAGAACGATATGGTATTGGGCGAGTTGCCTCTGCTTTTCAGATAAGCCTCGTATTCCGCTATCAGGTCAGCGTTAAGCTGGTCAAACAAGACCTCTTTGTCATTCATAAAGCCGCTGAAACTTCGGAGTGCCGCCATGTAAGTTTCCGATGTGTGTATCTTCCCCAAGCGTTTCAATCTTGCAATTTGTTGACGGACATAACTGTTAAACGATTGCTCCTGTTTGTTATCCTGAAAGCGCACGACTATATCATCCGCCACGAAAGTACCAAATTGGGATAGCGTGTGTAATATTGTTCAGACTGCCTTTGTCCCATCTGATGCGTGAGCTTATCGAAAGCAAATGATTGTTCCGCTCTTGCTCATTCGGAACACGATGCAGGACGACCGCTTCGGAATGGCAGTCCCATTCCGAAGCGAAAAGTTTATAGTCGGTATATATCTGTCTGACCACACGGTTGTGAATCACCTGATAATAGAGTGTGCCCTCCTTGCCGTCTATGGTGGATGGGCGAAACTTGACCTTGACCGATGCCATGTCAGTCGGATTTGGATTGGTAACACTTCTCCAGTTCTCTTGAAAGCTCCACAATCTCCCGACTCAGCTTCACAAGGTCGATGGTACATTTCTCCAGCTTGTAGAGCAACGCCATCGCCTTCTTCTCAGAAAAATGGATGCGCAGCTCCTTGACGACCTGATTGTAGTTCGTGCCGATGCAGCGGAACTGGGCATGGAAGTCCGACAGTTTGGTGTAGTATTCCAGCATCGTCTTATCTACCTTCAGCACCTTGAACTTCTGCCCGAAGAAGTGCGCCTTCAGAAAGACGGCTTTCGCGTACACATTCGATTCCTCGTACATCGTGAGGAATTTGTCCCATTCCATATCATCGAAGCGCACCATCACGCAGTGTGTCTTCGGGTTCAACTTGGGATTTCTCCCGTACTTGCTTTTCTTTTTCATGCTACTTATTATTTTCGTTTAATGGTTCATCCATTGTCTAATCTCCGATTAAAGAACCCCGAAATTATCCGACTGCGGAGGATAATTCTGCCCACGGCGGTGAAGGCATTTTCAGTTACTTAGAATTATTCGGGTAACTGAAAATATATCTTGCTGTGTCTTTGAAGACACAAAAATCCTCTGCCCGTCGGATTTGTTTCCGAGTGTAATAACTCATCTTGGGTATCGGTTAAGCCGATGAAGTATATCCACCGACCTAACTGACTTTCCGTAATCCTGTCAAAGCTTGCGCCACTGCTCAATGTCATCCCGATAGGCATCGAGGTGCAAGCGGACAAGGTTCTCAATCAGCCCCGATGCGCTCATGCCTTTTCCTCCGAGGTAGCGGACAACCCTGTCCAGTTCGTCACGCACCGCCTCGCTGACGAACACGGGCTTGCGGTTGACAATCTTGGGAACTTGGAGATAGGTAGTGCGGTATTCCTCCAGCGACAGCTTACGCTGCTTGCTGCTGACACGCTTCTGCGGCATTGCCGCCTCCTCGACCGCCACACCAGACGGTTCATCCGTCATAGCGGTCTCTGTTTCCTCCGTGACGGTATTGCCGGGCTGCCCCGGCTCATCCGGTTCTAGACCGATACGCCTGTAGAGGTCATCCATTGACTTGGGAGTGTAGGATTCCCTGCGTCCCATTTTTTCCACGATTTCACGAGCCTGCTGCTCTGTAATGTTTGGTTCTCTTTTCATTGTAAAAAAATAAATTGATTAAGTTATTGAATGTAGTCTTGGTCAGTGCCTCGACCGATTATCGGGAGCAAAGTAAGATGCTCCAGTGCAGTCAGTCAAGCACTTAGATTCTCTTAGGCAATTTTGTGTGGTTTTGCTTTATGGCGGTTGACAAAGCGGTGCGGACTTCACCGATTTGCCGGATATATATACCTGAAAGGGCAAAGGCTTAATTACGAGCGACTTTGAATATAAGCCTTTATTTGGTTTGTGACTTCCTTATTATATATGGGAATTAAGGGCTAAGGACTGGAAGAATTAGGCAATCGGTAAGCTATGCCAACCTCTACCACCCTGTTCCACATACTGCCAGTAATCTCAAAAAACATTGCAGGGTGGGAGATTATGTATTTCTTTGCGACAAAAGGAATGATGACTGCTAAAAGAAAAGCGGCATCCCGGACAATGACCACCATATCGGCGCAACACGCTGCCACTTTCGGGAAACCCATTGTCAGGTAACGGATTGTATATTCCTTTGCGACAAAAGAGACAGTAACAACTAAAAGAAAGACAATATGGAAATTGTATCAATCGAGAGAAAGACCTTTGAGGAGCTAGTCGCTAAGTTCGACCGCTTCGTCAGCCGTATGGATACCATCTGCCATAGGCGCGGTGAAAAAAGAATGAGTGAGTGGATGGATAATCAGGATGTGTGCCGGATGCTCAACATCAGCCCACGCACATTGCAAACCTTGCGTGATAACGGGACTTTGGCATATAGCCAAATCAACCACAAAACGTATTACCGTCCCGAAGACGTGCAGCGTATCGTCTCCATAGTGGAGGACAAGCGGAAAGAAGCAAGGTTCAAAGACAGGACAATCTGATAACCGAATAGAGTCATAACAATAATTCCACTAAATCCAAAGTAATATGAACGAACTAATTAACAAAGACAACGAGTGGATAATCCACTTCATGGGCAGCCTCGACCGTCTGATGGACAATGTAGAACATCTGACCGCCAACTACCGCCCGACACTGAACGGGGAGCGTTTCTTCACCGACAGGGAGGTATCGGCACGGTTGAAAGTGAGCCGCCGGACGCTTCAGGATTACCGCAACGAGGGACGGATAGCCTACATCCAGTTGGGCGGCAAAATCCTCTACCGTGAATCCGACATCGAAAGGATGCTGGCTGACGGCTACCAATCTGCCTACCGACTGAAGGCAACCTGATTTTCTTGAAGGAGCGCAGTTTGCCGTCTGCCCTAAGTTTGCGGCAGCAATGGAACTTCAGCAAAAAGAAAAAGGAACGGCTTACGGATGAAGCATCAATGTTTAGCTTCGTCTGTAAGTCGTTCCTCTATTTCTTCTGATTTCCCGTCAGTCGCTTGTTTCCGTTGCCGGATGCCTTTCAAGCGTGTGGCTGGCAGTGGCAGGGTTTTCGGGTAGAATACACTCAACCCCGTTTGAGGAAGATTCTGCCCGAAACGGCTCCGCCGCCCGACCTTGCCGATACCTTCAGAGCCACACGCTACCTTTGCATCCGTGCATCGGGAACGGGCGGCTGACGGGATGAACCTCAACTATACCATAGGTTGCTGCCCTTTCCACAAGAGAAGAATAATGTTATCGGAGTTTCTTTCTTGGTGGCGCAGATTTCACTTATTACAAACCGTCTGAACAGGATACTTTCTTTACTGCATATTCTGAATGCAATGGCTATAATCATTTCAAGGTTATACACATCATAACTGATGCCGTCAGGCTGCTTGATATACCTCATCGTATCAGTTTCAACCAATTCCTTATTTTTGTAGATTGCTTGTATCGCCTTACGAATGTCGCAAGAGAATACCCCGAGCAGGTCGGCTATCTCAAACTTGGTCATCCATATAGGCGCAGTCGGTATGGTGACTGCACCAGTTTCACTGATTGTGATTATTCCTCTATTCATAGTCAAAGACTTTTTGATAAGACATTTTTCACATTCATCATATCTTTGAGGATGGAAGAATCCAGTACACGGGCATAGTGCTGCGTCATTTTTATGTTGGAATGACCGAGCATTTTCGCCACATTCTCAATGCTTACACCATTGGCGAGGCACACAGAGGTCGCATACGAATGCCGGGCCGTATGCGTGGTCAAGCACTTTGAAATGCCACACAAATCGGCTATCTCTTTGAGGTAGCTGTTCATCTTCTGATTGCAAGGAACAGGGAGCAATACATTTTTCTTTTGGCAAGTAGGATGGCTTTTATATTTCTCCAAAATCTGCATCGGAATATCAAGCAAGGGAATGTTGCACATATTCTTCGTCTTTTGGCGATGCTTGCGAATCCAATAATTTCCGTTGTTGTCTTGAACGATATGTTCGGCAGATAGCTGCTGTACATCAATGAACGCCAACCCAGTGAACGCAGCAAAGGTGAATACATCTCTCACAACCGTAATCCTGTCCAAAGAAAACTCCTTGTTGTAGATGGTGAGTAGTTCGTCCATTGTCAGAAACTCACGGATAACCTCCTTTTCGTGGAACTTGATTCCGATAAACGGGTCTTTGGTTATCCATTCGTTGGCGAGTGCAAGGTTGGTAATCTTCTTCAGGCACCTCATATAGCGGATGACCGTATTCTGCTGGCACTCCTTTTCTGTCTTGAGATAAAACTCAAAGGCCCGTACCAATTCTCCGTTGACTTCCGACAATGGCAAATCCTCTTTGTCATATTTCAGTCTGATAAGTTCCGCCAGATAGCGTTTGCAACTCTCGTAGCGGCGGACGGTAATCAGCGCGTAGTCCTTACCTACAAGTTCACGGCATTGGTCGTTGTGATCCTGTATGGTTTGGATGAGCGTGCGGACTTCCTTCACTTCCTCGTTATCCCCAAAGAACTTTTCTTGCAGGATTCGGGCTGTAACGGGATGGTTCCGATCTTCCAGTTCATCGAACAGCTTGCGTAACTTGATTTTGGCTTGCTCGATGTAGAGGTTGAGTTCACAAGCCTTGCGGCTCTTGCCTTTGGCGCACTCCTTCGCCTGATTCCATAGGGCAGGCTCAATGCTCATGCGGATGTTGTTTTCCACTCGCGCACCGTTCACAGTGATGCGCATACACACGGAGGCTTCCCCGTTTTTCAGCAGTTTGGCTTTCTTGATAAAGAAAAGCACATTCATTGAGTTTCGTTTCATGTTCCTACAGTTTTTTTTGTTGGACAAAAGTAGGAAACCATGCACGCTTTCTCGATACGCAAAATATTGCAAATCAGAGAGAAACAATCTTGTTCGGTGGAGATTCGCGCTCCACCTTTCTTGCTCCACCGATTGGAACACCGGAAACGGTAATATTCTGCCGTTTTTTGCGTCCCTGCGGAAAACAAAAAATCCCGATTTCGTTTGGAAATCAGGATTTTACTGCTTTTTGCTACTCTTCTTAAGTGGTGCCACCAGGAATCGAACCGGGGACACAAGGATTTTCAGTCCTTTGCTCTACCAACTGAGCTATGGCACCTTGCGTGATTGCGCTGCAAAGGTAACCAAACTTTTGATATTTACAAGGCTTGCGGAGATAAAAAAACGTTGATAGTGAGCTATAATCCTCATTATCAACGTTTAATGAATTGAAAATAATCTTATTTTTTTTCTTCCTGAAGTGGATTCCAGCCTTGTGCTTTCAGTTCGAATTCTTGTCCATCTCTGCTGATTAACGCACAGCCCATCTCTGGTTTAGTTATGTGGCCAATAAGCTTGATGCCCTCCATCTCAGATATTTTTTCGTGATCTGCAATAGGTACGGTGAAGAGGAGTTCGTAATCTTCTCCACCGTTTAATGCACAGGTGGTAAGATTCATGTTAAACTCTTCTGCCATTACGGCAGTTTGGTAGTCAATGGGAATATGCTCTTCGTAAATGCGACAACCAACCTTACTCTGTGTGCAAATGTGTAGCAGTTCGGATGAAAGCCCGTCTGATATATCCATCATCGCTGTTGGTTTGATTGAAGCTTCCGCTAGTCTTTTTATAATATCAGCACGAGCTTCTGGCTTAAGCTGGCGTTCCAACAAGTATTCTTTTCCCGAGAAATCCGGTTGAACCTCTTTTTCTCCTTTAAAGACGGACTTTTCTCTTTCAAGTAATTGAAGCCCCATGTAAGCAGCCCCTAAGTCGCCACTTACACAGATAAGGTCTGTTTCTTTGGCGCCGTTACGATAGATAATGCTGTCTTTGTCGGCCTCGCCAATGCACGTAATGCTAATAGCTAATCCTGTAAGCGATGAAGTCGTATCGCCTCCAACAATATCAACGTGGTATTGCTCGCACGCCAAACGTAAACCTGTATAAAATTCTTCAATATCTTCAATACTAAAACGCTTAGAGATAGCCAATGAAACGGTTATTTGTTTAGGTGATCCGTTCATGGCATATATATCCGAGAAATTGACCACTGCGGCTTTGTATCCTAAGTGTTTCAGGGGAACATAAACAAGATCAAAATGAACTCCTTCCATGAGTAGGTCAGTGGTAACTAACACTTGCTTCTCTGAAGGATAAGTAAGTACTGCCGCATCGTCTCCTACGCCGTATTTGCTCGATTCGTTGATTAATTTTATATCTTCTGTTAGCCGGCGGATCAATCCAAATTCTCCAATAGTTGCTATTTCTGTTCTGCTCATTTATGCACGATTTATTAGTTCTCGCATGATAGTCGTCATTTTGGGTTGGGCTGCATCTGCAGCTATTTGGACTTCTTCATGTGAAACTTCAACGATTTTACCTTCGACTCCTAGATCGGTGATGACTGATATTCCGAAAACTTTTATTTTGCAATGGTTGGCAACGATAACTTCGGGCACTGTTGACATGCCTACTGCATCTGCGCCAAATATGCGGAATAGTTTGTATTCAGCCGGAGTTTCGAATGTAGGTCCTTGTGTTCCTACGTAAACTCCCTGCTGTACTTTTATCCCTTTTTCTTTTGCTATTTGGAGTGCTTTTTGGATCAATTCCTTGGAATAGGCCTCACTCATGTCGGGGAAACGATCGCCGTATAAGTTCTTTCCGCGTAATGGGTGTTCAGGGAAGTAGTTGATGTGATCCGTGATTATCATTAAATCTCCAATTTCAAAGGCCGGATTGGTACCTCCACTTGCATTTGACACGAAAAGGGTTTTGATTCCCAATTCTTTCATAACGCGCACCGGAAAGGTAACTTCCTGCATGGAATAACCTTCATAATAATGAAAGCGCCCTTGCATAGCCATGATATCTTTGTTCCCTAATTTACCAAATATTAATTTACCGCTGTGTCCTTCAACAGTCGATACCGGAAAATTTGGAATCTCTTCGTATTTGATTTCGTATTTTTCTGTAATCTCGTTAGCCAAGCTACCTAGGCCTGTACCCAGAATGATTGCCGTTCCTGGTTGGGTGTGCATTCTTTCTTTAAGAAAGTCAGCTGTTTTTTTTATTTTCTCTAACATAGCCGATAATGTTTTGATTAAACTTTTTTTCTTGGTTCTGTAATATCTTCACTTCGATAGGAAGTGCGTAAAGATACGACTTTAATTCGTTTTTCAATGCAGGGTGATGAAGAAGTCTGGCTGCATCTTTTTCGGTTGTTACAATTATTTTCTTTTCAGCTTTAATCTGGTTGAATCGCTCGTGAAGTAATTCCATGTCTTTTGCACTAAAATCATGATGATCATCAAATGCAAGGTAATCAACGTGCGAAGTATAGTTGTGCAACTCATTGACTAAAGTGAGAGGAGATGCAATTCCTGTAAGTAAAAGAATCTGTTCGTCTGCTTGGATGGAGGATAATGCTCTTTCAGTTTGCCCTAAATTCTTAAATACAGGCGTGAGCTTTCCGTATTGAAAAGTAGAGAAGTATAACTTTTGAAAAGGGAAGAGATCAAGCTGTTTACTTATAATCTTAAAATCAATAGGCTTTATATCTGCGGGGCATTTGGTCACAATTACAATTTGTGCTCTGTTTTTGCCTTTCCTAGATTCGCGCAAGCGACCGGCAGGAAGAAGTTTGTCTTCACAAAACAAGCGATTATAATCTGTGAGAAGAATATTTATTCCGGCCTTTACGTAACGGTGTTGAAAGGCGTCATCCAACAAAATGACGTCTACTTCCGGGTCTTTCAGTTGAAGTAATTGTTCAATGCCGTGGCAACGATTTTCATCAACGGCTACACGTATGTCTGGAAATTTGTTTTTTATTTGAAAAGGTTCGTCGCCTATTACACGTGCTTGGCTGTCTTCATTGGCTAAAAGGTAGCCCCGACTGTGCCTTTTATAGCCTCTGCTGAGTACGGCTACTTTGTATTGATTGCGAAGCAAATTGACTAAATATTCTGTGTGTGGTGTTTTGCCTGTGCCTCCTACAGATATATTACCTATACAAATGGTTGGAATATCAAAACTCTTTGACTGGAGTATGCCCCAGTCAAAGAGTTTGTTTCTAAAGTAAGTTGCAGCCCCGTATATATGTGAGAGGGGTAATAACCATTTGTTAATTTTGATTTGCTTTTCCTCCATTTAATCCAATGACATTTATTTTATATTTAACTCGAACGGTACGCGGGCTTGCATAAAGTCTGCTTTTTCCAGATTCTTTAGCATGCTAAATCCGTTGTAATAATCTCCGAGTTGACTTTTCAACATACGGCTTTCGATATAATTGCCCGGTTTTGAATTAAGTAACTCTTGCAATACATTTTTTCGGTCAGGATATCCAACGACCGTATAACCTTCAACTTTAGCCTTTTTTACTGCTATTTCCAGCGCTTTATCAATGCCTCCGAGTATGTCAACCAAACCGATCTTTTTGGCTGCTTCTCCTGTCCAGACTCTTCCTTCTGCTATTTTTTCAATTTCATTTTTGCTCATCTTACGTCCTTCGGCACAGCGACTTACAAATAAGTCATATCCTTGATTTATATACATTTGAAGTAAGGTTTGCTCGTCTGTATTCATTCCACGCATGATGTTTCCGAAATCTGCAAACTTGTGAGTTTTTACAACATCAAAGCTTAATCCTAATTTGTCTGTGAGTCCTTTCGCGTTAGGTATCAATCCAAAAATACCAATAGATCCGGTTAGGGTGGTGGGCTCGGCAACGATAGTATCTGCGGCACATGAAATATAGTAACCTCCTGATGCTGCATAATCTCCCATGGATACAATGACCGGTTTTTCTTTTTTCAATTGGCAAACGGCTTCCCATATTTGTTCAGAACCGAAGGCACTGCCACCTGGTGAATTAACACGAAGTACTACAGCTTTAACATCCTTGTCTTCTTTCAACTCGCGCAGATCTTTGATGACTTCATTTGAAATAATTCCATCTTCATCGGTACTGCTTGATCCACCGTCTATTTCTCCGAAGGCATAGTAAACGGCTATGATATTTCCGCTTTTGTCTTTGGGTGTGTTTTTCTTCACATTGATCATTTCATCAAGTCCCAACATGGCAAGGTTGTCATCTTTATCTATTTTAACTAGCTGCTTGAGGTAATCACGTACGTCATTTTTATAAATTAATGTATCCGCCATACCACTCTTTACAGTTTGTTCGGCAGGGTAGAACATTAACATACGATTAGCGTAATTATTAAGAGAGTCAACTGATATCTTACGTGATGCGGCAACATCAGTTATAATTTCATTCCAAATAGAAGTGATGTAGGCTGTAACTTGCTCTCGGTTAGCCGGGCTCATCTCAGTGGCAGAAAATCTTTCTACGGCAGCTTTATATGTACCTACACGAAAAACTTGCATCTCAATGCCTAATTTCTCTAGCAATCCTTTTAAGAATAGAGGTTGAGAGGCCAATCCTCTCCATTCAATAGCTCCTTTAGGGTTGAGCAATACTTTATTGGCAACGCTCGACAGATAATACATGCCTTGAGTATAGTTATCACTATATGCAACAATGAATTTACCGCTTTTTTTAAAATCGTTCAATGCGTCACGTATTTCTTGTAATGATGCAAAATTAGCGTTTAATGATGTTGCTTGAATATATATTCCTTTAATGTCATCATTCTCTTTCGCTTTCTTTATGGATGCTAAAATATCGTCTAATCCATAAGTCGAATCCTCTTTGTCAAACAACTCTTTAAATATGTTGTCTGATGTACGTTCAACCAAGCTTCCATTCAAATCAAGCATCATAATGGAGTTCTTTTTAACAACTGTCTCGGTCTCAGTGCTTGATAGCATACTAAACACGACAATAATGCTAATAACAAACATAACAATACTTGTTAGTATTATTCCTGTTATTGTGGCAAGTGTGAATTTAAAAAAATCTTTCATTGTACTTATTCTTTTTGTATGTTAGCTTTTTAATGCTAACAAAGATAAATAATAGGGTTTACTTTTCCATATATGTCGCAGCTTTTTTTCTTTAGTCACATTTTACTTGTCTTTAATTCTCTGACGTCTCTTGTCTCGCTTCTTGTCCTGCAATAACGTAGTTTCTTATAGTCGGTTATTTCTGATCACGTTTTTGCGCATTGACAACCCTTCCATATTTAACCACATGAATGAAAAACCAATTGGTAGAGTTAACCATGCATTAAGTAAATCCCGCCAACCGGTAGAACTAATTTTACAAATCTACCCCTTAATATCCTGAATCAGGCAAATCTTGTCAATAGCAAGTTTATATATTATTAACGAGCAAACAGGGGAGTAACAAAGACCGGCAAGACTTTGGTAAAACATAACCGACTTTTTAAAAAACATAACCAACTTTTTGAAAAACATAACCGACTTTTTGAAAAACATAACCGACTTTTTCAAAAAGATAACGAGCATTTTTAAATCGTAAACCGTCTTTTGGCCCCTGAGCAACCGTCTTACGACCGTAACACGGTTGCTCAGGAACCTTTTGCTACCGTGCGAACCGGCGCGAGACACCGTGCTAATGCAATCACAAACCGCTAAGACATAAAAAAAGGCAAGAGTAGGAACTCCTGCCTTTGCGCCTATAATAATTTGAATATACTATAAGTTTATAAGTACAAAGATAATACATTATCCTGTCAATTCCAAATCATTGTGGTTCTTTTATCAGGTTATTATTAGGGCACAAATCGCGGTGTTTCGAATGTAACGAAAACAGCCAATCCGCAAAATAAATACATAATGGAACCAACGCAAAGCCTTATATACAAACAATAAGCAGCTATATGATTATAAGGAATCATCACCAAAAAAGTTGGTGATACTTGGTGATACTTGGTGAGGCTTTTTTTTAGCCAAGTGTCACACATACAAAACTGATAATCAAGGCATTGCAAGTTTGGTGATACTTGGTGATACTTTATTTCATACTTTTTATGAGGCAAAACGGCACCTGTGCAAGTATCCGTTGGCAGAATTCATGAAGTTATAAGGGGGATGCCATGAATGGAAAGTCCATTGCCGGAGTTACATTTACGCTAAGTTAATTCCGCTAACGGATTCCCTTTATATAATATAAGGTATGCCATTTCTTGGTATTTCCCTTCTACCCCCTTTCTTTGCATTTATTTTCATACTGTTATCCATTGATGCCTAGCACTTTAAGCCTTTTCGCTCATTAGTTCTTAAAAAAAAGAGTATGATCTTCTTGCTTTGTATGGCAAAAGCTTCTACTTTTGCACCCGCTTTGCAAGAGAGACAAAGTGTTTTCTTGAAATGTTGATAAAGCGCCTGTGAGGTTTGACTTATTGCGGTTTTACTTTTAAAAAAAAACTTCTCTGAAAGTTTGGAAGTGAAGCTAAAAAGTCTTTATCTTTGCAGTCCGGTTCGCAAAAAAGGATCTTTTTTTGTTTAGGCCTTCGCTCTTGCTAAAAGAGTTTTAGAAGGTAGCTTAACGAAAAAAAAACTTTTAAAAAAAACTTCCGAAAACATTTGGTTGTTACTTTTAAACTCCTTACCTTTGCACCCGCTTTAGAAAACAAAGCAAAAATAAAAGAAGCGTTCTTTGATAGAATTACATAAACAATACAAGTAGTACAATAGCAAAATGCTTTTCTTCTTGTTTGGTTTCTTCGGAAACGGATCATTATAAGAAAAGATATTTTGGGTAAAATTTAGAACCGTCAATATCCTGCTTTTATGCAGGGTGTGAACTTAAATAAATTTACGAAATCCTGAACAGAGCTAAAAATTGCTTATGATTGATACTTTCGGGTATTTTTCATAGGTACACAATACTTTTACAATGAAGAGTTTGATCCTGGCTCAGGATGAACGCTAGCTACAGGCTTAACACATGCAAGTCGAGGGGCAGCATTGGAGTAGCAATACTTCAGATGGCGACCGGCGCACGGGTGAGTAACACGTATCCAACCTGCCGCTTACTCGGGGATAGCCTTTCGAAAGAAAGATTAATACCCGATGGTATAAAGAGTTCGCATGTTCTCTTTATTAAAGAATTTCGGTAA
>NZ_ATZI01000024.1 GCF_000428125.1 Bacteroides graminisolvens DSM 19988 = JCM 15093
ACACTTGCAGCAATGTATATACATGGTTGCATTTGCTCTTTGTCCCAAAGAGGGATAGCTCTGTCATTTTTAACCCTTTAATCACATCCATAATGGTATACATGGCTTTATGGGAATCATTTTCCCGGAAAAAGATGCTGATCTCTGAGAGGAATGTTGTAACTTTGTGCATAAGCATAGGGGCGAGTATTAATTTTAGTTTGCACTTTAAATTTACTCATTTTCTGCAACATACAGAAACTCCTATGCCTTTTTTATGCCATCATGTCAACATATCTCATTAACTTGCGAAACTTGAATTATTATATAAATATTACATACTGACTATAACACTGACTGCTATTTTGCTGGGACTAAGCAGTTGCACAGAAAGTATAAAATTAGATACCGATGACACAGATCCTGTGATTGTTATTTATAGCACCATTACAGATGAGCTGACTTATCAGCAGGTGCAACTAAGTTCTTCAACAGGATATTTTGATGGCAATAAAAATGCTAAAGTATCAGGCGCAACAATTACAATAACTTCCGATAAAGGAGACTTATACAATTTAGAAGAGGTACACAACACGCCCGGAACATATAAAACGACCACTCAAATGACAGGTATTCCGGGAGAAAATTATCATTTAAAAGTGATGGTAGACTTCAATAATGATGGCATTAATGAAACCTACGAAGCCGACGCTAAAATGGAACTGCCTGTTAAACTCGATTCAATAGATATTTCGTATGAGAAAATAGCTAAATACCATTATTATTCTTTTAATATCTATGCCAAAGAACCTGCTGGTACAAACTATTACATGTGCAAATACATTGTCAATGATTCGGTATATGACCGTATAAGCAAATATGTTATTTTTGATGATTTAAGTTATGACAATCAATACATTAACGGCTCTTCAATCGGTTATTTCTTTGACGATACAGAAAGAGATGAATACAAAGATGCAGACGATTATAACACGATGACCTTCATCGCTGATGGAGATGTAGTGAAACTACAACTATCAAATATTGGCAAAGGTTTTTATAACTTCTTATTGCAATGTCAAGAAGAAAAAGATGGAGAAAGTCCTTTTTTCGGAGGACCGTTAAGCAACATCAGTACTAATATTAAAGGAGGTGGCATCGGATATTTCGCGGCCTACAGTATTTCACAAAAGCAAGCAATAGCAAAACAAGAACAATAAAGATACAGTTTAATCAATATTCCGGGTTATCGTGACCCGGAATATACTTTTTCCAAAAAAACTTTGCATCACTCCTCTTAATATAAGATATACAATAAACGAAGCCCATAGAGCATGGTTTGCCCACTGATTATGCAGAAAATAGAACATAATGAAAAAACTAACCGATGCGATCAACATTGAGAATAGCATATAACGTGTAGCCGTTGCTCCAATAAAGATTCCATCCCAGATAAAAGCGGAAAAACCGGCTAATGGAATTGCCAATGCCCAGTAATAATATTCTTGAGATACAGCTACTACAACCTCGTCATCAGTAAGCAATGCAATAAAGGCATTACCATTAAAGGCATATAGCAATGTAAATAAGAGAGACAATCCAAATCCCCATCGAAAAAGTAAACGAATCAAACGGCGCAGCATTAAAAAGTCATTGGCACCAACATAACGGCCAGTTAGAGCCTCTCCGGCGTATGCAAAACCATCCATGACATACGAAAAAAGCGTAAAAAACTGCATAAGAAGTGTATTTACAGCTAAGATTACCTCTCCTTCACCAGCTCCTGTTGAAGTAAAGAACACCGAAACACTAACAAGACAGAGCGTACGCAAAAAGATATCACTATTCACACTAAAAAAACGTTTCATAGCTACTCGACACAAAGCGTTCGGCCAATGTTGCTTGAAGCCAAGCTTCTTATAATATCTACGATATAACCATACAGCCATTACAAGACCACCATATTGGGCAACTAAGGTTCCAATTGCCACACCCTCAACTTTCATATCAAACAGAAATACCAAACACAGACTAACAACTATATTTATGATATTCTGGGCTATCGCAATAAACATTGGAATACGTGAATTTTGCATACCTATAAACCAACCTGTAAATCCGTAAAGAGCCAACAACGCAGGCGCTCCCCAGATACAGATGCGAAAATAAATAACGGCAAGTTCTCTCACCCTATCTGATGTTTCAATAAAATAAAAAGCTATATTTTCTATTATTAGCTGAAAAGCAATAAAAAGAACTCCAATACCAATACCAACAATCAATGATCGAATCAGTGTACGTACTGATTCGTCGAGTAACCCGGCTCCATAAGCTTGCGATGTGAGACCGCTGGTCCCCATCCGCAAAAAGCCGAAACTCCAATAAAGAATATTAAACAGCATCCCCCCTACGGCGACAGCTCCTATATAGGCGGTAGCTCCCAAATGCCCTACAATGGCAACATCAATAAGTCCCAGCAATGGCACCGTTATGTTAGATATGATAGATGGCAAAGCCAGTTGAAGTATTTTTTTGTTCATTGCGATTCATTTTAAGGCAAAATTAGCCATAAATTAAATTATTCAAAGATAAACTTGTATATTTGCATCTCTTTTACAAATGTCCAGCAGCGTATTAAATTAATAAAGATATGATAGCCAAAATTAAACAACTTCTCGAGGAGGTCGAGACTCTGAAAGCTTCAAACGCAGAAGAGTTGGAAGCCCTTCGTATAAAATACCTTAGTAAAAAGGGCGCCATTAATGATTTGATGGCAGACTTTCGCAATGTGGCTGCCGAGCAGAAAAAGGAAGTAGGCATAAAACTGAATGAACTGAAAACATTGGCACAGGAAAAAATAACTGCGCTAAAAGAACAATTCGAAGCTCAAGACAATGGCTCAGCTGAGATTGATCTTACTCGTTCTGCCTATCCTGTCAAATTAGGCACACGTCATCCACTGTCAATTGTAAAAAATGAGATTATTGACATATTTGGCCGATTAGGCTTTAGCATAGCTGAAGGTCCTGAGATAGAAGACGATTGGCATGTCTTTTCCGCTTTGAATTTCGCAGAAGACCATCCGGCTCGTGACATGCAAGATACCTTTTTTATTGAGGCACATCCCGATGTAGTGTTGCGGACACATACCTCGTCCGTACAAAGTAGAGTGATGGAAGTTTCGCAGCCTCCTATCCGCATTATATGTCCGGGACGCGTATATCGCAACGAAGCAATCAGCTACCGTGCACACTGTTTCTTCCATCAAGTAGAAGCGTTATATATTGATAAAAATGTTTCATTTACTGATTTAAAGCAAGTTCTACTATTATTTGCAAAAGAAATGTTTGGTGCGGAAACTAAAATTCGTTTGCGTCCTTCGTATTTCCCATTCACAGAACCCAGTGCAGAAATGGATATCAGCTGTAACATTTGTGGAGGTAAAGGATGCCCATTCTGCAAACATACCGGTTGGGTAGAAATTTTAGGATGTGGCATGGTTGACCCTAATGTACTCGAAGCCAACGGCATTGATAGCAAGATATATAGCGGATATGCATTGGGTATGGGTATAGAACGTATCACCAACTTGAAATATCAAGTAAAAGATTTGCGTATGTTTTCAGAAAACGATATGCGCTTCCTAAAAGAATTTGAGGCAGCCTATTAAGAACTGCATTCTGACATAACAGATTTCTCAATATTAAAATGAAAGATGCAGGGTAAACGCTCTGCATCTTTACGTAAAACGGTTCATTATGACTAAAGATAGGCTTGTTACAATTGACTATTGTCGGATACTTGCTGCAAACTTCTTATTATTTTTTGCTTTCTACCTCATTCTGCCTGTTTTACCTTTCTACCTGACTGAGGTGTTTAATGCAAATAATGCCACTGTTGGTATCATTCTGTCCTGCTATACAATTGCAGCACTCTGTATCCGCCCTTTTTCGGGATACCTACTTGACACGTTGTCAAGAAAGCCACTTTATCTCATCGCCTATTTTATTTTTACAGGCATTTTCGCAGGCTATCTTTTAGCTGGAATTCTGAGTTTATTTATAATGCTAAGAATTGTTCATGGACTGGCTTTTGGTATGGTAACCGTAGCTGGTAACACGATCGTTATTGACATTACACCCTCTTCGCGCAGGGGTGAAGCAGTAGGATACTACGGTTTAATGAACAATACAGCTATGAGTATAGGACCTATGGTAGGATTATTCATGCATGAAGCTTGTTCATTCAACACTATTTTTATTTGCTCTTTGACTTCAGGCGTATTGGGATTCATTATGGCTTGTTTGGTACGAACTCCTGCCAAACAGCCGGTTGAAAGTGAGCCGATATCATTTGATCGATTTATTTTACTGAAAGGTATTCCTGCAGGCATTTCTCTTTTATTATTGTCCATTCCTTATGGCATGACAACAACCTACGTGGCCATGTATGCTGAAAAAATAGGTATCACATTAAGCTCCGGATTGTTCTTTACATTCATGGCCTTTGGCATGGCCGTCTCACGTCTTTTTTCAGGAAAACAAGTCGACAAAGGGCGCATCACACAAATCATCATATTAGGTCTGTATTTAGTCTGTTTTTGTTTTTTCTCACTTAGTTTATGTGGGACATTGATGAAATGGAACCCTGAATTTACAACGGTCTTATTCTTCGTGATAGCTCTGTTGCTAGGAGTTGGATTTGGAACCATGTTTCCGGCCTTCAATTCTTTATTTGTTAGCCTAGCTCCAAACAGCAAACGAGGTACAGCTACTTCCACCTATCTGACTTCTTGGGACGTAGGCATAGGTATTGGTCTTATGTCGGGCGGATATATTGCTCAAATCACATCTTTTGATACTGCTTATTTTTTCGGTGCCCTGCTCACTGTTATCTCGGCATTGTTTTTTAAGCTCAAAGTAACCCCTCACTTTGAACGAAATAAGATGAGATAACGTTTAATATACACCTAAGTATTTAAGTAAGTATGAGAAAAAAAGAACGATTTGAGAATGTAATAGATTGGTTCCAAAAGAACATGCCGATTGCCGAAACGGAACTACATTACAACAGCCCCTTCGAGCTACTGATTGCAGTTATTTTATCTGCGCAATGTACAGACAAACGGGTTAATATGATTACCCCCCGATTATTTCAAGACTTCCCTACTCCCGAAGCACTTGCAGCAAGTACGCCTGAAGTTATTTTTGAATATATTCGGAGCATATCATACCCCAATAATAAGGCAAAGCACTTAGTCGGAATGGCTCGCATGTTAGTGAATGATTTTAATAGCGAAGTACCCGATACACTAGAAAAACTTATTAAATTGCCTGGTGTAGGCAGAAAAACAGCCAATGTCATTCAATCTGTTGTATACAACAAAGCAGCTATGGCCGTTGATACCCATGTGTTTAGGGTTTCAAACCGTATCGGACTAACTACTAACTCTAAAAATCCATTGGTAACAGAACTAGAGTTGACAAAATACATTCCAAAGGGCCTTATTCCTATCGCACATCATTGGCTCATTTTGCACGGGAGGTATGTTTGTCAGGCAAGAACTCCAAAGTGTGATCAATGTGGATTAAGGCCTTTCTGCAAATATTATTCAGACTCTCATAAACTTGAAAAAGACTCGTAGACACATAAAGAATAAATGATAAATTCATAGCAAAAAATAGAAATATATAGTAACTTTGCAGTCTACAGAAAATAATATAACACTTTTAAATAAAATAGAGTATTATGCAAACAATTGACCAATTCAACTTTGCCGGTAAAAAGGCATTTGTCAGAGTAGATTTCAATGTTCCATTGGACGAAAACTTCAACATTACAGATGACAATCGTATTCGCGCTGCTCTCCCAACTCTAAAAAAGATTATTGCAGATGGCGGCAGTCTGATTATAGGTTCTCATTTGGGCCGTCCCAAAGGCGTAACAGACAAATACTCGTTAAAGCATATTGTTAATCACGTTTCTAAAGTATTGGGCGTAGAAGTTCAGTTTGCCAACGATTGCATGGGTGAAGAAGCAGTAGCTAAAGCGGCAGCCTTAAAACCAGGTGAAGCTTTGTTGCTTGAAAACCTCCGCTTTTATGCAGAAGAGGAAGGCAAACCTCGTGGTTTAGCAGAAGATGCTACTGACGAAGAAAAAGCTGCTGCTAAGAAAGCGGTGAAAGAAAGTCAGAAAGAATTCACCAAAAAATTAGCTTCGTATGCAGACTGTTATGTAAATGACGCTTTCGGTACTGCTCACCGCGCACATGCTTCCACTGCATTAATTGCTAAATATTTTGATGTAAACAACAAAATGTTTGGTTATTTGATGGAAAAAGAAGTGAAAGCGGTTGATAAAGTATTAAATGACATCAAACGTCCGTTCACAGCAATCATGGGAGGTTCTAAGGTTTCTTCAAAAATTGAAATCATTGAAAATTTACTTTCTAAGGTTGACAATCTAATCATTACTGGCGGTATGACTTTTACTTTCACTAAAGCACTTGGTGGAAAGATTGGTTCTTCACTTTGTGAAGACGACAAATTAGATTTGGCTTTAGAGTTAATTGAAAAAGCTAAAAAGAACAACGTAGAGTTAGTTATTGCAGTTGACGCTAAGGTTGCAGATTCTTTCTCTAATGATGCAAACACTCAGTTTGTTGATGCTGACCAGATTCCTGATGGATGGAGTGGTCTTGATATTGGCCCCAAGACAGAAGAACTTTATGCACAAGTTATTAAAGCATCTAAAACGATCCTATGGAACGGACCGACAGGTGTGTTTGAATTTGATAATTTCTCTCATGGTTCACGCTCTGTTGGAGAAGCCATTGTTGAAGCTACAAAGAATGGAGCCTTCTCTTTAGTTGGTGGTGGTGATTCAGTAGCTTGTGTGAATAAATTCGGATTAGCTGATGGCGTGTCTTACGTGTCAACTGGTGGTGGTGCTTTACTAGAAGCAATTGAAGGTAAGGTTCTCCCCGGTATCGCAGCAATCAAAGAATAATTTCTTTTTGCATATTTCAGGCAATTTTCCTACACTTCTAGGAAAATTGCCTTTCCTATTATAATCGGAACTTTATCTTTGTTACTATGCGACACATCCTATACATAGGTACGATTCTGGTATTATTCACGGCTTGTACTCCTACCCGAAAGAAAGAAAATATTTCTCACACACCAATGAAAGTCATCACTTTGGGAGTAATGCCTTCTGTTGACTATCTACCATTTATTGTTGCTCAAAAGGCAGGTATCTATGATACATTAGGATTGACTGTTAACCTGATTAAATATTATTCCTCAACAGATAGAGACCACGCATTTCAATCGGCACAAATCGATGGAACCATAACCGACTTTCTTAGCGCATTTCAACTTAAGTCTTCGGGGATTCCTTTGAAAATTATCATGAGCAATGAAAGTTATCTATGCATGATTGTTAGGAACGGCAGTAACATCACTTCGGTCAAAGAACTTAAAAACAAAAACATTGCTGTATCTGGAAACACAGTCGTTGATTACACAACAGACTTTATAATTAAAACAGCAGGAATTCTACCGCAACAAGTCAACAGACCGGAAATTGATAATATTCCTTTGAGACTATTAATGCTTGAAAATGGACAAATTGACGCCTCACTTTTTCCTGACCCGTATGCTACTATAGCCATGAGTAATGGACATAAATCACTGACCAGTACCAGCGAATTAAATATATCGGTAACCGGAACTGTTTTCTCGGCAAAAGCTCTTAAAGAAAAGAAGAAGGAGATAGAATTACTAATCAAAGGCTATAACCTTGGAGTAGATTACATACAAAACCATCCAACTGACTCTTTAAAAGAAATATTAATAGAAGAAATTGGTATACCAGAGGCTTTAGCCGGCATCATTGCATTACCGCAATATACACATGCATCATTACCTTCAATGGATGATTTAGAAAAATGTGCCTCATGGTTGATAGAAAAAAACATCATTCATAAATCCTTTCAATACGCAAACGTTATCGATTCATCATATATTCAATCTGAACAAGTAAATATTGAAAAATAACAAATAACTTTTTTATGAAACGAATACTACTGGCAATAGCCTCTGTTTTTACACTGTTTATTTCTCATGCACAAATTACAACAGATAAAGTAATCAACACCCTCAAGGAGCGAATTACCTTATCAGGCTATGCTCAGGCGGGTTACACATATGATGATCTAAAGGAGTCCACCAATACTTTTGACGTTAAACGCATCATCTTCATGGCACACGGACAAATAACCAAAGAATGGTCATGCTACTTTATGTACAACTTTAATAGTGGAGGTAACTTGCTGGAAGTATATACCGACTATCAATTTTTGCCCGGATTAACAGCCCGATTAGGACAATTCAAAACAATGTATGCTATGGAGAATCAAATGTCTCCCAGTGAAATAGAATTAATTAATTGCGGTTCTCAAGCAACCAACTATTTAGCCGGAGTTGATAATAGCGATAAGTTATATGGATCATCCACCGGTCGTGATATGGGATTTATGATTTTTGGAGATCTGTTCCAAAAAAAATTAAGTTACAATTTGGCAGTAATGAACGGACAAGGTATAAACATCAAAGATAAAAACGATAACAAAGACCTTGTAGGATATATCACTTTCAATCCGGCTAAAATTATATCAGTAACCGGCTCCTTTATTAAGGGAAAAGGTTGTGCTGTTGAAACGTCAGACATTAATCCTGACATTAAGAAAGATCAAAGCTACACCCGTAACCGTTGGTCATTGGGGAGTGTTTTAAAAACGAAACCGCTTAATTTGCGTGCAGAGTATCTGGCAGGTAAGGATGGTGATGTGAAAAGCGAAGGTTTTTATGCAACAACAAACTATCATGCATGCAAGAACTTCGACATCATTCTTTCTTATGATTACCTAAATAAAAATAAGGATATGGACTACAAACAGCAAAACTACGTTGCGGGCATACAATATTGGTTCTATCCCAAATGCCGCCTGCAAGCGCAATATACCTATTGTGACAATAAAAAAGGTGAAAACTACAACAGAATTCAAACGCAGATTCAAGTGCGTTTCTAAACCACCAATAAATTGATAACATGGAGACACCTTCAATTCAGAATAATACCCGAATAGATGTAGCTGATGTACTCAGAGGGCTGGCCGTGATGGGCATTATTCTATTACACAGCATTGAGCATTATAACTTTTATTACTTTCCTGAGAGTCCGCCATTTGAATGGATGAAATTTACTGATCGCATTATTTGGGATGGTTTGTTTTTCACATTCAGCGGCAAAGCTTATGCCGTTTTTGCTTTGCTATTCGGCTTCAGTTTTTATATTCAAAACAACAATCAAAATCAAAAAGGAAAAGATTTTCGTCTACGTTTCTTATGGAGATTGGTCCTATTATTTATAATCGGACAGTTTAACGCTTCATTTTTCACAGGAGAAATATTAGTGATGTATTCTATAATTGGAATCATATTACCTGTTTGTTGCAAGCTCAATGATAAAACAATAACGATTATTGCTACGCTGCTTATATTGCAGCCACTCGACTGGGGGAAGTTAATTTATGCTCTGATTGATACTTCCTATACGCCTGGCGAAAGCCTATCCAATTACTATTTCGGTGTAGCGTACGATATACAGAAAAATGGAACTTTTCTTGAAACATTGCGTATGAATTTATGGGAAGGACAGCTGGCAAACTTCACTTGGGCTTTTGAACATGGCCGGATCATGCAAACTGCTGCCCTCTTTCTGTTTGGCATGCTAATAGGCAGACGTCAACTCTTTATCCATACACCAAAACATGAACTCATTTGGTTAAAAACATTAGGATTTGCACTAATCCTATTTTTCCCTCTCTACGGATTAAAGAACTTACTCCCTGAATTCATTAACCGACCAGGCTATTATGAGCCACTCAATCTGATTCTGTATTCACTTAGCAATTTGAGTTTCATGTTAGTTTTGGTGACGGGAGGGTTACTTACCTTTTACAAAGTAAAAAATCGCAGTTTCTTAATGCGTTTTAGCAGTTATGGGAAGATGAGTCTGACAAATTATATCGGACAATCTATTATCGGATCGCTTTTCTTCTATCATTGGGGCTTTTTCCTTAGTCCTCACATGAATCATACATTAAGTTTTCTTTTTGGCATTCTTTTTGTACTTCTACAAATGAGCTTTTGCTCCTGGTGGTTAAAGCGACATAAGCATGGCCCTTTTGAGGGATTATGGAAATATCTGACATGGATCAGAAAATAAACAATACGTAAGATGGACAACAATTTTCTAAGTGCTGAATATATTGAGTTACAACATACAGCCATAAAAAAGCTGATATTGGACCAACGATTAAACGAAGCTATTTCACTCTTGGCTCCGTTAGTGGAAACAATAGCTCAAGCTGAATTACAATATAAACTGGATGAAATAAGGTTTTCATATACAAGCATGCTACAATACATGCAAAAGGGAGTTGAAGATCCCGAACGTCATAGCTTATATATGAAATTATTGGCTGAGACATTGGAGATCAACGACCAGATGAAAATTAGCCAACTGGCTAACTATAAGTACAACTCTTATTATAGATTAAAAGCTTCCTACTCAAATAGTCATAACAACAAAAATCTTGAGATAATAAAAACTGAGCTTGAAACATGGTGTATTGACTCAAACCTAGACATCAAAGACAACTCATTTGAGAGTGATCAGATTCGCAAAAGACACGAGGATATCTTGACTGAAATGTTCACTTATATCTATCTCAATACTCATTGGGACAAAACAGATAAACTAGCAGCCGATGCATTCCTTAAGACATCGAATGTGGCAGGGAATGATTTATGCCTTATGGTCAGTGCTGTGACAATGAGCTTACTCGTTTGCTTTGATTCCTTAAAAATGAAATGGTTACTTGATGCCTACCTCCATACTTCAACAAATGTCAATCAACGTGCGTTGGTAGGAATAGCATTCAACATCCACTTATACGAAGAACGGATGCATCTGTATCCCGAAATCAGAGCTCAAGTCAACATTCTGAATGAAATGCCTGAGTTTGGGAAAGAATTAAATCGAATGCATATTCAATGGTTGTTTTGCCAAGAGACCGAGAAGATCGATAAAAAAATGCGTGAAGAAATTATTCCAGAGATGATTAAAAATGCCACGCAAAACTTAGATCTGCCTCTGGATGAAACAGACGATGATAACGAAGATAAAAACCCCGATTGGAACAATAATAAAAAACAATCGGATTTTGAGGATATGATGCGCGAAGTTGGTGAATTGCAACAAGAAGGAGCAGATGTCTATATGAGTTCTTTCTCACAACTCAAAAGATATCCCTTCTTTGAAGTATTGAGCAACTGGTTTTATCCTTTTGATAAACAACATTCCATGGTTGTCAATGTTTTACGAGAAGGCACAGATCCCAAAAACATTGTCAATCTCATACTTGACAGTACCATTTTTTGTGACAGTGATAAGTACTCTCTTTGCTTCACACTTCAACATGTTCCTGAGTCTCAAAGGCAGCAAATGCTCTCACAACTGACCGAACAGCAACTCAATGATTTCACAGATGATATGCAAATTCTGAGTGCCAAAAAAGGAGACACTCAACCTAACATTATATGCAGGCAGTATTTGCACAGTCTCTACCGATTCTTCAAGTTGCATCAGTCACGTAAGGAGTTTCCAACAATATTTGATGGAAGAATCAACATTCATCGTTATCATACTCTTCGTGATGTATTATATAAAGAAGAATACCTTCTGCCTTTAGCCAATTATTATTTTAGCAAAGAGCATTTTGATAAGGCAGCGGAAGTATATTCTGAAATTATCGGGTTAACAAAAGGGAAAGCTGATCTTTTTGAGAAATTAGGCTTTTGCTTCCAAAAACAAAAAGAATACGATAAAGCAATAGAGGCGTACCTAAAAGCAGACATGATTCACTCTGACAATGTGTGGACAATGCGTCATCTGGCTACCTGTTATAGAATAACGAAAAATTACTCCAATGCTCTTAGTTATTATAAAAAAGTAGAATCTGTATTAACTGAAAATCCAAATGTTACGTATTACATTGGTGTCTGTTTAGCCGAACTTAAAAAATATGATGAAGCTATTAACTACTTTTTTAAGTTAGATTTCATGGGGTCGGCTTCCATTAAATCATGGCGGGCAATAGCTTGGTGTTCTTTGGCCAACGATAAATTGGAGCAAGCAGTCATTTACTACGAGAAAGTCCTTACCATGGAGCCTAATTACAAGGATTATCTAAATGCAGGACATGCATACCTGTGTACTAAAAAAATAGATCAAGCTTTATCGCAATATAATAAAGCTTATTCAACTATAAAGTCAAAAGAACGATTCATAGAACTTTTCTACCAAGATAAAGAATTACTTCTAAAGAATGGCATTCATGAAAATGACATTCCTTTATTAATTGACTTACTATAACATGACGACTATAAAATAAGTACAGGGTGTTCTCAAATGAACACCCTGTTATTCATGTAAATAACTGATTATCAACAGACTAAACAAACGGCACGACTATTTTCTTCATACTGATACTGAATAATTCACTGGAAAATATTCAGAGTGATGCAACTTCATGGAATCGAGTTACGTCTAATAAACAAAAGGTAGAATTAAAAACCAATTAAATATTTCAAGTATGAAAACAACATTATTTATCAGCAAAGTAATTGTATCAGTTACTCTATTGTTAGCAGCATGTGGAATGGCATCAGCCGCAAACTCCAACAAAGGAGGTGAAAGAAGTTTTATATACAATGATTCTTTAAAGGAAGGAAAAGTTGTAGTCCGCGAAATTTATGCTCTCAACAAAGCATCCTATAGCATGCTTCCCGTTAAAATGAATAAGTATAAGTATGATCTAAATGGAGAATTGGCCGAAAAGGTAACTTATAAATGGAACCCGGCTAAAGTCAAATGGGTTGAAGAATCAAAAATGAACATCAGCCGCCATACGGATGAGACTGTTGTAGAATACGGCGAATGGATTAGTTCAAAAAAAGGATTTCTTCCTTCTCAGAAGTATGTTTATGTAACCAATAACGATACGAATTTAGTTACCCAGTATTGCTATAAAATAAACAAACATACCAGCCAATGGGAACTACAGCAAAAAGCTGTCGTTTCAAAAATAGAAGATATATTCGCCCAAAGAAATTAAAACGCTCTGTGAAGAGATTATTATATATCGATGCTTTTCTAGAAAGTGAGTTGCCCTTAAAAGCAGCTCACTTTATTTATTTGATGGTTTTTAACTCCCTGTACAGCCGTTGAATTGGTAATCCCATTACATTAAAATAACTACCTTGTATACTTTCAACGCCAATAAAGCCAATCCATTCTTGCACACCATAAGCCCCTGCCTTGTCATAAGGACAGTAATTCTGAATATAATAATCCACTTCCTCCTCGGTAAGAGATGAAAACTGAACCTCGGAAACTGCTGCAAAACTTTTTTGCCATGAAGCGGTAGTCAGGCACACTCCGGTAATAACCTGATGTTTTTTTCCGGATAGCTTGCTAAGCATAGCTCTGGCCTCTGTTGCATTGGCAGGTTTACCTAATACCTCGTCCTCTAGCCAAACAATTGTATCGGCTGTTATAACCAACAAAGGTTCTTCAACTTCATTTGAATTTACAGATGAAAAAAGCACTTTATATGCATCTGCCTTTTTCCGAGCAATAAATAAAGGTATTTCCTCACCTTTTAAAGCATCGGGAAACGACTCATCTACATCAGGAAGCGTCTTTACACTAAAATTGACCCCTAAACCACTTAGCAATTCTTTTCGTCTAGGTGAGTTCGAAGCCAAGACGACTGAATATTTCTTTAAATCTTCTAACACGACTATCTAATTTATTACAGCTTAATTACCACCCAAAAGCATCGCCATTCATCCACTTGCCCTGAGATTTTAAAATTTGTTCAATCACATCACGACCGCAACCATACCCACCATCTTGATGAGAAATATAAAGAGCCACCTGCTTAACCTCAGCAGCAGCATCCCTAGGGCAGCACGGCAAGCCACATTCGCGCATCACTTCAATATCCGGAACATCATCTCCCATATATAAAATCTGCTCATCTTTTAATCCATGTTTATCTCGAAAATCTCTATAATCATGAATTTTCACACAAGATCCCATATAAATATTTTCTATCCCCAAGCCGGCGAAACGTTTACGTACCGCTTCTGTTCTGCCACCTGTAATAATCGCTACATGAAATCCTAATTTCACAGCCAATTGCAATGCATATCCATCTTTTACATTAACAGTACGCATAGGTTCTCCTGTGGGGTGAAGAGATAACACATCCGAGCTCAACACACCATCTACATCAAAAGCCAACGCTTTTATTTGGTTTAAATCATAATTTATCGTACTCATATTATTTCTTTTTTGAGATAATACTATCACTCAGTAACTTATAAATGTTTTGAGTAGCGGGATCATCAGATAACATCTTCAAGTGTTTTCTCATGACTTCCTCATCATTACGAGCAGCCGGACCGGTCTGCGCATTGCAAGGAGGTAGTAAATGCACTTTTGCAGCGGTTTCATCAATAAGGGGAATCATCACATCAAAAGGCAAATTATTTTTCTCAAGCAACTCCGCTGCCAATGCATACATGTGATTGGTGAAGTTGCAAGTAAAAACAGCAGCCAAATGAAGAGAGCACCGTTGTTGTGACGTTGCGTAATACACCTTATCCGACAGTATTGACGCTATTTTCTTAAGTAACTCAGTATCTTCGGGCGAGTTAGACTCAATAAAAAAAGGTATATCCTGAAAGGAAGTCTCTCTTTTTTTGCTGAAAGTCTGCATGGGATACAACACTCCAAAACGTTGCGCATAACCATTCCATATATCTATGGAAATACTACCGGCCGTATGTACAATCAACGCATTTTCTTTCCCTTTTGTTATATTGGGCAACAATTGCAATAACGCATCATCTGTCAAAGACACGATATACAAAGAAGCATTATTGGTGACCTCTTCTAATGAAGTGGTAAAAGTCGATTCAACCAAATCGGCTAAAGCCTTTGCAGATTCTTCCGTACGGCTATACACTTGTTGAATACTAAAACCTTTTTTATAAAGTGTTTTTGCTAAATTTGTAGCAAGATTCCCGGCACCAATAAAAACCACTGATATGTTCTTTATCCTATTTATCATTTGAGGAATGATTAGTGACCGCCAAACTTATTGATGTGAATTTTTTCCCACTGCAGATGCTCTTCATCAAAAGGTTTACGTTCCATCCCTTTATGACCGACTGCAACAATTGATAACACCTGCAACTGCAAAGGGATATCTAACACGGCACGAACAAATTCATCGGAAGGCATCCCTGTAGCAGTGTATCGCTCGCGAATCTGTATCCAACAACTGCCCAAGCCCATATCTTCTGCCTGGAGCTGAATCATCAACGAAGCAATCGAAGCATCTTCAATCCACACATCACTTGCCAAAGGATCGGCCGTAACTACTATGGCCAAAGCAGCGTCACCCAAAAAAGATGCCCCGTGTTCTTTGCAATGAGACAATTCTTTCAACACGTTTTTATCGTCTATGACAATAAATTGCCATGGATTGCTTCTTTTGGATGATGGAGACATCAAAGCAGCCTTCAACAAAACCACTACTTCTTCCTGAGACAATTCTTCTTCGGTAAACTTGCGCATACTGCGACGAGACTTTATCAATTCACTAAAATTTTCCATGAATAAATCCTTTATTTGATAACACGGGTACAAAGATACAAAAAAATGATCAGTACAATCGTAGTCTTGTTTCTATTAAAAAATGTATATTTGCCCCCACATGGCATTAAAACTTACTACATATTATAAAGGTAGTGATATTCCCGATTTGCCAGGGAATAACTTCTTTCACTCCAAAGAGCTGTTTCTTTTATACGAAGCAACTCCTTCTTATACACCTATATATATAGTAGCTACTGAAGAACAAAAAACTTTAGCTAAAATATTAGTTGTCATTCGAAAAAACACCAGTCTGATTCCTTTTTCAATTTTAAATCGCTGTGACGTATACGGTACAGGCGAATATTTAGATGATACCATTGATAAAGAAACACTTTTTGGCGAAATGCTTAGTCACTTCACTAAAGAAATATTTCGCGAAGCCTCTATTATTGAATTCAGGAATCTAAATAATTCTCTTTTCGGATATAAACATTTTCGGAGTAATCATTACTTTCCTGTCAATTGGCTACGGGTGCATAACTCCCTGCATAGCGTAAAATCTGTTGATGAACGCTTTACAGCCTCACGTATCCGGCAAATTAAAAAAGGATTAAAGAACGGTGCAGAAGTATACGAAGCACAAAACAAAGCAGAAATTCAGGCTTTCACCAAAGTCATGCGTCGCATCTACTCCGCCCGCATTCGTCGATACTTCCCGGGATTTGAGTTTTTCGAGCATATAGACAGCACTTTATTGTCTGCAAAGATCGGGAAAATATTCGTTGTAAGGTACAAAGACAAAATCATTGGAGGATCCGTTCTCATTTTCTCGGAAGATACAGCCTATCTGTGGTTTTCGGGTGGGATGCGCAAAACCTACGCGTCACTTTATCCGGGTGTTTTATCCGTATGGGCTGCCATGCAATACGCACATGAAAATAAATACCGGCACTTAGAGTTTATGGATGTAGGCTTGCCTTTCCGAAAGCACGGATATCGCGATTTTGTGCTCCAATTCGGTGGCAAGCAGAGTAGTAGTCGCCGCTGGTTCCGTGTCAGGTGGAAATGGCTGAATAAGGTTCTGTGCAAGATATACGTTTAGCCCTCGAAGTAAAAATAACTATTTTTAAAACTTCGCTCCCAACCCTTAAAACTTCTCACTAAAATGAAGAAATATTTCTTTATTATGCAATTATTCCGTTTCTTTGTGCAGTTTTTATCCAAACGAAACACATTTAAATTCAATATCAAAAAATTATAGTTATGAAGATTTCACACATCGAGCATTTGGGCATTGCTGTAAAAAGCATTGAGGAAGCTCTTCCTTACTACGAAAATGTATTAGGTTTTAAATGTTATAACATTGAAACCGTAGAAGATCAGAAAGTTAAAACTGCCTTTTTAAAAGTTGGCGAAACAAAGATTGAATTGCTGGAACCAACGTCTCCAGAAAGCACTATCGCTAAGTTCATCGAAAACAAAGGGGAAGGAATTCATCACATAGCATACGCTGTTGAAGATGGAATTGCTAATGCTTTGGCAGAAGCAGAAAGCAAAGAAATCCGTTTGATTGACAAAGCACCTCGTAAAGGAGCAGAAGGATTGAGCATCGCTTTCCTTCACCCGAAATCAACGCGTGGCGTACTTACTGAACTTTGCGAACATTGATCGAATTAACAAAATATTAACGCTTAAACATAAAATTCATGAGTAACCAGCTTGAAAAAGTAAAGGAGCTTATTGAGCTTCGCGCTCAAGCCCGCTTAGGTGGTGGAGAAAAAGCTATTGAAAAACAACATGCAAAAGGGAAATATACTGCTCGTGAGCGTATAGCCCAATTGCTTGACGAAGGAAGTTTTGAAGAAATGGATATGTTTGTTGAACACAGATGTACCAACTTCGGACAAGAAAAGAAACATTTCCTAGGTGACGGAGTAGTAACCGGCTACGGAACCATAGAAGGAAGATTAGTATACGTTTTTGCACAAGACTTCACCGTATTCGGTGGTTCATTGTCAGAAACAATGGCACAAAAAATATGCAAGGTAATGGATATGGCCATGAAGATGGGTGCACCTTGTATCG
Source organism: Bacteroides graminisolvens DSM 19988 = JCM 15093 (assembly GCF_000428125.1). Classification (GTDB taxonomy): domain Bacteria; phylum Bacteroidota; class Bacteroidia; order Bacteroidales; family Bacteroidaceae; genus Bacteroides; species Bacteroides graminisolvens. Next base: position 17,866 of record NZ_ATZI01000024.1, read on the forward strand.
GAATCAACGACTCGGGTGGTGCTCGTATTCAAGAAGGTATCAACGCATTAGCCGGATATGCAGAGATATTCCAACGTAACATCATGGCTTCGGGAGTTATTCCTCAAATATCAGGAATCTTCGGACCTTGTGCCGGCGGTGCTGTATACTCTCCTGCATTAACTGACTTTACACTTATGACAGAAGGAACTTCTTACATGTTCCTAACAGGTCCGAAAGTAGTGAAGACTGTTACCGGCGAAGATGTATCACAAGAAGACCTTGGTGGTGCCAGCGTGCATGCAAACAAATCGGGAGTTACCCACTTTACTGCTGCCAATGGTGAAGAAGGCTTATCCATCATCCGTAAACTATTGAGCTATATCCCTCAAAATAATCTGGAAGAAGCTCCCATCGTAAACTGCACCGATCCTATTGATCGCTTGGAAGACTCATTAAATGACATCATTCCTGATAGCCCTAACAAGCCATACGATATGTATGAAGTAATAGGTGCCATCGTTGACAACGGTGAATTCCTCGAAGTTCAAAAAGATTATGCTAAAAACATCATTATTGGTTTTGCCCGTTTCAACGGACAGTCAGTAGGTGTAGTAGCTAACCAGCCTAAATTCTTGGCAGGTGTGCTCGACAGCAATGCTTCTCGTAAAGCCGCTCGTTTCGTTCGTTTCTGCGATGCATTCAACATTCCTTTGGTTACATTGGTTGACGTTCCTGGATTCCTTCCGGGTACCGGACAAGAATACAACGGCGTTATTCTTCACGGAGCCAAACTGCTTTATGCTTACGGTGAAGCAACAGTACCTAAAGTTACTGTTACCTTGCGTAAATCATACGGTGGTTCTCACATCGTTATGAGTTGTAAGCAACTTCGCGGCGACATGAACTACGCATGGCCAACTGCTGAAATCGCAGTAATGGGAGGTGCCGGTGCTGTAGAAGTGTTGTATGCTAAAGAAGCTAAAGAAGCCGCAGATCCGGTTGCTTTTGTTGCTGAAAAAGAAGCTGAATACACCAAGCTGTTTGCTAATCCGTACAATGCAGCCAAATATGGCTATATTGACGATGTTATCGAACCAAGAAATACCCGCTTCCGTATTATTAGAGCTTTGCAGCAATTACAGACCAAGAAATTGACCAATCCTGCCAAAAAGCACGGTAATATTCCATTGTAACATCATATAATGAAGTAAGTTATGAATAAAATAAAAACAGGAATACTTATCGTTTTATTGGCAGCAGTTTGCTTCAACTCTTACGGACAAGGAGCAAAAAGTCTGAAAATCAACGAAGTACTGACAAAGAACACTGAAAATTTCCAAGATGACTACGGTCAGCGCAATGCGTGGATTGAAATTTTCAACTCTTCTTTTGCCAGTGTTGATATCAGAAGCTGCTACCTTACAAATGATAAGCGAGTTCTTAATCCAAACTTAAGTATTGAGGAGAGGGTTAGTATGATGTATACTATCCCCAAGAGTGACGTACTGACGGAAATTGCTCCCAGACAACATTTGTTATTTTGGGCAGACAACAGACCTAACAGAGGTACTTTTCATTTAAATTTTGCTTTAGATTCTGTTGCTTCAAACTGGATTGCGTTGTATGATGCCAACGGCAAAACATTGATCGACTCTGTTACAGTGCCGGCCAATATTCCTGCCAACTTCTCATACGCAAGAGAAGCAGACGGAAGTCACCACTGGATTCTTAAAGGTGGAGATGCCAATAATTACGTAACCCCAAATACCAATAATCAAACTCAGGATAAGCAAGAAAAGATAGATGGCTTCCGCAAGCACGACAGTGCAGGTATTGCTATGGCTATCATTGCTATGTCTATTGTATTTGGCGGACTTATATTGTTATACGTTTCATTCCGTCTGATTAGCGCAATCAGTGTTAAACTGGCTAAAAGAAATGCAATGAAGACACGCGGTATCACCGATAAGAAAGAAGCCAAAGAAAAGGCTATCGGTGCAGAATCGGGTGAAATATTTGCTGCCATATCTTTAGCACTCCATGAATATCAAGACAACGTTCATGATATTGAAGATACCATCTTGACTATCAATAGAGTAAAACGCAACTACTCTCCATGGAGTTCTAAGATTTACACTTTGCGTCAGACACCCAAAAATTAAATTAAAACCCTAAAGAAAAACGAATATGAAACAATATAAATATAAAATCAATGGTAACCTCTATAATGTGACGGTGAATGATATCGAAGAGAACATTGCCCGCGTTGAGGTTAACGGTACTCCTTATACAGTTGAGATAGACAAGCCGGTTAAGGCAGCTCCCAAACCTGTTACTCGTCCGGCATCTGCTCCTAAAACTTCAACCGGCGCACCTGTAGTTGCCCGTCCGGCAGCCACTTCAAGTAAAAGCGGCATCAAGTCTCCGCTACCAGGCGTTATTCTGGATATTAAAGTGAAAGAAGGCGATACGGTTAAGAAAGGACAACTTATTGCTATTCTCGAAGCGATGAAGATGGAAAACAATATCAATGCCGATAAAGACGGTGTAGTATCTGCAGTGAAAGTTAACAAAGGTGATTCTGTACTTGAAGGAACAGACCTTATCATAATCGAATAGTCATATGGGAGAGTTTATGTCATTTATATCGAACAACTTTGCCGACTTCTGGAGTTATACGGGATTCGCTAATGCGGGTTACGAGCACTTCATTATGATCTTGGTAGGATTGTTCTTTCTCTTTCTTGCAATCAAGAAAGATTTTGAGCCTATGCTTCTCATACCTATCGGTTTTGGTATTCTGATCGGTAATATTCCTTTTAAAATAGATGCGGGATTGGAAGTTGGCTTGTATGAAGAAGGTTCTGTCTTGAATATCCTTTATCAGGGAGTAAGAACAGGATGGTATCCTCCACTTGTCTTTTTAGGTATCGGAGCTATGACTGACTTTTCAGCATTGATCTCCAATCCTAAACTAATGCTTGTTGGAGCCGCAGCTCAATTTGGTATTTTTGGCGCCTACATGGTTGCTCTTGCTTTAGGATTTGAGCCTAATCAAGCAGCCGGTATTGCAATCATCGGTGGAGCAGATGGCCCTACAGCAATCTTCCTTTCATCTAAATTGTCGCCAAACTTAATGGGTGCTATTGCCGTATCTGCCTATTCATACATGGCACTTGTTCCGGTAATACAACCTCCTGTTATGCGTTTGCTTACAACTAAAAAAGAGAGGTTGATCCGCATGAAACCGGCTCGTCAGGTTTCACACACAGAGAAAGTAATGTTCCCTATTATCGGTTTGTTGCTAACCTGCTTCCTTGTACCATCGGGATTACCCTTGCTAGGTATGTTATTCTTTGGTAACTTACTGAAAGAAAGTGGTGTAACACGTCGTTTGGCTGATACAGCCAGCGGACCGCTGATTGATACTATCACTATGTTATTAGGACTAACAGTAGGTGCTTCCACACAAGCAAGCGAATTCCTTACTTCGAGCACACTTTACATCTTCTTCCTTGGATTCATGGCATTTATTATTGCCACAGCTTCCGGAGTGACATTTGTTAAGTTGTTCAACTTGATTTTGCCTCAAAGTAAGAAGATCAACCCGCTTATCGGTAATGCCGGAGTATCTGCCGTACCTATGTCGGCACGTATCTCTCAAACCGTTGGTTTGGAATATGACCCTACCAATTATTTGTTGATGCATGCCATGGGACCGAACGTCGCAGGAGTTATCGGTTCTGCCGTTGCAGCCGGTGTACTTTTGGGCTTCCTTATTTAAATTAAGATAAAAGGCGTCTGAAGAAACAGACAACTTTATCCGTACATAAAAAAGCGCTTTTCCATTTATTGTGGGAAGGCGCTTTTTATTATAACACAACCGAATGTCTCACAAAGTTAAAAAACAAATTCTACAATAAATCGCATTATAAGACATCGTGCTTGTTTCAATTTATTTCTACCTTGCAACCATAAACTACAAAAAACACCCTTATGAGAAAGAATGCCCAAGCATACTGCCTGAACAAGGCGATACGCCTTACCACGCCGAGTGACGAAACGTATACCAATCTATATCAAGGGCTGGCCGACTGTTATAACCTGGCACAAAAACCCAAAGAGCAAATACAAGCGCTACTGGAACAGTACAAATACGATAAAAACAACCACCAGCTATTATTTACTATTGGCCGCATCGACCAAGACGCATTGGAAGATATGAGCAGAGCCAAAAAATATTTGGAAATGTTTATGGCCACCCGTCCTGAAAAACAAACCAAAGAAGAAGATCCGGAAGGAACAATCAGTGCCTCTCTGTATAACGTAGCCGAACGTCGTTTGGACGCCATCCGGAAAGAACTGTTTTTCAGAGAAGGAGTGCCTTCAAAGATGATCATAAACAACAAAGAGTACAAAGCAGTGAATTAAAACAAGAAATGAAAACGTTTGCATAAATATATAAGTGTTACACAGACTGAGTGCAATAGCTATCTGAATATTAAATGCTATCTTAGAGGTGTTAATAACAGAATTACTAATATCATGAAAAGATTATTATTCTTATTGAGCTCTCTGATACTATCCATTAGTACTTATGCAGCTATGAATGTGAACAAAATTGACCCGCCGTGCTGGTTTACCGGTATGCAAAACCCTGAACTCCAGCTTATGGTTTACGGAGAAGGTATTGGCAATGCCAACGTAACAGTCAGTTATCCGGGTGTATCGCTTAGTAGCGTGGTTAAACTGGAAAGCCCCAACTACCTGCTTGTTTACCTCCACGTGAGCAAGGAAGCCAAACCCGGCAAGGTGAATCTGACTTTTACGCAAGGTAAAAAGAAGATCATCCAAACGTATGAACTCAAAGAACGCGAGAAGAAACCCTGCGAACGCAAAGGGTTCGATGCCTCGGATGCCTTGTACCTGCTGATGCCCGACCGCTTTGCTAACGGCAATCCCGATAACGATCAGATAAAAGGAATGGCACCTTACACGGTTGACCGCAAAGACCCGAACGCCCGTCACGGAGGCGACTTAGCCGGAGTGGAAAAACACCTCGATTATTTCAGTGATTTGGGTATCACAGCTTTATGGTTTACGCCTGTGCTGGAAAACAATATGACCGGTGGTTCTTATCACGGCTATGCCACTACTGATTATTATAAGGTAGACCCACGTTTCGGAACAAACGAAGAATACAAAAGTCTGATTACCAAAGCGCATGACAAAGGCATCAAAATGGTAATGGACATGATATTCAACCATTGCGGTGTGGAACATGTATGGATCAAAGACATGCCTTCAAAAGATTGGTTTAACAATCCCGACCATAAAACAAACTTTGTTCAAACATCGTTCAAACTGACTCCGCACGTTGATCCCTATACCTCCAAATACGATTTCGATCAGATGAACGACGGCTGGTTTGTAACGGCCATGCCCGATCTCAATCAAAAGAATCCGCACGTGTATCGTTACTTGGTGCAAAACAGTTTCTGGTGGATTGAATACGCCGGGATTGATGCCATCCGCATGGACACTTATCCGTATGCCGACTACGATGCCATGAGTAATTGGATGAAAGAGCTGAACGACGAATATCCCAATTATAACGTAGTAGGCGAAACATGGGTTACCGAGCCGGCCTACACAGCCTGGTGGCAAAAAGATTCCAAGTTGTCCGCTCCGCGCAACAGCAACCTCAAGACCGTTATGGACTTCAGCTTCTTCGAAAAAGTAAATACGATGAAGTATGAAGAGACCGACCCCTACTCTACCGGTTTAAACCGCATTTACAATAGTTTTGTATACGATTTCTTGTATCCTAACCCGGCTATGGTACTTGCTTTCTATGAGAATCATGACACCAACCGTTACCTGGGAGAGGGACAAGACCTGCAAACCCTCAAGCAAGCCGTAGCCCTTCTGCTCACTACCCGTCGCATTCCCCAGCTCTATTACGGCACGGAAGTTATGATGAACGGTGTGAAAGACAAGAGTGACGGTTACGTTCGCAAAGACTTCCCCGGCGGATGGATGGATGATAAGGAAAACGCCTTTACTTCCGCAGGCCGAAGCCAGATTCAAAACGAATGCTTCAACTTCTACCGCACCTTGTTGCAATGGCGCAAAGGCAACGACGTAATTGCCAAAGGTGATATGGTGCAGTTCATGCCTCAACAAGGCGTGTATGTATTTGCCCGCATGTATCAAGGCAAAACGGTGATGGTATTGCTCAACGGTACCAACAAAGAAGTAAACCTGCCCCTGCACTTTTACGCGGAAATACTTCAGGGAAAAACTCAGGGCAAAGAGATTATCAGCAACCAAACGGTGCAGCTTGCCGATAAGCTGACCTTGGAAGCAAGAGGTTCCCTCATTATTGAATTATAAAGCAAACCTGGCAGAGAGAATAAAAAAAAATCCCGGTGATCATACGACCATCGGGATTTTTATTATCTAAAAGTGTTTACGGGTATCGGAAGATTATTCTGCCAATTTACCAGCAGAACCAAGTACGTTCACAATTTTGTGAATATAAAGCTTCTTCATGTTATCACGAGCCGGTCCCAAGTATTTACGTGGGTCGAATTCAGCAGGTTTTTCAGCAAACACCTTACGAATAGCAGCAGTCATTGCCAAGCGGCTGTCAGAGTCGATGTTGATTTTGCAAACAGCAGAAGCAGCAGCTTTACGCAATTCCTCTTCAGGAATACCGATTGCATCTTTCAATGCGCCACCATACTTGTTGATAGTTTCCACTTCTTCTTCAGGAACAGAAGACGATCCGTGAAGAACGATAGGGAATCCGGGAAGTTCCTTCATAACGCCATCCAAAACATCGAATGCCAAAGGAGGAGGAACCAAACGGCCGTTAGCGTCACGAGTACACTGATCGGGAGTAAATTTGTTAGCACCGTGAGAAGTACCGATAGAGATAGCCAAGCTGTCGCAACCGGTTTTAGTAACAAAGTCAACTACTTCTTCAGGTTTTGTATATGTGTGGTGGTCTGCAGAAACTTCGTCTTCAACACCAGCCAATACACCTAGTTCGCCTTCAACAGTTACATCGAACTGATGAGCGTATTCTACGACTTTCTTTGTAAGAGCAACATTTTCATCATAAGGAAGATGAGAACCATCAATCATTACAGAAGAGAAGCCCATGTCGATACATGATTTACATGTTTCGAAAGAGTCACCGTGGTCAAGATGCAACACAATCTCAGGTTTTGCACAGCCCAATTCTTTTGCATATTCAACAGCACCTTCGGCCATGAAACGAAGCAAAGTTTGGTTTGCATAAGCACGTGCACCTTTAGAAACCTGAAGGATAACAGGAGATTTTGTTTCTACAGCTGCCTGAATGATAGCCTGCAATTGCTCCAGATTATTAAAGTTATAAGCAGGAATTGCATATCCGCCTTTAATAGCTTTGGCAAACATCTCTCTGGTGTTTACAAGGCCTAAATCTTTGTAATTAATCATGTTTTTTATTTTTTTATTGTTAGTGAATTAAAAAAACTACGCAAAAGTAACAATTTTAGTTCTAAAAACAGAGCTTACTTCTAACAAATGTCTGCTATGAAAGGTCATAAACAGCAAAATTATAGGGTTTGCAGCATTGTATTGAATGATTTGTAATCTCCATATTACAATCCGCCTTCTCTGTTGCTTCATTATTACCCGGCGTACGGTATATAAACAAACAGGCCGGAGACACTGTTTAGTCACTCCGGCCTATTTAGACATTATTATATTAATTTATTTTTTCAGATAAATGATGGTGGGCAAATGGTCGCTGTAACCGTTTAACCATGTTTTTCCGCCGTGTGTGCGCAGGGGTGATCCTTTGTATTTACCATCTTGTTGAATCAGAAAATCGCGTAGAAAAACTTCGTTGTGATCATACTTCAAACCTTTTGTGGCTGTAAGCAAAGAAGAAGAAACGACAATCTGGTCGAACAGGTTCCATTTTCCGCGATAAAGCAAGGTACCAACGCCTTTGTCTTCGAGCGTAGACCACCACGGATTAAAGAATTCGCCCTCCTTCACTTCATTGGCAAACTTCTTGGCTCCCAAAGTAACTGCCATGCTTTCGTCCATGGGGTCATCATTCATATCGCCCATCACAATCAATTTCAAATTCTTATTGCCGGCCAGCAAAGAGTCCTTCAGCGCCTTTACTTGTTCAGCAGCGCGCACACGTGCCGGTGAATCAGCTCCGCGCGAAGGCCAGTGGTTTACAATGACACAAACATTATCTCCTGCCAGTTTTCCGTTTACAATGAGGAAACCACGTGTTTTGTGTACCGTATCGTCAACGTACACATAAGGAGCCAATTTGCTGGATATCACTTCAAATTGCTTTGGGTTATAAAGTAGTGCACAATCAATGCCCCGCTTGTCGGGACCTTCATAATGCACAATCTGGTAGTTATCGGCAGCCAAAGCCGGTTGTTTCACCAAGTCCTCGAGCACACGTCGGTTTTCAATCTCGGCCACACCGATGAATGCCGGGCCGGCAGGTACTTTCTCACGCGAGAGCATGCTCAGCACGGTCGACATGTTTTTCTGCTTGGCCAGGTATTTTTCTGGAGTCCACTTCATATCACCATCGGGCAGAAACTCATAATCGTCCTTTCCCGTATCGTGAATGGTGTCGAACAAGTTCTCTAAATTATAAAACGCTACACTGTAAAGTGTCTCTTTCTTTTGTGCGTGGGCATTTTGTGCTAAGCCGGGCACCAGAAACAGTAATAAAAAGAATAACTTTCTCATGAAATAATATGTATTATATTTTAGTTTGCCATTATATTGAGCCTACAAATATCTCAAAAAATAGTAATAGTATGTGTTTTCATCCTATTTTTTTTAGACTTACTTTTGAACTAAAATAAAAAGTGTTATCTTTGCGCTCTGAAAATGACCATTACACTATTTTACCGAATAGTAAACGAAATAATAATTAATAAAAAAGATACTGAAATGAAAAAAGGTCTTCATCCAGAATCATACCGTCCGGTTGTATTCAAAGATATGTCAAATGGCGATATGTTCCTTTCTCAATCTACTTGTAATACAAAGGAAACTATCGAATTTGAAGGAGAAACTTATCCGGTAGTGAAAATTGAAATTTCAAGCACTTCTCACCCGTTCTATACTGGTAAATCTAAATTGGTTGACACAGCAGGACGCGTTGATAAGTTCATGAGCCGCTACGGTGACCGTAAAAAGAAGTAATCAGTCAAGTCAGACAGATAAAAAAGAGGGAGTTCTTATTGAATTCCCTCTTTTTTGTTTGATACCCACCTCACACGAGTAAAAACACTCACCCGTTTCAACACGTTGAACAACGCTACTACTACCATTACCTAAGGGCAAACAGCACGCTTACTAAGTAGTTTCTTCTTTATCAACAGTTCGTCCCCGCATGCGGGGACGAATGGCACTGCATGCGGGGACGTATAGCCTCGCATGCTGTGACGAATGGAACCGGGTGCGGGGACGAACTAAACTTCGGCAGCAAATGCGTTAGTCTGTGGGGCACATCGGCTTAGCTTGCGTACGCAGTTCATTTAATATTCGTACCAACCACAGAATTTTAGTCCTTGCGATGACAATATTCCGAAATTTGGAGTACATTTGCAGCCGTTTTATTATATGCCGCATGATGAGAAACTTTGATACCCATAAATGGGTTTCACGCGCGAAAAGCGCTTTCTATTATCTGACTAGCAAAGGCAAAGCCGGATGGAATTGGTACAAACATCTCTACCAACGGTCGCCGTGGTACAAAAAGACGCTAATAGTCGTACTGACTTTTATCGCCTCGTTCATCATCTATTTAGGGATGGTCGATGTAAACTTCCTTTGGCTATTCGGTAAATCGCCCGGATTGTCGAGCATTCACAACCCCGACCAACCCATTGCTTCTGAGATTTACAGCGAAGACGGTAAGCTCATCGGAAAATTCTTCCGCGAAAACCGCTCACCCGTTAAATACGAAGAGATCTCTCCCGTACTAATCAAAACATTGATTTCGACCGAAGACGAACGCTTTTACGAGCATTTCGGAGTCGACTTGCAAGGTGTTTTCTCTGCCGTTAAAGACATGGCCGGCGGTAAAGCCCGCGGCGCCAGCACCATTACCCAGCAGCTGGTAAAAAACATGTTCAAGGTAAGATCACAATATTCTACCGGAGCGTTGGGCTTCATCCCCGGAGTGAAACTGATTATCATGAAGTCGAAAGAGTGGATCACCGCCGTGAAAATTGAAATGTTTTACAGCAAAGAGGAAATTCTGACGATGTATCTCAATACGGTCGACTTCGGCAGCAATGCTTACGGCATAAAAACGGCCTGTAAAACCTATTTCCACACCACACCCAAAGACATAACATACGAACAAGCTGCTACACTTGTGGGACTCCTCAAAGCAACCACCACTTACAACCCCAAGCTAAATCCAAAAAACAGCTTGAAGAGGCGCAACGTGGTGCTCGAGAATTTGTGGTCGCACCGTGTAATAACCAAAGCTCAGTTTGACTCGCTCAAGCAAATACCCATGCAGCTTAACTTCAACGTGGAAAGCAATTACGACGGTGAAGGACTGTATTTTCGCGAAGCCGTGGCCGAATCGCTGCAAAGCTGGTGTCAGGAAAATAACATTGATTTATATGCCGACGGATTGAAGATATACACCACCATTGATACACGTATGCAGAAATATGCCGAGGAGGCAGTCGACAAGCAGATGCGTGTGGTGCAACGTAACTTCAATAACCACTGGGGACGCGAGAATCCGTGGAGAGATAAAACGGGACAAGAGATTCCTCATTTCATTGAGGACTTGGCAAAGCGCACTGCGGCTTATAAACAATTGGAATTAAAGTTCCCCGATCAGCCCGACTCCATCACCTATTACCTCAACAAGCCTCATCGGCTGAAGGTATTCGACTATGATAAAGGTACCCGCGACACAACAATCAGCACAATGGACTCCATTCGTTACATGGAACGCTTTATGCACGCCGGTTTCGTGGCCATGGAGCCGCAAACCGGACACGTAAAAGCTTGGGTGGGCGACATTAGTTTCAGTTCTTGGAAGTATGATAAAGTGCTATCAAAGCGTCAGCCGGGCTCCACGTTCAAACTATTTGTCTACGCAGCAGCCATGAATAAAGGAATGGCACCGTGCGACGAGCGGGTGGATCAGTATATCGCCTGGGATGTATTGGAGAAAGGTGAATGGAAGAAGTGGATTCCCCGAAATGCAAACGGTGAATTTACCGGCGACACACTCTCACTGAAAGCAGCTTTTGCCCGTTCCATCAATACGGTGGCCGTGCAGATTGCCAAAGAAGTTGGCATTCACAGTGTGGCGGAGGTAGCCAAAGCCATGGGAATCAAGACTCCTCTCGAAGAGACTCCTGCCCTGAGCTTGGGAGCATCCGACGTGTCACTGCTTGAACTGGTCAATGCGTACGGCACAGTTATTAACGACGGTATGGAGCAAGATCCGGTACTGGTTACACGCATTGAAGACCGGAACGGCCATGTGCTCTACAAACATACGTCCCAAACGGTGCAAGGCGTTCCATACGAAACAGCGTTCCTCATGACAGAGATGCTTAAGGCCGGTCTCACCGAACCGATGGGAACTTCTCAGGCTCTCTGGGCTTTTGATTTGTTTAACTCCAACACCGAATTTGGCGGTAAGACAGGAACATCATCCAATCACTCCGATGCCTGGTTTGTTGGCGTCACTCCTAAATTGGTAGGCGGTGCCTGGGTAGGCGGCGAGCACAGAAGCATCCATTTCCGTACCGGAGAATTGGGTCAGGGAAGCCGCACGGCTCTCCCCATATTCGGCTACTTCATGGAGAAAGTACTCAAAGATCCCGGCATGAGCAGGTACAGGGAAAAATTCCCTCAACCGAAACAGAAAATAGAGAGGTCGTACCAATGCCGCAGTGTTTATCATCGAGCCGATACGGACTCAATAGAGATGCTCAACATAGACAGTCTGGAATTAAATAACGAAGAGATTAACATAACGGAAGAAGTTACCGTAAATTAAAATTAACTCGTCATTTTATCCTTTTAAGGAAACAAAAGCCTTTTACCGGTTCAGCAAACGAACCGATAAAAGGCTTTTTTCAATGCACAACGAGCCTCAAAAGCGCATTTCAATGAAATAAAATCCCCATATATAAGTATTATGGCGCACAGAATACCTATTGCAAGTGATTTCATAACTTAGCAAGAGGCCTTTACTTTGCCTAATAATTTTTAAGGTAAACTAAGAGCTATTTATGAGAAAATTAAGTTTGGGCATCTTATTGGTGTTCTGTAATCTTTTTGCAACATTTGCAGGAGAAATCAAAGGAGTTGTTTTCAGCAAATCAGGCGAACGACTGGAGTTTGTGACCATTCAGTTGAAAGGTACAAACACAGGTGGAACAACCGACAGCCGCGGAAGATTCAACTTCCGTAAACTGACAAACGGACATTATACGCTGGTATTATCTTCCGTCAGCTATAAAACCAAGGAATTAAAGGTAGTGCTTCCATCTGACAACGGTGTTGTTGAAATGGATAGTGTTATTCTGGAACCTACTACTCAAGAATTAAGTGAAATTGTTGTAACCGGCAATGCCAGCAAATACAACACGCGCGATATATCGAACTCCATTCGTTTGGGGCAACCTTTATTAAGAATTCCGCAGAACGTGCAGGTGGTGGGCAACCAGATCATGGCCGACCAGCAAATTGTGAGCATGAGCGACGGTATTGCCCGCAACGTGAGTGGGGTTACTAAACTGGAACACTGGGGCGACTCGTATACGCGCATCAACATGCGTGGCTCTCGTGCAGCCGCTTTCCGCGAAGGCATGAACGTAACTTCTTCGTGGGGACCGTTGACCGAGGACATGAGTTATGTGGAACGTGTGGAGTTCATTAAGGGTCCGGCCGGCTTCATGATGTCAAACGGTGAACCGAGTGGTATTTACAACGTAGTAACAAAGAAACCTACCGGACAAACCAAAGGCGAAGCTACTTTTACTTACGGCAGCTACGACTTCTACCGGGCAGCGATTGACCTCGATGGCAAATTGGATCAAACAGGACGTTTGCTTTACCGCTTCAATGCGATGGGACAAACCACCAACTCTCACCGGGCTCATGAGTTTGCTAAAAGATACAGCATTGCGCCGGTGATCAGTTACCAGCTCGACCCGAAAACAAAGCTCACGGCAGAATATAACTTCCAATACATGCAGTCGTCAAACATCGGCTCTTATTACGCTTTCTCGCCCGACGGCTACGCCACGCTCCCACAAGATTACTCTATCTTGGAACCGGGACTGGAACCAACAACCGTCAATGACCATACGTTGATTTTGAACCTTCAGCACCAATTCAACAAAGATTGGAAATTGACGGCACAAACGGCGTATTTCAACTACAACAGACAAGGAAGTTCCATGTGGCCCGGCTCTTTATCGGCCAACGGTGACATGATCAGAAACGTAAGCATCGGCGATGCGATCAACGAAATGAAGTTCGGTCAGCTATACCTGAATGGAAAGGCGCAGACCGGACAAGTCAGCCACACCGTTCTTGCCGGATTTGATGCGGGCGACAAACACGCCTGGTACGATTGGAGCAAATCATTTGCCCTCGACAGCATTGGTACCTACAACATTTACAACACCAAATACAACGGTGGAAGCCCCTATTACGGCTACCCTTCTTTCGACCGTTCAAAGAGTCTGAAAGAAAGGGCCAATAACACGCAGATAACCCAATCTTATGTGGGTCTTTATTTGCAAGATGTACTGGGATTCTTCAACGACCGTCTTCTTCTGACTTTAGCCGGCAGATATACGTACGTAAAAGACAGTTCTTACGGAACCACCCAAACCAAAGAGAGACATTTCTCTCCTCGTGTAGGCTTAAACTTCTCAATAGATGAGAACACATCGGTTTATGCTCTTTACGATCAAACGTTCTCGCCTAAGATGGGAATGCTTCGAAGCGGCAAAAAGGTGAAGCCCATTACCGGCAACAATTGGGAAGCCGGAATTAAACGGAACTGGTTTAACAACCGTTGGAGCACCAGTCTTACCGTTTACCAGATTTTGAAAGATAACGAAACCTCAAGCGATCCTCAGAACACGCCTCAGGAATCTTATCTTATTCAGGTGGGACAATCCAAATCAAAAGGAGTGGAAATCGACGTGCAAGGAGAAATCGTGAGGAACCTCAGCGTTATTGCCAACTATGCGTACACCGATTACAAAGTGAGCAAGTCGGTCAATGCCAGTCAGCCCGTAGGCACTCGTCTACCCGGTTACGCCAAGCAGAATTTCAACATCTGGTTGAAGTACAAGTTCACGCAAGGCATGCTCGACGGATTCAGCCTTTCAGCCGGACAAACGTCACAATTGGATCGCAGTTCATGGAATTGGGGAAGCACACTGAATAACACCCAATCGTTGCCCGATTACTTCCGTTTCGATGCAGCTTTGGGATGGAGAAAAAATAATTTAAATCTGGCATTGAACATTTACAATGTATTCGATCGTTATTTATACAGCGGTTCTCCCTACGGCAACTATTATTACTGGCAGTCCGAGGCTCCCCGTAATTTCAGATTAAGTATGTCTTACAGCTTCTGATAAACAAGATACAATGAAAAAATATTCAACCCGCAATCTCTTCAAAAAGCTTCACCTTTGGTTAGGCTTACCATCCGGAATCGTTATATTCATCGTTGCAATTACCGGTTGCATCTATGCATTTCAAGATGAAATAAAAGATATGATGCGTCCTTCCCTGAAAGTAGAATCGAACGGTAAAGCCTTCCTTTCTCCCGAGGAACTGAAAGAAAAAGCGGGGCGATATGTATTCGTTACTCCGGCAGATAGCAGCAATGCTATCTTCGGAGTAATGTATGCTACTTATGATAAAGCGGCAACTGTGGCTTGCAGCATGCAACCCAACGGCTACACCGTGCTTTATCTTAATCCGTACAACGGAGAGTTACTGTACAAAGAGGCATTTAAGAACGACTTTTTCCGCGTAATGTTGGCGGGGCACCGCAGTTTGTGGCTCCCCCACCCCATAGGCAAACAGATAGTTGGTTGGAGTGTTCTGGTATTTGTGCTCGTCCTCCTATCGGGCATTGCTTTGTGGATTCCTGCCAAAATGAACAAAAAAGCACTGAAAGCCGGACTTAAAATAAAGTGGAAGGCTCCTTTCTCACGTGTTAATTACGATTTACACAACGTACTAGGGTTCTATACCGCCCTCGTGGCACTCTTAATTGCTTTAACTGGACTAACATGGAGTTTCAGTTGGTTCGCCAAAGGTTACTACGGAGTAATAACAGGCGGAAAGGAGTTTCAAAAATGGGAACCTGCACAATCGGACACAACGTTGGTTAGCGGCAGAACCGATGCTTCAACCATTCTGTGGGAACAGATGCTCAAAGAATATCCGGTAGGCAACCGCGGTACATTCCGTTTTGATTTTCCGCAGAAACCGCAAGATGCTTTTACCGTATGCTTTAATCCGCACGAACACAGTTATTACGCTCGTGAATTTCGTTTCTTCGATCAACATACATTGAAAGAATTGAAAGCCGGAGGAACGTATGGCATCAAGCTGGCCGAGGCAAGCGCAGGTGATAAATTATACCGAATGAATTATGACATACATACGGGTTCCATTTTAGGTCTCCCCGGTAGAATTATAGTATTTCTTGCAAGCCTCATCATTGCTTCACTCCCTGTAACCGGATTCATAATTTGGTGGCGCAAGAAGAAAAAAAGACGCAAATTGCATGATTGTTAGAATAAAAGTTTTACTTTTGCTCATCACATAAAAACGTACAGATACTTTTTATTATCTAATTATTAATTCATGTTTCGCAAGTTCAACTTGCCAGTTTTAATTTGTAAATATCGCATATATGGCCCAGCTCCTCAGATCTGTTGATAATAGCATCGTATATTTCCTCATCGAGTAATCCGAAGAGGTTCGCTATAGCTATAACAATCTCCTGAAGGGCTCCCCATATTCTGTCAGTAACCGAGAGTTCCAAAGAGTCTTTGGTTATGTCTTGAAAAAGTTTGCCCATCGTTTCGTATGCTGTAAACCTCTTTACAACCGAAAGGATGTTGTATTGCAAAGCAACCAAAGAAGTGGAGGCAATCTG
>NZ_ATZI01000025.1 GCF_000428125.1 Bacteroides graminisolvens DSM 19988 = JCM 15093
CTTTGGTTGCTTTGCAATACAACATCCTTTCGGTTGTAAAGAGGTTTACAGCATACGAAACGATGGGCAAACTTTTTCAAGACATAACCAAAGACTCTTTGGAACTCTCGGTTACTGACAGAATATGGGGAGCCCTTCAGGAGATTGTTATAGCTATAGCGAACCTCTTCGGATTACTCGATGAGGAAATATACGATGCTATTATCAACAGATCTGAGGAGCTGGGCCATATATGCGATATTTACAAATTAAAACTGGCAAGTTGAACTTGCGAAACATGAATAAAGAGATAATACTCCAGTGTCTTAATACCGGCCAGTATCTTTTCATAGTAATTGGTGTTTAGTGTACAAAGTGATAACACAAATGTAGATAAAAAAGGCGAATCTGAAAAGAAAGGAAGAGGAAGTATATAAAAAAAGCGTCTCTGTAGAAAGAAACGCTTTTTTGAGCCTCTTGTCGGATTCGAACCAACGACCCCGAGATTACAAATCACGTGCTCTGGCCAACTGAGCTAAAGAGGCAGGTGGGTAAGCTTACTATATCGCGCCGCTACAACCAACTACCTTTGCTGCGATCAAGCCCTGGAGGATTCGAAGGGAGCTGGCCGTATAGGACTTACCCGGGCGCAAAGGTAGGCATTTTTAGTAAACCTGCAATACCTTGCCTAAACTTTTTTGATAGGTAAATATGTAACTAGCTACCTATCAATCGATTAATAGGCCAAACTATTTGCAAAAAAACAAAAATTAACCTGCAATACGTCAATCTTTTGCTTGTCGGTCCTATCTTTGCAATGAAACTTATACTTGTTTATGAACAGGTATTTCGTGGAAAGTACTAACTTTGTGCACTATTATAACAAAAAAGAAATGGCAGAGAGCAGAAGTCACATACAAAAATACGCCATGCATTTTGGCACGTACATGGGAATTTACTGGATCTTAAAATTCAGCCTATTCCCCTTGGGATTAACTATTCCATTCTTACTTTTCTTATTTCTGGGGCTAACCTTAGGTGTACCGTTCATGGGGTATTACTATACCCGAATTTATAGGAATAAAATATGCGGCGGAGAAATCAGCTTCGGTCATGCATGGATGTTTTCCGTATTCATGTATATGTTTGCCGCATTACTCACAGCCGTAGCACATTATATTTATTTTCGTTTCATAGACCATGGCTATATAATTAACACTTACACAAACATTCTCAATGCGGCTACCCAAAACACTTTGCCGGGAATGGATTCCTATATAACACAAATCAAGGAGGCGATGAATGTAATCAAAGCATTCAGTCCCACTGACATTACCTTGCAACTCTTGTCGCAAAATGTTTTTTATTGCAGCATACTGGCCATACCCACTGCATTAATTGTAATGAAAAAAAAGAAAAACATAGAATAAATATAAATCATGGATATATCTGTTGTTATTCCATTATATAATGAAGAAGAATCACTTCCCGAGCTTTACAGCTGGATTGAAAGAGTGATGAAAGCAAATAACTATTCATTTGAGGTCATTTTCGTCAATGACGGAAGTACTGATGATTCTTGGGAAGTAATAGAGCAACTTAAAGCTACATCGGGTGAAACTGTTAAAGGAATCAAGTTCCGCCGGAATTATGGTAAATCTCCGGCTTTGTACTGTGGGTTCAAGGAAGCTCAGGGGGAAGTCGTTATTACAATGGATGCAGACTTGCAAGATAGCCCCGACGAAATTCCCGAATTATATCGTATGATTACCGAAGAAGGTTACGATCTGGTTTCCGGATGGAAACAAAAACGATATGATCCGCTCTCAAAAACTCTTCCCACTAAATTGTTTAATGCCACGGCCCGTAAAGTATCGGGAATCAAGAACCTTCATGATTTTAACTGCGGACTGAAAGCTTACCGGAAAAAAGTAGTTAAGAACATCGAAGTATACGGTGAAATGCACCGTTACATACCCTATTTGGCCAAGAACGCCGGGTTTAAAAAAATAGGAGAAAGAATAGTGCAACATCAGGCTCGCAAATACGGAACCACGAAATTCGGTTTAAATCGTTTTGTGAATGGATATTTAGACCTTATATCATTGTGGTTCTTATCGCGATTTGGAATAAAGCCCATGCATTTTTTCGGTTTATTGGGCTCGTTGATGTTTTTGCTGGGATTCATTTCAGTCATTGCGGTAGGAGTTTCCAAATTGTATAATATGTACAACGGAATGCCATACCGATTGGTCACCGAATCGCCCTATTTTTACTTATCGCTTACTGCTATGATTATTGGTACCCAACTATTTTTGGCCGGCTTTTTAGGCGAGTTGATCTCCAGAAATGCTCCGGAAAGAAATAACTACCAAATTGAAGAAATAGTCTGATCAAATAGATCCTAACTAAACATGATCAAATAATGAAGAATCTGATTACAAAACGATTCATGTATACTCTGGCAACTACTTACATTGTATTAAGTGTTGCTTCATGCGTGGAAGAAGAAAATTGTTCGCAATACGGCAGAGAAAGCCTCACTTGTAACGTTTATACACTGGAAGACAGCAAAGCTGTAAAAGACACTTTAGATTCACTCCATGTTACTGCATTGGGTACTGACTCAATCATACTGAACAGAGAAGCCAAAGTTCGAAGCTTCTCCCTGCCTTTGCGCTATACCAGTGACACAACCACCTTTGTGCTGAAGTACATCAACAACATAAAAGACACCATACGGGTTATCCACACCAACACTCCCAAGTTTATATCGATGGATTGTGGTTACCAGGTTAGCCAGGTTGTGGAAAAAGTAAGTTATACCAAGCATCAATTAGATTCAATATACATATCAGATGAAGAAGCCAATACTACAGGGACTGAAAATCTCAAACTTTTTTATTAGTCTGATTGTTCTTTTGCTATCGACACAGCCTTTATTCAGTCAGGTTCAACCGGCTAATAAGCGACCGGCCGGCAAGGCAGACAGCAAGAAGAAAGACGAAAACAAAGTTGTTTTTCCTCTCTATAACGGAGTATATGTAGGAGCCGATTTATTCGGTTTGGGCAATAGCCTATTGGGAGGAGACTTTATCAGTTCCGAAGTTAGCATAGACGTGAATCTTAAGAATAAATTCTTTCCGGTTGTAGAAGTAGGATATGGTAAAGCCGACAAATGGCAAGACGATGGAGGCATACACTACAAAAGCAGCGCTCCTTATTTTAGGGTGGGAATGAACTTCAACACCATGTATAAGAAGCAAAGAGAGAATCACCTTTTCGTGGGATTTCGTTACGGTGCAAGCAGTTTTAATTATGATGTTGAAACGACTCCTTTGCAAGATCCCATTTGGCCGGGTCAAACCAGTAATCCGGATATTGTTGACGGCATTTGGGGCGGCAGTTTACCTTACCGTCACACCGGACTTAAAGGCAGCATGCAATGGTTTGAACTGGTAGCCGGAGTACGTGTGCAGATATTCAAAGATTTTATGATGGGATGGACTGTTCGCAAAAAGTATAAGACCTCATCATCCATCAGTGAATACGCTAATCCCTGGTATGTACCCGGTTTTGGAAAATATGGAGATTCGCAAATGGGAATCACCTACTCACTTATTTATAAACTCCCGTTTTAAGATACAAGAATGAATACAAAGAATTCAAAAACAAAGCTATTGTGGTTAATTCCACTGGTTTTGGGCACCATTTATATTATTCGCCGTGAGCAACAAACGCCCTATAACAGTATAGAAGGTCTTATTTTCGGCACCGTTTACCACGTTACTTATCAGTATGATGGCGACTTAAAGCCCGAGATAGAGAAAGCATTTAAAACATTCGACGGGTCCTTGTCAACATTCAACGACACCTCTGTTATATCTAAAATAAATCAAAACAAAGAAGTTGTACCCGATTCCTTTTTCTTAAACGTATACAATCGTTCGATGGAAATATCGAAGGAAACAGATGGTGCATTCGATATAACCGTAGCACCTTTGGTCAACGCTTGGGGATTTGGGTTTAAGAAAAACCAGCAAGTAGATAGTCTGACAATTGATAGCTTACTACAAATTACAGGCTACGAGAAAATATCACTTGCCCAAGGTAAGATTATAAAGAAAGACGCTCGGATTATGCTCGATTGCAGTGCCATTGCCAAAGGATATGCCAGTGATGTAATAGCAGGCGTACTGCAAAGACACGGTGTAAAAAACTTCATGGTAGAAATTGGAGGTGAAATAGTAGCTAGAGGACATAACCCGGAAAAGGCTGCTTGGCGCATCGGGGTAAACAAACCCGTTGACGACTCATTGTCTATGAACCAAGAACTGCAAACAATTCTTCAGCTCACCGATGTAGGTATGGCGACTTCAGGTAATTACCGCAATTTCTATTACAAAGAGGGGAAAAAGTACGCCCACACCATTAACCCTAAAACAGGTTATCCGGTACAACACAATTTATTGTCGACCACAGTTGTGGCTAAAGACTGCATGACAGCCGATGCATTAGCGACCGCATTCATGGTTATGGGATTGGAAAAAGCCGAAGCATTTGCCAATGCACATCCTGAAATTGAGGCATACTTCATTTACAGTGATGAAAAAGGTAACTTTCAAAACTATTTCACCAAAGGGATGAAGAAGTATATTGCAGAGAAGCAATAAACTACTTCATAAAAACGAAATAAACGGCCAGTATCAAACACAAAAATGCCGCCAGGTGATTCCAATGGAGTGATTCACCTTTGAATAAAAGAGTAGAGAACAGTGTGAACACAACCAGCGTAATCACCTCTTGAATCACCTTGAGCTGCATCAGTGTGAAAGGACCGCCATTGCCGTGGAAACCCATCCTGTTGGCAGGCACCTGCGCACAATATTCAAACAGAGCTATTCCCCATGAGAAAAGAATCACCATAATAAGCGGCCAGTTATCAATCAGTTTAGCATCTTGCAATTTCAGGTGCCCGTACCAGGCGAATGTCATAAATACATTGGAAACAATAAGTAACAAAATAGAATAAACTCCTTGAGACATCATATGGATTATATTTTTATAATATAGGTTCTTTCATCGCGTCCGGCAACAAATCAGTCTGTATGTTTGTCATGCTCCCCCACAAACTATAACGAGCTTCCGGGTTCATACTTTCTAACTGCTTCAAAACCCCTTTCATGTCGCTCCTACTCGACCCTGATTCGTACGGACAATTCTTCACCTGCTTTTTGTAGCTCCTAATCTTGGCCAGTTCCAGCAAATCACTTTCATGAATAAGGCACATCGGGCGAATGATTGTCATATCGAATTTCCTCATAACCAGTTTAGGAGGCATTGTACTAAAAGCCCCCTGATAAGTCATATTCATTAACAGCGTTTCAAGTATATCATCCATGTGATGCCCTAACGCAATCTTGTTGCATCCGTTCTCCTTAGCTACTGCAAAGAGAGCTTTCCGACGATTCCAGGAACATAAAAAACAGGGAGATTTTCGGGTATCCGTAGTAGGGTCAAAGGATGTTTCAAACACAATTAACGGAACATCATAGGCGGCTGCATGGTTTCTGAGGTATTCCAAATCACTTTGATAAGGAATATTCTTCATCACAACATGTACCGCTATCACAGAAAACCGGGGTTTAAAAATGCGTGCCCTCTTCCCAAGCAGCTCAACCAGAGCCAACGAATCTTTTCCACCCGACAGGCCAACCAGTATTTTGTCGCCATCCTCAATTAATCCGTATTGTATAACTCCTTTGCCAAACCGCTTATTGATACGGTTGATACATACATCTTCCTTTGTTAACTCTGCCATAAATTCAAAATTGGGTGCAAAAGTAAGCCAAAAGAATCATTTAAAGAAGAATTAACATAATAGAAATACAGGCAGGAAGTGTTATTTATAAAATATTTGTATTTTTGAACTTCTGAACATAAAGTTGAATATAATAATGAAGAAAAGAGGGATTATACTTTTTCTATTCTGTTGCATTGTTAGCTTTCTTTCGGCACAAACGCTTGAAGAAGCAAAAGCCATGTTTTTAAAAGGTGAATATACAAAATCGAAACCGGTATTCAAGAAATATTTTAAATCTCAGCCAGCCAATGCCAGTTACAATTATTGGTACGGAGTATGTTGTCTCAAAACAAATGAGCCAGGCGAAGCGATAAAGCCTCTCGAATTCGCCGTAAAAAAGAAAATTCAGAATGCGCCATTCTTCCTTGCCGAAACGTACAATACACTCTATCGGTTTGATGATGCAGTGATGCTGCTTGAAGAACAAATACAGGCCCATTCTAAGAAGAAACAGCCGGTTGACGATCTGGAAAAGCTATTAGAAAAGACAAAAGTGAATGCCCGTATGCTAAAAGGAGTAGAAGAAGTTTGCATTATCGACAGTTTTGTTGTTGACAAACGGAATTTCCTGGCAACCTACAAATTAAGTGAAGAATCGGGAAAGCTATTTACCTACAATCAATTTTTCGGATCAGAAGGAAAGAATGAAGGAACGGTTTATGAAACTGAAATTGGGAATAAGATATATTACAGTGAACGCGGACGTAACAAAACATTAGACATTTTCACTAAAAACAAAATGCTCGATCAATGGGGAGAAGGAACTCCACTACCGGGAAGCATTAATGATAATGGAAATGCCAATTACCCATTTGTAATGACCGATGGAATTACTATTTATTACGCATCCGACAATGAAAATTCAATGGGTGGGTATGATATCTTTGTAACTCGTTACAACACCGGAACAGACACTTTTTTGAATCCCGAAAACGTAGGCATGCCGTTTAACTCACCATACAACGATTATATGTTTGCCGTTGACGAATACAATGATCTGGGCTGGTTTGCTTCCGATCGTTTTCAGCCTGCTGACAAAGTGTGCATTTACGTTTTCATCCCCAACACTTCCAAACAAACCTACAATTACGAAAGCATGGATCCGGAGCTGATAAAGAATATAGCCAGGCTTTCGTCCATCTCCCTGACTTGGAAAGATAAAAACGCAGTAAAAGAAGCCAAAGAAAGATTAGAAGCTGCTATCAGTCAGAAACCAAGGGAAGAAAAGAACTATGATTTTGAGTTTATCGTTAACGATCAGATAACCTACCACAAAATTGACCAATTCCAATCTGAGCAAAGCAAAGAACTGTTCAGGGAATACCAACAATTGTGCAAGGATTACCGCCAGCAGAGCAGTAAGCTGAGCAGCCAGCGTGACTGGTACGGAGATGCTTCAGCCGAAGATCAGAAAAAGATGTCGGCAGCCATACTCGATTTAGAAAAACGAGTAGAGGAAATGTCACATCAATTAGATACGTTATCGACCCGCGTACGTAACGAAGAAATACAATACCTTAAAAAATAATGTCTATGGATATACTTATTATTATTGTGCTTATCATTGCAGCGATCGTCCTTTTCTTGGTTGAACTGTTTGTAATTCCCGGAATCAGTATTGCCGGCATATCGGCTTTGGCTTGTGTGGCTTATGCCAATTACCACGCCTTTACCTATTTGGGACAAACAGCCGGATTCATTACACTATCCGTTTCCATACTGGCTTGCATCGGCTCATTGATTTGGTTTATGCGATCTAAAACACTCGACAAGTTGGCTCTGAAGAAAAACATTACCTACAAAGTCGACAAACTCGCAGCCTCTCGTGTCAGAGTGGGTGATCAAGGTGTATGTACCACCCGATTGGCTCTCATCGGCTATGCAGAAATAAACGGTGATATAATAGAAGTCAAATCAACCGACGGCTTTTTAGATGAAAAGACCCCTATCATCGTTGAACGCATTACCGACGGGGTCATTCTGGTCAAAGAAATTAAAAAATAATATTCACTAAATACTATTATTATGATAGACAGTACGTTTTTAACGATAATCTTCGTAGTCGGAGGCATTATCTTTCTCATTCTGTTTTTTCACTATGTGCCATTCTTCCTTTGGTTATCGGCCAAAGTATCCGGAGTAAACATTTCGCTGATACAGCTCTTTTTGATGCGTATCCGAAACGTTCCTCCCTACATCATCGTACCCGGTATGATTGAGGCCCACAAAGCCGGACTTAGCAACATCACCCGTGATGAACTAGAAGCTCACTATCTGGCCGGTGGTCATGTAGAGAGAGTGGTGCATGCACTGGTATCGGCATCCAAAGCCAACATCGAATTGACTTTCCAAATGGCTACAGCCATTGACCTGGCAGGACGCGATGTGTTTGAAGCCGTACAAATGTCCGTTAACCCCAAAGTGATTGACACCCCTCCTGTTACTGCTGTTGCCAAAGACGGAATTCAGCTCATTGCTAAAGCCCGTGTTACCGTACGTGCCAATATCAGACAATTAGTAGGTGGCGCTGGCGAAGATACTATATTAGCTCGCGTTGGTGAAGGTATCGTATCTTCCATCGGTTCGTCTTTAAATCATAAAGCCGTACTTGAAAATCCGGATTCCATTTCGAAACTAGTGTTACGAAAAGGGCTCGATGCCGGTACTGCTTTCGAAATACTATCCATTGATATTGCAGATATTGATATTGGTAAGAACATTGGTGCTGCTTTGCAAATTGACCAGGCCAATGCCGATAAAAACATTGCGCAAGCTAAAGCCGAAGAGCGAAGAGCCATGGCCGTAGCCACTGAACAAGAAATGAAAGCCAAAGCACAGGAAGCACGAGCTAAAGTTATTGAAGCCGAAGCTCAAGTACCCCAGGCAATGGCCGAAGCATTCAGAAGCGGAAACCTGGGAATCATGGATTACTATCGTATGAAGAATATTGAGGCAGATACTTCCATGAGGGAAAATATAGCAAAACCATCTGCTAATCCGGGCAAACCCCTTAGCGAATAAATAAAAAGAATCTTTACTTATGACAAAAAAATATTTTGCTTCTTCAGAACTGATTATCAATGAAGACGGTTCCGTGTTTCACCTTCACGTGAAACCGGAACAGTTGGCCGACAAGGTTATCCTAGTGGGTGACCCCGGTAGGGTGTCATTGGTAGCGTCACATTTCGAAGAAAAAGAATGTGAGATTGAAAGCCGTGAGTTCAAAACCATTACCGGTACCTACAAAGGCAAACGAATTACCGTCGTATCAACGGGCATCGGTTGCGACAACATAGATATCGTGATGAATGAACTCGATGCGCTGGCTAATATTGACTTTACAACCCGCGAAGAAAAAGAGACGTTCCGCCAATTGGAACTCGTCAGAATAGGCACTTGCGGAGGGTTACAGCCCAACACACCCGTGGGCACTTTCATCTGCTCGGAGAAATCCATTGGTTTTGACGGGTTACTCAACTTCTATGCCGGTCGTAACGAAGCGTGTGATCTGGAATTTGAGAACGCTTTCTTAGCCCACATGGGGTGGAAAGGAAACCTATGTGCTCCGGCTCCTTACGTGATTGACGCCAATCAGGAACTGATTAACCGTATAGATCACGGAGACATGGTACGTGGTGTAACGATTGCAGCCGGAGGATTTTTCGGACCTCAGGGACGCGAATTACGCATTCCTCTTGCCGACCCCAACCAAAATCAAAAGATTGAAAACTTTACGTACAAAGGTTACAAAATAACCAACTTCGAGATGGAAAGCTCCGCGTTGGCAGGCCTAAGCAAACTCATGGGACACAAAGCCATGACCGTATGCATGGTCATAGCCAACCGCCTCATCAAAGAAGCCAATACCGGTTATAAAAATACCATCGATACATTAATTGAAACAGTGCTCAACCGAATTTAGGTTGAGCACACCTTTTTCATATTACAACAATCGAGAAAAGATAGAATTAAGCCTTACCAATGAATAGGGTTTTGTCATCACTTCATTGCAACCGGCAGCGAGCGCTTCTTTAAATCTATTATATTCTGTTCTTTCAAATACCCCAATAATAGGTACATGAGCATCTAAGCTTCTTATTTTAGCAACTCCGTTTACACCCGATTGCTCCTGCAAATCCATTGACATCAAAATTAAATGAGGCATTTGCTTTTGTATCCTTTTAAAAGCCTCATTACTGCTCCGTGCCCATAAAACCCTAAAATTGTCTCCAATCAATTCATACAAACGATTGAAAACACTCATACTATCATCCACTACCAGAATAATCTTTTTACCATTATTTAATTGTGGGGAAGCAACACCATTGGCCATACATTCGTCCACATCAACAGCATAATAAGGTATATACAAAGAAAAAGTACTACCCTTACCTAAAACCGATTCCGTTTGAATATAACCACCCAACCTCTGCGCAATTTGTTTAGATATAGATAGCCCAAGTCCTGTTCCTTGAGAAAACTCGTCAATCTTTTCAAAGATTTCAAATATACGATCAATCATATCATGAGGTATTCCCTTACCAGTATCGGACACTGATATTTTGACCCACTCATTCAGTCGTATCACATTAACAATAATGCTACCGCGTTCCGTGTTTTTAATTGCATTAGTAATAAAATTATCGACCACCTGCATAATTCTATTTCCATCAGTTTCTACCCATATAGGATAATTGGGACGCCCAACGATCAGTTTCACCTCCGGTTTCATTCTGTCTACATACTGATTATATAAATCAAGAATCAGTCCGGTCAACTCTACTCTTTCTTTATTTAATTCAATATCACAAGAGTCAAACAAAGAAAAATCGATTATATCGTTTACTAATTTCAGGAAAAGATCTGCATTTGCTTGCATCACATTAGCGTAGTTTCGTCTTACTTCGGGTGATAAATCGTTTGTAGCAAGTACCTCCGAGAAACCAACTATCGCATTAAGAGGAGTTCTTAATTCATGACTCATTGAAGCTAGAAAAGCTCTTTTAAGTCGCTCCGCTTCATCGGCCCTTTTTCTCATCAGTTCCAAAGCCTCTATGTGTTTTACTTTGTCGGTTATATCACGAACAACCCAGATAACCTGATTAGCGCCAAACGAAGAAACTTTTGCTTGAAAATAAAAACGAACACCATTAAATTCCATGGATGATTCAACTTCTACAATTTCATCATTTGCTAAACATTCCCGAATCGTTCGTTCATATAAATCAGATATTTCCGGTTCAAAAAAACGTCGAAGAGGCTGACCAATTAATTCTTCTCTGGTATGAAAAAGCTTTGTTTTAAGAGGTATTATTACATCAACAATGTAGTATTTATCATCAAATATAAATATAAATTCAGGCAAAGCATCAATAATCTTTTTGCTGTATTCCTTCAAATATTCAAACTTATCCTCCTCCTCTACCCGATTAGTTATATTTGTACGATATCCTATGATTCGGGGAGCAGATGCATCTTTGCATTCAAGACAAGTAAACAACGAATCTTCAAACCACAAGGTTTGTTCATTCTTTCCAATCGTTCGAAAGCGCACTTTGAGCATTTGTTCGGCACCTGACATAATTGAATGAAAAGCATTTAAGTAATTGACCACATCATTAGGGTGTACAGAATGAATAAAACCCTCATAAGTATCATATTGAATGCCGACTTCTTCAAGACCCAAGTTTTTGAAAAAGTCATCAGAAAAACCTATACTATTAGTGCTTCCGTCATAAAACCACAAGGCTACCTTGTGGGCGCCAAGAATAGAAATGATTTTGCGGCAGTTTATCTTAACTACTTCGCTATCGCCTTCGGTCGACAAAAAATTAAAGTCTGCATCCATACCCGTTTTCTATATAAGGTTAACAACTAGAAAACACGCTCTTTCATACAAGTTCCTCAAATATAACAAAAAAAACGTATATTTGTATGCTCAAAAACAAAAAAAATGAATCAAGATACAATTTGTGCCATATCTACAGCTCAAGGAGGTGCCATCGGATGCATCCGCCTATCGGGAACAGAAGCCATTCGTATGGTCGAAAGCATTTTCACTCCGGCAACACCCAGCAAGAAGCTTTCCGAACAAAAGCCTTACACACTCACCTTCGGTCAAATAAAAGACGGTGAGGAAGTAATTGACGAAGTACTGGTGAGCCTCTTCAAAGGTCCTCATTCATATACAGGCGAAGATTCCGTTGAAATCTCCTGCCACGGGTCTGCTTATATTCTTCAGCAAGTGATGCAACTACTCATCCGCAATGGATGCAGGCTGGCACAACCCGGAGAATATACTCAACGAGCTTTCTTAAATGGCAAGATGGATTTGAGTCAGGCCGAAGCTGTAGCCGATCTTATTGCATCTTCTTCTGCCGCCACCCACCGACTGGCCATGAGTCAGATGCGCGGAGGCTTTAGCAAAGAACTCACCACTTTGCGTGAACAGCTCCTTCACTTCACTTCGCTCATCGAACTGGAGCTCGACTTCAGCGAGGAAGACGTAGAGTTTGCAAACAGAGACCAACTGATGCAGCTCGCCACACACATTCGGGAGGTCATCACACGCCTTGTCGACAGCTTTAGTGTGGGCAATGCCATCAAAAATGGTGTGCCGGTAGCCATCATCGGCGAGACGAACGCCGGTAAATCAACCCTGCTCAACGTGCTGCTTAACGAAGACAGAGCAATCGTTAGCGACATTCACGGCACCACACGAGATGTAATTGAAGACACCACCAACTTAGGAGGCATCACCTTCCGTTTCATTGACACAGCCGGCATCCGTGAAACATCAGACACCATTGAGTCATTGGGCATTGAGCGTACTTTTCAAAAGCTTGACCAGGCAGAGATAGTGCTTTGGATGATTGATGCATCGGATGCATTAAAACAGATAGAGCAACTCTCGTCGCAGATCATTCCGCGATGTGCTGACAAACGGTTGATCCTGGTACTAAACAAAGCCGATCTCATCAGCGAAGGGCAGCAAAAAGAGCTTGAAGAAAAACTAAATGGCTTAACCACAAAAGACATTCATCACCTTTTTATCTCAGCACGCCACAAGCAACATACCGATGCCTTGCAACAACTGCTCATATCGGCCGCACAGCTCCCCACGGTGACACAGAATGATGTAATTGTGACCAATGTGCGTCATTACGAAGCATTGAAACACTCACTGGAATCCATCGAACGTGTTCAGGAAGGGCTATCAACCGGTATTTCAGGCGATTTCCTTTCGCAAGATATTCGTGAATGTATTTTCCATTTAAGCGACATTGTGGGCGAAGTAACCAACGACATGGTACTTCAAAACATCTTTCATCACTTTTGTATTGGGAAATAAAGCTTGTAAGCATCTGTAATACAGATAGTTACAAGATTCTAAGTTGAAAAATGCAAATATAATCCTGGATTGTTAATTTCTTGATTTTTAATGCAGTAAAAAAATGAACTAAGATGTAAATATTACATTTTTATGGTAGGTTTTGACCCAAGTTTGCTTCGAGTTTATTATTCATATCGTTCTTTAAGTAACTAAATCACCTATAAAATCATACATTTAGTGCTATTCTATGTTTGAACTCTCTATTTAACCAGAGATAATCAAGACATCCAATGCGCTCATCAACTCATTTCATACTCACTTTGTGAGGGTGTTGACACCCTTGCTATTGTATTACCTCCTAAAAAGTATGAAATAAAGTATCACCAAGTATCACCAACCTTGCAACGGATTGATTATCAGTTTTTTATGTGTGACACTTGGCTAAAAAAAAGCCTCACCAAGTATCACCAAGTATCACCAACATTTTTGGCAATGATTCCTTATAAAAAACAACCTGTTATTATTTGTATATAAGGCTTTTCGTTGGTTCCTTTATGTATTTATTTTGCGGATTAGCGATTTTCGTTACATCCGAAACACCACGGTTTGTGCCCTAATAATAACCTGATAAAATAACCACAATGATTTGGAATTGACAGTATAATGTATTATCTTTGTACTTATAATCTTATAGTATATTCAAATTATTATAGGCGCAAAGGCAGGAGTTCGTACTCTTGCCTTTTTTTATGTCTTAACGGTTTATTGTTGCATTCACACGGTGTCTTGCGCCGGTTCGCACGGTAGCAAAAGGCTCCTGAGCAACCGTCTTACGGCGAAGAGACGGTTGCTCAGGACCCAAAAGACGGTTTACGATTTAAAATTGTTCGTTATCTTTTTGAAAAAGTCGGTTATGTTTTTCAAAAAGTTGGTTATGTTTTACCAAAGTCTTGCTGCTCCTTGTTGCTCCCCGGTTTATTAGTTAATAATACATAAATCTGCTCTTGACAGGATTTGTCTGATTCATGGTAACTACTCAGGTTGTTTATGACTAAAAAAGTATCATAATCGTCTTAGCTGTTGATAGTTTGTTGATAATCTATCGGCTCTTTTTTCTTCTTTGGATGTATTGGTCTTTACCTTTGCACGGTGGAAGAAAAGTTACATGACATCCCCTTTGTCCTCTCGGCTTTATATAAGGAGCTAAATTCTCTTCGCAATAAGTATTCTCTTGTTGCGAAGCAGAAAAAGACTCTTTTCAAAGAGCTGCCTTTCAAAGATAGCCTTCTTGCTTTGAAGGAACAGGAGATCAAACGACTCACCCGTGAAAACCTGAAGCTAGAAAAGAAACTGTCCTGTTTTGAACTTCCGGTGAAGAACAGTTGCAACAGTAGCATCCCGGCTTCAAAGAATCCGATTGCAAAGACAAGCATATTGCATACTCGTTCACTGCGAAAGAAATCAAATTTATCTACCGGAGGGCAACCCGGACATCAGGGGCATACATTGGAGCGTTATCCCGACCCTGATGTTGTTCAGAACCATGTGTGCGATCAAAGCAGACATGATCTCAAAGATTTCTAGAGTTACTCCAAGATGCCATTCATCAAAGAAAAATCAAATATCAAGATATAAGACTCTACTGGCAATTGCTAAATTGCACGTAGAGGAAAATTCTATACCTAAAAAAGAACCTGAGTAGTTACCAGTTGATTATAAAATCAACCCGTTGGCGGAATTAAATTAGCGCATATTTAATCCTTCCAATAGGTCTATTGTTCATTTTGTTGATGTATTGCAAAATCGTAAGAGCGCTAATCTTACTGATTATCCTAGTAAAAATCCCATTGACGTCTTTGGCATAATTCCTTATCATCATGAACTGGTCACACATCTGCGAAAAGAGTGTTTCAATTCTTTTCCTTGCTTTAGCAAAAGGAATAAATGTTGGCTTCCAATTCTTTTGATTGAGTCTGTAAGGTACTTCCAGTTTAATGTTAGCACTTTC
>NZ_ATZI01000026.1 GCF_000428125.1 Bacteroides graminisolvens DSM 19988 = JCM 15093
TAAAGTTGTGCCGTTTCGTAGTTCCCGCCATTTACGATGGTTACAAGGGTGTCTGCAGAAGCAGTTGTGGATTTATAGTAAATGCAGTTCAGCGTGTCATTACCGGATATGTTTGTGAGATAAGCCGTTTTGGCACGTCGGGGGTTGTTTTGCCAGGCCTGACCCGGACCGTATTGCTCCAGAACACGGTTCAAGGGAGAGGACTCATAAACAGGAAGGGTATAAGGTTTGATCTCTCTGGGATAACTGCCGGAGGCATAGATCCTCAACGTATTCAAAGGTACAAAAGAACCATTATTACCGGATACGGAAGCAGGAAGCCATTTTTTAGACTCACGCCCCACTTCATCGTATTCCTGATAGTCTGCCAAGTCGGCACCTGATGGGCTAAAGCCTTTCTGTACTGTCTGGACAGGACGACCCAAACCGTCATAAATAAGCTATCTGATCCAGATACAAAGTGCCGGTATCATTGGTATACGTGCGAGTTAGGATGTACTACTCGGTTAAGGATTGAGCATATACCCCCGAAAAAGGATGGTTCCCGAAAGAATCACAATCCATAGGGATGAAAGATTTACTGGACGGAAAAGCAAACTTCTGACAAATTATTTATTGTGCTTAAACACAATTACTATGATTCATTTAAATTGTGCTTTAAAACAAACAACCCTGCTACAGGTTTGTCGTAGCAGGGTTGTTGTTGAAGTAGATAAATTTTTATCGTAATTCCCATTGAAAATAATTATCCTTTATTACGCCATTTTTAAAAGGTATTTTCACAATAATTTTATCATCTTTAAACACCAATACTTCCGAAACAATTTTCCAATTATTATTTACCCACAAGTATGGTTTATTGCAAATTGTATACGTGGGGAAAAAGTTATTGTCAATATTAGCAGTAAATAAAGACGATTTTTCACAATTATATATCCTATCATTCAATGAGTTGTCAACCTTTCTGCTTTCTCCGGTTGATAGATCAATAGAATAACCCTCCGTTCTTTCATCCGTAATGAATTTATAATATATCACCTTATCATTGCTTAGTGCGTAGCCATCACATTTGTTTGAGATTAACTTGAATTCGAAATTCTTACTATCAATGGTGTACAATTTATCTTGAACAGAAAAAACAAAGAAATTATTCGAAGTATCCAAGATTGGAGTTACTCCTTCCATTTCCATTTCATTGACTTTAATCTTCCGACTAAAAACAATTTGTTTTCTACCATTTAGTATTTTGACAGATAGTTCTTTTGTTTTAAAGTTAATTTGAGTCAACAATAAGATTGAAGTATTTTTACAGTAACTAACCCCAATAATATTCATGCCTTTGTTAGCCTTATAGTATATAGCTTTACTTTTTGATTTCAAGTCCCAAAGCATTAAATTCGAGCCGTTTATGTATAATATCGCTGTGTCAGACATATTAACGCATTTGTTTTTTGATTCTTTTCCAAGCACTATCCTTTCATTGCTATTTAAATTTATAGCTTTAATTGCAAAGGCCGAATCTTCAGAATCTATTTGTTCATTTCCCATATAGATTATATACTGATTAGCTCTACAAACAAAGATGCCAGACTCTACATGAACCTTATTATTCAACTGGGAATAAACACATACTATGTTTACAAAACAATGCAGAGTAAATAATAAATATTTTTTCATATCTTACCTTCTTTTTGTCGATGCGTGTATATGATTATCATGTCCTGATATAGGAAATTTATTACCTACTTTCTCTTGTACATTAGGACCATAGTTTTCTCTCAAGTTTGGATTTGTTTTCATTCCATTCTGAATACATCCACTTGATTATGTAAACTTGAGTTCCTTACTAAATTAGCTTCATTGACACCAATTATAAGTAGACCTACAGCATCTTTGGATAAAGCTTTGTCCCCATTACCACCAGTCAAACGGTTACAATTAAATACTGCGTTAACTTCGGTACCGTCATCTGTAACAAATGTCTTCGGTATATACTGACCACCTTCAACATTAAATCTTGAACTAACATCAGAGACCTTTGTTACTTCATTTTGATTATCATCTATTCGTATGTCATCCTTATAGCTACTATATGTTTCACCAATATTTCTATAAGTTTGGTCATTATACGAAAAAGAATTGGCATTCCCTTCTTGCCAAAAAGTAGCACCAGATTTATCATGCTGATACCAATCCCTCCCATCAAAGTCCTCTTTCGGTATCCAGCTCCTTACCGTTGTACTTGTAAGGCTGCTAACTGGTTGCGGAACCCTCAGCAAAAGACATCCCAAACGGATAATAGTGACTACTCAGAACAACACTGCCATTTGCACTGACTATCACACGATTATTACCCAAATGATCCGTCAAGTACAAATAGTATGTGCCGTTTTCAATTTCCGTCTGTCGGCTGCATACGTATATGTATTCGTGGCAGAAGAAATCTTAAGCGTCTGCAGCAAATTTAATACATTATATGAGATTTCGGTTATACTTTTATTATAATCTTTTTCTAAAAAAATATCAATATGAAGTTTTACACAAGTATATGATAATTAAATTCATACTTTTTTTATTGATTTACATTACCCTTGAATTCTCTATAGACATAATTGTCATTGATATAGATATAAATACTCAAGTACTCATAGAGAAGATGCACAAAGACACAAGAGTTATCATATAACTGCTTTACGAAAAAAAAATCCCCAAGGCGAACTGGCAAAGTTGATAAATACTTCTACTTCGGTTATTGGAAGGTACGAACGGGACGAAATGGCCCCTTCCATTGAGGCTGTAAGGAAAATAGCAAAGATTCTCAGCAGTACGGTTGGTTATTTGTTAGACGAGACCGAACAAGAAAACTTGTTTAAAGCCCCCAGCATACATAAAAGGCTCAATGAAATTGAGAAAATGGAAAGGAAAAACAAGAACCATATCCTTTATGCTATTGATGCCTTTACAAAAAGTGTAAAACTTAAAAATATTACTGCTCTAAAAATCAAAAAGCTAGGCAAATCTGGGCTTTAGCTTTAGTTTTGACACAATGGATATACCAACTTGAGATAAAATAACTTGCTGTATTCTATCTGCATATTAAAATACACCGGAGAGTTCTGCTTAACATGATACCTATTTGTACTGATAAGAGCCAGCACAAACCGAACTCCTTCTGGATATTCATATACCTCTAACCCATTTATTTCAATAGGAGATTTCTCTAATTTACAACCTCCATTATCTGGATAAATTAATGTCTTTGAAACACCTTTATCTAAGTCTCTATATATATCAAAACCAAGAATAAAGACATCAGGTTCCATAAAAAAATCTATTTTACCATCATACGATTTAAGCTTCTCATTTGATAATACAAACATACCACCATATTTTTCTGAAAATACTCTAACCGGTGATTCTATTAGAATGGTATCGACTATATAAAACTCTTTATAATTAGTCTCTCCTTTATAGCTAATATCATACAACACTCTACTACAAGAGCACAAAAGAATAACTACAAAACCAAATATTAGATTTCTCATAACTATTTTACTCTACCTTTCCCCATAGCCTCCGGCTCCATCTGTATTGCTCACATAATTCACTTTCCCTTTCACCGGGTTTATAATAGTTGCTTTCACATCTGACTCGTTTGTATTATTTAAGATTGTTGGCAGTACAATGATAAGGACTTAAGTTCGGGTATTTCTCCACCAACGGATCCAGCATATCAAACCTCCCCAATGCAGGATCCATATACCGCGCAGAATAATCATAAAAATTAAGCCCTCTTTCCGTATCCAGTTCCTTATCGTTGTACTTGTAAGGCTGCTGGCTGGTTGCGGAACCTTCAGCAAAAGACATCCCGAACGGATAATAATGATTACTCTGAATAAGACTGCCACCGGCACTGGCCATCACACGATTATTACCCAAATGATCAGTTAGATAGAAATAGTAAGTGCCGTTTTCAATTTCTGTCCGTCGGCTGCATACGTGTATGTATTCGTGGCAGAAGAAATCTTAAGCGTCTGCGGCAAATTTAATACATTATATGAGATTTCGCTTATACTTTTATTATAATCTTTTATCAGGTTGCCATTTTTATAGTAAAGGTATTCTGTTGCAAAGTTAGCTATATCCCATTTGTGTTGGTCATTCAGTCTATCAGTACTGTAAATCGGCAGGAAGCCGTATTTCTCACGTAGTTGGTCTATCTGGTATAGGATCTAAAAATGATAATATTCTCAGCGATAATAAGCCGCTTAGCATCTTTCTTCAGGCAAAAAACAAACCCTTGCTTAAGTAAAAGTGCCTATTTTTGTCACCGCCCCAGTTGATCGGCCGTAAGTACCTGTAATGATTCCAATTCCACTTACCAGCAAGAAGCTTACTCAGCGGCTCTTAAACGTGAAGACAAATTCGGTGCTACTGCCAGTTTCCCGAGCTTTTGCTTCTTTCATTTTTCAAAAACATACACTTACAATACAGTCATCTTTTTCAGAGAAAATAACCTTAAGATAATGGTCTTCTTCCTTCCAATATTGAACAGCTTCGGCTAAAGTTTGTATGTATACCTAACGTAATTTCATCAAGTTTAGGTACTTCATTATGGAGCAATACAATGCCTTTTTGATTATCCAATTAAAGTCTCTAAGACAATCCGATAAAGCATCTTAAATCATTTGCAAATATCTAGCAAATAAGCTACAAATGTACTTTCAGGATTATAAAACAATGGTTTATTTATATATTTGAGACTTTTCATACGCTTATATCATTTATATTAATATTTCACAATAATCAGAAATAAGCCACATTTGCAATATCTTATGTTTAGTTGCACTTCAAGAGTGGAATTTTATAGTGTTTTCTTATATTGCTAACATCTGATTTCTTATAGTTCGTTAGGTCATTCTTACAGAAATAATAAATAACTCCTTCAACGCCGTCATTGTGTACTCCACCTATAATGTCCGACAGTTCGCTCCAACGACAATCAATGTGATTATATTTTTCTAAAATTGATATTATATCTTGTGTAATAAATAGAGTGGCATCGTTCCAGTAAAATAGCTTTCCTTCTTTCACAGTATAACGAGTGGGAAAAATATGATCATAAGTACCTACTTTATTTTTTGAATTTGGATATACGTCATCATCCGCCACAGCTATCGTAATATTGATATTCTCTTCATTTATATCCGTAATTGTCACAGTGAATATGCTATCTTTCTTACTCCATTTGGATGTATGTACAAAATCTGTTATTGCATTATTTATAGCATCATTCATATCCCCTTTCTGAATTAATGCATTCTGCCATTTGTTAACAGCGCAACTTCCTAATAGAAAGAAACACATTGATAAAAACATAATTTTGCTTATTTTCATATTAGTATTCTATGGGAGGATAACCTCGTGTTAAAATAATAAATTTTCTAATGCCATTATATTGTTGGCTTCGCTTATGTCCTATATTGCCTCTGCCGTCAGCTCTACCAAAACGTTGTAATTTATCACTATCAGAAAAAAAATGAGAAAGGTGTGCGAAAATCAACGTGGGAAGTCACTTCATTTGGCATTGCCCCGCTACTTTGGGATCAAAAACAGAATAGGTTTTTTGGTCTGTATTCCACCGACTAGGTTTATCTTTGGAACTTTGATAACGCCCACTATAAACATTGCTAACTTCCGTTAATCCTTTTTTAGAATATTCAAATCCACCTATTTCTAAACCAACCATTTCAGAAAGTTCTATAACAAAATTTTCAACTCATGTAACAGTTGGTCCTTCCTCTCCCCCGACAGATATTACATTATCATTTCCTTTGAAATTAATCCCATCGCTTAAAATACCTTTTTCAATACCCTCCATTCGTGTCTTAGTCTGATACCATTTTGTGTTTTGCTCATACTCTCCTGTCTTTTTATTTCAGTGATATTCTTTAAGCGTCTGCGGCAAATTTAATACATTATATGAGATTTCGGTTACAATTTTATTACAATTTTTTATCTGGTTAGCATTTTTATCGTAAAAGTATTCTGCTGTAAGGTTGACATTGTTCTTAAAATCCATTAATTGAGAGAGAGCCAAACCGGAACCTGTGTATTCTGTCTTCACCAACTGATTCCCCGCATAAGTATCATTATAGTAGAGCGTTTGACTAAAAAGAGGGGGAAGCAATGGACTTCATCCAGGAACGGATGTTATAGGCATACGAGCTGATTAGGGCAGATTGCTTATTCTTTTTGTTCGTTTTAAGACGTCCCAGTTCGTCGTAGGTATTTTTTGCCAGTGTCACTATACTGTCCGTATTGAGTTTATGTTTCACCGCTGTCAGTCTTCCTGCGTAATCGAAGTACATTACACTGCAAAGATAAGAGGGAGTGGAATTGCCTTCCAGCCTGGCTGTCAGGCTACCTGTCAAAAAGATTTTAGCACTTGTTGTATAACGGGTGTCGTAACCTGTTTCGGCATCGTATTTGAAGTTTGCATCCGTAGAAGCCGGTATACCGTTGGTGCCCATAAAAGCATAGTCATCATAGTAGCTGACGTTCAGCGCAGTGGGGCTTACAAGGGTAATACCCGATAAGAAACACCCTTTTTATCACGGTTGGCTTTCACCACAATGCCATTCAAAGGTAGGTGGCGGATAGAGCGTTCAGGATGTTTTTACAGGTGCCACTACTTATGGTCTTATCGAAAACCTGAGCATGACTTATGCCGGCAATCAATTGGTGAAGACAGAAGATACAGGTTCAGTGGGACTCTCTCAACTGATAGATTTTAAGTACAATACCAACCTTGCAACAGAATACCTTTACGATAAAAAATGGCAACCTGATAAAAGATTATAATAAAAGTATAACCGAAATTTCATATAATGTATTAAATTTGCCACAGACACTAAAGATTTCTTCTGCCACGAATACATATACGTATGCGGCCGACGGAGGAAAATAGAAAACGGCACATACTATTTTTACCTGACGGATCATTTGGGTAATAATCGTGTCATTGCCAGCTACAGTGGCAGTCTTGTTCAGAGTAATCATTATTATCCGTTCGGGATGTCTTTTGCTGAGGGTGAGGACTTAATCTTTATGATTATTCTGCAAGATTGATGGATCCTGCATTGGGGAGGTTTAACACAGTGGGTTCATTGGCTGAGAAGTATTATTCAGAAGTATTATTCGATAAGTCCGTATGTATATGTAGGGAATAACCCACTGAAATTTATTGATCCAGATGGAAAGAAAATTATAATTGGGACTTCTTGGCAACGTTTTATGGGGAAATTGGGGCTTGATTCGTATGTTGCTAAAGTAACAAAGCATTTTATGCAAAATAACATGGATAGTCGCCGGATAGAGTCAACGTTTAATCAATTAGAGAAAAGCGATCTTGTATTTAGAATCCTTCCGTTGTCAGAATCTCCAATAGAAAATGCAGAAAAAAAAGGAAATCATGTAATCCCTGATTCTAAAGTTGAAAAAAAGAACAGAAGCAGGGCGCTACAATGTATTATGATCCTGATATGCAAGAAACGCCTTCTGGGGACGTCAGGACTCCAAGGGTTGGCTTAGCTCATGAAACGGGGCATTTAGAAGACTATATGAATGGGAATGTAATACCGGTAGATCGTGAAAAAGCGAAAGCAGGAAATAAATTTGAAATTTACAAAATAAAGTTAAATGAACAAAATGCCATGGAGGTGGAAAATATAATAAGAGGTATATTAAATTATGAAAACAGAAGGGACTACTTTAAATAGATTGAATTCTATGAAAATATTGAGTTTATTTTTAATACTGTTGTTTGTTTTATCTTGTTTTTCTTGTATGAATAAGAGAGAGCGATATTTGAAAAATGCGATTAAATGGGATGCCGAAATATGTCCGCTTATTTATTCGGGAAACTCCGAAATAATTCTAGTTTGTGTCTCAGCCCAATATTTAATCGACAAGCTAAGTGAAGATTTTAAACTCAATAACCCTGAAGAATATCTTTATATGCAAATGAAAAACGGCTCTCCTATAAATGTTTCTAGAGAGTATTATGATGAAGCCTTAGAATATTATCGTATACATGCTGATTTGGTAATGGATTCAATTTATAAAAAAAACGGTGTTTCAGGCCTGATAAAAAAATACTTTAAAATAGGACTAACTGAATCTGATACAGATAAAACATTGATATTATGGAATGAAGAAGAGAGGTTTCCTTTGGTCGGGAAAAAACCATACCCGGCATTTGGACAAAATACCAATAGAGATTACCTGATTTATCTTTTATCTAAACATAATATTTATTTTAATTCCATTGAGATAGATCATATTTCAATGATTATACTAAGCGAAGAACTTTCAGATATGAGTGAAGCCCAGTTTGATAATTAGTTGTAATTTTAAGCCTGGTGATTTTTATTGTGATGATTGGAATAGCTAATCTTTGTAAGGTATCCTTTAGAGTATAGAAAAACTGTATTAGATGCTCTAGTGATTAATAATATCACTCAACATGATATGAAACTCGACAAGGGTACGTACGAAAGTTTTAAAATTCTAAGTATATCGCTAACGGATAAGAACCATTTGAAAAATCTCTTTAACAAAACTAATTTTCAAAATAACAAAGAACGATGCGACCTTAAATGGTCCAAATTTATTTAATTTTTAATAATGTCCCAATTTCGACTTATGAAGAGATAAAGAAAGCATTAGATTATACTTATGATAGTCAAATTACTTCCTTGGAAAATGAAAGTTATCCGGATATTTTTGGAATGAGAAGTAAACTAGATTGTTATTTAAAAGGATCACCCGTATCAATTACAACTTACACTTACTCAACCACTGATCGGTATGACAAGTATGACTGCTCCTAATAGTGAGGTAACCACCTATGAATACAATAGTTTCGGTCGTCTGATTAACATAAAAAATAATGATGGCAAAGCGAGTGATCACTATGAATACGCAACCTGATAAAAGATTATAATAAAAATATAACCGAAACCTCATATAATGTATTAAATTTGCCGCAGACACTTAAAGTTTCTTCTGCCACGAATACATACACGTATGCGGCCGACGGACGGAAATTGAAAACGGCACAATCTATTTTTCAACTCACAATAGTTTGTTGAAATCAGAATGGCGAGCGGTTTATCGAGAAAATTTAATTAGGGGACAAGCTGGTATTCCGTTAAGAACTCATTATGTTTATGATATAAAAACAGGTGTTCCTCGTACGATTGGGTAAAGATTATTACCCCCATTAAATTTGCCAATTAATTACTGTTAGGCAATGAAAAAGATATTTGTAATTATAACAATTTTGTTTATGGTCAGTTACGTATATTCGCAGGGAGCGGTATATGTAAATGGGAAAGGATATAAAGGTTATATTTTTCCAAAGGGCCATTCAATTTGGGGTTTTCCGTCCGAACAAAATCGCTATACACCCAATTTAGAGGATATTGCACAAGCGGAAAAGATTTTGCAAGACAGTATCGGAACTGATTATGTGAAATCAAATCAAGAAGCGTATTGCAAACCGCCTATAAACAAAAATACGCTTAAAAAATATGTGCGTCAATATGTTGGATATTCAACGGAAGACGGTAAAATTATCATTCATATTTACTTAAACAAAGATATCGAAATGGATAAAAATAAATTATCGGAAGAGATTATTGCAGTTTTTGGCGGTGGAAGCAACCATTGGTGTATCAAAATAAATATATCAACAAAGGAACTATTTGATATGCAAGTAAATGGGAGAAATTAGAATTATCAATGAGTAAATCCCTCAACTTTGCGAGTGGCCTCCCCCCGAAAAAATATACAGTTTAAAATTAGAGTTTCGGACTTAAATAATTATATTTTTCCAAATTGTTTTTTGTTATGAAACGATCGAAAATTACAGAGTCGCAAATTCACTTTGCTTTAAAGCAAAATGAGACAGGGGTAAAGACCGAGGAGCTTTGCCGTAAGATGGGTATAAGTGAAGCCACTTTTTATAATTGGAAGAAAAAATACAGTGGTTTAGGTGTTTCCTATTTTCGTCGTTTACGACAGTTAAAGGAAGAAAACCAGAAGTTAAAGCAGATTGTTGCCGATCTTTCCTTGGATATGCAGATGCTTCAGGATGTTTTAAAAGTAACAATCTAAATATTAACGAACAAATATACCTTTATATTGTAATAGTGCAAGACCTACTATAATAAATAAGATACCGCATCCTAATAAAAAATATGTTGGTGGCCCTAATTTTGTTTGCAAAACTGAAACCTGAGGTTTTAGAGGATTGTAATGCACAATACACTTACAACCTTTACTATATCGACTTATAGTTTTTTTTGCAAAAAATGAGAAATTTATAGCTATCCAGTCACCATAATGTAGTCTACTAGAAGTATATAGAATACCCTCCACCTCATATTGATACTTGATTATTGGTTTATATGACTTGCTCGAGTTTTCATCATTCCAACCCAAAGTACAAACCTCAGAAGAGAGTATCTGTCCTCGTGTTGTAGGCCATTCTTTGGCTTTTTCCGAAAAATTAAATAAAATAAAAAAAACGATTACTTGAATTACACCGCCTATTATGAGAGATAAAACATAAAAGTCCATACCTAATCTATATAATAAAATTTAGCAGATTCATTTAATTCATTAACCGCCTCTGTATCAAATTGAAAGTTGTACAACATCCATGAAGTTTTAGGCTTATAAAGTGTGAAAGAAAATCTAAGAGGTTGAAGCTCATAATTTACTAAACAAGAGTAATGTAACATAGATTTACCTATCGATTTCCGTGCTATAATTTCGTAACCACAGTATTTACCTATCGAATCCGTGTAAGACACCAATTTGTCTTTTACAGCATCAATATTGTGAGATGGCAACATAGCAAAGTAGGCATTCGTAGAGAATAGTTCATCTAATGCTTTCTCAATACTATTTCTTTCATACGTAATAAAGAATGTTTCTATCAACTTGCGAGATTCTTCATCATTATTTTTATTTACCTGCACACAAGAGGTTAACAAAAAAAGCAATATAATAAGAAAAAATTTCATACAATAATTTATTAAATAATAACATTTATCTTTTTATGGTCTCAATTTCAGGTGACAAAATTCGACTAATAACATTTAGCGCTCCCACATACCATTGATATACAGCATTAAAATCGATAGAAAGATTAATTTCTGCTGCACTAACTTTCGCACTAACACCTACTTTAGCATCATTATTTATTTCAACTTTAGAGTCATTTTCTACTTGAACTTTTGCATCTGCAAAAACAGCTTTAAAGTCAATATTTGTATTAGAATTCTTATCAATTGAGGCTTCTTCTTTTAAAATAGATCTATTTGATTTGAGAGATGCCGAATTTACTGATAGATTAGCCTTCGCTTCTCCAATCGAAACTTTAGTTGATACTTGTTTCTATTCCATCGACCGAAATAGAGCCTAAAAATGCTTCGACTTTTCCTTTTACAAAACCTACACTTCCACCAACTCCTGTTGACCATACTGAGCCTGTAACACTGATGTCGGTTCCTTTAAATGAATTATTGGCAGCAATATCTGTTTTTTGGTATATTTTGCTACTTTTATATATTTTTCGCGACTCCAATTCCAGTACCCTTTACTTGGTGGATCTTGAATTTCTCTCTCATCAGAATCAATAAATCGTAAAGGATTCCCTTTACAATAAACATAGAGTGAAATAAAATAATATTTCTCCAATTTTGAATCCACAGTACTAAACCATCCCAATACAGAATCCATCAATCTTGCAGAATAATCATAAAGATTAAGTCCTCTTTCGGTATCCAGCTCCTTACCGTTGTACTTGTAAGGTTGCTGACTGGTTACGGAACTCTCAGCAAATAACATCCCGAAAGGATAATAATGATTACTCTGAACAAGACTGCCACTGTAGCTGGCAATCACACGATTATTACCCAAATGATCCGTCAGGTAAAAATAGTATGTGCCATTTTTAATTTTCCTCCGTCGGTTGGATACGTATATGTATTCATGGCAGAAGAAATCTTCAACGTCTGCGGCAAATTTAATACATTATATAAAATTTCAGCTATACTTTTATTATAATATTTTTATTTGATTAATCTTTTTATCGTAAAGATATTCTAATGCAAGATTGGCATTGTTCTTAAAATCCATCGATTGAGAGAGAGTCACAGAGGAACCTTTGTCTTCTGTCTTCACCAGTTGATTGCCGGCATAAGTCATGCTCAGGTTGTCGATAAGACCGTAAGTAGTGGCACCTGTAAAAACATCCTGAACGCTCTATCCGCCATCTCACCTTTGAATGGCATTGTGGTGAAAGCCACCCGTGATAATGTAACAGGTACCGACAAAGGGTATTTCTTATCGGGTATTACCCTTGTAAGCCCCACTGTGCTGAACGTCAGCTACTATGATGACTATGCTTTTATGGGCACCAACGGCATACCGGCTTCTACGGATGCAAACTTCAAATACGATGCCGAAACTGGTTACGATACCCGTTATACGGCAAGTGCCAAAACCTTTTTGACAGGTACCCTGACAGCCAGACTGGAAGGCA
>NZ_ATZI01000027.1 GCF_000428125.1 Bacteroides graminisolvens DSM 19988 = JCM 15093
TAAGCCCAAGATTACGTGCCGTTGCCCTTATCGAGCCGGTCTTATCGTACATCGAAATTATTTCATTTCTGTCAGTCATTGTTATCATTTTTTGCATCAATATATAATTGATGCAAGTTAAACAAATAAATAGTATGCTCTGAAAAATATGAGCAGTGCGCCCTGAATATTCTCGGCTACGCCTCAAATAATCAGGGCGCACTGCTCGGTCTTCTACGGACTGACAGTGGTATACTTTTTAATTATTAGGGTGGTATACTTTTAAGTTATTATATACATTATCTTGTTTGGTAGCAATTTGCCGCACTACATGCAGAGTGATGACGTTTATAAAACTGACAATTCCGAACTGCGTGTAAGAGGTACTATCATTCAGTTCGAAGCGGCTTTCATGCAACACTCTATTCAGCATTATCCACAGTTCAGGCAGATAAAGACATTGCTTGAAGAGGC
The DNA here is from genome assembly GCF_000428125.1 of Bacteroides graminisolvens DSM 19988 = JCM 15093. Taxonomy (GTDB): domain Bacteria; phylum Bacteroidota; class Bacteroidia; order Bacteroidales; family Bacteroidaceae; genus Bacteroides; species Bacteroides graminisolvens. The sequence goes on from NZ_ATZI01000027.1 coordinate 454, forward strand.
ACGTCGCGGTATCTTTTTTAGCAGCCTTTCTGACCCAGACATTATGGGGATGTTGGACGAGTTCCCTCGTATCCTTGGGTTTGATCAGATTGCTGGGCTTCTGTTATTGCTCCAACGTCTGTCGGTATGTGCCGGGCGCGACGTACTAGCTTCTCCTATGTACCAAGAGGTGTTCCCTACGTTGGGAAACACTCGTATTGAAAAAATCATTTCCTACATTAACGGCAACTACACGCGTGACATGGGCTTGGCTGAGATTGCTTCAATGGCGGCAATGAATCCTGCTGCTTTTTGCCGCTATTTCAAGGAAAATACGGGTAAAACCTATGTACAGTACGTTACTGATATGCGTATCGGCTATGCTTGCAAACTGCTGGCGCTGAACAGTCTGAGTATTTCGAGAATAAGCACTGAGTGTGGTTTCGACTCGTTAAGTCATTTTAATCGCCTCTTTAAACAAGTCACAAATTACACTCCTTCACAGTACCAGCGGTACATTCTAAAGTAAAGCGGACGTAAAGTATTGTATATTTGCAAATATTGCATTATTATACGCAAAAATACATTCATTTATATATCCGTTTTAGTTATATATTTGCATTGAATACATAATGTATGCAAAATTGTTTAATCCTTAACTTATATCGAGCCTATGCAGAACAAAACCAAAGTTAACTTTACTTTAGACTTTTCTAGAGAGAAGATATCCCCATGTATCAATTTAATTTTTTAATATTATGAATCATATGAAGATTAAACTTCTGAGTTTATTGTTTTTTGTATGCCTGCTACCTGTTTGTGCGTTTGCACAGAACGTCACGGTGAAAGGTGTGGTGAAAGACGCAAATGGCGAGCCTATTATTGGAGCCAGTGTGTTACAGAAAGGTACTACCAACGGTATTATTACCGATTTGGATGGAAATTTTACTCTTAATATACCCCAGAATGGTACGATAATAGTTTCCTACGTGGGTTATGTTTCGCAAGAAATTTCAGTGAATGGAAAAACTTCTCTGACGGTTGTGTTGAAAGAAGATACTGAATTGCTCGAAGAAGTGGTGGTTATTGGTTACGGTACGGCCAAAAAATCAGACGTAACAGGCTCTATTGCTTCCATGCGTGGTGAAGAATTACGAGCGGTGCAAACTGGTAATATCTCTTCAGCATTACAAGGACGTGTAGCCGGTGTGGAAATGCAGCAGACGTCATCTAAACCAGGTGCAAATATGCAAATACGTATTCGTGGCGTACGTTCGCTTAATGCTAGCAATGACCCATTAGTAGTATTAGATGGCATTCCGTTTGCAGGTAGCTTGTCCGATATCAACCCGAGCGATATCAAGAGTCTTGATATCCTTAAAGATGCTTCATCTACTGCTATCTATGGTTCTCGTGGTGCAAATGGTGTTATCATGGTGACTACGCACAAGGGTTATACCGAGCAGAAAGCGCAGATAACATACAATGGATATTATGGTATTAAAATTGCCGAAAAGTATCCAATGATGAATGGAAAAGAATTTGCTGCATTGCGTGCAGCAGCAGGCAAATATAGCAATGGTATGGACGAGTCGGACGATGTGAATACAGATTGGCAAGATCTGTTTTACCAGACAGGTATTACCACTAGCCATGACCTCAACGTTTCTGGTGGTGGCAAGACGAATAACTACAGCTTTTCGATGGGTTACTTCAATGACAAGGGAGTAGTACCTACACAACAGTATAATCGTTTCTCACTTCGTGGCGCTCTAGATCAAGAAGTGGGTAAATATATAAAAGTGGGATTTGTAACTAACAATACTTACAATATTACTGAGGGTGGAAATATCGGGCTTTACGGAACACTGAGTCTCTCACCATTAGTGAACCCTTATAATGAAGATGGCTCATGGAAACGTACTGTAAAAATGTCTACGGATGAGCAGTATATCTATCCACGCGAAGTCCTGAAAGGACTGAAAGATATTTGGATTCAAGAGAACAAGGCATTTGGTTCTTACAATACTGTTTATGGTGAAGTAAAAGTGCCCGGTGTTGAAGGACTAAAATACCGCATCAATCTCGGTTTGAATTTTCGTTATGGGAATGGTGGCTCTTTCACCGGAATGGGTGTAAACAGCACTAATGCAAGTGAACCTTCGTCAGCTTCTATAAGTAACTCGCTTACCACGAACTGGGCGGTAGAAAATCTTTTGACTTATGACCGTATTTTCGGTAAGCACAAAATTAACGTCGTAGGTATGTACTCGGCTGAACAAACTACTTACAATAAGTCTGCCGTATCTGCAAGGGACATTCCGGCGGAATATTTCCAGTATTTCAACCTTGGTCAAGCTGCTGGTGAAATTTCAGTGAAGCCGGGTGACCAGAGCTATTGGCAAGCAGGACTGATGTCATACATGGGGCGTGCTATGTATAGCTATGATGACAAGTACATGGCCAGTGTGACGTTCCGTGCTGATGCCTCTAGCCGCCTTGCTAAAGGCAACCAATGGCATACGTATCCCGCTGTATCTATCGGATGGAATATCTCAAAGGAAGGGTTTTGGGAAAATCTGCTTACGAAGGTGGACGAATTAAAATTGCGCGTTGGCTACGGTGAAACATCTAACCAATCTGTAGATCCTTACAAAACGCTCGGATTACTCGCCACACGCCCTTACAACTTTGGACCGACAGGATATGACACTGGTTATTATGTGAGCGAACTGCCTAATACCAACTTGGGCTGGGAGTACTCGCAAACGTGGAACTTCGGTCTAGACTTTTCATTGTTGAGCCGTCGCATTTACGGTACATTCGAGTACTACGTGCAGAATACTAAAGATGTGCTACTCAGCGTATCTTTGCCTAGTACTGCAGGTGTAGGTTCATATATGGCTAACATTGGATCGACGCGTAACAAGGGTTTCGAACTCTCGTTGAACGGTGTTATTCTCGATAATTATAATGGTTGGAGCTGGGATGCTGGTATCAATCTCTACTCTAATCATAATGAATTGGTGTCGCTTGCTTCAGGTGCTGACCGTGATGAAAGCAACTGGTGGTTTAAGGGACATCCTATTGATGTAATTTATGATTACGAGAAAGTAGGACTTTGGCAAGAAGATGAAGCAGCGGCGATGGCTATTGCAGAACCGGGTGGCAATGCTGGTATGATTAAAGTGAAATACACTGGTGACTATGATGCCAACGGATTACCGACTCGTGCAATCAATACCAGCGACCGTCAGATTATTAGCATGGAGCCGAAATGGCAAGGTGGTTTTAATACACGTGTGGCTTATAAAGATTTTGATCTTAGTGTAGTTGGTGCATTCAAGAATGGAGGTACCCTAATTTCTACCCTTTACAGCAGTACCGGGTATTTGAATATGTTGACTGGACGTCGTGGTAATGTGAGCGTAGATTATTGGACACCTGATAACACTGGAGCTAAGTATCCGAAGCCAGGTGGAGCTGAACAAAGCGATAATCCTAAGTATGGCAGCACACTGGGCTACTTCGATGCTTCGTACCTCAAGATACGTACTATAACACTAGGTTACAATGTACCTAAGTCGTTTACCTCGAAGTATGGAATTAGTAATCTACGCTTATACGCTACTGTGCAAAACCCATTTGTGTTCTTCTCGCCCTACCATGATGAAAGTGGATGCGATCCCGAACCGAACTCGTATGGCAATGAGAATCAAGCGGTTACTACTGGCTTGAAATCGCGTTTGCTTATCATCGGTACTAACTCGCCTAACTCGACGAATTACATGTTCGGGTTAAATCTGACGTTTTAACGAGAGAAATATGATAAAATGAATGACTGTCTGTGGGCGTATTTATATTTTAAGGGATGATTTGGCTATTTTTGAAAAGATGAATTATTGCACTTACTTATCCCTTAACACAGAACTCGTCAGACAAGGAATTAAATAAAACAAAAGAGAATGAGAAATAATTATATAAAATTAGTGTTGGTCGCAGTCCTCTGCGCTAACCTCGTCGCCTGCTCCGATATACTCGACGAGCAGCCGCGAAGCAACTACGATCCCACGTTCTTTACCACTGAAACCGGTGTTATGGGTGGATTAACGGCAATGTATGCCCATTTGCGTCAGTTCTATGGACAATACTATTATGCTGCATGCCAGCAACCGACTGATGAGTATACTTACGCATGGAGTGCTGACAATAACTTTAAGGATATTGACCTTACTGAAGGCGTGGGCAACTACGCTTCTAATACCGTGCGTTCCGATGCCCTTTGGAACGCAGCTTTTAGTAATATCAATACAGCTAGTGGTGTGATTGAAAATGGCGTGACGGCTGGTGTGGCAGATGCCTTGATAGCTGAAGCTCGCTTCTTCCGGGCATTCGACTATTTCCAGCTGGTGCAGAATTTTGGTGGTGTGCCCCTTGACCTAGGTGCAGGGGAACTAAAATTCAACAGCGCACCCAACCGTACGAGCGTGCGCAACACTGTCCCAGAAGTTTACACAAAGGGTATTTTCCCTGACTTAAAGCTTGCCGTTGAACAACTGCCTGCTACGGGACGCGTCACTGGAGGAGCTACCAATACACTAGCTCGTTTGATGCTTGCTAAGGCATATCTCACTTACGGCTGGTGGCTTGAAAACCCGAATAATGTGCCTACCTATCCCGAAACTCCACGCACTGATCCCGATGGTCATGATGCGGCATGGTATTTTCAACAAGCGTATGACGTAGCTTTGGCTGGCATTGATAATCCCGGTAATTTTGGGCTATTAGATTACTATTACGATGTCCATCTTGGTTCCAACGACCGCAACAAGGAAGTTCTCCTTTATGCGGATCACACCGAAAGTAGCGAACAGTATGATGGGGCGAGTCACAGCTATTTTGGCGGCGGTGCGCCAGGTAATCAAATTGTATGGTTTGTAACATGGAACTACACTCTAATTCGTGGAGGCATAGGGAATAATGCAACTTATAGCGTATCGGGTCAGCCTTTTTCTCATCAATGGGGAACTGATTCAGGCCACAAAACTGCTGGCGAAGTTGTGAAACGAGAAGCTGCTCAAGCCTATGGTCGTCCGTGGAGTTGTATGGCACCTCCCATTGGTGTTTTCGAGAAGACCTTTGCTGACAAAACCAATGACTCTCGCTACGACGGTACGTTTGTTACAACTTTCTATAGCAATTGGAAGAAAGGCGGGGCAACATGGACAAGCGTATATGCTAATGCCAACGAATCTGCCATATCTGATGAGTCACCTTTCCTTACCTTTCTCGATACAGACCTGCCTGCTGGTACTGTTAAGTACGATGCGCCGAGCGCACAAGCCAGCGAAGTAGCAGCTGGTATCATGGCTGGACGTAGCGAATATGTTATTGAACCAAGTCACATCAGTCGCGGACGTTATCCTACCCTTTGGAAACTCGGCACTTATCGCACCGATAATGGCACAGGACTGGGATCTCCCAACGGTAGTATAACCCGTCCGATTAATATCGCTTACTTCTCCGAACTCTATTTCATTGCCGCTGAAGCAGCAGTGAAAGGTGCTACTGGTAGCCGTTCAGCTCGTGAACTGATCAACGTTATTCGTGCTCGTGCCGGAAAGTGGCGCTGGGATAACAATGGTCGCAAAGAGAAGATTGCAGACAACAGCGCAGCAATGACCGCTGCAACACCAGCAAACATCACGATAGATTATATTCTTGCCGAACGTAGTCGCGAATACTTCGGTGAAGGTTTCCGTTGGTTTGATTTAGTACGCACACAAAAGCTTATTGAGTATGCTGCCAACTATGAAATAGGTAGTGGCATAAACCCAGTGAATACAGGTGCTATGACTACAGCGGGCAACCATACTCGTCAAACCTTTACTCGTAAGATAGAAATGAAGCATTATCTTCGTCCTATTCCGAGTGGACAACTTGACGCTTTGGAAATGACCAAAGAGGAAAAAGCTGCTTATCAGAATCCCGGATATAACTAACGCAAGAGAATAGGTATTCGTTTTATTTTTGCAGCTGCGGGCAAGGCTGATTCGTCTTTGTCCGCAGCTTTTGCATACAAGCTAGTAGCGAGAAAAATTACAGATTGCTTATTCAAACTTATATCTCTTTGAGATGATAAACAATATGATATGAAAAAGATTTTATCCATTCTACTCTTGTCTTTTAGTGTTACAACCGTTTTTGCACAATATCAACTGCGCCTGAGAGAAAACTTTGATTTTGATTGGAAGTTCTCCCTCAGTGATGACATCGAGTATGCCAATCTTGATTATGCTGATGCCTTATGGGAAGATGTTCAGTTGCCTCACGATTGGAACATTAAGCAAATGTTTGACTTTAAACAAGGTGGCTCAGTTGCTTATCTGCCTGATGGTATAGGTTGGTATCGTAAGACGTTCAGAGTTCCTGCATCGAGCAAAGGAAAAAAACTATTAATCCACTTTGACGGTATTTTCATGCAGAGTGATGTGTATGTCAATGGACAACATTTGGGATATAGGCCGTATGGATTTTGCAGCATAGAGTATGATTTAACTCCTTACATCAGCTTTGACAAAGAAAATGTATTGGCTGTGCGCGTAAATACTACCGGTGGACGTCCGCGCTGGTATGCTGGTGCCGGTATCTATCGCCATGTATGGCTGAAAACGCTAAATCCGGTGCATGTGGCTACTTATGGCACGTATGTTACTACTCCTCAGATAAATGCGGAGAAGGCCGATGTACATATTGTTACAAAAGTGAATAATACATCAGTCAATGAACAAAAAATAAGTGTGCAGCAGACAGTATTTGATAACAAAGGTCATCGTTTGGAACGCAGTTCTTCATTGCAAGTTGTTGTTGCTGCAGGAAGTACAGCAGATGTGGTGCAGGAACTCACTTTGAACAATCCGCAATTATGGAGCATTGATACACCTAATCTTTACCGTATAGAAACAACCGTTAAAGTGCATGGGCGTATGGTAGATGTGTACAGTACCTCGTTTGGAGTACGCACTTTCAAGTTCGATAAAAACAACGGTTTTTTGTTAAATGGTCACCGAATCAAACTAAAAGGCATGTGTCTTCATCATGACGCTGGAAGTCTCGGTATTGCTGTGCCCGATCGTTCGTATGAGCGTCGCTTGGAGATCCTCAAAGAATATGGTTGCAATGCTATTCGCTGTGCTCACAATCAACCATCACCTGAGTTTCTTGACATGTGCGACCGTATGGGATTTGTGGTTATAGACGAAGCTTTTGATAAATGGAAATCGGGCTACTACGAGAAATATTTCGACGAATGGTGGCAGAAGGATATAACCGACATGGTTTTACGCGACCGTAACCATCCGTCTGTTGCTCTCTGGAGTATCGGCAACGAACTGCAAGAGGCATGGGATCAAAGTGATGCAGGCGTAGAACGTGCCCGTATGCTGCAAGACTTTGTGCATAAACTGGACCCCACACGTCTTGTTACGCTGGCTGCGCAAAACAATCATCAGGAGAAATTTGCCGGCGTTACCGACGTTATTGGCTATAACTATCTCGAAGCACGTATGCTGACTGACCATCGCAACCACCCGGAACGTATCTTTCTTATTTCAGAAGAATTGCCTTATTATCGTGGTGAGGAAGGTAATATTCGAAGTTATACAACCCTCAATCCTTGGTATGTTATTGCTGAAAATGATTTTGTAGCAGGTGGTTTTATCTGGTCTGGTGTAGACTATCTTGGGGAAGCCGGATGGCCAAGTAAAGGATGGCCCAATGGTTTGTTTGATATCTGTATGGACGAAAAACCGCGTGCTGCTTTTCACCGTGCCATGTGGAATTCCGAACCGATGGTTCGCATTGCTATTCCCGATCCATCACTCAACGTCGAACATGGTCGCGATCTTTGGCAATGGCCTAAACTTGCAGCTCACTGGAACTTTCCGCAATCCTACATCGGTATGGTGATAGAACTTCAGACCACTACCAATTGCGAAAACGTGGAACTGTTTCTCAATGATAAACTGATGGGTAAACAGTCCGCTGCTAGTTTTCCCAATAATACAATCATCTGGCACTTGCCTTACATGCCTGGTAAACTCGTAGCCAAAGGATATAATGGCAATAAAGAGCTTGCTTACTATCAGCTCATTACATCAGGAAATACCGCTCAAGCAGTTGTTACCCCTGATTGTACAAAGATTAAAGCTGACGGCCAAGATCTTTCGCATATCTCTATTTGTTTGGCTGACGAAGAGGGTAACCTCGTGCAGACAGATGATAAATTGGTAAGCATTCGTGTTGAGGGAGAAGGTCGTTTCCTTAGTATTGATAATGGCGATCTGCGCCGAGAGCAGACCTTTGCTGGTAACTCCATTCGTACTTATTTCGGTAAGGCGTTGGCAGTAGTGCAGGCTACGCGCAAACCAGGAAAGATGACTGTCTATGTAAAGGTTGATGGTATTGAGAAAGAATATGTGGTGGAAGTTACGAGTGTAATAAACTGAAAAACACCTGTAGATGTCGTAAAAGCCATGAAACTAACATATATCACATTAAATTAATTTAAGAGAATGAATACAATTTATCAAATTATAAAGCGAACAGGTTTATATATCTGTTTACTTTTGTTATTGCCCTTATCTTTATCTGCTCAAAGCACCCTTGCTTACCTGAATAAAAAAGGTACGGCGACACAACTTATCGTACAAGGCAGACCTTTTCTTATTCTGGGAGGTGAATTGGGTAACTCATCTGCCTCTTCATCTGAAGATGTTGAACGTATTTTCCCCAAATTGCAACGTATGGGACTAAATACAGTATTGGTTCCTGCTTATTGGGACTTGATTGAACCCACTGAAGGAACGTATAACTTCTCTCAAATAGATAAAGCAATAGATCAGGCTAAGAAAAATAACCTAAAAGTAGTATTCTTGTGGTTTGGTGCATGGAAGAACTCAATGAGTTGCTATGCTCCGTTATGGTTTAAAAGAGATTATAAGAAATACCCGCGCGCTTATACTAAAGCAGGAAAACCGTTGGAGATTGCAAGTGTTTTCTCCGAAAACGTGTATCAGGCTGATAATCGCGCATTTAAGAAATTGATGCAACACATTGCCGAGGTCGATAGCGATGGACAAACGGTCATTATGATGCAAATAGAAAATGAAATTGGCATGCTGGAAAATGCACGCGATTATTCGAAGGAAGCAACTAAACTATTTCAATCACAGGTACCGCAGCAATTGTTGAACTACCTTCTGAAAAACAAAAAAGAACTTCATCCTCAGATGCTTCGTAAGTGGGCACAAAATGGGTATAAAACCCAAGGAACCTGGCAGGATGTTTTTGGGGCAGACGTTTATACGGATGAAATATTTATGGCTTTTCATTATGCGCAATATGTAGATAAACTAGCGCAAACAGCACGTTCCATTCATCCTATTCCCTTATATGTTAATGCGGCAATGAATAGCAGAGGACGCAAACCAGGTGAATATCCTTCGGCCGGTCCGTTGGCACATCTCATTGATATATGGCATTGTGGGGCACCGCACATTGATTTGCTGGCCCCCGATTTATATGACAAAGGCTTTGTTGATTGGGTAGCACAATATAAGCTGCCTAACAATCCGTTGTTTATACCCGAAATTAAAAGATCAATGAATAATTCGGTGCAGGCACTATATGTCTTTGCAGAGCACGATGCAATAGGTTTTAGTCCGTTTTCCATTGAAGATGGATCGGATTCCCCACAAGATCCGCTTGTGCAGGGCTACGGACTAATGAAAGAACTGATGCCTGTGATAACTTCCAATCAAGGGAAAGGAGTTATGAACGGTTTGTTTTTTGATGCTCAGAACAAGGAACGTGTGCTGCAATATGATGGCGTTAAGCTCACTTGCCGGCACTACTTCACATTGCCTTGGGATCCGCGCGCTACCGATGGAAGTATATGGCCGGAGGGTGGGGGTGTTGTTTTACGCCTTTCGAAAGATGAATTCCTCATTGCCGGAAATGGTATAGTGGTGGAGTTTGAAAAAGCAGATGTACACAGCCAAACGATAAACACAAAACTAGGAGAAGACGGGTTTGCTTATCAGGGAGGAGATCATGCGCAACAAGACACCTCTTGGAAAGGAGAAAGCCGTGTTGGCATAGGAACAGTTGACGAGGTCAGTATTCAGGCTGATGGCTCGTTTCAATATGTACGTCGGCTAAATGGTGATCAGACTCATCAAGGACGTCACGTTCGTATTTCCGTTGGTGAATTTAAAATATTGCATGTAAAGCTGTATGAATATAAGTGATAATGAAGTATGTAACGTACTCAAAAGTATTTGTTACAATAATGCTGTTTGCTGTTACACAGAGTAAATGACTTGATATGCTAATTCTCAATAGCTCAGTCTTATATAATTAAACCCGTTGGCGGAATTAAATTAGCGCATATTTAATCCTTCCAATAGGTCTATTGTTCATTTTGTTGATGTATTGCAAAATCGTAAGAGCGCTAATCTTACTGATTATCCTAGTAAAAATCCCATTGACGTCTTTGGCATAATTCCTTATCATCATGAACTGGTCACACATCTGCGAAAAGAGTGTTTCAATTCTTTTCCTTGCTTTAGCAAAAGGAATAAATGTTGGCTTCCAATTCTTTTGATTGAGTCTGTAAGGTACTTCCAGTT
>NZ_ATZI01000028.1 GCF_000428125.1 Bacteroides graminisolvens DSM 19988 = JCM 15093
ATTTGAAAGATGGAATGAGGTTATAAAGGATAAAATACTTGTTGCTGCACTTATAGACAGAATTACGCAAAAAGCTTATCTGGTAAATATGAACGGGGATTCTTACAGACTGAAGCAGACGAAATTATTAAACAAAAAATAAATGATTTATTATGTGTATAGAAGTTTATCTAAACAGAAAACGGGAAAAGGGAAAATATCCTTTGCCACGTTCCAACATTTTAATATTTTTGCAAGTGGCAGTGGTCCATTTTTTAATTATTATATGGTACCTTTTCTGATTATTATTTACATGGAATTGAAACAAGAGGGTATTGCGATGGCTATCAGCGCAGAAACAGGCTTTTAATTGTACCTTATGGAATTGAAACCAAAAAAAGACGCCATGATAGTAACATACGGGATCCTTTTAATTGTACCTTATGGAATTGAAACAGGTGACTCAGACTCGAGACGGCAGCAATACTATCCTTTTAATTGTACCTTATGGAATTGAAACTTCAATGTTCGCTTTCGCTGAAGCATTGTCGGCAACTTTTAATTGTACCTTATGGAATTGAAACACCAAACATTCATCTTAATATAACCCTCAATCGAATCTTTTAATTGTACCTTATGGAATTGAAACATACAGAGGGCTTAAGTTATCAGGCCTCTATTAACTTTTAATTGTACCTTATGGAATTGAAACCAAGACGGGAAAAAGCGTTTTGCGGGGTCAGTTGCTTTTAATTGTACCTTATGGAATTGAAACGAATTCAGGTTTATACATAATTGGCAAATTGTCACTCTTTTAATTGTACCTTATGGAATTGAAACAGGAATACATGGCGCAGTTTGCGGAAACGAGTAAGCTTTTAATTGTACCTTATGGAATTGAAACTTAAAAGACATTCTTCGGTGTAGTACTTGACTTTTCTTTTAATTGTACCTTATGGAATTGAAACAGGAATACATGGCGCAGTTTGCGGAAACGAGTAAGCTTTTAATTGTACCTTATGGAATTGAAACTTAAAAGACATTCTTCGGTGTAGTACTTGACTTTTCTTTTAATTGTACCTTATGGAATTGAAACAACGATTAAAGCAAAATGTTGTGCGAACGACTGTATCTTTTAATTGTACCTTATGGAATTGAAACACTTAAATACTCGGTATCAAGTTTATAAGTAGTTTTCTTTTAATTGTACCTTATGGAATTGAAACCAGAGACTTTTAAAATTACAAGATGATGGGATAGCTTTTAATTGTACCTTATGGAATTGAAACGCACATTATAAGAGTTTGCTTGTAACCATTTAAGTTCTTTTAATTGTACCTTATGGAATTGAAACTGAATGGACTTAATGCTAATGATAGATGGCTCATTGCCTTTTAATTGTACCTTATGGAATTGAAACACCTCAAATCTTGTGAGGAACTTTTGCGTTTTTTCGCTTTTAATTGTACCTTATGGAATTGAAACGCGAAAAAACGGCAAGACTGCATAATCATTGATTTCTTTTAATTGTACCTTATGGAATTGAAACGCCGTTCGTCAAGTGCCTCCTTCTGCCACGGTATGACTTTTAATTGTACCTTATGGAATTGAAACAAGAACTCATATACTTGCTTAGCTAGTTCCGGCTGTCTTTTAATTGTACCTTATGGAATTGAAACAACAATCAGTCCGGCTCTCCTAGGTATTCAAGTATGCTTTTAATTGTACCTTATGGAATTGAAACTCAGGTAGGTAGGCACGCCAACAAACTCACTTACCACTTTTAATTGTACCTTATGGAATTGAAACGTCGTTAAAAAAGAACCAAATCGGGTCATGTTTGATCTTTTAATTGTACCTTATGGAATTGAAACATGACAATGTTCTTGCTATATTGTAAGTAGCTTCTGTACTTTTAATTGTACCTTATGGAATTGAAACTGGAAGTAGCAAGACAATCAGCGATAAAGGTTATTTCTTTTAATTGTACCTTATGGAATTGAAACGGGCAACCTGAATACCTGATATGCACAAGTTTGGCTTTTAATTGTACCTTATGGAATTGAAACAAATAAAGTTGCTACCGTGCAGGCTGATGATAAGAACTTTTAATTGTACCTTATGGAATTGAAACAGTAGTACTATACAGTCTCCCGATCCTTTGGCTAATCTTTTAATTGTACCTTATGGAATTGAAACTCCTTACCGGTAAAATCCTTCACGTTACGTTTGCCCCCTTTTAATTGTACCTTATGGAATTGAAACACTTTTCGGGAACGGTGCACAGCAAACGGCTTTCTCCTTTTAATTGTACCTTATGGAATTGAAACCATTGAAGAAGCAAGAAGCAACCGCATGGATTAAAGCTTTTAATTGTACCTTATGGAATTGAAACAGGTGGTAGCATCGGCTACCAAGTTAGTAGCTGCCTTTTAATTGTACCTTATGGAATTGAAACATTATAATAAGAAGCAGTATTGACATAGCCAAGGATGCTTTTAATTGTACCTTATGGAATTGAAACCTTGAAAAGACTAATAAGTCTGTTGGTGTGGATATGCTTTTAATTGTACCTTATGGAATTGAAACAATTATACCTTCTTTTACACATTCAATAAATACATACCTTTTAATTGTACCTTATGGAATTGAAACATATATCTATTGAAGTAACTATTGAAAACTTTGAGTTCTTTTAATTGTACCTTATGGAATTGAAACAAAACAGAGGGTTTGGCAGCCGTCAAGGTAACGGTTCTTTTAATTGTACCTTATGGAATTGAAACAGCGGTATGATAATGACATGGCCGATGATACTACCTTTTAATTGTACCTTATGGAATTGAAACGCGTAAACTCTTTTTTTGTTGCCGCGCCTGTGCTTCTTTTAATTGTACCTTATGGAATTGAAACATCAATGAATTGAGCTACCCATGAATCTGGATCGCTTTTAATTGTACCTTATGGAATTGAAACTACCTGTACCTCAGGGGATTGATTGTACAGGACATCTTTTAATTGTACCTTATGGAATTGAAACGAAATACCAGACTGGAGTACATCCTGGTTATCTTCTTTTAATTGTACCTTATGGAATTGAAACGTATGGATCGATCCGTCCGTTAATTGCAAAAATGTACTTTTAATTGTACCTTATGGAATTGAAACCGCTCTAATATTTCAAGCACAGTAGCGTTAACGCCTTTTAATTGTACCTTATGGAATTGAAACTAAATACAATGGTTTATCAAAATCAATTACAGGGCTTTTAATTGTACCTTATGGAATTGAAACAATAAATGTCATGGAATCATCGTTTCCTAACGAATCTTTTAATTGTACCTTATGGAATTGAAACAAAACTCCACAATTGCATCGTGCTGCAAGGGTGTCTTTTAATTGTACCTTATGGAATTGAAACTGGAAGATGGCGTTTAGCTTGGTTAATATGTCGAGGACTTTTAATTGTACCTTATGGAATTGAAACACGGGATAAACTTCTTTCCGTGTCTGATCAAACAGCCTTTTAATTGTACCTTATGGAATTGAAACCAATTCAAGAATTATCCGTTGCTTGGTCGCAATTCTTTTAATTGTACCTTATGGAATTGAAACAGATAAAAAATCAATATACATTCCAAACAGGCCTTCCTTTTAATTGTACCTTATGGAATTGAAACACAGCAAAATTCTGTTTAGTCATACCCAAGTTGAAACCTTTTAATTGTACCTTATGGAATTGAAACGCAGAACACTCTCAGTACATTCTCCATTCAGGAAGTCCTTTTAATTGTACCTTATGGAATTGAAACAAAAGATCTTGTTTTTCTTCCTCAGACAGCTCTTCCTTTTAATTGTACCTTATGGAATTGAAACGAATGAAAGTTGGGTGGTGCATTATGATCCGCAAGACTTTTAATTGTACCTTATGGAATTGAAACTGAGCCTGCGGAAATGTTCGCGCACAGCCTTGCTGCGCTTTTAATTGTACCTTATGGAATTGAAACAATATAGATGAATTGACAGATGGGAAACGTACCCTTCTTTTAATTGTACCTTATGGAATTGAAACACCTCATAGCTTGGATGGTGGAGCAGCTGCCTTACACCTTTTAATTGTACCTTATGGAATTGAAACGAGAAACGACGGTACTCTTCAAAGGCTTTTTCTTTCTTTTAATTGTACCTTATGGAATTGAAACGTTCGCCTTGTTTGTTCAGGCGTGGGTAGTATCTACACCTTTTAATTGTACCTTATGGAATTGAAACTGTACCGAATGAGTATGCGGTAGCACATCTTTGGGTTCTTTTAATTGTACCTTATGGAATTGAAACCTTCAGGGTTACGACTCGGGCTTCACCTTGGGCATACTTTTAATTGTACCTTATGGAATTGAAACATTATCCTAGCTAGTACCTTTTTATCAGCCTCATCCTTTTAATTGTACCTTATGGAATTGAAACATAGACGTTCTCTATTGTGCTCAACTAGAGCTTTTACTTTTAATTGTACCTTATGGAATTGAAACAATCAACTGAATTACTATCCATCTTTTGGCACTCGATCTTTTAATTGTACCTTATGGAATTGAAACGGCAGAAGATGTTGGAGCTCGAGCAACGTATGCGCTTTTAATTGTACCTTATGGAATTGAAACCAGAAAATACAGAGCGATACCGTATCAGGTATGAGTCTTTTAATTGTACCTTATGGAATTGAAACAGCAGTCACAGACACAACAGTAGCAGTCGAACAACTTTTAATTGTACCTTATGGAATTGAAACTCGGATGTAATTGTTGACCCCACGCTTGTGGATGACCTTTTAATTGTACCTTATGGAATTGAAACAGTATAAGTACATAGATCCGCTCATTACCGGCGTGTCTTTTAATTGTACCTTATGGAATTGAAACTGTCTAAGCAGTATGCTCAGGTGAAAAAACGCATAGCTTTTAATTGTACCTTATGGAATTGAAACACTTGCATATAATGCAGCTTTGACGGCCGAAGGATCTTTTAATTGTACCTTATGGAATTGAAACAGTTTTCGGTGATGCGTCCGCATATGTGTCGAAGTACTTTTAATTGTACCTTATGGAATTGATGCCAGCTTCCCTTTTTTAGGACGGTGTTTAATTAGACTGCTAAATTAATAATATTATTATCAGTTTCATACTTCCTTCTGTATGAGGGTGTGTCAAAACAGGCACATCCTCTTTTTTTCTAATCGCTAGCTTGTCTCTAATCTAAGTTTACCTATGCCGCAATTTTCGGAAGCGGTGACTTCAAAGTCGCCCAATTCATCCCATAAATCGCTTTTAAGTGTGTGTACAGTCGGTAAATTAGGTCAAGAAATAGTTTAGAGGCTTCCTTGGCAATTTTTGCGCACATCTTTTTGATATTAAAGGCAATGACAAAGAAGGCAAAGTCCATTGTAACCTTTTCTTT
>NZ_ATZI01000029.1 GCF_000428125.1 Bacteroides graminisolvens DSM 19988 = JCM 15093
TAATAGTTTGATCACCATTAAAATACTAATAATCAATGATATGCACAACTTATTTCCTGACATTTTTTAGTGAATTAATTCCGCCAACGGGTATAGGTTATATTGTTTATGTAATAAATGCTATTTTTTTTGTGGTTATTGTTAATAAAATATTTCTAAAAAAATAAAGGTAGTGTCATTTTTATTACATTGTGTTATTCTCTTCCGTAGTAATTTTGTTCGATTGTTGGTACATCTTACGAATTAGAGGTCGTTTTTTAATGTTGTATTTACATTCAAGTTCTAGTAATGATAAAAATCGCTTAAAGATTATAGAAATAAATATGAGGAAAATAAGTAGAGAAATGGATAGTCAATGGGCTCTTGACATTATGCGTAAGGCCCCGTATATTACAGTAAGTTTTACTCGCCCGGATGATACTGCATACGGCGTGCCACTTTCTTTAGCAAGTAAGGATGATAATGTCTGGTATTTCCATTGTGCTCCTGATGGAGATAAATTGGATGCTATAGCCGTGAATCCCGAAGTGTGTCTTTCTGCTGTAACGAAATGTCAACCTACTGTAGGACCTAAAGATGGGACATTCACTCTACAGTACCGTTCGGCTATCGCATTCGGAAAAGCTGAGATTGTAACAGATAATGATGAAAAGATTCTTGCGCTGAGGTTAATAAGCCAACGATTTCTTCCTAAGCACATGGATGCTTTCGATGCCGCTGTTGAAAGAAGTCTTCATCGTACCGCTGTTGTCAAAATAACCTTATTGGCTCCTCCCACAGGGAAACGTAAGCAGTACGATAAGAATGGTGACGAAATGAAGTATGGAAGGATGGAATAATAAAATACTAAATAATTGCTGATGAACTTGTTTGATGTATATACTGTATTCCCTATCAATATAATAAAAGGCAAAGGTTGTTATGTCTATGATGATTGTGGATATTCGTATCTCGATTTTTATGGTGGACATGCTGTAATATCAATAGGACATTCTCATCCATATCTGGTAAAATGTATGTCTGAGCAGATGCAGGATCTGATGTTTTATTCTAACTCTGTGGTTAATAAGCTTCAGGAAAAACTTGCGTACGAATTAGGAGAAATATCCGGTTATCCGGATTATAGTGCTTTTTTTGTCAATTCAGGAGCAGAAGCCAACGAGAATGCCCTTAAACTGGCATCGTTTCATACTGGAAAGAAAAAGGTTATAGCTTTCAAGAGTTCTTTCCATGGCCGTACGTCTGCTGCAGTAGAAGTAACAGACAATCCACTGATAACTGCACCTCTGAACTGTAATAACAATGTGTATTTTGCGGATATGGATATTACAGAGGTGGAAAGTGTACTGCGTAGTGGAGATGTTTGTGCTGTAATTATAGAAGGTATTTCCGGGGTTGGTGGTATAAGGGTTCCAGGGAATGATTTCCTTAAAAAATTGCGCAGACTTACAATACAATACGGTGCAATTCTCATTTTAGATGAGATACAGTCGGGATATGGACGTACAGGAAAGTTTTTTGCACATCAGTGGAGTGGTATAAAGCCTGATATTATCACTGTGGCAAAAGGTATAGCAAATGGTTTTCCATTTTCTGGTGTTCTGATAAATGGTATATTTAAACCTCGCAAAGGAATGCTTGGAACTACATTTGGTGGAAACCATCTGGGATGTGCGGCTGCATTGTCGGTAATAGAGGTTATGAAAGATGAAAGATTGATAGAAAATGCCTATAACATAGGAGAGTATTTTATAAAGAAACTTAGTTCTATTGTGTCACCGCTGATAACAGATATTAGAGGACGTGGATTAATGATAGGAGTAGAGTTTGCAATCCCTGTGTCCGAAATACGTGAGATGCTTCTGTTTGAGCACCATATATTTACTGGATATTCAGGTAATAATATTCTGAGAATATTGCCACCATTGTGCATTACAAAGTCGGAAGTGGATTGTTTCGTTGGTAAACTGGTAGATTGCCTTAACAAAATAAGATGAAGCAATGATTAAAAAAGAAAAAGTTCCTTACAGGGTTTTTGTTATAGCTGGCAGTGAACCTCTTGGCTCTGCAGGAATACAGGCAGATGTCAAGTCCATATGTACTTGTGGAGGATATGCAGCCGGGGCTATAACATGTGTAGTAGATGAGGATACAGAACACGTAAAGGATGTATGCCTGATTCCTGTTGGCATGGTGGTATCTCAAATAAAATCGTTTATGGAGGATGTTGGCGCAGACTGTATTAAGACCGGAATGCTATATTCAAAAGAATTGGTACAAAAGGTATCGGAAACACTCAGTAGTTATACCGAAGTTCCTTTGGTTGTGGATCCTGTAATGGTTACTTCCTCAGGAGACCAGTTAATTAAGGATGATGCAGTTTTGAGTTATAAGGAAAGTCTTATACCGTTGGCAACCATTATTACACCGAATATGCGAGAAGCAGAGATTCTGCTTGGGCGGAAATTGAATATAAATAATATAAAGGAGGACTTAAAAGAACTGTCATGTTGGGGGAACTCTGTGATAATAAAATCTGTACCATATAAAGACAAATTGGTGGATTATTTCTATTGCCCTCAAAGTAATGATTTCAGAGAATATATAAAACCCATAATAGAAACAAAAAATGTAAATGGAACTGGTGATATGTTTGCTTCATCCATTGCTACTTACATAGCAAGAGGTTGGCGTATTATTGATGCTATAGATAAAGCTGAAGAGTTTATTTATAAATCTATAAAATATGGGGCCGATTTTTCGTTTGGAACTGGCTTTGGACCAATTTTCCCTTTTTATAAAGATTACGTCCGGTTTCAGAAAGAAAATCTAAGGAATAAGATAATAAATAACCCGTTGGCGGAATTAATTCACTAAAAAATGTCAGGAAATAAGTTGTGCATATCATTGATTATTAGTATTTTAATGGTGATCAAACTATTAA
>NZ_ATZI01000030.1 GCF_000428125.1 Bacteroides graminisolvens DSM 19988 = JCM 15093
TGTATATAATAACTTAAAAGTATACCACCCTAATAATTAAAAAGTATACCACTGTCAGTCCGTAGAAGACCGAGCAGTGCGCCCTGATTATTTGAGGCGTAGCCGAGAATATTCAGGGCGCACTGCTCATATTTTTCAGAGCATACTATTTATTTGTTTAACTTGCATCAATTATATATTGATGCAAAAAATGATAACAATGACTGACAGAAATGAAATAATTTCGATGTACGATAAGACCGGCTCGATAAGGGCAACGGCACGTAATCTTGGGCTTAATCGCAAAACGATTACCAAATATGTAAACGAGTATCTGGAAGCTAAATCTTCTTCTGAAAGTGAGTTTGTGGCTTATCTGAAAAGCGAACCGACATACAAGGATGGCAGTAAACGGCAGAAGAAGGTGCTGACCGGCTGTGTGTGTGCAATGATAGACGGCTTTCTGAAGGATAACGATGAGAAACGTGCCCGTGGCGACAAGAAACTATGTATGAAAGCAACGGATATCCACAGCAGGCTTAAGTCTGCAGGATATGATATCAGCTATCCCAGCGTAACCAAATATATTCAAAATAAGAAAAACACTCATGCCCATGAATGTTATATACGCCAGGTTTATTCCCCGGGTATGGATTGTGAGTTCGATTGGGGGGAACTTCATCTGTATATCGGTGGACAGCGTACGAAGCTGTACATTGCCGTATTTACTTTAGCTTATAGCAATTATCGTATGGCATTCCTTTTTTTCAGACAGGATACATTGGCATTCCTTGAGTCACATCAAAAGTGTTTTGATATTTTTAGTGCCGTCCCTCACCGCATGGTATATGACAACATGCGTGTTGCCGTAGGCAGTTTTGTCGGAGGAAAGCAACCTACAGAGGCTTTGTTAAGACTTGAACGGGCCTATGGCTTCAAACACCGCTTCTGTAATGTGCGTTCGGGAAACGAAAAAGGGCATGTGGAGCGATCTGTGGAGTATGTACGCCGCAAGGCGTTCAATTTCAAGAACTCGTTCATGACACTGGAGGAGGCAAACAGATACCTTTATGACGTATGTATGGATTTGAATATGACCTCTTCAAGTCCCTCGACTGCCGATATCATATACAAGTCTGAAGAGGATATGCGCGCGATGCTTCCTCTCAAAGACAGGGTGTGCTGTTTTGAGTCACGCCAGTTAAGTGTGGACAAGTATGGCACAGTCATGGTGTCGGGAGATAAATACTCAGTGCCTGATAATCTGGTGGGAGAAAAGGTGGATGTGCACAACTTCTCTGGCCGGATAGAGGTTTATCATCAACGAAAAAAAGTAGCAGAACATGAGAAGACACCGGTGAACGGATGGAAACTTGACCTGATGCATTATCTGAAAACCTTCGAAACAAAGCCGGGCTCCATAGCGGGTTCCGCAGCTCTCCGTTATGCCGAGCCAGAAATCAGGGAAGTGTTTGATGACCATTTCAGTGATCATCCAGCAGAGTTCATCTCCATACTTAAAGACATAAAAAATGCAGGAATGACACTTGAAGACCTTATTTGCGCACATGACATACTGGAGGCAAATGGAGTGAATCCCGGTATGAAGAATGCTATTAGGACTATGCTTTTCCCTACAGTTACCATAAAAGCTGATGCTGAAAAAGAGAGTGCTGGCTCTGCAGAAATAGAGAGATACGCAATGGATGGGCTACACCGCCTGACTGAGATAATGAATTTTACACACTGATGACATGAACGAAGAATATACACCGAAATGGCTTGCGGCACAGTTAGGTTTAAAGTATGTGGCAACTGAAATAGACAGGGCTATGGAATCGCTTGGCAGGCAGGAAACAACCGCCAGCGAGATGATTGTAGACCTGTTTACTGCAGAATACGAAAGAAGAAAGGCTGAATCACAAAAGAAAAGAATCAAAACAGCAGGATTCTATAATTTGAAATACCTGGATGAAATAGACCGGAATGAGCTGCCGGAGGGCATGAAAAATATATTGCCGGAGCTTGAGACACTGGATTTTATCAGACAACACAGAAATATTGTCTTGTATGGAAATCCGGGAACCGGAAAAACACACGTTGCAACAGCATTGGGTATAAAGGCGTGCATGGAAGGGATGAGTGTCCTGTTCACATCCGTACCGCATCTGATTACACAGATTAAGGAATGCAGGTCTTCCAGAACATTACACGCACTGGAAAACAGATTTAAAAAATACGACCTCGTTATATGTGACGAGTTTGGATACGTATCCTGCGACAAGGAAGCGGGGGAGCTGCTCTTCAACCACCTCTCGCTTAGAGCGGACGGAAAATCAACGATTGTCACAACAAATCTTGCATTTGAAAGATGGAATGAGGTTATAAAGGATAAAATACTTGTTGCTGCACTTATAGACAGAATTACGCAAAAAGCTTATCTGGTAAATATGAACGGGGATTCTTACAGACTGAAGCAGACGAAATTATTAAACAAAAAATAAATGATTTATTATGTGTATAGAAGTTTATCTAAACAGAAAACGGGAAAAGGGAAAATATCCTTTGCCACGTTCCAACATTTTAATATTTTTGCAAGTGGCAGTGGTCCATTTTTTAATTATTATATGGTACCTTTTCTGATTATTATTTACA
>NZ_ATZI01000031.1 GCF_000428125.1 Bacteroides graminisolvens DSM 19988 = JCM 15093
TTAATAGTTTGATCACCATTAAAATACTAATAATCAATGATATGCACAACTTATTTCCTGACATTTTTTAGTGAATTAATTCCGCCAACGGGTATGTAAGTGTATTCTTTTAGCATCTGTTTCATTTTTCTGATGCTAAAAGATGACATATATTCTTCAATACGAAAAGACACCCTCACTTCTTCTTTTTTTATTGAATGAATCTGCTTATCTATTATCAATTTGCGATTCTGAAATTCTAATTGTCTTCCATCAGAAATAATCTCAAATATATAACTCAAAGAATTTACACCGACAAGACCACAGTGACGAAGTTCTACTTTTTTATGATCATATATTCTTTCAAGAATTGTAACACTGTCTAGCAATTTATCATTAACAAATGATTTACAAAAAACTTTTATAGTGATTTTTTGAGTTGAATCGACGTTAATTTCAATTGTCTGTTTCGATGATATTGAGGTATCTATCATTACCTCTAATATAGCTTGAATCAATTCATATTGGACTGTATTCAACCAAAAGCTATTAAAAATCGACCATGAACTATCAAGATGATACTTGTTGTTATTATAGAAATCTTCTAGTGTTTGATATGTTTGTTCCATATATTATTTTTATTGACAAGATAGATGATAAGATATGCCAAAATATGACATAGATATTAAAAAGCAAGAAGTATATTAGGTACAAATACATGATAGCAGATGTCCAGCGCAAGAAAAAGAGAGTCTGAAAAATTATAATTTCATACAGCAACATGCTCACCCCGCTTTCCATAAGAACAGTGCGCTCAGAGTAAGCGTTTTTTCAAAACATAAAGCTTTAGATAATGATTTCAGCATTCGAAGTTCTTGCATAAAGCATTTCTGTGTTAAAATCGAACTTTAGAAGCTTCATTCGGTGAATAGTCTCTAAAAACAAGCATAATACTCAGCAAAAATGTGTATCTTTGCAATGCTAATAATGTCAATATAAACAAGGTCAATTATGAATAAGAATGAGATAACAAACAAGATAGAATATGTGGTTTGTTGTGTTGGTGCATTCGCTGCTAAGTTCAGCTTAACCAATGCGCAAGCTTATGCCTATTTGCGTCGTTTCAGCGGAATTGATTTTCTAATTGATTGTTATGCTGCTGAGCATACTTTGTCTATTGACGATGCCGTCAATGACTTGACAGCTGTCTGTTCAAAGAAAGGAGGGAAATTAGCATGATTACTTTATATCATGGTTCCAATGTTGATATTCAGGAAATAGATCTTTGCCGCTCTAAACGAGGCAAAGATTTTGGATGTGGCTTCTATCTGAATGCTAACAAGCAACAAGCTTTCGATATGGCTTTGCGTACTACACGAATGTTAATGAAAGGCGAACCGATTATCAATACCTACCTATTTGATGATACTATTCTTCAGAGTAATACCGATTTGAATATAAAAGTATTTGACGACTATAGCCCTGAGTGGGCAGAGTTTGTGTTGATGAATCGTAACAATAATACAGATACGCCGACTCATCCATACGATATTGTAATTGGGCCAATTGCTGACGATACCGTTGGTGTCCAAATTCGGCGTTTCGTTAATGGCTATATTCCAATGAATACGCTTATCGAGGAACTTCGATTTCGTGGCAATCATGCAATACAATATTTTTTCGGTACAGAAAGAGCAATACAATTTCTTAAGAAACAATAACCATGAGCAACGACGTACAATTTTTAGTAGAATGTCTCTCCACAGAACTTGTTTCCATGCTAATGGATACCTATGGTTGGGATATGAAGCGTGCACTTGACGAGTTGTATGCTTCTGAAACATACAAGAAGCTCTCAGACCCCGAATGTGGTTTGTACTATCAAGGTGCTGTATATGTATTTTCTTTTCTTAAGAATGAAATCGAAAATGGTATTATAAAATAGAGCAAATAACGGTATTAAAGCCGATATTATTCAATTATCGGTAAAGACCAAAGATAAATGTGAGATACAAAATTAAACCGTTCGATTGTGGTGATGCCAATCTGGACGGTTTTTTTGTTGACTGTTACCACTTACCTGCAAATTCAGCCAGTTTAGACCTTCCCTTTCGGATGATATATTCAAACTGAATATGATGCAATTCATAATTGATTTAATTCGTATAAAACTCTGGTTATCAGCTATGATAGTTATGAATTTATTTGGCTATATCGTTGAAAATGAACCCGTTGGCGGAATTAAATTAGCGCATATTTAATCCTTCCAATAGGTCTATTGTTCATTTTGTTGATGTATTGCAAAATCGTAAGAGCGCTAA
>NZ_ATZI01000032.1 GCF_000428125.1 Bacteroides graminisolvens DSM 19988 = JCM 15093
ATTCAAGTTTCGCAAGTTAATGAGATATGTTGACATGATGGCATAAAAAAGGCATAGGAGTTTCTGTATGTTGCAGAAAATGAGTAAATTTAAAGTGCAAACTAAAATTAATACTCGCCCCTATGCTTATGCACAAAGTTACAACATTCCTCTCAGAGATCAGCATCTTTTTCCGGGAAAATGATTCCCATAAAGCCATGTATACCATTATGGATGTGATTAAAGGGTTAAAAATGACAGAGCTATCCCTCTTTGGGACAAAGAGCAAATGCAACCATGTATATACATTGCTGCAAGTGTTCCATACTCTATTGATGTATCCTTGTTTCATAATTCGTAATCCTTTCAATTTTCATAGTTCTTCCTTAAGCCATGTTCTGCATTGCCAGAAAGATGTATTCTATCGGTTTATGAGTAATCCTCAGATAGACTGGCGCAAACTTCTTTATAACCTGAACATTCAATTGTGGAATAAGATAAGAGTCCGCACAGACCATAAGGAAGGCACTACCTGTCTGATAGTTGATGATACGGACTATCCCAAGGCCGGAAGGCGCATTGAAAACATCGGAAGAGTTTACTCCCACGTTCATAACAAGTGTATTCTTGGTTTCAAAGCTCTGTTTCTTGCCATTACCGACGGTACGAGCCAGATGATCCTTGATTTCGCTATTCTTGGTGAAAAGGGAAAGAAGGGGAATTATGGCATGAGCGACAGGGAGCTTCAACAACGCTTTACCAAAGAACGGGATAAGGATTCCGCCCTGCAGGAACGGCTCAATGAATACTATCAGAAGAAAACAGACTTGATGATAAGCATGATCAGAAGAGCCATCCGAAAAAACATTAGATTTCGCTACGTACTGGCTGACAGTTGGTTTGCTTGTAAGGATATTATCCGTTTCATCCGCTCCCGCCATATCAAATGTGATTATCTGGGTATGATTAAGGTTGGAGAGAATGGAAAAACCAAGTATGGTTTTGAACGGAAAGACTTTACGGCTCCTGCATTGATAAAGCTTCTTACCCAAAGAAAACAGAAAAAGTACAGTCGCAAATTGCGCTGTTACTACATCACCGTTGATGTGGTCTTTGCCGATACCTCTGTCAGACTCTTCTTTGTCCGTCGTAGCAAGAACGGAGCATGGAATGGGCTTATGACAACCAATACCAAACTGGAATTCTTTGAAGCATACAAAATTTACTCCCAAAGATGGTCTCTGGAGGTCATTTTCAAGGAGGCCAAAGGGATGCTTGGATTGGGAAAATGTCAGGCCAACAACTTTGCTTCGCAGATTGCCTCCACTTCTTTGGTTGCTTTGCAATACAACATCCTTTCGGTTGTAAAGAGGTTTACAGCATACGAAACGATGGGCAAACTTTTTCAAGACATAACCAAAGACTCTTTGGAACTCTCGGTTACTGACAGAATATGGGGAGCCCTTCAGGAGATTGTTATAGCTATAGCGAACCTCTTCGGATTACTCGATGAGGAAATATACGATGCTATTATCAACAGATCTGAGGAGCTGGGCCATATATGCGATATTTACAAATTAAAACTGGCAAGTTGAACTTGCGAAACATGAA
>NZ_ATZI01000033.1 GCF_000428125.1 Bacteroides graminisolvens DSM 19988 = JCM 15093
CAAAAAAAAAGGAGTCACGCCTGACTCCAACCTTTGTTAACCTTAAATCTAATACTATGAAAAACACATTGCAAAGGTACGCACTTTTTTGAAATCTGCAAGCATTGCGTGCGAAAATATGTGTTTTATAACATACTTTAATAATGGTATCTCTTTATTATATAAACTTATAACCTTTCAATTAGTTTAAGTTTCATTGCCTCCCACGCCTTATCATTGTCATATTCCACTCCTGGTCTTAATATGGCATGTATATCCTCTCTAAATTCCTTGTCAAGTAGTTTTTCCTCCATGTTAACAAGAAATTGTTTCTGAGTAGGAGATTTATCCACAGAATATTCCATGTATGTTTTATAACAATGGATTATTTTTTTTGTATCAACATTCTGATGAGTCATTGCCCAATACAAATCAAATAGGTCGCGTCCTTTACGGCGTTGATATAACGCACGCATTTTTGTTCCCAGTAATTCTTCTAGTTCGTATCCTGTCAAACTGCATTCACCAGAAAACCATCCGTTCTCTACTTTGTATGGAATTTCCTTTAACCCTAGCACTGTAAAGTGCTCTCGAGTGTTAATCTCTATCTTCAATCGCATATTAATTACAGGCAGTGTGCTTGTATCGAAACGATAAACGACGGCATTATTGTGGATATGTTGCTTTACTGTTCTCTTAGTTCCGAGAAAGGCTAATCGTTCGCGAATTTGCTTTAATATCGGATTGATCGGTTCTGAATTAATTTGCACTAAATCTATATCTTCTGAATAGCGGACTTGCGGCTGTAAATACAATTTGTGCAAAGCAGTACCACCTCTGAAAGCAAGTGATTTTTTCAGCAGATCATCAGAGAATATTTCTACCAAAGCCCTGGCAATAACTAAATCTTGCTCCACCTGTGCGTCATTTGGCCAAGGAGCAACTGCTTTCCATTCTTCTATATATCGGCGTGGTATCATAAATCGCTTTCTATCTTTATATTTTTAATCACCTTCCATGTTTCGTCTAGCTCTCCCTGCTTTTCTTTTTGAGTACTCAATAATATCGGAGATAAATTACGGCTATTTAAAATTTTCAATAAAGAATCAGAGAGTTTTTCTTCACCTAATACTTTATCAAAAAGATACCCCAACCGTTGAATTACGGGAGTATTTATATATCTTTTCGCAGTTCTATGGAGTGTTGTTGTTTTCATTTCTTGAGCTAACTCTTGTAAAATGGTAACAGTTCTATTCATTCCTATTTTATCGACATAAGCCACTAAATCGAGTGCCGTTAATTCAGGAGAAGAAACATTGAGATAACCGGCGTCAGTTGTTTTCTGAACTATATCGTCTTGTTCCCATGAGTTTTTCGAGAAAAATGAGACTTTTAATTTTTTATTATTAATACTTCTGGGAGCGGGAGTTTCTGCTATTACAAAGTATTCCATGGGTTGTTGATGTGCTGCTCCATATAATGCTGCCGCAGATAACAAAGCTGTATATAATAACTTAAAAGTATACCACCCTAATAATTAAAAAGTATACCACTGTCAGTCCGTAGAAGACCGAGCAGTGCGCCCTGATTATTTGA
>NZ_ATZI01000034.1 GCF_000428125.1 Bacteroides graminisolvens DSM 19988 = JCM 15093
GAGGGTGTGTCAAAACAGGCACATCCTCTTTTTTTCTAATCGCTAGCTTGTCTCTAATCTAAGTTTACCTATGCCGCAATTTTCGGAAGCGGTGACTTCAAAGTCGCCCAATTCATCCCATAAATCGCTTTTAAGTGTGTGTACAGTCGGTAAATTAGGTCAAGAAATAGTTTAGAGGCTTCCTTGGCAATTTTTGCGCACATCTTTTTGATATTAAAGGCAATGACAAAGAAGGCAAAGTCCATTGTAACCTTTTCTTTTCCAACATGTCGGAAACGCCGATACGCCATGTTATATTTCATTTGCCCAAAGACGGCTTCGGGCTCTATGCACCGCCTCCCCCGATGCTTAATCCCTTCTTCTGAAGTTAGCCTTTCACGCGCCTGTTTTTTATATTCATTCAATCGGTGATTTACTTCGATTATTCGATTTCCCCGTGCTTTAAAGCAACTGCCGCGCAGGGGGCACCCTTCACATCTTTGAGCTTTATAACGGGCACTTTGAGTAACATATCCGCTGGCGGTTTTATCCCGTTTGGTTCCTATACGATTCATGTGCTGTCCCATGGGACAAACGTAATAATCCTGCTCAATGTTGTAATACAAGCTTTCCGGATGAAATGGGTTGGGAACATAACGGGGACGCTGCTCTTTATGAAAGAAGTTGTATTTGACAAAGGCCTCTATCCTGTTCTCCTGCATAAACCGATAGTTCTCCTCCGAACCATAACCGGCATCTGCAACAGCGGTACCGGGAAGTCTGTTATAGCGCTCTCGAAAGGAATTAAAGAAAGGAATAAGCGTGAGTGTATCCGTTGGATTTGGAAAGAAAGCGAAATCGGTAATAAACTGATTCTCTGTTGCTATCTGCAAGTTGTATCCGGGTTTGGTCTGACCATTGTTCATGGCGTCTTCCTTCATGCGCATGAATGTGGCATCAGGGTCCGTCTTGGAATAGGAGTTACGATCCCCTAATATCTCCAGATGCTTTTCGTATTCAGCCAGTTTGTCACCAAGAGCTTCAAGTTCCTTTATTTGTCTCTTCTTTTCACGATGAGCTTTTTTCTGCTCCTTGGCGTTGGGGCCGGGTTCATGTTCCAAGGCATCTTTGAGTTCATCCACTATCTGAGAAAGCGTAGCCGGGGTAAATTCTACCGGTGTGTCTTTCAGGGTATTTTCTTGCGCAATGGTTTCATCTACCTGTTCTAAAAGAATACGAACTTTATCCATCAGTTTCGCCCGGTTTCTTTCAACGCTCTTGCGCCAAACAAAAGTATATTTGTTG